>NZ_NFLN01000001.1 GCF_002160955.1 Gemmiger sp. An120
CGAAGTCCAGCATGGAGAGAGGCGAGAAAAGCCATGTGTATTTGTCAGGCGCCCGTACCGCAAACCGACACAGGTAGGTAGGAAGAAGATTCTAAGGCCAACGGGAGAAGGGTTGTTAAGGAACTCGGCAAGTTGACCCCGTAACTTCGGGAGAAGGGGTGCTCAGAGATGAGCCGCAGAGAATAGGCCCAAGCAACTGTTTAGCAAAAACACAGGTCTGTGCTAAATCGAAAGATGACGTATACGGGCTGACACCTGCCCGGTGCTGGAAGGTTAAGGGGATCTGTGCAAGCAGAGAACTGAAGCCCCAGTAAACGGCGGCCGTAACTATAACGGTCCTAAGGTAGCGAAATTCCTTGTCAGGTAAGTTCTGACCCGCACGAATGGTGTAATGATTTGGGCACTGTCTCAACAGCCCGCCCGGCGAAATTGTAGTACCGGTGAAGATGCCGGTTACCCGCGACAAGACGGAAAGACCCCATGGAGCTTTACTGTAGCCTAATATTGGGTTTCGATATTGTATGTACAGGATAGGTGGGAGGCTAGGAAACAGTGGCGTCAGCTGCTGCGGAGCCGACCTTGGGATACCACCCTTGCGATATTGGAATTCTAACCTGCGGCCCTGAATCGGGTCGGGGGACATTGTTAGGTGGGCAGTTTGACTGGGGCGGTCGCCTCCTAAAGCGTAGCGGAGGCGTTCAAAGGTTGGCTCAGCTTGGACGGAAACCAAGCAAGAGAGTGCAAACGCAAAAGCCAGCCTAACTGCGAGACCGACGGGTCGAGCAGTAACGAAAGTTGGAGTTAGTGATCCGGTGGTATGTGAGTGGAAATGCCATCGCTCAACGGATAAAAGTTACCCTGGGGATAACAGGCTGATCTCCCCCAAGAGTCCACATCGACGGGGAGGTTTGGCACCTCGATGTCGGCTCATCGCATCCTGGGGCTGTATTCGGTCCCAAGGGTTTGGCTGTTCGCCAATTAAAGCGGTACGCGAGCTGGGTTCAGAACGTCGTGAGACAGTTCGGTCCCTATCTGTCGTGGGCGCAGGATATTTGATGGGATCTGTCCCTAGTACGAGAGGACCGGGATGGACGCACCTCTGGTGCACCAGTTGTCACGCCAGTGGCACAGCTGGGCAGCTATGTGCGGATCGGATAAACGCTGAAAGCATCTAAGCGTGAAGCCGGCCCAAAGATAAGATATCCCACTGAGTCAATCAGGTAAGACCCCTTGAAGACTACAAGGTTGATAGGCACAAGGTGTAAGCGTGGTGACACGTTCAGCCAGCGTGTACTAATAGGTCGAGGGCTTGACCACAAAGGCTAAGAAGGTACTCCAGTTGCCAAGCAGAACTTGCTGTTCAGTTTTGAAGGCGCATCGCGCTTTCACCAAAAGAGAATATGTTAGGCCAGGCTGAACGAGGTTTAGCATATACGGCCGGTGCCGATGACGCAGAGGTCCCACCTGTTCCCATTCCGAACACAGTAGTTAAGCTCTGTCGTGCCGAAGATAGTTGGTTGGAGACGACCCGCAAAAATAGGTAGGCGCCGGCTTTCTCTTTTAAAGCCGTACGGGTAACACCGTACGGCACATATGGCCCGTTGGTCAAGCGGTCAAGACGGCGGCCTCTCACGCCGCAAACGGGAGTTCGATTCTCCCACGGGTCACCATATGCGCTTCTAGCTCAGTTGGTAGAGCAGCTGACTCTTAATCAGCGGGCCCAGGGTTCGAGTCCCTGGAAGCGCACCAAATAAAAAAGCCACCCAATTTGGGTGGCTTTTTTTGTTTGGTGCTGCTTCCCCCACGGGAAACTGGTCGTTTCCCGTGGGGCGGACTCACGCTTCGCCTGTGGCTCGCGTTCGTCTCGCAGGGACTCTCGGCCTAACCGACCTTCCACCGGCAGGTCGGTCTTGACGGCCTCGTCTGGAAGCGCACCAGGCTTGCGGCGGACGGATGACGGGCGGCTTCACCGTTCGCGCTGCGCGCTCCGGTTCAGCTCGCAGGGACTCTCGGCCTAACCGACCTTCCACCGGAAGGTCGGTCTTAACGGCCTCGTCTGGAAGCGCACCAGGTTTGCGTCCGAGAGATGAATTACAGGCTTTTGAAGAGTTCTTTGGCCCGAATCTTTTTTAAGTATGATCCTGGCAATATAAACAAATCGATTCATCGCTTTTTGGCAAGAAGCGATGAATTTTTTTTGCCGGATTGCAAGCTTGGTGGTGCCACAGTATAATGAAACCAAATGGAAACTAAAAATTGAAATCTGGTTTCCTAAAGGGCGAAAACAGAAAGGAGGCCTGCGAAGCATGGAACTTTATGAGCGTTGCCTGGAGAAAACGATGGAACTTGTCTCGGAGCAAGGTACGCACTTTACCATGAGTGAACTGGCCGCTTCCCTGGGTATCAGCAAAAAAACCGTGTATCAAATGTTTGAAAGTAAGGAAGAGCTTCTTTTAGCGGTGGCAGAGCATGGTTTTACCCAGATCAAGCAATGCGAGCAACGAATTTTGCAGGATCCGGCCCTCTCATTGACTGAAAAGATCCGGCGGCTGATTATCGTATTGCCGGAGCAGTATCAGAAGGTGAACTGGTACCGGGTGGAGGTTGTAGCGGAGAAATATCCTGCTGTCTATCGCTGTATTCGCCGCCATCTGGAAACCGGTTGGGAGCCCACACTGGCTCTGCTGCAGCAGGGCATTGACGAGGGTGAACTGGAACCGTTTTCTTTGCCGGTTTTTCAGGGAATGGTCATCGGCAGTATGGAATACTTCCTGACAGCTCCGGCGTTTCCAGAGAGCGGAATGAGCTATCAGCAGGCACTGGATGCCATGATGGATGTGCTGATGAAAGGAATTGAACGGAGGACCTGACCTATGCAGTATCCCATGAATGATAATTGGTTTTTTACCCCGTGCTATTCGGATGATTTGCGCCAGGCGAAACCCGGCTCGTTGCCGGATACACTGGAGGTTGTCCGTATTCCGCATACCACTACAATGTTGCAGGCGAACTACTCCCCGGAAGAGGACTACCAGCGGGAGAGTGCCTATCTGCACATTCTTACACCACCGGCTGCCTGGCGGGGGCGTCGGGTACAACTTCGTTTTGGCGCAGCAGCTCATCAGGCAGAGGTGTTCCTGAATGGCGTTTCCCTGTACACCCACTCCTGCGGATACACGGCGTTCACGGTAGACTTAACAGACCACCTTCGATTTGAAGAAGAGAACCTCATTCTGGTGCGGGTAGACAGCCGGGAAACACTGAACATTCCGCCTTTCGGCAAAGCAATCGACTATATGACCTTCGGCGGCCTGTACCGAGAGGTAACGCTGGAGGTGCGCGGTCCTGCCATGCTGGAGAATGTGTTTGTGAATGGCAGTGCGGACGGTGTGTTTTCCGTGTCGTCCGAAGCAGTGGATGCGGATGGCTGTACGCTCCGGGTCCGGGTAACTGACGATCACGGCGCAGAACTCTGGAAAACGGAACAGCCCTTTGTTCCTTCCCTTACCACCTCCTTTCCAAACGTACCGCTCTGGAGCACGGATGCGCCGCGTCTGTGTACGGCCAGACTGGAACTGTGGCGCGACAATCGCCTGATGGATGAGCAGACGGTGCGGTTTGGTTTCCGCACGGTGGATTTCCGGGCAGACGGCCTGTATCTCAATGGGAAGAAAATCAAACTGCGCGGCCTGGACCGTCACCAAAGCTGGCCGTATATGGGCTATGCGGTACCGGATCGCGCGCAGGCGCTGGACGCAGAGATCCTGAAATATGAACTGGGCTGCAACGCCGTGCGTACCAGCCATTATCCGCAAAGCCATGCTTTTCTGGATCGGTGCGATGAGCTGGGGCTGCTGGTCTTTACAGAGATTCCAGGCTGGCAGTATATCGGGGACGAAGCCTGGAAAGATCAGGCAGTCGAGAATGTAAAAGAGATGGTGCTGCAGTATCGCAATCATCCCAGCATCTTTTTGTGGGGTGTCCGGATCAACGAAAGCGCCGATGACGATGCCTTTTATCAGCGTACCAACGCGATGGCCCATCAGCTGGATCCCACCCGTCCCACCGGCGGCGTGCGCAATTTTCCCAAAAGCCATCTGCTGGAGGATGTGTATACCTATAACGATTTTGTCCACAACGGCACAAACAGGGGCTGTGATCCAAAACGAAAGGTTACGCCGGATACAAGCAAAGGGTATCTGGTTTCGGAATACAACGGACACATGTTCCCCACCAAGAGCGGTGACTGGGAAGGCAAACGGCTGGAGCATGCCCTGCGCCACGCCCGTGTGCTGGATGCCGTAGCGGCACAGACGGATATTGCCGGGTGCTTTGGCTGGTGCATGTTTGACTATAACACGCACCAGGACTTCGGCAGCGGTGACCGGGTATGCTACCATGGCGTTCTGGACATGTTCCGGAATCCGAAACCCGCCGCGGCGGTATACGCCGCAGAGGGGAGGAGGGATACCGTTCTGGAAATCAGCAGCACCATGGATATCGGAGAACATCCGGCCGGGGATCTGGGAACCATATATGCGTTTACCAATGCGGATTCGATTCGCCTGTACAAGAACGGAGAATTTGTGCGGGAGTTCTTCCCCGGAAAAGAATACCCGCATATGGAGCATCCGCCCATCCCGATTGACGACCGGATCGGCAGCCTGCTGGAGGAAAAAGAAGGCTTTTCTCCCTCGGTGGCCAAGCAGCTTCGGCAGTGCTTGCTGGCGGCGGCCAAATATGGAACCGGCGCACTGCCGCCGCGGATTCTGCTGCTGGCAGCTAAACTCATGCTGATAAACCGGCTTACCTATCAGCAGGCGGTGGACCTGTTTGGCAAATACGTGGCCGGCTGGGGCGAAATTGCTACCAGCTGGCGGTTTGAAGCAATCCGGAACGGCCAGCCGGTTGCACAGCAGGTGCGGGAACCGGTGCAGCGAATCAGGCTGGAAGTCCGCTCGGATACACAGATCCTGACCGAGCGAAATACCTGGGACATGGCCACCGTACGTATCCGGGCGGTGGATCAGAATGGCTGTCTGGCACCTTTTGCCAGCCGGGCCGTGACCCTGACGGTGGAGGGGGACGCGGAACTGATTGGCCCGTCGGCGCTTCCGCTGGAGGGCGGTATGACCGGAACCTATCTGCGCACGCTGGGCCGGGCGGGGCAGGCGACCCTGACCTTACAAGCTGCCGGGATGGAGCCGGTAACCCTGAACTTTACGATTCAGAAAGAGGGGGATTGTGATGCAACACAAGATGCGGCAAACAATTAGTTTTGGAATCGGCGCTGTGGGCAAAGACATGGTCTACGCCCTGGTATCCGGGTTTATTCTGTACTATTACAACACAGTACTGGGGATCAGCGGTACCTTTACCGGTATCATGATGATGGCAGCACGGGTATTTGACGCCTTCAATGATCCGCTGATGG
The DNA here is from genome assembly GCF_002160955.1 of Gemmiger sp. An120. GTDB lineage: Bacteria > Bacillota > Clostridia > Oscillospirales > Ruminococcaceae > Gemmiger_A > Gemmiger_A avium. The sequence goes on from NZ_NFLN01000001.1 coordinate 5,435, forward strand.
GGGTCATCGTAGAAAAAACCAATACCCGCTTTGGCCGGTATCGTCCCTGGATCTTCACCGGTACGGTGACCAATGCACTGGTTTTGTACGGAATGTTTGCCATGCCGGAAAGCGTTACCGGAACCGGCGTGCTGGTCTACGCCTCGGTGGCCTATGTACTGTGGGGCGTGACCTATACCATGATGGACATCCCGTTCTGGAGCATGATCCCCGCGCTGACAAGCGCAGGCCGGGAACGGGAAAACCTGTCGGTCATCGGCCGTACCAGTGCCGCGGTCGGTTATGCGATACCCACCGTACTTACCATGCTGATTGTGGTGCGGATCGGCGGCAGCGAAAGACAGGGATTTGCACTGTTTGCTGCTGCTATCGCGGTACTGTTCGTGATTACAGAACTGATCTGCGTGCTGGGCATCCGGGAAAAAGCCATCCCGGCCGGCAAAGCGCCCACCATGCGGGAGATGTTCGGCGCCCTGCTTGCCAACGACCAGGCCATGGTGGTGGTTGTGGGGATTATCCTGTTCAACGCCTCCCTGTACCTGACCACCCAGCTGGCCCTGTATTTCTTCAAATATGATATCGGAAACAGTGACCTGTACAGCCTGTTCGGCACCATCGGCGGGGTGGGCCAGATTCTGAGCATGGTCAGCCTGCCGGTACTGCGCCGTCGCTGGAGCAGCAAGACGATTCTGACCGGCTCAATCGGAGTGACCATCTTCGGCTACGCGTTTTTGTTTGTGCTGGGCAGTTTGGGCTCTTCCAACGTTCCGCTGCTGGGGCTGGCCGCCTTTATCATCTACATCGGGTTTGGCCTGGCCACCGTGCTCACCACCGTATTTCTGGCGGATTCGGTGGACTACGGTGAGTGGAAGACAGGACGCCGCAACGAAAGCGTGATCTTCAGCATGCAGACCTTTGTGGTCAAGCTGGCCAGTGCGATCAGTGTGCTGGTGGCGGGCGTGGGCATTGACCTGATCGGCCTGGATACCGAGGCCGCCGTTCAGACGGCGGGTACCCTGCTGGGGCTGCGGGTGCTGATGATTCTGGTGCCGATTGCCGGCCTGCTGGTTTCCATCTTCTATTTCCGCAAAAAATACGCCCTGACCGAGGAGATGAACCGCCGTATTGCGGCTGAACTGAAAGAGAGGCGGGAGCAATGATCCGGCTTGACGGAGATCTGATCTGCCTGGAAACCGATCATACCGGGTATTACATGGCGCGCCGGGGTGCATTGCTGGAGACGCTGCATTATGGTACGAAGATCCAGCCGGATGTGCCGGCCCTGCGAGAAAAAACAGGCGCAGGGTATGGCACGGATGTGGTGGTGGCCGGTGCGGAACCGGACTCGCTGCTGCACCTTTGCCTGGAACTTACCCCGGATGGCCGTGGGGACTTCCGGATGGGCATGGTCAGCGCCCGGTTTGCCGATGGCAGCTCCGTCTGTGACTGGGCCTTTTGCGGGGCGGAACAGCGGGAAGAACCGCTGCCGCCCGCGGGATTGCCCGCCGCCTGGGGCGGTGCGGAGACCCTGGTGAGCACCTTTACCACCACAAAGGGCCTGGAAGCGCAGCTGATCTACACGTTGTACCCGGCCTGTGATGTAATTACCCGTCGGCTGCGGCTGCGCAACACCGGTGATGCCCCGGTAACCATTCTTCGGTGCCTGAGCAGCCAGCTGGATCTGCCCCGCAGGGAGTATACCCTTACCACCTTTACCGGCGCCTGGGCCCGGGAACGCCGTCCACAGGCTGCGCCGCTTACCGAAGGCGTGCGGGAGTTCGGCAGCCGCACCGGCAACTCTTCCCACTATTGCAATCCCTTTTTCCAGCTGGCAGAGCCGGGGGCAGGGGAGGATTCCGGCCGGGTTTACGGCTTTAACCTGATCTACAGCGGCAGCCATCTGGAACGGGTGGAGACCGGCCCCTATGGCAAGACCCGGGTGCTGTCCGGCATCCAGCCGGAGCACTTCAGCTGGACGCTGGCCCCCGGCGAGATGCTGGATACCCCGGAAGCCGTCCTCACCTTTTCCCGGCAGGGAACCGGCGGCGTCAGCCGGAACCTGTACCGGTTCGTGCAGCGGCATATTGTGCGCGGCCCCTGGGCCGACAGGCCCCGTCCGGTTCTGCTCAATAACTGGGAGGCCACCTACTTTGACTTTAACGAGGGAAAACTGCTGCGCCTGGCCAGAGAGGCCAAAAAGCTGGGGATCGAGCTGTTTGTGCTGGATGACGGCTGGTTTGGCAAACGGGATTCGGACACCTGTTCCTTGGGCGATTATACGGTCAACAGCAAAAAGCTGCCCGGCGGACTGGCGGGTCTTGGCCGTAAACTGAACGATCTGGGGCTGGCGTTCGGCCTGTGGGTGGAGCCGGAGATGGTCAGCCCGGACAGCGAGCTCTACCGCAGCCATCCGGATTGGGCGGTGCAGACGCCGGGAATTTCGCCCGCTCTCAGCCGCCATCAGCTGGTGCTGGATCTGTGCCGCCCCGAAGTGCAGGACTACCTGATCGGCCAGCTGAATGCGCTGCTGGATTCCGCGCCTATCCGGTATATCAAATGGGACATGAACCGGCATATGACCGACTGCTACAGCCCGGTGCTGGCAGAACAGGGGCAGTTCAGTCTCTGCTGGATGCAGGGGTTGTACCGGGTGCTGGAACAGGTCACCGGCAGCTATCCGGAGGTTCTGTTTGAAAGCTGTGCCAGCGGCGGCAACCGGTTTGATCTGGGAATGCTCTGCTATATGCCGCAAATCTGGACCAGCGACGACACCGATGCCTGGGAACGGATGAAGATCCAGAGCGGCACCAGCGGCGGATATCCGCAAAGCGTTATGGGCTGCCACGTGGCCGCCTCACCCAACCACCAGACCCTGCGCACCTCCCAGCTGGAGGCCCGCTTTGACGTGGCGGCATTCGGCATATTGGGGTATGAGCTGGACGTGACCCGCCTGTCCCCTGCCGAGAAAAGCGTGGTGGCGGCCCAGATCGCTTTCTACAAACAGCACCGGAAGCTGTTCCAGTTCGGTCAGCTTTACCGGCTGGCATCGCCCTTTGTGCCGGCGGCGGGCGGGGAGTCGTGCGCCTGGATGGTGGTGTCGGACGATAAAACCGAAGCACTGGTGCTGGACGCAGTGGGCCGGATCGAGCCCAACAGCGAAACGCCGCCGCTGCGGCTGGCGGGCCTGGACCCGAACCGGCGGTATCAGGTGGAGTCCCGCGCCCAGAAAATTGATATCCGGGATTTCGGTACCCTGCTCAATGCGGTGCTGCCGGTCAGCGTCAACACCAGTGGCCTGCTGGTTCACGCGGCGGCGGACCGGTATATGCTCGACACCGAAAAGGAGAGCTATACGGCCGCCGGGGACCTTCTCATGGAGGCTGGCCTGCGGCGTAAAGCCCGGTTTGCCGGAACCGGATACAACGAGGAAGTGCGGGTCATGCCGGACTATTCCGCCCGCCTGTATTATCTTACTGCATTGCCCGATGCGCTTCCCGCACCGGAACCGGGCTGGCCATAAAAAACGGGCCGCTGTCCTTTCCGACAGCGGCCCGTTTTTGACAGATTAAATGCTGAACTGGATCGCGCAGAATACCGCGTAGATGGCCAGCAGAACGATTCCCTGTACCCGGCTCAGCTTGCCGCGCAACAGGGCGGGCACGGTGAGCAGCAGCATTACGGCGAACATCACCGGGATGTCCATGACCAGCGAGGCGTTATGGCCGGCAATCTGGGCCGTCTGGGGGATGCTGAAGGGGGCCAGTGCCACCGACACACCGCTTACCAGCACCAGATTGAACAGGTTCGCGCCGATGATGTTGCCCAGCGAGAGAGCGCTGTGCCCTTTAACAAGCGAGGTGATAGCGGTAACCAGTTCCGGCAGGGAAGTACCCAGCGCCACAAAGGTCAGCGCAATCACCGATTCCGGCACGCCCAGCGCCTGGGCAATCAGGGTGCCGTTGTCCACCAGCAGATTGGCGCCGATGGCAATCAACACCGCGCCTACCACCAGCAAAATCAGTTCCCGGGAAAGCGGTTCCGTCTCAGCAGCCGGTTCCTCTGGTGCGGCAGCGGCCGGTTTGGCGGTCATCTGCCGCACGGTCATGACCATGTACACCACAAACAGTGCCAGCAGGATCAGGCCGGCTGCCCGGCTGAAATACCCGGTGGTGTAGGCGATCCCCGCGTAGAACAGCGCCGCCAGGAAGAAGAAGATCACCGGTGTGCGCAGGCTTTTGGGATCGACCTTGCCGGGCCGAACCGCAATGGTGAGGGCGGCGATCAGGGCCGTGTTGCAGATAATCGAGCCGATGGCGTTGCCATAGGCGATCTCTCCGTGCCCGCCCAGCGCCGAGGTGGTGGAGACCATAACCTCCGGCAGGGTGGTGCCGATGGAGACCACGGTGGCACCGATCAGCAGTTCGGGCAGATGAAAACGGCGGGCGATGCCGGTGGCACCGTCCACAAACCAGTCGCCGCCCTTGATCAGGCAGACCAGCCCTACGCAAAACAACAGAACAGGAACGATCATGAAGCATTCTCCTTTTTGGCAGCATGGGGCAGATCCCTGCAAAGAGTCTGGCTGCTGCGTGTTTCCCTACTATAGCAAACCGGCGGCCGGATGTCGAGAGAAAAATCGTAAACGATTTATGGCCTTTTATAATGTTATGAAACTTTTCTCCGCCCTATTCCGTCCGCCCTGTAATCCGGCTGGTTACACCGGTTCACCGGCCGCAAAAATACCCTCCTGCCGGATCAGTTCCTGCAGTTCGTTGATGAAACGGCACAGATGGAATCCGTCGCATACGCCGTGGTGCACCTGTACAGACAGCGGCAGCCAGTACCGGTCTTCCTGCTGGTAAAACTTTCCCATGGTAAAGATCGGCAGCAGATACCCGGCCCCGTTGGGGAGATTCAGGTTGAAGCCGTCAAAGGTCGTCCAGGGGATCATCGAAACGGGAAAGCTGTTGGCCGGTGTGCCTGGCTTGGCTTCCAGCCCCGGATTCTGGCCATAGCACTGCAGGTCCTGCTGATACGCATGCAAAAACTCCGAAAAACGGGGATGGTACTCCGTCCAGATATTGGAAAAGGTCTCGGTATCCTTATGAAAAATAGTATAACAGGGCACCATGTCGGAGAATACTCCCACATTGCCTGCCTCATCCAGGGATGTGCGGAACTCGGCGTGGCGGTTCACCACCGTGCAGAGGGCGTACAGCATGGCCGGATACAGCTTTACGCCCTGCTAGCGGATCGGCGTGATATCCAGCTTGACCGTCATGCTGTAGGTACAGGGAACAGCGTGGAAGTAATGGTTGAAGCACGCATCCCGGGGCCAGCTGCGCCGGTCAATCCGTTGGAATTCCATAAAAACCGCCTTTCTTCCGGAAAATGTAAAATGCCCCGGTCACCGACCGGGGCATTTTCATGGTGGACCTGGAGGGATTCGAACCCTTGACCTCTGCGATGCGAACGCAGCGCTCTCCCAACTGAGCTACAGGCCCACGGCACTTGATGAGTATAAAGCATCCGGCAGAATTTGTCAAGGGGTTTCCAAAAAGAATTTTGCCTGTGCGGAAATTTCGCGGCAGGAACAGCCGCCCGGTACGCCTCTGATGCCGGCAGCAAAAGGGCGAAAGCGGTATGGCGCGGAAAGCGGTGACGAAAAAAGACGATTTTTTCTGCTTGCAGCCGGGCGGCGGCCGGGGTATCCTCAGAAGGGGAACCTTGCAAAGAAAATTCCATGTGAGGCAGGAGTTGTTTTGGATGAAAGAAAAGGAGATTTGTCGGTTCGTGCGCTCATTTTCTTCGCTGGGGCACTTGCAGGCAGAGGGGAAAATGTTGTATGCTCTATGGCAGGAAGGACCACAGAATTGGCGCATTTGTCTGGAGTACCGGCAGAAAACGGGCGTTCGCACGGATTCCTGCGTGCTCGGTCCGCTGAACAGGCTGGCCGCCGTACAGCTTCTTCAATGTCTGTATGAAAACGCCGTCCCGCTGGAGAACTGGCAGGACGTGCTGCACGAGCTGATGCAAAAATTCTGATGGAAAGGCGGCGCGAAAGGAATGGGCGGAACAGATTGCCGGTGGCCCGCACTTGACCTGTATCTCGCGGAAAACAACCTGCAGCAGCTGGGCCTGCTGGCAGATTACTTTTCCATGCGTCCCGAATTTGCGGTTCGGGGCACATTCACCGAGGGCAGTGTGCTGCTCAGCGCCCTGCGGGAGCGTCCGGTGGATCTGGTGATTACCTCGCTGGAACTGCGGGGCGATATGGATGCCCGGGAACTGCTGGTGGCGATGGGGCAGGCGGAACTGCTCTGCCCGCCCCGCGTGATCGTTGTGTTCGACGCGGAGCTGCCCGCGCTGCAGGCGCGGTGCCTGCAGGCCGGGGCGGACTACTATCTGGTCAAGCCCTACACCCTGCAGCGCCTGGCCAGCCGCGCGCTGGATGTATGCGAAAGCTTTGCGGCCGACGGGCAGGACCCGCTGGACGTCTGGCTCATACGGATGGGCCTGCGTCCCGGCGACAGCTTTTACAGCTGCTTCCGCTGCTGTCTGCAGGCGGCCATGGCCTGCGGCCCCGATTTCGCGCTGCTCAAAGAGGTCTACATACCCGCTGCCCAGGCTGGCAGCGTCAGTGTATCCGCGGTGGATACCAGCATGCGGCGGGCGCTGAAAATCCTGGAAACCCGGAATACGCCGCTGTATCGTCAGATGGCCGAACATTTCGGGCGGGAGCATCCCGGCAAACGGATGACCAGCAAAGCATTGCTGGAGCGTCTGGCCGGTCTGGCGCGGGGCGGGTGATACTGCGTATTTGCGGAGGAAATGAAGTATGGACGACCCCAAAACCGTACAGGATCAGGACGCGCAGCGCCGGGAGCAGGCATTTTTAAGCGGGTTCTGTCAGGATATGGAAAGCCCGCTGAACGTAATCCTTACCGGCGCCGAATTTCTGGCCGAGGCCGCGCGCCGCAGCCCCGGCTGCTATACCCCCCAGCAGGAACACGCGCTGCAGAGCATTCAGGACAGCGCGGCGGTGCTGGGCCGTATGGCGGAAAATATTCTGGACGCCTACCAGTGCCTGAGCGCCGGCGCAGCGGTCCGTCCGCAGGCTGTGGAACTGGTCTCCCACCTGGAACGGCTGGCGCAGCTGGTAGCGCCCTGCGCGGCACGCCAGGGGGTGGCGCTTGCTTTCTCCGCCGGGACGCAGTCGCTGGCGGTCATGACGGACCGTATCCTGGCCGACCGGGTGGTGCTGAACCTGCTTTCCAACGCGGTGTACCACGGCGGCGCCCGGGGCCATGTCTGGATGGAACTGGAACCCGGCGAAGACAAGCACCTTCTCCGGGTGCGGGACGACGGGCCGGGCCTGCCCGCCGCGCTGGCTGACCGGCTGAACAGCGAACAGCCGTTTTCCCCGCCGTCTACCCGGGGCAGCGGTCTGGGGCTGTATCTCTGCCGGGAGTTCTGCAAGGCGCTGGGCTGGCATATGTATATTACCGGCAGCCCGCAGGGGACCAGCGCGGAACTGACGATTCCCTCCGGCTGGGATGCCGCCGGGGAGCTGCATTCCTCGCCGGTGTCCGCCATGCTGGAAGCGGACGATATGCGCCGGATGGTCCAGCGGGAGTTTGCACAGCAAAAATGAGCACCTTGAACGGGTGGGACGTTGCATCGTTCCCGCCCGTTTTTTCTTTGCCTGGCATGCCGCGCCGTCCCGGTGCGGTTTTGGTGTTTACTTTGTCGTAGGTTTATTGTAAAATAAAAGAAATCAAATCCAAGGAAACGGTGGATGAACAAGTATGGCGATACGATACAAACGGATTCTGCTCAAACTCAGCGGCGAAGCCCTGGCCGGCGACAAGGGCGTCGGCTTTGACGAGCCCACCCTGGAAGCAATCTGCCGGGGCATCAAACAGGCCCGGGATCTGGGGGCCCAGATCGGCATTGTGGTAGGCGGCGGAAACTTCTGGCGCGGCCGTTCCAGCGGCAAGATGGAGCGTACCTGTGCCGACAAGATCGGGATGCTGGCCACCATCATGAACTGCCTGGCGGTGGCCGACGCGCTGGAGCAGCAGGGGATGGAAACCTGCGTGATGAGCTCGCTGGCGATGCCCCAGGTGGCCCAGCCCTTTACCCGCGGCGAGGCGGTGCGCAACCTGGAAGCCGGCCGCATCGTGCTGTTTGGCGGCGGCACCGGCAACCCGTTCTTCTCCACCGACAGTGCGTCTGCCTTGCGGGCCGCGGAGATCGGCGCCGACGTGATGTTCAAGGCCACCATGGTGGACGGCGTTTACAACAAGGATCCGAAGAAATACCCGGATGCGGTGAAGTACGACACCCTTACCTTCAGCAAGGTGCTGGAGGAGAAGCTGGGCGTGATGGACGCCACCGCCGCGGCGCTGTGCCGGGATACCCATATGCCGGTGCTGGTGTTCGACATGCGCGACCCGGACAACATTGCCCGTGCCGTGCAGGGCGATGAGATCGGCACCCTGGTGCAGGAATAAAAGACAAAACGGGCGCATCCGGCCGCCCTTGCTGTAAAACCGGAACCGCGCAACCGACTTTGATCACAAAAGGAGAATCAACATGAGCGAAATGACCAAGGTTTACGAGGAAAAAATGTCCCAGAGCATCCGCCATCTGGAAAAGGAGCTGGCCGCCGTGCGTGCCGGCCGCGCCAATCCCGCCGTGCTGGATAAGCTGACGGTGGACTACTACGGCACCCCCACCCCGGTGCAGCAGGTGGCGGCGGTGGCGGTAGCCGAAGCCCGCATCCTGACCATCACCCCCTGGGACGCCTCGCTGCTGCGCGCGATCGAGAAGGCGATCCAGACCAGCGACATCGGCATCAACCCCACCAACGACGGCCGTGTGATCCGTCTGGTGTTCCCCGCCCCCACCGAGGAGCGGCGCAAGCAGCTGGCCAAGGACGTGCAGAAGATGGGCGAAGAGGCCAAGGTGGCGGTGCGCAACGTGCGCCGCGACGCGCTGGATAAGTTCAAGGCTGCCAAGAAGGCGGGCGAAGTCACCGAGGACGACCTGAAGAAGCTGGAAGAACAGATGCAGAAGGCTACCGACAAGGCCGTCAAGGAGATTGACAAGGTCTGCGAGGAGAAGAACCGGGAGATCATGGAGATCTGACCGTTCCCGCTGACGGACAGTACAAGGGCACGGTCTTTACGGCCGAGCATGGAGGAGGAAACCCGCCGGGGCGCTGCGGTACAAATTGCCCCGATACGGGGCGGTACGGCGCGCACAGAGGCGCTTTCCTGCTTTGTGCTCGGCGCTTTGTATGTGAAGCCGTCCCGCAACGAAAGGAGCTGGCAGCATGGAGCATGCGGCGGATTTTGCCCGGGGCTTAAGCATCGGCATTATTATGGACGGCAACGGCCGCTGGGCCAAAAAGCGGGGCCTGCCCCGCACCGCAGGCCACAAGCGGGGCGCGGAAGTGTTCCAGGATATCACCCGCTACTGCAACGAGCTGGGGGTGGCCTCGGTCTATTTCTATGCGTTCTCCACCGAGAACTGGCGCCGTCCCGCCGAGGAGGTGGGCGCGATCATGCGTCTGTTCGGGGATTACCTGATCAAGGCCTTTGACTACGAAAAAGAAAACAACCGGGTGGTCTTTCTCGGGGACCGCACCGCCCTGTCGGCGGAATACCAGCGCAAAATGAACGAGATCGAAACCCGAACCGCCCGCAACACCGGCATGGTGCTGAACGTGGCGGTGAACTATGGCGGGCGGCAGGAGATTGCCCGGGCGGCCCGCCTGCTGGCGGAAGAGGTGCGCCAGGGCACCCTGCAGCCGGAGCAGATCACCGAGCAGCTGCTCAGCGACCGGATGTATACCGCCGGTCAGAAAGACCCGGACTTCATCCTGCGTCCCAGCGGGGAAAAGCGCCTGTCCAACTTCATGCTGTGGCAGGCCGCCTATTCCGAACTGGTGGAGATGGATGTGCTCTGGCCGGACTTTACCCGCCATGACCTGGATCTTGCCATTGAGGAGTTCAACCGGCGCTCCCGCCGGTTTGGCGGCATCTGATGCGGGAAATACTACCTATACCGAAAGTGGGGGAGCCTATTTGAAAACGCGAATCATCACATCTGCTGTGGCGCTGGTTGTTCTGGCGCTGGTGCTGGTGTTGTTTGACAGCGTCCTGTTCAATCTGATCGTGGCCGCCGTGTGTCTGCTGGCCGAGTGGGAGATCTATCACGCCTTTGGCTTTGGCCGCCGTGAATGGATCGTGTTCGCACCGTTGGTGCCCTATACCGTGCTGGTGATGGTGTCCACGATGCCGGCCGCCTGGGCCGTGCTGCTGCCCTGCTCGCTGCTGGTGGCATTGTATCTGTGCGTCTGCCTGCTCTGGCGGCATGCGGAACTGGATTTTGCCCGGATGAGCGGCGTGGTCTGCTTTTCGGGGCTGGTGATCCTGTGTTTCTATTCGCTGGTCTACCTCAAGCATCTCCTTCCCATGGAACAGTACGGCAGCGACGCCATCTATTTTATCCTGCTGATCCTGGGTATGGCCTGGGGCGGCGATTCGGCGGCTTACTTTACCGGCCGTTTCCTGGGCAAGCATAAGCTGGCCCCGGTGGTCAGCCCCCACAAAACGGTGGAGGGCGCCATCGGCGGGGTGTTCGGCTCCATGCTGCTGGCGGTGGTGATCACCGTTATCTATGAGCAGATCGGCGGGCTGTACAGCCTGATGTTCAGCGGCGTGGGGATTACCTGGCGCACCTATCTGCTTATCGCGGTGATGGGCGCTATCGGTTCCGGCCTGGGTATCCTGGGCGATCTGTTCGCCTCAGTGGTCAAGCGCCAGCAGGGCATCAAGGACTACGGAAAAATTTTCCCCGGCCACGGCGGCATTTTGGACCGGTTCGACAGCGTAATGTTTATTGCTCCCTTTGTAACGCTGGCGGTCACGCTGCTGTTCTACCGGGTGGCACAGTGAGGTGCAGACAATGAGCAAGACAATCACATTGCTGGGCTCCACCGGCTCCATCGGCACCCAGAGCCTGGACGTGATCCGGGCGCAGGGATACCGGGTACATGGCCTGGCTGCCAATTCCCGGGTGGAGATGCTGGCGCAGCAGGTGCAGGAATTCCAGCCCGACTGGGTAGCGGTGGTGGACGAAGCTGCCGCCGATAAAATGGAAAGCCTGCTGGCGGGGATGCCTTCGCCGCCCCGGTTGCTTCGCGGGCCGGAGGGCCTGATCGAACTGGCCCGCCATCCGGTGGACGCGGTGCTCAACGCGGTGGTGGGCATTGCCGGCCTGGGCGCTACCCTGGCCGCCATCGAGAGCCACAACGACGTGGCCCTGGCCAATAAGGAAAGCCTGGTAACCGGCGGGCACCTGGTCACCGAGGCGGTGCGCCGGAACGGCGTGCACCTGCTGCCGGTGGACAGCGAGCACTCCGCCATTTTCCAGTGCCTGCAGGACGCCCACTCGGCCAAAACCCTAACCAAGATCCTGCTTACCGCCTCCGGCGGGCCGTTCTTCGGCATGAAGCGGGAGCAGTTGGCGGGCAAGACCCGGGCGGATGCCCTCAAGCACCCCAACTGGAACATGGGCGCCAAGATCACCATCGATTCGGCCAGCCTGATGAACAAGGGCCTGGAGCTGATCGAGGCGGTGTGGCTGTTCGGCCTGCCGCCGGAAAAAATCCAGATCGTGGTGCAGCGCCAAAGCATCATCCATTCCATGGTGCAGTTCAGCGACAATTCGGTGCTGGCCCAGCTGGGGGTACCGGATATGCGCATCCCCATCCAGTATGCCCTCACCTGGCCGGAGCGTGTGCCCGGCCCGGCCCCGGAACTGGACTTCACCACCCTCAAACAGCTCACCTTTGACGTGGCGGATGAGGAAACCTTCCGCTGCCTGGCCGCCTGCAAAAAGGCCATCGCCAAGGGCGGCCTGGCCCCCTGCGCGGCCAACGGCGCCAACGAGGAGGCGGTGCGGCTGTTCCTGGAGGACAAGATCGGCTTTTTGGATATCGGCCGCCTGGTGGAAGCCGTGGTGGACAGCGAATCCTTTGGAGGAACCTATACCCTGCCGGACGTATACGAGTGCGACCGGATGGCCCGCAGCTTTGTGCTGGCCCATATTTGACAGAACACCCGGCATTGCGGCTCCGGGGCTGGGAAAGTGAGAGTATGCCATGTCCGCATTGATAACCCTGATCGCCGCCGTGGTGGTATTCGGTTTGGTGATCGCTTTTCATGAATTCGGCCATTTCATTACCGCCAAATGGTGCGGGATTCAGGTCAACGAGTTTTCCATCGGGATGGGCCCGGCGATCTTCTCCCGTATCCGGGGCGGTACCCGGTACAGCATCCGGGCGCTGCCCATCGGCGGCTACGTGAGCATGGAGGGGGAATTCAGCGATGAGGAAGACCCCCTTGCCGACGATGTGCCCGCCGAGCTGAAAACCGGCAAACCCTTTGACCGGGTCAGCATTCCCCGCCGGGCGCTGGTGATGGCCGCCGGCGCCATCATGAACTTTATCCTGGGCTTTCTGGTGCTGGTGGTGCTGCTGAGCGGCCAGGACTATCTGGTCACCCGGCAGGTGGCCCAAATCACCGAGAACTCCGGCGCCCAGATCGCCGGGCTGCAGCTGGGGGATGAGATCTATTCCATCAACGGTCGCCGCTGCTTTGTGGCTTCGGATATCGTCTATGAACTGGAGCGCGCCAGCGGCGGTTCCGCCGATTTCGTCGTCATCCGGGACGGCAAAAAGGTCAGCCTGCCTGGCGTGACCCTGACCACCGTCACCGCTGAGGACGGCAGCACCTACCTGGATATGGGCTTCAAGGTGCTGGCCACCGAAAAAACGGTGGGCGGGGTGCTGTACCAGTCGGTGCAGTATACCGCCTATTACGGACGGTTGGTGTTCCGCAGCCTGGTGGACCTGTTCACCGGCAATGCCAGCGTCAACGACCTGTCCGGCCCGGTGGGCATCGTCAGTGCCATCGGCCAGGCAGCCGCCATGGGCCTGACCGAACTGCTCAGCCTGCTGGCCCTCATCACCATCAACCTGGGCATCATGAACCTGCTGCCCATCCCGGCGCTGGACGGCGGCCGGCTGCTGTTTCTGCTGGTGGAAGCGGTTATCCGCCGGCCCATTCCGGCCAGGTTCCAGATGTGGGTCAACCTGGCGGGGATGGCCTGCCTGCTTCTGCTGATCGCCTTTGCAACCTATAACGATATTGGCCGCCTGCTGTTTTCAGCCTGACCGGCCGGGGAGGTAAAACACTATGGAGCGCGTTCGTAAACGGGAAGTACAGATCGGCAAGGTGCGCATCGGCGGGGACAATCCCATCGCCGTGCAGACCATGCTCAACGTGCCGGTGGCCGACATCGCGGGCAACGTGGCCCAGGCCAGGCGGGTAGCCGAAGCGGGCTGCCAGATCCTGCGGGCCAGCGTGCCCACCCTGGAGGATGTGCGGATCGTGGACGCGGTCAAGAACGCCGTGGACATCCCCTTTGTGGCCGACATCCATTTTGACTACCGCATCGCCCTGGCCTGCGTGGACGCGGGCGCGGATAAAATCCGCATCAATCCGGGCAACATCGGCGCGGACGACCGGGTCAAGGCGGTGGCAAACGCCTGCAACGCCAAAAACATCCCCATCCGCATCGGTGTGAACGCCGGCAGCCTGGAAAAGGAGATCCTGGCCAGGTACGGCGCGCCCACCCCCCAGGCGCTGGTGGAAAGCGCCCTGTACCATGTACGCCTGCTGGAAAAACACGATTTCAACAACATTGTTATCTCTATCAAGTCCAGCAATGTGCCCACCATGATGGAGGCCTACCGTCTGCTCAGCGAAGCCTGTGACTACCCGCTGCACGTGGGGGTTACCGAGGCGGGTACCTACCGGATGGGCCTGATCAAATCCGGCATGGGCATTGGCGGGCTGCTGCTGCAGGGCATCGGCGATACCCTGCGGGTCTCCCTGACCGACGAGCCGGAAAAGGAGGTCCAGGCAGGCTACGACATCCTGCGGGCCGCGGGCTATCCCGTGGCCGGGCCGGAGATTATCAGCTGCCCCACCTGCGGGCGCACCAACATCCCGGTGGCCAAGATCGCCCAGGAAGTGGAAGAACGCCTGCGCGGCTATCACAAGCCGGTCAAGGTAGCCGTAATGGGCTGCGTGGTCAACGGCCCGGGCGAGGCCCGGGAGGCGGACATCGGCATTGCCGGCGGCAAGGACGAGGCGCTGCTCTTTATCCGGGGCGAAAAGATCCGGATGCTGCGGGGCGACATCGTGGGCCAGCTGGTGGACGAGGTCTATAAACTGTAAGCAAGCGGTGCGCCGGGCATTGCCTTTCGCGGGCAGGCCGGGCGCACTTTTGACCAAACGAAAGGGGAGGGAAGAATGGAACGTCTGGTGTCGGAGCTCTGGCCCCAGTTTACCTCCGACGAGGAGTTCTCCCGCAGTTTTGCGGGGGTGGCGGTGCAGTCGGTGGAGCTGTTCCGCCCGCTGAACCGGGCGGTGGTGGGGCTGCACAGCGCGGCCCCGGTGGACCGGTCGCTCTGTGCCCGCCTGGGCGCGTCGCTGCAGCCGCTGTTTGCCGGGATGGAGGTGGAATGCTGCTGCCATTTTCCCTTTGAAGCCATCACCCCGGCCGAGATCTGGGGCATGGTAGAGGATCTGAAACGTCAGGACCTGCCCCTCAACGGCTTTCTGGACAAGGCCCAGATCTCCTGGGAAAACGGGGCGATCCTGTTCAAGATTCCCACCGGCACCCTGTTTCTGGAATCCATTCAGTTCCCGAAACGCCTGGCCGAGCTGATCGAAAAGCGCACCGGCTACCTGCCGGAGGTGCGTCTCGAGGGCGGGGCCTCTGTGTCGGAAAAACAGTGGGAGGAGCATATCCGCCAGAAGATGCCCGAGCCCACCTTCAAAGAGGACAAGAAGAAGCTGCCCCGCATCCCCGGCCTGGATCTTACCGACAAGCCGGTGCGCATCTTCCATGGCAAGGAGTTCAAGCCTGCCCAGCTTACCCCGCTGATCCAGCTGGGCGGCGAGGGCGGCAAGACCATGGTCTGGGGCGATGTGTTTGCCACCGAGGTCAAGGGCAGCTTCCGCAAAATTTATATCGTATCCATCACCGACTATACCGGCTCCATCAATCTGAAGATCCGCGCCCAGGAAGGGGAGGACTGCAGCAAGTGGGAGGAGCTGAAAAAGGGCACCACCCTGGTCATCAAGGGCGACTGCAGCTACGACAAGTACGAGCGCGACTATGTGCTGATTCCCTATGATGTGATGGTGGTGGAGCGCCGCAAACGGGAGGATCATGCCCCCCAGAAACGGGTGGAGCTGCATCTGCATACCAAGCTCAGCAGCATGGACGGCTTCTGCGACCCGGGCGAGATCGTGCGCACCGCCCACCGGATGGGCCACAAGGCCATCGCCATCACCGACCACGGCGTGGTGCAGGGCTACCCGGAGGCCATGCTGGCCGCCGATGCCATTCGGAAAAACGACCCGGACTTCAAGCTGATCTACGGCCTGGAAGCCTACTATGTAAACGACATGGTGCCGGTGGTCTACGGCGCCCAGGCGGCGGGCAGCCTGGACGGCAGCTTTGTGGTGTTCGACGTGGAG
Organism: Gemmiger sp. An120; assembly: GCF_002160955.1. Taxonomy (GTDB): domain Bacteria; phylum Bacillota; class Clostridia; order Oscillospirales; family Ruminococcaceae; genus Gemmiger_A; species Gemmiger_A avium. Next base: position 21,064 of record NZ_NFLN01000001.1, read on the forward strand.
ACCACCGGTCTGAACCCGGCGCAGGAACAGCTTACCGAGATCGGCGCGGTGCTGGTGGAAAACGGCCAGGTCACCGGCCAGTTCGGCACCTTTGTCAACCCGGGCAAGCCCATTCCGCCCCGGGTGGTGGAGCTCACCGGCATCACCGATTCCATGGTGGCCGACGCCCCCACCCCGGTGGAGTCCATCAAGCAGTTTGCCGAGTTTGCCGGCGACCGGATTCTGGTGGCCCACAACGGCCACCGGTTCGATATGCTGTACATGCGCAAAACCGCCCAGGAGGCGGGCTTTGAGCTGGAAAACGCCTACATCGACACCCTGCCCATGGCCCAGGCACTGTACCCCGGCCTGCACAACTACAAGCTGGACACGGTGAACAAGTATCTGGAAATCGAGCCCTTCAACCACCACCGGGCGGTGGACGACGCGGCCGCGCTGGCCCGCATCTTCTGCCGCATGCTGGCGGATATGAAGGAAAAGGGCATCTCCGACGTGCGCCAGATCAACACCGAACTGGGCGGCAACGGGGACGTGCTCAAGAAGAAATACAACCACCTGATCCTGCTGGTGCAGACCTCCCAGGGCTTGCGTAACCTGTACAAGATCATCAGCGAAGCCCATGTAAAATACTTCTTCAAGCGGCCCCGGGTGCCCCGCAGCCTGATCAACCGCTACCGGGAGGGCCTGCTGGTGGGCTCCGCCTGTGAAGCGGGCGAACTCTACCGCGCCGTGGTGGAGGGCCAGAGCTTTGAAGAACTGTGCAACATCGCGGAGTTCTACGATTTTCTGGAAATCCAGCCTCTGGGCAACAACGAGTATATGCTGCGGGAGCATATGGTGGACTCCATCGAAAAAATCCAGGAGTTCAACAAGACCATCATCCGGGTGGGCGAAGCGCTGCACAAACCGGTGATCGCCACCGGCGACGTACATTTCCAGGACCCGGAGGACGCCACCTACCGGGCCATCCTGCAGGCGGGCAACGGTTTTAAGGACGCGGACAATCAGGCGCCCTTGTTCTACCGCACCACCGAGGATATGCTGGACCAGTTCTCCTATCTGCCCCGGAAAAAGGCGTTTGAGATCGTGGTCACCAACCCGAACAAGATCGCCGACAGCATCGACGGCAGCATCCGGGCCATCCCCAAAGGCACCTATCCGCCCTCCATCGAGGGCGCGGAGGAGCAGCTGCGCAGCGCCACCTGGACCCACGCCAAGGAAAAATACGGCGACCCGCTGCCCGAACTGGTGGAAAAGCGGCTGCAGAAAGAGCTGGACTCCATCTGCGGCCACGGCTACGCGGTGCTGTATGTGATCGCGGTCAAACTGGTGGCCTACTCCAACGAGCACGGCTACCAGGTGGGCAGCCGTGGTTCGGTGGGCTCCTCCGCCGTGGCCCACTTCTCCGGCATCTCGGAGGTCAACAGCCTGCCGCCCCATTACCTGTGCCCCAAGTGCAAGCACAGCGAGTTCGTCACCGACGGCAGCGTGGCCGACGGCTTTGACCTGCCGGACAAAAATTGCCCCGTCTGCGGCGCCCCCATGGAGGTGGACGGCCACGACATCCCGTTTGAAACCTTCCTGGGTTTCTACGGCGACAAGGAACCGGATATCGACCTGAACTTCTCCGGCGAATACCAGAGCCATGTGCACCGGTATACCGAGGAACTGTTCGGCAAGGAGTTCGTGTTCAAGGCGGGCACCGTGTCCGGCCTGCAGGATAAAACCGCCTACGGCTATGTGCGCAAATACCTGGAAGAACGGGGCCGCATCGTGAACCACGCGGAGGAAAACCGCCTGACCCAGGGCTGCACCGGGGTCAAGCGCACCACCGGCCAGCACCCTGGCGGCATGGTGGTCGTGCCCTCCAACTATGAAATCTACGATTTCTGCCCCATCCAGCACCCGGCGGACGACAAGGAAAAGGGCGTTCTTACCACCCACTTTGAATTCAAATACCTGCACGACACCCTGCTCAAGCTGGACGAGCTGGGCCATGATGTGCCCACCATGTACAAGTATTTCGAGGACATGACCGGCATCACCATGGACAAGGTGCCCATGAACGATCCCCGGGTTATCAGCCTGCTTACCTCCACCGAGGCGCTGGGTGTTACCCCGGAGCAGATCGACAGCCAGACCGGCACCTTCGGCATCCCGGAACTGGGCACGCCTTTTGTGCGCCAGATGCTGCTGGAGGCCCAGCCCAAGAACTTCAGCGACCTGATCCAGATCTCCGGCCTGTCCCACGGTACCGACGTGTGGAACGGCAACGCCCAGGACCTGATCAAAAACGGCGTGTGCACCATTTCCGACGTTATCGGCTGCCGTGACAGCATCATGACCTACCTGCTCCATAAAGGCCTGGAACCCAAACTGGCCTTCAATATCATGGAGCTTACCCGTAAGGGCAAGGTGGCAAAGAACGGCTTCCCGGAGGGCGCGGAGGAAAAGATGAAGGAGTGCGGCGTGCCGGACTGGTACATGGACTCCTGCCGCAAGATCCAGTATATGTTCCCCAAGGCCCACGCAGTGGCCTACCTGATCGCGGCCATCCGGCTGATGTGGTTCAAGGTGTACCACCCGGCGGCGTTCTACGCGGTGTACTTCACCGTCCGGGGCGACGACATCGACTATGAGGCGGCCATCGGCGGCCAGAAGGTGGCCTGGCAGCACCTGCAGCAGGTCAATGCCCGGCTTAAAGAGGAAAAGAAAGCCAAGGACGAAGACATCCAGGTTTCGCTGCAGCTGGTCAACGAGATGCTGGCCCGGGGCTGTGAGTTCCTGCCCATCCAGCTGGGCAAGAGCCGTGCCAAGCTGTATACCCTGGAGGACGGCAAGGTCCGCCTGCCCTTCATGGCCCTGAAAGGCGTGGGCGAGTCGGCGGCCATGGCGCTGGAGAATGCCACCATCCACGGGGAGGAGTACGTCTCCGCCCAGGAGCTGCAGCAGGCCTGCGGCGTATCCACCGCGGTGATGGAATCCCTGAAATCGGTGGGCGCCTTGGGCGATCTGCCGGATACCAACCAGCTCAGCTTTTTGTAAGACAAAGAATAAGGCCCGGACGGAAACCGTCCGGGCCTTGCCTTTATTCCTGTTTCATATACACCGTCTGCGAGGGGAACGCAAACTCCGCGCCCTGCCGCTGCATGATGTCCAGAATTTCCAGATTGATCTGCTCCTGCGTGGCCAGGAACACGGCCAGATCCGGTGTTTTCACCGCGCACTGCACCAGAATGTCGATGCTGCTGGCGGAAAACCCGGTCAACCGTACCCGCACGGTGCTGCTGTCCACATCCTCCCGGGCGGACAGCATGGTCCGCAATTCCTCCATCAGGCTTTCAATGGTGGCGCGGGGGGTGTCGTAGGTGACCCCCAGCGTAAACCGCAGCATCCGCAGGGTGCGCTGGGTGGCGTTTACAATGTTGTCGGCGCACAGCTGGCTGTTGGGCACCGTTACCAGCGAGCCGTCCAGTGTGCGCACCCGGGTAGAGCGGAACCCGATATCCTCCACCGAACCCTCTACCGTGCCGGTCTGGATCCAGTCCCCCAGCGAAAAGGGCTTTTCGGTGATCAGGATCAGCCCGCTGAACAGGTTGGTGGCGCTTTCCTTGGCGGCCAGCGAAACGGTCAGGCCAGCCAGACCGAAGCCGGCCAGCAGACCGTTCACGTCAAAGTTCATCTCGCCCAGCACCATCACCACGGCAAAGCAGATCACCACGATCTTGAGAATCTTATTGATGAAGGCGGCGGCGGTTTTGTCCACCTCCACGTCCAGCTTGCCCTGCACATTCTGCACCATCATCGGCGCAATATCGCTGGAACCGATCAGCCCCCAGGCCAGCAGACCGATCAGGGCAATGCGCAGCAGCCGCAGCGCCCAGCGCAGCAGTTCGTCCAGCCAGGCATCCGGCAAAGGAAGAAAGAACAGCGCCGCATACAGCCCCAGCACCCAGATCAGCACCGGAAGCGGCTTGGAAAAGCCCTTCAGCAGGATACCGGGCAGCCGGTTCTTGCGCCGGTCCACCCGCTTCTGTGCCCAGGGCAGCAGCTTGTGCCGCACCAGGCGGCTGATCAGATAGACGACGGCGAACAATACGACCGCGCCGCCCAGCCGCAGCAGCGAGCCCGGATTTTCTGTCCAATAGGTCCGTAATGTGTCGAACAAACGAAACACCTGCCTTGCCGATTCGGAGTATTCTTCCACGATTATACCAGACCTTTCCGCTTATTGCAAAATTGTTGTTGCAATTTCTATGCAAAGCGCATATAATACTATGCAGAAAGTCTGTTTCAGGGCGGGGTGCAATTCCCCACCGGCGGTACAGCCCGCGAACATCCTGTATGGATGCCGATCTGGTGAGATTCCAGAGCCGACGGTATAGTCCGGATGAAAGAAACGGCAGGGTATCTGTACATTTGCCGCGCCCTTTTGCAATGCTTTGCAGAAGGGCGCGTTTTTTGTTTCCTCCCTGTCCACACGTTGGGGCAGCCTTTCGCAAAAATCAAACAGGGCGAAACTGCCCGGGAGGAGTACCTATCATGACTACCCATTCTGCAAGAGTCCACAAGACCGTTGTTACCGCCATGCTGGCGGCCATTGCCACCGTGCTGATGTTCCTGGACTTCAGTCTGCCCATCATCCCGTCCTTTGTCAAGATGGACGTGTCCGAACTGCCCGCCCTGCTGGCTTCTTTCAGCCTGGGGCCTGTCTCCGGCATTGTGGTCTGCCTGCTCAAGAACCTGTTTAATCTGCTGTTCCGCGGCAGCACCGGCGGCATCGGCGAAGTGTGCAACTTCCTGCTGGGCGCGTCCTTTGTGGGCGTTGCCGGTCTGATCTACAAATACAAAAAGACCCGTATGGGCGCGGTGATCGGCGCTCTGGTGGGCGCGGCGGTTATGGCTGTAATCTCCATCCCGGTCAACTACTTCATCAGCTACCCGGTGTACGCTGCCATGTTCGGCGGCATGGACAAGATCCTGGCCGCCTACAACGCCATCCGTCCCGGCTCCGATGGCCTGCTGGAATGCCTGCTGGTCTTCAACGCACCGTTCACCCTGGTCAAGGGCCTGATCGACGCGGCGCTGACCTTCCTGATCTACAAGCCGCTGAGCCCGGTTCTCCACGGCCGTCACTAAACAATAAAACGGGCGCCCCGCAGCGGGCGCCCGTTTTTTATGCGGTCACACTTTCTGGCGCATCAGGCCGTGGTGGTTGCAGTACAGGTACAGATACCCGGATTTCTGCAGCCGCAGGCGGCATTCCGCGTTTCCTTCCGGGTACAGCTTCACCAGCTGGAACCGGTCGGCCGTCACATATGCCAGAAACGAGATGCGGTGGTTTTTGGTCATCGGATGCGGTACCGACAGGAACGCTTCATCCTCCACCGGCTCCACCAGGATGCGGTGATCCTCATCGGTATCCTCCGGCTCCAGCGCCGGCAGGGTCACACCGCAGCAGCTTACCACCGCCTCTCCGGCTGCGTGGATCACATTGCCGCAAAGAGGACATACGTAAAACCGTGCCCGCAGCATGTTGCCGGCCCGGTTCCGGTTTACCACTGTCTGGCCGGAAAGCAGTTCCATCACCGAAACACCCAGCGCCGCTGCCAGCGGTTCGATCAGCGAAATGTCCGGCAATCCTTTGGCGGTCTCCCATTTGGAAACAGCCTTGGCGCTCACGTCGATCGTTTCGGCAAGCTGCGCCTGGGTAAGCCCCTTTTCCTCCCGCAGCCGCCGGATGGTGCTGCCTGTCACATAGGTGTCCATATCGTTCTCCTCCCGTTTCGGGTTGTTGTCTGCCGTAATCATAACAGGTCGGGCGGCCCCGGCACAACCTACGCTTCGTGGAGTGGAGGCAAAACCGGGCTTTTTTTGCGGTTTTTTCGTTTTTAGGTTGCAATTATCCGCCGGATATGCTACATTAAGTCTTGTATCAAACTGCGTATTCGTAAAAGGAGCGTCCATTCATGAGTATTCTTGAGATCATCAGCGGCGTTGTTCTGATCATCGCCGCCGTTGCCATCATCGTGTTCACCATGATGCAGGAGCCCAAGGGCCGCGGCCTGTCCGGCGTCATCATGGGCGGTGACAGCCAGGCCGAAGCCGGCCGCAGCCGTGGCCGCGACGCCAACCTGGCCAAGGCCACCAAGATCGCCGGTGCGGTGTTCATCGTGGTCACCATCCTGGTCGGCGTGCTGAGCGCTCACCTGGGTGCTTGATCTGTACAGGTAAAAAAGAATGGAAGGGTCCGCCGTTCGCGGGCCCTTTTGTTCGTGCCGGGCGGCAGGGGCCGTCCGACAGGGAAGAATGAGAAAGGGTAAAATTATATGTCACTGCAAACCAAGATTCTGAAAGAGATCGAAAAACGGCCCTGCCGCCTGAAAGAACTAAAAAAGCGGCTGGGCAACGATAAAAAGGTTCAGCGCACCGTGGAGGAACTGGTGTGGCGCGGAATGCTGCGCGAAAAGGACGGCGCCTATTTCCTGACCCGCACCGGCGATGCGGACAAGGCGTTCCCCTGCCGGCTGGTCAAGCTGGGCCGCCGGTTCGGTTTCGCCTCCCGCCTGGACGGGGAAGGGGATATCTTCATCCCCGGCCGCAGCCTGCTGGGCGCCATGCCCGGCGACCAGGTGCTGGTGCGTCTGTTTGACCATCCCCGGGTGGCCGGTTCTCAGGAAGGGGAGGTCGTCTCCATTCTGGAACCCCACAACACCTTTGTGGGTGAGATCGTGGAGGCGGAGGGCCGCCTGGCCCTGAAGCCGGACGTGAGCCCGGACAACCTGCTGTATATCAAAAAGAGCGCCGACGGCGGCGCCCGCCCCGGCGAAAAGGCCGCGGTGGAAATCCTGGAACGGGGCGACCATCACGCCGACCACCGGGCCGGTGTGGCCATGCGGTTCGGCAGTGCCGAACAGGCCGGCCACTGCATTGAGGCGCTTCTCTACGCCGCCGGGCTGAACCGGCGCTTCCCGGAAAAGGTCAAGGCCGAAGCCCGGACGCTGGAGAATGCCACCGTGCAGCCCGCCCAGATCCGGGGCCGTCTGGATCTGCGGGATACGCCCATTTTTACGATTGACTCTGCCTCCACCAAGGATATCGACGACGCGGTGAGCATCGAGCGTACCGCTGCCGGTTACCGGCTGGGCGTGCACATCGCGGATGTGAGCGAGTATGTCAAGCCCGGTACCGCCCTGGACGGCGAGGCCTTCCAGCGGGGCACCTCGGTGTATTTCGGCGAGAGCGTGCTGCCCATGCTGCCCCGGCAGCTGTCCAACGGTATCTGCAGCCTGAACCCCCAGGAGGAGCGCCTGGCCTTCTCCTGCATGATGGAGCTGGATGCCCGGGGCGAGATCGTGCGCTATGCCTTTGCCAAAACGGTTATCCGCAGCCGGGTCAAGGGTGTGTACGACGAGATCAATGCCCTGCTGGCCGGGCAGGGCAACGCCGAGCTGGCGGATAAATATGCGCAGGTGGCGCTGCAGCTGCCGGTTCTGGATGAGCTGTACCGTCTGCGGGCGGCCCGCCGCAAGGAGCGGGGCGGCCTGGAGATCGAGAGCGACGAGGCCAAGATCGTGCTGGACGCCAACGGCCGCTGCGTGGACGTGGTCTGCCGGGAGCGGGGCCGCAGCGAGATGATCATTGAGGAGTGCATGCTGCTGGCCAACCAGTGCGCTGCCAAAGCGGCCCGCAAGGCCAAGGCGCCCTTTGTCTACCGGGTGCACGAGAAGCCCGATGCCGAGCGACTGGAGCGTCTGCAGACCCTGCTCACCGCCTGCAATGTGAATGTGAAATTCCCGCCGGAGGGCCCTGCCCCCCGCGACTTTGCCCAGCTGCTGGACGCTACCCGCGGCCAGCCGCTGGAGCGGGCCATCCACACCGGCGTACTGCGCTGCATGTCCAAGGCCTGCTACGAGACCGCGCCCAAGGGGCATTTCGGCCTGGCGCTGGAGGACTATGCCCACTTTACCAGCCCCATCCGCCGGTACCCCGACCTGGCCATCCACCGGATCCTGAGCGATCTGATCGCCGGCGCAAGTGAGAATACCCTGAAAGAGCGGTATCAGGACTTTGCCCAGGCCGCGGCCGACCAGTCCAGCGCCCGGGAGGTGCTGGCCATGCAGACCGAGCGCAGCGCCACCAGCTGCTACAAGGCCGAGTATATGCAGGCCCGTCTGGGGCAGGAGTTCGAGGGTGTGGTCAGCGGCGTGGCCGCCCACGGCGTCTATGTGGAACTGCCCAATACCGTGGAGGGCATGCTGCGCACCGTCGAAATCTGCCAGGGTGAGCCGGTGCTCACCGACGGGGTGCGTGTCTCCGACCCCATTTCCGGCAAAAGCTGGGCGCTGGGCGATACCGTCCGGGTCAAGGTTACCCGCGTGGACATCGCGCTGGGCAATGTGGACTTTGCCCTGGCGGACGCTGCGGAATAACCTTTTATCCCAAAACAAGAAAACGCCTGTGCGGTGCTATGCACCGCACAGGCGTTTTTTACGGTTCTGTGATCTGGTAAATGCTGTACCCGTCTGCCTCGTACCATACCGGGTACCGGCTGCGGTAAAAGTTCTCGTCCAGGGCGGCGTAATCGCTGCGTTCCCAGGGGCCGATCATCACAAAATCCACCCCCAGCCGGGCCAGAAGTTCCTCGCTGGGTTCCTCATACAGCTGGCGCACCAGCTCTGCCTGACCGTAATAATCCTTGCCGTGGTAGTACACATACAGCGACGAGCCGCACACGATCTGCCGCCCGGCCAGGCTGGCCACCGGGTTCTGGTGCTGGGTGCCGGTCAGGAACACCGCGTCGGCCGGGGCGTTCTCATCCACATAGCTGCCCACCGCGGCCTCTGCCGCGCCGAACTGCTGGTATTCGCTCACCCACTCCCGGCCTATCGTGAGCACACTGCCCACGCAGCCCAGCAGAACCACCACGCTTACCAGCAGTACCCGGGCGGGCTTCTTGGGCAGCTTTGCGGCCAGCCCACAGATCAGTCCCGCCGCCAGCAGGCAGCTCAGCAGATGCCAGAAGTAGAGCAGCTTGTTGTTGTCATAGGGGTTGGGCTGGAACAGCATCACCTCTGCCAGCAGCAGGATGGCCAGCCCGCCGGCATACAGTTCCCGCAGTTTGCGCCCCGCCCACAGAAAACCGGGCACAATCAGCAGATACACCAGGCCGATGTTCTTGATATAGAACCAGAAATAGTTGTCTCCCTCGTTGGCCCAGTTCCAGTGCCATTGAAAAAAACTGCCCCCGGTCTGCCCGCCGGTCATCAGCTGGGTGAACACCAGCGGGATCCACACCACCGCCTGCGCCCCGGCCCAGGCCAGCCAGGGCAGCACCGCCGCTTTGGTGCGGGGGCCGCGGACCAGCGCAAACACAAACCCGGCCCCGGCCAGGATTACCAGCACCAGCGCCGCATGGGCCTGCAGCAGCGGCAGCGGCGCGGCCAGCAGCCACAGCCAGCCCCACAGCCGACGCTCTTGCTGCCAGGCAAACCGCCACAGCAGATACAAACAGGCAAAACCCACCGCCCAGCCGAACAGGGTGGCCCGCTGGGGCACCAGCAGGTCGGCAATGGGATTCACCCAGCGGATGTTCTCCTCCACATAGTTGGTAGGGGTCTCATAGTAGGCGGTAAAGATGCGGGTAAAGTTTTCCCATCCGCCGCCGAGAAAATACACAAACCCGAATCCGCTGCCCATGAAAAACAGCCAGTAGGCCAGGCTGGCCGCGCCGCGCCCGCCCAGCACCGACCGGCCCAGCGCCCACAGGCTGCCGAACACCGACACCAGCGCCGGGATACAGGGCAGAATATAGGCTGCTTTCAGGGAGGCACCGGTCAGCAGGAAAACGCTGCTCACCGTCTCGCTCAAATAGGGGTAGCCGAAAGCCTCGCTGCCGCTGAGCAGGGGATAGATGGGCGGAAACTGCCCCCGCACCGCAATGCTTTTGATAAAGGCCAGGTGCATGGGCAGATCGCCGTAGGTGCTCTGGCCGCACCAGTAGGCGCCGTCCCGGCCCAGCAGCACATGGGTGTGCAGCAGCCACAGGGTCACCGCCAGCAGCGGCAGCACACAGGCCAGCAGCGCCGCCAGATCCTTGCCCGGCCGGGGCAGGGCGGGTTGTTTGCCGCTTAATGTCGCCCACAGCCCCAGCCCCAGCGCCGCGGCCCCCGCCGCCAGCACCGCCGGCAGCGTAAAGCCAAGCCCCAGCGCAAACACGGCGGGCAGTCCTGCCAGCAGGGCCGTGCAGAATGCTCCGCTCAGCGGTAGCAGCACTTCCGCCCCATCCCCGGGCAGCGCCCGCCGGGCCAGCGCCCAGCCGCACCACCAGAACAGCGCCAGATAGCCAAGGCTGGCCACTGCGCCCACAAAACTCATGGTGTTCATACGCCCTCCAGATCAAACGGCGGGGTGTACTCCTCCCGCGCGCTGCTTTTTTCCTGCATATAGCCCTCGGTCAGCCCCAGATCCACCGCCCGGTCGATTACCTGGCGGTATTCCCAGGTGCTGATGCGCCGCCGCAGGTTTTTGTGCTCCGCCGCCTTGTAAAAAGGGGTGTACTGGCTCATCAGGCTGGGGATAAAACTGCCCTTCGGCAGAGCGGCCATCCAGTCCAGCACCGCCTTGGAATCCTCCAGGCAGCCCGGCAGGGCCAGGTGACGCAGAATCACGCCCCTTTGCAGGATGCCTTCCCCGTCGTACACCGGCGCGCCGGTAAGTTCCAGCATCCGGGTCACTGCTTGCTCACATACGGCAAAGTAATCCGCCGCGCCGGAATATTCCCGCGAAAGCGCCGGCGACACATACTTCACATCCGCCAGCCAGATATCCACGTAGGAGGTCAGCCGCTCCACCGTTTCCAGCGTTTCGTACCCGCCGGTGTTGTATACCACCGGCAAGGTGCAGCCCCGCCGCCGGGCCTCGTCCAGGGCGGGCAGAATCCACTCCAGCCAGGGGGTGGCGGTCACCAGATTCAGGTTATGGGCCCCCTTGGCCTGCAGTTCCAGAAAAATTTCGGTCAGCCTTTCAAGGGCAATCTCCTTGCCGAATCCCTCAGCGCTGATCTTCCAGTTCTGGCAGTAGCAGCATTTCAGCGGGCAGCCGCTGAAAAACACCGTGCCGCTGCCCCGGGCGCCGCTGATGCAGGGCTCTTCCCAGAAATGCAGCGCGGCCCGGGCCACCCGCAGGGCGCTGCCCGCCCCGCAGTACCCGGCCTGCCTTGTACGGTCGGCCCCGCAGCGGCGGGGGCAAAGTTCACATCGCAAAACCGATCCCTCCCGGACAGTTTCAAATCCCTATTACTATACCATATCCGGCTTTGCAGCGCAAAAGGCTTGACAAAACCGTCCGGCGGCGGTAAACTTTGACTATTAAATGCGGGGAAGGGAACCAGTACCTCGCCATCCACGCGGTACAGAGAAGCTCTGGCTGGTGAAAAGAGCGGCGCGCGGGCGGGGGAATACATCCCGGAGCAGCAGGCTGAACCAACAGTAGGCCGGGCCGTGTGCGCACGTTACAGCGCTAGGGTGTTGTTTGCACCCGTGAGGCCGTCGCCGTGAGGCGCCGGTGAACAGAGGTGGTACCGCGGAACTGTCCGCCCTCTGCCAATTCACATTGGCAGAGGGCGTTTTTTTGCGCCGTTTGCCGCAAAAAACAGGAGGGTAAACCATGAGAACCTACGACAATGTATTCGACATGCTCAAAGACCGTGGCCTGGTGGCCCAGTGCACCGACGAAGAAGCGGTGCGCAAGCTGCTGGGCAGCGAGAAGGTCACCTTCTACATCGGCTTTGACGCCACCGCCGACAGCCTGCATGTGGGCCATTTCCTGCAGCTGGTTGTCATGAAGCATATGCAGGACTACGGCCACCGGCCCATCGCCCTGCTGGGCGGCGGCACCACCATGGTGGGCGATCCCACCGGCAAGACCGATATGCGCAAGATGCTCACCCGGGAGGACATCCAGCACAACGCGGACTGCTTCCGCCGCCAGATGAGCAAGTTCGTGGATTTCAGCGACGGCAAGGCCCTGATGATGGACAACGCCGACTGGCTGCTGAACCTGAACTACATCGATTTCCTGCGGGAGATCGGCGTGCACTTCTCGGTGAACAAGATGCTCACCGCCGAGTGCTTCCGCACCCGTCTGGAGCGCGGGCTCTCTTTCATTGAGTTCAACTACATGCTGATGCAGAGCTACGACTTCCTGAAGCTGGCCCGCGAGACCGGCTGCAAGATGGAGTTCGGCGGCAACGACCAGTGGAGCAACATCATCGGCGGCGTGGAACTGAACCGCCGCTGCGACCAGCGGGAGGTCTACGGCCTGACCTTCACCCTGCTCACCACCAAGGAGGGCAAGAAGATGGGCAAGACCGAAAAGGGCGCTGTGTGGCTCGATCCCGAGAAAACCAGCCCCTACGAGTTCTTCCAGTACTGGCGCAACATCGACGACGCCGAGGTTCAGAACTGCCTGCGCCTGCTGACCAGCGTGGATCTGGACGAGATCGAGGCCATCGATGTGCACGACGGCAAGGCCATTAACGCCGCCAAGGAAAAACTGGCCTACGAGCTGACCAGCCTGGTGCACAGCAAGGAAGAGGCCGACAAGGCGCTGGCCACTGCCCGCAGCCTGTTCAGCGGCGCGGCCGACGCGGATCACATGCCCTCCACCACCCTGACCGCTGACCAGCTGACCGACGGCAAGATCGGCGTGCTGGATCTGCTGCTGGCGGCGGGCCTGGTGCCCAGCAAGCGGGAAGCCCGTCAGCTGATTGCCCAGGGCGGCATCCTGCTGGACGGCGAGAAGGTCACCGACCCGACCCTGACCGTTGCGGAGGAAGCTCTGCGCGGCGGCGTGGTGGTCAAGAAAGGCAAGAAGGTCTACCACAAGGTTCAGCTGTAAAAACCGGCACCCGGAGAGCGCTTCTCCGGGTGCTTTTCAAAAGGGGGAAGAGGGATGAAGCAGGAACTGCGCTATGCGCTGCGCCGCACCCTGCCGGTACTCTGCGGCTATGTGTTCCTGGGCGTGGCGTTCGGGGTGCTGCTCAGCCAGGCGGGCTACGGCTGGCCCTGGGCGCTGCTGATCAGCGGGATCGTCTACGCGGGTTCGATGCAGTTCGCGCTGGTGGGTCTGATCACCGGCGGGGCCGGGGTGCTGACCACCGCGCTGATGACCCTGGCGGTCAATGGCCGCCACCTGTTTTACGGGGTCACCTTTCTGGAACGGTTCCGCGCCATGGGCAAAGCCTGCCCCTATATGGTTTTCTCTCTGACTGACGAGACCTATTCGCTGCTGTGCAGCGAGCAGACCCCGCCGGGCCTGAACCCGGACCGCACCCTGCTGCTGATCAGCGCGCTGGACCAGCTGTACTGGGTAGCCGGCTCGGTGCTGGGCGGAATACTGGGGGCCAGCCTGCCTTTTGATGCCACCGGCATCGACTTTGCCATGACCGCTTTGTTTCTGGTGATATTTGCCGAACAGTGGCTGGCCGCCCGCCGGCACCGGCCCGCTCTGATCGGGCTGGCGGCGGGGCTTGTCTGTCTGCTGGTGCTGGGGCAGGACCGGTTTATCATCCCGGCCATGCTGGTGGCGGCGGCGCTGCTGATCCCCGGCGGCCAGCCGGCGGGGGAGGAGGCACACCATGCGTCCTGAACTTCATACGCTGCTGCTGATCCTGGTCTGCGCCGGGGTGACCATTGCTCTGCGGGCGCTGCCGTTTCTGGCGCTGGGCCGGGGCGGGCAGCCTCCCGCCCTGGTGCGCCGCCTGGGCGAGCGCCTGCCGCCAGCGGTCATGGCCATCCTGGTGGTCTACTGTTTGCGAAGCACCTCCTTTGCCGCTTTGTCCGGCTGGGTCCCGGCGCTGGCGGCGGGGGCGGCCACGGTGGCGCTGCATGTATGGCGGCGAAACACCCTGCTCAGCATCGCCGGCGGTACGCTGCTCTATATGCTGCTGATCCGCTGTTTGTAGTTTGTTGTAAAAAAAGCGCGGCAAGGGTCTTGCATCCGGCCGCGCTTTCTGGTATGATGGTTAAGATTTGAGCGGAAGGGGGCGCGCGCCATGCAGAAAAAATCCGGGATGCGCCTGTTCCGTTTTTTGGCCGCCCGGGGCGGCTTTCTTTCCGTTTTCCTTATTTAGTCAGCATACGGCATCGCCTCTTTCGGGGCGGTGCCTTTTTTATGGCGTATCTGCCTTTGGGGCAGCTGCGATAGAGATGTGAAGAGGAGAGGAGAACTTCCATGCAGAAACAAAATGAGATGACCGCCATTTACAATGTGCGGGAACTGGGCGCGGGCAAAACGCTGGTGCTGGGTGCGCAGCACACCTTCGCCATGTTCGGCGCCACCGTGCTGGTGCCGCTGCTCACCGGCCTGAACGTTTCCACCACCCTGCTGTGTGCGGGTCTGGGCACGCTGCTGTTCCACTTTATCACCGGCGGCAAGGTGCCCGCGTTCCTGGGCTCGTCCTTTGCGTTCCTGGGCGGCTTCGGCATTGTGGCCCCCATGCTGGCGGATGAAAGCGGCAACCTGACCGTTCCCAACACCGAGATGCTTCCCTACGCCTGCGGCGGCGTGGTGGCGGCCGGTCTGCTGTATCTGGTCATGAGCGGCCTGATTACCGCTTTCGGTGTGCGCCGGATCATGCGGTTCTTCCCGCCGGTGGTCACCGGTCCCATCATCATCGCCATCGGCCTGATCCTGGCCCCCTCCGCCATCAACAACTGCTCGTCCGACTGGGTGCTGGCCCTGATCGCCCTGGGCACCGTGGTGGTCTGCAACATCTGGGGCAAGGGCATGGTCAAGATCCTGCCCATCCTGATCGGTGTGGTGGTCTCCTATGTGGCGGCCCTGATCATGGGTCGGGTGGACTTCGCCGCCATCGCTTCTGCCGACTGGTTCGGTATTCCCCTCAGCACCAGCGCTATGGCCAAGTTTGACATCTCCGCCATCCTGACCATCATGCCCATCGCCCTGGCCACCATGATGGAGCATATCGGCGACATCGCCGCCATCAGTGCCACCACCGGCAAGAACTACATCCGTGCCCCGGGCCTGAACCGCACCCTGCTGGGCGACGGTCTGGCCACCAGCCTGGCCGGCTTCCTGGGCGGCCCTGCCAACACCACCTACGGCGAGAACACCGGCGTGCTGGCCCTGACCCGCATCTACGATCCGCTGGTCATGCGGATTGCCGCCTGCTTTGCCATCCTGATGAGCTTCTGCCCCAAGCTGGGCGCTGCCATCAACACCATCCCCGCTGCCATCGTGGGCGGTATCTCCTTCATCCTGTACGGCATGATCTCCGCCATCGGTGTGCGCAACGTGGTGGAGAATAAGGTGGACTTCACCAACAGCCGTAACCTGATCATCGCGGCGGTGATTCTGGTCAGCGCGCTGGGCTTCAACAGCGCCTATCCCAACGGCCTGCCCCTGTACCAGAGCGCCGAGCTGACCATCAGCCTGTCCGGCCTGGCCATTGCCGCTATCCTGGGCATCGTGATGAACGCGGTGCTGCCCGGCAACGATTATGAATTTGACAACACCGAAAAGGGTGAGCAGGGCCTGAACATGAAGGTCTGATCCTGCAAAATGTCTTCGACCCCCGCGGCAAACAACGGCCGCGGGGGTCGATTTTGCAAAAAAGGCGGCATAAACGCTTGTTTCCAACCGGGAATTGTACTATAATAAGCGGGTACGCCCGGCCGCGGGCCAAAACGCGGACGGGCGTGCGCGCATAGAGTGGGAAAAGAATCTGATTGTAGAAGGGAAAGATGATCATGGCGGATTACTTTGCAATGGATCGCGCTCAGCTGGAAGCGGAACATGCCCGGCTGATGGGTGAGTACGACTGCTACAAGGCACAGGGCCTCAAGCTGGATATGTCCCGCGGCAAGCCCTGCCCCGAGCAGCTGGACCTGTCCAAGGAAATGCTGCACATGGACAACTACATCGGCGAGGACGGTGTGGACGCCCGCAACTACGGCCTGCTGGCCGGTATGCCTGAGGCCCGGCGTTTCTTTGCCGACCTGCTGGGGGTCAGCCCGGAGGAGGTCATCGTCTGCGGCAACTCTTCCCTGGCCATGATGTACTACCTGATCGACCTGGGCTGGCGCGCCGGCTTTGTGGACAGCATCCGGCCCTGGCGTTTCTTCAACAGCATCAAGTTTTTGTGCCCCACCCCGGGCTATGACCGGCATTTCCGGGTGACCGAATACTTCGGCTTCCAGATGCTGTCGGTTCCCATGCGGGAAGACGGCCCGGATATGGACATGGTGGAGCAGCTGGTCCGTGAGGACGAAACCATCAAGGGTATCTGGTGCGTGCCGGTCTACTCCAACCCGGACGGGTATGTGTACAGCAGCGAGACGGTGGCCCGGCTGGCCCGGATGCGCACCGCCGCCCCGGACTTCAAGATCATCTGGGACGACGCCTACTGTGTCCATCACCTGACCGACGAGCAGATCGAGATCCCCAACATTCTGGAGGCCTGCAAGCGGGCGGGCAATCCCCAGCGTCCGCTGCTGTTCTGCTCCACCAGCAAGATCACCTACCCGGGCGCGGGCGTGGCGGCGGTGGCGGCCAGCGATATCAACATCCGGCACATCACCTCCAACATGGTGCCCATGATCATCAGCTACGACAAGATGAACCAGCTGCGCCATGTGCAGTTCCTCAAGAACCGCCAGGGCGTGCTGGAGCACATGAAGAAGCACCGTGCCATCCTGGAGCCCAAGTTCAACCTGGTCAAGCAGACCTTTGCCGAGCAGCTGTCCAGCTGCGGCAAGATCGCCCGCTGGACCGACCCCAAGGGCGGCTACTTCATCAGCCTGTACCTGCAGGAGGGCTGCGCCAAGCGCACCGTGCAGCTGTGCAAGGAAGCGGGCGTGGTGCTCACCGGTGCGGGTGCGGCGTTCCCCTACGGCATTGACCCGAAGGACAACCACCTGCGCATCGCCCCCACCTATCCGCAGCTGGACGAGCTGCGCACCGCTTCGCAGCTGCTGTGCATCTGCGTGCGTCTGGCCACAGTGGAAAAACTGCTGGCCGAGTAATCCGGCACTTCCGGGCCGCGGGCCCGAAAATATAGGGAGGTTCCCATGAAGAGAAAAGGCAAATCCTGGCATTTCTTCGCGGTAGCGGTCCTGATCCTGATCTTCGCCTGGACGGCGTTTTTCGGGGTCAGCTACCAGTACGGAGACACAGCCACCACCTACATCAAAGGCGCGCAGGACATCCGCTTCGGCATTGACATCCGGGGCGGCGTGGACGTGACCTTTATGCCGGCGAATGATCTGGATGCCACCCCCGAACAGCTGGAAGCCGCCAAGTCGGTTATCGAGCAGCGTCTGCTGGCGCTGAACATCACCGACAGCGAAATCTATCTGGACGAGGGCAACGACCGTATCATTGTCCGTTTCCCCTGGAAAGAGGGCGACACCGAGTTTGACCCGCAGGCGGCCATCGACGAGATCGGCACCACCGCGCATATGGTCTTCCGCAAGGGGGATACCGCCGACGGCGAGATCATCCTGGAAGGCAGCGAGGTGGAGTCCGCTTCCGCCGGCTACCAGCAGGTAAACAGCACTACGCCGGAGTATCTGGTGCAGCTGACCTTCAGCGATGAGGGCAAGTCGGCGTTTGCCGCTGCCACCACCGAGCTGGCCGGCACCGGTACCCCCATCAGCATCTGGCTGGATGACGAGTGCATCAGTGTAGCCAACGTGGAGACGGCCATCACCGATGGCCGCGCCGTGATCACCGGTAACTTCACCCAGGACGAGGTCGTTACCCTGGCCCGGCAGATCAATTCCGGCGCGCTGCCCTTCGCCCTCTCGGCGGAGAGCTACAGCACCCTGAGCCCGGTTCTGGGCGCAGGCAGCCTGGATGCGATGGTGCTGGCGGGCGTGATTGCCTTTGTGCTGATCTTCCTGTTCATGACCCTGGTTTACCGCCTGCCTGGCTTCATCGCCAGCATCGCGCTGCTGGGCCAGGTTGCCGCCACCCTGGCGGCCGTGTCCGGCTACTTCGGGGTGTTCAACAGCTTCACCCTGACCCTGCCCGGCATCGCCGGTATCATCCTGGCCATCGGCATGGGCGTTGACGCCAACGTCATCACCGCCGAGCGCATCAAGGAAGAACTGCGCGCCGGCAAGACCCTGGACGGCGCGCTGAACGCCGGCTTCAGCCGCGGTCTGGCCCCCATCGTGGACGGCAACATCACCGTGATGATCGTGGCCGTGATCCTGATGGGCTCCTTCGGCCCCACCGACAGCTTCCTGGCCAAGCTGCTGAGCCCGCTGTTCTTTGCCTTCGGGCCTTCCACCGCCGGTACGGTGTACTCCTTCGGTTACACCCTGCTGGTGGGCGTGATCCTGAACTTCTTCTTCGGCATTCTGTGCAGCCGCGTCATGCTGCGGGGTATCTCCCGCATCAAGGCCCTGCGCGACCCCTGGCTGTATGGCGCTTCCAAGAAGAACGCCGAGCCCCGTACCTGGAACTTTGTGGGCCACCGCAAGATCTTCTTCTCCATCTCCGGCGCGCTGATCGCCCTGGTGCTGGTCTGCAGCGTGGTGCTGGGCGTGGATATGGACATCCAGTTCAAGGGCGGTGCCATCCTGACCTACGGCTATGAGGGCACCATCGATCTGAACGAGGTGCGTTCCGAGGCTGAGAACGTGCTGGGCAGCGGCCTGAGCATCCAGACCGGCAGCAACGCCGCTACCGGCGACAACACCGTGATCATCACCATGCCCGGTGCTTCCAACATCAGCACCGAGCAGCTGGCTCAGCTGGACGATGCTTTGGCCGGCGCCTTTGCCGACAACAACTTCGAGCAGCTGACCGTCCGCAATGTGGATAAGGTCATCGGCAACGAGTTCCTGCAGAAGAGCCTGGTGGCCGTGGCTGCCGCTGTGGTGCTGATCCTGCTGTACATCATGGTGCGTTTCCGCAACATCGGCGGTCTGCCCGCCGGCGTGATGGCGGTCATCGCCCTGCTGATCGACCTGTGCATGGTCTACGGCGTGTTTGTGATCGGCCGTATCCCGCTGAACGCCAACTTCATTGCGGCCATGCTTACCATCCTGGGCTACTCCATCAACGACACGGTGGTCATATACGACCGTATCCGCGAGAACCGTACCCTGTATGGCAACAAGCTGGGCTTTGACGAGCTGGTCAACACCAGCATCAGCCAGAGCCTGCGCCGTTCCCTGAATACCACCATCACCACCTGCCTGGCGCTGGGTGTTGTCTGCGTGGTGTCCATCGTGTTCGGCCTGGACAGCATCTACACCTTTGCCGTGCCTCTGATGGCCGGTATGATCTCCGGTGTGTACACTTCTCTGTGCATCACCACCTCGCTGTGGGCCTTCTGGGAGCACCGCAAATCCCGCAATCCGGGCAAAGCGGCCCCCCGCGCCAAGAAAGCCTGATACCGCCAAGTAAAAAGGATAAGCCGGACGATACGCCCGGCTTGTTCTTTTTTACCCGCCTGTATGGACAAAGCAGGCCAAATCATGTACAATAGTACCAAACAACGCCCCGGTATTGCGGGGCCAGACCCCGCCCGGCACGGCCGGGCCCGATACGGGAGGATAACACCGGATGAGATGTCCCTATTGCGGAGCGCCGGATTCCAAGGTGATCGATTCGCGCCCCACGGATGACGGCAGCAAGATCCGCCGCCGCCGCGCCTGCCTGGTCTGCGGCAAGCGGTTTACCACCCATGAAACGGTGGAAATCGTGCCCCTGATGGTTATCAAAAAAGACAATTCCCGCCAGGCGTTCGACCGGCAGAAACTGCTGATGGGCATGCTGCGCGCCTGCGAAAAGCGCCCGGTCAGCTACCAGATGCTGGAGGACGCGGTGGCCAATATCGAGCAGGAACTGCTGCGCTCCTGCGAGAAGGAGGTAACCTCCATCCAGGTGGGTACCCTGGCCATGAAGGAGCTGAAAAAGATCGACGAGGTGGCCTACGTGCGGTTTGCCTCGGTCTATCGCCAGTTCAGCGACGTGCAGAGCTTCTGGGAAGAGGTCCGCGGCCTGATGAACGGCCGGGAAGAAAAGCCCGATGAGGAGCCTGCCCCGCCCACAGAAGAAAAAGAAACCTGATATAAGCAAAGAACCGCCCGGCCGCCAAAGGCCGGGCGGTTCTTTTGCCTAAAACACCTGCCGGTACAGATGCAGTACCGCCCGCAGCTGCTCCTGTGCCCGCAGAAGTTCCAGCTTGCCGTCCGCCCAGTAATCGGCTGCCAGATAGGGCTGGATGCCTGCCAGGGCGGTGCGGGCCTGCCCCAGCTGATCCCGCCGCACGATCAGGGCCAGCCAGGGCTCACAGCGTTTGAGATAGTCCTGCAATTCCCCCAGAAGTGCCTGTGCTTCCGCAAACTGTCCTTCATCGCCGGCGGTCAGAATTTGCTCAAATCCGGCGTCGGCCGTCTGGGCAAACCGGTCCAGAAACACGGTGCCTGCCAGTACCGCCGCCGCGATAAACAGCAGAATCACCAGCGCCACCGAAATTCGCTGCATTGTCTGCGTCTCCTTTCGCTTATTGCGTTTCGCGTGGAATCAGGATTACCCGCTGGGCCCCATCGGTAAGCACCAGCAGCACCTGGCCGGGCTGCAGCCCTTTTTTGTCCAGCTGCCGGGCCAGCCAGGCTTCATCCTTGCCGCAAAGCCGCAGGTTCTCCGGGCAGGGCAGACCGTCTTCCAGCACCGGCAGCAGCGGCGGGGCGTCCGGCTGCGGCTGGGGCGGGGGATAAACGCTCAAAGTGCCGCTCGTCTCCACCGCCGCGTAGTCAATCCGGGTGGGATCAAAGGCCTGCCGGTCCCGCAGTGCCTCCATCAGGTCGCTGGCGGTAAAGCGCAGCCGCCGCAGGGCTGCCTGATCAATCACCCCCTTGCGGATCACAATGACCGGGCTGCCCGCCATGATGCGCCCCAGCCGGGGCCGGCAGAACACCAGTGCGCTGCTGAAAAGTTCCAGCACCGCGATCAGCAGCACCGGCACAATGCTGGCGGAAAGCGGCAGTTCGGTGGATTCGATAGAAATCGAGGCCAGGTTGGAGATCAGAATGGTGGACACCAGTTCCGAGGGCTGCAATTCCCCCAGCTGGCGTTTGCCCATCAGCCGCATAGTGCCGATCACCAGCACATAGATGAGGGCGGTGCGCACAACGGCGGTCAGCATAACACATTCCTCCTTGTGAGTAATCCGGCGGTGCGGGCGGCATACTAAACCGGGAGGTGACGCCCGTGTCTTTGGAAAAACTGTCCGGCAGCCTGCAGAAGGATCTTCCGGTACTGAAACAGATGTTTGGCGATTCCATGGATCTGTATGCAAAAAATCTGCGGATCCGGGGTGTGGAGTGCGCCGCCTGCATGTTTGACGGCTTGTCCAGTACCGAAAAACTCTGGGTGATCCTGCTGGATCTGCTCAGTCGGGAGGGCCCGCCCATGCCGGACGGTGCGGCCCTGACCAACTATATCCTGCATGCCAGCGACCTGCCGGTGGAGGCCACGCCGGTGGAGACGTTCGACGACCTGGTTGCCCGCATGACCGCCGGCATGACCGTCCTGCTGGTGGATGGCAGCCCGGTGGCGGTGGCGCTTTCCAGCCAGCTGCTGGCCTATCGGTCGGTATCTGAACCCTCGGGGGAGGGCAATATCCGCGGTTCCCGGGAGGGCTTCTGCGATTTGCTGCGGGTCAATATCAGCCTGCTGCGCCGACTGATCCGCACCCCCGACCTGGTGATCGAGATGCACACCGCCGGAGACCTGACCGGCACCGAGGTGGCCCTGTGCTACAACCGCCGCCTGGCCCCGCCCGAACTGGTGGAAAAGGTGCGCCGACGGCTGCAGAACACCAAAATCCCGCTGCTGCTGGATTCCAGCTACCTGGCCCCTTTCCTGCAAAAGGGGCCGTTCAGCTTCTTTCAGCAGGCCGGCTATACCGAGCGCTCCGCCGCGGCCTGCGCCAAAATCTGCGAGGGCAAGCTGGTGCTGTTGGTCAATGGCAGCCCCTTTGCCATGATCCTGCCCCATTTCTTTATTGAGAACTTTCAAAGCCTGGACGACTACGCTGCCAAGGCCTATTTCGCCAGCCTGCTGCGGGCCCTGAAATTCCTGGCCTTTCTGCTGGCGGTGATGCTGCCTGGGGTGTATGTGGCCATTGCCCAGTTTTCTCCGGAATTGTTCCCGCCCCAGCTGTTGTATAAGGTGGCGGCGGCGGAACGGGCCACCCCGCTGCCGCTGTTTCTGGAGATGATCTTTGTGCTCATCCTGCTGGAGATCGTGCGGGAGGCGGGCCTGCGCCTGCCCAAACCCATCGGCCACACGGTCAGCCTGGTGAGCGCGCTGATCGTGGGCGACGCGGCCATCAATGCAGGCATCCTGAGCACGCCGGTGGTGATCGTGGCCGCCTTTACTTCCATCAGCATGTTTGTGATCCCGGCCCTCTATGAGCCCGCCACCGCTCTGCGGCTGCTGTTTACCCTGGCGGGCGGGGTGGCCGGCCTGCTGGGGGTGGCCTGCATGTTTGCGGTGATGGCGGTCTCCGCCTGCAACACCGATTTTCTCGGGATGCCCTATACCGCCCCGCTGGTTCCGGCCCGGCCCGGGATGCTGCGGGACGGGATGTTCCGCTTTTCCTGGCGGGTGCTGGCCCGCCGCCCCTATACCATACGGGAAGAGGTGCCGCCCCATGAAACCGAGGATTAGCCTGCGCCAGCAGGGGCTGGTGGTGTTTACCGCCCTGCTGGCCCCGCTGCTTCTGCAGACCCGTCCCACCGGCGCCGGGGCACAGGTCACGGTGCTGGCCTGTGCGCTGGCGGTGCCGGTGCTCTGGATTCTGCTGCTGCCCGCGGGCCGGGGTCTGGCGCCCGACGGGCCGGTGCTCTGCCGGGGGGCCTTTGCCGCGGCGCTGGCGGTATCGGTGGCCTGTCAGCTTTACCAGGCCCAGCGCTTTTACAGCGATACAACTGAAACGGAACTCTCCCTGTTCTGGTACACGGCGGTGGTGGCTGCGGCGGTGCTGTACGGGGTGCATGCGGGGCTGGGCGGCATCACCCGCACCGCCAATGTGTTCCTGTGGGCCTGCGGCGGCGGCGCGGTTCTTCTGTTACTGTCGGTGTTGGGGCAGCTGCGGGTCAGCAGCCTGCAGGTGGTGGCCTCGCCGCAGACCCAGCTGTGGCAGGCGCTGCCCGCCCGGCTGTTGCTTGTACCGGAATTCCTGCTGCCCGCCTGGCTGGCGCCCACGCCCCGCCAGGGCCAGCGGGTCACGGCGGCGGTGCTGGCAGGCTGGGCGGTGGTGGCCGCCGCGCTGGCAGTGCTGGGAGAGGCGGTGCTGGGCGCGGGCTATGCCGACCAGAGCCACCCGGTCTACACGGTGGCCCGGCTGGGCGGCGTGTCGGTGTTCCGGCGGCTGGACGCGGTGCATGTCGCCATCTGGATGCTGCTGGCACTGCTGCGGCTGATGCTCAGTACCTGGGCGCTGCTTCGTCTGCTGCAGGGGCTGCTGCCCACCGCCCGCTCCCGCTGGCTGCTGATTCCGGGCGGTGCCGCCCTGGCCGTGCTGCTGGGAACATGCACCGCGCAGCAGATGGAATGGGTGTGCGGCGGTTTGCTGGCTCTGGCGCTGGCGGCCGCCCTGCTGCCCAAAAGGAGGAAAAAACCATGAAGCATGCCAAACTGCTGCTGGCGGTTCTGCTTTTGCTGCTGACCTCCGGCTGTGCCGGGGAACCGCTCAGCGGCCGGGCGGTGGTCAACACCCTGTATCTGGATTGGAATACAACCGGCTGGCGGGCGGTGCTGGTGTATGTAACCAGCAGCGCCAGCGCCGACGCAGGCCAGGCAAAACCCGAGGCACTGGTGCTTTCCGGGCAGGGGGCCACGGTGGCGGATGCGCTGCAGGATGCCCAGTCTGCCAGCCCGCTCACTGCCTTTTACGGCCAGAACGAACTGCTCCTGCTGGGGCCGGGCGCGCAGGGTAAGGCTATGTACGAGGCCTGTGTCTATCTGTCCAACGACAGCGCGGGCCGCCCCAATATGGCGGTGTTCGGCGTACAGACACTGGCCGAAGACTGGCAGCCCGCATCCGGCGAGGATCGGTATGCCCTGCTGCGGCAGCTGGAGCAGGCGGAAGGGGAGAGCCTGTATACCCAGCGTCTCTATCGCCTGGCCGGGGCCGAAGCCGGGATTCTGCCCTGTTTGGAGGTAGACTGCCGCGCCGGTACCGCCGTGCCGGGGGATACCCGGCTTTTCCTGGGCGGTCAGTGCACCGCTGTGTGGGACCGGGAGGCCACTGCCCTGGCTGCCCTGATCGAGGGGCAGGTGCGCAGCGTTTCGCTGGAAGCGTCCACCGGCCGCGGCCCGGTACGGTATACGCTGGAACTGCCGCTGCTGGGCTGGGAGCCTTCCCTGGATACCCTGACCCTGAACGCCCGCCTGAGCGGCTATCTGAAAAATCTGACCGACTCCGGCGGGCTGATCCACACCGGCAAACAGGAACTGGCGGACGAAATCGCCGCACAGCTGGAAGAAACCGCCCGCCGCATTACCCGGCAGACCTTCGGGCAGGGCCAGGATCTGCTGCGGATGGGATTCTGGCTGCGCAGCCGGGACGCGGCAGCCTGTGCCGAACTGGAACGCGCGGGCCGCTGGTACGACCCTGACCGGATCGAATGGGAAGTTCGGCTGCGCGCACTGTAAAGACGAAAAAGGAAATTGCCAATCGGGGTAAATTCATATATAATAGAAGATGTAATTCCGTACAGCCCGGCGGCCAGGCCGGCCGCCGGGAAGCGGGAAAAACTTCCATGCAAAAAATGGGAAAGGGTGTTGGTATGCCGCAATTTTCTGTGCCTCTGAGTTACCTGGTTGAACATATGAATCTGGAAGTCGCCTATGCCCCCCGGGATCTGAAAGACATCCCGGTCTGTTCGGCGGACGTGCACCGGCCCGGTCTGGTTCTGGCCGGCTATTACCAGTACTTCGATTCGCTGCGCATCCAGATCTGCGGTATGGCGGAAATGTCCTTTTTGCAGGAGGTCACGCCGGAACAGCGTGCCATCCATGTGGACAAGCTGTTCTCCATGCACCCGCCTGCCCTGATCGTCAGCCGCGGCATTGAACCGCTGGCGGAAATGTACGAGTGTGCCAAGAAGTATGAGGTAGCGCTGCTGCGTTCCACCGAGAGTACCTCCACCATGATGAGCGGCCTGATCAGCATTCTGAATGTGGAACTGGCCCCCCGTGTTACCCGGCACGGCGTTCTGGTTGAGGTCTACGGCGAGGGAATACTGATCCTGGGCGACAGCGGCGTGGGCAAAAGCGAAACCGCCGTGGAGCTGGTCAAGCGCGGCCACCGTCTGATTGCCGACGACGCGGTGGATCTGCGCCGGGTGTCCAACCGGTCGATCGTGGGCCGCGCGCCGGAAAATATCCGCCACTTTATCGAACTGCGGGGCATTGGCATCGTGAACGTGGCCCGGATGTTCGGTATCGGCGCGGTCAAGGTCAGCGAAAAGGTAGACCTGGTGGTGGAACTGGAGCCCTGGGACAAGACCAAGAACTACAGCCGCACCGGCCTGGAGACCGAGACCTACGATATTCTGGGGGTCAAGATCCCCAGCACCGTGATCCCGGTCATGCCCGGACGTAACCTGGCGGTTATTCTGGAAACGGCGGCCATCAACAACCGCCAGAAAAAGATGGGCTACAACGCGGCCCAGGAACTGCTGAACCGATTGGGCCTGCAGGAGTAACAGGGGATTGCGTTAGGAATACATTGTAAGGAGTGTTTCATATGACATACTATACCATTGGCGTAGATCTGGGCGGTACCACCATTACCGCGGGCCTTGTGAATGAGGAATCCCACATCGTCTATAAGAAAACCTGCGACACCAATCTGCCCCGTCCGGCGCAGGAGGTGGAACAGGCCATCGCCGATCTGTGCCGCCAGGTGGTGGAAGAAGCGGGCGTTTCCTGGGAAGCCATCCGCTGGGTGGGCATCGGTACCCCCGGCAGCGTGAACGCCGAGAGCGGCATTGTGGAATTCAACGCCAACTTCGGTTACAACAACTGGGCCCTGCGTGCCAACATCCAGGCGCTGCTGGGCTGTGACGTGTACATTGAGAACGATGCCAACGCCGCTGCCTACGGCGAGTACATTGCCGGCGCGGCCAAGGGCGCCAAGTATGCTGTGGTCATCACCCTGGGCACCGGTATCGGCGGCGGCATCATCATCGACGGCAAGATCTTCTCCGGCTTCAACTACGCCGGTGCCGAGCTGGGCCACACCGTGATCCAGATGGACGGCCGTCCCTGCATGTGCGGGCGAAAGGGCTGCTGGGAGAAGTACGCCTCTGCCCGTGCTCTTACTGAGGACACCCGTATCGCCATGCAGTCCAATCCCCAGAACATGATGTGGACCCTGGTGGACGGGGACATCAACAAGGTAAACGCCAAAACCGCCTTTGACGGCATGCGTGCCGGCGACCCGCTGGCTACCCAGGTGGTCAAGGACTTTGTCAAGTACGTGGCCTGCGGCCTGACCAACATCATCAACATCTTCCAGCCGGAGATCATCTGCATCGGCGGCGGCGTGTCCAAGGAGGGCGAGACCCTGCTGGCCCCGGTACGGGCGCTGGTGGACCTGGAAGAGTACGCCCGCAACGGCGAGCGCCGGGTGACCATCAAGGCCGCCGAACTGCGCAACGACGCAGGTGTTGTGGGCGCGGCCAGCCTGGGAAATCAGAACAGAAAGTGAGGCCCCTTTTGTGACCGATTCTGAGCAGTCTCTTTCCGCTTTGCAGCAGTTTGCCGCAGAGCGGGGCATTTCCGCCCGGCCCGGTGTGCCGCTGGCGGGCTATACTACCTTCCGTATCGGTGGCCCGGCCGGCTTGCTGTGCGAGCCGGAAGACGAAGCTTCGCTGCTTGCCCTGATGGGGGAGGCACACCGGCTGGGTGTGCGATACTATCTGCTGGGCAACGGTTCCAACGTGCTGTTTGCAGACGAGGGCTTCGGCGGCGCGGTGATCCGCACCTCCCGGGCGCTGAGCAGCGTCTGCGCCGAGGGGGACTCTATCACGGCGGGGGCGGGCGTGCTGCTGACGCGGGTCTGCACCGTCGCCCGGGACGCTGGCCTGACCGGCCTGGAATTTGCCTATGGTATCCCCGGCACGGTGGGCGGCGCGGTGTATATGAATGCGGGCGCTTACGGTGGGGAAATGCGGGATGTGCTGGCTTCGGTACGTTTCCTGGATGAGGAAGGCCAGGTAAAGGAACTGCCCGCGGATCAGCTGGCTCTGGGCTACCGCACCAGCATTTTTGAATCCCGGCCCTGGTGCGTACTCAGCGCCCGGTTCGGTCTGCGTGCCGGCAATGTGCAGGAGATCGGCGCGGCCATGGAAGATTACATGTCCCGCCGCAAGTCCAAACAGCCGCTGGAACTGCCCAGCGCAGGCAGTACCTTCAAACGCCCGGTGGGGGCGTATGCCGGTGCCCTGATCGACCAGTGCGGCCTGCGGGGATTCCGGATCGGGGATGCCGCCATCAGTGAAAAGCATTGCGGCTTTGTGGTAAACCTGGGGCAGGCTACCTGCCAGGATGTACTGCGGCTGACCGACGAGGTCTGCCGGATTGTAAAGGAAAAGACCGGATTTACCCTGGAAAAGGAGATCCGGGTAGTGCGCTGAGCGGCAGCCCGGCGCAGGGGAGGGAACAAGGAAGTGGAATTGCTGATCGTGACCGGGCTTTCCGGTGCGGGCAAGTCGGTGGCGATGCACGCGCTGGAGGACATCGGCTATTTCTGTATTGACAATATCCCCGCGGGACTTTTGTCCCGCCTGGTGGACTTTGCCCAGCAGAGCGAAACTCTGCTGCAGAAGGTGGCGGTGGGCCTGGACGTGCGCAGCGCCCGCTCCAGCCGGGAACTGATTCAGGCGCTCGGCGAGCTGGACCGCCAGCAGGCCGAGTTTCAGGTGCTGTTTCTGGACGCGTCGGACGAGGTGCTGCAGCGCCGCTACAAGGAAACCCGCCGCCGCCATCCCATGAGCATCAGCGAGGGATTGTCCACCACCGAGGCCCTGGCCCGGGAGCGGCAGATCCTGCGTCCGCTGTATGAGCACGCCAACTATATTCTGGATACCTCGCTGCTTTCCCCGGCGCAGAATAAGCAGCGGATCTGTGCGCTGTTCCTGAACAGCCGGCAGCACTCCATGGCGCTGACCGTGCTGTCCTTCGGCTTCAAGTACGGTACGCCCAAAGAGGCGGACATTATCTGGGATGTGCGCTGCCTGCCCAATCCCTATTACGTGCCTGAACTGAAAGAAAAGACCGGCCTGGACCAGGAAGTGGTGGATTATGTGATGGCCAGCGAGGCCTCGCAGCAGCTGCTGACCAAGCTGCAGGAACTGCTGGCGCTGACCCTGCCTCTCTATGTAAAGGAGGGCAAAAGCCAGCTTACCATTGCCATCGGCTGCACCGGCGGCAAACATCGGTCCATTACCTTTGCCCGCCTGCTGGCGGACTATTGCGAAAAGCTGGGGTATGCCCCGGTCGTACAGCACCGGGATGCAAACCGTACCAGCTGAACCGGCTTTTTATCAGAAGTATCAGGCGCCGCGCGATGCCCGGGTAGGGTGTCGGGCGGCGCTGCTTAAAAGGAGATTTCACGCCTTGAGTTTTGCCCAGGATGTTAAACAGGAGATCGCAGCCCGCAAGATCACGCGGCCCTGCTGCAGTCTCGCGGCCTGCTATGGATTTGCCTGCTTCGGCCGCTATTTTGACCAGAACGGCACGGTGCTGCAGACCGAATCCCTGCCGGTGGCTCAGCTGGCCCGCCGGATGTTTGCCCTGAATGGGATTCAGGGGGAGCTGGTGGAAAAGAACCGCCCCAGCGGCAGCATCTGGGAGTTTGCCGTCAAGGAGCCCACGCAGGTGGCTCATCTGCTGCAGCTGCTGGGCCATACCGGCCAGGAGGCCAGCCTGCGGATCAATCCCCGGCTGTTCCGCTGCCCCCAGTGCGCCAGCGCCTATGTGGGGGCGGCGTTTCTGTGCTGCGGCACCGTCACCGACCCGCAGAAGGAATATCATCTGGAGTTCATGACCGGCCGGCTCAACCTGGCAAAGGACTTCGAGGCTCTGTTGGCGGAGCATGAATTCCGCCCCCACCGCACCCGCCGCAAGGGGATGAATGTGGTCTACCTGAAAGCCAGCGAACCCATTGAGGACATTCTTACCTTTATGGGGGCCACCGGCGGCGCGATGGAGATGATGAACCGCAAGGTATACAAGGAACTGCGCAACAAAACAAACCGGCTCAACAACTGCGATACCGCCAATATGGACAAGACTGCCACCGCCAATGTGCAGGCGCTGCGGGCCATTGCGTTCCTGGAAGAAAACGACGCCCTGGATGCGCTGCCCGATACGCTGCGGCAGGCAGCCGCCATGCGCCGGCAATACCCGGATCTTCCGCTGGCAGCTCTGGCAGCCCGGTTTGATCCGCCCATCAGCAAATCCGGCCTGTCTCACCGGTTCAAAAAACTGGAAAGCATCGCCGCCCAGATGCAGGAGAAGCAAAAACCATGAGCGATAAACAATTTACCCATCTGCATGTGCATACCGAATACAGCCTGCTGGACGGCGCCTGCCGGATCGACCGGCTGTTCGACCGGGTCAAGGAGCTGGGCCAGACTGCCATCGCCATCACCGATCACGGGGCCATGTACGGCTGTGTGGATTTTTATAAGGCGGCCAAAAAGGCGGGGATCAAGCCTATCATCGGCTGCGAGGTATACGTGGCCAACCGTACCCGGTTCGATAAGGTCAGCCGGGTGGACGGCAGCCACCACCTGGTGCTGCTGTGCAAAAATGCCCAGGGCTATAAAAACCTGATCAAGATGGTTTCCGCCGGCTTTATTGAGGGCTTTTACTCCAAGCCCCGCATCGACCGGGAACTGCTGGAACAGTACCACGAGGGGCTGATCTGCCTGTCCGCCTGCCTGGCGGGCGAGGTGCCGCAGGCGCTGCTCTCCGGCGATTATGACCGGGCCCGCAGTATAGCCGAATACTACAACAACCTGTTCGGGCCGGGAAACTATTTCATCGAGATCCAGGATCACGGCCTGGCGGAACAGCAGCAGATCCTGCCCCAGCTGATCCGCCTGAGCCGGGAAACCGGGATCCCGCTGGTGGCCACCAACGACGCCCACTATCTGCGCAAAGAGGACGCCCGGATGCAGAGTATCCTGATCTGTATCCAGACCGGCAAAACCATCAAGGACCCGGACAAGATGGAGTTCGAGACCGACGAATTCTATCTCAAGAGCACCGAGGAGATGTACGACCTGTTCGCCATCGCGCCCGAGGCCTGCGAAAACACAAACCGCATTGCCGAGATATGCCAGTTCGACTTTGAGTTCGGCGTCACCAAACTGCCCTACTACGAAGCGCCGGACGGAATGGGCAACCAGGAGTATTTTGAAAAGATGTGCTGGGAGGGCCTGGCCCGCCGGTATGGCGATGGGGTGAACGCCGCGCTGGAGGAGCGCCTGCGCTACGAGATCGACGTGATCCGCCGCATGGGCTATACCAACTACTACCTGATCGTTTACGATTTTATCCGCTATGCCAAAAGCCAGGGCATCCCGGTGGGGCCGGGGCGCGGCTCCGGCGCGGGCAGCCTGGCGGCCTACTGCGTGGGCATCACCAACATCGATCCCATCCGGTACAACCTGCTGTTTGAACGTTTCCTGAACCCGGAACGTGTCAGCATGCCGGACTTTGATGTGGACTTCTGCTACGAGCGCCGGCAGGAGGTCATCGACTACGTAAACCGGAAATACGGCAGCGATCACGTGGCCCAGATCATCACCTTCGGTACCATGGCCGCCCGCAACGCCCTGCGGGACGTGGGCCGGGTGCTGGACATCGGGTATCAGAAGGTGGACGCCATTGCCAAACTGGTTCCCATGGAGCTGAAGATGACCCTGGCCCGGGCGCTTACCGTCTCGCCGGAGCTGAAAGCCCAGTACGACGCGGACCCGGTGGTCAAGGAGCTGGTGGATACCGCTGAAAAGATCGAGGGCATGCCCCGGCACGCCTCCACCCACGCGGCAGGCGTGGTGATTACCCCGGAGGCCACCGACGTGTATGTGCCGCTGGCTTCCAACGACGGGGTGCCGGTGACCCAGTTCACCATGACCACCATCGAGGAGCTGGGCCTGCTGAAGATGGACTTTCTGGGCCTGCGCACCCTGACGGTGCTGCACGACGCGGAAGAGATGATCCGGGAGATGGAGCCTTCTTTCACGCTGGATGCCATCTCCTATGAGGATGCGGATACCTACGCCATGCTGGGCCGCGGCGAAACCGAGGGCGTGTTCCAGCTGGAATCCACCGGCATGAAACAGGTGCTCATGGGCCTGCATCCCCGCAGCCTGGAGGATGTCATCGCTCTGATCTCCCTGTACCGGCCGGGCCCCATGGACTCCATCCCCACCTACCTGCGCAACCGGCATGACCCGGACAAGATCCGGTACAAGACCCCGCAGCTGGCCCATATTCTGGACGTGACCAACGGCTGTATCGTTTACCAGGAGCAGGTCATGCAGATCTGCCGGGAACTGGCGGGCTTCTCCTACGGCCAGGCCGACCTGGTGCGCCGCGCCATGAGCAAGAAAAAGCACGACGTCATGGAGAAGGAGCGCCAGCACTTTGTCTACGGCAATACCGAGCCGGGCCACGAGTGCAAGGGCTGCGTGGCCAACGGCATTCCCGCCCAGGTGGCGAACGAGATCTTTGACGATATGTCCAGCTTCGCCTCCTATGCGTTCAACAAATCCCACGCGGCGGCTTATGCCTATGTGGCGTACCAGACCGCCTATCTCAAGTGCCACTATCCCGGCCAGTTCATGGCCGCGCTTATGACCAGCGTGCTGGACAACACCGATAAGGTGATCGAGTATTCCGGCGAGTGTCAGCGTCTGGGTATCCGGGTGCTGCCGCCGGACATCAACATCAGCCAGGGCGGCTTTACGGTGGACGGGGCGGATATCCGCTTCGGGCTGAACGCGGTCAAGAACGTGGGCCGCAACCTGATCGCCAACGTGGTGCGCCAGCGCAAGGAAAAGCCGTTCCGTTCCCTGTACGATTTCTGCGAGCGGATGCAGGGCAGTGAACTGAACCGCCGGGCGGTGGAGTGCCTGATCAAGAGCGGCGCGTTCGACAGCTTCGGCTGGTCCCGCCGGGCGCTGAACCAGAACCTGGAGGGCATCCTGAAAAGCGTGGAGGGCGACCGCCGCCGCAACCTGGAGGGGCAGCTGGACCTGTTTTCCCAGCTGTCCGGCGGGCAGGAGAGTTCGCAGGACTACGCCATGCAGGACGCGCCCGAATACCCCAAAACCGAGCTGCTGCAGATGGAGCGGGAGGTCAGCGGGCTGTACCTTTCCGGCCATCCGCTGGACGCGTACCGGGAAAACATCAAAAATATATCAGGCTGCAAGATAAATGAATTGACAGGCGAGCAGGCAAAAGATTATGATTCTAAGGTAGTGAGGATTGTCTGCGCCGTGGTCAAAACCCGCATGATGACCACCCGTTCCAACACCATGATGGCTTTCACCACGGTGGAAGACCTGACCGGCAGTATGGAGCTGCTGCTGTTCCCCCGCGTGCTGGCGGAATGCCGCCCGGTGCTGGTGGACAACAGCGTGGTGGTGGTCACCGGCCGCGTTTCGGTCAAGGAAGACGAGGCAGCCAAACTGATCGTGGAGCAGATCGTGCCCATTGAGGAGTATCAGCCCGCCGGTGCGGCACGGCCACGTCAGAGCGAAGCGCCGATGGCCCTGTACCTGAAGCTTCCCTCGCGGGAATGCCCGCAGATGCGCAAGGTGCAGAACCTGCTCAGCATCTTCGACGGCGGAATGCAGGTGTATATGTATTTCGCCGATGTGCGGCAGCTCACACTGGCGCCCCGCACCATGTGGGCACTGGATCATCCGCTGCTCCGCAAAGAGCTGGAACGGATCCTTGGCCAGGGAAACGTGGCGGTGCAGGCCGCCCGTGCGCAGAAAAAGTAAGATCAATCCAAAACACAATGGCAGAAAGAGTATTTGGGAGGCAGCAGTTATGTTGAAGGAAATCAAAACAATCGGTGTATTGACCAGCGGCGGCGACGCGCCTGGCATGAATGCTGCCGTACGCGCCGTGGTTCGTACCGGCCTGAGCAAGGGCTTCCGCATGATGGGTATCGAGCGCGGCTATAACGGCCTGCTGAACGGCGAAGTGCGGGAGATGGACCTGCGCAGCGTGTCTGAGATCATCCACCGCGGCGGCACCATTCTGTACACCGCCCGTTGCCTGGAGTTCAAGACCAAGGAAGGCCAGCAGAAGGCGGCCGACCGCTGCCGTGAACTGGGCATCGACGCGCTGGTCGTGATCGGCGGCGACGGTTCTTTCCGCGGCGCCAAGGATATGGCTGCGCTGGGCATTCCCTGCATCGGCATCCCCGGCACCATTGACAACGATATCGCCTGCAGCGAGTACACCATCGGCTACGACACCGCCATGAACACCGCGGTGGAGATGGTCGACAAGCTGCGCGACACCACCCAGAGCCATGACCGCTGCAGCGTGGTGGAGGTTATGGGCCGCAACGCCGGCTACATCGCCCTGAATGTGGGCATTGCCTGCGGCGCCGTGGCCACCCTGATTCCGGAGCGTCCCTACGATCTGGAACGGGACATCCTGAGCCGGATGAAGTTTACCCAGAAGACCGGCAAGAAGCACTTTATCGTGATCGTGGCCGAGGGCGTGGGCCATGCCCAGGATATCGCCAACGAGATCCAGGCGGCCACCGGCATTGATTCCCGTGCCACCGTTCTGGGCCATGTGCAGCGCGGCGGTTCTCCCACCCTGCGGGACCGCGTCACCGCTTCCACCATGGGCTACCACGCTGTGGCCCTGCTGGAGCGCGGCATCTACAACCGCGTTGTGGCTGTCTCCGCCGACAAGATCGTCGACTTTGACATCAACGTGGCTCTGTCCATGCACAAGACCATCGACACCTTCCTGCTGGATGTGTCCAATACCATCTCCATCTGAGAAACAGTCTTGAATCCCCGTTCCGTCCCTCGTGGCGGAGCGGGGATTTTTTTATTGTGTTTTGTCCCTTTTTCACCTTTTGCGGCGAACTCTATAGTAAAGGCGGGACCGCACTGCGGCCCCAAGAAAAAGGAGGCAATATCCAATGGCAACTACCATGCGGCAGGCAATCGCCTGCGTGCGGAACGTTCTGGACCGAAAAGGCTACAACTATCGCTTTGATGCGGACAAAAACAAGTTTACGATGGGGTTCAATCTGAACCGCACCAAACTCAAATCCTGCGACATTGTAGTCTATGTGCGGCCCATCAGCGGGGAGGAGAACTACTGCCGGGCCCTGCTGGCCTACGGCAACATCGCCATCAGCGCCGACAAGAGCAGTATGGCGCAGGTCTGTGAATACCTGACCCGGGCCAACTATGGCCTGACGGTGGGCAATTTCGAACTGGACCACCGGGACGGCGAGATCCGTTACAAGGTAAGCATCAACGTGCGGGACGATCTGCCCGGCGACGACGCGGTGGATGATCTGTGGGCGATTCCCGTGGGGATGTTCAACAAATACGGCGATGGCCTGCTGGCGGTAAACATGGGCTTCAGCGACGCGGAAGACGCGATCCGTATGGCCGAGCAGTAAGCCGTACAGCAAATCATGGCAAGGTAAAACAGGGCGGGGACATATGTCCCCGCCCTGTTTTTTTCTGGCAAGGACAGTCCAAAACAACCGTTTGCGCAGCCGTTTATAAAAAAATAGAACAGCGTTGTCCCTTTCTGCCGAAAACCGGCGAAATCATTTCCAGAAAGGGGCACGCGTAGATGGAAGAAAAGGAAATTTTGCGGATTCTGGGCATAGACCGGGAAGCCGGCTGCGCAGCTGTGATCGAACAATATCAGCACATGCTGTGGGGAATTTGCGCCCGCCGTCTGGATGACCCGGAAGACATCCGGGAATGTGTGCTGGCGGCGCTGGGGGATTTTTGTCTGCGGTGGGAGCGCTTTGACCCTGAATCCGGCAGCCTGAAAAGCTATCTGGCGGCCATTGCCGACCGGAAAGCGCTGGACAAATTCCGCCAGAACTGCCGCTGGGAACGGGCCTGCCAGGCGGCGGCACAGCTGTTCAAGGAGAGAAGCATCCGGGTGCGCAGTACCGATTTTGTGCGGGCGCTGGAGATGCTGGACCCGGAAGACGCCCGTATTCTGCGCATGCGCTACTGGAAAGGAATGCGCTATACCGAGATAGCCCGAAGCCTGCAGCTGCCCTATGAGACGGTGAAAAAGCGTGGCCAGCGCGGCCTGCAGAAATTGCGCCGCTGCCTGGAAAACAGCGGACAGGGAACAGAGCCGTAGAGGGAACATTTCCCGGGCAAGCCGCATAGGCTGGAGAACACGGCACTGTTTACGATTTTGAAACAGAACGTTGAAGATTTAGCCGGGAAATCTGCGGTATACTTGGTACATACAGAAGAAAAACCGCACTAAATCGAAAAAGAAGAAAAAATCTGCAAAATTTGTAATCGAATTGAAATAAAGAGCCGTATAACTTCGTATTAAGGGCAGAGAGCAAACAAAAACCGCTGCGGGTCCCGCAAGCTTACCCACGGCGCGCGGTTTGCCATTTCAGATACAAAACCTGATAGAAAGGGGAAGGCAGTATGTTGAAACAGTTTTGGGCTTCGATCCGGGAGGCCATGGCGCTGGATGAATGCCGCTATGCCGGCGAGGAATTTGACGACGCAAGCGATGAATTTGAAGACCTCCCCCTGCAGCGGCGTGTGCAGCTGTGTGGAGAAGATTCCCTCATAGCCTGATGTCCCGGCGGCCGGCAGCCGCCAAACCTGATTAAGCGATTCCCGTATATTCGGTCCACAGAAAACAGGCGCAGCCCCCGGCATCCGGCGGGCAGCGCCTGTTTTCCTGTATAAGAACCGCGCTCAGCGGCTGCGTTTGCGGTAGGCGGCGGGGGAAATGCCGTACTGGTTGTGGAACATCCGGCTGAACGCACTGGCCGAGGAAAACCCATTCTGCTCAGCAATCTGCTGGATGCTCAGGTTTTCCTGCCGCAGCTGCATCTCAATCTGCGGCATCCGGTACCGCCGGATAAACTCCCGGGTGGACATGCCGGTCATCTGGTCGAAGCACTTGTACAGATAACTCTGGGATACGTTGGCGGCTTTGCACAGATCCTGCACCTGTACATTTTCCCGCATGTGCTCGTCCAGATATTCCACGCACTCCTGCACCACCCGCTCGCCGTTGGATACCTGGGCAGCCCGGCGGGGGGCAGGCAGGCCGTCGCTGCGCTGGCGCATCACCAGCATCAGCCGGGTCAGCAGAAGCTGCAGCGACAAAAACTGTCCGGGCGTACCCCGCTGGTACAGATCCAGGTTCTGTTCCAGCATGATCCGCAGTGCCGGGTCGATCAGGCCGGGATAAAGCGCCGCGTCGGTGCATTGGAACAGCTGGCTGAACGCCGGCAGGCTGGAGGCCGGGGTTACTTCAAAGTACAGATAGAACATGTCCAGCCCGTCCTCCGGGTCCATGCGCACCTCATAGGGGATAAACGGCGCCATTAACACCACGTCGCCTCTGTGCAGCACATGGGTGCCGGATGAGCAGGAAAACCGGGCCGTACCCTCCGCCACCAGCGTGAGCTTGTAATGCTGGGACAGGCTGCGCCGGGCATCCGGAATGCCCGGCCCCTGCTTCCAGCGGCCGAATGCCAGCGGGTAGAATACAAACTGTTCCATAGCCTGGCTCAGGCTGTCTTTCCGGATCGATGCCAACTGGGAAAAATCCATACCCCACACCCTTTCCCGGCGCCGGCGCGCCGGAGTTTCTCTTTCTATTGTACACGGCCGCCGGCCGGAATGCAAACCGATGTGATTCTGTCACACACAAGCCGGAAAAAATATGGTATACTGATACCCAGCTTCCGCTCTGCCAAAAAGGGCGGGCCAGTTTCCCGGGCGTTCAGCCCACCGAAAGGAGTTACTATGGGATTTGATCTGCAAACCAGCGTTTCCGCGCTTACCGTGTTTTTTCAGGGGCTTTTGAGCTTCTTTTCGCCCTGCGTGCTGCCGCTTGTGCCGCTTTATCTGAGTTATCTGGCCGGCGGTGCGCCGGAAGCCGCGCTGGACAAGGCCGCCCGCCGGCGTACCCTGCTCAACACCTTTTTCTTTGTGCTGGGCATCAGCTTTGCGTTCTTCCTGCTGGGGATGGGCTTTACCGCCCTGGGGCAGTTCTTCAGCCGGTACCGCACCGCGTTCACGGTGGCGGGCGGCATTGTGGTGCTGCTGATGGGCGTGTGGCAGCTGTTCTTCGGCGGCATCTCCACCAAGGAGCTGCGGCTGCCCTTCCGGCTGGATAAATGGGCAATGGGCCCCATCCCCGCGCTGGTCATGGGCTTTACCTTCAGCTTTGCCTGGACCCCCTGCGTGGGCCCCACCCTGACCAGCGTGCTGCTGCTGGCCGGTTCCTCCGACAGCCGGGTGCTGGGTTTTGTGCTGATCGGGGTGTATACGCTGGGTTTTGTGCTGCCTTTCCTGCTGGTGGGCCTGTTTACCGGCCAGATGCTGCGGTTCTTCCGCAGCCACATGAACTGGCTGAAATACACAGCCAAAGCGGGCGGCGCCCTGCTGATCCTGCTGGGCGTGCTCATGATCTCCGGCAAGATGAGCAGCTTTACCGGTTATCTGGCCGGGCTGGGCAGCGGCGGTACGAGCAGCACTTCCTCGTCGGTGGTGCAGCAGGAAGAAAGTTCTTCCCAGGCGGAACCGGACACAAGCGAACCGGCCTCTTCGCCGGACAGCGCGTCCTCGTCTTCCGCAGCGTCGGACAGCCAGCCGGAAGAACAGACCGTTCCGGCCATAGATTTTTCCCTCCAGGATCAGTTCGGCAATACCCATACCCTGGCCGATTACGAGGGCAAAACCATCCTGCTGAACTTCTGGGCCACCTGGTGCGGCCCCTGCCAGCAGGAAATGCCCGATCTGCAGGCCCTGTATGAGGAATGGGGCGAGAATGAGGGCGACCTGGTGGTGCTGGGGGTAGCCGCTCCCAAAGCGGAGGACAGCCTGTATCCGGCGGATAACAAGTCCGCGGAAGAGATCGCTGCCTGGCTGGATGAGCAGGGCTATACCTATCCGGTTCTCATGGATACCACTGGCGAACTGTTCCTGAGTTATGGGGTGTATTCTTTCCCCACCACATTCATGATCGATACCGACGGCAACGTGTTCGGCTATCTGAGCGGCAGCATGACCCGGGAGATCATGGACAGCATTGTGGAGCAGACCATGACCGGTGAACGTGTAGCCGGCTGATTGTAACAAAAAATGTCCCGCACAAACTGTGCGGGACATTTTTTGTATGTTTACAGTTCCACAACCGGGCGGCAGCTGCCCTCTACATCCACATAGTAGCAGCGGGGATTGGCCGGATCCCGGTAGACAGCTACATACTCATTGTTCAGTTCCGGGTATTCCCACAGCCGGTCGCTGCGGAACCGGTACACGGTGCCGCCCTCTTCCAGTTCGCAGATCACACGCCAGGCGTACTGCCGGTTGACGCGCACGGAGTAATCCCGCTTTACCTCTACAATATGTGCCAGCACGGGAACGCCCTCCGCCATCAGACGGGCTTTTTTCCTGGCTCCCCGGGCCCGGGCGGACAAAGCACCCAGCCCGACCCCGCCAAAGATCCCGCCGTGAAGCAGCAGAAAGAGAAACACCGGCACCGGAGGCAGGGGCCCGCCCTGCACCAGGCAAACCACGCAGGCAACCAGCAGGCCGCCGTATTCCAGAATACCAATGGCGGAGAAGGTGATGCCCAGGATCAGAAGCGCAAGATTTCCCCTTGTACGTCCCACAGCAGATTCCTCCTTTGACGGGCTGTCAGTCGGCCGGCAGGTTGGGCCGGTCCTGATCACCGTCCGCCCGGAACAGCACAAACCCTTCCGGCCGGTTGGTGAAATAGTAGTATTCGGTGTTTTCCTGCACAGGTGGGTCCAGATAATTGGGGATAACCGTCCCGTCGCCCTCCTGCCGCTGGCTCAAACCGGCAGCCGCCATCGTTTCGGCCGGGATGCCGGCACAGTAGCAGTCCAGATATTCCGCGCCGCTCTCCGCCAGCATACGGTCCAGCGTCGTACCCAGCCGGGCCAGTACCGCATCCTCGCCGATAAAGTCCACCATCCGCAGCACCTTTACCTGGCTGCCGTCGCTCAGGGTCACCTCGGCGGTGCGGGTCACCAGATAGGCCAGCAGTTTTCCGCGTTCGGTGGCGCACCATACGTCATACCGGTAGTGATCAAAATCAAAATACCGGCGGGTCATGTACCAGATGTCCTTGACAGGCGTATGGGAGCTGGGCGGCATCCCCATTCCCTGCAGCCGGGTCACACTGTGCACCGGCTCCAGCGCCAGGTCTCCGGCGGCGGGCAGCCGCCCGGCGTTCGGCCCGGGCACGGCCAGGCGGTATTCCGCCCGGTCAGCCAGCCGGAAAAAGTGCCCGACCCGGTCGGCTTCCCAGCCCAGGAACCGGTAAAACGCCATGGTCTTGGGCCGGATGTTGTTGCAGGCTACCACACGGGCGCCGGTCAGCCGGGGCAGGGCGTCCATCAGCTCCAGTCCCACCCCGTTGTGACCTTTGCGGGCCACCCAGACCGATACCCAGATATCCGGGGCAGGGGAGCGGTTGGCCCGTATGTAACCGGCTGCGGCCAGCCATTCGCCGTTTTCCTCCGCCACCGCGAACTGCAGCCCGTCGCCGCTTTCGTAATAGAAGCGGAACCACTCCGGGCGGTTCACCAGCGGAAGCCGCCAGTCAAAATTGGCGTTGACAAAATCCAGAACGCGCTGCTTTTCCTCCGGGCGCGCCAGCCGGAACTCCACCGCGCTCAAAATGCACTCCCTCCGGTAATGGGCAGGGTCACGCCGGTGATAAAGCCGGCTTCGTCACCCAGCAGAAACTCCATGGCGGGAACCACATCCTCCACCCGGGCGTTGCGGCCCATGGGATTGGCTTCGGCGCTGGCCTGTACGATCAGATCGCTGGTGTCGGCCAGAAAACGGGTCTCCATCATGCTGGGGGCCACGCAGTTTACCGTTACGCCAAAGGGCGCGTAATCGGCGGCCAGGCTTTTGGCCAGCCCGCCCAGGGCACTCTTGGCCATGATGTAGGCGGCGGTGTTCTTGGGCGGCACACCGATCAGATAGCTGGTCAGCATAAACAGCACCCGGCCCCGTTTGGCCTTGGCCATAAGGGGCACAAAGGTCTTGCACAGCTTCACCGCGCTGCGTACCTGCACCGACAGATCCAGTTCAAACCGTTCCTCGTCGAACTTCTTGAACTTGGTGTTGATCACCCGCAGCGCAGGCAGATGCACCAGATGGGTGGGGGCGGGGCAGCTGGCCTGCACATCGGCAATAAAGGCGTTCAGCGCGTTCTCGTCGGTCAGGTCCACATCGTAGGTGCGGATCCGGCCGGGAAACTCCCGGCACAGTTCGGCCAGGCGGTTCAGATCGCCGGCACCCTGGGCCACAATCAGTGCCTGGCTGTCGTGATCTGCCAGACGGCGGATCAGCGCGCAGCCCACATCGCTGGAAGCGCCGGTGATGAGGTAGACGTTCTGCATAGATTGCTCCTTCCTCTTGCTCAGCGGGCCACGCCGGCCTTGATCAGGCCGCGGGTGACCTTCTTCCCATCCTGATTGGTCAGGCTGGCCCGGATGGTGATCTCCCCGAACACCGGGTTCACCTCGGTCACCTCGCCCCGTACCGTCAGGGTATCCCCGATAAAAACGGGCTTGGCAAACTTGGTCTCCACACTGTGCAGCAGACAGTGTTCACCCGGCAGATAGACCCCCGCCAGGGTGGAGAAAAAGGCCGCGCCCAGCATGCCGTACACCACCCGGCCGGGATACCCCCGCCCGGCCGCGTATTCCGCATCCATATGGATGGGGCTCACATCGCCGCTCATAGCGCAGAACTGCGCCATCATTTCTTCGGTCACGGTCACAGTGAATTCCTCGGCCATGCCGGGCTGCAGCTGTTCCATGGTATAGTGGTTCATAACAGTTCCTCCCACAGAGAAAGGGCCGGGCGCATACGCCGGGCATTTACGCCCGGCCGGCGTCCGGCCCGGAGATTGGATTCAGGCGGTCAGCCGCTGCACCAGATCCAGCAGGTCGCCCACGTTCTGCAGCCCGCGCACATCCTCCAGCTTGAACTTGATGCCGAAGCGGCGTTCAATGGCGGTGAGCAGATTGATCTGCTCCAGGCTGTCCCAGTCCTCGATGTCGTCGGCGCAGGTGGCCGGCCCGATCACCAGGCTGTCGTCGTCAAAGTTGTCCCGGAAGATCTCCTGCACTTCGGCCAAAATCGCGTCACGCTCCATAATTCATATCTCTCCTTATACCCGTTTGATTTCCATTACGCCGCACTGGGGCTGATACCCCTCGAATCCGGTAAACACAAAGGTGCGGTTCCCGGCTTCATCCTCGGCGGTTTGCTCAAAGCCGATTGTAGCATAAAAGTCCCGTACAAGCAAGTTCTTTGCGGTGGGATAGTAATGCCCTACGATCCGCTTGATGCCCTTCTCCCGGGCCAGCCGCACCAGCTCGTCAAACATGGCATGCTCCAGCCGGCGCTTGAAGGTGCGGCAGCTCATGATCCACAGTTCCATGTCCAGGGTGTCGCCCTCGCATTTGCCGATCAGGGCGGTCACGATGCCGTTGTCGCCAAACTTGTCCACCAGGCGGCCGTACAAGGTGATGTGGCCCTCGTCGCCGATCAGGCTCTCCACCTCGGCGGGGGTGTAGCGGCGGGTGGTCAGGTTGAACTGGTTGGTTTTGTTGATCAGCTGACAGATACGCTCGGCG
This sequence comes from Gemmiger sp. An120, assembly GCF_002160955.1. Taxonomy (GTDB): domain Bacteria; phylum Bacillota; class Clostridia; order Oscillospirales; family Ruminococcaceae; genus Gemmiger_A; species Gemmiger_A avium. The sequence continues at coordinate 63,050 of NZ_NFLN01000001.1, forward strand.
TGCTCGTTGTCAAACGCACCGAACTCACCGGTCATGTCCAGGCTGCGCAGATAGTCGTTGTAATCGGTAAAACTCTGCTCCGCGGCCGCCCGCTGGGCGTTCTGCTTGTACATCTCCACCCGCTTGCGGTCATCTGCCGACAGGGTAGTCACTTCAAAGTATCCGCTCCGGTCGATAGCGGCGATGTACTCCTCGGGGCAGGTCAGTTCCGGCACCGCCACGCCGGGCAACTGGGTGCGCACGATCTCCCGCTCCGCCGGGTTGTCATCCACAAATACAAAACTTTCCGGCAGCAGGTTCAGCTCCTTGGCCATGGAGGCCAGATTCTCGTGCTTGGGGTCCCAGTTGGCCTTGAAGCTGACAAAATCCTCCCGCCGCAGTACGCTGTCGCCCCGGGCCAGGCCGGCCAGAGCGTTGGCCTCTTCGTTTTTGCTGCACACGTTCAGCAGCACACCGGTCTGGGACAACTCCTTTAAATAGGTCTGGAATTCGCTGTAGGCCATGCCGGCGGGGCTTTCGCTGCCCAGGGTCAGGCCCTCGGGCCCGTCGTCGCCCACAATGCCGCCCCAGAGGGTGTTGTCCAGATCCAGCGCCAGCGCTTTCTTGTTGCGGCCCAGCAAGCTTTTGATGATGTTGGCCACGCTCTGGCACAGATAGGGAATACACTCGATGGCGCAGCAATATTTGTAGGCGTACCAGGCGGTCTGGTCGCTGAACCGCTCCATGCCCAGCTGAGCCTGCAGGTAGGCCAGATCGTTCAGATACAAATTGGGGGTGGCGTCCACCAGAGCGGCCAGCTTTTCATTCAGGCGCCGGGCAAACCGTACCCGGCCGCGCGGATCGCTGCCCTCCCGGTTGCCCATCACCCGGTACACCGGCAGATCAAAGTTGTTCAGAATGACCGGGCAGCCCAGTTTCAGGGCCGCTTTCGCCGCCGCTTCAAACCGGCTGTATTCCGCTTCCAGAAGTTCCTCGGCCTGCTGCGCACTGTCAGCAGGGCAAGGCCAGCTGCGGATGTTGCGGCTGCTGGTGTGGATATACACAAAATCCGGCGCAAAGGCCGCCAGGCTGCCATCGTCGAATACCAGGTTTTCGTAGAACAGCCCGTAGCCGCCCTGATAAAATACCGGGCGCACCCCCTGCGCCAGCAGGAACACCTCCAGAATGTTCTGCACCTCGCCGATGGTGCTGCCGCTCAGAATGGCGACCCGCTTTTCCACCAGCCCTTCCCGGGCGCTGAGTTCCCGCTTCAAGGCCCGCTTTTTTTGCAGAATGCGGGCGGCGTCGATGGGATGATCCAGTATATTCATGGCAGCCTCCATCCCGGGAAATACTCCCGGCGTTTTGTTTCATTTCTTTTTTATTCTACCATGTTCGCAATGGTATTTCCACCCCTTACCAGCCAAAGTCCTCCAGCAGCCGCTGCAGCTCTTCCTCACTGTAAACCGGGATGCCTTCCCGCAGTGCCAGCACGTCCTGCTCCGGCAACAGGTTGGTGTATACCCCGGCGTATACTTCGGCAGGGGGCTGCGCGGTATCCTGGTCCGGTTCATACCGGGCCACCCGCCCGTTCACATCCCGCAGGATATACAGCGGCTGACGGGGCGCCGGTTCCACCGAGCGGGGGGCCAGCATCCACAAAAGCGCCAGTGCCAGCGCCAGTGCGCACAGGGCCGCCAGCACCCAAAACCATCGCTTGCTCATTCGGAAATCCTCCTTTGCGCGTTCTTGCGTTATCCGATACCATGGCAAACGGTATCAGGCTTAGTTTGGCCCGATTTCCCGGTTTCAACCGCCCAAACGGCAATTTTCACCGGTGGCCAAACGGCAATTTTCACCGGTGGTCTCTATACTTTTGACGGGTGGTTGTGGTATAATATCACTACATGCAGCAAATTGCCGCATGTGCATCCCCTTGCTTTCCGGCCGCAGAGCGGCTGTATTTCCCCTGAACGAGAGGTTTACAAGGAGGTCCCCTTTCATGGCAACCAGCAACCATTCTTCATCCCATCCGTCCTCCGGACGGCGGGTGATTTCCACCAGCCAGACCCACCGCAGTGCCGAGCCCCGGCCCGCGGCCCAGGGTTCCGGAGATGGCGGTCAGCCCCCCCGCCGGGGCGGCGGCAAAAAGAAAAAGAAATGGCGTGTGCTGCGCTTCCTGGTCCGGCTGTTCTGCATCTGCTGCTGCCTGGGCATCATGGTGGCGTCGGTGCTGGCCGTGCTGCTGAGCATGTATGTGGTCAAGGTCACCGAGGATGACGCGACCCTTCTGGATCTGGACAACATGAAACTGTCCTATACCACCCAGCTGCTGGCCTATAACGACGATACCGGCAACTGGGAGGTCACCGCCGAGCTCAGCCGCAACAACGACCGCAAATGGGTCGATCACAGCGAAGTACCTGACAACCTGAAGTGGGCGTTCGTGTGCACCGAGGACAAAACCTTCTACGAGCACAACGGCGTCAACTGGAAGCGTACCATTTCGGCCACCATCAACCTGTTCCTGGATAAGCTCACCGGCGGCCGCATCACGCTGTATTCTTCCCAGCAGGGCGCTTCCACCATCGACCAGCAGCTGATCAAAAATATCACGGGCGACGATGACACCGATCCCATGCGTAAAATCCGTGAGATCTTCCGTGCCATCTGGCTGGACGATAAGTACGGCAAGGATACCATTCTGGAAGCCTACATGAACACCATCAGCCTGACCGGTACCATCGCCGGTGTGCAGGCCGGTGCGCAGGCCTATTTCGGCAAGGACGTGGGCGATCTGACCCTGGCCGAGTGTGCCTCCATCGCCGCCATCACCAAGAGCCCCACCAAGTTCAGCCCGATCATCAACCCGGAGAACCACATCACCCGCCGGAATCATATCCTGGGCCTGATGCTGGAGCAGGGCAAGATCACCCAGTCGGAGTATGACCAGGCAGTGGCTTCGCCGCTGGTGCTGGCCACCGGCGCGGACGACACGGCTTCCAGCACCAATTCCTCCATTAACTCGTACTTCACCGACGCAGTCATCAAGGCGGCGGTGCAGGACATCATGGAAGAAGAGGGCCTGGAAGCGGGCGAGGAAAGCGCCGCCTACGATATTCTGTACAACAGCGGTCTGAAGATCTACACCACCATGGACATCGACATGCAGCGTACCATGGAAGAGTTCATGTACAACGAGGATCACAAGTACTTCCCGGATATGACCTACCAGCAGGAGGTGGATGCCCTGGGCGAGGATGACATCCCCGTTTATAACGAGGACGGCACCCTCAAGCAGAGCAAGGACGGCAAGTACTACCGCTATGTGGACGCGCAGGCGGCCATGGTCACCATCGACTACAACGGCGAGGTCAAAGCCCTGGTGGGCGGCCTGGGCGAGAAGACCGGCAACCTGACCTACAACCGTGTTACCGAGGGCTACCGGCCCAACGGTTCTTCCATGAAGCCCCTTACCGCCTATGCCCTGGCGATTCAGGACGGTGCGATCCACTACTCCATGCCCTTTATGGACATTCCGTTCTATACCAAGGAAGACAAAAAGGTTCTGGACGTGGATTACTGCAACCGGATGGGCTATCCGCTGAACGTCAACGATGCCCGCGTGCAGGCGGACCCCAATGCGTTCAAGTCCTGGCCCGCCAACGTGGACTCCATCACCAACCAGCCGATCCTGGCCTGTGATGCGCTGTCCAAGTCCAAGAATACCATTGCGGTATGGGTAGGCAGCCGGGTAGGCGTCAACCGTATGTTTGACTTTGCCCATACCACCCTGCACCTGAGCAAGCTGTCCGCCGAGACGGATATGGACTACGGCCCGATGGTACTGGGCAGCCAGACCGTCGGTATCAGTCCGCTGGAGCTGGCGGCCGCTTATCAGATCTTCAACAGCGGCACCTATGTAACCCCCCATCTGTACACCGCCATCACCTATGCCAACGGTGACGTGTATATCGACAAGACCAGCGACATCACCGTGACCCAGGCCCTGGACGAAGGGGCGGCCATGGTTATGAACCGGATGCTGCAGAACGTGCTGATCAACGGTACAGCGGCGGGCATGGCGCCCACCGGCGGCAATATGGCCGCTGCCGCCAAGACCGGTACCACCAACGACTGGAAGGATTACACCTTTGTGGGCCTGACCCCCTACTACGTCACCAGCATGTGGTGGGGCTATGACCAGCCCAAGAGCATGCGGGATATCCGCAACCAGAGCAACGATCCCATGAAGAAGGTCTGGCGCGACTATATGAACATCGTGCAGGACGGCCTGGAGAAGAAGGAGTTCAACTCCTCCTCCGATGTGCTGCAGCTGACCTTCTGCGCCGACAGCGGCGATATCGCGGGCCCCAACTGCCCCAATACCCGGGTGGGCTATTACCTGAGCAGCAACGTGCCCGACACCTGCATCCTGCATCCGTAAAACAGCGTTTTCAGCTGGAAAACCCCGGCCTGTGTATGCACTCGGCGCACAGGTCGGGGTTTGTGTATTGTGTGTGTCCGGCGGCCGGTATTGTTTACAAATCTGTGGCATATCGCCAAAAACCGCCGAAAAGCCTGTCCGCAGCTGTTTTTTCTCTTGCGCTCTATCATGGAAAAGTGGTATAGTAGGCTTAGTTTCAAAAACAACTGTTCGCATATGGAGGACACATCAATGCAGCGAAAGTTCTTGCTGGTGGACGTGCAGGTTCTGCCGGAGGTGTTCATCAAGGTGGTGCGTGCCAAAGAACTGCTGGCGTCCGGCGCGGCGGCCAACATTTCCGGCGCGGCCCGGCAGGTGGGGCTTTCCCGCAGCGCTTTCTATAAGTACAAGGATTGTGTCTTTGACGCGGAAAACAGCCGGGAAGTGGTCACGGTCCTGGCCACGCTGCTGGACGAAACCGGTGCCCTGCAGGCGCTTCTGGCCGGGATATCCGACGCCGGCGCCAGCATTGTGACCATCAACCAGTCCACGCCGGAAAACGGCGCCGCGCAGGTGGCGGTTTCCATCCGAACCAACACCATGCAGATGTCGGTGGAGGAGATGCTGCTCCGTCTGGGCCGTCAGCGCACAGTGGTGGAGGTGCGCCAGGGGGTGTGATCCCCCGTTACCATTTGTAAAGAGGGGAGAGAACGCCTTATGGCTAAGATCGCAATACTCGGATTCGGTACGGTGGGCAGCGGTGTGCTGGAGGTCATCCGCCGCAACGCCGCCGGGATCGGCCGCCGCGCCGGGGAACCGGTGGAGGTCAAGTATATTTTGGATATCCGGGATTTCTCCGGCCATCCGGACGCCGCCCTGTTTGTCAATAACATCGATGTGATCCTGTCCGACCCGGAGGTCCGGGTGGTGGTGGAGACCATCGGCGGGGTGCGGTTTGCCTATCCGTATGTAAAAGCCGCGCTGGAAAGCGGCCGCAGCGTCTGCACCAGCAACAAGGAACTGGTGGCTACCCACGGGGCGGAACTGCTGGCCATTGCCCGTTCCCACGGGGCGGCATTCCTGTTTGAGGCCAGCGTGGGCGGCGGTACCCCCATTATCACCCCCATGCACCAGTGCCTGGCAGCCAACGTGATTACCCAGGTGCAGGGGATTGTGAACGGTACCACCAACTTTATGCTTACCAAGATGGCCCGCGAAGGCATGGATTTTGCCGAGGCCCTCAAGCTGGCCCAGCAGCTGGGTTACGCCGAGACCCGGGATCCGGGCGACGATGTGGACGGCCCCGATGCCTGCCGCAAGATCAGCATCCTGTCAAGTTTGGCGTTCGGCCATCATATTTATCCACAGAACGTGCCCACCCGCGGCATCCGGGATGTGACCATCCTGGACGTGCAGGCGGCGGCCCGGCTGGACGGGGTCGTGCGGCTGATCGTCCACTCCCGCCAGGACGAAAACGGGCAGGTCTGGGCCGGTGTGGAGCCCATGCTGGTTCCCCAGACCAGCCAGCTGGCCGGCGTGGAAGACGTATTCAACGCGGTGCTGGTCAAGGGCGATATGCTGGGCGACGTGATCTTCTACGGCAAGGGCGCGGGCAAACTGCCCACCGCCAGCGCGGTGGTGGCCGATGTGATCGACGCGCTCAAGAATGGTTCCCACATCCACGACAGCCTGTTCTGGCAGGAGGCCGCCCCCGCGGAGGGCCTGCTGCAGGACCCGGCGCCCGCCGTCTGTCTGGTGCGGGTATCCGGTGTGGGCGAGAACGAAATGAGCGCTTTCTGCGGCGGCGAGCCGGTGCTTGCGCAGGCAGGCCAGCTCTGCTGGCTGACCCCGGCGCTCACCCCCGATGCGTTGGAAGCCCTGAAACAAAAAGTGGCGGCCGCCGGCGGTACGGTGCACCAGGTGCTGCGCCGTCTGGAAGAATGAGGAGGAGTGCTTGATGATCCGAGTTCGCGTTCCTGCCACCAGCGCCAATGTGGGCGCCGGATTCGACGCGCTGGGCCTGGCGGTAGGTATGTACAACGTGGTGGAATTCTCTCCCTGCGACCGTCTGGAGATCTCTACCTCCGACGGTACCAAGGTGCCCACCGGTTCTTCCAACCTGGTTTACCGGGCGGCCAAGGCCGTGTATGACCAGGTGGATCGGCCGTTCACCGGCCTGCGCATGGTGCAGACCAACACCATCCCCATGGCCCGGGGCCTGGGTTCCAGTTCCGCCTGCATCGTGGCGGGCATCCTGGGGGCCAACGCCCTGCTGGGCGGCCCGCTCACCCGGCGGCAGATGCTCACGCTGGCCACCGCCATTGAGGGCCATCCGGACAACGTGGCCCCCGCCATGCTGGGCGGTTTTGTTACCAGCGCCTTTGACGAGGGCCAGGTGTACAGCGTAAAAAAGGATATCCGGGAAGACCTGGTGTTCGGCGCCTTCGTGCCCAACTTCAAGCTGCTCACCGAGCAGGCCCGTCAGGCCCTGCCGGGGACTGTCTCCCATAAAGATGCGGTCTATAACCTGAGCCGGGCCGCTCTGGCCACCGCCGCGTTCTGCGACGGGGAATATGACCTGCTGCATGTGGCCACCAAGGACGCGCTGCATCAGAAATACCGTCTGCCGCTGATTCCCGGCGGTACGGAGGTGTTTGAACTGGCGCTGGATCTGGGCGCCTACGCGGTTTACCTGTCCGGCGCGGGCCCCACCATTATGGCGGTCCTGCACCGCAGCGACGAGCGGTTCTTTGCCCGGGCGGCGGAATGCCTGGCCCAGGACGATGCGCTCAAAGCCTTTACCCTGCATCGCCTGCTGCCGGATAATACCGGCGCTGTGGTTGAATAACGGCGTTTGCCGAATCGTTTGAAGGAGTGATGATATGGCGTTGATCGTGCAAAAGTTCGGCGGCAGCTCGGTTGCCGACCGTGAACGGATCTTCAACGTGGCCCGGATCGTGGCCAACACCCGCAATGCGGGCAACGATGTGGTGGTGGTGGTGTCTGCCCAGGGCGATACTACCGACGACCTGATCGAAAAAGCGGCGGAGATCACCCATGACCCCTCCCAGCGGGAGATGGATATGCTGCTGAGCACCGGCGAGCAGATCTCAATTGCGCTGCTGGCCATGGCGCTGGATTCCATCGGCACCCCGGCCATCAGCCTGACCGGCTGGCAGGCGGGCTTCCGTACCAACCGGGCCTATACCAAGGCCCGCATCACCAAGCTGGACACCGAGCGTATCGAGAGTGAACTGGCCCGCAACCGTGTGGTGGTAGTGGCCGGCTTCCAGGGCCTGAACCGGATGGACGACATCACCACCCTGGGCCGCGGCGGTTCCGATACCAGCGCGGTGGCCATTGCGGCGGCACTGCATGCGGACCGGTGCCAGATCTACACCGACGTGGAGGGCGTGTACACCGCCGATCCCCGTCATATTAAGAACGCCCGCAAGCTGCAGGAGATCAGCTTTGACGAGATGCTGGAACTGGCCAGCCTGGGCGCGCAGGTACTGAACAATCGCAGCGTGGAGCTTGCCAAGAAATACGGGGTGGAGCTGGAGGTTCTGTCCTCCCTCAATCCGATCCCCGGCACCATTGTGAAGGAGGTAGCAGACGTGGAAGGTATGCTGATCAAAGGGGTGGCCAAGGACGACAACGTGGCCGTCATCTCGATCCTGGAGGTGCCGGACGTGCCGGGCATCTCCTTTAAGGTGTTCGGGGCTCTTGCCCAGAAAAAGATCAACGTGGACATCATCCTGCAGAGCGTGGGCCGTGACGACAGCAAGGACCTGACCTTCACCGTGCCCCGTTCCGACGCGGAACTGGCCCTGGCCGTCCTGCGTGAGAACCTGAGCCGTATCGGCGGCACCGACATCAAGGTGGACACCGGCGTGGCCAAGGTCTCCATCGTGGGCGCTGGCATGCAGAGCCATTCCGGCGTGGCCAGCAGCATGTTCGAGGCCCTGTATGAGGCCAATGTGAACATCCGCATGATCTCCACCAGTGAGATCAAGATCAGCGTGATTATCGACCAGGCCGAGGCTGACCGGGCCGTGGCTGCCATCCACAGCGCCTTTATCCACTGATTCTTCCAACGCCATACAGGACTGTGCTCCGTGAGGAACGCAGTCCTTTTTTGTGCAGAAAACCGGTTATGGCGGGTCTGCCTATTGCCCCGGGGCCGCAGTTCCGGTACAATAAAAAAGAAGGAATCAGACCGGCGGCTCTCTGCCGCCGTGAAAGGACGATCCGATGGAACATATCTTCATCATCAATCCGGTGGCCGGCAAAACCAATGCGGCGGTGGAACTGGAACCCCGTATCCGGCAGGTCAGCCGGGAACTGGGCGTGGACGTACGGGTGGAAATCACCCGGGCGGCGGGGGATGCGGCCCGCATTGCCCGGGATATGGCAGCCTGCGGGCGGCCGGTGCGGCTGTACGCCTGCGGCGGCGACGGCACCCTCAATGAAATCCTGCAGGGGGCGGCCGGCCATCCGCAGGTGGAACTGGCCTGTCTGCCGCTGGGCAGCGGCAACGATTTTGTGCGCAATTTTGCCTGCCCGATCGAGCGGTTCCGGGATGTAAAGGCCCAGATCCGGGGCGAAGCCCAGTCGCTGGACGTGATCCTGACCGACCGGGGATACTGCGCGGCCATCTGTTCCGCCGGGCTGGACGCCCAGGTGGCTTATGGCATCCCGAAATTCCGGCGCATCCCGCTGTGCGGCGGCACGATGGCCTATAAACTGTCCATCCTGCAGCAGCTGCTGGGCCCGCTGGGGCGCCGTCTGGTGCTGGAGATCGACGGGCAGCGTATGGAACAGGATTGCCTGATGGCGGCTGTCTGCAACGGCAGTACCTATGGCGGCGGATTTTATGCCGCGCCCCAGGCCAGCCTGACCGACGGCCTGCTGGACGTGGTGGTGGTGCGCCGTATCAGTCTGCTGCGCATTGCCCGGGTGCTGGGCCTGTATAAGGAGGGCCGGCACATGCGGAACGGGGAGGTCCTGCCGGAGCTGCAGGACGTGATCTGGACCACCCGGGCCCGGCATGTGACGGTGCACCCGGCAGACGGCGGCAACATTGTGGTGAACCGGGACGGGGAGTGCGCCCCGCTTCCCGGCCTGGAAGCCCGGGTGGTGCCCGGCGCGGTGCGGTTTGTTCTGCCTGCCGAAGGATAACCCGCGCAGTTATTGCATATCCTGATACAGCGGCCCCGGGCCGCCCGCTTTGGCGGGTTGGCAGTCCGGGGCCGCTTTTGCAAACTGTTCACAAAAAATTTTTATTTTACCCTCTTGATTTTTGTATCAAAACTGCGTAAAATATGTATTAGCACTCAGGGATAATGAGTGCTAAACAAAAACAAAGCAAAATTTATTATACAAGCTTAGGAGGCTATGCGTTATGAAGATCAGACCTCTTGCTGACCGGGTCGTCATCAAGACCGTGGAAGCAGAAGAAACCACCAAGAGCGGCATCATCCTGGCCGGTTCCGCCAAGGAGAAGCCCCAGGTTGCCGAAGTGCTGGCTGTAGGCCCCGGCGGGCTTGTGGACGGCAAAGAGGTCGAGATGCTGGTCAAGGTGGGCGACAAGGTGCTCACCAGCAAGTATTCCGGCACCGAGGTCAAGGTGGACGGCGAGGAGTGCACCATCGTGCGCCAGAGCGATATCCTGGCTATCGTGGAGTAATCCCGGACGCATCGTTCCTGACATTCACAGCTAATACTGACAACGGCCCGCTTTGAGGGCGCGGCCGCCCAAAAAGGAGAGAGTTACTATGGCAAAGCAGATTCTGCATGGTGAAGAGGCCCGCAAGGCCCTTTCCCGCGGCATTGACACCCTGGCCGATACCGTTAAGATCACCCTGGGGCCCAAGGGCCGCAATGTGGTGCTGGGCAAGAAGTTCGGCAGCCCGGTGATCACCAACGACGGTGTGACCATCGCCAAGGAGATCGAACTGAAGGACGCTTTTGAGAACATGGGCGCTCAGCTGGTGCGCGAAGTCGCCACCAAGACCAACGACGCCGCGGGCGACGGTACCACTACCGCTACCGTTCTGGCGCAGGCTCTGGTCAACGAGGGCATGAAGAATGTGGCGGCCGGCGCCAATCCGATGGATGTGAAGCGCGGCATGCAGAAGGCTGTCAAGGCCGCTGTGGAAGCGTTTGCCGCCAACAGCCAGAAGATCTCCGGCTCCAAGGACATCGCCCGTGTGGCTACCGTGTCCGCCGGCGACGCCACCGTGGGCGAGCTGATCGCCGAGGCCATGGAGAAGGTCAGTGCCGACGGCGTGATCACCATTGAAGAGAGCAAGACCGCCGAGACCTACTCCGAGGTCGTGGAAGGCATGCAGTTCGACCGTGGCTACATCACCCCCTACATGGTCACCGATACCGAGAAGATGGAGTCCGTCATTGACGACGCCTACATCCTGATCACCGACAAGAAGATCAGCGTGATCCAGGACATCCTGCCCCTGCTGGAGCAGATCGTGCAGAGCGGCAAGAAGCTGGTCATCGTGGCCGAGGATGTGGAGGGCGAGGCCCTGTCCACCCTGATTGTCAACCGTCTGCGCGGCACCTTCACCTGCGTGGCTGTCAAGGCCCCCGGCTTCGGCGACCGCCGCAAGGAGATGCTGCAGGATATCGCCATCCTGACCGGCGGTCAGGTCATCAGCGAGGAGCTGGGCTACGAGCTGAAGGATGCCACCGTGAACATGCTGGGCCGTGCCCGTCAGGTCAAGGTCACCAAGGAGACCACCACCATTGTGGACGGCATGGGCGACAAGCAGGCCATCAAGGACCGTGTGGCCCAGATCCGTGCCCAGATGGAGGTTGCTACCAGCGACTTCGATAAGGAGAAGCTGCAGGAGCGTCTGGCCAAGCTGGCCGGCGGCGTGGCCGTCATCAAGGTCGGCGCTGCTACCGAAGTGGAGATGAAGGATAAGAAGCTCCGCATCGAGGACGCCCTGAACGCCACCAAGGCGGCTGTGGAAGAGGGCATTGTGGCCGGCGGCGGTACCGCCCCCATCAACGCCATGCCCGCTGTGCAGAAGGTCTGCAACGAGCTGGAGGGTGACGAGCGCACCGGCGCCCGGATCGTCCTGAAGGCTCTGGAGGCTCCTCTGCGCCAGATCGCCAAGAACGCCGGCCTGGAAGGCAGCGTGATCATCGACAAGATCATGGCTTCCGGCAAGGTCAACTATGGCTTTGATGCTCAGAATGAGGTTTACGGCGACATGATCGAGGCCGGTATCGTGGATCCCACCAAGGTGACCCGTTCCGCTCTGGAGAACGCTGCCAGCGTGGCCAGCATGGTTCTGACCACCGAGAGCCTGGTGGCTGACGAGCCCGAACCGCCGGCAGCTCCGGCTGCCCCCGGCGGCATGGACGGCATGGGCGGCATGTACTGAGCAACACAAAAAAAGCCTGTAAATAGGCCATTTTTCAGGGTTGGATAGTCTAACTTACGCCACACTTACGCCAATCTTACGCCAAAGAGAAGCGCCGAATAGGTAAATCAAAAGGCCGCTATTCACATTTGTGAGTAGCGGTCTTTGTTGTTAAAAAGCACACTGGGTATCTTTCCAGTGTGCTTTTTTCAACGAGAGGAAAGGAGAACCTTATGAAAAGCGGAGTTTTAGTTTATGATCGCGAGAATGAGCGCATGGATATTCGCTTCGGATTGGAGAACTATTATGGGGGCCTGCACTGCGGCACGACTTTCGACGTTCTGATTGGTCGCCGGTGGATACCCACCCGAATTGAACTGGGGAGAGCCTGGTATCTGGTCGGCATAAAAACAAGTAACCTGGAGGGGTTAAGAGTCCGCATCTAAACACACCGTTCCAAAGATCATCACACCAAACCTGCAATCAGGAGGAACCATGACATGAAGTGCCTGCTCAAATATCGTTGGGTCAAGCTTCCCAGAGCCCAACTTCCTCAGGGCAAGGGCGTATTGGGTTATTGGAGCAGACTCGCGGCTCGGGCAGCATTCAGAAAAGGCACGGCATGTTATTGTGGCTATCACAATGAAGTTGTGCCCGGTATGTGGTCTGGCGGAATCGTCGGCCTAAAAAGCATCCTCGGAGTTCGCCGACATGCTCAGGCGCTTCAGATTATGGATCAGCTACAATCGCTCGGTTATATAAGGTATAGCCTGGATCAGAAGACCAAACGATTGGATTACCAGATCTGCGACTGGGTCATCAGCTGCTCCGGCCAGGGATGCTCAGCCGGAACAGTATATGCCACAGATGGGTATGGTTTCCTCTGCCTCCCGCGCAATATCACACAGAGGCTTGTCAAGCATAACTACAAATTTGAAGAAGCAGACGCATTGCTGGATCTATGGTGCCACACAACATGGCAGGATTCACGCAATGCGTTTTCTTTTTTAGCGCCGGCAGTTCAGTTTGGTGAATACGGAGCAGTTCTGACACTTGAATACCTCGGTCAACGCTGGGGCTGGGAACGGACTAAGGTCTGGAGGTTTTTCAGAAAACATGAGGGTGCCTTTCCTCTTTACCGTCTCCCCGGCGCCTTTGGGTGCCTGGTATTCAATTCCCTGTATCCGACCGAACCCTATTCTGAATTGCCGAAACAGGCCGATGTTGAACGCATTTTGACCAAAATACGCATTATGGGGCAGAATACGCACATTTCTGGCACAGACCATGCCCGTCTTTGCAAGATGGTTTTGTGGTATAGCAGACAACTAAGCGGTGAACCGAGCTGCGTCCCAGCACAGGATGAAATTGCTCGCGTTGCAGTTTCGCACTCTATTAAATACGCGTATTTTTCTCTGTGTTGGAATTGCAAGAATTGTATGTTTGACTGCAGTGAGTGTGAAGTTTTATCGAAAGCACCTGAATCGTTTTTCAACGATCGACAAGATAAGGAGGATTATCGTGGCCAAACAACCGATTGCCGAAAAGGCATTATACGAACAAGAAGAACAGCAGATACAAGAAAAGTCCGATGCTTTCATCCGGATTTTGACACAGCGAGGAATTCTGGGAAACGATCAGATCAAGGACGAACGGATTCGGCAAGCCCAGCAGGAAAAGCAGCGCCGTATGTATCACAACACAAGGCTGCTCCTGGAACAATACCGGAATATCGCATGGGCGCTGGAATGTTTCCCCGATACGATTGCTGCGGATCTGGATCACCCGCTGGGGGATCTGGACTCTCTGCTCGGCAAGATGGATCTGGAAATGGGTCTTGGGAACCGCAAACTGGAGAGTCGTCTGGAAAGCGTAAAAAAGTCCCGTTTGTTGCTGGATCGGGTCAACGAGGCTCTGACTGTTCTGAAACGAAAGCCTGACAATGGCCCCAAAATGTATGAACTCATCTACCAAACCTACCTGGCCCCCGAAAAACTGAGCCATGCTGACCTGCTGTACCGGCTTGACATCTCCTCGCGTCACTATTACCGGCTTCGTCAGCAGGCCATCACCATTCTGTCAATTCGTTTGTGGTCCGCTCCTTCCAACGAGGTTGATTCCTGGCTTGAAATCCTCACATTGCTTGAAAGCCTTTGATGAAAATGTGATGGCAAAGAAAAAGGCACAAAATTGGCAAGGTGGGCGCCGATGACATGTAAATGCGAAAAAGGTATACTGATATTGTCCCAAAGTAGGACAAAACGAAAACGCCGCTTTTGAAGCACAAAGCTTTGGAAGCGGCATTTTTTATCGAAAAACAGGAGGACAAATCAATGCAAAAACTCTATTCACTGTGCAAAAAGCGCTTGCAGCCGCTTTTTTGCGCCACTGCTGGCATCCTCTACATGACGATGCTTACCGCACAGCCGGTATTCGCAGAAGATGTTGCGACCGGTGGTGAGAATATCTGGAGCCGCTTCTCCACGATCATGCAAGATGTCTATGGCGAGCTGGTAGCCATCAGCACGATCGTAGCCGTTACAGTGGCATCTATCGCACTGATTATCCGTATGGTTTCGCGGAATCAGCGGGCTGTTGACGAAGCCACGGGTTGGCTCAAGCGCATTGTTATCACCTGGATCGTACTGAGCTCGCTGGGCTTCATCGTTGCTTACCTGCAGCCGCTGATCTCTGGCGGCCAGTATACGCCCTGACGGAGAGCCATGGAAGAGAAAGCAAGGAGTGAACCAGCATGTTAGACTGGATTTTTGAAGGGATCATCACCTGGATCTCCAGCATTGCCTCTTCGCTGATGGACGCTGTATCTGGGCTGTTTCTGAACGCTTTGGGTGCCGATATGACCGTTATGGAGGAATACTTCCCCTTCATCACGGTGGCATACACGGTCATGCAGTATATGGCGTGGGCGATTCTTTTTCTGATTACAGTCTGGCAGCTGTTTCGGACGTTTGGAGGCCCCATCACCGAGGCGGAACACCCGCTGCATCTAATCGCACGCAGCTCTATTTTTGCCCTGCTTATCGGGTATGCAAGACCGATATTTATGGTGGCATTGGACATTGCGCGTGCTCCATATACAGCGCTCTTGGATCTCAGCATGACCAGCGAGGATTTTACTTTTGCAGGCCTTGAGGAGACGCTCAGCAATGGTTTGCTGACAATCGCATCGACAGTAACCGTTATTGCTCCAATTCTGCTGCTGATTCTGCTTATTTCGATTGGCTGGAACTATTTCAAACTGCTGCTTGAAACCGTAGAACGGTATATCGTGGTCGGTGTGCTTTGCTACACCAGCCCACTCGCCTTCGCCATGGGTGGCTCCAAAGAAACCAACCAGGTATTCAAGAGCTGGTGCCGTATGGTCGGCTCGCAGCTCCTGTTACTTGTCATGAATGTATGGTTTCTGCGAGCCTTCAGCTCGTCTGTGGGCCAGTATATTGGAAACGGCGGTGCGGTTTCGACCGGACATGGTTCGATCTTTCTTTGGTTCTTCTGCGCATTAGCGTTTTTGAAGACGGCGCAAAGATTTGACAGCTACTTGGCCTCCATTGGCCTGAACGTAGCACAGACCGGTTCCAGCATGGGTATGGAAATGCTGATGGCCGCCCGGGTGCTTACCGGATTCGCCGGTAGCGCCAGCAGCGCAGGCAGTGTTTTCCGGAATACCTCTGCAGCTGGAACGGCTACAGCTACCGGTTTTGC
The DNA here is from genome assembly GCF_002160955.1 of Gemmiger sp. An120. Classification (GTDB taxonomy): domain Bacteria; phylum Bacillota; class Clostridia; order Oscillospirales; family Ruminococcaceae; genus Gemmiger_A; species Gemmiger_A avium. The sequence continues at coordinate 78,569 of NZ_NFLN01000001.1, forward strand.
AGCTGGGTTCGCTAACCGTTTCAAGCCGAATAGCTATGTGCGCGATGCTGTAGTGGAAGGCGGCAGTCGAATGGGGTTGGGCGGCAGTGTTGGCTTTGTCGGACGCGCATTTGGCGGTATTGCTGCGCGCAACGGCGCCACCTTGACCGGCGATTCCATCTCCTCTGTAGCTACACGCCCTGACAGTGTGTCGGGTAGCATTGGCGGCGATATTGCGAACCGCAGTCTCGGTAACTATATGCCGCAGTTGGGACGGCATACTCTGAGCAACACGCAGATCACCGGCGGCCATATCAGCACGACGGCAACCGATGCTGCCGGTAAAACCAGCAATGTTGAACTGTTCAACGCTGCACAGTTTGAGGCCCCGACGGCGCCTCACTCGCTGGTCAATGCTGCAGACGGAAGCTCGTGGTATCAGGTCGCAACCGGTGAAGGAAGAGGCGCCTTCTATGACGCACCCAACTTCACAGGAAGTGCTTCGGAAGCTGCCCGGGTGGCAGAAACATTCCCTGGCGCTGCCGAGGGGACGATGTTGCGCACGGTTGGCGAAGGTGTGCTTGAGGCAACCACGGATAACGGAAGTTCGCTCTGGTACAACAGTGCGTTCTTTGCCGAGCCAGATGCTCCACACAGCGTCATGCAGTCGGACAATGGCGTGGAATGGTATGCTATGCAGCCTAAAGCAGATGCGCCTCGATTTGAACAGGGTGATGCAGCAATCGCGTATAATCAGGCTGAATTCCGGAAGTTCATGCCTGGCTTTGAGGAGCAGATTGTTGCGGTTGATTCCAGACATCGTGATGACGGGCATTTCGAAGTTCGTCACGAAGATGGTTCCGGTACAGCATTCTATGACACCGCACAGTTTGATACGCCCAGGGGCGACTACCAGGTCTACGAGAGCTTCGATGGGAAGCAGTGGATTGCAATTCACGGAGACGCGGCGGTGGAACGCCGTCCTGTTTACGAGAACGGTCAGGCCGTTTATGATGGCGAAAACGTTAAAACGGTCTCGGTGGAAACCGTCCGTTACAAGAACACTCCCAGTCGCTTCAAAGAACCTGAGCGGCGCGAAAACTATGATTTCCAGCCACCGCGCCGGAAACGATAAATATATTCAAGACGGGCCTTCGGTGACATTCCGTTGGCCCGCCTTGTTTTTCAGGAGGATAACAGATGGCAGAACCGGAAAAACAGCAATTCGGAGACGGCAGAGACAACTATGCCGGTGCTGCCCGTCAATTAAGCGATGCTCTCCAGCAAGCTGGGCAAACCGGAACCCGACAAGCTGTGTCAAACGGAGCAGCCGCCCTGGTACAATCCGGCATCAAGAGCGGGAAAGCTGTATCAGAGATTGCAGCCGGAACCGCAGCAGGTGGCCCGTGGGGGGCAATCCTTTCAGCGGCGTGGTCGTTACGGCACACCCTGTTTAAGATACTCGCATGTCTTTGTGTGCTTCTTCTCATATTTGTAATTCTGATCGTATCCATTCCCTCAGTCGTGCTCAACGGCGTATTGGGCCTGAACGGGTCGATTGTTGACATGGACAACCCCATGTCTATGATGCAGTCGTATGAAGAAATGTCTGCTGAAGTTTCCGCAGCCGTAGACCGGGGATACCAGGTAGCGCTCGAACGCGTGGATCAACTTATCCAGGACGGTGGATATGACTATGAAATGTCCATAGAGTCATTGATCGACGAAGCGAAAAGTGCCTCCGGTTTCAATGCCGCGTATGTATTGGCTGCGTATTCCGCATCCATGCTGCAGCAAGGCACAAGCGCGGATGATATGACTGCGAAACTTGACGCTGTGGCAGAGCAAATGTTTCCCATTTCCAGCGAAGAGAAAGAGAAGGAACGGGTCATTCCCCTGACCTACACCACATACCGGGAAGTTACCGTTACTGTGGTATATGGTCAAACCTTTATCGGTATCGTGAATGGCCAGATGCAATTCCGGTATGATGTAGCCGTCAGAGGGGGCTACTATGAACCCGACGGAAGCATCACAACCTTGGAGCCTGTAACCACCACTGCATACCGTGCCGAAGATGTCACGGTTCCCGTTTACACCGATGGCCGTATCTCCGGCACGACCAGTGCCACATACTATGTGCCGGATGGGACTGAAACTCTCACCCCCAGCACAGAAACGGTTGTGTATCTGGAATGTACCATCCATCCGTTTGATCAGGATGTCGTTCTGGATGCGTTTGGAATCGATCCTGACGCGCCGTATGACAACTTTGGAATCACCTATGGTGAAGCTATCAGTAATATGGCGACAGCCTTACAGAAGACGCTGTACGGTGCCCAGGGCGGCAGTCAAGGCGGAGAATCGGTTCCGCTCACAGATGAAGAACTCATCGCATTTGTCGAGCGGCAGAACTGCAACGAAACGCGCAAGCACATTTTGTCAACAGCACTGTCACTCGTTGGCAAGGTTCCATATTTCTGGGGCGGAAAATCCGATGCCGGGTGGAACGATGAATGGAACACCCCCAAAGTGGTCACGGCTACCGGCTCCAGCGCAACCGGCACGATCCTTCCTTACGGCCTGGATTGCAGCGGGTACACGGACTGGGTGTTCAAAACGGCAATGGGCGTAAGCATCAAAGCTGGAAGCTGGAACCAATGGGATAACAGCTATGCCATCACGGAGGCGGAACTGCTTCCGGGCGATCTTGGATTTATGGCTGTGCCCGGCACTGTACCCGTCAACCATGTTTTGATATACGCAGGCGAGAATGAGGATGGTGCGCACATGTGGGTTCATTGCACAAGTGGTTCAGGTGTTGTCCTCAACTCCCCGGACTATGTGTCGTATTATCGCCGTCCCATCAACGTCGATTATGATGCGCCCGTTTTATCCGGGACCGGGCTCCAGACGACGGAGCCATCACAGAACAGTGAATGAGCCAGGAGTTCAGACAATGGAAGAAAAAGAATACAGCAATATCTATGCGATCCCCGCAAACTACACCGATTCCGGCAAGCTGCTGGGAGGAATGGTGGAGACCCGATGCGCAGTGGAAGCAATCTTTTTAGTGGGGCTGGTTGGGTATCCGGAGCTGTTTTGGATACCCATGCCCACCACGATCCGCATCGTTTGCATGACGGTGACCCTGCTGCCGCTTGGAGTAGTCGCCCTCATGGGAGCTGATGGAGGCTCTCTCTTACAGTATCTCTGGAATATCGTCTGTTTTTTCACGCATCGCCGTAAGCTTCATTGCAGGAGGGTTGGTTACCAATATGCGCAGCAAACAGGAAAAAAACGCAAAAAAGCCAAGGGCAAAAAAGCAAAAGCTTGATTTTGTCCAGGACTATCTCGGAATCCGGGATCTGAGGAATGGCATCCTTGAAATGTCCGATGGCCGTTACATCAAGATCCTGGAGATCGAGCCCATCAATTTCACACTGAGGTCCGATGAGGAACAGTACAACATTATTTCCAGTTTTGCGAGCTGGCTGAAAATCTCCCCTATGCGCCTGCAATTCAAGTCCATAACGCGAAAGGCTGATTCTGACAAACACATCGCAATGGTACAAGCAGAATTGGCACAGGAGGACAACGCACAGTGCCGCGCGCTCGGTGAAGAATACATCGAACTGATCCGTGACGTTGGGAGCCGAGAGGCTCTTACGAGGCGGTTCTTCCTCGTCTTTGAGTACGAGGCTGTTGGCCGCCACGAAAGCAACGATTATGCCAAAATCTATGCTGCACTTCAGACCGTAGAACACAATGCCCGGGCATATTTCCTTCAATGTGGAAACAGCATCGTGCAACCAAAAGACCCGGATGAAGCCACCGCAGAGATTTTGTACATGTTTTATAACCGGCATTCCTGTGTAAATGAACCTTTTTCGTCGCGGGTCAACCGCGTCGTGGTTGATACCATGGCTGCAGAGAATAAGGTCATCGGTATTGACCCGATTCCGAGCATCCCTATCGCACATTTTTTGGCTCCCCGTGGCATCGACCTTACCCACCACAACTACATCATCATGGACGGGCGATACTATACGATCCTTTATATCAGAGGCAACGGATACCCCAGCAAGGTACGGGCCGGATGGATGTCTGCGCTGATCAACGCAGGCGAAGGAATCGACATTGACATCCATCTGCGGCGCGAAAACCGCAGCAAAGCCATCGACAAGGTTGCGCAAAGAATCCGGTGGAACCGAACAAAAATCAAAGGAATGCAGGACACAAGCACCGACTACGAGGAGCTGGCCAATTCCATCCAGGCAGGCTACTACATCAAAAACGGTATTGCCAATGACAACGAAGATTTGTTCTACATGAGCACCTTCATTACCGTGTCAGCAAAGACCTACGAGGAGCTATTGTGGCGCAAGCAGCAAATGACCGACCTGCTCAAATCCATGGACATGTTCATCAGCGAGTGCAATTTCCAGCAGGAAGCTGCGCTGCAGTCAATCATGCCGTTTTTAAAGATAGCCCCCAAACTGGAGAAAAAGGCACAGCGGAACGTGCTGACCAGCGGCGCCGCTTCCAGCTATATCTTTACGAGTTACGAGATGTCCGACGATACCGGCGTACTTCTTGGGGTCAACCGGCATAATAATTCCCTGTGCATTGTGGACTTGTTCAACACCAAAATGCACAAAAATGCCAATCTGAACTTGTTGGGGACCTCGGGCGCCGGTAAGACCTTCACCATGCAGCTGTTGGCACTGCGGATGCGAATGCGCGGAATCCAGTGCTATATCATTGCTCCGATTAAAGGCCACGAATTCCGGCGTGCCTGCAACAAGATCGGTGGTGAATTTATCCGCATAGCACCGGGATCACCCCATTGTATCAATATCATGGAGATCCGTCATACGATTTCCCCTGAGATGGAACTCATTGATGAAATTGACTATTCGGAAATGGATTCTCTTCTTGCCCGTAAAATCCAGCAGCTGATGATCTTCTTTGGCCTTCTGATTCCTGACATCACCAATGAGGAAGAGCAGATGCTGGATGAGGCTTTGATCAAAACCTACGCAGGCTTTGGAATCACCCATGATAACCAGTCGGTATATGAAGATCTGTCGGCAACTCCGCCCAAGATGAAGAAAATGCCGATTCTGGGCGATCTACACAAACACCTGCAGGAAAACCCCATGACACAAAGACTGGCGGCCATCATTAGCCGGTTTGTGACCGGGTCGGCCCAGAGCTTCAACCGCCCCACCAATGTGGACTTGAGCAACAAGTATATTGTTCTGGACCTGAGTGAACTGAAGGGAAAGTTGCTTCCTGTGGGCATGTTCATTGCTCTGGACTATGTGTGGGATGAAATCAAATCTGACCGTACCAAACGGAAGGCCATCTTTATCGACGAAATCTGGCAGCTCATCGGTGCCGGGTCCAACCGTATGGCCGCCGAGTTCTGTCTGGAGATTTTTAAGGTCATCCGTGGATTTGGCGGCGCTGCAATTTCTGCAACACAAGACCTATCGGACTTCTTTGGTCTTGATGACGGACGGTACGGCAGAGCCATTATCAACAACTCGAAAAACAAGATTATCCTGAACCTCGAACCCGATGAGGCTGAGCATGTCCGGGAAACGCTCAAGCTTACCCGCACAGAAGTGCGCGCCATTACCCAGTTTGAACGGGGTGAGGCTCTGATCAGCTCCAACAATAATAAGGTCCCGGTGGTGATCAAGGCATCCAAAATAGAGAAAGAAATGATTACCACTGACCGTGCCGAACTGGAGACCCTTCTCCACGAACGGCAGCAGAATCAAACGCATTCAGAATGAAATACGCATTTGATATGAAAATGCGTACAGCAAGGAGGTGAAATTATGTTGCTGGAAGATGAGCAGCATGTGATCAAATGGCTGTCCCAATACGGAGCCCTGCCCAAAACGCAGATCCTGCAGATGCTCTATAATAAGCCGCGCAGTACAGCCGAGAAAATCATCCGCAATCTCAAACGGAACATGCAGATCACCGATGTTGGCGGCGGCTATTATCTTGGCCTGGATGGATTATGCAAGCCCGATCAGCGAATGATCCTGGCCGTTTGGGTACTGCTGAAATTCATCAATGTCGTCGATCCCATGGCGCACTATCCTGCGACTTACCCGGCGCAACTCTTCTTTCTGAAAGAGAACACCGGCTATGAAATTGTGGTTTTGTACGAAGGTGAACAGCACTTGAGTAAATTGCTGCATCCGCAGGACGATGATACCAAATACATTTTTGTATTACCCAATATACAGATGGCGTCGCAGCTGGTACTACCTGCGGCGCCTTGTTTGTTTGCGACGGTTGAGTTCAACGGGGAGAAAATCCCCGAGGTATTGTTTTACCGAGGAGGTGATGAGGAATGGACGACATCAGTTCGTTTGCCAGAACGCTGACAAAACTGGAACGGCTTATGGCCAAGCTCGATATGGCCGTGAGCAATACCCGCTGTATGTTCGGTGTTAAAAACATGGAATTGACCTACGATGTATCGCTGCGAGTAGCGGAACTGATGGAAAAAGCCGTGCTGGTTGCCAGAGCACTGCCGGCTTATACCGGTGCGCCTGACGCAGCCATGATGGTTGCCAAGCAGACCGCTTCCGTAGTTCCTGTCGAAATCGGCTTCACAGATGAGGGGTGGTTCTCACTGCGGATGCCGATGCTGCTTCCGAAAAAAGAACATGGATCAGCCGACTATATTCGTTCTATCCTGTTCCCTGAAATGCAGCGGTTTTTCCACAACCAAGCCCCCTGCCGGTTCAAAGATTGTGTGCTGATCTATCGGCACGTCTACTCACGGGATCGGCCGGAGCGCCAACGCAGGGATCACGATAATATCGAGATCAATATGGTTTCGGACATTGTAGCTCTTTATACCATGCTGGATGACGCACCCTCACGATGCCGCCATTACTACTGCAGCGCTGAATCGGACAGCGAAAGAACAGAAGTTTATGTTGTCCCTTCCGAGGAGTTCATCCAATGGCTCAGTCAGGAAAAAGACTTTCCTGCAAACGGTCCAGCCTTGTCCGAATTTGCCCCGAAACAGTCCCAAAAAGATATGTAAAAACTGCTCTTTTCCGCCGCTTCAAAATGACATAGCTGCAATTGGCAGAAAAAGCGCAGAGGAATCCACTTTTTGGGGACATCGACTATGCAGCAATCCGACAAAGAGAGCAGTCCTCTTGTCGGTAAGACCCAATCATTCTGAGGTGTATCACAATGCTTACCTTGCGCCCCGGCAGTCTGGCATACCGGCTCATTTCCATGCTGTCCGTGACGGGTGAATACCCCATTCACTCTCTTCATTTGTTGGGCAACCCTCGTGTAATGCGAGATCTTGTCCGTCGTATGAGCGAACCGCAGCTGGTACGTTTGCCTGGCGCTGATTCGGTACAGACGAAACTGGTCCAAATCAGTGGCAAAGGAGCCGCTAAGTCGGTTCGGTTGTACAGAGGTGCTCTTCCCATTTTGGAATGGATGCACCCGGATGCATTTGACTACTATATGGCCTCGTTCTGGAGCCATCGCTTTCCCGGAGATGCTGCGCATAGGGACCGGAATCATCGTGTGGCTGAGGCGACCGCATTGTGCGCACAATCGGAAATCGAAATCGTGCCTTATCTTCTCCCTGCTTTGCAGATGGAATCCATCCAGCATACCGTATCGGAGCGGCCAAGCCTGTACCTTGCAAGAGATCTGAAGAAAATCAACGCATCGGAACAGAACAAGACCATGTTCACCCGAACCGTGGGCGCGCTGTTTTACCCCGGTGGATGCTATGCGATTTATAACACGCGAAGCTCTATCATGAAATGGAGCGGCATGGGCGAATTCAAGTCCCGTCTGAGTCTCCAGGAAATAGCCCGGTTGAATGCCGGCATTGAGATAGTCGATTCTGCGGTTTTGATGGGTGAGTCTGAGATGACGGCCATGGATACCCTGCTGGAATCCGAACGCACCCATCGCCCTGAGTTCCGGTTTGACTCCATTTATCAGCATGTACATTTCGTACCACTGAACGAGTTTGGGGCAAGCCTGTTGCGGTTGTTTACCATCCAAAACTGGAACAACCGCCTGATGGACCTGCTCTTTGATGCAGATGTTCGTTCGTATGGCCGGGGCACTTTGGAGTATGACGCTTACATTGACGGCAAATATGTATTGTCCCACTTGGATGGCGATCTTGCGAGACTGATCCGCTTCCGCGAAGCCATCAGAATCCAGAACGGAGTTTTTGAGGTGCTGTGTTTTCCAGAACAGATGCAACTGCTCCGGGAATATCTTCCGCCGGAGGTGACCTTAAAGGTTATATCGCTGAATGCAGTTTTGGATCAGTTTCACAGAGAGGAGGGATGCCCGTGAATGAAACGCTCAAACGGATCGTGATCAGTTTGACCGTATTGCTTGCGCTATTCATGCTGCTCTATATCAGCGGCTTGCTCGGCCAGACGCTCAACAATTACGAAGAATGGCAATCAAATGGTGGTATGAGCGGACAGACTGTTATGCGGCCTGTTGATTGGTCGGTGGGGCCATGCATAAAAAACACCTTCAGCATCGGAGGGCTCAAAAGCCTGGGGCTTATCCTACTTGCCGGTGGCGGGCTCACTGCTTACATAAAGCTGCATGACCGCTTCGGAGGGAAAACGAATGACCCCAGAGGCTTTTCGGTAAGCAAACAAGGAACGTATGGCACAGCATCCTGGATGAGCGATAAGGAAATGCGGCAGGTCCTTGAGGCCAAGCCCATCCCGCAGGCCGAGGGTATTATCCTGGGTGAAAAAGATGGCAAGGCTATTTGTTTGCCTGTCGATACACGCCTCAATCGTCACATTACCATCTGTGGCTCGTCAGGAACGATGAAATCCCGAGCCGTGATTCGTCCGGCGCTGTTTAACATCATCCGGCGCGGTGAATCCACGATTATCACAGATCCAAAAGGGGAGATGTACGGAGATCTTGCCGCGCTGTTTCAACAGAACGGATATGAGGTGCGGGTTTTCAATCTGGTCAACCCGCAGCACGGGGATTCATGGAATTGCATGTCCGACTTGAATGGCGATACTCTTCTTGCTCAGGTCCTGACCAATGTAATCATTGGAAATACCAGCGAAGGCAAAGGGGACCACTTCTGGGATAACGGCGAGGGCAATCTGCTCAGGGCTCTCATCCTCTATGTGGATCAGGACCGAACCAGAAGCCCGGACCAGAAAAACCTGGCCGCTGTGTATCAGCTGCTCACCCAAAATAACGAGCGACAGTTGACCGCCATGTTCGAGAAACTGCCAATTGACCATCCAGCCAGGGCACCATTCAATCTGTTTTCCCAGGCAAGTGACACGGTTCGTTCAGGCATTATTCTCGGCCTCGGCACGCGGCTACAGGTTCTCCAGAACGAAGCCGTGCGCCGGATCATCAGCCAAAACGACATAGATCTCACGGAGCCCGGGAAACGGAAATGCGCATACTTTGTGATCCTCAGTGACCAGGATGCCACGATGGCCTTTCTGTCATCGCTGTTCTTCTCGTTCCTGTTCATCAAACTGGTTCGCTATGCGGACAGCACTCCCCAGATGCGCTGCGCCGTCCCTGTCAATCTGGTTTTCGACGAGTTCAACAACGTCGGGAAACTCGGCGGCGCCGCTGACGGCTCGGACTTCGCAAGAACCCTTTCAGTGATCCGAAGTCGTGCAATCTATGTCATGCTTGCTATCCAAAGCCTTGGCCAACTTCAGAATCGATACCCAAACAATCTCTGGGCTGAGATCCTGGGTAATACTGATGTGCAGCTGATGCTCGGCTGCACCGATGACATCAGCGCCGAATATTTTTCTGCGCGCAGCGGCGACATGAGTATCCAAATCAATACCACGATGACGGTTCGGCAAACCCTCGCCGTTGCGCAGATGATACCGCAATACCGGCACACGGAAGGCCAAGGCAAACGGCGTTTGCTCACACCTGACGAGGTCCTTCGGCTACCGAACGAAGAACTCCTGGTAATCATTCGTGGCCACAATGTTTTGAAGCTGAACAAGCTGGATTACACCAGGCTCCCCATGGCAGCTCAGATTGAGAAACGCAGTATTCTGGATTATACTCCTCAACCCTCTATAACCCGCACGATACCAGAACCCGTCCCAGAACCGAAACCGGAACGGAAAAAGATGCGACCGAGTCTGTACAGCTCAGCATCACCGCCGGAAGATTTTTAATGATAACGGAGGCACCAAATGAATGACGAAATGAATGTTCTGACTGAGGCGATTCCCCAGACTGAAATGGAATCGACAGAAATTTTGGATCAGGTGTCTGAAGGCGAAGCGCAAACCGCCTTCTCCCAGACTGATTCTGAAATGGAGTCTACGGAGGCTTTGACATCAGAAGACGACGCCGAAGGGGCTGAAGAAGTGCCCATCCTCCAGACTGACTCTGAAAGCGCAAGCATCCCGGCTGAAGAGGCGCCGAAGGCACGATCCCGTCGCTCCCGCAAAAGTCAGTCTGAGAAAAGAGCGTCTGGCGGTGAAACTGAAAAGCCCGCCGCACCTCGGCGCCGCCGCACCAAAGCAAAACCCACCGCCGTTTCCATTGATGGCCAGCTCAGCGTAGAGACCGAAGCCGATAAAGCCCGGGATGCACTGCTGGACCTGGTCGAGTCCATGAAAACAAAACGCATCCTGACGGGTACTATTCAGGGTGTGGAGCGGCCTACGGATAATCCCACACGGTCCCTTGCAGTCCTGTACCACGGTGATTTCAAAATTATGATTCCGGCAGAAGAGGCTGTGGAAATCCCTGACGATCTGCGCGGAAGGTCCAAAGAAGAAGTGCTGCACTATACTCTGACCAAGCGGCTTGGTGCAGAAGTGGACTACATCGTCAAAGGAATTGACGGCGAAGCCGGTATTGCAGTAGCCAGTCGTCTGGAAGCTATGGCAGCCCGCCGCCGTTCCTATTATTTCGGTACGGACCGAGATGGGAACAATCTGCTGTATGAGGGCGTATGCGCGGAAGCCCGTGTTGTGTCGGTGATCAGAGCCGGTATCTTTGTGGATCTGTTCGGGCTTGAAACCTACATCCCGCTGAGGGAACTGAGCTACCAGCGCATGCTGGATGCCAGTGCCGTGTACCAGCCCGGGCAGCGCATTTTGGTCAAGATTCTCAGGATCGATCGCAGTGATCGTGAACATATTCGTGTCGCCGCCTCCATCAAGCATGCCGGTGAAAACCCGTATGAAAAGGCGTTGCGCCGATACTCTGTAGGTAACCGGTATGTGGGAACCGTGAGTATGGTGGACACCACAGGGGTTTTTGTGGCTTTGGATGGCGGCATCGATTGTCTGTGCAGTTACCCGAAACGAGGCCGTCCTCCCAGAGGCGCCCGGGTGACGATTCGTATCCTGGGAATCAACCATGAGACCAACCGCATTTGGGGAGCCATCACTCATGTGGCTACTCCGCGGTGAAAGGGGGGATAATTATGAACTATTTCATGAGCAAAGAAGAACAACAGCGCCGCAAAGAACTGGCGGAACATGCGCGTGTCATGCTTACACAGGTGCTCCCGGTCGAGGATCAGGATGAAACTTCGCTGACAGCGCCCTACCAAGGCTACTACATGCAGGTGTCTATTTCTCCGCTGCATCCGCTGCTGGTGATCAGTCTGGCGAAGGGCATCAATCACCCGGGTAGCGCCAAGAAACAGCGGCTGGTCAACCAATTGAACTTGACCAGCGTGCTTGGCAGCCATGCGATCAATCAGGACGTGGGGTGCTATGCTTACCGCAGCACGCATTGGCTGGACACTGAATTGGATGAAAATCGGTTTCAGGAAATCCTGGATCGGTGCTTCGAGGAGGCAGACAGAGGCTACGATATGCTGAAATCCGGCTGAGCCGTTGTAAATGCTGTGCCATATCCGTGTAATAAGGAAAAAGCACAAGGAGGATGTGACATGAAAGTACAACTGATCGCGGTAATCCTGTCAGCTCTGATTTTGGCAGGTTGCAGCAATGCCTCACCTGCAGCTGAATCTTCGGAAAGTTCATCTTGCGAAAGCAGCGTGAGTGTTTCGGAGGCAACCCCTGCACCATCTCCGGACAAACCGGAATCCGCTGCCACGAGCGCCCCTGAGCCGAGCGCAGCTCCTGATCCGAGCGCAACTCCTAATCCGATTCCGAGTTCTGCACCTTCCAGTTCTGTACAGCCGGTTGAGGAAGCCTCTCCCGCCCCGGAGTCAACGGTGCAAGCCGACAAGACGACCGCACCAAGCGAGACTGTTGCCACTGGTGCAATCCCGTTCAGTGTTGCTGAGGGGACGGACAAATGGTGGTACATCGACAGCACTGACAGCGCATACTGGGCAGTGCAGGACGGTATCAACGCAATTCGCGCATCGGTCGGGCTTGGCGCTTTGGAGATGGACGACAGTCTGAGTACTACGGCCAGCTCGCGGTGTGAGAGCTTTGTCGCCGGTGGTCCCTTTGACCATTCCGGTATGGTAACAGCCAGTGAGATCTGTGCTCGTGGTCCGATCGGGTCCGCCGCCGCTGTCTGCGAAGCCTGGAAGAACAGTCCGGACCATTATGCGAACATTGTCAGTGACCAGTTCACAAAAATGGGCGTTGGCTGTTGGTTCTGCTCGACCGACCAGGGGCAATATACCTACTGGGTTGTCACCTTTGAATAACCGAATCAATCATCTTTGGGCGTCTGCTTTATGGCAGGCGCCTGTTTTTATGGAGGAAATTATGAAGAAATACAAGTTTAGGCACCGTTTTACGGCCTTGCTCCTTGCTTTTCTTATGTGTATGTCGCTGATGCCGGCGACTGTGCTCGCTGAAGAAATCCCTGCTTCGAGCGAGGTCAGTTCTGTGTCTGAGTCGGCAAGTGAGCCGCAGCCGGACTCCAGTTCTGTACCGGAATCGGAAGTCGCATCCGAAGCGAGTTCTGCAGCAACTTCCGAGAGTGCCAGTACCAGCACAGAGGAGCCTGCTCCGGATTCCCCGACCCTGAGTGAACAGGCACAGGCTTTTATCGCCGCTGTAGATGCGCTCGATCGTGAGAGCATTCTCTCGGCAGTCAACAGCTGGGCGCTGGCAAGCCAGGCCTGGCAGGCAGATAAAGAAAATCCTGATCTTATCGCCGCTCTGGACGAAGCTACGGTGTTGTCAGACGAAGCCTCCGCTCCGGTAACTGCTGCGGAAGACCTGTACCTGTCCCTTACGGAGGAAGAAAAGGCAAACGAGGCCGTAGCGGCTGCGTATTCCGCACTTGCTGCGCTGGTTGTAACCATGCAGGCGACCATCGAGAATCCCTCTGTTCCGAGCGAAGGGGATGGTGGTGACGATGCCGGATCTCCTCCCGATCTGGAAGAGATTCACCAGATGTTGTATGGGGATCTTCCTGATGCACCCACAGATAGCTATATGGGCAGCTATGGTCTTCCCGTTGCGACTGGTGACACCAAGATTGGCATCAGCCACTGGAACGATGACCCGTCGGTTGCCATTGGCTATATGGATTCCGAGGCGCTGAATTCGGATGGGCTGTCCATCACAGTCCACCGTCAGGCCGGCGAGTCCTTTGCCATTGTGCCCATCTTTGTGCAGGTTGAATATCCCGCCAACAACAGCACTTCGCAGATCATCCTGCCTGAAGATGTGATCCTGCTGGACTATTCCGGCAATCCGGCAGATGAGCAGACCACTGCTGCCATTCTGAACAGCAGTTATGTAGAATCTTCTGCAGTCACGACCGGCATCTATGTGCAGGCAGACCACGATTTTGCCGTGACATTCCGCTACAACGCTCCGGATGGTTCCAGTCTGGAAAAGACCTTGAATGTCCATCTGGAAGGTGAAACGGAGACACAGCCGACGAAGGCCAATGGAATCAGCACTTACGAAGCACGCCCCGAGCCGGATGTAAAGACTGGTAAAATCACGAGTGTGCAGAAAGTAAATGGTTCATGGCTGATTTGGTTTAACGGGCAGGAAGCATACTGCTGCACCCACGGTGCGAAGGGCAGTCCTAACGGATGTCCTACCTACAATTATTCGCACACTTCCATCGTAACGGCGGCCCAGTACACGCCCGGCGATCATTTTAGCAACCAAGTAAATATTTGGGGCGGTTTGGGCCAGCTGTCTCTCGGTCTGATGAGTGCCGATGCTGCTATGGATTCCGTCTATGATGAGGTACAGCGTTGGATTATTTCCAACTATCCTGACAGCGTTCCGGCTCAGAGTTATATCCGTTCCTTCGAGCAGATGAGCAACGGTGTATCCACTTATGTGGCGGAAAGTGACTATTATACCTACATCTACCAACCCCCTATTTCCGGCTGGCAGACTGTTGCACTGATCGGACCTCCCACTGGCAGCATTGATCCGGACGTTCCTCCCGCAGGTGCCGAGTATTACGCCAGTTGGTCGGCTTCGCCCCAGACTGCCAGCGGCAGTTTTGATGCGAACTACACAGTCAACGTAGACAAGCAGCAACTTGAAACCGGCGAAAAAGTGGACGGTGCCACCATTGAGATTGAACCCTTGGAAAAGGGTGGTACGATTGACGGTGGCAATTGGAGCATCACTCCGGCGGAAAAGCAGACTGTGACCACCAGCGGCCATACGATGGACGATGAGTTCCAGAACAACGGCGGTGACGCCAGCGCCAGCTGGAGTTTGCACTACAGTGTGACCAAGACCTCCACCAGCAGCCGTAGTGGGAGCGAGGGTCCGTATTCCAGCCAGGCTGAGGCAGACGCAGCAGCGGCCAGTGCCAAGGCCAGCGCAGAGTCTGAGTTGCGCGCCGAAGCCCAAGGCATGGTAGACCGAGCCATTGCTGCGGCCAAAAGCGAGCTGGCCAGCATTGATTTCCGTTTCGATGAGACGGTCGTCCCGGTAGGATTTGAGTTCTACGATGGTGAACATGGAAGCAAGCAGACCATCTCGGTCCCCATGGACAGTTCGGATGAATACCTCATGCGAAACGATGAATGGTCGTTGCAGGTCAATATCCGGAAAACGGACAGCGAAACCGGCGAAACGATCGCTTCTGATGCGGAATATGAGGTCTTCGAATGGGATGTTGTTTCTCAGATGTATATCCCGTTCCACGCTGAAAAGCCGCGCGAAGCAACAGCACCCACCTATAACGGATACCATATGGTCCGCAATGAGGATGGAACTTATTCCGTCGCCAACAGCACCGATTATGGCACCGAGTTCGATACCTCCCGGACCATGTACTACACCCAGCGCAACCAGGGCCGTTTTATCATCGTCGAGACCAAAGCGCCGGACGGCTACTTCGGCGATTGGACAGATATTGACCATCCAGGTGAGCCCGGTACTCCGTTTGGTAAGCGTGCTTACTATATCGAAATCACCAAGGATAAAGACGGCAGTGTGATATGGCTGGATAACGCCGACTACAATGCTGACATTTCCACCAGCTATACCGGCGGCACAAAGCTGACCTTCGACGGACGAGAAGCAACCGTAACCATTTATGGTCGGCCGCAGGATGCCGGTCGAACCTATGTGACTGACAGCACCGGCCTCGCAAACAACGAGGACAGCTACACCATGATTCCCCAGGACAATGTTTTCCAAAATGACCGCGTTCTGGGCGAGATCATCCTGGCGAAATCCGATTTGGATCAGCTGCGTCCCACCCCGGTGGCCGAGAATGGTGAAGACTGGGAAGTTCCCGGTACTGCGCCCCATGGCGAAGCCAGCATTGAAGGGGCCGTTTACGACCTTTATGCCGCCGAGGATATTCTCCACCCTGATGGTGTGAGTGGTGTGGTTGATTACAGCAAGATCACCGATCAGGACGGCAATCCCATCTGGCATACCACAGTGCGCACCAACAGTGGCTGGGATGATTCCTACCTGCCTATCCTTTCCAAAGATCATCTGGTGGCGAGCGCCGAGATCAAAGACGGGCTGCTGGTTTTCGGGAATCTGTACCTGGGCAAATACTACCTGGTAGAGCGGGCTACCGGCCTTGTGCTGCCCGTGGATACCAACAGCAAGTTCTACATCACCGGTCAGTATCCTGAATTGAACCGCAAACTGGAGCCTACTGGTGAGTACTCTCCGCTGGAGGAGTATTATGGCGAATACACCGACTATGTCTACAAAAACCAGTATTCCGCTGTAGCGGAGGGACGTTCGCCGGAAGGTTTCAAAACCTATGATGGTTATTACCTGAGCTATGCAGAAGGCTATCTCTGTGATGAGATCAACCATTACGAAACCCTGTCCTATGGTGATGAATCCGGTTATGTAGTCCGTGAAGGCGAACACAGCCTGGATGCCGTGCTGAAGGGCGGTTTCGAACTGCGCAAACTGGTAAGCACCACCGGCCCGGGCAGCCCCGCTCCCAAGCTGGAAGGCGCTGGTTTTACCGTCTACCGCATCCCCGACCTGAGCAAGGCAGACCAGTTCACCCGCAACCCGGACGGCAGCTACAACATCCAGAGCGTACTGGACGCTTACCGCAAGGACAACTACGACCCCGACACTCTGAAATATGATTTCACTGGCGAAGCCCAGGCAATCGCCCGGATGTTCGAGAGCGAGGCCGAGCTGGTGTACGCTTATAACGCGACTCTGACCGATGCAGGCGATTTCGCCAACGGCAGCGGTCTCGGCTGGGTACCTACTGGCACGACCAACGAATATCGTCTGAGCGAAATTTACACGAATGAGGAAGGCATCATTCGTGTGACCGGCCTGCCCTATGGCCAGTATCTGGTCGTTGAGACCACTATCCCGAAAGATGTGTTCCAGGCCGATCCCTTTGGCTTTACGGTGGACAGCGACACGCCCCAGAGTATCTTCTGTCAGCCTAATGGTAGTGTAACAGAGCCCAGCAACAGCTATGTGACCTACAACATCTTGGATGAGGAGATGGAAGGCTACTTGAAGCTAGTCAAGGTGGACGCCGAGACTGGCAAGGCTGTCAAGCTGGCCAATACTGCATTTGCCATCTATAAGCTTAATGATGATGGAAGCAGGGAACGCCTGTCCATGATCGACCCCGACAGCGGTGATCCCACTGTCAAAACCGATGTGTTCTATACCGATGAGAATGGTATGATGAAGACGCCCGAAAAACTGCCTTTGGGGCGTTATCTCATTGAAGAGCTGGAAGGCCCGAACGGATTCTTGAACGATGAGCGGTATTCTGTAGAGTTCGAGATCTCTTCGGATTCTGCGTGGGAAGTGGTTGGCAATGCCGTCAACGGCATGGATGAGTACATTCTCACCCAAGAGTACATCAACCACGAGACCCTCGGCAAACTCACCATTCGAAAAATCGGTGAAGTCCTGTTGGGCTGGCAGGAAGATGAGGGTGACATCCTTGATCCTGAATACTCCGGCATGGCGCGTCCTGGACATTTTGTTTATGAAGATCGTCCAATTCCTGGTGCGCAGTATACCATTACTGCCAATGATGATATCTATACCCAGGATCGGCAGACTGATGCCGAAGGCAACCGTACCCTGTGGTATGCCAAGGGCGACGTTGTGGCCGTAGTCACCACCGGCGACGGCACCAGCGATATCAACGTGTTCCGCCCTGGCCGCACTCAGGCCACCTACGATTTCCTCAGTGTGATCCACGACGGTACGATCGGAGAAGTCACCGTGACTCTGCCGCTTGGAAGCTACCACATTGAGGAGACCAAGCCGCCCTATGGTTATACCGGCACTGCTCAGAGCTACGATGTTGTCTTCACTTGGGACAACCAGACCAACAGCGTGGTTATGGCACAGAGCATCACCAGCACGGATGAGAACGGCAATACCACCACGACCGAGTTTGAGATCATCAATGCAGAGGATGCAAATGCAGAGTTCACTGAGCAGCAGACCCTGAAATTCCACAATGATCGCGTGAAACCTGAGATTGATATCTACAAGAAGGATATCAAAACTGGTGAACTGGTCGCAGGTGCTGTCTACAATCTGATTACCACTGATAATATCTACAATGCAGATGGCAAACTGCTCTTCCACGCCGGGGATCTGATTGCTACCTCTGCGCCGACGGATGAAAACGGTCACACCACCTTCATTTGCGATCTGCCGATGCGCGGCCAGTACTATGGTGTCGATGGCGTCTATATCCCTGAAAACATCTACGGCACTGACGCTGATCACACCAAGAACAGCGGCAACTATATCATTCGCGAGATTAAGGCGCCGGACGGCTATTATCTGGACGCTCCGGATGCAGAGATTACCTTCACCTATGCAGGCGCAGAATCCGCTACTGTCACCATTGAATCGACTTTCCAGAATGATGCTACGTCCTTCCACGTTTCCAAGCGCGAGCTGACTGGGGATGAGGAACTTCCCGGAGCAAAACTCACGATCAAAGATACGGACGGCAATGTGGTCCGGGAATGGATCAGTGGTGAAGAACCTGTGGAGATCCGCGGTCTGCTCTTCGACAAGGTATATACCCTGACCGAGACAAACCCGGCACCCGGTTATGCGCTTGCAGAAGACATCCGGTTCAAACTGGTTCAGAGTAAGAATGAGGACGGCGATCTCATCAATGCTGCAGATGTTTATGTCTGCACCGGTAAGGACTGGTTGATCTTTGACCACTGGGAGAAGATGGAAGACGGCATGGTGGTTATGCGTGATGATATCATCCGTGTTGAGATTTCCAAGCAGGACATCACCACCAAGCAGGAATTGCCTGGTGCCCACCTGGTCATCAAAGACGAGAACGGCAATGTGGTTGCCAGCTGGGTCTCCTCGGATAAGCCCTACTACATCGAAAAACTCCCCGCCGGCAAGTATGTGCTGATCGAGGAGAGCGCACCTGATGGGTATCTGGTCGCAGAGAAGATTGAGTTTGAGGTCAAACCCACTGGCGAGATCCAGACTGTCATCATGTATGACAGCCGCGTTCCCACTCCTGAGCAGCCTACTCCGGAACCCCCGACTCCGACCCCGCCGACACTGCCTCAGACCGGTGACCTGCCCTGGCTGCCGGTTGCGCTCGGTGTTGTAGCAGCTGGAGCCGCTGTCGGTATTCTGGTCATGAGCCGCAAGCGCGACCTTGCCCTGCGCAATGATGATTCGAAGCAGGAACAGCAGGATCACGAGCAATGAGGTACTTTCTAAAAGGATTTCTCTATGGAATACTGGGGATTTCTTTGATTGGCCTGATCTGGCTTATGATTGTCCGACCGCAGCTGACCGCCCGGGATGCTGCGGAACTAAAAGATGAGTATTCTGAAACTGTCTCCGGGGCCACAAGCCCCGGAGATTCTGTTGGCGAGGAGTCCTCCGTAGATATTCTCGCTATGCAGCGGCAGTACCCGGATATCAAAGCTTGGCTCACTGTGCCGGGGACAGTAATCGATTATCCTGTTCTGCAGAGCAGTGAGGATGATCCGGAGCACTATCTCCGACGCAATTACGATGATACTTGGCGTATGGCAGGCAGCCTGTTTTTTCAATACGACTGTACACTTGATTCACGCAATTTGGTGATTTTTGGTCACAACATGTCGGATGGATCGATGTTTGCGTGCCTTCGCAATATGTTTGATGCAGAATTCCGCGAAGAGCATTCACAGATTATACTGCATACGGCAGATAGCACACGCTATTTCCGCGTTGTGTCCGCGATGAAAACGGACTTAACACAACTTCCGTTTAACCAAACCATGTTCCAAAGCGATAATGACTTCCTTACATTTGCAGAGCAAATGCTGCAGGATACCGATGCCATGCCCAATAGCGACCTCACACTACTTACACTCATCACTTGTGCATATGACTGGGACGGAGCCAGAACAGTAGTTGTTGCGGTTGAAACGAATGCGGAGTGATTATTTGTAGAACTGTATTGGCGTTCACAAAGGGGATGAGACAGACGGAGCATCTGTTGGATAGACTGGCGCGGGAGCAGGATACTGTGGTATCAAATCTGCGCCTTGTGATGTATTACCGTCACAATACAATACTCAAGCTGATCTGTATGCCAAATAAAGATAGTGTTTCTCTTCCGGAATGGTCGAGAACATTATCTTACTTGGCTGAAACAAACCTTTCTATCAATTCCTACGATGAAGTTGACATGGTTTTGAATGAACTGATCAAATCATCGTGACCTTAATATCCAGAGGAGGCAGAATGAAAGCGAGAACAACCATATTACTGGTGCTCCTTTGTTTATGCATCTTTATGGGCCAAACAGCTTATGCGGATACCGACGGAACCGAATTGCAAATACTGGAACCGTCGTACCTTGAAATTCAATTGGGCATAGACTGGGCCGGCACCGAGTTTCAGCTCCGTACAGATATGGGGCTCTATCCAGACACCATCCAAGTTGATGAAAATGGAATACTCCATTTGGAGATAGGCGGAAGCAAAAATTATCTTCTCTCAAATCTGTCGGATGATACGCTGACGGTTACGCTCCCGGAGGAAACAGGTGTGTCCTCCGCACTGGCCCAGGAGGACCAACGTGACATGAACGCAGACAAGGAAACATGGCCGATATTTGTGATGGTCGGAGTGTTGGTTTTTGCTATAGGCGTTTGTGTAGGGATAGGAGGTGGTATTGCTTACTGCAATATTGGGAAACGATGAAAACGCTCCCAGACTGATTTTAAAACGCAACATACAAAACGATTGGTAATAATCACATTGTTATAATCGAATATATAACAAATAGGCTTGACAATCGCCGTTTGGTATGCTATTCTGAAGATGTGGCAGGGGCTTGCGCTCAGGCATACAGTCTCTTCGGAAGAGCTCCCGGAGTCAGACCCTCCCTGCGGGCGGGGAACTGTATCGGATTTCGCGCAATGAGCGATCCACACGGCGCAAGTCACATCTGATCATTTTAGAGCCGGAAGGCTGCTGGGATCAGCAAGATGCTGGAGATGAATATGAAATCTCCTTTGCCATCTTGTTTCCCATGCGGTTTTCCGGCTCTTTTTCTATTTTTAGCTGAATAGAGGAACCTCATAATGAGAAAAAACAAAAAGAAAGGGAATAATCCTAGTAAAATGCGCTGCCCTTATTGTGGGGCACCAATGATTCTGCGGAGCGCCGATGGGATCTATAAAGACAATTCGCAGCACAATACTCTGTATGTTTGTAGAAACTATCCCGAGTGCGATACCTATGTCCGCACGCGGCCTGGCACCGCGCAGCCATTAGGCACTCCAGCAAACCGTGAGTTGAGGGCATTAAGAATTCAAGCCCATCGCTGTTTTGATGCAATTCATCAGAACGGATACATGACAAAGAGAGATGCCTATGTCTGGCTTGCCGCTCTCCTTCAGGCGCCTCAATCACAGGCACATATCGGTTTTTTGAGTGAGTATTCCTGCCGTAAGGTCATAGATGAGAGCACTCGTATGCTACAGCAGTATGCGCAGCGTGCTGCAATTCGATCCAGCAAGGAGGCGCTTTCATGAAACTGAACAACGCACAGTGTACCCTTGTTACAGAGAATCTCAGACTGGTTCATAAAGTCATCCACGACAAAGTACATAGTCCCCAACAATTGGGTATGTTTTCTTACGATGATCTATTTCAGATCGGATGTATCGGATTGTGCAAAGCTGCAGCAACAGATAAGGGCGGGGTATTCTCCACTTATGCGTATCGTTTGATTTGGAATGAGATCTGTTCTGCTTTGGAGTATGCCTCAGTCCGAACCACAAGAGAAGCTTTGACTGACCCGGATATCATGGGGCAATCTGTTACCAAGGCTGCACTACCAGAGATTGATTATATTGATCTCAACACTTTGCTTGACAAAGCAGAACATGAGGTTTCAGGTGTGACCGCCAAAGGTATCCGTGCTCTAAGACTGAAAGCAAGGGGCTATACAAGCCGGGAGATTGGACAAATTATGGGAGCCCCAGCTAACCATGTAACCGCATGGGTTGCCAAAGCACGCGCATATCTCAAGACATGTAAGGAATTCCATTCTTTTGTGTAAAAAACAGCTGGTGCCTCCTGATGGAAGACACCAGCTGTTTTTCTTCAGTATCCTTATGTTCGAAGCCGGAAAGTTCGAGGTGCGTATTTATAGACCAGCACACTGGCAACTGCGCAGTACAGCACGCAAAAGGCGATGCATGCAACACCGAACACCAAAATGGGCAGCCGAAGATTCATCAGGGCGTAACATCCCACATACGTCAGGACCATGACGATGCGGTAGGTACCACTTTTCATCTCCGTCCCCGCCGTGTAGGGCTGGAGCAGATAGTAAACGGTGAGATAGTGGATAGAGAAAAAGACACTCATAGCTGTCACGGAACACACCAGGACTACATAGTTCAATGGATTTTCCGTGCCACCGGACACATACAGAATCGCCGAGAGCCCGGCGCCGATGACCAGAGCCGGCACGGCATTGATTTTGATGATTTCCCGCGACCGGATCTGAAACAGCCTCAGCACAAACTTGGGTTGCTTGTAGAACGAGTATGTCAGCAAACTGTGGTCACAGTTCATAAACAGCGCATTGGTGAAGCCAGTGCCACGGTTGATCAGGTACATAATAAAGGCAAAGTAAGGAAGCCAAGTCATAACCATCTCGTTGATGTCTGCCTTCAACTCTGGTTTGAAGGCCATGAGAAACAGAACTCCACAACAGAGGATGGCACAGATCCCAGCGATCCGGAGCGTTGAGCGCCACAGAATCTTGCGATGCCGCTTGATGAACAGCTCGTTGAGAAATTCAAATCCATTTTTCTGACTGGTGATGGTGAGATCTGCGGAGATAACTTTTTCATTCGCGGTTTTCACCGCCTTCTGAACCGCATCAATTTGGGTAAACAGACCAGCCAGCAGTTCCTGAGTGATCTCCCGATAATAACGGAATAAGAGGATCTGGCGGAGCCCCAGTAATCCTGCCGGGATGCAGAGGACCCACAGAACAGCAGATACCTTGAGCGGCAGCACGGCCCCAACCAGCAAGGGCAGATAGGCCAGAGCCAACAGGACGGCAGTCAGCAGCCATGGCCATTTTTTCCATTTGCTGTCGTTGCGTACATGGCCGGTTTGCGCATAGTCCCACAGAGAATAGGAATCCACCGCCAGCTTTGTTCCTGCAACGGCAAACGGGATCAACAGACACAGCCATAAAGGGACTTCCCGGCCAAGACCGAACACAAGTACCCATGGTAGGAAACCGACAATTCCCTTTAATAGGTAATATCCGTAATTGACCAGAGTGTACTCCCGGGCATTCATTCGAAGCAGGATCATGGCATAGTATTTGTCCCGTGTTGCATCGAACATATTGGTGTGCATGAAAGAGCCTATCAGCGTCAGAAGCAATAGGACGTGCAGAAATGCCTCTTTGGACTGAAGCTCCGGACGGATCAGTTCCAAACCGCAGACCATAATAAAGAAGTAGAGGTACTTGAAGAGAAAAATGGTGATCAGTTCCCAGAGCGCCGTCAGAACATTGGCAAAGACCTTCAATCCGCGCACTTGATACAGAGTTTCCGGCAAAAGGCGTTTCAGCAGCGGGATCTGTTTGAGAGAGTGCAGGATGGCATTCACCCGATAGGTGTTCTTTAGGGAAAAGGATAGCCGCAATGTATTAAGCATAGGATTCCTCTTTCAGTGCCGCAATAATTTTTTCTTTAAATTCCTGATTGTCCAGATTGGATTTCTCTACGACCTCCAGCACACCATGGCTGAGGAGCACAATTTCATCGCACAGATCCAAGGCCAGATCCATGATGTGGGTAGAGAAAATGGTGATTTTGCCATCCTTTTGGGAACGGAGCAGCTGTTTCATCTCCTCTGCCACCACCACATCCAGAGATGTGAGCGGCTCATCCAGCAGCAATATCTTGGGCTGGGCAATGATGTTGATGAGCATCTGCATTTTGTTTTTCATGCCATGGGAGTAATCCTTCAGCAGCTTGTCCCGGTCTTCTGGAGCAATGCTCATCATGTCAAAGTATTCGTCCAACGACCGGAGATTTTGAATGGAAGAGGCGTTGATGTCAAGAAAGAACTTCAAGAACTCGCGCCCGGTAAGAAATTCAGGTACTGTCGGGGTGGAGAGCACATAGCCGATGTCTTCGGCGGAGATTTCTCTGGGCGTACCGTTTTCATCCAGGAAAAAAGTGCCGCCATCAGCCCGGATGTCTCGATTTAGACAGTTGAAGAGCGTGGTCTTACCGGCGCCGTTTCGGCCCAACAGACCGTAGATTTTGCCCTCCTCAAAAGTGAATGTGATCTCTTTCAAAACCTCCTTTTTCTCAAAATGCTTTGAAAGATGGTCAATGACAAATCTCATACAAATCTCCTTGTGATTATGTGGAATTACTCTTATTGGATGCGAAACCCGTTGGAAGACTTTTGGAACACAAAATCCATTTTCTCGTTCTGATTTGTGAACACCAATTGCTCATAGTCGTCGCCTTCTTCTTCATGAAATGAAACGATGTGTTCATTTTGGCTGATCCAGAGTTTATATACTTCCTGTGTTACGGTATTTGATTTCTCCATTATCTCCTCCTCTTAGTGTACGCAATGCTTTACATGGATACGTTTGCGACCAACTGTGCCACTTCCTGAGAACAGTGGCAAATCTCCACGTCTGTCTGATTCATCAAAACTTGCAGACGATCCAATACGATGCTGATCTGACTTTTTGTCTGATGCACTTGCTCCTGTGACTGTTGGATCTGGTCCAGCACAGCCCAATCGGCAAAAATTCCGTCGAAGAAATAATCGGCCACCCGCAGGAAACCATCAATGGTGACCCGAATCTCTGCATCGATCGTCACATCGGCCAGTTCCGTTTTGAAGCGGCGCAGCTGGGTTTGCAAGGTTTCCACAGATGCCTGGGCCTCGTCCAGATGGCTGTGCTTCACAAGATCTGTGAGCAGACCGCCGCCAACGAGATCCCAGGTTCCCCAGCCTTCCGCACTGTCCAGTTCCGACAGGATCTGATCCACACAAGACAGAGCAGCGCTGCCGGCATCCATCGCCTCCTGCAATTCCTGTTTCTGGCTCATCAAATAGCCTTTCCGCTCCTCCAACTGGAGGATCTTTTCGGCAGTGCTTCCGCCCGCTGATTTTACTGCCGCAGTCTTTTCCTGTAGGATGGAGGCATAGCGATTCTCACATCCCTGGAGCGAGTCCAGTTCAGCCTCATACCGTTTCAAATCTTCTTCAATACCAGACAGCTCTCTGGCGGCTGCATCATACTTCACTCGCGCCGCATAGGCCTCCTGCCGCTCCTGCGTCAATTTCTCATCCATCTTCCCGATGACATTGTAGAAGAACGCAGACAGGCTCCGCCCCTCCAATCGCTCCACATCTGCCTGTTCGTCAGCCATAATCTGCTGGAGTTCTTGCGCACGGGCCGCATAGGCCTCCCGCTGAACACGCAGTTCCTCAATAGAGGCCACTAGCTTTTTCTTTCGGGCACACTGAGCCTGAAGCTGGCGCAGTTGTTCATCATAACAGTTCATAGATGATCGTTTCTTCCTCTCCGTTCTATTGAATACCAATTCTTTCCGTGTACAGAAAAGGGGCTTCACTGCTCTGTGAAACCCCAAACATAGCCGATATGAGATACCCTATCTTCAACCAACTTTTGCATGATGATCTCGATCCCAAGCGCTTTTGCGTATGCGGGGTTTCTTTGGAGCATGTCCATCAAATGGAGTGCTTGCATTCTTCTCCTCGCATCCATGTTATCACCTCACAGAAAACAGTTTTTGTACTGTTAGCTGATGAATTCATTGTATCAAGAAATATTGTACATCGCCAGCACAGAATCAGCAAAATAGAGGTGCTTATTTCCACTGACGCAGCAAATTTCGACGATGATTACCGTTTCTCCAGTTTCTCTTTGTATGCCTGATACCGCTCTGCGTCGATGGCGCCGGTAGCCAGCATACGTTCTGCCCAGAGCTGCAAAGTCTCTACGGTTATTGAGATGCGTTCCAGCTCCTGTTGAATGAAAATGAAATCCGCCAGCTCATCCTCACTGATGGCTCCGTCTGCAGTGATCTCAATCAGCCGATCCTTCTGCTTGTTCATAGAGTTGAGAGAAGCCAGCATTTCCAGAACGATCTGCGAAAGATCCTTGACTTTGACCTCTGGGACATACTGCTGCCCGATCGGGCACTGATTGGCGCAGTAATAGTTACAGAGGTTGGGTTGTTTATACTTTTCTGCCATCAGCAGGACTTCATCCGGATGCGGGAGAGACCGCTCATTCTCTATTTTTTCAATGCGTTCAGGAGGAAGAGATTCCAGCAGATCGCTGGCTGTTTCTCTGGTTAGATGAAGCGCCTCCCGAATTCTTTGGTAGATGTTCTTGTTCGCTTTTGTGGAAACTCTGGCCATAACGAAGCACCCTCGCTTTGTGTGATCTTAAATCTCATTATACGGTGTTTCGCCAGAGAGAGCAATTTGTATTTTTCGTGTTACACTTCAAATATTGCAGACGCAGTGCTACTTCTCTTTGTCACGCATGAAAAATCCGATGATTGCAATGAAGAGTCCTGCGATTCCTCCCACAATAGCGATAATATTACTAATCGATAGAGCAATCGCAGCCACGATAACTGCAATTCCCAATAACATGGTTTTCTTTCCCATCTTTCTTACCTCACTGAGGAATCACCCTGCTGTTAAGTACAGGATATGCTTCATCCAATCCCAAATTTTACGATCAGCCCAATAGCGATACAGATAATACCGGCAACCCGGGCAAGTTGGCGTCCACGCTTATCATCAAAACCTTCCGGGTATACAGGATGGAAAATCCACATCAACCCATATATGATCCAGGCGGCGTTCATAAAGAAACTTTTTTGTAGAGTAAACGAGAGCGTGCAGCTTACAATGGCAATAATAACGCCCCAGAATAACTGGGCTTTGAAAGTAAATTTGTTTCTCATATAATCACCTGCCAGTAAGCGATTTGTCAAGGGTTTTTCCCCCTGAAAAGCACACATTTTGAAAGAGAGGGGCTTAAGCCCCTCTTGGCCACCATAAAGCACTGAAGCTGGTAGCACCGAAGCCGGTCCTTTGACGGCTCCCAGCTTCGGTGCTACCAGCAGGACGTGGGCCCGCTGGAGCGTCCCCCTCGGAGAGCGCACGGCTGCCGTCAGGCAGTACCTCCGCCCGCTTGCGGGTGGTGAGTAAGTGCGCCCTAGGTATAATTACTTTCTGGCCAGGGACAACTTGAAAGCGATTTCCTTTATGTGTTATAATTAAGAACAAACAGGGCAACAAATTAGAAGCTGTGGAGGCGGCCATTTATGAAAAATAAAATTTTTAAATATATTGGATTGGAAGTTCTTTTATTGCTTGCTTTGATGCTATGTGGAACTATTGTTGTAAAAATATTCAATGTTGCGCTGAAATTGCAGTTTGAAAGCATAGGGACTACAGGGTTTATCGCAGGATTATGCGCTTGGCTTATATTGTTGATTGGCTGGGGCATAAAAGCAGCTAAAGCAAAAAGGAACAAGTAACTTCCCATTTGTCGGGGGGCCGAATAAGATGGGGCATGGCGCTTCCCGTAGCGCCATGCCCCGTTGCATATATGACTCCTTTCCCTCTGCTGGTTATCACTTTTGCCACAAATGAACCGTCAGCCGATGTAATGTAGTAGGTAGCGTAAACCACCCTTTATACAGTAACTCCCAATAGATGCATCTATTATTTTTTTTTGCAAAAATAAGTTTCGTACACGCAAATGATGAACCCAACTATTCCCATAGCGCAAAAAATTATGTACGGAACCAGCAGTTCATTGCCGAGCAGGGCAGCATAGGTGCCGGTCATTCCGTTGTAATTAAATCGGTTCATGGACAGATACAGGCTCAGAATCAAGTATCCTATACTTCCCACCAAGAACAACATAATTCCAAAATGCTTTCTTTCCATCCTCACAAATACCTCTAATTAAGTGTTAAGTGTCCTTCCAGCGCTTTTCTCTAATATGCTTAATCCATCCACGTATCAACCACACATACACGCAGACTGCGACAATAGCAGCACTGAGCAATAGGGAGATACCCTTGCTTATCTGCCCATTCAGGAGAAGATCGACTCCAACAAAGAGAAATAGTCCAACCAAGAGCAGATAAGCCAAAATGCAGGTTATCAAAAAGATTCGGCAGAAGCTGCCTAAGATACTTCTTGTCTTTGTGGAACTGGAGGCCTGAAATGCCCCCATCATTATGAACTCGATGGCAAGGAAAAAGACAAAAAGGATCACGACAAAAAAGATTGTGTTACCCATACTTGCCTCCCAATCAATAACATAGAGAAATATTTTGACATCAAGTTTTGAGTCAAAGCTTTATATACTGCCAATTATTCTACGGGGTCACAGTAATCGATTCTGCAATTTTGACCATTTCATCTTTGGTCAGTGATGCCGAAATGCAGAACAGAATAGTCCCATCTTCAGACTGCCACACCAAAGCATTTGCATTTTGGGGATCGGCATCCAGGTAGAGATCAGCTTCCTGTGTTCCCACGATTACCTTCTCTGTGGTCATGTTATCTGAAACCAAAAAGAGGCTTGTGGCGTCTGCACCGGAGGAGCACATGAAATGAATCATTTCACCGCTTCCGTTGCTATAAGTTCTGTAAGAAGTGTTTCCTAAAGATTGTGCGTTAGTTTCCTCATATCCATCGGGTAACCATGTGGGAGCAAAACTGGTCGTCTTTTCTTCATCAGTGGCCACCCCATTAAACCGATACTCCACATAGTTTTGATATTGATGCCGTATCCAGGCAAAAAAGGCACCGCGGGCCTCTGCGTCCACTGTGAGCCATGAGGCACTGATCAGTGTTACGGCGACTAGGAAGCATGCAACGCGCTGCATATATTTATATACCACGGGATGGCGTCCTCGGCGGATTACATGCCTCATTTTGCGCTCAAACTCAGAGGAAAACTGGTGGTCACAATCCTCTGGGCTCGGCAACGATTCGCGGATGGCCTGATCGGCTTCAGCAGCGGCAATTCTCAGCATTTCATCGGTGATCACAATCTGTCCTCCTTTTCATACAGCTCTCTTAATCTGTTCTTGGCGCGCTGGTTAAGTTTCGATGCTGCCGAAAGGGACAGTCCAAGGATTGCAGCCACTTCCTTTACACTATACCCCTGATAGTATCGGAGCAGGATCACTTCACGATACCGTGCGGGGAGTTTAAGGATACAGGCGGCAAGCGTGTTCTCACCTTCATAAATAGCAGTAACCCCTGGCAGGTCATCACTTAACTCAACCACCTGGCGCTTTTGGCGCCGCCGATACAAGTCTATCGCTTTGTTCTCAGCTATTTCTGGAGTTACCTCAATATACCGATGGGCGAGCCAGGCAAATTATGGACTACATCCAATCAGCACTGCTCCAGACTGATTGCGTGGAAATTTGGAATGTATGGCTCCTGGGCTACTGGGAATACGATGAAAGGCCGTATATCCGAAAAAGAACGCTCCGGATGGAGGAACTGACCATAGGTGACATGAAAGAAATCATCAGCGCCGAGAACTGGGACAACAACGATAACAATCGGCCATCATTTTACTGTTTGGAGATTACAGGATAAAGGCGGTGAACACTTTGGGAACCTTTCTTATTGACGTTGACGAATTCACTTGGATTTGCGGGCCGGAGGATGATCCTGAAGATCTCTGCCTCCACGGCCATGTTACGGTAAGGATTGGGGATGCCGCGCTGGAGTATGACGGAACCGTCAGCGCGACAGCGCTTTATCTGCTGAAAACCTTGACTGAGGATAAGGTCATGTCAGAACATGATATTCAGATGGTTCCGTGCTGCGGTCATTTTCTAATTGCGAATAAGGATTTATCTCAGGTAACGATTTCTGGATGCGATAATGGATTGGACTGGTCTGTCATCCACGAAAACGATGGGGTTCGGCTTATACTCCCATCCGGTCAGTCAGAATGGATATCGCTGCGTGAATATCAAGCAGAAGTGCTCCACTTTGCAGATAAGGTGGCGGGCTACTATCAGTCCTGCCAACCGAAAAAGATCCCAGAGGATGAGTTTACCAGAAACGGCTACATAGCGTTTTGGAATGAATGGCGTTGGCGGTATGCGAAAGCCACCCTGCAGGAGGAATAACCATGAAAGAAAGAACGATTGGCAATTTATCTCTGGCTGCAGTCCTAGCTTCCTATCTCATACTTCGATACCTGTTGTTTGACTTGCATGGCATGAAGGAGTTCCCCTTCATTCTTTGCCTGGCAGGTGTGCTTCTAATTGTGTTCACCGGCATAATAAGAAAAAACAAGGTCTCGCCGCCTTTGATTGCGCTCGGCTACATTGGCGGGTTTGTTGCTGGCGCTTTGTTCAGTTATGACTACGGCGAAGGCTTGAACAATCTGTGGATAATCTGGATGTGGTGTTTTGTGGTGGCAAGTCTTTTCGGTATGATCGGCGACCTGATCCTAAAAAACGGTCAAAGCAGAAATAGTTTGATGTCTTGAGTCGAAAAATGTTGTATCTAAGAGTAAGGAGAATTAAGAACTATGAAAAAGACAGCCTTTTCTTTAGCAATTCTATTTTTCCTCTTCGCTTTTTCAGCGTGTGGTTCAAAAAGTGTACAAGAAACCGTTTCAGCAGAGCTTGGCATTGATGCATCGGGCGGAAAAGAAATATCTGCTACGGATACGCATGGCGGCTTCCACGGCGATGGGGTCTCGAGCGTTGCCCTCAGTTTCAGCGATCTTAGTGTTCTGGATGAAATTAAAGGGAATGCGGAGTGGAAGGCATTCCCACTGGACGAAACAGTACAGGCTCTGGTGTATGGAGTGAACGATGAAACAAGCAGTATTGGGCCATTTATCAACGACGGGACCGGCAATCCGCTTGTGCGAGAAATCCAAAATGGCTACTACATCCTGATAGATCGCCAGAAAGACCAAGAGACTGACATTTTGGAGCGCTCCTCTTTCAATGTCACGGTTGGACTGTATGATACCGACACCAATACTTTGTACTACTGTACACTTGATACTTGAGACATTGTTATTATAATATGCCACAAAATCTTTGCTGCAGGGTTCACGGACAAATAAATGAGGAGTGCCTTATGGAGCGTAAGAATATAGAAGATGTTCTGCCAGGATTGATTAGTGAACTCAAGTCTGAGCCTTATCCCGTGGAAGATGCCGCCAAGCAATGGTTCGTGGAACTGGATGGCACCGAGGAAACCAACAGCAGGTGGCAAATCCATGTGTTCAACGCTTTGAAAACCGCGAAGACATTTGAGATCCACTGCTGGGCAGATGAAACGGAGTGCATAGATCTGGCGCTCCAATACGGGAAGCAAAAAGATTCCGATTGGCAGTATGGGAAGATCATCACCGGCGATGTGACACCGAAGTTTTGTGATTTTCTGCTGGGGCTTCCCAAACCCACAGACACAGAACTATATAACAAAATGACGCCGTTCTTCACGATCTCACTTGATAACGGCTTTTGGTCGGAGCATTACGGCACAGAGCTGATCAGCACTGGTCGGCAGGCCAGTGCTGGTTATGAATGAGGAAAAATCAATGGAATGGACCTATCGGAACTTTACCAAAAAGAGCATTGACCTGGCGCTCTTGGGGGTTGAAAAGCGCGCCGGGGATGAAACCTATTTCTGCACCCCCAAGGGGGCCAAAATCATCGGCTGGGCGGGTGTGGATGGCATCCACTACTGCCTGATCCGCGGCTTTGGGGAGATGGTGTTTGCCATCAGCCCGATGAATGTTGCTCCGAACTATGTTCATCCGCTGGCCCGGACTTTTTCGGACTTTCTGCGGCTGCTGCTGGCCTGCGGCAGCTGCGATACGCTGGAACAGGCATGGCAGTGGGACGAGTCGCAGTTTCAAACATTTCTTGCAAAAAATCCCCCCACTCAAGAGCAAACGGAAGTGCTGGAGCAGCTGGCCCAGCAGACCGGCCTCGCTCCCATGGAACACCCATGGCAGTATCTCCACGAGGTACAGAGCGGGTTTGCTTACGACAAAATCAAATTCACGGAAGATTATTATGACCTGGACATGAATCCAGATGCCCCGCAGCCGC
This sequence comes from Gemmiger sp. An120, assembly GCF_002160955.1. Classification (GTDB taxonomy): domain Bacteria; phylum Bacillota; class Clostridia; order Oscillospirales; family Ruminococcaceae; genus Gemmiger_A; species Gemmiger_A avium. Next base: position 110,685 of record NZ_NFLN01000001.1, read on the forward strand.
CACCAAAGTGGGAGGTCTCCTTCGACGGTGGGTTCAGGAGCAGTCGTCAGGGACGCCCTGGGAAAGAATTGCCCATCCGCAAGGAATTCGACTGGGCTGGATACCACTGGGCGATCCCATCCATCTATCTCTGCGGCAAGGGGATTGTAATGGACTTTTGTATGCGGGTGGAGACCGCTGCAATCCGCGACTTCTTGAACAAATGGGACCTTACTCCGGAAAACGAGACAGAGCGGCAGTTCACTCAGGAGCAGCAGATGCAGCTGGATCTGGACAATCCCCTCCACATGGATTTTCATTCTCTGCTCCATTTGAACGGAAAGGAGCTGCATTCCACCCACGGCTATGGGACCTCCTATAATCCGTGCCTGGGGCCTGAGTGTGTGGTGGAGGACGAGGCCAAGCGTACCGTGGAGCACTATGGATTGGATTTGAACTATGCATGGGTCATCCTGCGATCCTCTTATCCCTGGGCAACCAAGCGGAAGCCAGAAATCCGCCAACTCTCTGTCACCTTGCTCCCGGATGCAGTTTCCGTACCTGGTCCGCATTTTCGGCTCAGCACTCCAGGGGATACGGTTCGTTTCTCGTATGACGGCCAGGAGTATATTCTGACCTTGCAGGAGTATGAGGCACAGGAAATGAACTGGAGTCTGATGCCGGATACAGAGCTGGAGTATCCAAGCCACTATGTGGCCATGAGCTATACCATCACACCGGAGCCTCCAGATGGTGTGATGGACATTGCAGACTGCAATGAAGGGGACCGCCCCCGGCAGGCCCCGCCGGCCCCGGGTCAGCCCACCGCTGCCTCATGCGCCATGGTAGTTGGCATTATCGGCGGTGCAGACGGTCCTACGGCCATTATTTATGATCAGCAAAAACAAGGAAAGCTCCATGCGGCTTGCTCCTCTCTGCATTTTAAGCCTGTGGAGCAGGTGGAGTGGAGAATCGTTTTTCGTGAGCACCGGAGCTTTTCTGCGGAAATTGACTTGTTATCCCGGTGATTCATCATAAATAGTACGAATGGAAAGCGATTTGTCAAGGGGGCTTTTTCTTTCCGTGACAAAATATGCCCGCCCCATTGGATAACCATAGCAATTCGGTAGCTTTTCCAAATCGGCCCGCATGTCCAAAATGTCGGCCGATGCCTGGTGGGCAGGGCGCTTGTGAGGAAAGGTGGGAGACTTGACAAAATATGCGCCATACAGATCCGGCGCCGAAGGGCAAATCGAAGGGCCAAATGAAAAAGTTCAAACGCCGGCGGCCCCTGAGCCTCGCCCCGGCAAAATAAGCCGGATTTCGGACGAGATAGACAATCCCCCTTGAGCGGCGGCAGCGGGCCCTGTATACTGCATAATAAAAGATGGACAGGAGGCGCCGTTCATGTGGGATTTGCTGATCGTGGGCACCGGCCCGGCCGGGGTATCTGCCGCGTTGACCGCCAGGGCCAGGGGGCTTTCGTTCCTCTGGTTTGGCAGCCGTCGGCTCAGTGACAAGGTCGAAAAGGCAGAGCGTATCCTGAATTACCCCGGCCTGCCCCGGGTGACCGGCCGGGAGCTGCGGGACGCTTTTCTGCGGCAGGTGGATGATCTTGGCGTCCCAATCCAGCAAGCACGGGTGGCGGCGGTCTACGAGATGGGCGGGCACTATGCTGTCTGCGCCGGGCCGGATTTCTATGAAGGGCGCTGCCTGATCCTGGCCACCGGCGTGGCGGCACGCGGGCAGATCCCCGGCGAAAACCGGCTGCTGGGCAAGGGGGTCAGCTGCTGCGCCACCTGCGACGGCGAGCTGTACCGCGGGCGGAACATCGCGGTGGTGTGCGAAAGCCAGAGCCTGGAGGAGGACGTCCGCTTTTTGCAAAGCGTGGCGGGCCATGTGGAACTGTTCTGCACCTACGCGGGCGGTCTGGCCGATACACCGGGCTGCCACAAAGGCCGGCCCCAGACCATCGAGGGGGACGACCGGGTGACCGGGGTGCGCTGGGCGGATGCGACCCTCCCGGTGGAGGGCGTGTTCTGCCTGCGGGAAACGGTGGCCCCGCAGGCGCTCCTATCCGGCCTTGCCATGGAAAACGGCCATATCCAGGTGGACCGGGCCCAGCGCACCAACCTGCCCGGCTGCTTTGCCGCCGGGGACTGCACCGGCCGCCCCTACCAGTACGCCAAGGCAGTGGGCGAGGGCAATGTGGCGGTGCACAGTGCGCTGGCTTTCCTGGCACAACCGCAGGAGGAGCCGCGATGAAACCCGGCTGGCTGGGCTACCTGGGGCGGCTGGCGGGCGTGCTGGCCGGCAATGCGCTGCTGGCCTACGGGGTGGCAGCGGTCTACCTGCCTGCCGGGCTGGCGGTGGGTGGCGCCACTGGCGTAGGGCTGATCCTCCACACACTGTTTGGGCTGGACACCGCTGTGTCCGTCTTTGTGCTGAACCTGGGCCTGTTGGTGGCCGGATGGATCTGCATCGGGCGGGAGTTTGCTATCAACACAGCGGCCGGGTCGCTGGCCTATCCAGTGTTTCTGGGGCTGTGCCAGCGTTTGCCCGCCTTTTCCCTGCTCGAAACCGACCGCTTCGCGGCCCTGGTGTGCGGGGCCTGCTTTGTGGGGGCCGGCGTGGGGGTTACACTGCGGGCCGGCGCTTCCACCGGCGGCAGCGACTCGCTGGCCATGATCCTGCACCGAACCATCCGGCTGCCGGTAGCGGGGGTCAAAATGGCCGCTGACTACGGCGTGATGGCCATGGCGTTCTGGATGGCTGGCGGGCGCAACCTCTGGTTCAGCGTGATGGCCCTGGCCATCGAAACTTTTGTGATGAACCGGACCATGGTGGCAGGCGCCGCCCAGCTTCAGCTGCTGGTGATCTCCGACCACTACGAGGAAATCCGGCAAGCCCTGCTTTGCGAGGCGCAGGCCGGCGTGACAATGCTCCACGCAGACACCGGCCTGCGGCGGACGCCGGGCAGCGTGGTGTTCTGCGTCATCCCCAACAAGAAGCTGTACGGCGTCAAGGCGGCCATCCGCCGCATCGACCCCGGCGCATTTTTGACCATCGCCGCCGTCCGGGAAGTGCAGGGCCAGGGGTTCACCGCCGCGCGCATCCCCCTGCCGGTGGGAAAATAGGAGGAAACGTATGCAATCCAAACTTGTTGCCGCCAAGGACTACCATGAAGTGGCTCTGGACATCCCGGCGTTTGTGCCCGACCAGGCCGCTCTGCAAAAAGAGCTGGACCGGCTCCGCAACCCGTATGTGACCTGGGAGCCGGGCGGCACGGCGGCTGCCGGCGATATGGTCCGCTGTTCGCTGCACTCTGCGCTGCCGCGCTTTCAAAAAGACAGCATCCGCTTTGTGGCGGGCAGCGGGATGTACAATCCAACGCTGGAAGCCCTGGCCATCGGCATGCAGGCCGGCGAGACCCGCACGGCGACCTTGCCGGAGGGCGAGGTCGCCCTGACCGTGCAGGCCGTGCAAAAGCGGGTTGTGCCCGCGCTGACCGACGAGATGGCCGCCGCGTGCAAGCTGCCGGGGGTGCGCACGGTGGCCGGGTACCGGCGCTACCTGCTGGCGCAGCAGCGGGACAAAGCCGCCGCGCAGGCCGCCTGGACGCTGGCCGCCCGGATCAAGCGGGCGGTGCTGGACGGGTCCGCGTTTGTGCTCTGCAAGGCGGACTGGAAGCAGGCGGTGGAGCGGGAGCTGGACCGCTGCCGTGCCATCGCCCGGCAGAGCGGCATGGTGCTGGAACAGATGACCCCCGAGCAGTTTGCCGGGAACATCCCGGTCAAAAGCTACGCCGAACTGGTGGCCATGACCCAGGACACCTGCTTTGATAGCCTGCGCTGCTGCCTGCTGGGGCAGCATTACGCCCAAAACGACGGCTTTGCCGTGACTGAGGCGGGCTACGCCGCGTTCCTGCAGGACTACGCCGCCACCTGGCATACCACCGCGGAGGAGGCCCGGGCCGCCATGCCCAAAGAAACCTATACATTCAACCAGTACGCTGCCCATGCCGAGGAGGTCTGGCGCGCCCACGCGGACCGGCTGTACCGGGACAAAAACCCGCTGCCCGACGCGGAATGACCCATCCCCATGAAACACAACAGGAGGCACCCCTATGATTCAACAGGCCAACAGCGAAAACTTTGAAAGCCTTGTCCAAGACGGTTTTGTGATCGTCGATTTTTACGGCACCACCTGCGTGCCCTGCAAGCTCTTTGCCCGCATTCTCGAGGATTTGGACGCCGAGATCCCATTTTTGAACATCGTCAAACTCAACACCACCGAGAACCCCGGCCTGGCCGAACAGTACGGTATCCGGGCGGTGCCCACCGTCCAGTTTTACAAGGACGGCAAGCTGGTTCACAGCCAGGTGGGTGTGATGCAGCCGCAGCAGGTCAAGGACGTGATCGCCCGGTACATGTATGACTGAGCCCTGCGGCGGAAAGCGGCAGAATAGACCCGCAATCGGACAGAATCGACACCGCTGCTGTTTTCCCGTGTAAAAATGTGGTAAAATAAAGCCAATAACCAAGCCGGTCGTCTGGGAAAGGATGTGTGCAGGATGAAAGCGGCAGCCCTCACACAGCCACACCCGGCGCCGCCGGCCCCTGTCGCCCGAACGCTTGACCGGGCGCAGGCAGGACAGTAAAGTCAATGGAGACCCAGCCAGTTTTGTGCGCGGCTGCGGCGCCCCCGGCCACCGGGCGCGCCGCGCCCGCAAAACCGGCGGGTCTCGCTTGCTTTCCGGGGCATTGCCGGAAAGGGAAGGGAGGAGCAAATGGAACAGAACGCATTGTTCCGCAAGCGGTACGGAAGTTTTCGGCGCTTTTTTGTCATGCTGGGCAAGGCGCGGCTGCCTTATCTCTGGATCGTGGGGTATCTGGCGGTATCGGCCCTCATTGCCAACGTGAGTGTCAGCACGACCGAATACAGCGCCGCGCTGTTCGCCGGCCAGGTGGGCCTTTTCGCCGTCGTGCTGCCCTACCTGTTTTTTACGCTGCTGTCGCTGGTGATCGGCTCCATTTCCAGCCTGACAAGCAACCTGTGCCTGGCGCGGATCGACCGGAACCTGCGGCGAATGGTATGGAAAAAGGTCGTGCATCTGCCGCTGCAATTCTATGAGGCCAACAACCCCAAGGAACTGCTCAGCCGCATCACCACCGATGTGACCAGCATCAGCACCCTGATCATGCAGGTGCTTTTGCCGGTGTTTACCACGGCGTACTCCAGCCTGCTGATGCTGGGGCGCGTTTCCAGCTATGACCAGCGGCTGATGTGGGCGCTGGTGATCGTGCTGCCCGTCAACATCCTGATCTCCTTTGTGCTGGGGCGGATGCGCTTTGGCGTGGCGGACCTGATCAACCGGCGCAACGCACAGCTGACCGCGGCCATCGCGGAGCGGGCCAACAATATGCTGCTGATCAAGTCGATGGGCACCGAGGAAAAAGAAGCGGTCGCCGGCGAAGCACGGATGAAAGCCTCCTACCAGGCCGAGGTGACCGACCTGTGGGTGCGCGGCCTGGCGCTGCCGATCAACGCCATCGCCAGCGCGCTGCAAAGTGTGGCGATCATCCTGGCGGGCCGCGCCTTTTACAGCACCGGCGCACTGGACCTGACCCAGTGGATCGCCTACTATGGGTTTGCGATCCAGCTCACAAACATCCTCAGCAACTACTGCAATTCCTGGTCCAACTTCAAGGGGGCGCAGGGGTCTGTGGACCGCGTGTCCCAAATCATGGACGAGCGGGAGGAGCCGTTGGACGAGGGCTGTGCTGCGGAAGTGCTCCGGGGGAACATCTCGCTGCGGGACGTGTGCTTTTCCTACGGGGACAAACCACTGTTTACCGGCCTGAGCGCCGAGATCCCGGCAGGAAAAATTACCGCGATTGTGGGCCCCTCCGGCAGCGGCAAGACAACGCTGCTGAACCTGATCGACCGGCTGTACCCGCTGGCGAAGGGGACCATCGCCGTGGGCGGACAGGACATTGCCGGTATCTCCCTGCACAGTTTCCGCCAGGCCGTTGGGTATGTGACGCAGGAGAGTGTGATGTATTCCGGCACCATCCGGCAAAACCTGCTGTATGGTTTGGACCGCACGCCGGACGACCGGGAACTGGACCGGGTCTGCAAGGCCGTGGGCATTCTGGATTTTGTGCGGGAGCAGCCGGAAGGCTACGACACACCGGTTGGGGAAGCCGGGGCCAGCCTGTCCGGCGGGCAGCGGCAGCGCTTCTCGGTAGCGCGGGCACTTTTGCAGAAGTCGGACATCCTGCTGCTGGACGAGGCGACCGCCGCCATGGACATAGCCGGCAAGGACTGCGTCTGGAAGAGCATCCGCACCCTGATGGCCGGTAAGACGGTGGTGTATGTGGCCCACGACGCCCAGACGCTGCAAAACGCCGACTGGATCCTGGTGCTGGAACACGGGACGGTCACCGCGGCGGGCGATCGCCAGACGGTTTTGCAGCAAAGCGCGTTCTGCCGTGAAATGATGGACCTGAAAGGAGGGGCCTCCGCATGAAAAACAAGCAGAAAGCCAAGTTCTCCTTTGGGGCGTACCTGTCCTTTTTCACCCGCTTCCCGATCCCGTGGTGGCTGTTTTTGCTCTCGCTGCTCCTGGGGTTTGCCAACACCGAGGTCGTGCTGGCCGTTTCCAACTATCTGATCCGCATCAACAAGGGTGAGCTGTACAACGGGGTCATCATCGGCTATGCGCTGATGAACGTTTTCAACGCCCTGCTCAGCATGCTCATCAACCTGACCGGCGGGTACGGCAGCGCCCTGGTCACACTGCGGGCGCGCAAACTGCTCTGGCGCAAGATCCTCCACCTGCCCATGCGGGAGGTGGAGCGCCGCCAGCCCTCCGCCCTGATCTCCGGCCTGGTCAACGACATCACCCAGGCCAGCCTGGTGGTCCAGATGGCCTTCAACACCATTGTGTCCCTGTACAGCTTTTTCCGCTGCTGCTGGGAGATGTACCGCTTTGACGGCACGCTCTCGCTGTACATGCTGCTGTTGCTACCCATCGCGGTGCTGGTGTTTGCACTTGTGGGCCATCTGCAATACCAGATGATGCTCCGGCGGTACGACAGCCTGAACGTGATGACCACCTTTTTCTCCGAGCATATCTCGGCGGCCAAACACGTCAAGGCCCAGGCAATGGAGGACCTGGAGATGGCGGAGGGGCTCAAAGCCATTGATTCGCGGTACAAGGCCGACCTCTACTACGCCTTCATGGTGGCGGTCCAGACGCTGTCCAACTCCCTCTACAACACCATCGGCACCATCGTCATCGCGCTGTGCGGGTCGGATCTGATCCGCCAGGGCAAAATGCCCGAGACCGGCATCAACGATTTCTCCACCTACAAGGGCCGGGTGGACCAGTATACGGCGGAGGTGCTGACCCACTACCAGACCCTCAAGGGCACCCAGGGCGCTTTGCAGTATGTGGGCGTGCTGCTGGACGGCCCGGAGGAGGACCCCCAGGCCGGCAATCCGCTGCCGGACAAACAAACGGCGCAGGATATCCGGCTGGAGCGCGTCTCGTTCGGCTACATTCCCCAGCAGCCGGTGCTGCACGATTTGTCCTTCACGATCCCCCATGGCAAGGTGACGGCCATCATCGGCAACAACGGCTCGGGCAAATCCACCCTGCTCAAACTCCTCCAGGGCATCTATGCGCCGGACAGCGGCCGTATCTGGCTGGGCAGCACGCCGGTGGACAAGTCGAAGCCCTGCGAACTGCGGCGGCAGTTCGGGTATATCCTGCAAAATAACCCGCTCTTCTCCGGGTCGGTCCGCGACAACATCGCCTACGGCGAAACCGGCTCGGCCGACCAGCGCCGGGTCGAGCAGGCGGCCCGCCTGGCCGATGCCGACGGCTTTATCCGCCAGTTGCCAAACGGCTATGACACCGACGTGGGCGCGGCGGGCGCGCTGCTGTCCGGCGGGCAGCGGCAGCGAATCGCCATTGCGCGGGCCCTGTACATCCGCCCCACCTACCTGCTGATGGACGAAGCCGGGGCCAGCCTTGACCACCGCAGCGACGCGGCGATCTTCCGCACGGTGCGCGAGGAACTCAAGGGCCACACCATCCTTGTGGTGGCGCACGATATGCGCACGGTGATGGATGCTGACTTGATTGTTGTGCTGAACCGCGGCGAGCTGGAAGCCACCGGCACCCACGACGAACTGCTGGCGGCCAGCCCCACCTATCGGGACTATCTTGCGAAGCAGGGCTTTGCCCTGCCCGGGGAGGAGGCGGCGAAATGAAACGCTTTACGGTGATCTTCTCGATCCTGCTGGTGCTGTGTTTTGGCGGCACCCTCGCCTATGTGGCCGCCACGCCGGATTTCGTGCCGCCGTCCGCCGCCGTACCGGCGGCGCAGGCGGAGGACCCGGACGCCCCCGTCTGGGACGAAACGATGGACAACCTTCTTGCCTGTTTGGAAGAGAAGGGGCTGATCAGCGGGGAGCGCCTCACGCTGGCCAGCGACGGGCTGTGCTCGCTGGCCGTCTCGGAGAGCGGAGCCGAGTTCTACTGGTGGGACCTGGATGCGCTGGACAAGGACAGCGCCGAGTACGCCGCCTATGAAAGCCTGAAAACTGAGGGCAGCATCGACCTGTTCAACAGCGGCAGCCTGATCTCCCCGGCCAGCAACGGCCCGTTCGCGCTGCTGACAACGGGCTACACCGGCGACGTGGACGCGCTGACCGATGCGTTTATGGCCTTTGGGCAAAGTGAAACAAAAGCGGGGTGAAGAGATGAAAATGCGGGCTCTTCTCGTCGAAAGCGATCAAAAACGCAGGGCGCAACTGTGGAACCTGCTGCGCATGTATCAAGTGTTTACACTGGCAGGCGAGGCGGACACTTCGGAGGAGGCTGTGACCCTGCTCCAGAAGCAGAAGGTGGATGTTGTATTTTGCAACCACCAGCCGGCCCCGCCCAACCGCACCAGCACGGGGGATTGGTTGGCCACGGTTCTCGCCCAAAACCAGCCGGACATACAGGTCGTGATGTACGCCGACACCACAGAGTGGGCGTTTGAAGCCTACCGCAGCCAGTGCGCCGGCTACCTGCTGCTGCCCTTCGACCCGCTGGCGCTGCAGGCGCTGGTCAACCGCCTGCGCTATGTGTTCGATTTGCAGCAGACCAAGCGGGAAGCCGCCAACCGCAGCCTGCTCATCAAAACGCGCAGCGGCTACCAGCTCACGCCGGTCATCGACATTTTGTTTGTCGAGCGCAGCAACCGCAAAAACCGCATCGTCACCCAGTCCGGCACCGAGATCCACCCGCTGGGCTACACGATGAACCAGTTGGAACAGATGCTGGAGGGGTGCGGCTTTTACCGGTGTTACCAGTCCTTTATCGTCAACCTGTCCAAGGTTTCCTTCATCCGGGCGGATGGCAACAGCAAAACCTATGCCATCCAGTTTGACGGCTATGACGGCGAAATCCTGCTCAGCCGCGACAAATACCCCGAACTGCTCACCCTGCTGAAAGAAAAATACGCCAACATTGACTTTTGAACAACCGGCCTGCCGGGGACATCTCTCGATCTCCCGGCAGGCCGGTTGTTATTGCTATTCGTTTGGGTTTGGCGCCGGCGGCGAGGCTTTGGCTGGCTTGCCTCTCAGCACATCCCGCTGGTCATCAGCCGGATGATCGTGCGGTCGGTCTCCCGCATTCCCTCGCTGGCCAGGGTGCCCACATTGCGGATGGTGTTCTCAACGCCCTTGACCACAATGCCGTCGCCGCCGTAGAACTGACTGTGGTGCTGCTGCATCTTCCAGCCAAGCAACCCCGCCTCCACCGCCGAGGCGATCTTGGCCGCGCAGCTGGCCTTGGCGCCGTCGCAGATCATGCCCGAGTCGATGGCCACCGCGTTGACGATGGTGTGGGCGATCTCCTTGTACCGGCCGCCGTGCAGGTAGCACACCCCGGCCCCGGCACCGCACCCGGCGGCGGTGGCCCCGCAGTAGGCGGACAGGCTGCCGATGCCGGTTTTCAGGTGAATGGTCACCAGGTTTGAAACCACCAGCGCCCGGTAAAGTTCCTCCTGCGCCGAGCCCAGCGCCCGGGCGTAAATGATGACCGGCAGCGAGGCGGTCAGCCCCTGGTTGCCGCTGCCCGAGTTGATGACCACCGGCAGCTCGCAGCCGTTCATCCGGGCATCCGACCCGGCGGCGGCCCAGGCCTTGGCCCGATTGTGGGTGGAGTCGCCGTAGGATTCCAGCAAGATCCGCCCGATGTTTGCGCCCCACTGCCCCTGCAGGCCTTCCCGGGCAATGGCGGTGTTGCAATCGATCTGCCGCTGCAACACCGGCTGCACGTCGGCGATCTTAACGGCGTCCGCAAACTCGACGATGCGCTCCACCGTCAAAAGGCTGCGGTCGGTGGCGTGCTTGGGGCCTTCCTCGGTGTAGGGGCGGTCGAGCAGCACGGCGCCGTCCTGTTCCAGCCGGATGACGTTGGTGTGGAAGCCGGCGATCTCGGCAAAGGCGGTGTGCCCGGCGGCGTTCACCCGCACCTGAATGTCAAAAATGTAGTCTTTCTCCGAGGGATGGACGTGGACGATGCCCCGCTTTTCATAACCGGCGATCTGTTCCACCTGTTCCGGCGTGATGCCGGCCAGCACCTGCAATTTGGCATCGGCGTCACCCGCCACAATGCCCGCGGCGGCTGCGACGGTCAGCCCCCGCTGGCCGCCGGTGTTGGGCACGACCACGCTCTTGACGTTCTTGATGATGTTGGCGCTGGCGTACACCTGCACATCCTCCGGCAGGCAGCCCAATGTCTTGCGGGCCAGCGCGGCACAGTAGGCCACGGCGATGGGCTCGGTGCAGCCCATCGCGGGCTGCAGCTCCTCGGCCAGAATGGCACAGTATTCGCTGTAAATTTTGTCCTCCATGGTATCCTCCTCGGTGGCCTTTCAAACGCTCTCGATGTGGTCCAGGCCGCAGGCTTCCAACTGGGGCTGGCCGCCGACCACACAGACGCCGCCCTGCAATGCCGTTTCGAGCGCGTCGGCCAGGGCGAGCAGTGTGTCCGGCGTGGCGGAAAGCAGCGCTTTGCGGCGGCGGCAGCGCTCGGTGTAGTCCACGCCCTGCCAGTACCAGGTGTCGGCGGTGGTGCCCTGGGCCTGGGGCGAGAGCAGCGGCTCGCTGTCCGACACTGCGCCGATGATGAGGCCCGTCAAATCGCGGCCCTCCCGGCAGAACTGGCGCAGAAATTCCGCGCAGCGGGTATAGGCCTGCAGGCTCTGCACGCCCCGCGGGTCGCGGTAGGACCAGCAGGCCGCCAGGCCGGTATCCCGCACCGCCAGCCCGGTGCCGTAAGCGCCGCCCTGTACCCGCACGGCGTTCCACAGGTATTCAAGCCCCAGCAGCTTGGATGCCAGCTGCCAGGCGCCGGTGTAGGGCTGCCCGCCTGCCAGAACGTTGCCGCCGCAGCAGGCAAAAGCGATGTCGGCCGGGATGGCGATGCCCTCCCGCCGCGCGCCCCAGGGGGCCAGCGCGGTGGCTTCGGGGGCGGCGGCGCCTGCGGGCAGGGCCGCGGCCAGCCGGGCGGCGGTCTGCCCGGCCAGGTCATGGTCGGTGGTCACGGCCAGCGTCAGCCGGGCCTGGCAGGCGATGGCGTCCAGCAGGCTTTGCAAGGCCGGGCGCAGGGCGGCCCAGTCCCAATGATCCTCCTGGGCTTTGACCCACTGGTAGCCCGCAAACCCGGTCAGATATTCCTGCGCCGCGCCGGCAGCCGAGAACTGCGCCGCCAGCCGGCCAATGCCCACATTGTGCCCGGCCATGATGCAGTTCTGCATCCGCTGCGTCCGCAGCTGGCGCAGGATGTCCCGGGCGGCGGGCTCGGCGCTCAGGTCGGTGGTGGTCAGCACCTCGGCGGCCAGGTCCAGCGCCGCGGCCAGCTTGGGTTCCAGCGCGCTCAGGTTCAGGCAGAGTTTGACATGGCAGCGGCCGGTCTCGCCGGGGATCGCATAGGCAGTGGCGTAGAACCGCAGTTCGCCGCAGGTCAGCCGGATGCGGTCGTTGAGCTGTTCCGCCGTGTAGTGCCGGGTGGGCAGGTGGCCCAGCAACTGGCACAGATACCCGAGTTCGCTCATCTGTTCGGGGCGCAAACCGTCGGCGTCAAAATAGAAGGTCAGGTAGACGATGCCCCGCGTCTTGACCCGGTGCCGCAGTACCGGAACCCCCGCCAGGGTGACGGTTTCCAGCGGCAGGTCGGTGGGGGCGGCGGGCAGGTCGGCCAAGGTCAGGCTGGGCAGCGTGGCCAGCGCCTCGGGGCTGTCCGGCGTCTGCTGCCAGGCGTCCAGCTCCTGCTGCTTTTGTTGCAGCGCGGTTCGGTCGGCTTCGGTCCAGGCGGCGGCCTCCCGGGCCAGACGGTCAGCCTCGGCCTGGCGGCGGGCCTCGCCGGCGGTGTGGCTCGGGGTCAGCACCGCCTTGGCCTTGTGCGGGTTTTGGAGGAAGATGCGCCGCAGCAGGTCCTCAAAGTAGCCCTCGCGCATCTTGGCGCGCAGGCTGTCGAACAGGTCACCCACCTGCAGGTTCGCTTCCGGCTGGCCGCCGTACAGCCAGCTTTCCAGCGTCTGCATACACAGGCCCACGCCCGGCGTGTAGGGGCCGAAATCCCGCACCCGCATCTCAAATTCCCGCCGGGCCAGGGCGGCTTCCAGCTTGGCGCGGTCGATGCCCTGCTCGGCCAGGCGGCGCAGCTCGTCCAGAACCGCCTGCTCGGCGGCGGCCGCGTTCTCGGCGTGCAGGTCGGTGATCTCCATTTGCAGCCAGGGCTGGGCTACGCTGTCATACACCCGCAGCATCAGGTCCTTGGCCAGCTGGCGGGACAAAACTGCCCGGCACAGCGGGGATTCGTTGTCGCCGGCCAGCACCTGGGCCAGCACCCCGGCGGCCACCAGCGTCTCGCGGTCGGCGTAGCTGCCCAGCACAAAGCCGTAGCCCAGACGGGTGCGGCCGGGCTCCTCGGCCTCGCTGGCCACCTCGTACTCGATGCGCTGCACGCCGCCGTCCACCGGGGCTTGCAGCGGCGGGAACACCGTGCGCTCGCTGCGCGCAAAACTGCGCAGATATTCCTCATCCAGCACCCGCAGCACGGTGTCCAGGTCCACGGCGCCGTCCAGAAAGATCAGCGCATTGGAGGGCGCGTAGAACTTGCGGTGGGCGGCCAAAAACTGTTCGTAAGTCAGGTCTGGAATGCAGGCCGGGTCGCCGCCCGACACAAACCGGTAGGGCGTGTCGGGAAAGAGGGCACGGTTGAGGGCGTTCGTCTCCAGCTCATCCGCATCGGCGAACGCGCCCTTCATCTCGTTGAACACGACGCCTTTGTAGTGGGGCTGGCCGTCGGCGTCAAACTCGTACCGCCAGCCCTCCTGCCGGAAGATGGCGGGGTTGTGGTAGATGGCCGGGTGGAACACAGCGTCAAGATACACCCGCATCAGGGTCAGAAAGTCCTTGGGGTTGCGGCTGGAAATGGGGTACAGCGTCTTGTCCGGGAAGGTCAGCGCATTCAAAAAGGTGTTCATCGAGTGTTTGAGCAGCTCGACGAAGGGCTCCTTGACCGGGTAGCGGTCCGACCCGCAGAGCACCGAGTGCTCGAGGATATGAAAGACGCCGGTGTCGTCTTTTGGCAGGGTGGGGAAGGCGATGCCAAAGGTCATGTTCACCTCGTCCCGCTCCAGCCAGACCAGCCGCGCGCCAGTCTGCGCGTGTTCCATCTCGTGCAGGGTGGCGTCGAGTTCCGGCAGCGGGGCCTGCCGGATTTCGGTAAAACCGTGAAGGGGCGTGTTCATGGATGGTTTCCTCGCTTTCTGCGATTGGGATAGCGGCCGTCCGGGGGGCGGCAAACGCGAATTGTCGGTTACTTATACTGTAATATACTGTAAAAAGTACCGGCGGTTTTGTCAATTTGGTTTGTCGATTCTGTCCGGTTTGCGTTCTATTTGGTATGGATTTACAGCGCCAACGCTGCAAGCAACACAGAAAAGCGCGCATCCGCCGATGGGGCTGAAACCGAAACGGCGCGGGGATTTGTGTGGCGTGCACAAATCCCCGCGCCGCGTACTATACAAGACAGAAGAATGTCAGCGTGTGAAAGAAATCTCCCAAAGTCACGGCCGTCCGGTGCTCACCCCCCGCGCAGGGCGCTGGCCAGGGCGATCAGGCGGGCGGCGGACTGGCGGGCAGCGGTTTCGGGCAGGCGGCCGTCCGCGAGGGCGGCCCGGATATCGTACAGCCAGACACATAGGCGCAGAACCGACAAAATAAACAAAGCAGCGACTTTGCAGAGTCAAGGTCGCTGCTTTGTTTATTGATAGCCCATATTTAGTTCAAATTATGGACTCGTAGGAGTTGGCCCGCCAGTGGGATGGATCGATCCAGATGTAATTGTTACGATGAGGATAAATGCAAAGTAGACAACAAGAATGACCAGTAACGCCATGAGGCATTTTTTGTCTTTGAATGCAAGAACCTTTCTTTTCCAAATTAATACGGCCAGGATTAAGACAAATGCCATGCCAGCCACGCTGAGGGTTATGTAATTTAACAAGAAATTCAGCACAAATTCCATCACAGAACCTCCTTTGATATCACCAGCATTAAGATGTTTCTTCAAAGAGGGACTCTAATTCGAGGTAGAACGTCTCATCAATCTGACGGATAATGCGGCCATTGTCTGGACGATCGTCAATCAGGTAGTAACTGCCATCCTGCTCGAATGCCAGACAGGTAATCATATCTGCGTGACTAATCAGTTCATCATGTGTCTGGTACTCAATCCGAATCTCATAACCATCTTTGAAGTCATAGCCACCGGTCCCATCCGGGTTTCCATAGATGTCATGCTCCAGGTCAAGATAGGGTGCGCTGTCAATACCATCCAAAATCTCAAGCGCCTGATCGTTATTCTGAATTTCCACATGGCCCACATTAGAATTTCCAATAATGCGAACCACGGAGATGCGTTCCGGCATGAAGATATCCGTAGCCCCGGGCTCCAGTTCATCATAATTAGGAACAATATAGTACACAGTGGGGTTGAAGTCAACGGTATCCACATCACAGGGAATCCGCTTTCCGCCCAAGGTGATCTTCAGATTCGGCACCTTTTCTGCAGTAGACATGATGCTGAATAGTGTCCCGTCATTGCCGGTTTCCTCCAGTTCCAACTTCAATGTTGTTCCGAAAATACTCGTAGATTGGCCTAAGCCAGAGTGAGTGGAATCTCCGCCTCCAGGAACGTAGACGAGGAAATAATACTCAGTGCTGCTACCGTTGTAATAGTCATAACGCAGGGCGTGAGCACGAGTTCCTTCTTGATTCAGACCATCCAGCCATTTTTGCACCTTTTCTATGGCTTCACCTTGCGACAGACTCTCCATCTCGGCGTAGTATTCGTCCCGGCTCAGTTCCTGCATACTGACGGAACCGCCAGCTTTCAGCCCCATAAGTCCGAAGACAGCAAACAAAATCAGCAGCAGCGGAATCAAAAGGATCACCAGAAGGATCTTCCAACCGGTCCGATCTTTGGGACGCACCGGCGTCTGGATATCAGCATGGTACTCTGGGAGCGGCGTGGTGCATTTGGGGCAGACCTTCCAATCTGGCTCAACCGGCGTCTTGCAGTTTGGGCAAGCGGGGCGAAGCTTAGCCCCGCACTTAGGACAAACTACATAGCTTTCCATAACCGGCGTGCTGCATTGCGGGCATCTGAAGTTCATGTAGTTTCCGCGAACCAGGAGATACACGATAAGGCCGATGAAAGCGGGGGCCAGTGCGGCGACGAATGCCCATAGGATTGCATTCATATCACGCTGCTTAGCATCACGATAGACAAAAAAGCCGACAATAAATGGCAGGATGATGATGAGGGCTAGTACAATCATTACGGGGACAGTCGCAATGGTACTCATGTTGTCTTACCTCCTTTACAAGAATAGACGATGGCGATCACACCACCGCCTGTTGCCGCAGTGATGATATATCCAAAGCAGAGTAGTGAGAGAATAGGATACCAGTCGATAGCCGAGTATCCCAGCAACACAGCAGCAATCATCAAAAGGAATCCTGCCAGAACTGCGATGGTGGTCTGAATCCGCAGTTTGCGCCGCTCCAGTTCTGCCAAGAGCATTTGTTCATTGAGAACCGGAGGCGTGCGCTTTTCAAAATCATAAATCTGTTTCATTTCCAAGCGCCTCCCTGAGCAGTTTTCTGGCTTTGTTCAGCCGCGATTTTACAGTACCGTTGGGAATCCTTAAAATCTGCGCGGTTGCTGTTATGTCCATATCGTCGAAATAATAGAGTATCACGGCCAGACGATACTTTTCCGGCAAGTGATCAATTGCCTCGTAGAGTGGACTGTAATCTGTTTTTTGCTCTGGGGCAGGTATAGAGCAGAGCAGATAATCCTTCTCTTCATTGCTGCGGAAAGAGAGGAATGGGCTTCTTGAGAGGCGCCGCAAAGCGTTCCGATAAAGGTTGACACATATTTGGGTGAGCCACGGCTCAAACTCCCGGCTTGTATCATAGCGAGAGAAATTTTTGACTACCTGTAGCCATGTGTCCTGATACAAATCGTCAGCCTCCAGTTTATTGGTGCAGAGGGTCAGACAAAGGCCATAGAGGCGTTTCCCATATTGTTGGATGTACTGATTTATCACACACTCTGCACCTCCTCTCACCTACATATACACCTTACAACTCAAACGGTTCATTTGGCAATGTACTTTTAATAGTTTTATAAAGAAAATGCAGCATACAATTTCAATACAAAAAGAAGCCGCAGACTCTCCGAGCGTCTGCGGTTTCACAATAAACTATTCTAAGTGAGCAGCGGCGCCCCTTCAAAAGAAAGGACGCCGCTGCGCTTATTAGAACATGGCCTTTTGTTCCATCTCTGTGGAGTCCACTGAGGACACGGCCATTGTATCGGTGTTTGCTGCTGTAACGGATATACGCTTTACGTATTCCGCTGCAAGCCAAGCATTAAAATGTGTTCTGGTCATCAGCACCAACTCGCTGAACGTTTCAAAGCTCATACTGATGGCAACATGGTTTTCTGGTTTGTTTCCAAACCGAGGTACGATCAGGCCCTTGGCATTTGTCTCTCCCGGACCACTGTCAGCCACGAGTAAAAAGTCTGCCTTGGCGCCTGGCAGGAGCTGTGCTGTTCGGGATAGGCTTTTCCCATCTGCCCGGGCACGTCCGTAACTCTGCAGCTTTTCTGCAGAAGTCCCGCCAAGCCACTGAAAGAGGGGCGTCTTATCATTCGCTTTCTTCTTGCTTTGGAGGAGATACCGCAGTTCGCCACACTCCAGTTTTCGACAGATTTCGAGGATCTCATCCATGCCGATATAGATCTGGATATTGTTGGTCTGGCGATGGCCTGCAGGTCGGGAAACATCGTAGGAAGCAAAAGCGAAGTGAGCTCTTCCAATCGGAAAGGCATCGCTCAGGCTCTCTACAAAACACTCCCGGGCATCCTTACGGATGATCTGGTTTTGGTTCCGTTCATCCTGCATTCTCGGCACCTCCCATACCGGACTCGATCTTGACCAGAATGGTTCGCAGCTCTTCGGCCCGCTCTTCAAACTGAGGCTCAAACTCCTTGTCCATGTCATACCCAAGATACAGCACGTTGTAGATGAGCGTCAACAACATATTGAGTCCGTGGGTCGTCCAGCTGCCTTCCACACCTTTGATTACCTTCGATGCAAGCATTGCAACCCGCTGCCAGCGAATGTAATACTGATCCTCAACGGGGATACCGAAGGATTCCAGCCACTCGCGCACGGTATGCTCTTCGGCATAATCCCCACAGCTCACATCGTTTAGAATAAACTGCGGTTTCAGTTCAGCGGTTTCAATACGGCTCATTGTATCTTGTGAGATTGCAAGGCAACGGCCCAAAGGATACATGGCGCAAACGGTGGGTTTCGCCTTATGAACCATGCACTTTCGATCCTTCAGCAACGGGCAACGTTTGATGCTGCCCTGCGGCCGGAGCCGCACGATAGGCAGCCGCGAAGTCCCGCCCATATAGGTCTCGCAATACCGTTCAACCGCTTCTTCCTGCGAGATAGACAGCGTAGCCGCGATGTTGTAGAGATCTTTCGGATTCAGCAGGATATCCTCTCGGTTGATGCAGCACTTGCCGCACTGCGTACAGTGAAACCGGAACTTCTCATCCGGGCTGATCAGCATTTCCTCCAGGTGCTCGCCGATGTATTTCAGTCTGTTATCCATTGTGATATACCTCCGATATTCAAGAATACGGCAGCCCGAAGGCTGCCGTACATTTTGTGTAAACTTAGAGCTGGGGCGACATTTTGTCTCTCATAGCATTCAGCGCATCTACCAGATCATCAGAAAAATTGATCCAGTCTGCAAGGAACAACTCAAGCGATTCGGCGTTATGGAGCGCGATGTCATCCATCTCCAAAAGTTCATACGGCTCATAGTACACGCAATCATACGGAATATGCAGAAATCCTTCCTGCACGACAAGAATGAAAGCGCCGAGATGTTTTTCGTCCGAAATTGGATAGCGCCAACACAGCTCGTTGCCAAATTCTTCGAGATATGCCTCGCGGATTTCCGAAAGTGCGCGATCTGAACAGCCATTCCGGTAAAGGTAGTCTTTTACATCCTCAGTGCTCATGAGCTTGTCTTTCGGCAGAGAATTCAAAAGCCCGGTCGCAGTATACGGATGCGTTTGGCGGCTGATATAGCCGAGCAACCACAGGCAAGGTTTCGCAATATGCCAATCAGACCAATTTGCCTGGAGTTTTCGCTTGAGCAAAAGCTCTCCCAGATCCATACCGAAACTGTTCGTCGTTGTGTCGTCTTCCGGTAGCGTCCTTAGCCGCACAGTGCTATTTGCCTGGACCGAGTCCATCAGGCGATTCAAATCATCTAAACTGAACCTATAATCCTGAGCAATAGCACCCCAGTAGTCCGTATCTTCCGCCCAGGCCCTGATCCGGATCTTCTTCCCGAGGAGCTCATGAACGGATTCTTCCAAGATTCGGCTCACGGCATCCCAAGACATTCGCCGGGTTTTCAAGATATCAATCTGTTCTTCCATTCAAATCCCTTCTGCCCTATAGGGCGCATAATATTGTGTATCCTCTTCATCCTCACGGTACACCCCGATATGCAGCGCCTGATCCGGTTCGTGTTCGGCATTGTACTCGACAAAGCAGACCAGCTCCGGCTCATCATCATTGCTCTGGCAATACACATTAATGGCCGGATACTCATCTTCGGCATACACAACTGCTGTAACAATGCAGCCATCCGGCATTTTCAGCGCTACATGCGGATTGAGCTTCATTGTGCGGCGCAGGTTATAGGGCCGAGACAGACTGAAGCGGGACCTGGGGCCCTCGAACCTTGCTCTAGCTGAGCTAAGTGCTGCCTGTAGCGTGTCAAATATCTGATCCACCTGGTCCTGGGAATACCTGTAGACAGCAGTCCCAGCGCAATTTCCCAATAACCGAATCATGCATAGAATCTTATTGACCCGTGCTTCTGCCACTCGACGAAAGCGTTCCTCTTTGGTTTCCTTCGGGGGTTTCATGCAGACTGCCCTCCATTCGGTCTACAGAGTTCATCTGCAGTCAAAATGTTCAGGGTGTAGCGCGTGTTCTGGGTTTCAAATTGCAGTTCAAAAGGGGACAAGCTGCCGATTCCCACGATCGGAGAAGTACGCAAAATCCCGTTCGACTGCTGGATATAAGCAGGATAGCCCACAGTGACAGCCGCAACAGGGCGACCTTCGATAATTACGCGACGCTTGTTCATGTTCTGGCTCCTTTCATAAAAGAAAAGCGGAGCAGTCTGTGCTGCTCCGCTACGGTTGTGCTGCGGTTATTCCGCGATCATGTTCTCGAATTCTTCCTCAGTCAGGGTCTGAATGCCGAGCTGCTGCGCCTTGGTCAGCTTGCTGCCAGCCTTTTCCCCAACGATGAGATAATCGGTTTTTTTCGTTACCGAGGAAGCAGGTCGGGCGCCGAGCTTCAGCAGCTTCTCCTGAATCCCGTCACGGGTATAGCCCATGAGCTTTCCGGTAGCGACAACGGTCTTTCCCCAAAACGGGGTCTTTTTGATGGATTCCATATCCGTATTCTCCTTTTTGAAATGTACTTGTGCCAGCAGCGGACGCCAGAGTTTTTCTTCCTCTTTGTCCGCATACCAGGCGTAGATGTTGTCATTCATGGTCTGGCCAAAATCCGGCAAGACCGTAAAGTCGAAATGCTTTTGCAGCGCAGCTTCAAACTCGTCCCAGGACCCGTGGAAAAAACGGTCCAGTTCACGACCGGCGTGCCTGCCGACCATTGGGATGCCGAGTCCGGCAATGAACTTTGCCAGGGTGCAGCTGCGGCTTTTTTCGATGGCGTCATGGATTCGCTCATAGGATTTCTCACCGAATCCGTCCGTGCTGATGATTTCATCCCGGAACTGATCCAGCTGATAGAGATCACCGAAATTCTTCACCCAGCCATGGCCAATGAATTTTTCCAGCGTAACCGCCGATAATCCTTCAATGTTCATCCGGGTTTTCTCACAGAAATGAGCAAACTTCTGCACCAGTTTGGCAGCGCAGTGCGGGTTTTCGCAGTAAAGCTGTCGCGTTCCACCGGAAGTTTGGCGGATCGAGAGACTGTGCCCGCAGCAAGGGCACTGCAGCGGCAGGAAGAAGGTGTTGCTGCGCGTTTCATTCTCTGCGATCTGCGGAATGATCATGTTGGCGCGGTACACCTTGATCGTGTCACCGATTCCAAACTGGAACGAATCAAAGATATCGACGTTGTGCAGATAGGCTCTGCTCACCAGAGCACCGTCCATGTTGACGGGGTCGAACAAACCGGTGATACTCACCATACCGGTTCTGGTCGTTGCCAGTTCTGCACCGGTAAAGCGAGTTTCATACAGTTCATCCTGCCACTTCAGAGCAATGAGCCGGTTTTCATGATGCCCGGTTGCACCCAGACTACGCCCATACGAAACGTCATCATATTCCATGATGACTCCGTCCACCGGATAGGCAAAGTGCTTAGGTTGGAATGCGCCAACAGCATCGCGCACCTCCTGCTCCGTATGAGATTCGGGCAGGAAGATATAGGGCACAACAGAAAAACCACTGTTTTGCAGCAGCTCCTGCTGGGCCAGTTTGCTCTGATGCTCCAGCGTATCACTGACCAGGTCGAACGCCCAGAATTCCAATTTCCGTTTTCTGGACTCGCCGGAGTCCAGCTTTCGCACACTGCCGGCAGCCAGGTTGCGCGGATGCGTGTAGTCGCCTCCCAGACTGAGATTGACCTTCTCAAAATTGTCCCAAGAGATGACGCCTTCGCCGCGCACCTCAAATGGCTCCCGAATGGGTATGGTGAGTGGGACATTCAGAAAGGTACGGACCGTATGGGTCACGTCTTCGCCGATGATACCATCCCGACCACGGGTAATGGCCTGCTGCAGGCCGCCGTTCTCGTACCGGAGCACGATCGTCAGCCCGTCCATCTTCCAGCTGAGCAACACGGCTCGACCGGCGGCGAACTTGACCAGATCTTCGACCTGCTTGGTCTTTCCCGCTGACAGCATCGGTTTGGTATGTCGTACCTGAACCAGTTCGTTCAGGATCTCTCCGCCCACATGCTGCGTGGGCGAGTTGGACAGGATCAGTCCAGTCTCGGTTTCCAGTGCTTGCAGCTCATCCACCAGCTGGTCATATTCCCGGTCTGTCATGATCGGGCGATCCTGCTGGTAATAGGCTACGTCGGCATCGTGAATTTTGCCGATTAGTTCGCGCATACGGTCATGCTCATTACTGATTTGATTCGCACTCATGTGCTACCTCCTGTTGAATTTCTCGTAAGCAACCCATTCCGGGTTTTCAAATATTCTGCGTGCGTGCAGCTCAAGCGCTTCCAACTGGCGTTCAAAATCCCTGTGCAGCCAAGGCATTTCTTGTTCAAGCAGTTCTACAAGGCGCTGCTGAAGTGGTTCTTCGCCGGCTCGTTCAATAAGAACACGGACCAGTTTCATCCACTCATGCACTTCAAAGTCACCAATCTCCGTCTGGATGCCAAAGCGATATTGAATCTGCTTGCTGGCGCCTCTGCCATCGATATGGATCACTCGTCCTGTACCGTAGTGACAGATTAAATCCCGGAAGGTGAGCTGCGCCGGGTCAAATTGAGAAGCGGTAACCATTGCATGATTGCTCACTGCAGCACCTCCCCAAATGCCCAGTTGGCCTTTTCCGGAAAGACTTGGCGAAACACTTCCATGTACCTTTGCACGGCGGTGTTGTCCAGCGGGGCCAAGAGAGATGTCTCGCACCAGCAGATCAACTCCTCTTCCGGAGTCAGGTAAGGGTTCGGATAGAACTTCACGCCATCATAGTGAGGCGGTTTTGGCCTGTCCAACTGTGCCATTTCAGCCTTTGTGCTTGCTTTCATAATGAGTTCCGCTTTTCGCGCGGCCAGTGAACAGAGTAGCTCAGCATCATACCCTCTTTTTTTGTAAAGATGAAGCTGGCCGTGAAGTTTTTGCAATGATTCAAACCTGCGCTGTCGCACTGTGTCGGCGGTATCGAAATCGGCAATCACCTGTGCATAATAGGGAATCAGTGTAATCGAATAGTCGCCACTTGCTCGACATGCATCTTTGAGTGCGTCCATTAACACACCCGCCTTTCTTTATAGAGTATCTATGTAAACGGGTGTGCCCGAAGGCTCCCCGAGAAAAAAGGTGGGGAGCCTTGCGACTCCAATCTATATAAAAAAGCACCCAAAGGACTTTCATCCTCTGAGTGCTTTTGTGGCATAAAGCCATGATACGAACTGACGGCGCAAGGCCACGTCCCTGCGCGTTATTTCGATCTGTGCCTCTTCATTGAGAAGCATCAGAACAAAAAAGCGCCTGAAAGAATGGCTCTTTCAGACGCTGTGCAACTAGAATACTTTCATCGCCGAAGCAATGACGGATACTGTTGTATATAGTATATCGGATGTCCAGATCAAAATCAATATCTGCTAAAAAATAATCCATAGAAGCTACGCTCCTTGCAACTGCTGATACCAAGGCAACCCGTTGCTTTTGGATCTTACAAGGAAACGCAGTCTGTTTCACGTTAGAAACACAGACCAATCAGTCCGGAGTCTCTGTTTCTTCCTTAACCAGGAAAGGAATCAATATATTGTGATTCGCGTTTGGCGGATACACAATCCCCATCATCTCGTAGTCGTAATCCTCGCTCAACTCTTGTCTATACAGATCCGGTGCATAAGCAGCGACTTCACAATTGGCATATTGGGGTGTCGTGCCAAGTTCATCAGTAATTGCCTTGATCAGAAGGGGAGTTGCACGATCAACATCCTGGGCATATTCCACACCTACCAATTCAAACGCATCTTCCCATTCGAGCGGCTCGCCGTTTTCATCAAATTGCATTTCATACTGAGCACGATACAATTTATACTTCATTTTGGGTCTCCTTTTCTTCCAACGAAAATGCCAACCACTTAGCGCCATAGAAATCAAAATAGAATCTTTGACCTACGGTGTTTTCTACATAATACTTTTTCACGCAGTACCATCCACGCAGTTCTTGCCGCAACATACGGTCAGTGGAAATTGGTTCCACCCACACTTCATCATACTTTGACAGTTCGGACTTAGTGAGCGCCGGATTGTTGGGAACCGACGGGCACATAAGAACAGGTGCCATAATATACAATTCTGTCAAATTGGAAGCAGGCAGGGTTTCGCCATTCGCAAAATGTAATTCGCTGGTAACCGCGTCAACAAATGCCCAGCCACGAGTCGGAGAAAATACTGGTGTTTCATGTAAAACTGGAATCAGTGAAGGGTCAATTGGCTCAAGCCAGTCTTTTCTTGGATCAGCTTCCTGAGAAAGCCCGAGCAAGAAATCAGTTGTGACTCCATAAAACTTCGCCATGCGAATCAACGCTTCAATTGAAGGCGCCTTCCGCTCACTCTCCCAGCTGCTGAGAGCTGGCTGCGTTACCCCCAGCTCCCGTGCTGCTGCCGTCAGCGTGATTTTCTTCATTTTTCGGGCCAACTTATATTGTCGTGCCATACCTGTCTCCTTAATCACGAACGATCCACCCACCGGACCTATCGTGCGACTGTGGTGAGTCTGCCTCGGATCACACCTTTTGATCAAGACAGTAGCCAATCGATCAGGTTCAAAGATTTGATACCGTCATAAGAATTGATATAGTTTCTATCCATGGACAATACGATTTTTTCGTAATTGTCTGGTATCATCCGAAGGGGCTTAAGTTCTCGATCACGCGTTTCTGGTGACTGCATACTTTCCGTTACTTGGATATACAGCTTATCATTCGGCTTCTCTGCAACAAAATCAATTTCAGTTTCCCCAACTTTTCCGATATAAACGCGATAGTCACGTCTGATGAGTTCCAGAAACACAATATTTTCGATGATGTGCCCTCGGTCTGCATCGCGATAACCCAGGAGCATATTGCGGAAGCCCATATCGATGATGTAGTTCTTTCCCAGTGTTTTCAGCAGTTGTTTGCCCTTTACATCGTATCTTCCCACAGAGAAGAAAATAAAGGCACTGCGCAGCATCGAGATGTACTTATCGACCGTTTTACCAGCGACATTTTTTCTGCTGCCCTGTTGAATGTCGCCTTCATGCGACAAAACATTTCCAATGTTGTTGGGTGAAGTAATGCTCCCGATGTTGGAGCAAAGGAAAAGCATGATTTTTTGTAGGATTTTCTGATCTACCTGATTGTTTCGCTGGAGGATATCGCGCAGCACTACGGTAGAATAGATGCCTTCTAGTGCTTGATTGCTTCTTGCTTCATTGAACTGGTATTCTCTCAGAATCGGCATACCGCCAAACTGCAGATACCTCTGAAATTTTTCTTCAGTTGTGACAGAGGGAGCAAATTCATAGAATGCCAAAAATTCTTTGAAAGATAATGGCAACATGCGGATTTCAACATATCTGCCGGAGAGCAGCGTTGAGAACTCCGTCGAAAGCAGATAAGCATTGGAGCCCGTAATATAAATATCCACATCGAAGTCAAGACGGAAGGATTCAATGGCTTTTTCCCAATGCTCCACTGCTTGAAGCTCATCGAAGATCAAATAGGTTTTCCCGCTCTTGGGTATGCGCTCACTGACATAGTCATAAAAAGAAAGATAGTTAGTAAGGTTCCTGTAGCGTAACGACTCCAGATTCATGTGAATTACGTTGACGTCAGGTACTCCACTATCGGACAGATATTGATGAAACAGATCCAGCAGGGATGATTTTCCGCATCGCCGGATGCCAGTTACAATCTTGACCAAATCCACATCTCGATGTTGAATCAGCTGATTTAGATATTCAGGGCGATTTATAAGTTCAGTCATAGTGCGCCTCCTGCTCTCTTTTTCAATATTATACTCAAAAGAAAGCAAGAGGTCAACAGTTTCGGAATATAAAGTCAGAAACTTTTGTTAACATCGAATATTCCGACGTGAATGTCCGAAAAGCAAAAATTCATCAAGATTATGAGTTTACGTGTTGTATTTCACGAACTTTGCCGGTGAAATAAGATAGCTCTGAAAAGGTGTACCTTTTTGGATAGCGCACAATCAGGGGGCGCACCCCCGTTTTCAACATCCGAAAAGGCTATTTCTGATTATACGGATATATCTGAAAAGAAACAGACATTTTCGGATGTAATTTGAATTTCCGAGGAGGTTTGAGATGAAAAAGATCTACGGTTATGCCAGAGTGTCCACAAAAGAACAGCACCTTGATCGTCAGATCAATGCTCTGCTGGATCATGGCATCGATGAGCGGGATATTGTATCGGATCACGCCAGTGGCGCTAGTTTGGAGAGGCCGGGATACGCTGCTCTCAAAAGTACCATGCTGCGGGATGGCGACACGCTTGTTGTGAAATCCCTGGACCGGCTTAGCCGAAACAAGGAGCATATCATCCAGGAACTGCAATATTTCAAGAACCGGCACATCAAGATTCAGGTTCTGGATCTGCCCACAACGATGATTGACCTGCCGGAGGGGCAGCAGTGGGTTTTTGATATGATCAACAACATTCTCATCGAAGTGCTGGCCAGCATCGCTGAGCAGGAACGTCTGACTATCAAACAGCGGCAGGCGGAAGGGATTGCAGTGGCCAAGGAGAACGGCGTACATCTTGGACGCCCGGCCATCGCGTATCCGGCGAACTGGGATGAGGTTTACCAGCAGTGGAGGCGGAGGGAAATCACTGCGGTTGCAGCAATGAATACGCTTGGCTTAAAGCGGAGTACATTCTATAAGCTGGTAGCTCAGTTCCGAGTAAATTCGATATGAGCAGCATACAATCTCTTTTTGATTTACTGGTTGAAAGCATCGCTTATTCGCTACATAATCGTGCAATAACGTTGAAATAGTCTGAAAGCAAGGAGACTTTCTTGCGAAACAGGACAATTCGTGTTATGCTAATTAAAAACGACCTATTCGGAGGTAAAGATCATGAAAGCAAGCTATAAAAAGCTCTGGAAATTACTTATTGATAAAGAAATGAGTAAGGGTGATCTTCACAAGAAGAGTGGCTTGTCATCCAGCACCATGACGAAACTGAGAAAGGGCGAGGATGTCTCTATGGAGGCTCTTCGTAAGATTTGCGTTGCTCTGGATTGCAATATTGCCGACATCGTAGAGTTCGTCCCGGACAGCACTGAGTCGTGGAGTTTGATGAATATAATATCACCCTCTTCCTAATGGGCGTTAACAATATACAGCCTATATCTCCTATAATGGTGAATATAAGAGAGTGTGTGATGAGACCATGCGTATTGCATAAAGTGAAGGGGAATCTATGAAGACAAGGGGATTGAGAACACCAGCATCCATCAATGCCATATTGCTGTTGAGCATATTTACATTCGTCTTTTTAGGCGTGGAGTATCTTTATGTCAATATGATGTCTCGTATGGTTGGTGAGGATCAGACAGTGATTGCTCAAAATTACGCACTCGGTATCAGCGTTTTGGGATTTATCTTGTATCCGGTTTTGAATCGGGCGGTTCATGAACGGTTCAAAGCCCTACTTACCTTTTCTACCGTTCTGGTCTCCATCATCTGCATTTTTCTAATCCAGCAACATATCTCATACGCCATTACCCTAACAGCAGGGTTGATTTTGTTTTTTCTGATGGGGCTTTTCGGCAGTTCGGCTCACTATTTGGCTGTCTGTACCATCCATGGGGAGCGAACACTGGCCCGGCTGGTGGGTTTTGCCTATGCGGGCGGTATTCTTCTGCAATATATCAATAACAACTTAATCAACATAGAAATTGCCGAAGCGGTCATTCTTTCTGTTTTTCTAGCAGTGCTGAGCGTTCTGTTTATACGGACGAGGCATGTTTTTCGCGTGGAATTGATGGGTGAAGAGAAAACTTTATCTAAAGCGTTGGAGAAAACAAACGGCCCAATACAGAAAAAAATAACGACGGGCTTACTCCTGGTCTTTCTAGTGGCCCTGATGGCC
This sequence comes from Gemmiger sp. An120, assembly GCF_002160955.1. Classification (GTDB taxonomy): domain Bacteria; phylum Bacillota; class Clostridia; order Oscillospirales; family Ruminococcaceae; genus Gemmiger_A; species Gemmiger_A avium. The sequence goes on from NZ_NFLN01000001.1 coordinate 138,248, forward strand.
TGCGTATTCAGCACATTGGACAACGCAATCACCTTAGGCCATGCTGCAGGCGCAATGGATATCGGGCAATGGCCCCGCATTCTGCTGGCGCTGAGCGGCCTGGCGGCAGGCTTTCTCTTTGATATTCGGAACAGAAAATACATGACGCTTATGATGTACTGCGTAATGGTATTCTCTGTTCTGTGTGTGATAATACTTCGGTGGGGCGGCCCATTTTTGACCGGAGTAGTGATCGCCTATATAGCTTCCGGATTTTTTGTTGTGTTTTTTACCACTAGCTTTTTAGAATTTGCGGCTTGCATGCGTATACCAGATCTCTGGGCAGGCATGGGACGGGCGGTGAATAACCTTGTGGCGGCGCTGATTACCAACAGCTCAGTAACTCTGCTCCTTTCAGGCAGAAACCTCACACTGGTCATCTTCATGCTGGTGTTGTTTGTTGCTGTCAGTATTCTGATGTTTGCCTATACGACTAGATCCCATACGGCATTGGCCCCGCCCGAGGCCCCGGCAACAGGATACACGCCAAAAGAAAAGTTTTCTTCCTTTGCAAGTCTTTTTTCATTGACCGACCGAGAGCAGGATGTTCTGCAGTATCTTCTGGTTTCCGATAGCAGTGTGCAGGATATCGCGCAGCAGATGGCGATCTCAAGACCCGTACTGTACCGCCATATTAGCAGTCTCAATGAAAAAACAGGTACCAAAAGCCGAATCGGCCTGTTGCAATTTTATTATGAGTGGATTCCGGAAAAAGAAGACGCCGCCCTTGAAAAAAGCCCGGATTTTAGGGCTTGAGACAAATGCAACCCCTTGTTATCTCAGAAAAAACAGCATAAAAACAAAAAAGAGATGAATGTAACCTTATATTTTAGGATACTCCATGCTATTCTCTGTTTAAGGGACTGGCGCGGAGATCTGAAAAGCGGTATAGCGCTGTGTCAGAATTTCTGATGCGGCGCTATTTTATTTGCGCAGAAGTTTTCTGCAAACAAGAAACCGGAAGGAGTGGATATAAAGCTGTAAAACAATCCCGTGAAATCACTATTTCAGCAAATTTTACGTTTCTATCTAAAGCGTTTGTATGGATCAGGAGGACTTATGGTATGAAAAAGTTGAGGCGGACAATATTTATATTTCTACTAGTGGCAGCAGTTTTTCTGACTACCCTTTCCGGATGCGGAGAAGCTGGAGACCTTGCGCAGTCTCAGATCTCTTCGGATTCCAAATTGGAAACCCATCCTTCGGACACAGAACCAGATACCCCTCCTTCGGAGGAAGCTTTATCTTCATCGAAGGACGAGATCGCCGTCACGCCAACAGCAGCCAAATCGGTCGAACTGGAGCTGTATGAAACAGCAGATTTCAGTTTGCAAATCCCCAAGGGATGGACGGTAACGAGCGGCGGCACAGGCATGTATCACTCCATCCGGGTCCAGGATCCTGCTGAGCCTCTCAACCAGATTTTCGTGCTGCTGAAGGCAGATGCTTTGCTCCACAGTCAGGAGGGAAAGGACGCCTGGGCTTATTATTCCGGGATTTCAGGCGTCCCCGGAATGCAGATATTTGCCCTGGCACCAGTCCTGTCAACCCCCTCTACTGAGAACTTTTTTAAAATTTTTCCGCAGTATGCAGATTTTGCTGTGCAGGCTGAGCCGGGTTATACTGGCTATACCTTCCCCCGGTTTGAAGGATTTGCTGTCACCGAGCGTTTCCCGTCAACCGGCGGTTTGAGTGCTTACGCACTGAACGATGAGATTCTACGGGCTACCTTTACCGAAGGAGGAAAAGAGGGTGAGGGCATGTTTGCCGCGTCAGTGGTGGATTTCGGAAGTGCTGAGATTGCGGCGGGGCCACCAGTAGGATATCAGGTCCCATCGGCGGATGGCGGCTATTATATGGCCTATAATGTGATGGCTGTAACTGCCGTGAAAGATTCTTTTCTGGAATGGGTCGACATCCTTACGGAGTGCGCAAGGAGCCTGGAATATTCTGAAAGCTATGTAAATGCCGTAAAACAGGCAGGAACTGAAACCGTCGCGCGGGCTATGGAGTTCAGCCGGAATGCAAACGAGGTGCTAGACGGGATTATGTCCTCCTGGGAAAACCGAAACACCAGTCAGGATATCATCAGTCAAAAGCAAAGCGATGCAACCCTCGGATACGAGCGTATCTGCGATACCGAAACCGGGGAAATCTACAAAGCGGAAAACGGCTGGAGCGACGGGTATCATGGCGACCGGTATCAGCTGGTCTCAGAAGACTCGATGTATCTGGAACCCATCAGCGGATATATCGAATGACAGCCACAAATAGAGAACCGATAAAGAAAAAAGGAGGCGATGATATGGAAAATGTAAAACGGATCCTTCCCTATGTGAGGCGGTATGTGCTGATGGCGATCTACGATGTGTTGGATGAAGAGAGCATTTCCTATCACAAGGAAGAAGACGCGATCGTGGCCAGGGCAAAGGTGTATGGAAATATCAGCGTCTTTTCTATTTCTGCCGAGGAAAAGGAGGTAGGAACCGAGCTGAGGGTCGCGTTGCTGCAGCCATGCGGGGGATTGTCTGAACAGGGAAAAGAACGGACGATGGCCGCTATGTCGGATCGGATCGTACAGTATCTCGAAAATGAGCTTTTAATGAATCGACCCGTCGAAAGACTGAATCATGAGCCGGAAAACGGCTCTGGAAAACGGATCTGTCAGATAAACAAAATCATAAGAGAGGAGTATTGTTACGGCGTTTCTGGATAAGTTAGGCAGCTTGGCAAAAAATTTGGGGGATAAAACCAACGAAGCGATTGCGATGAGCAAGTTGAACGGAAAAATTACATCGGAAAAGGCTCTTGCGGAAACAGAGCTGAGAAAAATCGGTGAGTATTATTATGGCCAATTTCTTTCCGGCGGCCAGATAGAGCCAGAGATACTGGAGGCCTGTCAGTCGGCCAAAGCCCATTACGATGAGGCTGCACATGCACAGTTGGAGATTGACCGAATCCGCGCGGCGGAAGCAGCGCAGGCTGTCACGACGGCCTCGGCAGGTCCTGTTTGCCCATCCTGCGGGACAGAGAACACAGCGGGAACAAAATTTTGCCGGCAATGTGGAACAAAACTGGTGGCAGAGTCCCCTGCTGTATGCCCACAATGCGGGGCGGCTGCGGAACCGGGAGTGAAATTCTGCCCGGAATGCGGCACGGCTCTTTCTCAGCCGGAACAAGCCCCTCGGCCAGATGAACAATGACTCCACTGAAAGGAGGCTTTTGCCTTGAAAGAAGAAAAACAACGACTGATGCGAACGTTGGCTGACGCATATCAAAGCGGCTGGGCAAAATGGCTGTTCGGCGGGCTTTGCTGCCAGCTTTTGCTTCCCTTTCTTTTGAAAACAGCCTTGCTCTACATAGAAAAACATTCGCTGGATGTGTTGACCCTGTTCCTTGCGGATTCTGCCGGGATATTGGGCGGCGCGGCCTTTGTGTTGGCTGCAGCCCGGTCAGCCCGGCCTGATAAGAGGTTCCCTTTCCGGCTATTGTTCAGCGGGATTCTTCCTCTGCTCGCCGTATTTTACGGCCGGGAATTGCTGCTGTCGCTGCTCCAAACCTACCTTGCGCCGATGTTCCAAAACCTTTGGAGCGTCTGGATTCCCGCTGTTTTGATCAATGCGACCGCTTCTGTATTGACGTCTATGCTTCTTTTTCATGTGGTGGAAACGGTTACAGGTGAAAAGAGAGCGAAAGGTGTGTCTGTTTCAGCCATCTTCTCCGCAGTGATCATGGTCGGGCTGTTCATGGGTTCTGCGATGCTGAGCTCAGCGGTCGCTCTGCTCCAGCCAGCGGGCGACAGCGTATTCGCCGCCGGGCTGGCCAGGCTGGTCTCGGCCATTGTCCAATGGGCTGTGCTGACCGGGATCCTCGCCGCCGCTTCCAGACGGCCCCTGGCCACTGGTTTGCCAACTGAAATGCCCAGCGCGCAGAAGCCTTCCGGAGAAGACGACGCATCCGCAGCCCCGCCTCCCAAATCGCCGGTATGGAAAAGCGGCTGGTTTCGCCCGGCCCTCTCCTGCCTTGTTCTGGCGCTCACACTGCTGTGGGGAGCCCTTCCTACCACCACGGAGGCCGGGTCTACCGGCTTCCTGGCCAGCATGGAGCAGCAGCTCTCCGCCGCACAGTCCTATCTTTCGGCAGGGGATTATCTCTCTGCCCGAAAGGAGTATGTAGATTATCTGGAAACGCTGGACGCGCTGGAGCAGTATGCGGAAGGAGGACACTTTGGTTCTCTCCATGCCAGTGCACACACCCGCAACGAGACCCTAGCGCAGCTGGTCAATATAACTGCCGGAGCGAATGAACTTACTTTGCTGGAGGAACAGTACCGGCAGGGAAAGATCACATCGGCCCTGTGCTTCCGGCTGCTGGAGGCATATCGGCAGGCCGAAGAGCTGTCCGATGCGCAAAAAGAACTCCAGCAGGATGCTGTGGTGCAGCTGGCGGCGGCCCAGATTTACAGCGGCGCCGCACAAGAGGAAACAGGACTCTCCCCCAGCGCCGTGGAACGGCTTCTGGCCGGCCGGGCGCAGGTGGAGGTGCAGTATAATTGCGCGGACCTGATCTCCTGGGCTCAGGCGGGAGATAGCGTCGGAGAAAGCGGAGTGGACAACGATATCATGCATCGGACTATGGGGCTGGCAGAGGATTTCCCGGAAGAGATCGCCTACCAGTACCTGGTCCTTTACATGCTGGACGGGTATCCGGTTGTCCCGGGATCCTCGCAATCCTCTGAGATCCTCGCCTGTGTCGACCGATACGATACCCTCTACCGGGAGGAGCTTATGGCTGAGGACAGTGAGGATGAGCGTTTGGCCCACATGAAGAAGCTTACCGGTATCTATCTGAAGCTGGGGGACACCGCAAAGGGGGCCGCCTACGCTCAGCGGGCCGCAGAGGAAACAGGTGACCCCTTCCTTACCGAACAGGCTATGTACGGCTATTTTATGCTGGCCCAGGGAGAGGAGTGCCTGGAGCTGGCAGAGGCGGCATTGAAGGAGGATCCTGACAGCTTTATAGCCCTCAGCTATGCCGGCAGGGCCGCCATGCTGCTGGACGACTACCCGGCGGTGGCGGACTATGGAGTACGCCTGTCGGATATCGCCAAAGAGAGCGATGACCCTTACGCCGATTATATGCTCTATCAGTTCGTCAGCTACCTCACGGTGGAGGACAGTTGGTATGCAATGAGCGACAGGTTCCCCGGCGCCGCCTGTTACCACGAGCTGCCGGAGGAGCAGCTGAAGCAGATCCAGGAGAACGAATACCTCAACGCCTATATCCAGGCCTTCGCCGCATCCACAGACAATACGGTGGTGGATCTGGGTTATTATCGATGGGAGGATCCCGAGGGAGAAAGGGCGCTGGAGCTGGCGGACGCCCTCATCTCCATGAAGGAGGAAGCCGGCTTCCCCCACTATATCCGGGGGATGGTTCTCAATGGAGTGGACCGGTATGAAGAGGCAATCCGGGAATACACTGCGGCTTTGGCTCAGCAACCAGACGAACATTACATCTGGTACGCCCTGGGCGCCTGTTATGAGGAACTGGGAGATCTGCAAAACGCCCAGCAGGCGTTCCAGATCAGTCTGGACATCATGCCGAAAATCGGCAGCAGCCATACCGGAGATTGGACCGGGGTGTCCGTTCACGCGGGTTTTGCGCTGGAACGGGTCCGAGGACAGCTTGCGCAGGGAGGGAACTGAAATGATGATGACCATATCGATCCTTGTGTTTATTCTGTTTCTGTGCTGCACTGTTTTCCTGAAGGGAAGTCTGCTGGGGGGGATCCTCGGCATGGCCCTGGCGGCTGGGGCCGCGGCCCTGGCAGTGCTGCGGCGCAGGTATCCCCAGAAAAAGCTGGCGACGGCAGGATGCGTACTGTTGATTGCAGTTGCGGCCGGAACGGGACTTCTTTTTCCAGCGTCCGGACTGTCCGAAGAAAGCCCAGCTGAGAACCCGCTGATTGCACAACTGACGGAGGCGGCGCTCTCAGGTGATCTGATTGAAGGCGATCGACTGGCGGCGGAATACACTGCCGGACGTGAAAAGGATATTGCGGAAAACGGCGCGCCGGAGTTCCTCCCGGCGGACGACACGGTACATCTGCTCCTGGCCCAGTGTTGCCTCGTGGCTGGAGATCCGGCCGGGGCAGAGGCAGCTCTGAAGAAAGTGGCCGACAAAGGAAGCCAGGAGTATTTCCTCCAGTACGGCGAGCTGTGCCGCCAAATGGGAAGCGATGTAGGCTTCCGAAACAACTGGCTGGATGCCGTGTACGCCTATCCCCAGTGGGAGACCGCCAACCTGATGCGAGGGATTAGCATACTGGACGAAGTGACTGCACGCGATATGGATTATGTCCTGCCTACCATCTTTTTCTTCCTCGGCCGGGCCTACGAACTGAACCCCGAGAATCCCTACACCAACTGTTATCTGGGGGTGGCCAACTGCATCCGGGGGAACTACCCCCTGGCCCTGACCTATCTGGATCAGGCGACGGAACTGGACGACGGAAAGGACCAGGCGCTCTCCCAGACCATAGCGGAATACACGGAATTTACGAAAAAGGAGGGAAAACTGCAATGAGAAGAAAATGGATGCCTTTTGCCCTGGCGGCGATCATCGCGGCGTCGGCCGCCATAACGCCGGTCTACGCCGACGACCCGCCCTCCGGGTCGCTGCCCAGCAGTTTTGAGGGCTACCGGCCCTCCGGCTCCGACGCCGCCGGAGGCGTTTATCTCATGCTAACCGAGGAGACGATCCAGAACTGGACCAGACCCCGGGGGGAAAGTCCAAGCCAGACCCCCAGCTCTGCCGCTGTCCGGCGGGGGGCCAAGCGATTCCAGAATGGGGTGGAAAAGATTTCCACCCTGACCGAAGCGGTGGAGGATATGACCCCGGGCAGCAGCCCCTACGCCAATATTTCCCCCGGGATGGAATTTATCGATAATATCCTAACCGGAATCGGCGCCACATCGGAGATGGTCAAGCATCCCGGCGCAGAGCGGATCGGTACCGCCGCAGAGGTGACCCAGGGGGTGATCCAGTCCCAGCCGGTGGTGGACTATATTGCCGAGAACAAGCATCCCATTATTGATTTCATGGATCAGATGACCATCGACATGAACTGGGGGATCACCGAGTTGTTCGGCGGGGACGGGGACGCCTATATCCGGAACATCCGCGATAACGGGTATGAGTCCCTTGCGGGGGATTTCAACGCCTTCGATGATGTCCAAGGCCAGAACTGGCAGGACTGGAGGATCGCCCAGCTGTACCAGCGGTACGCCGAGCTGATCGCCGCGGGCAAGGAAGCCGAGGCTCAGGCCCTTCTGGACCGGCTCAACTCCATGAATCAGGATCCCTCCTCCATGACCCCCAGGGGAGTGGAGGTCAAAAAGCCCAACATCTACCTGTACCCCGAAACGAAGACGGAGATCACCGTCACCTTTGACCGGCCGGAGCTTCTGACCGTGTCCGACCCGCTGTATGGGGACGGATGGACAGTTACCGCCCATCCGGACGGCACGTTGGAGGATGCAGGCGGCAAATATGGCTTCCTGTTCTACGAAAGCCTGGCAGATCCCTCCATTTTCCGCCTGGACGAGGGCTTTGTGGTGAAGGCGGAGCAGCGGGAGCAGACCTACCGCCGGGTGCTGGAGGCTTATGGCTTCAACGAGCAGGAAATTCTGGACTTTATCGAATACTGGACGGATTACCTGGAGCCCGGCGTAGATTATGTGATGTATCCGCTGCTCACCGAAGGGGTGGATGCGGAAATGCCGGTCCGCTTCTCGGTCCAGCCGGACAACATATTCCGCCTGTGGTTTGGCTTTGTCCGGTACGAGGGCGGCGCGGTTCCCGAGCCGGAAATCGTTCCCATGGACCGTAGCGGCTTTGAGGCGGTCGAGTGGGGCGGCGCAGTACTGAACTGAGAGCAGGAAACAAGAGGCGCGGGGAGACAGCTTCTTCCCGCGCCTTACAGTAAAAAAGGAGGATCTAGTGTGCCATGGAGATTCGGGCTACATGGAAAAAGCGGATATGGGGAATGGCACTGGCGCTTTGCATCACGCTCCCAGCGCTTGCCCAGCCTGCTTTGGCTGCGGAAGAATATATACCCGGCAATCCCCGCTGGTCAGGCTACAAAAATCAAGTGCAGTGGGATAAGCCGGAAAACGCCGGTTCCAGCGACAGTTTCGAGTACGAGGCTCATCTGCTTCTCGAAGGCGAGGTGTTGGAAAACCAGACGTCGGAGATCCAGCCCTATGTCTTTTTCTCATCCGATACCGTGACCCTGCCGCAGGAGGAATACACCATCCGGGTGCGTGCCCGGTGGATTATGATCGTCGGGGATCCGGACGGCCAATATATGGTAGCCGATGTTGGGGACTGGGGGCCCTGGGCCTCCAGCGGCCCGGAAGCAGACGGGCCGGCCCCTGCTGCGGCTGGCTCCGGGAAGGTGGAACTCACCTTTCCGGATAACGGCGTGTCCGTCTCCCTCCAAGCGGATTTATCGGAGGATGCAGAGCTCTATGCCGATACAATGGCGGCGGAAAGCCTGCTCTGCGCCGATCCCGGACTGGAAGCCCAGCTGCCAGGGCTTTTATCGGTCTATGAGATTTCGATCCGGCAAAGCGGCAGACGGCTGGAGCTGGGGGACATTCCGATAGAGATCCGCATCCCCTTAAATGATCATCTGAAAAGCCAAAGCCATCATCAGGCGGTTTATCTCGGTGAGGAGCCGGAGCCTCTTGAAACCGTTTCCGAGGGCGACGCTTTGATTTTTGAAGCCCCTTCCCCGGGGCGGATCGCTATCCTCGGATCCGACAAGCCCTTTGTGCCGGTAGCCGCTTCCTCGGATAGCCCACAGTCTGAAGCGTCTGGAACTGCTTCCATGGAAAGCAAAACCCCGGAAACCTCCGCTCAGGCGTCCGATGGCAACGGCTCTGAAGAACCAGTCTCACCGGACAGTCCGCAGGCAGAGGAACCCGAACCGGAAAAGGATGACGGCGAAACTTCCTATATGGCGGTTGGGCTGATCGTTGCCGCAGCAGTTGCAGCAGGGGTTACGGCTTTTATCCTCCTTGCACGCAGAAAAAAAGCATCATCTCATAAATAGGATGAGACTATCAGAACCATACAAACATCGGGATACCATGCCATTGTATCCTGTCCAGCTTTATCCCCGGCAAAGCCGGAAAAAGGAGGAGAGCTCATGAAGAGACTGATTGCAGTGTTGCTGACCATTTGCATCGCTGCTGGATTGCCCGTAGCGGCATTCGCGGAAAACGGACCGTCTTCCGGAGAATGGAGCAGCGCCTGGATTCAACTGATTCAAGGAGAAGAAGCGCAGCTTCTATTCAGCAGCAGCGAGCCGGCTGTCGAAGTAGCGGGAGCGGCCTATGATCGTGAGACCAACACCATCACGCTGACCAACTACAATCACCCGAACACCAGTTTGAACACCAATGAAATGGGAGATGATTTGAAGCTGAAGTTAGTTGGGGAAAACCATATTTCCGCTCTTGTTGTGTGGGGATTCGGATGGGGTGGAAGCTTGGAAATCATCGGGGACGGTTCGCTGATTATCAATGAGACCAAGAAATCCCCCATTGCGATACGGTTTATGGCAGAAGGGACGAAAGGCGTTCTCAAAATCGGTCCGGAAGCTACGCTGACAGCATATAGAGGTTCCGACGCCGAATATTATTCCGCAGCGTTTGTGGGTTCTATTTCCAGCAGTTTTCCCTTGCAGGGCAAGCTGGCAGCAGAACCAATTCTGACAGATGACTCCGGCATGGAAGAAGAGGCCTGGCTTGGAGAAACAGTCATAAAGGAAAGCGAATACACCGCCGACGTTGAACTTGCTTCCAAAAAAGGCGATAATCGGCTCTATGGTATCCGGGTTCTTGAGCCTGATGAGGTCATTACCGAAGGGCAGGTGGATATTTTTGAACTGATCCCTGCCGCCGGGCTTCCAAGTGGAAATGAGTATCTCGCTGTCAGCGTCGCTACCCTCCGTCAAGACAGATGGCCGGAGGAATACACCAAAGACCCTGAAAACAAAATGATGACCCTAAGACAGTCTGAGTTATCCAGCATGGGGGCCATTGAAAAGGATGGAGAAATATTCTTTTGGGGCACGGACGGTTTGGAAGAAAGCGAAGAGTATCCTAAGGAGTACATGTATTCCGTCTATCGGAGCATCATGGAAATCCCAATCACAGATGCATGGAGCGGCGAGACGGCACCTGCAAAGCTTGTAGTTCCTGTGGACGGTCTAAGGAACCTCACCACCGATCAAAGCGCGGTTCCGGAGGATTATCGGCCTGAAATTGAAAAAACAGGTATGTATAGTTATTACTGCACAAATGATGTGATTCAGATATCCCCATCTGGAGATGCCGCCGCCGTTTCAGCCGGAAGGGAAAATGTAGATCCCGTCGACCCGGCTGACGGGGAATCCATTTCCCCGCCGGCAGATCTGCCGGAAGAGTATGAAAACGGATGGACAGTGCTCTCCATTGCCGCCGCCATTTTCTTAGCCGCAGTAGTGACACTGGCTTTTTTCGTTTTGGTTCGCAGGAAAAAGGCTTTAGAAAAAACAGAAGGAAAGGATGTGGGCCGCGATGAGTGACTGCAGAAAACCAAAATGGAGTTTATTCATTCCCGTTCTCCTGTGTCTGACCGTCCTGGCTGGGTGTGGAGAGTCGGCAGAAAAAATAACAGAAAATTCGGATACAGGATCTGTCGTGGAATCCTCGACAGGCTCTCCGAAACTGCAGGCTTCTGACCCGCATGAAGTGCCATCCTCTGATGCGGAGGAACCGGATGCGCAGGAGGAATGCCAAATCTACACTGCCATCATAAACAGCTCCTATGGGCTGATAGACGCGACTCTGGCCAATCCGGAGACCATTTCATCGGCCAGGATCGATGTGTTTGATTTAGTTTCTCAAAAGGCTTTCTATGAAGACATCTTTGGTGAAGGCATTTCCAGGGAGGAGATCGATACCGGGCATTACAGCGCGATGTATGATAATTTTGTGCCCGATTTCGAAGCATATTGGGCGGCCAACGGCGAGGGGAGCCATCCGGATTTTGAGATCACCCTGACCATTGAGCGGACCGATGGAGAAACGGAAACCTATGTGGCCGAGCATATGGGCGGAAGCCCCGAGTTTCGCTGCTCCTATGACCCGGATACTGGTATGGTGGAAATCCGGTTGTATGAGTTTAAAGGAGAGGACTTCCTCCCCGTGGTGTGCGGTGCGCCGGAAGACGCGGTGGGTAAAACTGTCAGTGTGACGGTGCTGGCGGATGGTCAGCCCATCCCTCAGGAAAACTACGCAGTTGACGGTGAAACGGAGGAAACCGAGATTTCCTCTTGGGATAATCCGGATGAACGTCAGACTATAACGCAATATATCACAGTTGTCACCGCTTTGCTCCCTCCGTCTGTTTATGCTGAAGCCAAGACGAGCGTCGTGCTGGACATGGAGCTCAACGGGCACCGGTTTACCTACACAAGCCCAATCGCATAGACGGTGACTCTTATCCTTGGAAACGAGGTTTCAAAAAGATTCGGGGCCTGCAAAGGCGTATGCCGGCGGCATAACTATGATTCAATGAAACCTCTTTGTAAAGACCTGAAAATGTCTTCGCCTCTATCTATGGGCAAAGCCATTCAAAGCAGCAGGAGGCCGGTCGGTATCGACCAGCCTCCTGCTTACTGTGTTATATAGATGGGCGATTCGGTGATTTGCCAGGCTCCGGCTCCGAGCGACCAACATCAGCTTCAGTAGAGTCTGGCTTATCTTGAGCCAGCAGACGGCGGGCCATCTCATAGACCCCCTCTTGGTAGAGAACCAGAGTGACCTCAATGTCCGGATGGCGAACCTCAAACTCCCGGATAACTTTTCCCGCGATGCGGATAGACTCGGCCCGAGGCATATGGCAGTCGCCGGAGAAGATCAGTGGAACTGCCACAGTCCTGCAATTGTAGAGCAGAGCTTTCTGCAACGCCCGGCGGTAGCATTCCTCCAGGAGCATTCGCTCCCGCTGGACCCCGCCATACCAGCCAGCGCCAGCCACATGGAAAATGATTTTGGACGGAAGTCCGCAGGAGGGCGTGACCACAGCGTGGCCGATTCGGCATCGCCCAATCTTCCGGCAGGCCTTTTTCAACTCCTCCGTATCCGCTGCGGCAAAGATTGCGCTGCATATTCCGGGACAGGGGGAGAGATCGGAAACGGCGGTATTGACGATGGCGTCCGTGTCCATTTTAGTAATATCCCCAAGTACGATACGCATATGCAAACACCTCCATCGAAATCATACCATATTTCATCACAGAAGAAAACCGCAAATCAGGTAGCCCGCCGTTGCAATCCCGGCCGCACACATAGCATAGGGCAACTGCGAGAGCGCGTGATCCATATTGTTCATCTTACAGCAGCTGGAGGTCAGGACAGTTGCATCGGAGTAGAAGCAAGCATGGCTGCCCAGTGTGGCGCCGGAGACGATGGCACCCATGACCACCAGAGGGTTGACGACGATGGACAGAGCCAGCGGAAGGATGATGGGGCTGACCAGAGCAGGAATGCCCCAGGCGCTTCCGGTGGCAAAGTTCAGCGCTGCTACCAGCAGGAAGGTGATGGCCGGGAGCAGTACGGGGCTGATCACGGGCCGCACGGCGTCAATGACATAGCTGGCGATTCCGATGTCGGTCATGCCCTGCTGCATGACAAAGACAAAGAAGATGATGGCAACGGTGGGGATCATGTTGCAGAATCCATGCATGGCAAGGTCGCAGAAACGGGCGGCGGTCATTTTCTGCCTGGGGATATAAAGCAGGAAGCACACGGCTATAGCCGCGATTAGGGCCAGGAATAGCTCGCCGGTGACGATGGTCAAGGCAATCAGCACACCAATGGGCAGGACGAAATCCAAGATATTACCTTTGATGTCGGGGGACTCATCCTCCTCATCCAGATTCAGGTCCCGGCTCTCCGGAGAGTAGACCTGCCCGGTTTCATTCACTCGCTGATATGCCTTCCGCATCCGCCCCCACTTGGGGATCAGGCCATAGGCGAACAGGGGGACGATGATTACGGCGGCGATGGCGTAGAAGGTAAAGGGGATGATGTGGTAGAAGGTGTCAATAGCACTGCCGTAGCCCAGCTCCGGGATACCGGCTTCGGCGTAGAACAGACCGGCGAAGAAGACCGCCCATGTGGAGAAGGGCAGCAGAGCGCAGACTGGGGCGCCGGTGGAGTCGATGATGTAGGACTGGGCCTCCCGAGGGATCTTGTGGTTGTCGGACAGCCTTCTCATGCAAGTACTCAGGTTTATCGAGCGGGAAATTAAGCGAGGGAAGCATTATGTTAAGGAAAAAATCAAAAAGGCATTTTTATATAGTAACAGTAATAATGGTTCTTCTCGTAATATGGACCGCATGGAGCAATACAACTGTGGGGATTACGCACTATACGGTTGCAAGCGATAGGCTCCCTGCTTCATTTGATCATTATAGTATTGTTGTCGTTTCTGACCTACACAATGCCGAATTCGGTGAAAACAACAGTCAATTAATAAAATTGATAGAAAAAGAAAAGCCTGATATTATTGTAATAACTGGGGATTTGGTAGATTCCAACAAGACCAATATTGATATAGCCCAAAAACTCGTGGGAACTCTTACAGGGATTGCACCTTGCTATTATGTAACAGGAAATCATGAGGCATGGCTTGGTGAGCAATATCAGGAATTAGAAAGTATATTGCTTGATGAAGGTGTTGCTATTCTCCATGATAGAGCAGTACAATTGATAAAAAACACGGAAAGCATACAGCTTGCTGGCTTAGATGACCCCGATTTTACAGATAGAGCCCCCCTTCAGCAAAGCATGATAAAAACGAAAATCAATAATATGAATCTAACTGACAATTATTGTGTGTTGCTTTCACACAGACCAGAAGCATTTGAAGACTATGTATCCGAAAATATTGACCTTGTTTTGAGTGGCCATGCACACGGAGGACAGTTTCGCTTACCTATTATCGGTGGAATAGTGGCGCCTAATCAAGGATTGTTTCCAAAGTACGATGCCGGGATATACTCAGAAAATTATACAACTATGGTTGTAAGTATCAGGATGTGCTGCCCGGCGTTCCCAACCTTTGCTTCAAGGTGCCCACCGGCGGCGGAAAAACCTTCCTCGCCTGCAGCGCCGTCCGGCCTGTGTTTGACGCACTGCCGTTTACCAAGACTAAGGCGGTGGTGTGGCTGATGCCGTCCGACGCAATTCTGACGCAAACCGCAAAAGCCCTAAAAGACCCGCGCCATCCTTACCGGCAGAAAATTGATGTGGATTTCGGAGGGCGGGTAGAGGTTTATACCAAGCAGGAGCTTTTGAACGGGCAGAATTTCAACCCAACTGCCGTCACCGAACAGCTCTCCATCATGGTGCTGTCCTACGATTCTTTCCGCGGTCGGGGTAAAGAGGGCTTAAAAGCCTATCAGGAGAACAGCAATCTTGCCGCCTTTGCCAAAGTGCTGGGCGCGCCGGAAAACCCCATTGAGAATGCGGATGAAACGGCGCTGTTTCAGGTCATCAACCAACTCAATCCACTGGTGGTCGTGGACGAGAGCCACCATGCCCGATCCGAGTTGAGTATAGAAATGCTCGCCAATTTTAACCCCTGCTTTGTGCTGGACTTGACCGCCACACCCAAAAAGCGCAGCAACATCATCTCCTATGTGGATGCGGTGCAGCTCAAGGCGGAGCACATGGTCAAGCTTCCGGTGATCGTCTATAACCGGGACAGCCAGGCTGAGGTGCTGATGGACACGATTGACCTTCGGGATAGGTTGGAAGAAATCGCCAACGCAGAATATCAGAACGGTGGAAAGTACATCCGCCCCATTGCCCTGTTCCAAGCACAGCCAAAGGGGAAGGAGGACGCAACCACCTTTGAAAAAATGCGGAAAGAACTGGTGGAAGCCGGGATTCCCGCCGGACACATAGCCATCCGCACCGCCGATGTGAACGAGCTGAAAAACGTGGATTTGCTGTCCCCGGATTGTTCGATACGGTACATCGTCACGGTAAACGCGCTGAAAGAGGGCTGGGACTGCCCGTTTGCCTATATTCTGGCTTCTCTTGCCAACAAGACCAGTCAGGTGGATGTGGAGCAGATTTTGGGGCGTATTCTGCGCCTGCCCTACACCGCCGAGCACAAAGCAAAAGCCCTGAATATGTCCTATGTGCTGACTTCTTCCAACGACTTTAACGATACAGTACAGCAGATCATCCGCGGGCTGAACAGCGCGGGATTCAGCGACCGGGATTACCGGCTTGCCGAGCCGATAGAACCTGCTAAACCTGCTCCCGTGCCGGAACAGCTTCCGATGTTCGAGCCGGAAACCGCGCAGGATGACTTTGCCGGGCTGGACGGGAAATCCATCTGGGCAAAGCTGCAACGGCGCAGGGAGAGCGAAAAAACGCCGGATTCCGCCCCTAAAGCAGACAGTATGCTTGCCGAGGCCCGGCAGGCGGGCGACGCATACAATCAGGCGGTGCAGGGCGCGGACAACGATCCGTTTGCTGCCGTTCTGCCGTGGGAGGTGCGGGACAAAGTGAACACATTTCCTATCATCCCCCAATATCGAGGGAGCGTGGACGGGCTGCTGATCCCGCAGTTCTTCCAGGTGATCCCGCAATCCCTGTTTACGAACGGGGATAAGGTGCTGCTGAGCAAGGAGCAGCTTGCCGACGGCTTCACTTTGAAAGGTAAAGCATACGATATTGATTTTGATGCGGCAGACGATGAGATCGTCAAGGTCGATGTGGCGTCTGGCCGCAGTGTGCCGAGGGCTTACCAGATGGAAGCCGCCGACCAGCGGTATTTCAAGGAATATTTCAGCAATCTCCCATCGGAAAGCCGAGTGCGCCAGTGCAAGGACATGATGATCCACCAGTTGGACAAGCTGAACATGGTGGATGGCGGAGATTTACGCGCTTATGTCAATCTCATTGTGGACGGGATGGATCGGGAACAGCTTGCCGCTATGGAAAAGGCCCCACTGGGCTTTGCGGCAAAAATCCGTGCCAAAATCGAAAGCCTGCTGGATCAACATTACAAGGAGACCTTCTTCACATGGCTGGACCGTGGCAAAATTGTGTGCGAGCCGTCCTACCGTCTGCCATCGGCAATCCATCCAACAAGCAGCACGGCGATTTACGGAAAGTCGCTCTATGAGGCTGAGGAGGGCATGAACGAGCTGGAACAAGAGCTAGTGAAGCGGCTGACAGCCATTCCCAATGTGCTTTGGTGGCACCGGAATATCGCCCGGCACGGCTTTGCCATCAACGGCTACTTCAACCACTACCCTGATATTATGATTATGACACAAAGCGGCAAAATCATCCTTGCCGAAACCAAGGGTGATCACCTGAAAAACGACGACAGTCAGGAGAAGATCGAACTGGGTGCGGCTTGGCGGAACGCAGCGGGAAATCGGTACCGCTATTACATGGTGTTCCAAGACGAGGAAAATCTGCCGCATGGAGCAGTGAGCATGGGGCAGTTCTTGGAGACTGTTGAAGCCTTATAACAAGTGAATGACCGCATCTCATGTTTTCTGATGGGGCAGCAGAGAAATCTGCTGCCTCTTTCTTATGGTGACTACCCTATGAAAAAGATGAGCACGAACCGTTTGTATAGGCCGTGCTCATCTTTGTGTTTTCTTAGAGTAGTAGTGCTCTTCTCCACCTGCAAATCAGTCGGTTTCTCTACGCCATTTTTACGCCATTTCTGCGTGGGGCTGCATAGAGAAATATGAACTTATAATTTGGTCGGTTTTGCGTAAAACGGCGCTGTATCAGGCTCTAGCGGTGTTTGTGGAGAAGTATGAAGATATGGAATCCGGCGTCTGAATGCCGATATCCATACTTTTCAGCAGCGCTTCCGTTTTTGCTTCAAACTCCGGTGTCACCGCATGGCCGTATTGCAGTTCGTGCAGGACGGAGCCTGTGAAGAACTGGAACTCCGCCTCCTGAAGGATGAACAGCACTTGCTTTTGCAGCTGCTTTGGATTTTGCGACTTTCCGAAAAGCATTATCCTGCCGCCGGAGGGGCGGTAAAGCCCTGCAATCAGCTTGCCGATGGTCGTTTTGCCGCAGCCGTTTGCGCCCACAAGGCCGACGATCTCATGCTCACGGACGGAAAAGCTGACACCAGAGAGGGTATCTCCGGCCTTCCTGCCGTATGTATAGCAGACATCTGAGACGGCAAGCGCCGTCGGCGCGGTTTTCGGCAGCGGCTCTTTCTCCGGCACGGTGATCTCCGCAAGGTCGAGCGTGCGCAGAGAAAGTGTTTGTCTCCGCTCCACTGAGAACGCCTTTGCCTCTGCGGCAGTATATTTTCCTTTGATCTCGCCGTCTGCCATGACCCAAAATTCGTCGGCAATGTCGGCAAGATAGTAGAGTCGGTGCTCGCTGAGCAGCAGCGTTTTGCCCTGCTTTTTCAGGGCAAGCAGAATCTCTTTTAACTGCTGCGTGGCTGCAAAGTCCAGATTGGCCGTGGGCTCATCCAGCAGAAAAATATCTGTGTCCATTGCCCACGCGGACAAGATGGAGATGAGCTGTCGCTCGCCGCTGGACAACTCGTAGACATTGCGATCCTTCAGCCGCTCCAGATGAAAGATCCGGAAGGCCTCATCTACCCGCCGTCGGATTTTATCTTGCGGCAGACCGTGATTTTCAAGACCGAAGGCCACTTCATTGGAGCTGTTCACGGTGAAAAACTGGCTGCGAGGATCCTGAAAGACCGAGGCGGCCAACTCGCCGATCTCGCCGATACGTATTCCGGCGGTGTCCTGCCCATTCAGGCGGCAAAAGCCTTTTAGCTCTCCCTCGTAAAACTGGGGGATTAATCCGTTGATGCACCGTAGCAGTGTGGACTTTCCGCAGCCGCTGCCGCCGCAGAGCACCACACAGCGTCCGGCTGGGATGCTGCCGCCGACTTTTTGCAAGGTGGGCTGCTTTTCTTCTGCATATTGAAATTCAAATTCAAAATCTATCATCGCAAACTCTTTTCTTATTAGTTAGCCGTCTCTAACCAGCGGCCGTAAGAAACGGACGGATGGACCGTCCGAATTAACTTTTCGGATTTATTGCAAGGTATCGCATAGCTGCCGCCAGCCAGCGTTGGTGAAATCAAGGACTGCCTGTAAGCAGGTAAGCATTCTGCCTTCCTCCATATGCTGATCCAGCAGCTGGCGGAAGTACCAGAACTGTGAGCCCACCAAAAGACGGATCGCATCGGCATTTGGCGCTTTCCCATAGATATGCGAAAAGAATTCCACCGTTTGTTCCGCTTTTTGATCCATTAGTTTATGCAGCACGGTTTCTATGGAGCTGCCATCGCTGCGGCAGAAAAATAAAGTGCAGTCATTGCAGTGCTCGGTCAGCAGTTGAAAATATACCTGTTCTTCGGCGTTTATGGCGCGGAGGATATCATCCGGCTGCGCGCTGCACTTTGCTTTTTCGTATTCTTCCGCGATGGGAGCAAAGAGAACCTGCATCGTCTCAAAAAAATCCTGAAGCAGACTGGCAAACAACGCGTCTTTATTCTTGTATCTTGTGTAGATTGCCCCCGTAGTAACACCGGCTTTTTCGGCGATCTTGTGCAGAGAGGCTTTCTGAAAGCCGTAAGCAAGAAATTCCGAATAAGCAGCCTGAATGATCCCATCATCCAGGGAATGATCCCTATTGGCCATGTCTTCACTCCTCTGCGCCTAAATAATAACATCATTATCGATAACGACATTATTATAGCGTTCTTTTTGCTGCTTGTCAATGCAAATTGCACACTGCTTTGCAAAAACACTCCTTGACAAATCTCGTCTCAGAAAAGGATACTCGAAGCCTACGCAAAACAGAACGGCTTTACCAATCTGCGCTGGTACACCGACGACGGTTATTCCGGGGCAAATTTCCAAAGGCCGGGCTTTCAGTCTATGCTTGCAGACATTGAAGCTGGGAAAGTGGGAACCGTTATCGTCAAGGATATGTCGAGGTTGGGGCGAAACTACCTGCAAGTGGGGTTTTACACGGAAATGCTGTTCCCTCAAAAGGGTGTGCGGTTTATCGCTGTCAACGACAATGTGGACAGCGCAAACGGCGGCATGGACAACGATTTTACCCCGCTGCGAAATCTGTTCAACGAAAATACTACCCTCTGGATTTTTGGAGAATTTCCAGAAAAAATGGAATGAACTGTTAAATAGCGAAGAGGGAGAGAAAGTAAAGCGCCTGCTTGCGATAGATGGCAAAACCCAGAGGGGGAATGGGAATAAAAATCAGAAGGGCAATCATATTGTCAGCGCAGTAGACGAAAGAGGTTTTTGCCTGGGGCAAAAGCGCGTGGAAGAAAAGACGAATGAGATTACAGCAATTCCTGAATTAATAGACAGCCTGAACATCAAGGGAACCATTATCACAACAGATGCCATGGGAACACAAACAGCTATAGTAAAGAAAATCCGGAAGAAACGTGCGGATTATGTGCTGGCATTAAAAGGGAACCAGGGAAGCCTGCTGGAAGAAGTAAGGGAATATTTTTCGGATGGAGGACTGCTGAAAAAATGTGCATACAAAAAGAAAGTAGAAAAAGCGCGGGGGAAGATAGAGAAGAGGGAGTACTGGCAGACAGAAGATATTTCGTGGCTGAGCCAGAAGAAAGAGTGGATGGGGCTAAAGAGCATAATCCTGACGCGGAACACCATAACAGGAGCAGATGGGAAAGAGACTGTGGAGGAGAGATATTTTATCAGCAGTCTGCCAACAGAGATAGAAGAAACCGCCAGAGCAGTGCGCGGACATTGGATGATAGAAAGTTATCACTGGCATTTAGATGTACATTTCGGGAAGATGGGAATCACACATTAGAGAAGCAGGCAGCTTATAATCTGAATATTATCAGGAAGCTGGCATTGAATATCTTGAAGATATCAGAAGTGGGACGCTGTCCAATGAGCATGAAAAAGAAACGGTATGCGATAGGAACAAATCCGGAAAAATATCTGGATGAACTTATGAACTTGTAAAAATTTTAAAAATCGATAGGTTTAGTTGGGAAACACATTCATGCGTTTGTCGTGGGAAGGCATCAATGGTGCATTGCTTTTTCACGCGGGATAAGGTATACTGAATACATATCGGTTAGTTATTGCTAACCTTATGATTACTTACAAGTGAAAGGGGGATATATGTGAATTGGACACGCACCATCCTGGACGGGATTGCCATGGCGGCCTATTTTAACCTGTTCGCCGCGGCGGTGGCGCTGTATAGGCCCCGGCTGATGTTTCCCTGCTATCCGCCCGCCATCATCAAGGCGGCAAAAGATCCGCCGACAAAGGCCGAAAATCGTTTTTACCGGCTTTGGATCTGCTTCGGAGAGTGGTTGCCCCTCCTTCTCTATGGTGCGGTCAGCACTGTGGAGGGCGGGACAACCGGCTTCTGGCGTTTGGCCCTGACGGGATATATCCAGTGGATGGTCGTCAATGTCTGTGATCTGCTTTTTCTGGACTTCTGGCTGATACAGAAAAAAGCAAAACGCCGTTTTATCATCTCAGGAACCGAAGGGCACCCAGGCTATGGGTTCAAAGCCTGGATGAAGGAATACGCTCTGCCGGAGCATCTGCTCCAGTGGCCGCTCTTGCTGTGCCCCCTCATGGCGGCGGCCCAGGCGGGATTGTGTCTGCTGCTGCAAAAAATTTGATAATAAGAAGATGGTTCAAATGAAGCAAAATCAAGTTCAGCAAAAAGAAATCCGCCTTGGGACGCATGGGGAACATTACGGGAGCTGGATGTCAAACCCTGTTTTCTATGTGATAGGTTCCCTTTTGGCGTTGTCTGTGGTACTGGCGGTACTGTCCTTTGCGGTGTTCCATATCACGGCGCTTGGTGTGGTGTTCGTGATTGCCGCAGTGATTCTGCTGGCGCTGCTCCTGTGGTGCGCCTGGATACGGCGGCAGTATGCCTTTGGGGGCGGCGGCATGATGGATCGGACCCATCTGGTTGTCCTCTCCCATCTGGATTTTGACGGGCAAGGGCAGCTTCTGGAAGTAGGCTGCGGCTCCGGGCCATTGTCCATCCGGGCGGCCCTGATGTGGCCGGAGGCAAAAGTAACGGGCATTGACTATTGGGGCGCAGACTTCGGCTACAACCAGACTATGTGCGAGAAAAACGCCGCAAGCGAAGGTGTAGCCGCCCGGTGCCGGTTCCAGCATGGGGACGCCAACAAGCTGGACTTCCCGGACAAGAGTTTCGACGCCGTGGTGAGCAACTATGTCTACCACAATGTAATGGGTGCGGACAAGCAGGCTCTGCTGTTGGAGACCCTGCGGGTGCTGAAAAAAGGCGGCGTGTTCGCCCTCAACGATGAGATGAAGCCCCACATGTACGGGAACATGGAGGCCTTCGCCCAGGAACTGCGGGACATGGGATATGCGGATGTACGGCTCATCGACACGGCCCAGGAGGCTTTCGGTTCCCGCCGCCGGGCGGCCATGATGATGCTGGGCGACTCCCGGATGCTGGTGGGGCGGAAGTAAGACGGAGGTTTGTCATGAACTATACATATTGTGAAAGGCTGATGTGGGTTGCCATCGCTCCTGCCGCATTTCGGTATCTGGCAAGGCAGGAGTTGGGATGGGATATTTCTGCGTTGAAGCAGCTCTCTAAGCAGATTTACCGGCAAATGCTAAAACATTGACCGAACTCAGAAAGAAAGAAGCTGAGATTGCAAAGGATCTATGGGATGGCATAGATTATGCCGCAGGGGAAATCACTGTAATTGAGCTAGTTGATCGCTATATCAACCTGCGGCGCAATCTGAAATCAAACTCGTTGCGTGCATATGGGTCTGCAATTAATCGGATACGAGCGAGCGCATTTGGACAGCGGCAGATAAAACAGATCAAGATCTCCGATGCAAAAGCGTGGTTTTTGGAACTGCATGACAGTGGCTTGAAAACAAACACAATAGAAATCATCCAGACTGTTGTCCGTCCGGCCTTTGAGATGGCAGTTGATGACGATATGATAAGAAAGAATCCATTTAAGTTTAAGATGTCGGATATCCTGCCAAATGATGCAAATGTGAGATATGCACTATCAAAAGAGCAACAGCAGATGTTCCTGGATTTTCTTCGGAATTATGGGAATGGAAACTATTATGATGATGTTGTAATCTTGCTAGGGACTGGACTTAGAGTAAGTGAATTATATGGGCTGACTTTAAGCGATGTGAACCTGAAAGACAGGTATCTTGAAATCACGCATCAATTATGCCGGACAGCCAGCAAACCGTACTTCATTACGCCACCCAAAACCAAAAGTGGAATTCGGCGAATTCCGCTAACCGATCAAGTGTATGAAGCATTCTGCCGTGTGATACAGAATCGTAATCCATTCAAGGGAGAGTTTATGATTGATGGACATACCGGTTTTCTTTTTTTGGACCAATACGGTATGCCTAAAGTAGCAATGCACCTCGAAAACTATCTCAGAAATATCCAAAATAAGCATGAGAAAGAAACGCGCACAGCGTTTCCACGTGTTACACCCCATGTCTTACGCCATACGTTCTGCACAAATGCTCAAAAAGCAGGATTGGACGTAAAGAGCTTACAGTACCTGATGGGCCACTCCCATGCGAGTGTAACCCTCGATGTTTACACACATACAGACTATTCTTCCGTGCTCAAAGCATTTGATAATATCGCTGTAAACCTATAAGAGAGCAAACATGTAGCTTACGCCAAAACTTACGCCAATTGCCTCTCAGAATGCGTAGAAATACGTAGACTTATGAGAAATTGGAAGGAGAAAGAAAAGCTGAAAAAATGGCTTGAACGCTGCATTTCTCTACATATCTCTATGCAGCTCTATGGTCGAAATGGACTTGACCATCAAGGGCGGCATGTACTAAAAACAAGCCGCGAAGCGCTGATAGGGGTGGATTTGTCAGAGAACTTACGACGATCGCCCGGAAAAAAGCGGCGTGTATAACATGAAAAACCCGGTACTCACTTTATGGTGGGCGCCGGGTTCTTTTTGAAGTTGGAATTCCATAATAAATAAGAACAATCTGATTAAAAAACGGAGG
Organism: Gemmiger sp. An120; assembly: GCF_002160955.1. Taxonomy (GTDB): domain Bacteria; phylum Bacillota; class Clostridia; order Oscillospirales; family Ruminococcaceae; genus Gemmiger_A; species Gemmiger_A avium. Next base: position 161,471 of record NZ_NFLN01000001.1, read on the forward strand.
GGCTGGTTTCCCATGAGGAAGCCGGCCCCTTTTCGTTTAAAATTCATTTGGGACAATCAAGCATCCCTTGCGCGTAAGCAAGCACAAGTTCAAGCTGCTTTTCATCCATTCTCTGCCCCAGTGCCATCAGCTTTCCCAAATCGCCGCTTGCTGCCGGATTCGTTGGAGTACGGACGTCAGATAACCCCATAATATAGTCGATGCTCGCATGAAACAGGGTTGCCAGTCGAAGCAGCTGAGCAAAACTCGGGTAGTGCTTTTGCTTTTCATAGGCGCTGATCGTCTCTTGCGATACTTCCAGTTCAATTCCTAAGCGAACTTGGGTCATGTGATTTTCCTCTCGCAGCTGCTTGATCCGATTTTGCATAATAACACCTCGTAAAAATGATACAAGTTGTGCTTGTATTTTATAGAAGTTAAACCTATAATATACACAGGCTCAACCTGTAATCGGAGTGCAAAAAACTGCATGATAGAGGTGAGAATATACTATGATTGCGGAAATTCCGTTGCTTGAAGTCTTGCAGGTGCGAATGGGCGTCTTTTATCTCTCTGACCTGCGGCTACTGTCAAATTATGAGCGGACGCGGTTAGCCCGTGTATTGGCTGATATTCCGGCAGCCGCGGCATCGCTTCGGGAGTGGAACGATGCCTTGCTGTATCTTTCCAACAGACAGCCGGAACAGACGGCGAAAGCCGCCCGTGAGCGGCTGATCCAATCGCTTTCGCAACTCGGAAGCGAGGCATAGGGCTTTAGACTAACCAACCGATAAAATCCGCGAAAAACCGCTGCCCGCATATTGCGGGCAGCGGTTTTTTGCGTACCGGAACAGATATCGTGCCGGCTGATTTTTATTGTTTAGTTTTTCTGATGGATGCATCAGTTTTTCTAATCGGCAGGCAGCGGCACAAATCTTGCTTTTCTTTTCACAGGCCGGTATACTGAACTCAGCGGGCTTTGTCCGCTTTTATTTATCTTAAGGAGGACGACCATGAAAACGAAACGAATTCTTCCTTTCGTGCTGGCGGCAGCCATGCTGCTTTCCGCCTGCGGAGGCAATTCGGCCGCTCAGTCCGGTGAGGGCGCCTACACCGCTGGTACCTATACCGGCGAAGGGCAGGGCTACGGCGGCACCGTTACCGTGACCATCACCACCGACGCAAATTCCATCCTGGAAGTCACCGCCGAGGGCGCGGATGAGACCCCCACTGTGGGCGGCGCGGCTCTGGAAGAGCTGGCTGCGCAGGTGAAAGAGGCCCAGAGCGCCGAGATCGACGGCGTGGCCGGTGCTACCCTGACCAGCAACGGCGTGAAGGCGGCTGCGCAGGCTGCCATTGACGCTGCGATGGGCAAAGAGGCCGAGTCTTCGGAGAAGGCAGCGGTGGCCGACGGCACCTATACCGCCAAGGCCCCCTCTTACGGCGTCATGGGTGAGATGGAACTGTCCGTAACCTTTGCGGATAACCAGATCACCGACATCACCACCATCAACGCGGGTTCCGCTACCCAGGCCGATGAGGACGAGTACAGCCCCATCTACGCCACGGTAGAAGAGAACCTCTACCCCCGCATCATCGAGAGCCAGTCTCTGGCGGTGGACGCCATCTCCGGCGCCACGGTTTCCAGCAACGCGGCCAAGACCATCGTTGCCGAGATCATCGACGCCAACGGCGGCGATTCTTCTCAGTGGTATACCCCGGTGAAAAAGAGCACCGAGGAAGTGACCCTGGAAGGCTATGATGTGATCGTGGTTGGCCTGGGCTCTTCCGGCATGGCCAGCTATCTGAGCGCGGCCGAGAACGGCGCTACCGTTTTCGGCATTGAAACCGCTGCCAAGATCGGCGGCAACGGCACCAACACCGCCGGCCCTCTGGGTGTGAACCCGGCCAAGCAGGTGGCGGCCAACGGCGGCGAGAACTTCGTGGATCCGGACGAGCTGCTGGCTGCCTGGATGGAGTACACCGACGGCGATGCCAAGGAAGAACTGGTCAAGCTGTTCATCGATGAGTCCGGCGAGACCTTCGGCTGGCTGGAAGACAACTACGACTTCTCCTTCCTGGACAGCATGATGGCGTTCTATGATTCTCATGGCTGGAAGCTGTGGACCATGTACTATGACTCCACCATGACCTCCAAGGATCTGGCCTATGTGAACTCCATGGAGAAGGCCAAGGGCTACAACGAGAAGAACGACTACATGACCGAACTGACCGCCACCAACCTGCTGCTGGACGACGCGGGCAAGGTGATCGGCGTGCAGGCGGAGTACTACGACGGCACTATCTATAAGATCTACGGCGATTCCGTGATCCTGGCCACCGGCGGCTACATCGGCAATGCCGAAATGACCACCGAGTATACCGGCTATGTGTGGAAGACCAAGGGCATGACCCAGTGCGACGGTTTTGCCATTCAGGAAGGCCTGAAGCTGGGCGGCGCCCTCTACAACGAGGACGTGGCTGTGGAAGACCACATTGCCCAGCTGGATACCATCATCCGTTCGGATGACTACAGCAACGACGACAAGAGCATCCTGACCTCTCTGGTGCTGGATCTGAACTACCAGATGATCGACAGCAACGGCGACAGCTTTGACGGCAACTACAACGGCCTGGGCATCGCGTTCAATGCCTGGGAGGCCGGTTCCAACTACTACGTGCTCATCAACGAGGAGGAGTACAACGCCATCAAGACCGAGGGCCTGATCTCCTTCAATCAGCCCATGTTCTTCAACCAGGGCGGTACCTACGAAGAGGGCACCCCGGTGGAGAATCTGGACGACATCATCGCCATGGGCGAGGAATTCAATACCGTAGTGGTGGCCGACTCTCTGGAGGATCTGGAGAGCAAGCTGGGCATGACCATCAACCTGGAAGACGTTCACGGCCAGACCGAGGGCAAGATCTACTGCATCAAGGGCGCTGCTTACGTGTACTCCACCTGCGGCGGCCTGGATGTGGACACCAACATGAACCTGCTCAAGACCGACGGCACCGCCATCGACAATGTGTATGTGGTGGGCAACGACTCTCTGGGCGTGCTCAACGAGTCCAACAAGGCCTACGTCACCTACGGCGGCTGTGCTCAGGGCTGGGCCCTGACCTCCGGCCGTCTGGCCGGCGCCAACGCGGCGGCCCTGTTTTTGCTTATTTTTCCGCATCCCGGGCAGCGTGGTAGGCTTCGGCCTCTTTGGCTGCCTGTTCCACCCGCTCCACCAGTCCGTCCTCCACAATGTCATTATAGAGGAAATAGCGCGTTTCTACCTGGCGGTCATCACGGGGAATACTTCCGTCCGGATTCCGGGGGCCGTTCAGCACAAAGTCGATGCAATAAAAGGATACACCCGCCTCGTCAAACCGCCGGCGCACATCCAGCAGGATCTCAGCCGCCGCCTCAGCGGTCACCTCCTCCTGCCGCACATACAAGCAAAGCCGGCCGCACTCGGCTCCCAGCTGCTGCATATCATACTGCTTGTCCAGTTCCAGTTCACTCAGCAGCAAACCCGGCGGGGCCGGCTCGCCATACTCCTGATCCATCCACAGGCTGCCGTAGGCGATGTTGCTGTCATAGGGAAAGCCCGGGTCCTCGAACACCCGGTCGGCCAGGGCCCGGTATTCCGTCTCCAGCCGGTCCCAGGTATTCCAGCGGCCGGTCACAGAGGTCTGGTAGCTGTCCCACCAGAGCCGCCCCGTCATGGACAGGCTCAGGGTGAAGCGGGTGTCCATGCTGGAAGGGGAGACCACCTGCACGTTGTAGTCCCCCGATTTGAAGCTGTACCGCACCGATTCGATCACATAGTCGGTGCCCGGGTACACCTCGGCCAGATAGGCTTCGGCGCTGTGCCGGGCCAGCCAGCGGGACACCGGATTGCCCAGCAGGCCGTTGGCAAACCAGCCGATCCCGGCCAGCAAACAGAGCGCCAGCACCAGTGCGCCGATTTTCAGTATCCGTTTCGTCATCCGTCAGCCCTCCTTTTTCAAGGCAAAATGCAGCAGCCCGGCAATCAATACCCCGACCAGGGCGAACAGGCAATAAATTCCTGTCCAGATGAGCAGCGAGGCCGCGTCGATTACCGCCAGCCCGCGCAGCAGCTTCAGCAGCGCCACAACGCCGCAGAGCACCAGCAGAAGCAGGGGAATCCGCCACAACGCTTTCCAGCGGTACACCAGGTACCCCACCGCCCCCAGCGCGGGCATCAGCAGGCTGTTGTAGAACATGTCCACTCCCTCGGTCAGCTCCAGACCGAACAGAATCCCGGCCAGCAGCACAATGATCAGCGCCCCGCGCAGTTGGCGCCGTATCCTTCGCAGCAGTTCCTGGCCGTCCGGCGGCGGGGGCGCGGCATCGCCGGCCAGGGCCCGGCAGGCGGGGCAGCTGCGCAGATGGGCCTCCACCGCTGCCCGGCTGTCCTCACTGGCCACCCCGTCCTGCACCAGCGGCAGCAGATCCCGGCAGATATCGCAACTGATTTCACTGGCCATCGTATCCCTCCTTCTGCAATGCATCCCGTATGCGGGCCTTGGCCCGATGATCGATTACCCGGGCTGACGATTCCGATACCCCGCACGCCAGCCCGATTTCATAAAAGGAGTAGCCATCCAGCCGCATGGCCACAATTTTCCGGGTGCGGGGCGGTTCCTTGTCCAGCAGTCTGCGGACCCGCGCCAAAAGGTCGGTGTACCGGGCCAGATCCTCCGGGCTTTCGCCCCCGTCGGGCAAAAAATCCTGCAGGGCTTCCAGCTGCGGCTGCCGCTTCTTCTTTCGCAGCCAGGCCAGCCACCGGTGCCGCGCAATGGAAAACAACCAGGTTTTGCAGTCCGCCTCGCCGCGAAATCCGCGTATCGACCGCACGGCCTCCAGGAACACTTCCCCGGTCAGATCCTCCGCCAGAGAGGCATCCCGGCATAAGCTGTACAGATAGGCGTACACATCCCGGTGACAGGCGGCAAACAGTTCATCCAGCAATGCCTCCATATCGCCCCTCCTTTCACTGCATTAGTGCCCTTTTGCCCCGGTTTCGTTACAGGATCTGTCAAAAATTCAGGAGGCGGATTTTCCAAAACGCCCCAGAGCCTGGCGCAGCCCCTCCCGGTCCCGCACCCGGATCTTCCGGTAGCCGCATTCCACCCAGCCCTGACGCTGAAATTCTCCCAGCACGCGGGTCACCGTTACCCGCGAAAGCCCTACCACCAGCGCCAGGTCCTCATGGGTGTAGGGCAGTGCCCCGTCCACGATCCCTTTGTCGGGGTTGTCCACGGCGGTCTGCTCCAGCAAAAAGGCCGCCAGCCGTTCCCGCCGATCGTAAAGGTAGGCCCGCTTGACCAGGCGGGACAGGTAATCGCAGGTGTCGGACATCATCTGCAGCAGGGCACTGGTCAGTTCCCAGGAGCCGCAGAGCGCCGGCCCCAGTTCCGACAGGCGGCAGGCCACCAACTCCGTGTCGGTCACCGCCGAGACGGTCGTGGGACGGCAGGCGTCCTGCACAAAGGAGGATTCGCCGAAGATGCGCCCCTTTTCCACGATTTCCAGCGTGACCTCTTCGCCGCTTTCGGTGCTCAGATAGACCCGTACCCGGCCTTTCCGTATCAGGTACAGGATATCCGCCGAATCCTGCTGCATATAGATCAGCTCGCCGGCCCGATAATGCAGCAGCTGCCCCACGGCCTCAAACATGTCAAATTGCTCATCCCGTATGCGCATGACAATCTCTCCCTTTCTGCCCAAATTGTAACATGTATCACAATTCGGCACAATGGGTTGTGCTATAGTTGACTCTGTGCGCAGGGAAAAATGGGGGAAACGGGGGAGTATATATGAAAAAAGGCATCTATTGCACGGCGTCCATTTTGGCGGGAAACCTGCTGGTCGCTTTTGCCATCAGCACCCTGATGCTGGATCACAGCATTGTGGTGGGCGGCGTCAGCGGTCTGGGCGTGGTAGCGCAGAATTATCTGCATATTCCGGTCAGTCTGGGTGCGGCCGTGGCCAATGGGGCGCTGTTCCTGGCAGGCTGGCTGGTGCTGGGCAGGGCGTTTGCTCTTACCACATTGGCCTCTACCTTTGTATTTCCGCTGTTTCTGCGCCTGTTTGAGCGGTGCCCCGGCCTGAACGGATGGATGCCGGATCCGCTGGCGGCAAGCGTAATTGCCGGTTGCCTGATTGGGCTGGGTATCGGCCTGGTCATCCGGGCAGGTGCTTCCACCGGCGGCGTGGATATTCTGGCACTGATTCTGAACAAAAAGCGCCATATCCCGGTGCATCTGTCCCTGTATGCCATCGACCTTACCATCCTGCTGCTGCAGATTCCGCTGCGGGATGTAACCCAGATCTTCTACGGCCTGGTGGCCACGGCGCTCAGTTCCATGGTGCTGAACAAGACCCTCAGCGCCGGTTCCAGCCTGAGCCAGATGGTGGTGGTCAGCGACCATTATGAAGAGATCCGCCAGGCGGTGCTGCATCAGCTGGATGCCGGTGCCACCCTGCTGGCGGTTGAAAAAGGGTATACCGGCCAGGAATCCAAGATCCTGCTGACGGTGGTGCCCTACCGCAAACTGCCGGCTTTGCGGGCCTGTATCAGCGGAATCGACCCCACTGCGTTTGTGATTGTGTCCCATGTGGATGAAGTGAACGGAAAAGGCTTCACGCTGGCCCGTCTGTAAACAAAATACCGGAACGAAAATTCCCGGCCTGCGCAAAGCAGACCGGGAATTTTTTGCGTGCGGCCCATCTCGATTGGCAATATCGCGACGCGATGTTGCAATATCGTTAGACGATATTACCCCGCAGCAGAAAGAAAAGGGGGGATTGTGTGGGAGAAAAAGAGCGCAGCGCTCTCACCGAACCGATGTTTTACATTCTGATGTCCTTTCTGAAACAGGAGCGGTGCGGCACGGAAATTACAGAGTATGTGGCCCGGAAAACCGGCGGCAGGATTCATCTTGGCCCGGGCACCCTGTATACGCTGCTGGGCAAATTTCAGGACGAGCGGCTGATTGAAGAAAGCAGCGTGGCAGGCCGCAAGCGGACCTACCGTTTGACCGAGAAAGGGCGCAAGGCCTATCGGGAGGAACTGGAACGGCTGAAAACCTGTGTTCGTGACGGAGAGGAGGCTCTTTTATGAAAATGACCCGCAAACTACTTCCCTTGTCACTCTATGACGGCCCCGGCATGGAAAGCTGGCTGGAATCCCGGGCCAATGAAGGGCTGTTTCCGGTGAAGCTGGGCTATTTTCAGGCAGTTTTTAGCCCGATCGGGGTGCCCGGCACCCGCTTCCGCCTGGTGGTCAAGGCGGGGAAAGAGGAGGAAATGCCCCGCAGGAGCGGGAGCTCTTTGAAGAAGCCGGCTGGCGGTATATCAGCTCTGTCTCCAGCGTGTACTATCTCTTTTGCGCCACCGACCCCAACGCCGCGGAAATCTATTCCGACCGGGAAAGCCGGGGAATCTCTTTGGAGCCAATCCGAAAGCGGATCATCTCCTGCCGGTGCAGGAGGTGGGCCGGTTATGCAATCCTGGCGGCGCTACTGGTCTGGGCGATGTTCTTTTACAGCAGCGAATATGACATTCAGTCTGACCGCGCCGCCCGGCTGCCGCTGCAGCTTCTGATTCTGTTCCGACCGAACGCTCTGCTGCTTGCGGCCTGTATGATTGGGATTTGGGTACAATCGGTTCAGGATAGCCGGCTGCTCCACCGCACCTACCAGGCCCTGATCCAGGGGCTTGCCCCGCCGTCCTCCAAAGGCCCCCGCAAAGCGATCCTGTGTCAGAAGGTGGTCTTTTTGGTATTGCTGGCATTGATGGTAGCATCCAGCGCTGCCCAGGTCTGGAGCCAGTGGGCCCGTTTTCCGCTGGAGGATGTTCCGGCAGATATGTCTCGCTGCAATCGCTGGAGCAGCAAACGGTTTTGCCTTGGGAGGAACTGCCGGACCAGCCTTCTTTGGATGGAAAAGCGGAGAACTATGCCCAGCTGGACTTCTCGCTTCTTGCGCCGGGCTGGTATACGGTGACCCAGAAAGGGTACAGCCCGCAGAGCGGTTCGCAGCCTAACTATTTTTCGCCAGACCCGGAAAACGGCGAGGCACGCTATGCGCCCAGCCTGGACGCGACCTATTTTGATCTGCTGATGCCGGCCCTTGCCCGCCCGGTGGCACAGGCACAGATGGACCTGTATCGCCTTGTAAATCTGAGATGGACGTATGAGGAAAGCGCCTGGCCCGGCCTGGATTTTGTGATCCACGCCACCGAACCGGGCGGTGTCTGGCAGAGGCTTGCCATCGGAAAAGGCAGCCGTGTGGCAGTATTCCGCTACGCCGGGCAGGAGGATCTGAAAGCGCGCCTGCCGCTGCTGTCACAGACCCTGTGAAACCAAACAAAAACAGGACGCCCCGCCTGTTGGCCGGGGCGTCCTGTTTTGATTTGAAATGAAATATTTATCGGGAAAGCAGAATCACCGTTTCGACTTGCTCTTTATCGTCCAAACTGATACTCGTATCTTCCTCAATGATCGGCAGCTTAAATTTAAAGGATTTCAACCACTGCCCATTGGGCTGACGCTCCGGGTAAATCTGAATCTCAGAGATCAGCATCTCCATCAACTGACGCCGCTCCACATCGTTCATCACGCCATACAGCTTCTCAAAGTAAATCAGCACTTTATAGATATTGTCGCCGGTCAGCTTTTCTGCTTCAATGGCCTGCTTTTTAGCTCTGGCAGCAATCAGCGACGATTCTGTATCTTCAATCTTATCATACATCCTGTAAAGGCGGTCATCAAGATCAGCCTTGCGCCGCACATAGTGCCGGTCATCCGGGTCGAGAGAGTCAATTTCTTCTGCCAGCTTTGATTTGATGGAATAGTGCTGGCGAAGCTGCTTTTCGTAATTTGCAATCTCCTGGTCAATGGCGGCAGTATCCACCTTCATGTTGATTTTTTCCTGCATCATGGCAGCAAACTTCGGATTGCTCACTAGCTTTACAATGACTTCTGCCACGGCATCGTCCAGCAGTTCTTCCCGAATCTGCTTCTTGTAATCGCACTTGTGCCCACGTATCATGGAGCGGTGCTTGCAACCGTAGTAGTAAAAATCCTTATACTTGGTGCCGTCCGCTTTGTGCTTGATGCTTTTGTTCCCATACATTCCTGCCTCGCAGACAGGGCACTTTACAATGCCGGAAAGAAGATGTACATGCTCGTCCTTCCCGCGGTTGACGTGTTCATACTTTTTTGCTTGTGCCAGCAGCTTCACCTGCGCCGCTTGCCAGACTTCTTCTGAAACAATCGCTTCATGCTGCCCGTCTGCAAGCAAATAGTTGTCCTGCTCCACCAGTTTATATTCGTATCTTGTGCCACGAACTTTTTCCGTCTTGCGTCGGCCATAGGCGATTTTCCCGCAGTACACCGGATTTTTCAAAATCAAGCGAATCAAATGTGCGTCAAACAGAGGATTCTTCCCATTCTGCCGGGGGATTTTGCGGATGCCATGGTTCTCCAGATATTTAGCGATTCCGTTTGCACCAATATCCGTATGTACATACTGGTCATAGATGACGCGGATCGCCTCCGCTTCTTCCTCGTTGATAATCAGTTTCCCATCCACCAGCTGATACCCATAGGGGGCAAAGCCACCGTTCCAGCGGCCCTCCCTTGCTTTTTGGATACGGCCCTCCATGGTTTGGACACGGATATTTTCGCGCTCAATCTCCGCCACAGCAGACAGGACGGAGATCATCAATTTGCCCGCGTCTTTGGAAGAATCAATGCCGTCCTCCACACATACCAGATTGACGCCAAAATCCTGAATGACCTGAAGGGAAGAAAGCACGTCCGCCGCATTTCTGCCGAAGCGGGACAATTTGAATACCAGAACATAGGACACGCCATCTTTTCCGGATTTGATGTCCTCCATCATCTGGCTGAATTGCGCCCGGCCTTCAATGGATTTTCCAGACTTTCCCGCGTCCTCATATTCACCGACGATCTCATAATCGTTATAGTCTGCGTAGGCTTTCATTTTGGCTTTCTGTGCATCCAGCGAATAGCCATCCACCTGCATAGCGGTGGAGACTCTGGTATAGGTGTAAACTTTTATCTTCTCTTTCTGCATCTTAATCTTCCTCATGTGGTGCCAATCGAAAAATTGGATTGGCTATTTTAACTTGGATTAGAAGTATCATCCTGCTTTTCCGCTTCCGTCTTGGCCGTTTTCCCCAACTGTTTGATGGTCTTCAGATATTCTTCCTCGACAGGGGAAAGGGTTTGTGCTTGATAACGTTTATATTCTGCTTTCGCTTTTTCCATCGCCTGTGCATGACTGATTTTCCCTGCATGGGTCAATACTTCTTCCCCAGTCGCCCGAAGAATGTTATCCAGCTGCTCCACATAATCACTCATATACATGGGCCGGTGACGAATGGCTTGCACCTCGGCAAAGTCGAAATAACCGGATACCATTTGATTCAGAACCCGCAGTTCTTCCTCCGTCAGATAATTCTTGGCAATCCCAATATCTTTTGCCGTGGGAAAATCCCCGGAAAAGGTGGTAAGCCCCATAAATGGCTTATCCGCATCGGCCCGCTCATAGATCACTTCCGCAGCCGTATGTCCATGCGCTGCACAATGAAGCTTGTTCTGCACCATTTTGAAAAACGCAACAGATTCCGCACTTCTGGGGTTATAGTCCACGCTGGTGGCGTACAAGTCCAACACTTGACGATACATGACTTTTTCCGAAGAACGAATGTCCCGAATCCGTTCCAGCAGTTCGCGCCAATAGTTGCCACCGCCCAAATTTTTTAGGCGCTCATCGTCCATCGTGAAGCCCTTGATCATATATTCTTTTAGGCGCTCAGTGGCCCACCGGCGAAACTGGGTGGCAATCAAAGATTTTACTCTGTACCCCAAAGAAATGATCATGTCCAGATTATAGAAAGGCAGCTCTCTGGTTACTTGCCGGTTGCCCTCCATTCGAACCTGTCGGAATTTCCGACAGGTTGAAGTCTCATCCAGTTCGCCTTCTTCATAGATGTGGCCGATATGCTCCACAATGTTGCTTCTGGACGTATGGAACAGTTCCGCCATCTGCTGCTGTGTCAGCCAAACGGTTTCGTCCACAAACCGGCATTCTACCTTTGTAAGTCCATCTTCCGCCTGATAAATTACAATCTCACCCTGGCCCTGATTTGGTCTCATTTTATCTTCCGCCATTTGTTCACGCTCCCATCTGATTCCGTTTTTATGTTCCAAGAGGACAGAGAGTAGACCCATCCTCTTGTTTGGACACTTATATCACGTTTATTATATCATGCAGCAATTTTGCTTTCAACTGCTTCCGCATTGAACTCAGAGTCTTTTTTATTTACCTCCTGTTTTTGGGCGTAAAAAAAGGGCTCAACTTTTCAGTCAAGCCCCCGTGGGAAGTTCCTCCTTTCTCCGCCAAGATACAAAAATACCGCCCGTAGTCTCGTTTGGGCGGTACTTTTTGTAAGATTGGCAGTCCATTATTAAGTTTTTTATTATGTTCCCTTTGTACACCGTTGCAAGGGTTTCCACCGAGACATGTCTGGACTTTGTATATATGGTCGTTTTGTTCAAGATCCCTATCCCGGTGTTTCGATTAACCCTGCGTACCACTTCCCTTATGCTGTCGTAGCAATAACTTCCTCTCAGCGTGCCGACACAGCCCGTCCGGTATGCTCATAATACACAAGAACCGCAGTTCCATTTCCTGTCTGGCTCATCATCGTATAGTCATCTGCTGATATTTCCACACGGGTCCTTAATCCCTGAGAATCCGTCCCCATCAGATAATAATGATGCGAAAAAATGCTGGTATGCGCTTGTGTTTCACTTACTTCTATATCTGTCAGCGTGACCGTCTTCGTACCCGACGCCAGATCAGCGGCAAAATCCTTCGTAAACCACATGCAGACTGCCGCACAGAAAACCGCGATGATCACTCCTGCTGTTTTGTTACTTTTTTCCCCTGTTTTCCAGTTATGTATGACCCGCACGACCACATAGATGCACACGATCCATATGACGGATATATTGCAGAATTCATCCAGTAACACCAGCTCTCCTGTCTTAGGCAGAAGCAGACCGGCAACTATGACCGCCAGTACAAGAACACAGAGAATGATCTCATATTTTGTTATTTTTCTTCTCACTTTGCTCATGATTCGGTTCCTTCCATTAGACTTACAAGATCATTTCTCCATGAAAATTCCTTTGCATAATCAATGCATGCTTTCCCAAAATTGTCTTTTTCATAGATATTTGAACCGTGATCTATTAAATATTGATATACCGGCATAGCCGTCTCTGTCGGCAGCTTTACAACAGTAATCGCATAATTAAGTGGAATTGCCCCATATTTGTCTTTGGCGTTTATGTCCACCCCAGCCTCAACCAGCAGCTGAGTTACTTTTAATATGTACTGTGGATCGGGCCTCATAACCGAAAAGTAAAATATATGCAGTGCATTTCTTTGATCTTTTGGACTTTTAAAGTTAACATCCGCCCCCTCAGATATTAAAAATCGAATCATCTTTATTTTTTCGTCTGTGTTGTGGTCATTGACAAACAGTAACTGAAACAAACTTAATCCTGTATACTTATGGAATAGATTCGGATCACCTGTATAAAACTTCCGGAAGTCCGAATAAGTTGCGTCTCTTACCGCATCAAAAATGTCTGTAATCCTCATAAATCTCACTCCTAAAATCACTCAATCTTGCTCAATAACTTTATCGTCCGTTTCCTGCAAATATCTTTCTGTATCGAAATGTGATTCAAGAATGTTTTTCAAGAATTCAGTTTCTACAACTCTGTCATTCTCATACAGTACAATTTCCGCTCCTTTTTTCTGTAACTCATCAATCAGTTCATTCATATGCTGCAGTCCGTCTATGTTATCCAGACTGCATATATCAATATAGCCATTATTACTTAAGCATTCTTTTATTTCCATAAGGGAACGATTCAGCATTTTTCTGATCAAGGGAATATATTTCTTTTCATTCCCATCTTTAATAACTTTAAACTTTATTTCACTCATGATGTATTCTCCCGGTCTTTTTTCCACTGTTGCATCTTCTTTCTCGTTTTCTCATTCCACCATGCTTTTTCGTCAACCTTTTTCAAATATGACGGCATTCTCTCGATACATTTCTTCCGCAATTCTCCTGCATCTTCTATAAGGTCTGCAAGAACTCTGCTCTCTTTCCTGGGTTCTTTTTCTTTCAGATATTCTGTGTAAATTACCCTGAATATACTGCTGAGTTCATCTGCCTTTTTCCTGTCTGTGCGTCCCGGGAAAATATGATAACAGGACCAGAGATATGCGTTAAGTTCCCGGATCTTCTGAACACTGACCTGAACTCCAAGGTCAATTTTTACCATATCACCGGTCGCATAAAGGAATATCAACGGTGTTGTGTCCCGATTCATTACACTGTAAGTTACTTCAGCCCCTCCTAAGATCACAAGTTCTTTCGGAACATATCTTCCATTAATCCGGAGCCAGTGCACACTTTCAGCAAAGTCTGTCCACCGCATTGATTCTGTCTTCAACTCAGTGATCGTCTCAAAATTTTCTTGTTCGATCAGCTCCTCCTGCTCTTCTTTTGTAAACCGCCTGTTCAGAGCGGGCAGACTCTGGTATGTTGTTCTATAATATCGGAGCAGGCGCGGCAGCGTCAGGACTGCGCCCGCCAATGCAAGAACACACGCTGCCAGCGACGGAATATTCTCCGGGCGCGCCAGTATCCCGGCGAAGCCTGCGAGCGCCAGCATTCCCCATGCACACAGGGCAAGGTTTTTCTTAATGGGGTATCCTCTCCGCCATTCTGTTTTTCTCAACTGTTTCATTATTTTTCCGCTGTCAGCTTCGCGATTTTATCTATCTCAAAAAGTACAGGACTTTGATAATCCGTCGTTTCGTCAGCAAAGCACCGCGCTATGCTGTTCCAGTGGATATCCGGGAGTTCATTAACATTATCGCAGGATATGATCTGCTGCATAACGTCGTATATTTTTTTGATTATTCCCGAATACTGTAACTGCATACTATAATCGGAACAGAGTATCTGTATGACTTTTTCACAATGCTGTTTTATCTCTTCCATGTGCTTTGGCGAACCTCATCTAACCACTTCATAAAAATCTCGCTTGAATCTATCCCCGTCTTTGCGGAACAGATACTTTCATACTTATATTCCGTGTCTATTTTACCGCTTTTACAGTCATAGATTATTTTTAATTCTGTGGGGACAGGTTTTCCGTAATGTATGCATATTTGTCTTATCTTCTCCAGATCTGATTCTCCAAGATCCAGAAAATCCCATATCGCGTCCGGATCGGCAGCTATATTATTTGTTGTTTTAATCTGACCGTCAATGTTGAAAAATGCATTGAAAGAAATACTGCTTTCTTCGATGGAGCCATAAGCATAAACCTTATCTGCCCTGTTGCCCGCGAATTCGACGCATAGTGCAACAATCCGCGACTGGGCCTCCATAAATTCATCTTCAAATACTCTGTCCATAGCCTCCTCCTTTGAAACAATACTTATTTTCCCCTAACTTCCGCTGTATTCTCCTGACAGGAGCATATCCCTCACTTCATCGTACTCGTCCGGCAGCGCCTGCGACAACAAGCCGGACGCTTCTACACGGAAGACCGTTCCGTCATCATATAATACAGCCAGCACCATATGCTGGGGATCTGTGATTTCCTCTTCACCCGTTCCGGATTCCCAGTCAAAAACACCATACTTGTCTAACGCCTCAACAATCTGCTGTCCATCCGCATAATATCCGCCCTGTACCTGGTGGAGATCATCAAAAAGATACGCATCCGACGTTCGATATCTTTTACTGTCCAACAGATCATAGTATACACATTCTGTACTTGTGTTCTTATTTTCCATAAAAGCGACAGCATATACATTTTCCGTAAAGTCAGATGTGCGTTCTTCTATGCCGTCTTCAAGGAGATAACTTACATCATACATGCCGAATTTGCGTTCCGGTTCGTATTCTTCCAGGAGCAAAGGTATGTTGAGCGTATCCACATCTTCTGTCGTGATGTCAAAATCCTCAATAAACTGTTCCAGATCAACTTTGCTGTACTGTTCTTTTGTAAGTCCTGCCGCCCGGATCAGTTCTTCCGGAGTGATCAGCCTCTGTTCCGAATACGTCTCTTCCCCGGTTTCTGTCACATAGATACCCGGTTTCTGATCCAGACTCCAGAGAAATTCATCCTTGTTAAAAGTTTCTTCCGTAGTGATCTCTATCGCAGTAAGCCCTTCTTTATCCGGTTCTTCTCTGTAAAAAGGAATATAAATATATGCGATTTCATATTGTGCTTCATCTGTAATAACCGAATAGTGCCCTCTCAATTCCCGCCATGTTATTTTTCCGTGTTCACTTTTTTCATGGGAACTTGCATTTCCTTTCCAGCTTTTGCATTCGCCCTGAAAAAACTCTATGAATTCTTCCGCCTGTTCCGTTAAGTTTAACGTACTTTCCCCGGCATACTGCGAAAATAATCCCGTCAGCGCTTTTGCATCTTCCTTCTCTGCGCACCTGATAATGTTTTCTATCATTTCATCCGCCAATTCTTCATCAGAACGATATGCATTGGATGATCCCCGCTTGAAAACGATGCATCCGCTCAAACTGCATACAAGGGCGCAGCATACGATAAGCAGTAATACCTTCCTCATAAATTCTCTTCCTTTCAGCTAATATACGGTCACTTTCCCGCTCCCGGATATCGCGCACTCCGCCTCTTCGGTATAGATATCTTCCCGGAGTTTATCCTCATAATCAGATCTGCCAATCTGTTTCCACGCTTCAGACTCTGCCATGCGCAGATAGATCCCAGCCGGCACGCCCTGACAGTTCTCCGTCAGCCAGTCCGGTACGGCTTCCAAAAATGTCTCGTACTGGCCTGAACATAGGGCCTCATCCATAAAAATATACGTCACAGCGGAAACCTCCTTTAAAAACGATTCTCCATCCGCCGCACCGTTTCCTCCATCCTTAATTTCCGTGTATATCTTTATCCCTTCAGAAGGCAGATACTGCTCCGCAAATATGCGGACCTGCTCTTCGTAGGAAGGGCGCTTCAGAATTTCTCCGTAATCATCTTCATACCGGTACAGGCCGTTTTCATAGGTACGGTACACTGTCACGACATCCGATTCACCGCCCTGTTCCGGATACACCTTTAGGTGTTCCTGCTCGACGGCGTCTCCCGGCGCGTAGGATATATAATGAAACTGCTGCTCATATTTCCCTTCGATCCAGTCCAGCATCTGCACGACAGATGTAACGACCCCTTTCTGTGTATCGGTCAGTCCCTCATAAGGCCCGGTAAGGCCTGTCATGTCCATAACCTCTTCCTGTCTGGCACCAAGCCATGCGCCGCCGTCATAGCTGGCCTTCCATTCGCCGGGCCCGAAGGTGATGCTCCCGTCCGGAAATGTGCCTTCACCGACAGTCAGCCCCGTATGGCAGTTCACGATCTTTGCGCTGACACTCCAGTTTGGATCCCCTGTTTCCATGATTCCGGTCAGGACATCCGATGTCGTGATCGTCAACAGCATCTTTGCCTGTAGAATACCGTCGATATTCTCGTCGATATGATATATGAAACGGCTGTGATCGGTATCCGCCTCTACATAATAGCCCTGTTCGTCTTTCTCCATATCTTCCAGCACATCGTCAATGGACCCGGCGTACATCTCTATAAGTTCTTCTTTCTGCGTCGGCGTCACTTCCAGAATTAGATCATCCCCGTCACGCCTTACATCGGTACAGTAATCTTCAAAAGCCTCCATGTTGTCCTCGATATCTGTATTGGCAAACTTAAATATCGAGGCAGGTATGGTAATCTTCTCTGTCATCTCCGGCAATGTTTTTCCGGCATCCGGGTCCTGGACCTGACCTGCTGCCGGAGCGCCCGCACAGGCGCTGCAGACGAGTACCGAAGCAGCTGTCACCGCTGCGAGCACTGTTTTATATAGCTTGTCCATCCTCTTCACTCCTCTGAAAACACATTTCTATGCTGATAATAATACCATATTCAAGCTGTAAAAGTTACCGTTTTTATAGATTTTTTCATCTCAGATCTGCTAAGAACGGCAACACCCCAGGCAGTCAGGGTATCTGTGCGCAAAGTCACTGACCAGATACCGTTTTGACAAGGTGAAAGAGCGTGCCAAGCTGAAAAGTTCTATCGCTCGACTGGTCTGCATCCTGTTTCCAGAGTTGGAAAAGCTCGTTCCTTCTCTGCATATTGCTTCTGTCTACGCCCTGCTGGAGGAGTTCCCCGGTGCCAAACAGATTGCCGCAACTCATTTGACGAGGCTGAAAACACTGCTCGAAACCGCCTCTAAAGGCCACTACAAACGGGACATGGCTCTTGAAATCCGGGATGCCGCCAGAAATTCTATTGGCTCCTGGATGCCTGCCAAGTCTCTTGAATTGCAGCACACCATCCGGCTCATCCGAGAACTGGACGACGAAATTGCTGAAATTGAAAAGCAAATTCAAGCCATTATGGATGAACTTAATTCTCCCATTACCACTATCCCAGGGATTGGATTCCGAATGGCTGCCATGATTTTTGCTGAGGTTGGTGACTTCACTCGTTTTGATTCCCCGGACAAGCTGTTGGCCTACGCTGGGATGTCGCCCTCAACTTACCAGTCTGGACAACTCAAGAATTGCTACCCACACATGGAAAAGCATGGCTCTCGATACCTACGCTACGCTCTTTACAACGCGACCAAGTATGTCTGCCACTGGGATCCGACCTTTGCTGCCTATCTTGCTAAGAAGCGTGCGGAGGGCAAACACTACAATGTCGCGCTTTCTCATGCTACAAAAAAGTTGGTTCGTCTAATATAAGCCAACCATTTATTGGGACTTTCATTCGCTGCTGCTGGGTATCCAGATGATGTTCAGCTTCATGCTGGTGGACAATGACCAGCCCCTGCGCCTGTGCAAGCACTGCCAGAAGGTGTTTTTGGGCAGCCGGTCCAATGCGGCCTTTTGCAGCCCACGGTGCAAGAACCAGTACAATGTCTACAAAAGCCGTGAGAAATCCAAGGGGGAAGCAGACTAATGAGGGCGTTGTCGCTGTGGCGGGACAAGGGGTTGATATACCTTTGCTTCCTTTTCCGGCCAGGCGGATTTTGCCCGCTGTGCAAATCCTGATTTCGTCCATGGCTGTACAAAATCCTCCTGCCCTACTGCCGCCGAGAAGTGTCTGCCCGCTGCCCATCTGCCCAAGTTGCAGATGCCGCAGCCAGCCCCTTCCCGGCGCCAGCCGGAAGCAAAGGTATAACACACTAGACTTTCCTACGGAAAATCGTGTGCCAACAGGGGTGCTGCTCGCCCCTATTGGAAACCCAGAGCCAAAGGGGCTATGCCCCTCTGGACACCCCGCCTGTCCACGCAGTGGCTATCCATCCTGCTTCCGCACGCCGGATACGCTCCTGCCCGAACAGGTAAAACAGGCACAGAGATTTGCCCGGGTGGCGGGCAGATTTCTGTGCCTGTTTTTGTTCAGCGGTGGCTGGGCAAAGCATACGCGGAAGCCTTGCAGAACCCTCGGTCTTGGTTGGAAAATTTCGTATTGGAGTGCGAAAACTAATTGTCCCGAGTTCCTATATCTGGTATAATAAAACAGTCGAATTTTCTGACAGGAGGTACCCATATGGCCATCTCTTACAATAAGCTCTGGAAACTGCTCATTGATCGCAAAATGAGCAAGGCAGACTTACGCCGAGCGGCGGGAATCGCTCCCAATACTATGACAAAACTAAACCGCGATGAAGAAGTGACCCTAGAAACGCTGGGGAAAATTTGCGGTGTGCTGGGAGTTAATATAGGAGATATTGTCGATTTGCTTCCTACGACCTAAATATATTTATACGACAGGAGATTGCTTAAGATGTTTGAAGTAGATCAAAAAATAGATTTGCCAGCGCAAGAAAATGCCACCAAGATGATAGGGTACGTAAAAAAAGCCGCGGAGATGACACATACAGTCATCATAGCGGATAAAAAAGCGGCAAAGGCCATTTCTGCAGTTCAGACACAAGACAAAAGAAGAAAATGGAATGTTTTACAGGAATACCTTAAAGAATATGGCAAATTTATCAATGAGACAACTTTACTTACCGGGGTTTGTGTCTACCCAGTGAATGCGGAGTTTTATGCTGAGGCCACTTTGCAGGAACTCGACCGACAGCTTCAGATTATAGTGGGAATCGTATACTTAAAAGAGGCGGTTCGTGTTGCAATTAATAAGGCGTATGAGGAGTGCCTAAAAAAGTTGCTCAGGAAAAGTGGAATGTTCACCGAGGCGCAGCTAAATCTTTTATAAATCAGATGTAAATGTCAATGATTCCAAGATTAAAAAGTGGCTGGGCGGGGGAAAGGGTTAAGAGTGGACTATGAAGAAAAACAACATTACACTATGTTTGGCTGTAGGTTTCTTTGCTTTAGCAGCAGCGTTAATTGTGTTTCGAATAAGCGATCAGGCGCTCATAGCCATATCGATTTCTTCGTTTGTTTATACCCTTGCGCAAACGTTCCGAAATAGTGTGGATTTAAAGAATGAAGAACACAAACAACAACTTGATACTTTTAATTCCATTGGCTCACTCAATCTCAATCAATCTCAGCTCATGATACTAAAAAGGTATGCTCCTTGGTTTTTCTCTACTAAGAACGAAAAACGAGTGCATCAGGCTGCAACGATATTTGAATGTATAGCTTTTGCAATACTATTTGTTGGATTGACCGTCCCAATTCCGATTTTGTACAACGAAAAAATCAGTGATATAGCAACCGTGCTGTCATTTGGATTTTTGTTTTTGAGTATGTGGCAGGTTGAGAAAAATGCGGAACGAAAAGCTCAATGGGAAGATATTCAGTTGATGGCTACGATCAGCCAACAACCATCACAGCAGAACTCTGAGACTACCAACACCTGAATTGATAAAAAAAGCAACTACTACTAGAAGGAACCATACCGAATGCCAGATTGCCAAAATAGCTACGATGATGCTGGGTAGAACACTAAGGGCAACGACAGTAAGAATACAATATCTATGGCGACAATTTTATAACGTTGAAGGCTCTGCTATTTCTAATGGCCTTTAGAAATTGAAAATAGGATTTTTTGCGGGGGGCGGGGTTTAGATGTCAAAAAAGAAAAGTAATGAAGAATTTGTAATAGAATTAAAGGCGATAAACCCCGATATCCAACCATTGGATCAATATGTAACTGCCTTGACAAAAATCAGATTTCAATGCAAGGTTTGCGGCTACCAATGGGCGGCTAAGCCAAATTCGGTATTAAATGGTCACGGATGTCCTGAATGTGGCAAAAGAAAAATTGGAAATAGCCTCCGAAAAACACACGATCAATTTGTTCAAGAACTTCGTAACAAAAATCCCAATTTGATTGTCATAGGCACATATACAGGTAACAAACATAAAATAAAAGTAAGATGTGGTAAATGTGGGTATGAGTGGTCACCAACTCCTCATGATTTGCTGGGTGGGCACGGGTGTCCACGATGCGGCCTATCCAACCAGAAAAACGCCCAACGGCGCAGCCATCAGCAGTTTGTAGAAGACTTACATAAGGTCAATCCTAACATACAATGCCTTGATGAATATCATAACAATCACCAAAAAATACATTTTAAATGCGCAGAATGTGGACGGGTTTGGTTTACTACGCCGTATAGTGTATTAGCTGGACACGGGTGCCCTGAGTGTGCACATTCTTCAACGTCTTTTTTTGAGCAGGCAATCCTCTATGCATTTAGACTATGTCTCGGAGAAGATGCTGTACTTACCAGAAATCACGAAATGATTGGTATGGAATTAGATATCTACATTCCGTGCCTGAATGTTGCTTTTGAACCAGGCAGCTGGGATTGGCATTATAATAAGAAAAAGCGGGATACTGAGAAAAGAAAACGGTGCGCAGAGAAAGGAATCCGTCTTATTAATATCTTTACGGATTACAAGGAAGACACTCCACCGTATTCTTCGGATTGTATTGTCTGCAAACACAATCTTGGAAATGCAACATGGAATGAAACGAAAGAAACCATAGCGATGTTGCTTGCAAAGTATGGTTTGGCACTGTCAGAACAACAATGGGTATGTGTAAGAGGTTATGCTCAGAAAAAAAGCAAGAAGAAAAAACAGGAGAAATTCATTTCTGAGCTTAAGGAGATTAACCCCAACATTGTTTTGCGTAGCGAATATATTGATAGCGCTTCGAAGGTGTCTTTGCGTTGCAATATTTGTGGCCACGAATGGGAAGCTACTCCAAATAGTCTGCTGAGCGGACATGGATGTCCAGTTTGTGGTAGAAAATCAACAAATCTAGCACATAGAAGTGATCCACATACCTTTTTGGAGCGAATGGCTGAAATAAACCCATCTATTGAAATTAAGGAACCCTATCTGGGATCAAAAGAAAAGCTCTTATGTAGGTGTACGGTCTGCGGGAATGAATGGCGCGCATTACCTAACCATCTTCTTAAAGGGCAAGGGTGTCCACTTTGTGGAAGGAAACGTGCCGCGCAGAAAAATACCCGTACTCATGCTGAATTTGTGAATTTGCTCTCAATAAAAAACTCAAAAATCGAAGTGCTCGGGAAGTACACTGGTAGTGCTAACAAAGTGTTGGTAAAATGCAAACATTGCGGGTATATATGGGATGGAGATCCGGTAACCCTTATGTCGGGACATGGCTGTCCCAAGTGTGGCGGATCAATGAAACGCACTCAACAGCAGTTTGAGCAAGAACTGGCTGAAAAGTTTCCTGACTTGAAAGTTGTTGGTACATATTCTGGTGCAAGTACGAAGGTCAAAATCGAATGCAAGGTATGTAACTATTGTTGGGATATTCGGCCGCATGATTTGCTTCGTGGCAAGGGGTGTCCACAGTGCAGAAAACGAAAAGCTAAGACTCAATAAGTATATCTAAAATACCCTTAAAAATAATATTAAGGGCCTAAACTAAAGGACATGGGTAACCGCCTATTGGCGGCTACCCATGTCCTTTAGTTTATCTCTAAATCATCTGAAAATATTTCAGTGTATCCACAATCGCCGCTTCCTTTTCCGGCGGGCACTGTGGCACTTTCGCGTCCTCTTTCTTTGACAGATTATAATTCTGCCCCACATCTAGTCCGCACTTCCGCTTAACCTGGGAGATATACAGGCTGGACACCTTCAGGCCGTGCTTTTCCAGCACATAGGCTTTGATCTCATCATAGGTGGCTTTACTCTCCGCCGATGTCAAATCCTGCTCGTCCAGATTCAACTCCACCTCGATATGCTGCTTGGTGTTGAGTTTGGACAAAAGTACTACCGTCTCCACATGCTTGGTGCGGGGGAACAGGTCCACTGGCTGCACGCGGCGGGGCTGGTAACCCTTTTCCGCCAGAGTGCGCGCATCCCGTGCCGCCGTGGCCGGGTTGCAGCTTACCATCACTAGGGTGCGAGGGCTCATCTGCACTACGGCGTCCAGGGTGGCCGCGTCGCAGCCTTTGCGGGGTGGATCCAGCACGATCACATCCGGCTTATAGCCCTCCTGGCGAGCCAGCTTTTCCGCGGCCTGGCCCGCATCCATGCAGAAAAACTCCGCCCGGTCTGCGCCCATGCGGGCCGCTACCTCCCGGGCCGAATCCACCGACTGGGGCACAACTTCGATGCCGGTCAGGCGGGCGCAGTCCGCGTACATGGACAAGCCGATGGTCCCCATCCCGCAGTACACGTCCAGCAGCCGGTCTTCCGGGCGCAGGGCGGCATACTGCCGGGCCACGGCATACAGCTGTTCGGCGGCGGGGGTGTTCACCTGATAAAATTCATGGATCCCCATCCGGATGGGCACACCGGCCAGCGTGTCCTCAATGCGGCCCGGCCCCAGCAGGGTGCGGGTGCTGCGGCCCAGAATCACATTGGTGTTGGCCGTATTGCGGTTTACCAGAATGGTGGTCAGGGAAAATTCTTCGGCCAGCGCAGCCGCAATGTCCTTTTCCCGGGGCAGAGCGTCCCCATTGATCACAAAACACAGCAGCCGCTGGCCGCTGTGCCAGCCCTGCCGCAGGAACAGATGGCGCACCAGCCCTTTGCCGGTGGTCTCGTCATAAGCCGAAGCGCCGGCCTGTTCCAGCAAGCGGCAGGCTTTCTGCGCGGCCTGATCCATCCATTCCGGCTGCAGCAGGCAATCGGAACAGGGCACAATCCGGTGGCTGCGTCCGGCATAAAATCCGGTGGTCAGGTGCCCGTCCGGGCCTGTGCCCACCGGCAGCTGCACTTTATTTCGGTAGCGCAGGGGAGAGGGGGCCGGAAGGATGGGTTCTACCGTCAGGTCAAATCCGCCGATGCGGGTAAAGGCATCCTGCACAAACCCTTCTTTGGCCCGGCATTCGGCGGCATAGTCCAGATGCCGGAAGCAGCATCCGCCGCAGGGGCCGCATACCGGGCAATCCGGTTCCACGCGGCCCGGGCCTGCCTGCAGCAGCTGGTCTACAATGGCAAAGGCATACCGGCCGCAGTCCTTTACAATACGGGCCTGGATACGGTCGCCCGCAGCGCAGCCCGGCACAAAGACTGCCTGGCCATCCACCCGGCCCACGCCGTTGCCGTCACTGGACAGGCTCTCAATTTCCAGCGGTACGACGGTATTTTTTCGCAGCGACATAGGAAGCCCTCCTTTCCGCTCAGGCGGTCATAAGCTGGTAGGGGATTGCAAAGGTCTGGCCATCGGGCTGGATATCCTGCCCCTGCCCCACAAAACTCAGGGTGGCCGCATTCTTCAGCATGGCGGCGGTCAGCCGGGAAGCTTCCGCACCGTCGTACCAGGCCACCGCCAGAGCGCGGCCGCTCTCGATCAGCTCGGCGGCTTCGGTTTCGCTGCCGGCGGTGGTCAGCACGGGCAGCAAAGCCCCCTCGCCCCACCAGGCCAGGGACGGCCGTGCCAGTTCCATGGCCTCCAGCGCCTGCGGATCGGAAAAGAACAGGATTTCCGGCTGGGCGGCAGGCTCGGCCAGTTCCAGGGCGGCCTGCTCAGCCAGATCCTGCATGCCGGCACTGAGAGAACCGGCGTCGGCGGTATAGACGCCGTAGTGCTCGCATTCGTCCAGAATATATTTTTTCAGGGTAGCAGAGCCGGAGAACCCGGTGTTCCCGGCCCACACATACTGCAGCAGCAGATCGCCGTTCTGATCGGCGGCCGTTCCGTCACGGAAAAGCATCGCCGCTTCCTGCCCCAGCAGTTCGCCGGCCTGGGCGGGGTCGCTGCCTACGTACCAGCAGTTTTCGTATTCCAGTGCCGCCCGGCCCGGATATTCCCCCAGCCAGATCATGGGAATCTGGTATTCGGCGGCCAGCGAGGAAAAGGCAGCCGGATCCTCGGGCGCCTGCGCCATGTCCAGCACCAGCGCCAGCGCGCCCTGCTCCAGCAGGGTGCGGGCCTGTTCCAGCGGGTCACCGGAAACGCTGACCACATTCAGCACCAGATCATCGCCCAGCTGCCCGGCAATCTGCTCGGGAAAGGCCCCGCCTGCGGCATCCTGCCAGATATACCCGACCATGGGGGCTTCATCAAAATAGCCGCCCAGCAGCAGGGCGGCATATCCGCAGGCACACAGGGCGCCTACCACCAGATAAAACTTGAGAATACGGAGAAGATAGCGGTTCATAGGATGCGGTTCCTTACTTTTCAGAGGTGGATGGATGCTCAAAGCTGGCCATGTATTTGCTGGGAGGTACCCCTTTGGCCTTTTTGAACACCCGCGAAAAATAAAACTGGTCAAAAAATCCCACCGATACCGCAATCTCAGCAATGGAAAGCTGCGAGGTGCGCAGCAGCGCACAGGCTTCGTTGATGCGGTAACTGGTCAGGTAATCGATGGGGCTTTGCCCCACATTACTCATGAATACCCGGTACAGATGGCTCCGGCTTACCCCCACGGCCTTGGCAATGTCGTCGATGCTGATGTCCTGGGAGTAGTTGAACTGGATGTACTTGATGGCGTTAAGCACATACTGGGAACTGGAATTTCCGGTACGGCTTTCCATTTCCTGCGCTTCCTTGATCAGGTTGGCCATAAACAGGTACAGATACCCCACCATCATGGCTTCGTTCTGCGGCTCCGGGCCCCGATGCAGATAGATGCAGTGCAGCAGCTCTTTCAGGGTTTCCGTGTCCTTGCAGCGGTGCACAGGGCGGGCATCGGTAAACGGGGTCTGCTGCACAAATTTGCTGGCAAACGCACCGTTGAACCCCACCCAGTAGTATTCCCAGGGATCCTGCAGATCGGCGGTGTAGCTGATCAGCTGGTTGGGCTTGATCAAAAACAGCTGCCCGGCTTCCAGGGGATAGGCCTGCTGGCCCACCCGGTAGGTTCCCTTGCCGGATACCACCAGATGGATCAGATAGTGATCCCGGATACCAGGGCCCCAGGTGTAGCCCGGGGTGCAGGACTCCAGCCCGCAGTTGAAGATGGAAAGCTCCACGTTATCCGTATAATTCTGTTTGAATGACTGTTTGTAGACACCCGACACAGCAAACACCTCCCGCCTGTACGCTGACCATTATACCAGATGATTCAACAAAAGTCCATGTTTCTGGACGAAAAAAGCCACAGATACGCAAACTTCCCCCTCTGCAAAGGCGGAGAGGGAAGAAAAAATGCATATGAACACAAAAAATCAGGTGTCCTTGCGGGGAACTTTCAGCGCACGCATGGCGTTCAGAATGGCGATAATGGCCACACCCACATCGGCGAAGACGGCGCCCCACATGGTGGCCATACGCAGCACACCCAGCAGCAGGAAAATCCCCTTGACGCCCAGGGCAAACACAATGTTCTGGCGGGCAATCCGCAGGGTGCGGCGGGCGATTTCCACCGCCAGGGCAATTTTGGCGGGGTCGTCGTCCATCAGAACAACGTCGGCCGCTTCGATGGCGGCGTCGGAACCCAGCGCGCCCATGGCAACACCCACGTCTGCGCGGGAGAGTACCGGCGCGTCGTTTACGCCGTCTCCCACAAAGGCCAGCTGACCGCCGGGCGCCTTGGTTTCCAGCAGATCCTCCACGTGCTGTACCTTGTCGGCGGGCAGCAGCCCGGCATGGATCTCATCCAGCGCCAGAGGGGCGGCCGCGGCTTTGGCAGCCGTCTCCGAGTCGCCGGTAAGCATAACGGTGCGGCGCACACCCAGCTGTTTCAGACGGCCGATCGCTTCGGCGGCAGTAGGCTTCAGCTGGTCGGCAATGCGGATATATCCCAGGCAGGCTCCGCTGCGGGCCACATACACCAGGGTACCTGCTTCGCTGCATCCCGGTACGCGCAGCCCGTGGTCTTCCAGCAGTCGGGCGTTGCCTACCAGTACTTCCTGCCCGTCTACCATCGCCCGGACGCCCCGTCCGGCAATTTCTTCCACATCCCGTGCCCGTTCGGCTGCCAGTTCCCCGCCGCAAGCCCGCCGCAGGGACTGGGAAATCGGATGGTTGGAATACTGTTCGGCCAGCGCGGCGGTAAGAAGCAGATCCTCCTGGCTGACGCCCGGCTGGGGAGCAACCTGTACCACCTCAAAGGTGCCGCGGGTCAGGGTGCCGGTTTTGTCAAAGACCACCGTGTCCAGTTTGGCCAGGGCTTCCAGATAGTTGCCGCCTTTGACCAGGATTCCGCAGCGGGAAGCCCCACCGATTCCACCAAAGAAACTCAGCGGGATGCTGATCACCAGCGCGCAGGGGCAGCTGATAACCAGGAAGGTCAGCGCACTGGTGATCCAGCCGCGGAAATCGCCCACAAACAGCGGCGGAATAAATGCCAGAGCCGCCGCCGCAATCACTACGATGGGGGTATACCAGCGGGCAAACCGGGTGATGAACGCCTCGGTGCGGGCTTTCTTTTCGCTGGAATTTTCCACCAGATCCAGAATGCGGGAGACGGTCGAATCGCCAAACTCCCGGCTTACCCGTACCCGCAGCAGACCAGTCAGGTTCACGCAGCCGCTGATGACCTCGCCGCCCGGCTCTACCATGCGGGGCATGGATTCGCCGGTCAGGGCCGCCGTGTCGATGGAGGAACTGCCCTCCAGTACCTGTCCGTCCAGCGGGATTTTTTCACCGGGACGGATCACGATCACATCGCCGATGGCTACATCGTCCGGATCCACCTCTTCAATCTCGCCATCCCGTTCCAGGTTGGCACTGTCGGGGCGGATGTCCATCAGGGCGGCAATGGACTGCCGGCTGCGCCCTACCGCATAGCTCTGGAACAGTTCGCCTACCTGATAAAACAGCATTACGCCAGAGGCTTCATCGTACTGCCCCAGTGCCAGTGCGCCCACCGTGGCCAGTGCCATCAGAAAATTCTCGTCAAAAACCTGTCCGTGCGCGATATTGCGCACCGCCCGCCACAGCACGTCCCAGCCAACCACAAAATAGGGGACCAGAAAAACCAGCAGCCGTGCCACGCCTTCCACCGGTGCCAGCTCTGCGGCCAGAAACAGCGCGCCGCCTGCCAGAATACGGGCCAACATCTTTTTCTGCTTTTTGCTCATAGCCGTTCCCTCCCGGCAGTTCGGTTTCAGATATCCAGTGTGCAGTCCGGTTCTACCCGATGGCAGATTTCGGCGGCCTGCCGGGCAATTTCATCAAAACGGGCATCGTCGGCCACCAGCGTCAGCTTCTGGGCCAGAAAGTTCACATGTACCTTTTCCACGCCGTCCAGTTTGGCGATGGCATCTTCCATCTTCTGGGCGCAGTGGGCGCAGTCCAGATCGGTCAGTTTGAATACTTTACGCATGGTTGTTTCCTCCTGTTACTATTAAGGTAAATAAAAAATTATTTAAGGGAAAGCTCCGGATCACTCGTTCAGATGTTCCATACCCTGCCCGATGATGCTGCGCACATGCTCGTCGTCCAGCGAGTAGAATACAGTTTTTCCCTCCCGGCGGAACTTCACCAGCTTGCTGCCTTTCAGCACCCGCAGCTGATGGCTTACCGCTGTCTGGGTCAGATTCAGCAGCTGGGCAATATCGCATACGCACAGTTCCGACTCAAACAGGGCATACAGAATCTTGATCCGGGTCGAGTCGCCAAACACCTTGAACAGCTCTGCCAGATCGTACAGTTCTTCATCGGCGGGCATTTGGGCCATAACCCGGGCCAGGGTGTCTTTGTGCAGGTGCAAAAACCCGCACCGTTCCACGCTGTCATCTCTCTGCATTCAGTCGCCTCCTTGAAAAAACATATGAACATCTATTCATATGTTATACCTGATGCTGCCTCTTGTCAAGCATTTGACGAAAAAAAGATGGGCTGCACGAAAACAAGGGTTGCAAACGGGGCATAGATGTATTATAGTAGAGCCAACGCACCTTTCTGTACCTTGCCAGGTTTGGAAAGGCGGGTTTATTACATTTTGAATATTTCGGAGGAGAACGTGCAAAAGCGATTGCGGCATATTGCGCCGGCCCAGATCGTCCTGGGCAGTTTTGCGTTGTTGATCCTGGCGGGGGCGCTGCTTCTGATGCTTCCTATCTCGTCCCAGAGCCGGCAACTCACCCCTTTTATTGACGCACTTTTTACGGCGACTTCGGCCACCTGCGTGACCGGCCTGGTGGTGGTGGACACCGCTACCTACTGGTCGGTTTTCGGCCAGGCGGTCATTCTGCTGCTGATCCAGATCGGCGGCATGGGCGTGGTCACCATGGCGGTTATCGTTTCGCTGCTGTCCGGGCGGCGGATCGGTTTCCGCCAGCGGTATGTGATGCAGGAGTCCATCTCCGCGCCTCAGGTGGGCGGTATTGTGCGGCTGACCGGTTTTATTCTTCGTTTCACCCTCACCATGGAACTGATCTCTGCGGTGTTGCTGGCGATCCGTTTCATTCCGGAGTTTGGTCCGCTGAAAGGCGCCTGGTACGGATTGTTCCATTCTGTGTCGGCGTTCTGCAACGCAGGATTCGACCTGATGGGGGTGCGCGCACCGTTCAGCTCGCTGGTGGCGTATACCGGTGACTGGCTGGTCAACCTGGTCATTATGGTTCTGATCGTGTCGGGCGGTATCGGCTTCTTTGCCTGGAGCGATATCCTGCACAACAAGTTCCATTTCCATGCCTACCGGCTGCAGACCAAGCTGGTGCTGGTTACGACCGGCCTTCTGCTGGTTCTGCCGGCACTCTATCTGTTCCTGTATGAGTTCAACCAGACTGCCTGGCAGGATCTGACCCTGGGCGAGCGGGTCTGGGCGGCATTGTTCCAATCGGTCACGCCCCGTACCGCCGGTTTTAACACTGTGGACCTGACCCTGCTGCATCCGGTCACCATCTTGATGATGATCTTCCTGATGCTCACCGGCGGCTCTCCCGGATCCACGGCCGGCGGCTTCAAGACCACTTCGCTGGCGATCGTGTTCCTGACTGTGCGCGCCGTATACGCCAAGCGGGACGGGGTAAACACCTTCGGCCGCCGCATTCCCCAGGACGTGCTGCGCAGCGCGGTGGCAATCATCGTGATGTATATAATGCTGTTTGTGGCCGGATCGGTGGCCATTACCCTGATCGAAGGTCTGCCGCTGAGCATGGTGCTGTTTGAGTGTGCATCTGCCATCGGTACGGTGGGTCTGACGCTGGGGTGCACCACCAGCCTGGGGCCGATTTCTCAGATAATTCTGATTCTCTTGATGTACTTTGGCCGCGTAGGCGGTCTGACCATGATTTACGCGCTGGTCAGCGGGCACATTCCTGCACCGTCCCAGCTGCCGCAGGAGCGGATTACCATTGGCTGATTGCCTATAACTGTACAGGAGGAATAGTATGAAATCCATTCTTTTGATTGGTCTGGGCCGTTTCGGCCGTCATATGGCGCAGAAATTCAATGAAATGAACCACGATGTGCTGGCGGTGGACATCAACGAAGACCGCGTCAACGAGGTGCTGCCTCTGGTAACCAACGCGCAGATCGGCGACTCCACCAATGAGCAGTTCATCGCGTCGCTGGGTGTGCGGGACTTTGATTTGTGTGTGGTGGCCATCGGCGATAATTTCCAGAGTTCGCTGGAAACCACGGCCCTGCTGAAGGATTACGGCGCCCGTTTTGTGCTGGCCCGTGCCAACCGGGATGTGCATGCCAAGTTCCTGCTGCGCAACGGCGCGGACGATGTGGTGTATCCGGAAAAGCAGATGGCTATCCGCTCGGCAGTTCGCTTCGGTTCCGACAATGTGTTTGATTACATTGAGCTGACGGCCGACCACTCTATTTATGAAACCACCGTGCCGGAAAGCTGGCTGGGTAAAAGCATTGTTCAGCTGGCTGTGCGGCAGAAGTACCATATCAGCATTTTGGCTACCAAGCGTGGCGAAGTGCTGGAGCCGCTGCCCAAGCCGGAGCATGTGTTCGGAAGCGATGAGACCATCCTGATCATGGGCGCCAACAAGGATATTCAGAAGTTTATCCATTTCTGATTGCCAAAAGAAAAATCCGCCGGGCGAAGCGCTTGCTTCGCCCGGCGGATTTATTTTATTTTATTGGAGATGAATCAGTCACGCTCCTGCTTGACGTCCAGCACGCTGCCGTCGGCGGCACTGATCCGGTATTCATACTCGATACCGCCGTGCTTGAATTCCACCTCATAGCAGGGAACACGTTCGTCCAGTTCTTCGCTGACATCCAGATCCCATACATCGTTCAAAGCGCATCCGGCTGCCGCCAACGCGGCGTCCCGGGCGGCGTCCGGAGTGATTGCTTCGTTCAGCCCCAGCGCGTGGGTCTCCTGCTCCTGCTTCAGCACATTGCCGCTTGCCGCATCAACTTCGTAATCGTACTCAACGCGTCCGGCCCAGAACTCGATTTCATAAATCTGGCGGCCGTCATCCCGGTCAAGCTCACACTTGGTTACCGTGGCAGATGCAGCGTCCACACCTGCATGGGCAAACGCTTTTTCCTGTGCCTGTTCAGCGGTCAAAACCGTGCCCTGTTCACCGGAAGAGGTGCTGCTCTGGCTCTGTCCGCCCTGCGTGGTTTGCCCGGCTTTCTGCCCGTCCTGCTCAAATTTTACAATGGCGCCGGTAGAGGCGTTTACATCGTATTCGTATTCCACGCCGCTTGCATGGAAATCCAGTTCGTAGACCATCTGGCCCATTTCGTAGTCAAAGTCAACTTCCAAAGCGGTCACGTCAGCTTCGTTCACACCCGCGTGGGCAAAAGCGGCAGCTTTGGCTGCATCTACGCCGATGTAGGCGTTGTCGCTGGCGGTACCGGTGGAAACAACCTGAGACGGCGTATTTTTGTTGTTGGCGGCCAGCAGGTTCAGTTCGTTGACCGTCAGCCCGGCCAGATCTTCAAACAGCAGCTGGGGGTTCTGATCCACCATCGACTGAATCAGGGTGGCTTTGCCCAGCGTGATGCCGTATTCGTCCGCCTTCTGCTGCAGGGCGGTGTCGCTGTGGTCCACTGTCTGGGCCAGAATTGCGCCGTCCTGTGCATTGGCAGCCAGCGCCTCGCTCACTTCCTGGGTCAGGGACTGCTGCAGTGCCTGGCCCCGTGCGGTATCGTCGTCCTCCACGGTGATCAGAATGGAGTTGGCCAGTTCATCCAGATACCCGTTCTTAACCATGGATCCCACGATGGCGTTTACCGCCACGTCCAGCTGGCTGCCTTTCAGATTCATATCGCCCAGCACGGCGGCGCCGTCAGCATTCATGGCCTGGGCACTGAGCACCTTTTCCTTGTTGTTTACTTCCAGCACAACACTGGGGTTTACGTCCAGCGAAACAATGCTGGCTACCTGGCCGCCGGCCTGCCAGCCGGCACCCAAACCAAAGCCTGCTACGCCCAGTACCAGCGCGGCACAAGCGGCGGCTGCAATCCACAATCCAGCCTTGGGGCTGAACGATTTCTTCTTTTCTTCCATCACGATCACAGTTCCTTTCCTGGGGCTGTCACAGCGGGAGAGAATCGCATCCAGCTCGTCCGGAACAGCCCGCTCGGTTGCCTGCCGCAGCCGCGCTTCCAGTTCACGGTTGGTCATTGCGCTCCATCTCCTTTCAGCCGGTTATTCAGCTTTTTCAATGCTCGGTGGTATTTGGACAGGACGGTGGCCAGCGGCACCTCCAGCAGATCGGCGATTTCCCGGTGCTTCAGACCGGCTACGGCGTGCAGCATTACCACACGGCGTTCCTCGTCGGCCAGTGCGTTGACAGCCAGTTCCAGCAGATGCCGGTCCTCAGCGGTCAGCGGAGAGTCGGGCGCGGGCACCAGTACCCACTCCTCGTCAGGCAGCAGGTCGGTGTGCCGGGCGCTCCGCAGCTTCATCAGGGCCAGATTGCGCGCAATTGCCAGCATCCAGCTCAGGGGCTTGCCCTGCGGACGATACTGCCCGGCCTTCTCCCAGACCCGTACAAAGGTATCCTGGGTGATGTCCTGGGCATCCTGCCCGTTTTTCAGGTAGGACAGCGCCAACCCGTACACAGCCGCCCGGGTGCGGCTGTACAGTTCCGCCAGAGAATCCCGGTCTCCGGCAGCCACTCCGCCCAGCAGCCGTTCCAATTCCCGGCTGGGGGACGCGGTGGCGGGTGCAGCGCCAGTTGCCAATAGGCTCATCAGCATGACTTGTTCGCTCCTGTCATCTTGGTAATGCACGGCACAGATCGTTTATTGCAGCCGATGCAAAAAATTTTTTGCGGCGTTACGCCGCACGGAATGGATCGTGTACTTTCATTATATCCGGTTTTGCCGGCGGTGCAAGAGATTTGCCGGCATATTGAAATGCCTGTGCCGGGTGCGCTATAATGAAACTGTATGACCGGCCCGTGTGCTGCGGAGCCGGAAGAATCGATACGGGAGGTACAATATGAAACAGGATATGATCGTAATCCTGGACCTGGGCAGCGAGGAAAATCCCCGCCTGGCCCGCGAGATCCGCGCCCTGGGCGTGTACAGCGAGATCCATCCCCATGACATCAGCCGGGAAGAACTGGAAGCATTGCCCAATGTAAAGGGCGTGATCCTGAACGGCGGCCCCAACCGTGTGGTGGACGGTGTGGAGATTGACGTGGCCCCCTATGTGTACGATTTGCCGGTGCCGGTGATGCTGCTGGATCATAAGGGCCAGCCGGGTCTCCCCACCATGCAGGAAGCGCGCCGCACCCAGCTGTCTGAATGGGTGTTCGGCATCTGCTGTGCCCAGCCCAACTGGAATATGGAAAACTTCATCGCCGATCAGGTGGAACTGATCCGCCGCCAGGTAGGAGACGGCAAGGTGCTGCTGGCCCTGTCCGGCGGTGTGGATTCCAGCGTAGTGGCCGCGCTGCTCATCAAGGCTATCGGTAAGCAGCTGACCTGCGTACATGTAAACCACGGCCTGCTGCGCCAGGGTGAGCCGGAGCAGGTTGTGGAGGTGTTCCGCAACCAGATGGACGCTAACCTGGTGTATGTGGACGCGGTGGACCGCTTCCTGGATAAGCTGGCCGGCGTGGCCGATCCGGAGCAGAAGCGCAAGATCATCGGCGCAGAGTTCATCCGGGTGTTTGAGGAAGAAGCCCGCAAGCTGGAGGGCATCCGCTTCCTGGGCCAGGGCACCATCTATCCGGATATTATTGAGAGCGGCACCAAAACGGTCAAGACGGTCAAGAGCCACCACAATGTGGGCGGCCTGCCGGAAGACCTGAACTTTGAACTGGTTGAGCCCCTGAAGATGCTGTTCAAGGACGAAGTCCGCGCCTGCGGCAAGGCGTTGGGCCTGCCGGACAGCATGGTCTACCGCCAGCCGTTCCCGGGCCCGGGCCTGGGCGTGCGCTGCCTGGGTGCCATTACCCGTGACCGCCTGGAAGCGGTGCGTGCCTCCGACGCGATCCTGCGGGAAGAGTTCGCCCGCGCCGGCCTGGAAGGCCGTGTGTGGCAGTACTTCACCGTGATCCCCGACATCCGTTCGGTGGGCGTGCGGGACGGCCGCCGCGCCGACGAGTGGCCGGTCATCCTTCGCGCCGTCAACACGGTGGACGCCATGACCGCCACCGTGGAGGATGTACCCTTCACCCTGCTGCAGCTGATCACCAAGCGCATCACCCATGAGGTCCCGGGCGTCAACCGCGTCCTCTACGACCTGACCCCGAAGCCCACCGGCACCATCGAGTGGGAATGATTTCAGAAGCCCGGAAAAGCTTGATTTTGCTGGCTTTTTGAGGGGTTAACGCCCTCTGTGGCAACGATTTGGCAACACTTTTTCATTATTCATAAAAAGAGAGCTAACTGATTTTGATTCGTCAGTTAGCTCTCTTTTTGGCATGGTTCATTTGTGCGCGGGAGAGAAAGTTATCATCCCAGCTTACCCCGGTTGGCCTTGCCGCACAGGGCAGTGATCTCCATGCGCAGCATCACTACCGCCGGCATACCGCGCATGATCCGCTCATACGAAGGGGTATCCAGACCTTCCGGATCATACTTTTCGCAGATGGCCCGCATGGCGTCCATCCGTTCCTGCTCGTCTTCTACAAAATGTATCAGGCCGTCCACCATGCAGCTGGCAAACTCAATGGTGAACTGCATCGGCACTGTGCGGCTGTTGCGCACGCAGGTAAACTGGGCCCGGTTGTCCCGACGCAGGTTATCCAGCTTCTGGCCGGCACGGGCACAGTGGAAATACAGCGCGCCGTTATACAGAGCAAAGGCAAGGGGAACGCAGTGCGGGGTTCCGTCCTCGTTGATGGTGCTCAGAAACCCGTATTCACTCTCCCGCAGTACAGTCATAGCGTCTTCATCGCTGAGTTTGCGGTCAATGCGCCGCAGTGTGTTGATCATGGTCGTTCGTCCTTTCGCTACATTCTTTGCCAACATTTTAGCACGGGGATGCCCGGCTTTCAATGCACAAAAGAATGCGGCGCCTTTTTGGGGTAAAAGATTGCCAATTCTCTGTCACTGTATTATGATAAAGAAAACCTGCTGTAAGCAGGTACCACCTGTGAGGAGGCGTGTTATGCAATTTAATCCCAATAGCTTGTTCCTGTTCTGCGTGGCGGGCGCAGTCATCCTGTTTGTGATTGCCCAGTCCATCTTCTTCCTGGTCCGGGCTTATCGGCGCGGCTGTGCCATTGGCATGGACAAAGCGGTGTTGCGGCGCACCGTGTTGTCCACGGCGGTATTTACGGTTGCGCCGGCGGTATCAATCCTGCTGGGGGTCATCACCCTGGCGAAGTTTCTGGGAATTCCGCTGCCCTGGGTGCGGCTCAGCATCATTGGTGCCATTACCTACGAGCTGCCCGCTGCTACCACCACTGCCCAGGCGCTGGGCGTTTCCCTGTCGGAAACCATCACCGACCCGCGGGTGTATTCCGCCATTGCCTGGGTCATGACCCTGGGCATTATGCCGGGCATGTTTGTGGTGTTGTTTGCCCTGAAAAAGATGCAGCACGGCATTCTGAAACTCAAAACAAAGGACAGCAAGTGGGGGGACCTGTTCCTGACTTCGCTTTTCCTGGGCATGATCTCGGCGTTTCTGGGAATGGTTTTCTCCGATATCCGCAGCGGACTGCCCGGCTTTATTCCGATCTTTGTGCTGTTGTTCTCGGC
The DNA here is from genome assembly GCF_002160955.1 of Gemmiger sp. An120. Lineage (GTDB taxonomy): Bacteria > Bacillota > Clostridia > Oscillospirales > Ruminococcaceae > Gemmiger_A > Gemmiger_A avium. Next base: position 197,095 of record NZ_NFLN01000001.1, read on the forward strand.
GCTGCTTATGGGGATCTGCGGCTTTCTCATCCGCCGCTGCGGCTGGAAATGGCTGGAGACCTACGCGCTCACCGTCAGTATGCTGGGTTCGCTGGTGTTTGCGGTGATCATCACACCGCTCATCGGCTGAGAAAGGAGATCTGCTCATGAAAAGCTACGACGACCGTACCCATACCGTTGGGCGTATCTGGATGGTACTGGCCATCTCGGTGGTGCTGGCGGTGCCGGTATCCATCTGCGTGTACTACAATGCCTGGCCTTCTCTGACGGCGGTGTTCAAAGGGCTGCTGGGTGTGGCCCCCATCTTCTGGACGGTGGGCATTATCGAAGTGTTCACCTATGGCCCGATGCTGGGCTCCGGCGGCTCCTACCTGGCCTTTGTCACCGGCAACATCACCAACCTGAAAGCGCCCAGCGCGCTCAACGCCATGGAGAACGCCCGTGTCCGTCCCGGCAGTGAGGAAGGGGAGATCATCTCCACCATTGCGATCGCCACCAGCTCGCTGGTCACCACTGCGGTGATAGCGCTGGGGGTGCTGGGGTTGTCCTTCCTGACGCCGCTTCTCAATGACCCGGTGCTGAAACCCGCCTTTGACAATATTCTCCCGGCCCTGTTCGGCGGCCTGGCGGTGGTCTATATCAGCAAAAACTGGAAAATCGCCCTGACCCCGGCGGTGTTTATGGTGGCGCTGTTTCTGTGCGTGCCCTCCCTGTCCAGCTCGGTGGGCATTCTGGTTCCGGTAGGGGCGCTGATCTCCATCGGCGTGGTCCGTCTGCTGTACAAAAAGGGCCTTGTCTGACCCAAGAACGAAAGGAGTAATCTTCTATGATATGGCTGTTATGGGTTTTGCTGGCGGCACTTGTGCTGTTCATCCTGGTGATTCTGGTGCGGGCGGCTATGTTCAAACCGCTGCCTTTGCCGGAACCGCTTCCCGGTGAAGCGACGCTGAATAAACAGAAAATCACCGAGGATATGCAGGCGATGATCCGGGTCAGGACGGTGTCTCATTCGGATGACAGCCTGACCGATTTTGAAGAGTTCCGCCGGTTCCGGGCGCTGCTCAAGGAGCGGTTCCCGCTGGTACACGCGGCGGCGGAGCGCACCCGCGTGGGCGCCACCGGCGTGATCTACCGGATTCCCGGCCAGGCCCATGACGCCCCCAGCGTCTGTATGGCCCACTACGATGTGGTGCCGGTGGAGGAAAACGGCTGGGACAAGCCCGCCTTTGACGGCCTGATCGAGGACGGTGTGCTCTGGGGGCGCGGTACGCTGGACACCAAGGGTACTTTGTGCGGTGTGCTGGAGGCGGCAGAACAGCTGCTCTCGGAAGGCTACCAGCCCAAACAGGATCTGTATCTGGCTTTCTCCGGCGACGAGGAGGTCAGCGGCGACAGCTGCCCGGCCATGGTGGCCTGGCTGGAAGAGCGGGGCGTGCGCCCGGCCTTTGTGCTGGATGAGGGCGGCGCCGTGGTGGAAAAGGTATTCCCCGGCGTGCCGGGGGAATGCGCCCTGATCGGCGTGGCCGAAAAAGGCCCGGTGAATCTGGAACTCACCCTGCAAAGTGCCGGCGGGCATGCTTCCACGCCGCCGGCCCATACGGTGGCAGGCCGTCTGGCCAAAGCCATGGTCAAAATTGAGGAACACCCGTTCCCGGCCCGGCTCACCCCGCCGGTGGCCGGCATGTTCAACACCCTGGGCCGGTACTCCTCTTTCGGGTATAAGGTGCTGTTTGCCAACCTGTGGTGCTTCCAGCCGCTGCTCAACCAGATCTGCCGGGCCGCGGGAGGGGAACTTAACGCCATGATGCGCACCACCTGCGCCCTCACCCGCATGGAGGGCAGCAAGGCGTTCAACGTGCTGCCGCCCTCGGCCACCGTGGGCATGAACCTGCGTCTGCTGGCGCCTGAAACGGTGGACAGCGCGGTGGAACGGCTGAAAAAGCTGGTGGGCGACCCGGATATCCAGTACCGGGTGGAGACCGGCATGAACCCGTCCCTCTGCTCCGATACCAACTGTGATGCCTGGAACACGCTGGGCCGGGCCATCCGCACCACCTGGCCCCAGGCAGTGGTGTCGCCCTATCTGATGATGGCCTGCAGCGATTCCCGCCATTACTGCCGAATCACCGACCGGGTGTACCGCTTCTCGGCCATGAAACTTTCCAAGGAAGAGCGGGCCATGATCCACGGCAACAACGAGCGTGTGCCGCTGGAGACCCTGTACCGCACGGTGGAATTTTACATCCATCTGCTGCGCTGTCTATAAACCAACCCTTGACAAAGGGGTTTGTTTCGGAGTAGAATATCCCCCATACAGTGGACAACGGCGTTCACAGCCTTTGCACGTTTGTGCAGGGGCTGCGAACGCCGCTTTTTTGTGTCCGCATAAAGAGGGGGAACGGGTTATGGACCGCAAACAGACTTTGTACGATCCGCGCTTTGAGCATGACGCCTGCGGCATCGGGGCCGTGGTGAGCATCGACGGCAAAAAGTCCCATGCCACCGTGGACGATGCGCTGCGCATCGTGGAAAAACTGGAACACCGGGCCGGCAAGGATGCCGCAGGTGAAACCGGCGACGGCGTGGGCATCCTGCTGCAGATTCCGCATGCCTTTTTCCGGCGGGCGGCCGCGGAGTGCGGCGTAACGCTGGGGGAGGCCGGCAGCTACGGCGTGGGCATGTTCTTTTTCCCGCAGGATACCCTGCGCGCCAGCCAGGCCCGCAAGATGCTGGAGATCATCGCGGAAAAGGAGGGCGTGCCGGTTCTGGGCTGGCGTTCGGTGCCGGTCCGGCCGGAGATTCTGGGCAAACGGGCGCTGGACTGCATGCCCTGCATCATGCAGTGCTTTCTGCGAAAGCCCGCGGACGTGGAGCCGGGCCTGCCCTTTGACAAGCGGCTGTATCTGATCCGCCGCACCTTTGAGCAGAGCAGCGTGGATACCTATGTGGCGTCCATGTCTTCCCGTACGATTGTATATAAGGGCATGTTCCTTGTGCAGCAGCTGCGGGGGTTCTATCCGGATCTGTCCAGCCCGGACTGCGAGAGCGCCATCGCGCTGGTGCACTCCCGCTTTTCCACCAATACCAATCCCAGCTGGGAGCGGGCCCATCCCAACCGGATGATCCTGCACAACGGCGAGATCAACACCATCCGGGGCAATGCCGACCGGATGCTGGCCCGGGAAGAGACCATGACCAGCCCCTTTGTGCGCCAGCAGCGGGAGAAGGTGTTCCCGGTGATCAACGGGGAAGGCTCCGACTCTGCCATGCTGGACAATACGCTGGAGTTCCTGGTCATGAACGGGGTGGAGCTGCCGCTGGCGGTGATGATCACCATTCCGGAACCCTGGCGCAACGACAACACCATCAGCCGGGAAAAACGGGACTTCTATCAGTATTACTCCACCATGATGGAGCCCTGGGACGGCCCGGCGGCCATCCTGTTCTCGGACGGTGAACTGGTAGGGGCGGTGCTGGACCGGAACGGCCTGCGCCCGTCCCGGTACTATATCACCGACGACAACCGGCTGATCCTGTCCTCCGAGGTGGGGGTGCTGGACATCCCGCCGGAACATATTGTGAAAAAAGACCGGCTGCGTCCCGGCAGAATGCTGCTGGTGGACACCCGTGCCGGCCGCCTGATCTCGGATGAGGAATGCAAGGCGCGCTATGCCTCCCGCAGCCCTTACGGCGAGTGGCTGGATATGCACCTGGTGCAGCTGAGCGAGCTGCCGGTGCCCAACAAGCGGCCGGAACACTATACCCAGCAGCAGCGGGACCGGCTGTACAAGGCGTTCGGCTACACCTATGAGGATGTGAAATCTGCCATCCTGCCCATGGCCCGCACCGGCGGGGAGGCCACCGCCTCCATGGGCGCGGATATCCCGCTGGCGGTGCTCAGCGACCGTCATCCGCTGCTTTTCAACTACTTCAAGCAGCAGTTCGCTCAGGTCACCAATCCGCCCATTGACGCCATCCGGGAACAGGTGGTCACCGATACCCATGTATATGTGGGCTCGGACGGCAACCTGCTGGAGGAAAAGCCGGAAAACTGCCGGGTGCTGCAGATCGAGAACCCGATCCTTACGGCGGTGGATCTGATGAAGATCCGCGCCATGCAGCGGGAGGGCTTTTCCGTCGCCACCATATCCCTGCTGTACTACAAAAATACGCCGCTCAAGCGGGCGCTGGACCGGCTGTTTGTCGCCTGTGACCGGGCCTGGCGCGGCGGGGCCAATATTCTGATCCTGTCCGACCGGGGCGTGGACGAAAACCATCTGGCGATCCCGTCCCTGCTGGCGGTGTCGGCCATGGAACAGTACCTGGTCCGCACCAAAAAACGCACCGCCGTCTCCATCATTCTGGAAAGCGGCGAGCCCCGGGACGTGCATCAGTTTGCCACCCTGCTGGGCTACGGCGCCCGGGCCATTTATCCCTACCTGGCTCACGAGTGCATCGAGGAGCTGGTGGACCGGGGCATGCTGGACAAGGATGTGTCCACCGCCATCGACGACTACAACAGCGCCATCCTGCACGGCATTGTCAAGATTGCCGCCAAGATGGGCGTATCCACCCTGCAGTCCTATCAGTCCTCCCAGATCTTCGAGGCCATCGGTATCCGGCAGGATGTGATCGACGACTATTTCACCAATACCGTCAGCCGGGTGGGTGGCATCGGTCTGGAGGAGATCGGCGAGGATGTGGAATACCGCCACAGCCACGCCTTTGATCCGCTGGGTCTGGGGGTGGATACCACCCTGGACAGCGTGGGCCGGCACAAGCTGCGTTCCGGTGAGGACACGGAGGATCACCTCTATGATCCCCAAACCATCATCGCGCTGCGGGAGGCGACCCAGCACAGCGATTACAGCCGCTTCAAGGAATATACCGCCCGCGTGGACGACGAAAAGCGTCCCCACACCCTGCGGGGGCTGCTGGAATTTGACTTCCCGGCAGGCGGCGGCATCCCTCTGGAAGAGGTGGAGCCGGAAACCGAGATCGTCAAGCGGTTCAAGACCGGCGCCATGTCCTATGGCTCCATCTCGGAAGAAGCCCACGAGTGCATGGCCATTGCCATGAACCGGCTGGGCGGCAAATCCAATTCCGGTGAGGGCGGTGAAAAGCCGGAGCGCCTGGGCACCGAGCAGAACAGCGCCATTAAACAGGTAGCCTCCGGCCGGTTCGGCGTGACCAGCGAATATCTGGTCAGTGCCAGGGAGATCCAGATCAAGATGGCGCAGGGGGCCAAGCCCGGCGAGGGCGGCCACCTGCCCGGCAAGAAGGTCTATCCCTGGATCGCCCGCACCCGGTATTCCACGCCGGGCGTGTCCCTGATCTCGCCGCCGCCTCATCACGATATCTACTCCATCGAGGATCTGGCCCAGCTGATTTACGATCTGAAAAACGCCAACCGGGCCGCCCGCATCTCGGTCAAGCTGGTAAGCGAAGCCGGCGTAGGCACCGTAGCGGCCGGCGTGGCCAAGGCCGGCGCCCAGGTGGTGCTGATCTCCGGCTGTGACGGCGGCACCGGCGCCGCGCCCCAGAGTTCCATCCACAACGCGGGCCTGCCCTGGGAGCTGGGCCTGGCGGAAGCCCACCAGACCCTGATCCGGAACGGTCTGCGTTCCCGGGTGATTCTGGAAACCGACGGCAAGCTCATGAGCGGCCGGGACGTGGCCATCGCGGCCATGCTGGGCGCCGAGGAGTTCGGCTTTGCCACCGCGCCGCTGGTCACCATGGGCTGCGTGATGATGCGGGTGTGCAACCTGGATACCTGCCCCTGCGGCATCGCCACCCAGAATCCCAAGCTGCGGGCCTGTTTCGCGGGCAAGCCGGAATACGTGATGAACTTCATGCTCTTTGTGGCCCGGGAACTGCGGGAGATCATGGCCCGCCTGGGCGTGCGCACGGTGGAGGAACTGGTAGGCCGTACCGACCTGCTGAAGGTCCGCGCCGAAACCACCGGCCGGGGCGGCGCGGTGGACCTGAGCCGCGTGCTGGCCAACCACAGCCAGAGCGGCGCGGCCTGCCACTTCCGCGCTCAGGACGTGTTTGATTTCAAGCTGCAGAACACCCTGGACGAACGGGTTCTTCTGCCTGCCTTTGACAAAGCGATGCAGGGCGGCCCCCGCCGGGTGCAGGTGCCGGTGTCCAGCACCGACCGGGCCTTCGGCGCAATTCTGGGCAGCGAGATCACCCGCCGCCTGGGGCATGATGCCCCCGCGGACACCTTCACGGTGGAGTGCGCCGGCGGCGGTGGCCAGTCCTTCGGCGCCTTTATCCCCAAGGGCCTTACCCTGCGGCTGGAAGGCGATTCCAACGACTACTTCGGCAAGGGCCTGTCCGGCGGCAGTCTGGCGGTCTATCCGCCCAAGGGCAGCCGGTTTGAGGCGGCCGACAATGTGATCATCGGCAACGTGGCGTTGTACGGGGCCACCTCCGGCACGGCCTTTATCGCGGGCGCGGCCGGCGAGCGGTTCTGCGTGCGCAACTCCGGCGCGTCGGCGGTGGTGGAAGGCGTGGGCGACCACGGCTGCGAATACATGACCGGCGGCCGGGTGGTGGTGCTGGGCTCCACCGGCAAGAATTTCGCCGCCGGCATGAGCGGCGGCATTGCCTACGTGCTGGACGAAAAGCACGATTTCTACCTGCGGCTCAACAAAGAACTGGTTACCATGAGCACCGTTACCGAAAAGCACGATGCGGAGGAACTGCGCGGGCTGATCGAAGCCCATGTGCAGGCCACCGGCTCGGTACGGGGCGCGGCGATCCTGGCAGACTTCGACCATTGGCTGCCGCTTTTCAAAAAGGTGCTGCCCAACGACTACCGCCGCATGCTGGCTGCCATCGGCCGTTTTGAGGAAAAGGGCCTGACCCGGCAGCAGGCGGAACTGGAAGCATTCTACGCCGTGAGCGGCCGATGAGAGGAGAGGGGACAAATGGGAAAGGCAACAGGCTTTCTGGAATATACGCGGTGCAACACCGCTTCACAGGACCCGCTGGAGCGTATCCGGCATTTCAATGAATTTCACCCGCCCCTCTCGGAGGAGCAGCGGCGGGAGCAGGGGGCCCGCTGCATGAACTGCGGCGTGCCGTTCTGCCAGTCCGGCATGGTGCTCAACGGGATGGCCACCGGCTGCCCGCTGCACAACCTGATCCCGGAATGGAACGACGGCATCTACACCGGCAACTGGGATCATGCGCTGGCCCGTCTGCTCAAGACCAACGATTTCCCCGAATTCACCGGCCGGGTCTGCCCGGCTTTGTGCGAGGCGGCCTGCACCTGCGGGCTCAACGGGGATCCGGTCACCGTGCGGGAAAACGAACTGGCGCTGATTGAGTACGGCTTTTCCGCCGGGCTCATGCAGCCCCGGCCGCCCGCTGTGCGCAGCGGCCGCCGGGTGGCGGTGGTGGGCAGCGGCCCCGCCGGTCTGGCCTGCGCCGACCGGCTGAACCACCGGGGCCACCAGGTCACCGTGCTGGAAAAGGCCGACCGTCCGGGCGGGCTGCTGATGTATGGCATCCCCAACATGAAACTGGATAAGTCGGTGGTGGAGCGCCGCATCCGCCTGATGGAGGCGGAAGGCGTTGCGTTCCGCACCGGCGTGGAGGTGGGCGCTGATCTGCCCGCCGCCGACCTGATGGCGGAGTACGACGCGGTGGTGCTCTGCGCCGGGGCGGGCAAGCCCCGGGATCTGGCGCTGCCCGGCCGGGATGCCAAGGGCATCCATTTTGCGGTGGACTTCCTCACCGCCGCCACCAGGGCGGTACTGGCCGGGAGCGAATCCGCCCTCTCCGCCCGCGGCAAGCGGGTGGTGGTGGTCGGCGGCGGCGACACCGGCAATGACTGTGTGGGCACCTGTCTGCGGCAGGGCTGCAAGTCGGTGATCCAGCTGGAGATGATGCCCAAGCTGCCGGATACCCGCGCGCCGGGCAACGAGTGGCCCCAGTGGCCCCGTGTCTGCAAAACCGACTACGGCCAGCAGGAGGCCATCGCTGTGTTCGGCGCCGATCCCCGGCTGTACCAGACCACGGTGCAGCAGTTTGTGCCCGATGCCCGGGGCCGCCTGAAAGAGATCGTAACCCTCCGGCTGCAGCCGGAAAAGGACGAAGCCACCGGCCGCACCCGTATGGTGCCGGTGGAGGGCAGCGAAAGCACCATCAAGGCGGATATGGTGCTGATCGCGGCGGGTTTCCTGGGCCCGGCGGACAGCATTGCCGATGCGTTCGGCACCGCCCGTACCCCCCGCAGCACCGTTTCCACCGCGCCGGACGGCTATGCCACCAGCGTGGCGAAGGTGTTCTGCGCCGGGGATATGCGCCGGGGCCAGTCGCTGGTGGTGCATGCTATCGCGGAGGGCCGCGCCGCCGCCCGGGAAGTGGATCGATTCCTGATGGGCTACACCAATATGCTGTAAACGATAAGGGTGTGACCGCGGTCACGCCCTTACAGTTTGTTATTCCCAGCCCTGCCAGACCTCCGGGCAGTACCCCACGGTGGCCTGACGGCCGTTGCGCACGATGGGGGTGCGCAGAAGCTGCTGGTTTTCATACAATTTGTCGGCCTTGGCTTCCTCCCCGGCCAGATACCGCAGCAGGGTCAGGGTGGCCTGATCCTTGGCCTTGGGATCGGTCAGGGCTTCCCATCCGCCTACGGCCCGGCAGACGTTGTCAAACTCGCCCCGGCTCATGGGCTTCTGTTTCAGGTCGATCATCTGGAACCGAACGCCCCGCTCCTTGAACCACCGCTGGGCTTTCTTGGTATCAAAACACTTGTTGGTGCCAAAAATCTGAATGTTCATCGCTGCCTCCCGCTTGTGCCTTTTCTGCCAGTATACCGCGTCGGGCGCGATGGCGCAAGGGTGGCAGGATGGATTTTCCCCGCCCTTTTCTTGACAAGTTTCGGCTGTTTTTGTATAGTATACCTTAATAAATAATGGGCTATGGGGGCGGCAAAGGCCCCCGCTTTTTGTGTTGCCCCGGCGGCACAAAACGGCCCGGTTCTGGGGGCGTGTGCAGAATGGAACATCCGGTTGTTGTTTCCTTACAGGATATCGTGGTGGATTTTGACGGGGAACCGGTGCTTACCGGTCTCTCGCTGGATATTCACGACAAGGAATTTGTCACCTTTCTGGGGCCGTCCGGCTGCGGCAAAACCACAACGCTGCGGGTGATCGGCGGGTTTGTGCAGCCTAAAAGCGGCCGCGTGCTGTTCGACGGGCAGGATATCACCAACCTGCCCCCCTATAAGCGCCATGTGAATACGGTGTTCCAGAAATACGCCCTGTTCCCGCACCTGAATGTGTTCGAGAACGTGGCGTTCGGCCTGCGCCTGAAAAGCCGGGACGAAAAGGCCATCCGAAGCCAGGTGCTGCAGATGCTGGAGGTAGTGGGCCTTAAAGGGTTCGAGCGCCGCCGCGTTACCACCCTGTCCGGCGGTCAGCAGCAGCGGGTGGCCATTGCCCGCGGCCTGATCAACCGGCCCCGCGTCCTGCTGCTGGACGAGCCGCTGGGCGCGCTGGACCTCAAGCTGCGCAAGGAGATGCAGCTGGAACTCAAGCGGCTGCAGCAGGCGCTGGAGATCACCTTCATCTACGTGACCCACGACCAGGAGGAAGCCCTTACCATGTCCGACACGGTGGTGGTCATGAACGGCGGCCTGATCCAGCAGATCGGCAGCCCGGAGGATATCTACAACGAGCCCACCAACGCCTTTGTGGCGGACTTCATCGGCGAGAGCAACATCCTCAACGGCGTCATGCACCGGGACTTCCTGGTGGAGTTTGCCGGCCGGGAATTCACCTGCGTGGACAAGGGCTTTGCCCCCAACCAGCTGGTGCAGGTGGTGGTGCGCCCGGAGGATATCCAGGTGGTGCCGGCCATTCAGGGCCAGCTCACCGGCGTGGTGCGGGATGTGATCTTCAAGGGTGTGCACTTTGAAATGCATGTGGAGCAGGGCGATTTCGAGTGGATCATCCATTCCACCCGCGCCAGCCAGCCCGGCGAGATGATCGGCATGTGCATCGGGCCGGACGAGATCCACATCATGCCCCGGGAGGAATAAGCCATGCGCCGAGATACACGTCTGGCCTATCCGTATGTGGTATGGATGGTGATCTTCATCGCCGTGCCGCTGCTGATTGTGGCCTATTTTGCCTTTATCGACAAAGCCGGGCAGTTCACCCTGGACAATCTGCGCCAGATCGGGGAATACGCGCCGGTTTTCCTGCGCAGCCTGCTGCTGGCCGCCCGCGCCACCGTCATCTGTCTGGTGCTGGCGTTTCCGGCCGCCTGGTGGCTCAGCCGCCTGCGGGCCAACCACCAGCGCATCATGCTGATGCTGGTGATGCTGCCCATGTGGATGAACTTTCTGCTGCGCACCTACGCCTGGATGACCCTGCTGGAAAACAACGGCCTGCTCAACCGGCTGTTCGGCGCGATGCACTTGTTTGACCTGGTCAACGGGATCAACGCCGCGCTCAACGGCCTGTTTGGCTGTTCGCTGCCTACCGGCATCACCTATTTCCCCATGATCAACACCTCCGGCGCGGTGGTGCTGGGCATGGTCTACAACTACCTGCCCTATATGATCCTGCCGCTCTATACCATCATGGTCAAGATCGACAATTCCGAGATCGAAGCCGCGCAGGATCTGGGCGCCAACACCCGCAAGATCCTTACCCGGGTGCTGATCCCCATGTCCATGCCCGGTATCTCCACCGGCATCACCATGGTGTTTGTGCCCAGCGTGTCCACCTTTATTATCAGCCGGATGCTGGGCGGCGGCGGCAATATGCTGGTGGGCGATCTGATCGAACTGCAGTTCCTGGGCAACAGCTACAACTATAACCTCGGCAGCGCCATGAGCCTGGTGCTTATGGTGATCGTGCTGCTCTGCATGGGGGTCACCAACACCTCCGGCGGCGAGGACGGCATTGAGGGGGTGGTATGATGGGCAAACGGCATGGCAGCGCGCTGATGCGCGCCTATCTGGTCTTACTGTTCAGCTTCTTTTATCTGCCCATCGTGGTGCTGATGGTCTACAGCTTTAACGAAAGCAAAAGCCGCAGCAACTTCACCGGTTTTACCCTGAAATGGTACGAGAGCCTGTTCCACAACGACATGATCCTCAGCGCCCTGGGCCTGAGTCTGGCGCTGGCGCTGATCAGCGCGGTGATCGCCACGGTGGTGGGCACCATGGCGGCCATCGGTATCAGCGGCATGGGGCGCAAAAGCCGCCTGATCATCAACAACGTCAGCTATATTCCGGTGGTCAATCCGGAGATCATCACCGGCGTCTCCCTGATGCTGCTGTTTGTGGCCTGGAGCGGCGCTGCCGCCTGGTGGAACCAGAACGCCCCGGCGTTCCTGCGCTTTTTCCCGGAGGATGTGATCGGCTTCCCCAGTCTGCTGATCGCCCATATCTCGTTCTGCCTGCCCTACGTGATCTTCAACGTGGCCCCCAAACTGCGCCAGATGGATGTGCGCCTGTACGAGGCTGCGCTGGATTTGGGCTGCAACCACCGGCAGGCATTCTTCAAGGTGGTGCTGCCGGAACTGGCCCCGGCCATCTTCTCGGCCTTTCTGATCAGCCTGACCTATTCCATTGACGATTTCATCATTTCCTACTTTACCTGCGGCACGCTGCAAACGCTGCCCATCGCCATCTACAGCATGACCCGCAAAAAGGTCAGCCCGGAGATCAACGCCCTGTCCACCATCATGTTCCTGGTGATTCTGGCCATCATCCTGATCTCCAACCTGGCGGACAGCCGCCGCGCCCGGTACAAGGCGGCGAAGAAGGAGGAAGTATGAGCAAACGATTTGCGGCTGTGCTGGCCGCGGTGCTGGCAGCGTTCTGCCTGCCGCTTTCCGCTTTCGCGGCGGGGGAGAATACCCTCCCGGTCACGGAGGATATTTCGGTATCCGCGGATTACGACTGGGACCGTCTGGCTGACCAGAACATTACCCTGAACGTCTACAACTGGGGCCAGTATATTTCCGACGGCACCGACGGCAGCGTGGATGTGCTCAGCGCTTTTGAGACCCTCACCGGTATCAAGCTGAACTACACCACCTTTGATACCAACGAAAGCCTCTACGCCAAGCTGAAAAGCGGCGGTGCCCGGTACGATGTGATCTTCCCCAGCGACTACATGGTGGGCAAGATGATTGCCGAGGACATGCTGGAACCGCTGGATTTTGCCAACATTCCCAACGCGGCCGATGTGGGCGACGCCTATCGGGGCCTGAGCTATGACCCGGACGATGCCTACTCGGTGCCCTATACCTGGGGCCTGGTGGGGCTTGTCTACAACACCACCATGGTGGAAGGGGAGCCGGACAGCTGGGATGCTTTGTGGGATCAGGCCTATTCCGGCCAGATCCTGATGTTCAACAACAGCCGGGACGCCTTTGCCATTGCAGCGCGGCGGCTGGGCATGAGTCTGAATCCCGCCAATGTGGAAGAGGTGGAGCAGATCGCCCAGGAACTCAAGGCCCAGAAACCGCTGGTGCAGGCCTATGTAATGGACGAGATCTTTGACAAAATGGAGGGCGGCGAGGCTGCCTTTGCCCCCTATTACGCCGGCGATGCCCTGACCATGATGGATGAAAATCCGGATCTGGGCTTTGTGATTCCCCAAGAGGGAACCAACCGGTTTGTGGACGCTATCTGCATCCCCAAGGGCTGTGCCGACAAAGAGGCGGCGGAGATCTTCATCAACTATCTCTGTGAGCCGGATGTGGGCCTGGCCAATATTGAATATCTGGGCTATTCCACCCCGCTGGATACGGTGTGGGAGCGCCTGGACGACGAGATCAAATACAGCCCCATTGCCTATCCTGACGAGAGTGTGCTGGCCAACACCGAGACCTTTGAGGTGCTGCCGGACGAGGTGAATGCCGCCATGGACAAGGCCTGGAGCAGCATGAAAAGCTACAGCGAAGACAGCGGCGAATCCATCCCTACCCTGCTGGGTCTGGCGGTGCTGGCGGTAGCCTGGATCGCCTGGCGGCGCAGTGTGCGCCGCCGCCGCGACGAATACTGATTCTGCGGCGCTGCCCATCGGAAAGGAGTGCTTGGAAGATGGATTTTATCCCCAATTTTACCCGGTCGTTTTTTCTGTTCCGTCATGAGGCGGATTTCCAGGGGCGGATGCTGCCCGGTGCGCTGCTTCGCTTTGCCCAGCAGGTGGCTACCGACCATTGCAACGCCATGGGCCTGACCGATGAGGTGTACGCCCGCACCCACACCGCTTTTCTGCTGGTGCGCCAGACGCTGGAATTCTACCGTGTGCCCCATGTGGACGAAACGCTGCGCTTTGTTACCCTGCCCGAAGCGCCCCAGCGGGCCACCTATAAGCGGATCACCCTGGTTTATGACGAGGCAGGGGAGGAGGTTGCCTGTGTGGACAGCCGCTGGGTTCTGGTGGATACCGAAAGCCGCCATATTCTGCGCAAAGCCCCGCCCGAAATGGAACTGGACTGGCCCGTACAGGTGGATCGTCAGCTGGAGGTAGGCCTGCCCGCCCGGCCGCAGGACATGGAACCGGCCGGAGAAGTGCTGGCCCGCTATACCCAGTGCGATATGAACGGGCATGTGAACAACACCCGTTATGCCGATGTGGCCTGTGATGTGATCCCGGTGGAGGAGTGGCAGAATGCCGCGGTCCGCCGCATGACCATCCACTACCACAAGGAAATCCCCCTGGGGCAAAGCGCACCGTTGACCCGCGCCCGCATGGAGGACGGCAGCTGGCGCATCACCGGCTGGCGGCAAAACAAGCCCTGCTTTGATGTACAGCTGTGGCTGGGCTGATCGCCGCCCGATCCGAAACAGAAAAAGTGGTCCCTTGCCCGGCAAATCTGCCCGGCAAGGGACCGTTTTTTTGATTTTTGTAACTTTTTTGAAATAACCTATTGACAAAGAGTATCAAAACGGTTACAATTTAATTGCAAGAAAGTTACAACCTTTTTCATGTGTTCTGAGGCGTCTGGTGTGCTCCTCCTCCTGCCGCACCCCCTGCGGTTTTCAAGCACACGGTTTCACAGGCGTCTCGCCGATCTCTCTTTGCGCAAAAACCCCCGCCGTCCCTCCGGCGGGGGTTTTTGTGTTTGGCAGCCGGGCCTGCGGTGAAAAATCTTTTTGCCTGACAGTGCCCGGAAGCGAGCAAAGCGGCTGGGCAGAAAGCAAGCATGCCGCAGCCTTTCGGTCTGTATATTGTACCACGCTGAAGGGCAAAAGCAAAAGCCGCTGTAAAGTATGACTGTTCGGCTCTTTGCCGGGCGAAATGTATGCTTTTGCTCTCTGGCAGGGAAAAAGTTTGTGCCGCCCGCATTTTGCATTTCCCGGCGAAATGTGATATACTCGTACAAATATAAGACGCTGCCGCGCGGCCCGGAAAACTATGCTCTCCGTGCCGTTTTCTGTTCTTCGCGCGGAATTGGACAAAAAGCAAAGGAGAAAGAATATGGCGTATTATTTTGAAGAGCCCTCCCGTACCTTTGGCGAATACCTGCTGGTTCCCGGCTATTCTTCGGAGAAGTGTATCCCCGATGCGGTCAGCCTCAAGACCCCGCTGGTCAAGTACCGCAAAGGCCAGGAGGACTGCCCCCTTACCATGAACATTCCGATGGTCAGCGCCATCATGCAGTCTGTCTCCGGCGAAAAGCTGGCCATTGCGCTGGCCCGTCAGGGCGGCATCTCCTTTATTTACGGCTCCCAGAGCATCGAGGACGAGGCCGCCATGGTGGCTCATGTCAAGAGCTACAAGCGCGGTTTTGTCACCAGTGATTCCAACCTGAGCCCGGACGCCACCCTGGCCGATGTGCTGGCCCTGAAGCAGAAGACCGGCCATTCCACCGTGGCGATTACCGACGACGGCACCCCGCACGGCAAGCTGCTGGGCATCGTGGCCAGCCGCGACTACCGTGTAAGCCGCATGTCCACCGATGTGTGCGTCAGCAGCTTTATGACCCCGCTGGACAAGCTGGTCACCGCGCCGGACACCACCACCCTGAAGGAAGCCAACGACATCATCTGGGACAACAAGATCAACAGCCTGCCCCTGATCGACGCCGAGGGCCATCTGAAGTACATGGTGTTCCGTAAGGACTACGACAGCCACAAAGAAAACGTCAACGAGCTGCTGGACGCCGGCAAGAGCTACGTGGTGGGCGCGGGCATCAACACCCGTGACTACGCGCAGCGTGTTCCCGCTCTGGTGGAAGCCGGTGTGGACGTGCTCTGCATTGACTCTTCGGAAGGTTTCTCTGCCTGGCAGGCCCAGACCCTGGCCTGGATCCGGGAGAAGTACGGCGACACCGTCAAGGTGGGCGCCGGCAACGTGGTGGACCGGGAAGGCTTCCGCTTCCTGGCGGAGGCTGGCGCTGACTTTGTCAAGATCGGCATCGGCGGCGGTTCCATCTGTATCACCCGCGAGACCAAGGGTATCGGCCGCGGCCAGGCTACCGCTGTGATCGAGGTTGCCAAGGCCCGGGACGAGTATTTTGCCGAGACCGGCATCTATGTGCCCATCTGCTCCGACGGCGGCATTGTGCACGACTATCACATCACCCTGGCTCTGGCCATGGGCGCGGATTTCGTTATGCTGGGCCGCTATTTTGCCCGCTTTGACGAAAGCCCCACCAACAAGGTGCGGATCAACGGCAGCTATATGAAGGAGTACTGGGGCGAAGGCTCCAACCGCGCCCGCAACTGGCAGCGGTACGACCTGGGCGGCGCCGCCAAGCTGAGCTTTGAGGAAGGCGTGGACAGCTATGTGCCCTACGCCGGTTCCCTGGCCGACGGCGTGAACACCACCCTGTACAAGGTGCGCAGCACCATGTGCAACTGCGGTGCTCTTACCATTCCGGAGCTGCAGGAAAAGGCCCGTCTGACCGTGGTGTCCTCTACCAGCATTGTGGAGGGCGGCAGCCACGACGTGGTGCTCAAAAACAATCCCAATACCTGATTGCCCTTACACAAAAGCACGGCACGCATTGCGTGTCGTGCTTTTTGCTACCCAAAAAAGAATTGTCTGATCGTGTTGTTCGCATGGGGAAAAAGTTGCATTATCCCATGGGAATGAAACGATATTCACAAAAAAGACATATTCTTTTTGTGAATATCGGCCAAACGCCTGCTCAAGCCAGAAAAATGTTGACGTTTTGCACAGAAAGAACCGACAAACAAGAAGAAAAACGGGCGCAATAGTCCAAATGCAACCTGACCTGTCCGAAATGCGACGGAAGCTGCAAAAATACATGTTTTATACTGCACACCGCCATTTACCCAGGACGCAAATCGCCATACCATATAATCAACGAAAACCGCAGACGGCCGCTGCGGAAAACGGTTCGCAAAGTTTGAAAGGAGAGCAAATCCACATGAGAAAGATTGCAAGCATTCTGGCGCTGGTATTGGTCGCAGCGCTGGCACTCAGCTTTACCGGTTGCGGCTCCAAGAGCAGCGACGGAACCATCACCATGCAGATCTGGGATACCGCCCAGCGCGACGGTATGCAGGCTCTGGCGGATGCCTATCACGAGATCAACCCCGATGTGACCGTGGAAATCCAGGTTACCAGCTGGGACGAGTACTGGACCAAGCTGGAAGCCGCCGCTACCTCCAACACCCTGCCGGATGTGTTCTGGATGCACACCAACTACATCCTGCAGTACGCTGACAACGGCATGCTGGCTGACCTGAGCGGCCTGTATGACGAAGAGGATCCCAACTTCTACACCACTCATTATTCTGAAGTGTCCCTGTCCAACGCGCAGGGCAGCGACGGCAAGATTTACGGCGTGCCCAAGGATAAGGATACCGTTGGTCTGGTGTACAACAAGGAAATGTTCGACGCCGCCGGCGTGGCCTACCCCGACAGCACCTGGACCTGGGATGACCTGGTAAGCGCCAGCGCCGCTATCTACGAGGCTACCGGCAAGTACGGCTACATGGCCTACGCCGACGATCAGCTGGGTTACTGGAACTTCGTGTACCAGAACGGCGGCTACATCCTGAACGAGGACAAGACCGCTGCCGGTTTTGACCAGCCCGCCACCATCGAGGCTATGAAGTTCTACATCGGCCTGCAGGACAACGAGTGGTGCCCCGATCAGGTCTACTTCGCAGAGACCGCTCCCGGCAACGCCTTCTTCTCCGGCCAGGGCGCTATGTTCCTGGAAGGTGACTGGAACATCATGAGCGAAATGAAGAACTACCCCGACATGCAGGGCAAATGGGACGTGGCTGTTCTGCCCGCCTGCCCGAACCCCGCCAGCGGCGACGGCCGCGCCACCATCTCCAACGGTCTGTGCTACGCCACCAGCGCCAGCAACCAGAACAATGAAACCGTTCTGGACTTCCTGCGCTTCCTGGGCAGCGAAGAAGGCCAGCGCATCCAGGGTGAGAGCGGCGCCGCCATCCCGGCCTACATCGGCCTGGAAGACACCTGGGTCTCCGCTTTCGATCAGTTCGACTACGACCTGAACGTGAAAGCCTTCATCGAGATGTTCGACTACAGCGTGCAGTCGGTCAACGACAAGTCCCGTCCCAACTGGAAGAGCAAGATCACCGATGAACTGCTCAAGATCTACGGCGGCACGGTGGACATCGATACCGGCCTGGCCAACATGAACACCATCATCAACGACGCTATTGCCGAGGCGGCGGGCTGATAAAGCCTTTTGCCCCGCGGCAGGGGAGCGCGGCTCTTAGGGGCCGCGCTCTGCGGCGGATGCCTGGAGAGGAGATCGTATCATGAAGCAAAAACTGACGCAGGCGGAGAAGCGGGAACAGCGTTGGGCTTACCTGATGATCGCGCCCACCATTCTGGGTCTGCTGGTGCTCAACTACTACCCGCTGCTGGATACCATCCGGCTGAGCTTCTCCAAAACGCAGACCTTTGGCAAATCCACCTTCAACGGCATTGAAAACTACATTACCATGTTCAGCACCCCCGAGTTCTGGAAAGCTACCTGGAACACCATCTGGTTCTGTGTACTGACTGTTCCCGTGGGTATGGCAGTGGCCCTGCTGGTGGCCCTGCTGCTGAACGCCAAGGTCCGGTTCAAATCCGGATTCCGCGCCATCTACTTCCTGCCGATGGTCGTGGCCCCTGCGGCGGTGGCCATGGTCTGGCGCTGGATGTTCAATGGCCAGTACGGTATTATCAACACCATTCTGGGCAAGCAGATCAACTGGCTGACCGATCCCTCCACGGCGCTGATCGCCTGCGCGATTGTGGCAATCTGGAGCGCGGTCGGCTACGATGCGGTGCTGCTGCTGAGCGGCCTGCAGAACATCAGCCGCACCTACTACGAAGCCGCCGACATCGACGGCGCCAGCAAGATCCGGCAGTTCTTCAGCATCACGCTGCCCATGATCTCGCCCACTCTGTTCGTTACCCTGATCATGCGAATGATGGCCTCCCTGAAGGTGTACGACCTGATCTACATGATGATCGACACCTCCAACCCGGTTCTGCCGGACGTGCAGAGCCTGATGTACCTGTTCTACCGCGAAGCGTTCGTGGCGGGCAACAAGGGCTACGCGGCGGCTATCTGTATGTGGACCATCCTGCTTATCGGCCTGGTGACCATCATCCAGTTCATCGGCCAGAAGAAGTGGGTCAACTACGATGTGTAAGGAGGGGCTCCGATGAAAAATGAACAATCGCTGCGGCGCTCCATGCTGATCGGCAAGATCCTCACCTATCTGTTCCTGATCGCCGGATCGATCGTGATGATCTTCCCCTTTGTGTGGATGATCCTTACCAGCCTGAAGACCCTGGCGGAAAGCATGCAGGTCCCGCCCACCATCTTCCCGGCCAAGGTAGTGTTGGAAAACTTCACCTACGCCATCACCAGTCTGCCCTTCGTCAATCTGTACATCAACACCATTCTGCTGATCTTCTTCCGCGTTCTGTGCGCGGTGGTGTTCAGCTCCATGGCGGGCTACGCCTTCGCCAAACTGAACTTCCGGTTCAAGAATCTGCTGTTCAGCCTGATTCTGATCCAGATGATGATGCCCAGCCAGATCTTCACCATTCCGCAGTACCAGATGCTGGCCAAGTTCAGCCTGACCAACAGCATCTTCGCGCTGGTGTTCCCGGGCCTGGTCAGCGCTTTCGGCACCTTCTTCCTGCGCCAGAGCTACATGGGCATTCCCGATGAGATCGGCGAAGCCGCCTATCTGGATGGCTGCAACCAGTGGCAGACCTTTACCCGGGTCATGGCGCCTCTGACCGGCACTTCGGTGGCGGCGCTTACCGTGTTCACCGCCGTGTTTGCCTACGCAGACCTGATGTGGCCTCTGGTCGTCAACACCGACATCACCATGATGACCCTGTCTTCCGGCCTGGCCACCCTGAAAGGCCAGTTCACCACCAACTACCCGGTACTGATGGCGGGCAGCCTGCTGGCTATGATTCCCATGCTCATCCTGTACCTGATCTTCCAGAAGCAGTTCGTGGAAGGCATCTCCATGACAGGCGGCAAGTAAAACGTTCGCTCGCCTCATGCTCTCTTTCAGGCGGGCAGCCTCGTGCCGTACAGGCCGGGGCTGCCTTGCCGTATAGTGAAACATATTTCAAACGAGGACAAACCTATGATCGGATACCAAGCCGAAAACCATCTGTTTACCCTGCATACCCGCTCCAGCAGCTATCAATTCATGGTTGACCCCAGCGGATATTTACTGCATACTTATTATGGCCCCCGCGTGGGCGGCGGCAGCTTTGCCTATCGCCTGCGCCAGGCGGACCGTGGCTTTTCGCCCAATCCCAACAGTGAGGGGCATACCCGTACCTTTTCGCTGGATACCCAGCCGCAGGAGTATCCCTCCAGCGGAGTGGGGGACTTCCGCATTCCGGTGCTGGAGGTGGAAAACGCCGACGGCAGCCGTGCGGCGGATCTGCGGTATCAGAGCCATGTAATCCGGCCGGGCAAATACGCCCTTCCGGGCCTGCCTGCCTTTTTTGCAAAGGAAGAGGATGCACAGACGCTGGAAATTACCCTGGAAGACCCGGTTACCGGTCTGCGGGCGGTGCTCTACTATGGCGTGATTGAATCCCGTGATATGATTACACGGGCTGTCCGCATTGAAAACGCGGGGGATAAACCGGTGGCCCTGACCCGGGTAATGAGCCTGTGTCTGGATCTGCACCAGGGCGATCTGGACCTGATCACCTTTGACGGCCGCCATACCGGGGAACGTCATCCTCACCGGCGCCGCCTGGCTCCCGGCATCCAGATGGTCAGTTCCACCCGGGGGGCGACCAGCCATCAGCACAACAACTTTATCATGTTTTGCGCCCCCGACGCAGGGGAGACCCACGGCTGGTGCCTGGGCGCTGCGCTGGTATACAGCGGCAACTTTGAGGCGGCGGTGGAGCGCACCCAGTTTGACACTGCCCGCATGACCCTGGGCATTTCACCCTGGCAGTTCCGCTTTACCCTGGCCCCCGGCGAAACCTTTACCGCACCGGAAGCCGTCATGATCTTCTCCCGGGAAGGCTTTTCCGGCATGACCCATCAGTTCCACCGGGCCATCCGGGACAATCTGTGCCGGGGCGAGTGGGCACACCGGCGCCGTCCGGTGCTGCTGAATACCTGGGAAGCGGCCTACTTTGATTTTGACTCGGAAAAGCTGCTGGAAATCGCCCGCTGTGCCGCCGAAACCGGCGTGGAACTGCTGGTGATGGACGACGGCTGGTTCGGCACCCGGAACGACGACCGGGGCGGCCTGGGCGACTGGTTCGTCAACGAACAGAAGCTGCCCGGCGGTCTGGCGCCGCTGGTACACGCCGTCAATGAACTGGGCCTGGACTTCGGCCTGTGGATCGAGCCGGAGATGGTCAGCGAGGACAGCCGGCTGTTTGCCGAGCATCCCAATTGGGCGCTGCGCATTCCCGGCCGTCCGGCTACCCGCGGCCGCAGCCAGCTGGTGCTGGATTTCTCCCGCACCGAGGTCTGGCAGTATGTGTATGCTCAGATCAAAAAAGTGCTTTCCAGCGCCAACATTACCTATGTGAAGTGGGACATGAACCGCAGCCTGACCGACGTGCTGTCGGCTGCGCTGCCTGCCGAGCGGCAGGGCGAGGTCTACCACCGGTTTGTGCTGGGTGTGTACGCCATGCTGGAGCAGTTCCGCAAGGACTTCCCGCATATCCTGCTGGAGGGCTGCTGCGGCGGCGGCGGCCGGTTTGACTGCGGCATGCTCTATTACACCCCGCAGATCTGGGCCAGCGACAACACCGACGCCATGGATCGCCTGCTGATCCAGTACGGCACCTCCTTCTGCTACCCGGTCAGCGTGGTGGGCTCCCATGTGTCGGCGGTTCCCAACGAGCAGACCGGCCGTGTAACCGGGCTGGATACCCGGGCGGCGGTGGCGATGGCGGGTACCTTTGGCTATGAGCTGGACCCCCGCAGCCTCAGCGTGGCGGAGCGTCAGCAGATGCGCCTGGAGATCGACCGGTTCCGGCATCTGTATGATCTGATCCAGTACGGCGACTATGACCGGCTTACCGACCCCTTTGCCCCCGGCCCCTTTACCGCCTGGCAGCAGACCGCGCCGGACGGTTCCGCGGCCCTGGTAACGGTGGTCACCGGTATGGCCCGCTCCAACGATGCCTTTGCTACCGTGTATCCCCGCAACCTTCTGCCGGATGCGCTCTATTCCGTGAACGGCGCGGATGCGGTGCGGGGCGATGTTCTGATGTACGGCGGTATCCCGCTCCCCCATGTGGGCGGCGACTACCGGGCCATGCAGTTTGAACTGACCCGACAGGGTTAAGAGCCGGCCGGCGGCCGGGCAAGGAGATCTCCATGGACGACAACTATTCCTTTTCCATCTTCCCCAACGAGAACTTTGTGGATCTGCTGATCTTTCAGTACGGCTGGGAGGAGTGCAAACCGCTGCACTCTTTTGGCCCGGCCATCCGCAACCATTACCTGTTTCACCTGATCCTGTCCGGGCACGGCGTTCTGCGCAGTGCCGGGCCGGACGGGACGGATCGGGAATATGAGCTCTCGGCGGGAAACGGTTTCCTGATCTGCCCCGGCCAGGTCAACACCTACTGGGCGGACGAAAAAGACCCCTGGACCTATGCCTGGGTGGAGTTTGACGGCCTCCAGGCGCTGAAACGCCTGGAACAGGCCGGGCTGGATATGGCCCATCCGGTATACCGGTTCCGCTCGCCGCTGGCACATCGGCCGGTACGGCAGGAAATGGAATCCATCGTCCGCAGCAAGGACGCCTCGCCGCTGTTCCTGCTGGGTCATCTGTATCTGCTGCTGGACGCGCTTACCCAGGCGTCCAGCTCCCGCCGGGAGTTGCGCAACCAGTCCCAGAAGAGCTTCTACGTGCAGGAGGCGCTGAACTTCATCGCGCAGAACTATCACCGGGATATTGACGTGCAGCAGGTGGCAGCAGCCTGTAACCTGAACCGCACCTACTTCGGGCGGGTGTTCCGGCAGATGATGGGCAGCACGCCCCAGGAATATCTGATCCGGTACCGCCTGTCCAAAAGCATGGAACTGATGCGCAGCACCGATTATCCCATCAGCCAGATCGCGCCGATGGTCGGCTATGCCAACCCGCTGCATTTTTCCAAAGTATTCAAGAAAGAGATGGGCGTGTCGCCCCGCACCTGGCGTGCCAACGACGAACAGGTGCGGCGGCAACCGGCACGTCAGGGGGAGGATACCCATGAGTGAATCCACTGCGGCAGCCCGTTCCCGCCAGTTTGACCGGCGGCTGGCCGCCTGCTACGACGAGTTCAAGTGGCTTTACTGCGAACTGTACGGCCAGACGGAGCATTTTCAGCAGCTGCTGGATGCCGCCCGGCAATTTTTCATCCATCGCAAAAGCGCCCTGGTCAAGCTGGACGCCACCCGGGAAAAGGATCCCGACTGGTACCGCCGGTCGGACATGATCGGCGTGATGCTCTATACCGATCTGTTTGCGGGCAACCTGGACGGCGTGCGGGAAAAGCTGGACTATCTGGCGGAACTGCAGGTGCGCTATCTGCATCTGATGCCGCTGCTCAAGATGCCGGAAGAGTTCAACGACGGGGGATACGCCGTGAGCGACTTCCGTCAGGTGGACCCGCGGCTGGGCAGCAATGAAGCCCTGGAAAAGCTGGCGGATGCCTGCCGCTCCCGGGGGATGAGCCTGTGCCTGGACTTTATCGTCAACCATACCTCCGATGAGCACGACTGGGCCGTCCGTGCCCGTAAAGGCGACCCGGAGTACCAGGCCCGCTACCAGTGCTATGACAACTATGACATTCCCCGCCAGTTTGAGCAGACCATGCCCCAGGTGTTCCCCAACACCGCGCCGGGCAACTTCATCTGGTGCGAGGAGATGGGCAAGTATGTGCTGTCCACCTTCAATCCCTACCAGTGGGATATGAACTACCGCAACCCGGTGGTCTTTAACGAGATGGCCTGTAACCTGCTGTTCCTGGCCAATCTGGGGGTGGACGTGTTCCGCATCGACGCCGTGCCCTATATCTGGAAAGAGCTGGGCACCAGCTGCCGTAACCTGCCCCAGGTGCATACCATTATGCGGATGCTGCGCATCCTGGCCAAGCTGGTCTGCCCGGCGGTGATCTTCAAGGGCGAGGTAGTCATGAAGCCCAGCGAGGTGGCCCCCTACTTCGGCCCGGTGGATAAGCCGGAATGTGACGTGCTCTACAACGTGAGCAGCATGGTCTGCATCTGGAATACCGTAGCCACCCGGGACGCTACCCTGCTGCGCTGGCAGCTGGATACACTGGCGGCCCTGCCCCGGGAATACACCTTTGTCAACTATGTGCGCTGCCACGATGACATCGGCTGGGGCCTGGAGGAGGAATCGGTGCGCTATCTGGGGATGGACCCGCTGGAGCACAAAAAGTTCCTCTACCATTTCTTTGAGGGCAATTATCCCGGCTCCTTTGCCCGGGGCGAGCTGTACAACTACGATCCTGCCACCCAGGACGCCCGCAGCTGCGGCACTGCCGCCAGCCTGTGCGGCGTGCAGGCGGCGCTGGAGCAGCGGGATAACGGGGCACTGGATATGGCCCTGCGCCGGGATCTGCTGATCCACGGCCTGATCCTGAGCCAGTCCGGCATTCCGGTAATTTACAGCGGGGACGAGATTGCGGCCCGCAACGATTACAGCTACAAAAACGATCCCGCCAAAGCGGGGGACAGCCGTTTCCTGCATCGGGGCGTTTTCAGCTGGGAAGCTGCCCAGAACCGGCATAATCCGGATACGGTGGAAGGGCGGATGTTTACCGGCCTGCAGAAGCTGATTTCCCTGCGCCGGGGCGAGCCGCTTTTTGACGCGGATGCCGCCGTGCATACCGCCGACTGCGGCAATCCGCATGTGCTGGTTCTGGTGCGGGAGAAAGACGGCCGCTGCCTGATGGCTGTGTTCAATTTCTCGGAAAGCTGGCAGGAACTCACCACGCCGCTGGTAGGCGGCCGCTGGGTGGATTTGATCAGCGGTGATGTGATGGAGGGCAGCATCGGCTGGATGCAGCCCTGTCAGATGCGCTGGCTTGTACCGCAGGAGGAAACGAAATGAAAAAACTGGTGGCGATTGGGGAACTCCTCATCGATTTTGTGCCGCAGCAGTCCGGCTGCGCGCTGGCGGATGTAACCGGCTTTGACCGGGTGGCCGGCGGCGCACCCGCCAATGTGGCAATGGCCGTGGCTTGCCTGGGCGGCTATGCGTCCATGATCTCCCAGGTGGGTACCGAGGCGTTCGGCGACTATCTGGTGGCCAACCTGCAGGCCCACGGGGTGGAGACGGCCGGTGTCTTCCGCACCGATAAAGCCAATACCGCCCTGGCCTTTGTGGCACTGGACAAAAACGGCGACCGGCAGTTCAGCTTCTACCGCAAACCCAGCGCCGATCTGTTTCTGAACGAGGACCAGATCGACCCGGTTTTGCTGCGGGATGCAGGTGTGCTGCATTTCTGCTCGGTGGATCTGGTGGATGCACCGGTGCGCCAGGCGCACCGTCGGGCTATCCAGATCGCCCGGGAAAATGGGGCTATCGTCAGCTTTGATCCCAATGTGCGCCTGCCGCTCTGGCCGGACGCGGCCTCCTGCCAGGCTGCCATCCGCCAGTTCCTGCCGCTGGCCGATATCGTGAAGCTGTCGGAGGAAGAGGTGGAGTTCGTCACCGGCATCTCCGACCGGGAGGCCGCCGCCAAAGCCCTGCTGACGGCCAGCTGCCGCATGGTGGTCATCACCAGGGGCGCGGACGGTGCGGAGGCCTGGACGCCTGCCGGACACGCAGCCTGCCCGGTCTGCCCGGGCCCGGTCGTGGACACCACCGGCGCGGGGGACTGCTTCATCGGCGCGCTGCTCTATCAGCTGCTGGAAAACGGCTGCACGCCCGCCGATCTGCCCGGTCTGGACAGCGCGGCGCTGTCCCGGCTGCTGACCTTCGCTTCCCGGTGCTCCGCTTTTACAGTGGCCCAGAAAGGGGCCGTCATGCCCAGCCTCGCCCAGATCGGCGAGTAATTCTGCAAAGCAAAGGCCTCCATGCCCGCAGGCATGGAGGCCTTTTGTCTGTCCAATAAAAGGGAATTCAGCGTTCGATAAAGCCCTCGCCCAGCACTTCGTGAGAGGACAGGATGATGATGAACGCCTGCGGATCCACCTTGCGCACGACCCGTTCCACCTCAATCATCTGTTTGTTGCTGCAGGCGCACATAACCACCGATTTGTCGTCGTTGGTATAGCCGCCCCGCCCTTTCAGCAGGGTGACGCCCCGGTCGCAGGCGTCCTGAATGGCCTGGCTGACCGTGGAGCCGCTTTCCGGTGCGGTTACAATCAGCGCCAGTTTGCCGGCATTCATGCCGTACATGAGCTTATCCACCGCGATGGAGTAGATATAGCTGATGATGCAGCCGTAGATGATGCCGTCCACATCCTGGAAGATGATGCCGCCCAGCAGCACAATGGCCATGTCCAGCGCCATCACGATCACGCCCAGCGACAGGTGCGGCCGCACCGCTTTGACCGCCATGGTGATAAAATCCGCGCCGCCGGTGGAAGATCCGCGCACATAGATCAGCGCGTAGCCAAATCCGCCCAGCACGCCGGTGCAGATCGCGGCCAGAATCCGGTCGCCCCGGTATACAGGCAGCAGGGGGGCCAGGTAGTCCACCATCAGGCTGCTGATCACCATACACCGCATGGAACGCAGAAAAAACGCGCGTCCCAGCAGCTTGTAGCACAGCAGAGCCACCGGGATGTTCATCACAATGGTGGTGATACCGATGGGCAGATCAAACAACCGGTATAAGATCAGCGCCAGACCAGAGAATCCCGTCATGGGAAACTCCGCCTGTGCGGCAAAATTGTACAGGGCGATACTCACCATGAAGCTGCCGATCAGTTCCAGCAGCAGGGTGATGCCTTCCTCTTTCCAGTCAAATCTCTTTTGCATGCTCTGTCCTCTTCCAATAAGGAAATCAGCCCCAGTGGGGATGTGATGCACAAAATTCCACAATCAGTATTATAATATGCCCGCCCTTTGCCCGTCAACCGGCGATGAAAATTGCAAAAAACCTCTTGCAAAATCAAAAAAACGCGCTATAATAATAAATGTTCCGTTCCTCAATAGCTCAGTCGGTAGAGCATGCGGCTGTTAACCGCAGGGTCGTTGGTTCGAGTCCAACTTGGGGAGCCATACAAAAAGCCCCGGAATTGGCTGTTCAGCCAGATTCCGGGGCTTTTTTTGCTAACAGATAACAACGCCAAAAAACGCTTTCCCCGGCAGGTGCACCCTGCATCTTTTTGCCGCCCTCACAGAGCGGCCCGGCTGCTGTCCATTATTGTGCCTTGCCGGAATACGGCTCTTTCTCCCACCGCCTGCGCAGGGTTTCCACCGCCTTTTTTTCAATGCGGGATACGTAGCTGCGGCTGATCCCCAAAATCTGCGCCACCTCGGACTGGGTCAGAGGGGGCTGTCCGGCAAGACCATAGCGCAGGATTAACACCTGCCGTTCCCGGCCCTGCAGCCCATTCACCAGCTCATGCAAGCGCAGCTGTTCTTCCTGCTGTTCGTAGTCCTCGTCCAAAAGAAAATTGTCGGTCACCACATCCATAACGGTCAGACCGCCCTCCTGATTGTCCAGTGGATCCTGCAGGGAAAGGGCGGTGGGAGTCCGGCGCACCTTGCGGAACTGCATCCGCAGTTCATTCTCAATGCACCGGCTGGCGTAGGTGCTGAACCGCGCCTGTTTTTCCGAGTCGAAGCTGTTTACGGCCTTGATCAGTCCAATGGTGCCAATGCTGATCAGGTCGTCCTGGTCGCCAAAGGATGCGTAGTACTTCTTGGCAATATGCGCCACCAGCCGCAGATTGTGGCGGATGATCCTGTCCCGGGCCTGTGGGTCGCCCGCCCGCAAAGCGCGGAATGCCTCTGCCTCCTGCCGGGGCGAAAGCGGCCGGGGAAAGCTTCCCGCCTCCAGGTGCAGCGCCCAGAAAAGCAAGTGGGAAGCGATGTTCTGCAAAAAGACAAACAGCATGATGAAAGACCCTCCTTCTGGTGTATGCTATGGCATTCGACGGGCCGATATGCTATACTGTACAGCAAATCGATACCATCGCTTGTGAAAGGAGAGCAATTCTGTATGGATCCTGTTCAGCTTCTTGCGTTTCTCCGCCGGATCGAAACCCTGAAAACCAATCCCCGCCATGCCTATACGGCAGGGGGTGTGCGGGAAACGGTGGCCGCGCACAGCTGGCGCACTGCGCTGCTAGCCATGCTGCTGGCGTCGGAATTTCCGGAACTGGATATG
Source organism: Gemmiger sp. An120 (assembly GCF_002160955.1). Classification (GTDB taxonomy): domain Bacteria; phylum Bacillota; class Clostridia; order Oscillospirales; family Ruminococcaceae; genus Gemmiger_A; species Gemmiger_A avium. Next base: position 224,913 of record NZ_NFLN01000001.1, read on the forward strand.
AATAAGGTGATCCGGATGTGTCTGATCCACGATCTGGGCGAGGCGGTTACCGGGGATATTCCGGCATTTGAAAAGACGGACGAGCACCGCAGTCAGGAACGCCTGGCGCTGGCGCAGCTGGTGGATACCGCTCCGGCTGCCGATGCAGCACAGATGCATGCCTTGTTTGCCGAGATGGATGCACTCGGGACTCCGGAAGCGCGGCTATATAAGGCGCTGGACCGGATTGAGGCGGTGATCCAGCACAACGAGTCGGACATTGCAACCTGGATTCCGCTGGAATACCAGCTGCAGCAGACCTACGGCTGGGAGAACCTGGAAGAGTTCCCGGCCATGCTGGCGCTTCGCAGGCAGGTCCTGGCGGATACACAGGAGAAGATCCGGGCGGCAGGCGGTGAGCCGGAGACACAGCAGGACCAGTAAAACACAGAAAAGCCAGGAACGATCCCTCCGGCGGGAAATGTTCCTGACTTTTATTGTATGCGCCAAAACCCGGCAGCCGGGCAGGAGAGGAGAGACCCGCCGGCTTGCCGTCTTATGCGCGGATACAGGCTGGGTTATGCGGCCAGTTCAAAGGTCAGCTGCACAGGGTTATGGTCACTGAACGCAAAATCCGTGTCCAGGTTTTCCGCTTTGGCAATCACATTGTCCGACACGGCAAATCCATCCACCACCGTTGTGTAGTTGACCCCTTTTTCGTAGGGAATGTCCGCCCCGCGGCAGGTAGGCACAGAAAAACCGTTGTCTGCCTGCACAAAAGAGAAGTGCTCCGGAAGATCGCTGTCACCCAGCGACTGTACCCAGCCGGGGAACTGCTGCTGAGAGGGGAACGCCAGTTCGGTGCCATACAGGGCGTGGTTGAAGTCACCGCCCGCGATCACATAGTTCCCGGCGGCGTATTCTTCTTCCAAGACCTGGCACAGCAATTCCAGCTGCTGCGCCCGGATGATACCGCCGCTGTCGTAAGCGGACATATGGCTGTGGATCAGCACCAGCTGCCGGTCGGTGCCCTCCACGGGCAGCCGCATGACCGAAAAACACCGGTCCAGATCGGTAAATTTGATGAAGAAGTTATCGTCAATAGGGTAGCTGCGGCGCACCGCATCGGATACAGAGTACCGGGTCAGGGTCAGCAGACCGGCGGTTACCGCGCCGTGATGGTCGTTCAGCGGGTACGCCAGATAGCCGCTGTGAAAATTTTCTGCCCAGGTGTAGCCATAGCCGGGAAAAGCTTCGGCGACCATTTCCCGCTGGTCTACCTGATAGCTGCGGTGGGAATCCCGGTCAACTTCCTGGAAAAGAAAAAAATCCGCATCCAGCGGCTGCAGAGTTTCCAGCGCCAGGGTAGTGTTGGCCAATACGTCCTTTTGGCTTCGGGCCTTGCCGTATATCCCCTGGGTGGGGGTTCCGTCCTCCATAACGCCGGTGTCCATAAAAAAGGAGTACTCCGGCCCGTACGCGCCGAATCCCAGATTGCAGCTTATGGCGGTATAGGGGGTGTCCGTCTGCAGCGTCGCCTCCTGGGGGGTAACGACCTCCAGCGGGATTCCGTCCTCAATGCGGTAGTATTGCAGCTGCAGATACCCGATGTACCCACCAACTGCCAGTACCAGAACTGCCACAAGTGCCCCGCAGACCAGTGCGGCGCGTTTCAGAAATTTTTTCATTGTTGCCTCCGTTCCATACATAAAAAAGCGCAGCACAAACCAGACGGTTCTGTGCTGCGCTCTGTCTCTCGCACACTGTTTTATTATCATACAGGAAAGCGGCGCAAAAGGCTATTCGCATGAAGCATGAAATCATTCCTGCAAATTTGGTGGTTTTGCCCTGTGCACATCTTACAAATGCAAGAAAAGCTTTTTGACGTGTGGCATAAAAAACAAGAGGGAAAATCCGGGCGAACGGGAATATGCTTCTGCAAAACAAAACCTGGAACATATCTCGATGGCAAAATTGACAAAACGAAGAGCCGCCCTTTGCGCAAAGGACGGCCCTTATACAATGCTGTTATACCCGTTCGGTGACCAGCTTGAAGCCTGCCTTGGTCAATTCCTCGCGGATCTGCTCGATCTGGTCCCGATCGCGGGTTTCCAGCCCCAGCTTCAGGAAACAGCTGGTGATGGACATGCTGGTGTCGCCCCGGTCGTGGTGTACGCTTACCACGTTCGCGCCGCAGCGGCTGATGATCTCGCTGACCCCCTGCAGCTGGCCGGGCTTGTCCTCCAGCGCAATGGTCAGGTTGGCGTTCCGCCCGCTCATCACAAGGCCGCGGGTGATCACCCGGCTCAGGATATTCACGTCGATGTTGCCGCCGCTCACCACGCAGACAGCTTTCTTGCCTTCTAGCGGCAGCTTGCCGAACATGGCCGCAGCCACGCTTACCGCACCGGCGCCCTCGGCAATCAGTTTCTGCTTCTCGATCAGGGCCAGCACAGCGGCGGCAATCTCGTCCTCGGTTACCGTTACGACCTCGTCCACATACTTTTCTACCATGGCAAAGGTGGTGTCACCGGGGTGTTTTACCGCAATGCCGTCGGCAAAGGTGGATACGGTGTCCAGAGTGATCTGGTTGTGTTCCTTTACGCTGTTGAACATGCTGGGGGCGCCCGCCGCCTGTACGCCGTACACCTTGCATTCCGGCTTCAGGCTCTTGATGGCAAACGCTACGCCGCTGATCAGGCCGCCGCCGCCGATAGGCACAATCACCGTGTCCACATCGGCCAGCTGATCCAGAATTTCCAGACCGATGGTGCCCTGTCCGGCAATCACTTCGTCATCGTCAAAGGGATGGATGAAGGTGGCGCCGGTCTCTTCCTGCAGGCGGCAGGCGTAGGCGTAGGCATCGTCGTAGGCGCCCTTTACCAGCTGCACCTTGGCGCCCAGACGCTTGGTGTTCTCCACCTTGCTGATGGGGGCCCCGTCCGGCATGCAGATGGTGCTGGGAATACCGCTCTTGGTGGCGGCCAGCGCCACACCCTGGGCATGGTTGCCGGCGCTGCAGGCCACAATCCCCCGGGCCTTTTCCTCTTCGGAAAGCTGGCTGATTTTATAGTAGGCTCCCCGCAGTTTGAAGCTGCCGGTCACCTGCAGATTCTCGGTTTTCAGGTACAGCTGGGCGTCCGGGCACAGATTGGGTGCGGCAATCAGGTCGGTCTTGCGGGCCACCTCTTTCAGCACAAACGCAGCGTGGTAGATACGGTCCAAGGTCAACATACGGTAAAGGCCCCTCTCTGAATGGTCGTTTCTTGGCAGATTTAATAATCTTTACCCTACAACATTCATGCACTTTTGTCAAGTAGCGGCTTGAAGCGAAGGGGGAGCCCGCGGTATAATGAAACCATTCCCACGGCGGGATTGCATGCCTGCTGCGGAGAGGGAGGGATGGGATTTGCAGATTCGACCGATCGCCTTGCGGATGCGGGGCCTGGTGATCTTCCGCGGGCTGCTGGAAGACCCGGTGGTGGCCCGCCTGCTGGCGCTGCTGGAATGTGACCCCGCGGATGAAATTGCCTTTGCTGACGCCTACGGCGCGTTTTGTGCGGCGCTGTTTCCCCATACGCTGGATTGGGGACGATATTTAAAGGAAGCTGTTCTCCAGCAGGAGGACCTGTACGTGGTGCGGCATTGCGGCCCCGGCGGGGCGCCGGAGGGGATGCGTGCCATGCTGGACAGTGAACTGACATTCTTGAGCCGTCTTACCGCCCTGGCAAGCGACGAGGTGCTGGCGACAGCGCCCCGGCTGGAATTCCTGCCCCGGTGGAGCGCAACCCCGGCGGATCTGACGGCCGCCTATGAAGCGCGTCTGGCCAACGTGGGCCGTACCGGCTACGGAATGTTTGCCCGGTATCATGTGTTTACCGTCAAGGACGGCAAACTGATCCCGGTGGAACATCCGGATCCCCAGCGGCTGGATCAGCTGCCCGGCTATGAGGCCGAGCGGGAAAAGGTGGTGGCCAACACCCGGGCCTTGCTGGCTGGTCAGCCTGCCAACAACGTGCTGCTGTATGGTGATGCGGGCACCGGTAAATCCAGCGCCATCAAGGCCATTGCCAACCGGTTTGCGCCGGAGGGCCTGCGCCTGGTGGAGGTGAAAAAGCACCAGCTGTACCAGATTCCCCGGCTGATGGATTCGCTGGCCGCCAACCCGCTGAAATTCATCCTCTTTATTGATGATTTGAGCTTTGCCGCCAACGACGACAATTTTGCCGCCCTCAAAGCCATTCTGGAGGGCAGCGTGGGTGGCCGCAGCAGCAATATCGCGGTCTATGCCACCAGCAACCGCCGCCATCTGATTAAGGAGACCCTGTCCGACCGGGAGGGGGATGACATCCACCACGCCGATACCATGCAGGAACTGATGAGCCTGTCGGCCCGGTTCGGCCTGACCGTCACCTTTACCCGCCCGGATAAGGAGCGGTTCTCCCGCATCGTGCAGGATCTGGCCGCCCAGTACGGCGTGGATCAGCCTGCCGACCAGTTGCTGACCCGTGCGGAGGCGTTTGCCATCCGGGCGGGCGGCCGCAGCCCGCGGGTGGCCCGCCAGTTTATCGAAATGTGCAAAGCAGGGGTGCTGTAAACCCAAATGCCCGCCGGTGTCTCCGACGGGCATTTTTTGCGCCCTGCTGATTGAAGCGCCGCTGCAGCGGCCATACTCCGGATGTAATCTTTTGCCATCGGAGGAAACGATCATGCAGTTGTATCGGGGATATTCCCGGTCGGCGGCGCAGGCCTTGCGGCAGGCGCTGACCCTGGCCGGACGGCAGGGCCTGGCCCAGGCGGGCACCGGGCATCTTCTGGCGGCGATCCTGCAGCAGGGCCCCGGCCCGGCCACCGCGTTTCTGCGCGCGCACCGGATCACCGCCGAGGCGGTGGACCGCCGGGTGGAGGCACTGGCGGCGCCTGGTGCGTCGGCGGTGCGCAGCGCTCCCGCGCCGGAACTGCGCAAAACCATGGAGTTCGCCAAGGTGGGGGCCCGCAGCGCCCACATTAAATATGTGCAGACAGAACATCTCCTCTGTGCCATGCTGGAGGATCCGGGCTGTACCGCCTGCCTCTGGCTGACCCAGATGGGGGTGGAAACCGGGGAAGCCGCCCGGGAATGCCGTCAGCTGTCCGGTCAGCTGGTATTGCCGCTGCCGCCGCCCCGGGCCGCTGCGCCGGCCAGAGCCAGCCGGGCCAGCGAGAAGTACGGCCAGGACCTGACCCGTATGGCGGCGGAAGGGGCATTGGACCCGGTCTTCTGCCGGGAGGAAGAACTGGCCCGCCTGGAAGAGATCCTGTGCCGCCGACGCAAAAACAATCCCTGCCTGGTGGGGGAACCGGGGGTGGGCAAAACCGCCCTGGCCGAAGCCCTGGCCCAGCGAATCGCCTCCGGCACCGCGCCGCTTGCATTGCGGGGCCGGCGGCTCATCAGCCTGGATATGGGGGCGCTGGTGGCAGGCACCAAATACCGGGGCGATTTTGAAGAGCGGTTCAAAAACCTGCTGAATGAACTGTCCCGGGATAAAAACGACATCCTGTTCATTGACGAGATCCATGTGATCGTGGGGGCAGGCGCCGCCGAGGGCGCCATCGACGCGGCCAGCATCCTGAAACCGCTGCTGGCCCGGGGCGCACTGCAGCTGATCGGGGCCACCACCCAGGAAGAATACCGCCGCTGCATCCAGAAAGACGCTGCCCTGGAACGGCGGTTCGGCACCGTGACGGTGGAGGAGCCCACCCCGGAGGCGGCCTGCCGCATTCTGCAGGGCCTTGTGCCCCGGTATGAAAGTTACCATCATGTGACCATCCCGCAGGAGGCGGTGGAAGCGGCGGTGCGGCTGTCGGTGCGGTATATGCCCGGCCGTTTTCTGCCGGATAAGGCCATTGACCTGCTGGACGAAGCCGCCGCGGCAGCCCGTATCCGGGCCGCGGATACGGGTGTGTCCACCCCGGTGCTGACGGCGGAGGACATCGCGCAGGTGGTCTCCCGGATCAGCGGCGTACCGGCCCAGCGGGTGGGGGAGGAGCAGCGCGCCCGGCTGGAACGGCTGGAGCAGGAGCTGGCGGGCCAGGTGGTGGGGCAGTCCCGGGCGGTGGCGGCGGTGGCGGGCGCCATCCGCCGCAGCCGTACCGGCCTGCGGGAGAGCGGCCGCCCCATCGGCGCCATGCTGTTCCTGGGCCCTACGGGGGTGGGAAAAACCCATCTGGCCCGGGTGCTGGCGGCCAGCTGGTTCGGCAGCGAAAAAGCCCTGCTGCGGTTTGATATGAGCGAGTATGCCGAAGCCCATGCGGCCGCCCGGCTGCTGGGTTCTCCGCCGGGGTATGTGGGCCACGGCGAGGGCGGCCAGCTGACCGAAGCGGTGCGCCGCCGCCCCTACAGCGTGGTGCTGTTTGACGAGATGGAAAAAGCCCATCCCGACCTGCAGAACCTGCTGTTGCAGATTCTGGAGGACGGCTGCCTGACCGACAGCATGGGCCGTAAAGCGGATTTTACCAATACCATTGTGTTGATCACCTCCAATCTGGGGGCACGGTTTCTGGCCGGGCAAACCGGCCCGGTGGGATTTGGCGCGGGACCGGAGGCCACGCTGGCCCGCCGGAAAGAGCAGGCGCTGGAAGAAGCCAGGCGCTTTTTCCGCCCGGAACTGCTGGGCCGCATGGACGAAACAGTGGTGTTTGAGCCGTTGGGGGCCGACTCGCTGGAAGCGATTGCCGACCGGCTGCTCTGCCAGCTGGAGGAGCGGGCGGGCCGCAGCGGGTATCGGCTGCACCATACCCCGCAGGTGGCCCGGGCTCTGGCCGGGCAGGCAAAGCCGGGCTACGGCGCGCGGGAGCTGCGCCGTCAGGTGAGCCGGGCGGTGGAACAGGCATTGGCCGACCGGATTGCCGCCGGACAGGCGGTGCCGGGTTCCAGCTTTACCGCACAGGTGGGGGAAAGCGGCATCGAGCTGCGGGCGGATCAGCCCGCGCTGGTATAAATAAGCGAAAAAGGGCAGGGAAACATGTTCCCCTGCCCTTTGTGCATATACTGGCAGCAAACGGAGGGCTGCCCATGCAAAAACCAACGCTGTATTTAAAAAATGCCATGCTTCTCACCATCAGCGGCTTTGGGCTGCGGGCGGTCGGGATGCTGTTCCGCGTCTGGCTGGCGGCCTGGATCGGGGCGGAGGGCATGGGCCTGTACCAGCTGGCCCTGTCGGTCTATAACCTGGCTGTGACCTTTGCCACCGCCGGTATCTCGGTGGCCGCCACGCGGCTGGTGGCTGAGGAACTGGCGAGTGACCACCCGGCAAGGGCGGCAGGCGCGCTGCGGCGGGTGGCCGGCACCGGCGCGCTGCTGGGGCTGGCGGCAGGCGCGCTGCAGTTTTTGGCCGCCTATCCGGCCTCCAAGTACCTGCTGGGAGATGCCCGGGCCGAACTGTCCTTGCGGCTGCTGGCCCCCGGTCTGCCTTTTATGGCGGTGGCCGCGGCGCTGCGGGGGTACTTTCTGGCCCGCCGCAAGGTGGCCCCTTCGGTGGAGAGCCAGACGGCGGAACAACTGTTGCGCATCGCCCTGATCGCCTGGCTGCTGCGGCAGGTAAAAGGCTGGGGTGTGGGCTGGGCCTGCGCCGCGGTGATGCTGGGCAGCACGGCAGGGGAGATTGTTTCCTGCCTGCTTATGCTGCTGTTCTGGCTGCGGGACCGGCGCAGCCTGCCGGCGGGTGACCGCCGGGCCCCGGCGGATATTGCCCCACGGCTGTGGCGTATTCTGCTGCCGCTGGAGGGCAGCCGCTGCCTGGCCAGCGCACTGGCCGCGGCTGAAAACGCCCTGGTGCCCGCCTGCCTGGCCTTGTATACCGGTTCCCGGGCGCAGGCACTGGCGCAGTATGGTGCCCTCAAGGGCATGGCGTTGCCGGTGCTGTTCTTTCCGTTCTCTATTCTGGGGGCCTTGGCCACCCTGCTGCTTCCCGAGATCACCGAAGCCCATATCCGAGGCGGAACCGCCCAGCTGCGGAACCTGCTGAGCCGGATGCTGCTGCTTACAGCCACCTTTTCGGTATTGGGAGGCGGTTTGTTTACCCTGTACGCACAGCCGTTGGGCCGGCTTCTCTACGGCAGCGGCGAGGTGGGGCTGTATCTGATGGTGCTGGGGCCGCTCACCCCGCTCATGTATCTGGAAAGCATGGTGGACGGCGCGCTGAAAGGAATGGGGCAGCAGATGGCCACCTTCCGGTACAGCCTGCAGGACTCGGTGCTGCGTATCCTGCTGATCCTGCTGGCGCTGCCCCGGTTTGGCATCGGGGGATTCCTCGGGGTAATGGCCTTTTCCAATGCGTTTACCTGCCTGATGAACCTGCACCGCCTGCTGGATACCGCCGATCTGCGGTTTGACTGGCTGCGCTGGGCACTGCGCCCTTTGGCCTGTCTGGCGCCTGCACTGGGCCTGGCATGGCTGGTATCCGGCTGTACCGCCCCCTGGGGAACGCTGGTGCAGATCGGTGCAGGCGGTGCTGCCGGTGCGCTTGCCTATCTGGTTTTCATGTGGCCAGGCGCGCTGAAACCCGCCCTGTGCGGGATGCGTTCCGGCCGGCAGAAAACATCCCCTGCAAATTTCTGACATAAAATCTGCAAAAATCTCTTGACAACCCGCCGTAAATCGTTTATATTATATAAGCGCCTTGCGGCATGGAGAGATGGCTGAGCTGGTCTAAGGCGCACGACTGGAAATCGTGTGTGCCCCATAAAGGCACCGAGGGTTCGAATCCCTCTCTCTCCGCCAAGAAAAACCCCGGAAACCAATTGGTTTCCGGGGTTTTTGCTTGTTGTCGGTACACAGAAAAGTACACGCTTCTTTTCTGCGGATTCAGCCGGAACCAAAACCTCTGGTCAACGGACAAAAGGTTCTGCCGGTTGCCGGGCCCGCAACAGCTTCACCCGCGGCTGGGCCTTTGTCAAGACCGGGACAGGGAAGTGCGTTGCCGCATAAACGAAAAACCGGCCGCCCATTCGGGCAGCCGGTTTATTTCTCTCAGTGTTCCTTTACGCCGGATCAGATCGCGCGGGTGACCTTGCCCGAGCGCAGGCAACGGGTGCAGGCGTAAATATACTTGGAAGAACCGTCAACGATCGCTTTCACGCGCTTCACGTTGGGCTTCCAGGTACGGTTGCTCCGACGATGGGAGTGAGACACCTGAATGCCGAAAGCGACGCCTTTACCACAACAATCACACTTTGCCATTTGCTGCACCTCCTCGTAATCAAGTCGCTAAATTATATTATCAGAAATCATCCGGAAATGCAAGAGTTTTTTTGAAAAAAAGCATATAAACCTTTTTTTGCTTGTCACCGTGCCGCCAAACCGCTATAATATAACGGTATGTAAAGCGTTCGGAGAGCAAAGAACAGGGAGGCGCGGCGGATGGATTATGAAATGCTGGTGGTGTATCTGACGCGGCTGCTGGCCATGGTGCTGGTGCTGCCGGTGCACGAAGCGGCCCACGCGCTGGCGTCGGACCGGCTGGGCGATCCCACTGCCCGCCAGCAGGGGCGCCTCACCCTGTCGCCCCGGGCGCATCTGGATCCGTGGGGGTCCATCTGCATGCTCATCGCAGGTATCGGCTGGGCGCGCCCCGTGCCGGTAAATCCCCGCTATTTCAAAAATCCCAAATGGGGTATGGCCCTCAGCGCGGCGGCAGGGCCGCTCTCCAACCTGGCCATGGCCTGGGTAAGCGCGCTGGGAATGCAGATCTGTGCGGGCCTGGCACAGGGCGGCGCGGGCCTGCTTCTGGTGATCGCCTTCCTGTTCTTTCAGACCTTATTTTATCTGAACCTGAATCTGGCGGTGTTCAATCTGCTGCCCATTCCGCCTTTTGACGGCAGCCGCATCCTGCTGGTGGTGCTGCCGCAAAGCCTGTATTTCCGGGTCATGCGGTACGAGCGTGTGCTGATGCTGATCATCTTTGTGCTGCTGATTCTGGGCGCGTTCAATCCGGTGCTCAGCTGGCTGGATCTTCACTTGGCGCAGCTGTTCCTCTGGTCCACCGGCTTTGTGCGTCTGCTGTTCTGATTTTTGTGTATGAGAGGATTCTATGGAAGCCATAACCTTTAAACTGGAAGATTTTGAGGGCCCGATGGACCTGCTGCTCTACCTTGTAAGTAAAAACAAGATGAGCCTGTACGATATCTCCATCCTGGAACTGATCGACCAGTATACCCAGATCATCAACAGCCTGCAGCAGAACCGCATGGAGGTGGCCAGCGAGTTTATCGAGATGGCGGCCCGGCTGGTGCAGATGAAAAGCTTCCTGCTGCTGCCCCGCAGCGCCGAGGCCGAGCGTATGCGGGAAGAACTTACCGGCCAGCTGATCGAGTACAGCCTGTGCAAAAAAATCGCAGGCAAGCTGGGCCGTATGGCGGGCACCGCGTTTGTCACGGTGCGCGCCCCCATGCAGGTGGAGCAGGATGCTACCTACACCCTGCGGCATGATCCGTCCCTGCTGGAACAGGCCTGGAACAGCCTGATGGGCCGCAGCCAGCGCCGCCGCGCCCCGGCCCAGGAGAGCTTTGAACCGCTGGTCACAGCGCCTTTTGTGTCGGTGGCCTCCCGGGTGGTGCATGTGCTGCGAGGCCTGATCACCGGCAAGGTGCAGCGGCTGCGGCAGCTGTTCACCCCGCGGGACAGCCGCAGCCAGACGGTGGCCACCTTCCTGGCCGTGCTGGAACTGGTTCGCGCCGGCCGCATCACCATTGACGATAACGGCGCACTGGCGGTGCGCCGCAACAAGAACCTGCATCACGGGGAGGGCTGAGAATGGATTGGAAAGAATATAAAGCCGTGGTAGAGGCCATGCTCTTTGCGCACGGGGAACCGGTCAGCGCTTCCCGCATGGCGGAAATTCTGGAGATCGACGTTTCCCTGGTGCAGCAGGCGCTGGAAAAGCTGCGGGATGATTACGATTCCGGCGACCGGGGCCTGACCCTTCTGCAGATGGAAGACCGCTGGCAGCTGGCCACCAAGCCCCGCTTTGGCGAGCCGGTGCGCAAACTGCTGGATACCCGCCGCAATACCCCGCTGTCCCAGGCGGCGCTGGAAGTTCTGGCGATCATTGCCTACAACCAGCCGGTGTCCCGCTCCTTTATTGAGCAGGTGCGCGGCGTGGACTCCTCGTCCACCGTCTCCACCCTGATGGAAAAGGGCCTGATTGAGGAAGCCGGCCGTCTGGATCTGCCTGGCCGTCCGGTAAGCTTTCGCACTACCGACGTGTTCCTGCGCACCTTCGGGCTGGAAAGTCTGAGCCAGCTGCCCTCCCTCCATGAGGATGACCTGCCGCTGGAACAGGTGGCCGACAACGGCGGCGAACTGCCGGACGAAACGCCGGCGGGTATGTGATATGGGCGCCCTGCTGCTGGCGCTCAAGGCGCTGGGCTGGCTGCTTGCGGTGCTTGTGATCCTGTTGCTTCTGCTCCTGCTGGTGCCGGTTACCATACAGCTGGAATATGCCCACGAGCAATTCACCGCCCGTCTGCGGGTGCTGTTCTACACCCGGCAGCTTTGGCCGGAACCGCCGCCCCGGGCAAAAAAAGAGCGGCCGCGCCGCAAAAAGCGCGCCAAGGCTCCTGTAGCCGCGGCCGCCCCGACACCGCCGGAGAATGCGGCGCCGGAAAAGAAAGAGCAAACCCCGCCGTCCACCCCGCCCGCCGCCCGCAGCGCGCAGCAAACCGGAACGGCGGCTGCTGCCCCGGCCCCATCGCCCCGCCCGGCGCCTGAACCCAAAAAAGAACTCTCTGTGGCGGGCGTTCCGCTGCGCCGGATTCTGGATCTGCTGCCCACGGTGGGCGCGGTAGGCAAACGGATCCTCGCCGGTCTGCGGGTGCATGCGGTGCGGCTGTACTGGCCTCTCCAGGGGGAGGACGCCGCCGAGACCGCCCTGCGTTACGGTCAGTTCTGTGCGGCGTGGGGCAATGTGACCGGCCTTGTGCAGAACCTGGTGCGGCTGCAGTGCGACCAGGTGCAGCCGGTGGCCGATTATCTGGGCGAACATACGGGCGAAGAACATTTTTCTTGTAAAATCACCGCCCGGGTGTTTATAATGGTAGCAGCAGCTGTATACGGTCTGTACCGTCTGCGGCAGCTTGCCGAAACACAATCTATATAAGGAGGGCTCCCCATGGCGGAACATCCGATTCAGGGCCTGATGGGCGTCACAATGGAAAAAATCCGGGAGATGGTGGACGCCGACACCATCGTAGGCGCCCCGATCAACGCGGCGGAAGGCGTAACCATTCTGCCCATTTCCAAGGTTACTTTCGGCTTTGCCTCCGGCGGGTCGGACATTGGCAGCAAAACCAATAAGGACCTGTTCGGCGGCGGCGGCGGGGCGGGGGTCTCCATCTCGCCTATCGCGTTCCTGGTTATCCAGAACGGCAATGTGCGCACCATTCAGCTGGCTGATCACGCCAGCACGGTGGATCGTGCGCTGAACATGGTGCCGGAACTGGTGGACAAACTCAGCGAGCTGCTCAAAAAGGACAAGGAAGAGAAACCGGGCGGAGAAGCGACCGAATGACCGGCTTGCAGGCGATCATGCTTGCCGGCGGGGGCTTTCCGCCCCTTTTTCAGAAGATAAGGACGGAGTAAAAGTTTATGGCATTGACGAGAATTCAAAAAGTGCTGTCCGAGCAGGGCTACTGCTCCCGCCGGGCGGCTGAGCAGATCATCCGGGAGGGCCGGGTCAAGGTGAACGGCCATCCGGTGGGCCTGGGGGACAAGATGGACCCCAACCGGGACGTGCTCAGTGTGGACGGCCAGCGGGTCTGGCTGCAGAAAAAGCAGGAGATGTGCTATCTGATGCTGCACAAGCCCCGGGGCTATGTGACCACCACCAGCGATGAGCTGGGCCGCAAGACGGTGATGGATCTGGTGGCGGATTACCCGGTGCGGGTGTTCCCGGTGGGCCGTCTGGACAAGGACAGTGAGGGGATGATCCTGCTCACCAACGACGGTTCCTTTGCCAACCTGATGATGCACCCCTCCCACGGGGTCAGCAAGCTGTACCGGGTCACGGTACACCCCCGCGCCACCGAGGAACAGGTGGTGGCCCTGAGCGAGGGCGTGGTGCTGGATGACGGCGTGCGCACCCAGCCCGCCGTCATCAACGTGGTTACCGACGAGCCGGGCCGTACCGTGCTGGAGATGACCATCAAGGAAGGCAAGAACCGCCAGATCCGCCGCATGTGCGAAGCCGTGGGGCTGGAGGTGGTGCGGCTGCGCCGCAGCGCCATGGGCGCGGTCAAGCTGGGCATGCTGCAGCCGGGCCAGTACCGGGAACTCACCCGCAGCGAGGTAAACGCCCTGCGCGCCGCCGCCGTCAAGGGCCAGGCCCGGGCACGTACCCAGGCCAGCCAGGCCCGTGCCGCCGCCCGCGCCGAGGCGCCCAAGCGCCCCGCCCGCCCTGCCGCGCGCAAGGGGGTAAAGCGATGATCCGGATGATCCCCGTGGAGGAGCCCGAAGTGCTGGACAGCCTGGTGCAGGGCCGCTTTTCCGGCGAAGTGCGCGGGTATGTGATTATGGACGGGCCGGAGTACCGGGGCCATTGCCTGTTTACGGTAGAGCCGGGCTGTACCCGGGTGCTGGAGGTGCAGGTCAGCGATCCGTCCCTGCTGGACGGCGCGGTGCGCGCCGCAGTGGCAGCAGGGGAGAACGCGGGCGCAACTGCTTTTGCGCTTTCCGGCCAGCCGGAACTGGTCCGCTGGCGGGACGCCTGGTTCAAAGGCTGCCCGGATCCGATCCCCAATGAAAGGCTTTTTCATTTCTGCAGATGAATTTTGCCTGTTTTGCCGCAAATTGTCAAAATCCTCTTGTGAGGTATTTGACAAAGTAGTATAATAGAACCAATTTGGATTATTTTTAGCAGGAGGGCTGTTTATGGCTTCTAAAACTTTTGGCAAAGAGCAGATCCTTGCCTCGTTTTTTGACGAAGGCGCCTATACGGTCCTGTTTGCCCGCAGCGCGGTAAGTGCCGCGTTCGGCAGTGCAAACGGGCAGCCGGTGTACGCCATCTGTCAGGACGGCGAGGCCGTCACCGTGGCCGATGTGGACAAGTGCGTCAAGGTGCTGGACATGGCTGTCAAGACCGGCAACCCGGTCGTGACCTTCTATGATTCCACCGGTGCCTGCCTGTCCGAGGGCCTGGGTGTGCTGACCGCGCAGGCCCGCTGGACCGAGAAGATTGCCCAGATCTCCGGCGTTGTGCCGCAGCTGGCTGTCGTGACCGGTGTCTGCGGTGTTTCCAGCGCGCTGGCTGCTGCTGCTGCCGACGTGTGCATCGCCGCCGAGGGCTGCGAGATCTTCTTTACCGCCCCCTTCACCAGCGCTGCTGCCGGTGACAAGGTAGAGGGCGCCGGCTCTGCCGAGCTGGCCGCCAAGGCCGGTGTGGCCGCTGTTGTGGCCAAGGACGCCGCCGAGGCTGTGGCCACCGCTGCCCGCCTGGTGGCTATGCTGCCTGCCAATAACCTGTCCGCTCCCGCTATGTTTGATGCGGCCGAGCCCGCTGCCGCCCTGGACCTGAACAAGTACACCGCTGCCGGTGCTGCCGCCGCTGTGGTGGATGCGGACAGCGCCGTGGAGCTGTTCGGCGGCTTTGCCAAGGGCGTGTACACCGCTCTGGCCACCGTGGCCGGCAACCCTGTGGGCGTTGTGGCTACCGAGCCGGGCGCTCTGTGCCGTTACAGCGTGTCCAAGGCTGCCCGCTTTGTCCGTCTGTGCGATGCGTTCAGCCTGCCTGTTGTGACCCTGGTCAACAGCGAGGGCTTCTCCGCTTCCGTCAGCGAGGACGTGGCCGGCGCCATCCGTGAGGCTGCCCGTTTGGCCGGCACCTACGCCGACGCCACCACCGCCCGTGTGGCAGTGCTCACCGGCAAGGCCGTGGGCCCTGTCTACACCGCTCTGGCCAACGCCGACCTGACCATCGCTGTGCAGGGCTGCACCGTGTCCGCTGTGGACCCGAAGGTGGCCGTCACCGTCCTGTACAAGGATGAACTGGATGCCAGCGACAACATCGTGAACGCCACCGCCGCCAAGGCTTCCGCCTACGCTGCGGAAAGCTGCAGCGCCGACGCCGCTCTGGCCGCCGGTGTGGCCGACTTTGCCGTGGCCCCCGCCCAGGTGCGCAGCACCCTGGCCGCTGCTCTGGATATGCTGGCCACCAAGCGCACCCAGCGCCTGCCCAAGAAGCATGGCAACATGGCGCTGTAATCGCCGCAAACCGTCATACATGGATCGAACAGATTAAAGGAGGCCATTCTCATGAAATACTACAATATTACCGTTAACGGCACCACCTACAGCGTTGCAGTGGAAGAGGCTGGCGGCGCTGCCGCTCCCGCCGCTGCTCCCGTGGCCGCTCCTGCCGCTCCGGCTCCCGCCGCTGCGCCCGCTCCTGCTGCTCCTGCCGCTGCTCCCGCTGCGGCCGGCTCCGTTAAGGTGAGCGCCCCCATGCCCGGCACCATCCTGGACGTGAAGGTAGCCGCCGGCGCCTCTGTGAAGGCCGGTGACATCCTGGTCATCCTGGAAGCCATGAAGATGGAGAACGAGATCGTTGCCCCGCAGGACGGCACCGTTGCCGGCGTGCATGTGAACAAGGGCGACAGCGTCAACTCCGGCGACCTGCTGGTGAGCATGAACTAAGAGAAACGCGAGGTGAACAACATGGCAAAGCCTGTTAAGATTACGGAAGTCGCCCTGCGCGACTCCCATCAGTCGCTGATCGCCACCCGTATGACCATGGACGAGATGCGGCCCGTCCTCCCCGCGATGAACGAGGTGGGCTACTTCTCGGTGGAATGCTGGGGCGGCGCAACCTTTGACGCCTGCATCCGTTTCCTGGACGAAGATCCCTGGGAGCGCCTGCGTATCCTGCGCAAGGAAATGCCCGACACCAAGCTGCAGATGCTGTTCCGCGGCCAGAACATGCTGGGCTACCGTCATTATGCCGACGACGCGGTGGAGTACTTCGTGCAGAAGTCCGTCGCCAACGGCATCGACATCCTGCGCATCTTCGACGCTTTGAACGATCCCCGCAACCTGGAGACCGCTATCAAGGCTGCCATCAAGGAGAAGGCCCATGTGCAGGGCTGCATCAGCTACACCCTGAGCCCGGTGCACTCCAATGAGTACTTCGCCAAGTATGCCAAGACCCTGGAAGAGATGGGCGCGCACTCCATCTGCATCAAGGATATGGCCGGCCTGCTGACCCCCTACGCCGCTTCCGAGCTGGTGAAGGAACTGAAGGCTACCATCTCCATCCCTGTGGATATCCACAGCCATTACACCTCCGGTCTGGCTTCCATGTCCATCCTGAAGGGCATCGAGGCTGGCGCGGACATCATCGATACCTCCATCAGCCCGCTGGCTCTGGGCACCTCTCATATGCCCACCGAGAGCCTGGTGGCGGCCCTGCAGGGCACCGAGTACGACACCGGCCTGGATCTGAAGAAGCTGAACGTGGTGCGCGCGCACTTCGCCAAGCTGCGTGAGAAGTACCTGGCCAGCGGCCAGCTCAGCCCCAAGATGCTGGGCGTGGACGCCAACACTCTGCTGTACCAGGTGCCGGGCGGCATGCTGTCCAACCTGCTCAAGCAGCTGAAGGATGCCGGCAAGGAAGATCAGCTGGATGCCGTTCTGCAGGAGATCCCCCGTGTCCGCAAGGACTCCGGCTATCCGCCGCTGGTTACCCCCACCAGCCAGATCGTGGGCACCCAGGCGGTGTTCAACGTGATCCTGGGCGAGCGCTACAAGATGGTCACCAAGGAGTTCAAGGGCCTGGTGCACGGCGATTACGGCCGTACTCCCGCCCCCATCAGCCCCGAGTTCACCAAGCAGATCCTGGGCGACGAGGAGCCCATCACCTGCCGTCCGGCCGACCTGCTGCAGCCTGAGATGGAGAAGCTGAAGAAGGAAGCCGAGAAGTGGTCCATCCAGGAAGAGGACGCCCTGACCTACGCGATGTTCCCGCAGGTTGCGCCCAAGTTCTTCGAGACCCGCAACAACAAGCTGGCCGGTGTGGATGGCGATCATGTAAACTTCGCCAACAAGTCCCATCCGGTTTGATCCCGGTGATCAATAAGGCATAAAAATCCCCCGGCAGAGCGTTCTGTGGCTCTGTCGGGGGATTTTGCTGTGTAAAGAAGAAAAGAATTCAGTGCAGGATGCCGCCGTCCGCATAGGCAATGGCCGCGCCCCACTGCATAGCCGCACAGAGGAGGCAACCGGCCAGCAGCAGCCAGAATGCCCGCCCGGGCCGCCAGTGCGCGCCCGCCTGCGCGGATTTGTCGGCCCGGTGCATCTCCCAGAACAGCAGCGCGAAACTCAGGACCATGCCCGGCATCCCCCAGCCCATCTGAACCAGGGCCCCGGGCGTGTTGTTGGGAATACGGTATACCACCGCCAGCCCGATGCACAGCCCCAGCTGGATGCAGAACACCACACCCCAGATCACCAGCACTGGCAGCGAAGCGTGGCTGCGGCGCCGCTCGCCCTCATCGGGCAGCAGGGAAGAGTTGTATTTGAAGTTAACCATAAAAATGCCGACCAGCATTCCCAGAATATATCCCACCACAAGCACCGGGAAACCCCATTGCCAGGTTTCGGCAGACATGGGCAGGCAGAGCAGAAAACCGATCAGGATCCAGGCCAGCCCGTTCAGCTGTACGGTTAAATCAATCATCTGCACCATCCGGATCAGGGTGGGCCGGTGGTAATGCAGCCGCCGGTCAAATCCTGCCAGCAGAGTGAAATCCCCGCTGCGCACCATTGCTTCCAGCGGCAGGTATACGCTACCGTCGCAGAGCAGCAAAATGGCCGGCAGCCAGACCCCGGCAGGCTTACCCATCCACAGCCAAAGGCCGATCTGTACGGCCGCCAGCAGTACCTTGCTCCAGAATACCCACCGGCAGGTACGCCGCAGCCCCTCGTCCGGCCCGGCGGGCGGTTCCAGACCGCCTACCAGCTGTTCCAGCGTGCAGCCCAGCGCCTGCGCCAACCCCTGCAGGCCAGCCAGATCCGGCTGCGTGCGGCCGCTTTCCCAGCGGGAGACCGCCTGCCGGGTTACATACAGCCGCTCGGCCAGCTGTTGCTGGGTCAGGCCGGCAGCCCGGCGCAGTCCGGCCAGCCGGGGGCCAAACCCCTCCGAAGTTCTGTTCGGATTTTCCATACGATCACCTCTGCGTTTTGCTGCCACCAGTATAGCATTCCGCCTGCCGCCGGGCAAGAAACAGTTTGTTGCATGCCTGCAAATCCCTGTGCTATACTGGATTCAGAGAAAAGCCGGGGAGGGAACAGGCATGGAGATACTTCTGGACCTGCTGACGGAGATGGCGGGCCTGTCCGGTGCGCCGCGATGGATACGGATCCTGGCAAAAGGGCTTCTGACACTGGTATTCGTGCTGGCTGCAGGAACACTGACCCTGTATGCGCTGGTGGCCCAAAAGCCCTTGGCTCTTCGCCTGCTGGCAGCGGGGTTGGCCGCCGCACTGACCGCAGGATATGTATTCATGTTGCGCACGATGCGAAAATAAAAGCGGGCGGAAACCCATCCGGTTTCCGCCCGTTTTGCGTATCCTCAGTCCTCGTCCAGCTTGAGCACCGCGGTAAATGCCTCGCTGGGAAGCTGTACGCTGCCCAGCTGGCGCATCTTCTTTTTGCCTTCTTTCTGCTTTTCCAGCAGCTTCTTCTTACGGGTAATATCGCCGCCGTAACACTTGGCCAGCACGTCCTTGCGCATGGCTTTTACCGTCTCGCGGGCAATTACCTTGCCGCCGATGGCCGCCTGAATGGGGATTTCAAACATCTGGCGGGGAATGTTCTCCTTGAGCCGTTCGGCCAGGCGGCGGCCCTTGGCGTAGGCTTTGTCCGCGTGCACGATCATGCTCAGCGCGTCCACCATCTCGCCGTTCAACAGCATGTCCAGCTTGACCAGCTTGCTCTCCTTGAAGCCCTTCATCTCGTAGTCGTAGCTGGCATAGCCCCGGCTGCGGCTCTTGATGGCGTCAAAGAAGTCATACACGATCTCGCCCAGCGGCAATTCGTAGTGCAGGTCCACGCGGGTGGCATCCAGATACTTCATGTCGATCAGGGTGCCCCGCCGGTCCTGGCACAGATCCATCAGGCTGCCCACATATTCGGTGGGGGTGTACAGATGGGCTTCCACAATGGGCTCTTCCTGCTTGGCGATGCGGCCTGGATCAGGATAATCCGACGGGTTTTCAATGGTCATCTGGGTGCCGTCGGTCAGGGTGACCCGGTATTCCACGCTGGGGGCGGTGGTGATCAGGTCCAGATCAAATTCCCGTTCCAAACGCTGGGTAATGATATCCAGATGCAGCAGGCCCAAAAAGCCGCACCGGAAGCCAAATCCCAGCGCCGCGCTGGTCTCCGGCTCAAAACTCAGGGACGCATCGTTCAGCTGCAGCTTTTCCAGCGCATCTTTCAGGTCGGGGTATTTGGCGCCATCCACGGTGTAGATACCGCAGAACACCATCGGGGTTACCTTGCGGTAGCCAGGCAGCGCCTCGGCACAGGGGGCAGAGGCCAGGGTCACGGTGTCGCCCACCCGGGTATCCCGCACCGTCTTGATGCTGGCGGTCAGATAGCCTACCTCGCCGGCACAGAGCTTGTCACAGGGGGACAGGCTGGTAGCACCCATATGGCCCACCTCCACCAGGGTGAACTGGGCCCCGGTGGCCATCATCTTTACCGTGTCGCCGGGCTTGAGGGTACCGTCAAACACCCGGATGTATACGATAACGCCCTTGTAGCTGTCGTATACGCTGTCAAAGATCAGAGCCTTCAGCGGGGCATTCTCATCCCCCTTAGGGGCGGGAATGTCGGTGATCACCCGCTCCAGCACATCCTCGATGCCGGTGCCCAGTTTGGCGCTCACCCGGGGCGCGTCCAGGCAGGGCAGGCCAATCACATCCTCCACTTCCTGGGCCACCCGGTCGGGTTCAGCGCTGGGCAGGTCGATCTTGTTCAGAATGGGCACCAGTTCCAGATCGTGCTCCAGCGCCATATAGGTGTTGGCCAGGGTCTGGGCTTCCACACCCTGGCTGGAGTCCACCACCAGGATTGCGCCTTCACAGGCGGCCAGGCTGCGGCTCACCTCGTAGCCAAAGTCCACGTGGCCCGGGGTGTCGATCAGGTTGAACTCATAGTTCTCGCCGCTGCGGGAGGTGTAATTCAGGGTCACGGCACGGGCTTTGATGGTGATGCCCCGTTCCCGTTCCAGCTCCATGTCATCCAGAAGCTGGTCCTCCATCTGGCGTTCGTCCACACTGTGGGTCTTTTCCAGAATACGGTCAGCCAGGGTGGATTTGCCGTGGTCGATATGGGCGATGATACAGAAATTGCGGATATTATCTCTTGCCAACGGGGGTTCTCCTTTCAGTCGTCGTGCCCGGCCCTTACGGCTGGGTCAGAAAATCGGCGATCTCCACCACACGGTTCTGCTCCCGGTATACCCGGGGCACCCGGCGGGTTACGCCGCAAAGAATTTCATAGGGGATCGTACCGGTCTTGGCCGCCACGGTACAGACAGTATCACCGGGGCCTCCGGTGCCGAACAGAACGGCTTCATCGCCGCTGTGTACCTCAGGAATGGCACTCACGTCCACCACCATCTGGTCCATGCATACGCGGCCCAGCACAGGGGCGGCCTTGCCGCGCAGGCAGACAAGCCCTTTGCCGGAGAGCAGGCGGGGATAGCCGTCCGCGTAGCCAGCGCAGAGGGTGGCCACCCGCATGGTGTGTTCGGCGGTAAAGGCGCGGCCATAGCTTACGCTTTCACCCGGATGCAGCTCCTTGACCTGACTTACGGTGGCTTTTAGCTGCAGCACCGGCCGCAGACCGGGCAGACATACCTGGTCGCTGGGATCAATGCCGTACAGAATGATGCCGGCCCGCACCAGATCCAGCCCCCACTCCGGGTGGGTCACCAGCCCGGCGGAGTTGCAGCAGTGGGTCAGTCCGGTATCCAGCCCCAGGGCCTGCAGCGCGTCCCGCACCCGGCAGAACAGGCTGTGCTGCCGCTCGGTGTAGGCGATGTCCTCCGGCTCGGTACTGTCTGCCACCGAAAAGTGCTGGAACATACCGCACACCTCCAGCCCGGGCAGCTGCCAGCAGGCGGCCAGCTGACGCACCGCGCCGGCCTCGTCGCCCAGCGCGCCAAAGCCGATCCGCCCCATACCGGTGTCTACTTTGAGGTGTACCTGTACCGTACAGCGGGCGGCCACTGCCGCGTCAGACAGCGCGGCCGCATAGTCCGGGCTGTATACCGTCTGGATGATCCGCTGGCGGTGCAGCACGATGGCCTGGGCCGGATCGGTGTGCCCCAATACAAGAATGGGCTGTTCCAGCCCGGCCCGGCGCAGGTGCAGCGCTTCGGACAGGCTGCTCACCGCAAACCACTCCGCGCCCTCCTGGGCCAGGACCTGGGCCGTCATCACGTCGCCATGGCCGTAGGCGTCGGCTTTCAGCACGGCGCATACCTTGGCCGGCCCGGCCAGCCGGTCAATCAGGCGGTAGTTGTGACGCAGTGCGTCCAGATCAATCTCCGCCCAGCAATGCTTTTCAAAGTTCATTCCGCATCTCTCTCCCGTTTCCCCGCCTGAGCGCCCAGCCCGCGGCCGGTGTGCAGGGGCTTCCAGCCGTCCAGGCCGTTGTCCTGCAAAGCGCCCAGCATCTTCTGGCGGAAAGCCGGGTCTTCCCGCGCCATCCGCCGAACAAAATCTTTGGTGTCCTGCCGCACGGTGGCGCCGTCGGCCGGGCAGCGGCTCTTCACAACCGGCAGCCCGGCGTGACGTACCGCAGTGGTTACCTGGGCTTCGGTGGCCAGCAGCAGCGGCCGGATCAGGGTCAGCTTGCGACGGTCCAGCCAGGTCACCGGGGAGAAGCAGCCCAGCCGCCCCTCCCGCCACAGGTTCATATAAAAGGTCTCAATCGCATCATCCAGATGGTGGCCCAGCGCTACCTTGTTGCAGCCCAGTTCCAGTGCTGCGGTGTGCAGCGTACCCCGGCGCAGCTTGGCGCAGAGCGCGCAGGGATTGGGTTCCTTGCGCAGGTCAAACACCACCCGCCCGATATCGGTGCGGTGAATGTGGTAGGGAATCTGTTCCCGGGCAAACAATTCCTCCAGCGGGGTGCAGTCCATGGGCTGGCCGCCAAACTGCGGATCCAGCGTGACCGCCACTACCTCAAAGGGGATACCCAGATACCGGCGCAGCCGGCCCAGGCCCACGGTAAGGGCCACGCTGTCCTTACCGCCGGATACGCCTACACAAACCCGGTCGCCCGGGGCAAGCATCTCATAATCCTGAATCGCTTTGCGCATCAGCCCTTCCAGCCGCTGCATGGCCCATCACCTCACATTCCCGACTATTATAGCATACCGCCGCCGGATTTGAACCCGCTTTTTGCAAAAAAAATGCCCCGACGCGGGCTTTTTTATGCCGCGGCGGGGCAAAAACAGGCAGATTGCCAGGTCAGGCGACCTGATCCAGGGCGGAACTGCCCTCCAGCCAGACCGACAGCCGTTCGGCCAGCACCGGGAACGGCGCGGGTCCCTGGTCCAGCAGCCAGGTGTGGAACTCCAGCGTATCAAACGCATCGCCCAAGGCGTCCTCAGCGGTCTTGCGCAACTCCATAAATTCCAGATACCCTGCGGCGTAGGCCATATAGTTGGCGGGTTCGGCACACACATGTGCCATCAGATCGCCGGCGGCGTCTCCGTTGAAGCCCAGCATATCCAGCCAGGCGGCCAGATCGTCCTCGCTCCAGCCGGCCCAGTTCACCCCGATGTCTGCCAGGGCGGATACCTCCAGGGACAGCAGCCCGTTCAGCCGGGCCAGACGGCAGTAGGTGTCACTTTCGTCCAGATAGCTGTAGCCGTATTCATGTTCCACATAGGTGGCCCAGCCCTCGGCGTAGCCGGTGGCGGAGAGCTCGTTGTTCAGCGGATCCAGATCCAGCAGCTGGGTGTACACCGTCTGGTACAGATGCCCGGGATACCCCTCGTGTGCCAGGGTGGTGAACAGAGAACTGGCATCCAGCGCGCTGTTGTTGATATAGATGGTGTTTTTGTCCTGGCTGTCAATGGGCGGAATCATAAAGAAAGCAGGGGAGGTATATTCCTCCAGCGCGGCGGGAACATCCTTGACGGTATAGGGAAGTTCCTCCAGGGCAGGGAAGTCCTCCTTGCTGGCCTCCCGCAGCTGAGCAATGATCTCCTCCGGGGGCAGGCTGCCCTGTGCCGGCACGGTGGTGAAAAACGCCTCATAACCGTCCGGGTCCTGCTGATAGAGCATGCCCATTTCGGTCAGCCCCTCGCTGATGCTGGTAATCAGCAGCTTTTCGTAGTCTTCAATGGAACGGTCACTGCCCACCATGGCTCGCACCAGAAGCTGGTAGTAGTCCGCCCCGTCGTCCTGGCGGGCAGCCAGGCCCTGCGGCTCACCGGCCTGAGCGGCCAGCTCCCGGGCACATTCTCCCAGCGCCTGATATGCCTCGGCCACCGGCCCGCAGACCAGTTCCCGGTTGCGGGCTTCGTACGCAGCGCGGTCGGATTCTTCCAGCCAGTCCAGCTCGGCCAGACGATCGGCAAACCCGGTTACCAGCAGGCAGTCTTCCGGCGCGGCGGCGATCATCTCGCAGTATTCGGCGGCCTGATTCAGCGTCTCGGCGGCAGCCACCATCCCGGCATCGGCCCGCATGGTTTCATACTGAGCCACAAATTCGAAGTAGCGGGGCAGGTCTTCCAATAGAGCCATGTATACGTCCAGATCTGCTTTTTCGTAGAAAGAGAACTCTGCCAGGCTCAGGAGCACGTTGACATGCTGGCCGGTTACCGGGCCCAGCAGATCGTCGTACAGTTCCTTGCCCACGGCCTGTTCCTGGGTAGTAAGGGAAAAATCCAGCGCGTCCCAGGTCAGCCGCTGCGCCTCGGTCAGCTGAGAACGGTCAAAGCCGTTCAGTTCCTCCCGGTCGGCTTTCAGCTCTTCCGCAGCTTCGGCAAAATCCAGGTCCAGTTCGCCGAACGGCTTCTCGGTCATCCGTTCCAGCCCCCATTCTTCCGGGCGGCTCAGGGTATAGTTCAGGTTCAGCGCACTGGAGGTTACCGTTTCGCAGAACTGGTCGTGGGTATAGGCGGCAAACCGTTCGCTTTCGGTCATGGCCGGCTCGGAAGCGGCGCAGCCGGCCAGTATGAGCATTGCGGCGGCTCCGGCCAGAATGCGGGTAAACAGTTTCATGCAGACTCCTTTTCTGCGGACGAAACGTCCGCCTTTGCTATATACTATGGTATAGTATATAGCATAACAGAAGATTTTGCATCCGTTTTCGATTTTTCGGTTCCCAGCCAAAAGGAAAAGTAAAAATAGAGATTGAGAAAACGGGAGCATACAAGAGAAAACAAGAGCATTTGCAAGCAACGCAGGAATAAATCAAATTTTTGCAAAAAAGGTCTTGACGAACGGCATTTCATGTCCTATAATCTAACTTGCGTCCAATCGGACCTGACCGAAAAACCAAATCTTTCAGGGAGGAAATAGATTATGAGCACTACTCTGGCAAAGCCCGCCCAGGCGGCGCGCAAGTGGTACGTCCTCGATGCGGCCGGCAAGCCGCTGGGCCGTGTTGCCGCCCAGGCTGCTGTGCTGCTGCGCGGCAAGAACAAGGTCACCTTCACCCCCAACGTGGATTGCGGCGACCATGTCATCATCATCAACTGCGACAAGGCGGTTCTGACCGGCAAGAAGCTGGAAAAGAAGTACTACCGCACTCATTCCGGCTGGATCGGCGGCCTGAAGGAGATCCAGTACAAGACCCTGATGGCGGAGAATTCCGACAAGGCCATGTTCGTGGCCGTTAAGGGCATGATCCCGGCCAACGCGCTGGGCGCCAAGGCCATGACCCGTCTGCGCTGCTACAAGGGCGCCGAGCATGACAACGCCGCTCAGAAGCCCGAGATCTACGAGTTTTGATTAGGAGGCAATAGAAGATGTACGAGACGAAACCTTATTTCTACGGCACCGGTCGTCGTAAGAATTCCGTTGCCCGCGTTCGCGTGTACACCGGCACCGGCAAGATCACCATCAACGATCGTGACATCGACGATTACTTTGGTCTGGAGACCCTGAAGCTGATCGTTCGTCAGCCCCTGGCTGTGGCCGATGTGGACGGCAAGTTCGACATCGTGGTCCGCGTGGGCGGCGGCGGCGTGTCCGGCCAGGCTGGCGCTATCCGCCACGGCCTGTCCCGTGCTCTGCTGCAGTACGACGAGAACCTGCGCCCTGCTCTGAAGAAGGCTGGCTTCCTGACCCGCGATCCTCGTATGAAGGAACGTAAGAAGTACGGCCTCAAGGCTGCCCGTCGCGCTCCCCAGTTCAGCAAGCGCTGATTGGTTGTCCAAACCAGTTCAAATTGGTTCAAAAGCCCCGGAAATCTTCGGATTTCCGGGGCTTTTCCTTATCGGCCACAGAGAACTCCAGTTTTGTCAGATAAGATGAGAGGCATTCGAAAAATTTCTGATGAAATAGCGGATTCGAGCAGCGTTCTAAAAAATATTGGCAAGCAAAGTTCACGGGTCTGAAAGTATATTTGGCTGCGCTGACTTTGCCAAGATCGGCTTATGGAATATGCTGTATACAGAAAATAAGCACTTCTTTACAAAAAATGCTTTTTGCATAAAAGTTGTGCAAAACACACATACAAGATGCTGGTATTTTGACAGTTTGACGAAAGCATATAAATGGAAGAAAAAGGTAATATTAGAAAACATATCCTGAAAAATAATTAAAAACAGAAGCAAACAGAAGCTAAACAACGCTATGAAGAGAAAACGAGTGAACATTTTTCAAAATAAACGGAATTCAAAAAAATTAAGCTTAAAAGGGTAAATTCTCCTGTTTGACGCTTTTTCCCGGATTTGATACAATGCCACAAGTGCTGAACAGCACGTCCCGTTGACAGTATTGTTTGTGCCGTCAAACGGGTTTCGCGGGCGCGGCCTTGCCATGCTTTAAAGGCCGCCGTACTGCCCTGTGGACCGGGTGGTACATGATGCCCTCGCATGGAACCGATAAGGAGAGCGTATGACAAAATTCACAGAACACTTGCGGCGCCGCTGGCTGGCCATTCCGGTCCGGGTCTGGGCGCTGCTGGGCTCCCTGTGCAGCCTGTCGATTGCCCTGTTTGTCCTCAGCCTTTCGTTGAATGTCGTGCACGTGTCGGATTCCGACGGCAACCGCCGCACTCTGATCACTACCCACGACGACCCCGACCAGATCATGGAACTGTCCGGTATTGTGGCCGAAGCCCATGACGAGGTCTACTACACGGCCTATGCCGGGAACCTGGCGTCGCTCAGCATCCAGCGTGCCTATCCGGTGTATGTGGAAGCCGATGGCCAGAACCTGACCGCACAGCTGTGCGGCGGTACGGTCGAAGATGCCCTGGATGCCACGGGCGTGAGCCTGGGCGAGCATGATTATACCGAGCCCAGCCTGCACACCCAGCTGGAAGAGGGAGACACCGTCACCGTGCACCGGGTTGAATACCGGGATACGGTGAGCTACGAGTCCATCCCCTTCGAAACCGAATATGTGTATACCAGTCTGTTCTACCGCAACCGCAGCCGCACCATGACACTGCAGACCGGTCATGAAGGCACCAACGAAATCACCAGCCGTGAGCGGGTGGTAGACGGTGCGGTAGAGTCCAGCCAGGTGGTCAGCGTGGTGCAGACCGTGGCACCGCAGAATACGGTGATTAAGGCCTACAAGGCCGGCGCGCCGGTTTCTTCTGTGAGCGGCCCTGAGGTGGTCAATGGTGTGCCGTCCAGCTACAAGGCGGTTTATACCGGCCGGGCTACGGGTTACAGTTCCAGCGGCGGGCGCGGCGCCTCCGGTCTGGGTCTGTACTGCGGCACAGTGGCGGTCAACCCCGCCCTGATCCCCTACGGAACCAAGCTGTATATTGCCAGCACCGACGGACGGTTTGTGTATGGCTATGCAATTGCAACCGATACCGGTACGTCTCTGCTGAATGGTTCCTGCCTGGTGGACCTGTACTACGACACCTACACCGAGGCGCTGATGAACGGCGTGCAGACAGTGAACGTTTACGTGGTTGGCTGACCTGGAAACGTATGTAAACACAAACAGCAATCGGGACTTCGGCGGGTATACCGTCCGGGTCGGAAAGAACGTCTTTATCCTACGGGATAGAGGCGTTCTTTTTTTGTGCGAATTGACGGTCTTACCGCCGGAATACGATCCGTTTGTGCACCAAACCGGGACGTTTGTGCTCGCTTTAGCAAGAAGAATCTACCATTTGCCAATGAAGTGGAAAACTTTGCATGCAAACTGCACAAAACACAAACTTTACAATTTACGTTTTTAGCAATTTATGACAGAAAACTCTTGAAAATCGAATGTAAAATGAGTATCATTATAGATAGTATACAGCACGTGCCCGCTTGCGGGCCGCAGAGGAGAGAAGGGAGACACCATGCCCGTAAAAAAGAAACAAAGCGAAGCGGATCTGCCTGTCTATCTGTTCCATCAGGGAAACAACTTTGAGGCCTACCGGTTCTTGGGCGCTCATTGTATGCAGGAAAACGGGGAAGACGGCGTAAAATTCCGCGTGTGGGCCCCCCATGCCAAAAGTGTCAGCGTGGTAGGGGACTTCAACAGCTGGGTCGTGGGCAGCCATCCGATGGCTCGCCTGGAGGACAGCGGTATTTGGGAAACCTTTATTCCCGGTCTTAAACAGTATGATGTATATAAATACTGTGTGACCACCGCTTCCGATGAGCTTTTGTTTAAATCTGATCCGTATGCATTCCATACTGAAACCCGTCCATCCAATGGCAGCAAGATCTATGATCTGTCCGGTTATGCCTGGGGCGACGGTGAATGGATGGCGGCGCAGAAAGGCCGGGACGTAATCAACAGCCCCATGAACATCTACGAAGTTCATGCCGGCAGCTGGAAGATGAAGGAGGGCGATCTGCCTTACAACTATTCCGAACTGGCGGATGAGCTGGTGCCGTACATAAAGGAAATGGGCTACACCCATGTGGAATTGCTGCCCATCACAGAATATCCCTTTGACGGCAGCTGGGGCTATCAGGTTACCGGGTATTTTGCCCCCACCAGCCGGTACGGCACCCCCAAGGACTTCATGAATTTTGTGGACAAGTGCCATCAGGCCGGTATCGGCGTGATTATGGACTGGGTACCTGCGCACTTCCCGAAGGACGGATACGGCCTGTACATGTTCGACGGGCAGCCCTGCTATGAGGATCCCAACCCCCGCCGGGGCGAGCACAAGGAATGGGGCACCATGGTTTTCAACTACGGTATGCCCGAGGTAGAGAGCTTCCTGGTGTCCAGCGCCCTGTTCTGGCTGGAAGAGTACCATGTGGACGGCCTGCGTGTGGACGCGGTTGCCAGCATGCTGTATCTGGACTACAACCGCCGTGACGGCGAGTGGGAGCCCAACATGTATGGCGGCAAGGAAAATCTGGAAGCCATCGCATTCCTGCGCAAGCTGAATACCGAAGTGCTGAACCGGCACCCGGAGAAGCTTATGATTGCGGAGGAATCCACCGCCTGGCCGCTGGTATCCAAACCGGCAGCGGACGGCGGCCTGGGCTTTAACTTCAAGTGGAACATGGGCTGGATGAACGATATGCTCAGCTATATGAGTACCGATCCGCTTTTCCGGTCCGGCAACCACAACAAGCTGACCTTCAGCTTCTTCTATGCTTTCAGCGAAAACTTCGTGCTGCCCATCAGTCATGATGAGGTGGTTCACGGTAAGTGCAGCCTGCTGAACAAGATGCCGGGCGAGTATGACGCCAAGTTTGATAACCTGCGTACCTTCTATGGGTATATGATGGCGCACCCCGGCAAAAAGCTGCTGTTCATGGGCCAGGAATTCGGCCAGTTCATCGAGTGGAACGAGGCAAAGCCGCTGGACTGGATGTTGCTTGGTTACGAAAAGCACCAGCAGCTGCAGGCCTGGGTCAAGGCACTCAACCATTTCTATCGGGAGAATCCGGCGTTCTGGCAGGTGGATTACAGCTGGGAGGGGTTCCAGTGGATCGTGCCGGACGACAGTTCTCAGTCGGTGATTGCGTTCTTGCGGCGCGACACGGAAGGCAAGATGGTTCTGGTGGTCTGCAACTTCAATCCGGTGCTCCGTACCGGCTATCAGATGGGCGTGCCCTGCGCCGGCCAGTATAAAGAGTTACTGACCAGCGACGACGCAATCTATGGTGGCGGCGACCTGCACAACCCGATGAAGCGGGCGGTCAAGGGCGCGATGCACGGGTTTGATTACCACATCACGCTGGATCTGGCACCTATGAGTACGGCCTATTATTCGGTGCCGGCACCCCGCAAAAAGACGGATAAGCCGGAAGAAAAGGCGGCCAAGCCTGCCAAGACTTCCCGGCCTGCCAAAAAAAAGCGGAGCCAAGCCAGCAGCGAAAAAGGCGGCCAAGAAAGAGTAAGGGAGAGAAGAACACAGTCGAAAAAGGCCCGAGCCTGAAAGCAACGGCCTTTTAGAATAGAAAAGGCGCGATGCGCCAATAAGGGGAGAATTGTCATGAAAGAATGTATCGCAATGCTGTTGGCAGGCGGTCAGGGTTCGCGTCTGTACGCGCTTACCCAGCGTCTGGCAAAACCCGCGGTGCCTTTTGGCGGAAAGTACCGGATCATTGACTTTCCGCTTTCTAACTGTGTCAATTCCGGCATTGACACAGTGGGCATCCTGACCCAGTACCAGCCTCTGGTGCTGAACGAGTATATCGGCAACGGCCAGCCCTGGGATCTGGACCGTCTGTACGGTGGCGTGCATGTGCTGCCCCCGTACCAGAAAGCCACCGGCTCCGACTGGTACAAGGGCACCGCGAATGCGATCTACCAGAATATCAACTTTATCGACCGGTATGAGCCCAACTACGTGGTTATCCTGTCCGGCGACCATATCTATAAGATGGACTACGGCAAGATGCTGGACTTCCATAAGGAGAAGGGCGCCGACTGCACCATCGCCGTTATGGAGGTGCCCTGGGAAGAGGCCAGCCGTTTCGGCATCATGACCGCCGACGAGAACGGCACCATCACCAAGTTTGAGGAGAAACCCAAGGAGCCCAAGAGCAATCTGGCCAGCATGGGTATCTACATCTTCACCTGGGAGAAGCTGCGCAAATTCCTCACCGAAGATGAAGCGGATCCCAACAGCGAGAACGATTTTGGCAAGAACATCATCCCCAACATGCTGAACGCGGGCGAGAAGATGGTCGCGTATGCTTTCGAGGGTTACTGGAAAGACGTGGGCACCATCGACAGCCTGTGGGATGCCAATATGGACCTGCTGAATCCCAACGTGGCGCTGGATGTGTGGGATGACAGCTGGAAGATCTACTCTCGTACCTCCGGTCTGCCCGGTCACAAGATCGGCAGCAAGGCTGTGATTGATAACAGCATGATCACCGAAGGCTGCCGCGTGGACGGTACCGTAATCCAGAGCGTTCTGTTTGACAATACCCGTGTGGCGGAAGGTGCTACCGTCGAGGCGTCCATCCTGATGCCCGGCTCGGTGGTGGAGCCCGGTGCCTGCGTGCGCTACTCCATTATTGCGGAAAATGTGGTGGTAAAGCGCGGCGCCATGGTGGGCGTGCGTCCTGAGGACATGGACGACATCACCAAGTGGGGCGTAGCGGTTGTCGGCGAGGGTATCACCGTCGGCGCAGGTGCCAAGATCGGCCCCAAGGCTATGGTGGTCAAAGACGTGAAGGAGGGCGAAGAACAATGGTGAATTCTACTTCAAACGCGCTGGGCGTCATCCTGCCCAACGCAGGTGATAACCTGGTGCCGGAGCTGGTGGAAAAGCGCACAATGGCGTCCATCCCCTTTGCCAGCCGGTACCGCATGATCGACTTTGTGCTGTCCAGCATGGTAAATGGCGGCATCACCAACGTGACCGTCATCGTAAAGAAAAACTACCATTCCCTGATGGACCATCTGGGCAATGGCCGTGAGTGGGATCTGACCCGCAAGCTGGGCGGCCTGAACATTGTGCCTCCCTACGCCCAGTCCACCGTTAAGATGTACAACGGCCGTGTGGAAGCGCTGGCCAGCATTCTGGAATTCCTGAAAAACCAGAAAGAGAAGTATGTGGTACTGAGCGAGGCCAGCACTGCCTTCAACTACAACTTCAAGGAACTGATTGCCGCCCATGTGGCCAGCGGCGCCGACGTGACCATGCTGTACGAGCGCCGGGAGATCCCCGAAGGCTGCAAGAACGACAATCATACCATTAAGCTGCAGGACGGCCGTGTGGTGGAACTGCTCACCAACGACTACCGCCCCGGTGTGCAGAACCTGTCCATGGACGTGTACATTGTGGAGCGTGAGACCCTGATCACCATGGTGCAGGATGCCACCAGCCGCGGCCTGGTCTATTTCGAGCGGGATATCCTGTCCCGCAACCTGCAGCTGCTCAATGTGCAGGGCCTGGAATACAAGGGCTACACCGCTCATATCACCAGCATGAAGAGCTATTTCGACGAGAATATGCGCCTGCTGGATGAGGCCAACCTGGACCAGCTGTTCCCGGTCGGCAAACCCATCTACACTAAGGTGCGGGACGATGCCCCCACCCGTTACGCCATGGATGCCAAGGTGAAGAACTGCATGGTGGCGGACGGTTGCGTGATTGAGGGTGAAATCGAAAACTGCGTGCTGTTCCGCGGCGTGCGGATTCGCAAGGGCGCTAAGGTCAAGAACTGCGTGCTCATGCAGGATACCGTGGTGGAGCCGGGCGCTACCCTGGAATATGTGGTCACCGATAAGCGCGTCAAGGTTACGGCCGACAAGAATCTGTGCGGCACCGATACCTTCCCGGTTTACGTGGCCAAGGGACAGACCGTATAAACCCTGCCAAAAGGTGTCGGCCTGACCGGAGGCCGCCCTTTTCTCCCCAGGGGCGGGAGCCGCCTCGGCTCCCGCCCCCTCCCTCTATAATCCTGATCAAGGAGGAGACACATGAGAGTTCTTTTTTGCGCCAGTGAGGCCAATCCGTTCGCCGCGTCCGGCGGCCTGGGCGATGTGGCCGGCAGCCTGCCCAAGGCGCTGGTTCGCTCCGGTGTGGACTGCCGCGTGGTCATGCCTCTGTATGAGACCATGAAATACCGCGATCGTCTGAGCTTTGTCACCAATTTCAGTGTGCCGGTAGGCTGGCGCAGCCAGTACTGCGGCCTGTTTACCTGCGAGTATGAAGGCGTAACCTTCTACTTCCTGGACAATGAGTATTACTTCAAACGCGGCAGCCTGTACGGCTTCTACGACGATGCGGAACGGTTCGCATTCTTCAGCCGCGCCATCATGGAGATGCTCTTCTACACCGACTTCACCCCGGATGTGATCAACTGCAATGACTGGCAGACCGCCCTGACCCCGGTATACCTGAACCTGTATTACCGGCATCTGGACAAGTTCAGCCGGATCAAGACGGTTTTCACCATCCACAATATCCAGTATCAGGGCAAATACGGCCTGGACATCCTGGAGGAAATCTGCGGTATCGGCCGCAAGGATGCGCATATTGTGGAGTATGACGGCTGCGCCAACTTCATGAAAGGCGCCATTGAGGTCAGCGACCGGGTCAGCACCGTCAGCCCCACCTATGCGGGCGAGATTCTGGATCCCTGGTTCAGCCATGGCCTGGACGGTCTGCTGCGTCAGCGCCAGCATAAACTGTGCGGCATCCTGAACGGCATCGACGTGGACAGCTACAACCCGGAAACCGACCCCAACATCCCGGCCCATTACAACGCCGATACTTTCCAGGAAGGCAAGCTGGCCTGCAAAAAGCAGCTGATCGAGCGCTTTGGCCTGGATGACGACGGCAGCCCCATCATGGCGATGGTCACCCGTCTGGTAGGCCATAAGGGTGTGGATCTGGTCAAGAGCGTGGCCGAGGGCCTGCTCCAGCAGGGGATCCAGCTGGTGGTGCTGGGCAACGGCGAGTATGCCTATGAGTCCTTCTTCAGCGATCTGTGCGGCCGTCATCCCGGCCGTGTGGGCGTGTACATCGGCTTTGTGCCGCCGCTGGCCCGTCAGATCTACGCCGGCGCGGATATCTTCCTGATGCCCTCCAAGTCCGAACCCTGCGGCCTGGCCCAGATGGTGGCCTGCCGCTATGGTACCATCCCGGTGGTGCGTGCTACCGGCGGCCTGCGGGATTCCATCCAGGATTCCGGCGATGGCAAGGGCAACGGGTTTGTCTTCCAGCAGTACAGCGCCCATGACCTCTACGAGGCCTGCTGGCGCGCCAAGGAAGGCTACTGGCAGAAAGAGGGCTGGCCGGTTCTGGTCAAGCGCGCGATGCAGTGCGATTTCAGCTGGAACGTTTCCGCCCGCTCCTATGTGGAGATGTACGAGCAGGTCATGAACCTGTGGTGATCTTTGTGCCCAACGCAATCATGACATAAGAAAACGGCCATGCTGCATTTCTGCGGCGTGGCCGTTTTGTGCCTGCAGGCAGAAGCCGACATTTTTAAAATTTACCGGAATATCTGTAAGAAACGCTTCCTCGTTCCGGTCTGCTATAGATAAGGAGGGAATGCGCATGGATGAAATCGTGTCGCTTCTGTGGCAGCGCGACGAACAGGCATTGTCGCTTCTGGAAAACCGGTACAGCGGATTTTGCCGCCGGATCATAGCCGGCCTGCTGGACAGTGTCCAGGACGGGGAAGAAGTGCTGAATGATGTATGGCTCCGGGTGTGGAATGGGATTCCGCCGGCCAGGCCGAAATATTTCCGGGCGTATCTGGCCAAAACAGCCCGCAATACGTCCCTGCGGTACCTGGAGCGGGCACAGGCGCAAAAACGCAGTGGAATCACCGTGCTGTTGGATGAACTGGCCGAATGTATTCCGGATCAGACAACCCGCCAGCCGCTGGATTCGGTTCAGATTCGGGACCTGCTTAACCGTTTTGTTGCCTCGCTCCGCACAGAAGAGCGGGAAATCTTTCTGCAGCGATACTTTTTCGGGGCCAGTATCCAGGAAATTGCCGCAGCCCGGCAATACTCGGAAAACCGGGTCTCGGTTTCCCTGCACCGAACGCGGAATAAGCTGCGCGATTTTTTGGAAAGGGAGGGGTATTCCGCATGAGTGAGTACGATCTGTTTGCCGGCTTTTCGGATCTGGAAGAAAAGTGGATCCTGCAGCCCAGGAAACTGGTATCGCTCCGGCTGAATCTGCTGTTTTGTTTTGTTGCGGCCAACGTGAGTGCCCTGGTCCCCGATACCATGCCCATCGCAGGTATAGTGGCCTATATAGCATCGTTTGGCATTTTATATGCCGCTGCGTTCTGGCTGATAAACCGCCCAAAAAACCGCAGATTGCTGATTGAAACAGTCGAGGGTGAAAAACGGTAAAGTGCCAAAGATCCAGACAATGCACCGGTTTTGTCGGGTTGAAAAGCCCTGGTTCCTGTGCTATCATGGGATACATCCGAACGTTGTATCCGAAAGAGCGCCCCGCGCCCGCGGGGCGCTCTTTCCATAACTAGCTGCTGCACAGAGGGGCGGCAGAGAGAGGGAAGCGTCATATTATGCAGGATCGTACCTATTTGTTTGAACAGGCTCCCGTCTCCCGGGCGGTCATGTCCATGGCAGCACCTACAATTGCCAGTTCTCTGGTCATGGTGCTGTACAATCTGGCGGACACTTATTTTGTCGGGATGCTCAACGACCCCATTCAAAATGCCGCAGTTACCCTGGCCGCACCGGTGCTGCTGGCGTTCAATGCCATCAACAACCTGTTTGGTGTGGGTTCCTCCAGTATGATGAGTCGTGCGATGGGGCGGGGCGACCGGGAAACCGTGCGCCGCAGCTCCTCGTTTGGTTTCTGGTGCGCGCTGCTTTGCGGGGCGCTTCTGTCCGTGGGCTTTACAGCATTTTCCGGCCCGGCCCTGGCCGTGCTGGGCGCTACCGAGGAAAACGCTGCCGCTACCTTCGCCTATCTGTTCTGGACCACCACCTGTGGCGCCGTGCCGGCTATTTTAAATGTGGTGCTGGCCTATATGGTCCGCAGCGAGGGGGCGGCGCTCCATGCGGGTATCGGCACCATGAGCGGCTGCTTTTTGAATATCCTGCTGGACCCGGTCTTTATCCTGCCCTGGGGCCTGAATATGGGGGCCGCCGGCGCCGGCCTGGCCACCTTCCTCTCCAACTGCGTGGCCTGCGGCTATTTTCTGGTACTGCTGGCGGTGCGCCGGCACAGCAGCAATATCAGCCTGCGGCCCGCGCTGCCTGGCCGTGCCATTGTGGTGGGCGTCTGTGCGGTGGGCATTCCGGCCGCGGTGCAGAACCTGCTCAATGTAACCGGCATGACCGTGCTGAACAATTTTACCTCCGTGTACGGATCCAACGCGGTGGCGGCTATGGGCATTGCACAAAAGGTCAACCAGGTGCCCTTCTATGTGGCGCTGGGCTTATCCCAGGGACTGATGCCTCTGGTCAGCTACAATTACGCTTCCGGTGATTACCGCCGGATGAAACGGTGCATTCTGTTTGCGTTGAAGGTTGCCATGGCGTTCCTGATTGCCTTGTGTGTGTTTGACTGGACCTGCAGCGCCTGGCTGGTACGCCTGTTTATGAAGGATGCAGAGATTGTGGCCTACGGTTCCCGGTTTTTGCGGGGCATGTGCCTGTGCCTGCCGTTCCTGGGGGTGGACTTCCTGGCGGTGGGCGTGTTCCAGGCCTGTGGTATGGGGCGGCGCTCGCTGATCTTTGCGGTTCTGCGCAAGATCGTCATGGAAATCCCGGCGCTGTGCATCCTGAACTGGATCTGGCCGCTCTACGGGCTGGCCTATGCCCAGACCTGCGCGGAGATGATCCTGTGCCTGGTGGCCGCTGTGGTGCTGCGCCGCCTGTTCCACGATCTGGGGGATCCGCCCGCCCCGGATACCGGCGTGCGCCTTGCAAAAACAGCCCAAAAAGAGTAAAATATCCCTGTGTATATCCAAATCGGGGGATCTGTGCCCTGAAGTGATATGCCTTGCGGAAAAACACAAAAGAAAGGCGGTGTGCTATGGCGCTGAGTATGACCGGCTACGGCCGGGGCAAGGCGGTTCTCAACGGGCGTGACCTGACCGTGGAGATCCGCAGCGTCAATTCGCGGTATTTTGAGTATTCTTCCCGGCTTCCCCGGGCCTGTCTGTTTCTGGACGACCGGCTCAAGAAGCTGCTTTCCGGCACCATCAGCCGGGGCAAGGTGGAACTGAGCCTGCAGCTGCAGACCATTGGTGTCAGCGATGTGGAGGTTCAGGCCGACCTGCCGCTGGCCCGCAGCTATCTGGAGGCACTGCGGCAGATTTCGGAGGGCTGCGGCGTGGCCTGCGATGCCACGGCCGGGATGCTGGCCCGTTTCCCCGATGTGCTGTCGGTGCGCCATGCCCAGGTGGACGAGGAGCAGCTGGCGGCCGACGTGGAAACGGTCTGCCGTATGGCCCTGGACAGCTTCATGACCATGCGCACGGCGGAGGGCGCCAAGCTGGAGGCGGACATCCTGTCCCGGCTGGACACCCTGGAGCAGGACGTGGGCCTGGTGGAGCAGGACAGCGCCGGCCGTGTGGAAGCCTACACCCAGCGCCTGTACGCCCGTCTGCAGCCTCTGCTGGAGGATCGTTCCATTGATGAGGCGCGCATCCTGACCGAGGCGGCCATCTTTGCGGACAAGACCGCCGTGGATGAGGAGACTGTCCGCCTGCGCAGCCATATCCAGCAGTACCGGCAGATTCTTACCGGGCCGGGGGCTGTGGGCCGCAAGCTGGACTTCCTGACCCAGGAACTGAACCGGGAAACCAATACCATTGGTTCCAAGTGCCAGGATCTGGCCATCACCCGCCTGGTGGTGGAGATGAAAGCGGAGATCGAAAAGATCCGCGAACAGGTGCAGAACATCGAATAATAAAAGGGGAGCTATCATGAAGCTTATCAACATCGGGTTCGGCAATATGGTCAGCGCAAACCGGCTGATCGCCATTGTGAGCCCTGAATCCGCCCCCATCAAGCGCATTGTACAGGAAGCCCGGGACAAGGGCGCCCTGATCGACGCCACCTATGGCCGCCGCACCCGGGCGGTGATCATCATGGATTCCGACCATGTGATCCTGTCGGCTGTGCAGCCGGAGACGGTGGCCAACCGCCTGAACGACAACGACGATGCGGATGAACTGGATGAGGAGCTGGAAGATGAATAAGGATCGGTATCTGGTGGTCGTGTCCGGGCCTTCCGGCTCCGGCAAGGACACCGTTGTAAACCGCTTGCGGCAGCTGCACCCGGAGATCGAGATCTCGGTTTCCGCCACCAGCCGGGCTATGCGTCCCGGCGAGACCGAAGGGGTAAACTATTATTATATGACCCGGGATCAGTTTGAAGAGAAACTGGCTGCCGGGGAAATTCTGGAGCACACCTGTTATTGCGGCAACTACTACGGTACCCCCAAGTCCGAGGTAGACCGCCGTATCGGCCAGGGGATTACCGTGGTGCTGGTGATTGAGGTGGAGGGCGCGGGCAACATTCGCCGCCTGTACCCGGAGGCCACCACCATCTTTGTGGCGCCCCCCAGCCTGGAAGAACTGGAACACCGCCTGCGGGGCCGCGGCACCGAGAGCGAGGAGGCCATCCAGGGCCGGCTGGCCCGCGCCCGGGAGGAACTGGCCCTGGCGGATCAGTACACCGCTACGGTAGTCAACCAGGAAGTGGACGACTGCGCCCGGCAGCTGTACGAGATCATCCGGGCAAGACAAGAGGGCTGACCGGCTCAGCCCGGAAAGGGGCAGCGATTGCCGCATACCGTGCAAGTGGCGGTAAACAACGCCACCCTTCATTTTGACAAACTCTATACCTATCGGGTTCCGCCGGAACTGGAAAGCAAGGTGCCGGTAGGGGGGATGGTACTGGTGCCCTTCGGCCGGGGGGACAAGCCCCGCATGGCGGTGGTGCTGGCGGCAGGGGAGAGCGAGGAGCTCTCCGCCCGCGTCAAGCCGCTTTATGACGCCGCGCCGGAAAGCGCCTGCCTCACCCCCGATCTGCTGCGCCTGGTGGAGTTCCTCCATGAGCGCACCTTCTGTACCTGGTACGAGGCGGTAAAAACGGTCATTCCCTATGGGGCCCAGTACCGCCCTGTCTTGCAGGACGGCCGTCCGGTGCTGCAAAAGCAGCTGGTGCGCCATACCCAGCCTCAGTACCGGCTGGCGGCGCCTCTGCCGGAAAAGCCCCGCCCCACCCCGACCCAGATTTTAGCGGTGCAGCTGCTGCGGGACGGCCCCCTGACCGGGGAAGAACTGCAGCAGGCCGGAGTATCCGCCGCCGTGGCGGACAATCTGGTCAAAAAGGGCGTGCTGGAAAAGGAACAGGTGGACAAAACCCTGGATCTGTACGCCCATATCCCGCTGACCAATGAGACCATCACCCTGACCGATGAGCAGCAGGCCGCCCTGGACGCGCTGCTGCCTGCGCTGTGGGCGGGCAAACCCCATGCGGCGTTGCTGCACGGGGTCACCGGAAGCGGCAAAACGCTGGTTTTTCTGGAACTGATCCGTCACACGCTGGAACTGGGCCGCACCGCACTGGTGCTGGTGCCGGAAATCAGCCTGACCCCCCAGATGATCCGCCGACTGAAAGAAAATTTCGGCAGCCGGGTGGCGGTGCAGCACTCCGCCCTCAACCATACCGAGCGGCTGCTGCAATGGCGGATGATCCAGCAGGGCGGCGCCCAGATCGTGGTAGGCACCCGCAGCGCCATCTTTGCGCCGCTGCAGAATCTGGGGCTCATCATCATTGATGAGGAGCAGGAGCATACCTATCGTTCCGAGTCCAGCCCCCGGTTTGACGCCCATGATGTAGCCCGGCTGCGGGCGGCGGACAGCGGCGCGCTGCTGCTGCTGGCCAGCGCCACCCCCTCGGTGGAAAGCTACTACCGGGCCGCCCGGCAGGATCGGTACCAGCTGGTACGGCTTACCCACCGGTACGCCGGGCAGCCGCTGCCGCCGGTGCAGATCGTGGATATGCGGGCGGAAGCCGCCGCCGGCAACCCGGAGGACATCAGCCAGCCTCTGGCCGATGCCATCCGGGAAAACCTGACCAATGGCCAGCAGACCATTCTGCTGCTCAACCGCCGTGGGTACCGCACCGTGGCCCTGTGCCAGGACTGCGGGGCCGCGCTGAAATGCTCGTCCTGCAGCGTGCCCATGGTCTACCATAAAGCCCAGGGGCAGATGCTCTGCCACTACTGCGGCAAAACGATCAAGCCCGCCCCCACCCATTGCCCCCAGTGCGGCGGCAAACTGCTGTATACCGGTTTCGGCACCCAGCGGGTGGAGGAAGAACTGGAAAACCTGTTCCCCAAAGCCCGTGTGCTGCGGATGGACCAGGATTCCACCAGCCGCAAAAATGCCCATGAACAGCTGCTGGCCCGCTTTGCCAAAGGAGAATACGACATCCTGCTGGGTACCCAGATGGTGGCCAAGGGGCTGGATTTTGAAAAGGTCACCCTGGTGGGGGTGCTGGGCATTGATTCGCTGCTGTTCAGCCAGGGATACCGGGCCTATGAAAATGTGTTCAGCCTGATCACCCAGGTGGTGGGCCGGGGCGGCCGGGCGGAGTATCCCGGCCGTGCCATCATCCAGACCGTCAGCCCGGGCCATCCGGTGCTGCAGCTGGCCGCCAAACAGGATTACGAAGCCTTCTTTGAAGAGGAGATCGGTTTCCGGCAGCTGTGCCTGTACCCGCCCTTCTGTGATCTGTGCATGGTGGGCTTTTCCGGCGAAAAGGAAGGCCCGGCGCTGGCCGCGGCCGCCCGGTTTTCCGCGATTCTGGCCGAAACGGCCCGCCAGAACTGGCCCAGGCTGCCCATGCGGGTGCTGGGGCCTGCCCCCATGAATGTGGCGATGGTCAAGGATCTGTACCGGTTCAAGCTGACCATCAAATGCCGCAATACAAACGATTTCCGCGCCCTGATGCGCGCCGTCCTTGCCCGGTACGGGGAGGAGGGCCTGCCCGCCAAGGCCGCGGTCACACTGGATTTCAACGCGGACGGCGATATGTAAAACCGTCCGCCCGAAAAGGAGAGAAAAAATTATGGCTCTGCGTACTATCGTACAGGACGGCGACCCCATTCTGAAAAAGGTCTGCCGCCCGGTGACCAATTTTGACGACCGTCTGGCTACTTTGCTGGACGATATGATCGAGACCCTGGCCGATGCCGAGGGCTACGGCCTGGCCGGTCCCCAGGTGGGGGTCATGCGCCGGGTGTTCGTAAGCCTGGATGAGCGGGATCTGCCCGAGGACGGCACCGTGCCGGAGGGGTACGAGCCCAAGTATCTGGAGTTCATCAACCCGGAAATTCTGGAGCGCAGCGACGAAGAGGTCATGCTCTACGAGGGCTGCCTGTCCTTCCCCGGCCGCAATGCCGCCATCAGCCGACCCAAGCGGGTCAAGGTACGGGCGTTTGACCGGCACGGCAACCCCTTTGAGCTGGAAGCCGAGGACATGCTGGCCCGCTGCGTCTGCCACGAGACCAACCATCTGGATGGCGTGACCATCCTGGATCTGGCCGACCATTTCTACGAAGACGAAGAAGAATTCGACGAGGACGGAGAGGAATAATGCGCATCCTGTTCATGGGCACGCCGGACATCGCGGCCCACTGCCTGGAAGCCCTGTACGGCGCCGGGCATACCCTCTGCGGGGTGTTTACCCGGCAGGATAAACCGGTGGGCCGCAAGCAGGTGCTCACCGCGCCGCCGGTCAAGCAGGTGGCGATGGCTCACGGCACGCCGGTGTTTCAGCCGGTGACCCTGCGGGACGAAGCGGTACAGGCGCAGATCCGCGCGCTGGAACCGGAAATCATCGTGGTGGTGGCCTACGGCCGGATTCTGCCGCCGGAGGTGCTGGCAATTCCGCCCCGGGGTTGCATCAATCTGCACGTATCCCTGCTGCCCAAATACCGGGGCGCCGCCCCGGTGCAGTGGGCGGTGCTGAACGGCGACGCCGAGACCGGCGTGACCATCATGAAGCTGGACGAGGGCCTGGACACCGGCGATATCCTGCTGGTGCGCCCGGCGCCCATCGGCCCGGAGGAAACCAGCGGCGAGCTGTTTGACCGGATCACCGCCCTGGGGGCGGAAACGCTGCTGGATGCCCTGGCCCGGTTTGATGAGCTGACCCCCGTGCCTCAGGATCACGCGGCCGCCACCCTGGCCCCGCCCCTGCGCAAGGAGATGGCTCATTTTGACTTTGACGCCGACGCCGCCCATCTGCACAACCTGGTCCGGGGCATGAATCCCTGGCCTGTGGCTTTCTTTGAGTACGGCGGCAAGAAGATCAAGGTGCTGGCCAGCCGCGTGGCTGAGGGCAGCGCACAGCCCGGCACCATCCTGGCGCTGAAACCCTTTACCGTGGCCTGTGCCTCCGGTGCCTTGCAACTGCTGCAGGTGGTGCCGGAGGGCGGCAAGCCCATGGAGGGCTCTGCCTGGGCTGCCGGCCGGCGGTTCAAGGCGGGGGACAGCCTGTGAGCGCCGCGCGCCGCGCGGCGGTGGAGGCGCTGATCCACCAGGAAAAGGCCGGCTATTCCAACCTGGTGCTGGACGGGCGGCTGCGCCGCAGCGGCCTGACCGGCCGGGACAAAGCCTTCTGTACCGCCATCTTTTATACCGTTCTGGAACACCAGATCACCCTGGACTGGCAGCTGCGCCAGTGCCTGAACCGTCCGGTGACCCGCCTGGATCCGCCGGTGCGGGCGGTGCTGCGGGCAGGCCTGGCCCAGATCGTGTACATGCAGGTGCCGCCCGCCGCGGCGGTCAACGAATCGGTCACCCTGGTGCGGAAGCTGGGCTGTTCCAGCGCCGCCGGGCTGGTCAATGCGGTGCTTCGCCGCGCCCCGGCCCAGGACCCTGCCGCCGCCAAGTTCCCCAACCGGGCCGCGCGGCTGTCGGTGCAGTATTCGGTGGCCGAACCCATCGTGCGGCTGTATCTGGCGGCCTATCCCACCCGCGCCGAACAGCTTCTGCTGTCCATGTCCACCCCCAGCAAGGAAACCGCCCTGCGGGTCAACACCCTGCGCACCAGTCCGGAACAGCTGGCTCAGCGCCTGGCGGACGAGGGTACGCCCAGCCGTCCCGGCCCGCTGCCGGGCAGCCTGCTGGCAGCTTTTGAGGGCTCACCCATTCAGAGCGCCGCTTTTGCCGAGGGGCTTTTCCATGTGCAGGGGCTGTCCAGCCAGCTGGCGGCCCTGAGCCTGGACGCGCAGCCCGGCCAGAAGGTGCTGGACCTATGCGCTGCGCCCGGCGGCAAAACCCTGCTGCTGGCCCAGCAGATGCAGGATACCGGCTGCCTGTACAGCCGGGATGCCGCCGAAGGGCGGGTCTCCCTGATCCGGCAGGCGCTGGAGCGCAGCGGCATCCAGTGCGCCGATGTGGCCTGTGCCGATGCGTCGGTCTGGCAGCCGGAGCTGGCCCGGGCCGACCGGGTGCTCTGCGATGTGCCCTGTTCCGGTCTGGGTATTCTGCGCAAAAAACCGGATCTGCGCTATAAAACGCTGGGAGAGCTGCCCTCCCTCTGCGTGCTGCAGGCGAAGATTCTGGCCACCGCCTCTCGTTATGTAAAAGAGGGCGGGCGGTTGGTATATTCCACCTGCACCCTTAATCCCCAGGAAAACGAATACCAGATCGAGCAGTTCCTGGCCGGGGAAGAGGGCGCAAAGTTCCGGCTGGTTCCGCCGCCGTTCCATCCGGAGCAGGCGTCGGAAGGGCCTTTCGGCATGACGATTTTTCCGGACGAGACCGGTTTCGACGGATTTTTCATAGCAACATTGGAGAGATTGTGATACAATGAGCAAGAACTGCATTTCCTCCCAGACCCGGCCCCAGTTGGCCCAAACGCTGGCGGCGCTGGGGCAGCCCGCATTCCGGGCCGGGCAGATCTACCGCTGGCTGCATCAGAAACAGGTCACGGAGTTTTCCGCCATGACCGACCAGCCCAAGGCTTTGCTGAAAACCCTGGAGGAGCAGTATTATATTGCCGCGCCCACCATCCGCCGCCGCCAGCAGTCCAAGGACGGTACCGTCAAGTACCTGTTCGCCCTGGAGGACGGCAACTGCATCGAGACGGTGGTCATGCGGTACAAATACGGCAATACCGTCTGTCTGTCCACCCAGGTGGGCTGCCGGATGGGCTGCCGGTTCTGCGCCTCCACCCAGGCCGGGCGGGTGCGCAATCTGGAAGCCGGCGAGATCGCGGCCCAGCTCTACACCGCCCAGCGGGATATCGGGGAGCGTATCTCCCATATCGTGCTCATGGGCATCGGCGAACCGCTGGACAATTTCGATAACGTGATGGACTTCCTCACCATCATCTCTTCGGAGGAAGGTGCCAACATCGGCATGCGCAACATCAGCCTGTCCACCTGCGGCCTTGTGCCCATGATCGACCGGTTGGCGGAGAAGAAGCTGCAGCTGACCCTGTCTATCTCGCTGCACGCCCCCAACAACGCCATGCGCAGCAGCATGATGCCGGTGAACGACGCCTATCCGGTGGAACAGCTCATCGCCGCCTGCCGCCGGTATCAGAAAACCACCGGCCGCCGGATCAGCTTTGAGTATTCCATGGTGCGGGGCGTCAACGACAGCGACGCCACCGCCCGGCAGCTGGCCGACCTGATCCGGGGCATGGGGGCCCATGTGAACCTGATCCCCATCAACCCGGTGGACGGCAGCCCCTATTCCGCCACCGACGCCGAAAATGTGCGCCGGTTCCAGCAGGCGCTGACCCGTCTGGGGGTCAACGCCACCGTGCGCCGCCGTCTCGGCAGCGATATCAGTGCCGCCTGCGGCCAGCTGCGGCGGGACGAAGCCCAACAACCACCCAAGGAGGCGACGCCATGAAACTGGCAGCCAAAACCGATATCGGCTACGGCCGGCTGGAAAATCAGGACAACTACCGGGCCGCCCGCCTGCCGGACGACACCGTCTGGGGCCTGATCTGCGACGGCATGGGCGGCGCCAACTCCGGCAAGCTGGCCTCTCAGCTGGCAGCGCAGGCTCTGGAGGAGTATTTTGACCAGGGCCTGGCGGACCTGGTGCCGGGGCAGGAGATCGAATTCCTGCGGAAGGCCGTACAGCAGGCCAACCAGGCCATCTATGAGGAAGCCAGCCGCCATCCGGAACATACAGGCATGGGCACCACCGTGGCCGGCGCTCTGGTGCGCGGCGGCCACGCCTGGCTGTTCCACGCGGGGGATTCCCGGGTGTACCTGTTCCGGGCCGGGCAGATCCGCCAGCTTACCCGGGACCATTCCATGGTGCAGGAGCTGGTGGAGAACGGCACCATCACCGCCCAGCAGGCGGCCACCCATCCCCGCAAAAACATCATCACCCGTGCCCTCGGGGTCAATCCCACGGTGGAGACCGAGACCGGCGAATGCACTGTGCGGCCGGGGGATGTGCTTCTGTTGTGCAGCGACGGGCTCAGCAATCCGGTCAGCGACCGGACCATGGC
Organism: Gemmiger sp. An120; assembly: GCF_002160955.1. Lineage (GTDB taxonomy): Bacteria > Bacillota > Clostridia > Oscillospirales > Ruminococcaceae > Gemmiger_A > Gemmiger_A avium. Next base: position 269,503 of record NZ_NFLN01000001.1, read on the forward strand.
CCGCATCCTGACCGAGGTGCCGTTTTACGAAGCGGCGGATGTTCTGGTGGCCAAGGCCCTGGAACACGGCGGGCAGGACAATATCACGGTGCTGCTGATCGGCGTGGAGCCGGTGGCAGCCCCCGCGCCCTGACGGGCTGCGGATGAACCACAGGGGCGGCCCGCGGCGGAGTTTCGGCTCTTCCGCGCGCCGCATAGTCCGGCCTGCCGCCCCGTTTTTCTTTCACAGCGCGCCCCGGCGCAGGGAGGTTTTATTGCATGGAGAATCTGGAACACGTGATCGGTAAACGGCTGGACGGCCGCTATCTGCTGGAAGGTCTGATCGGCGTAGGCGGTATGGCCAACGTATACCGTGCCCGCGACCTGAAAGAGGACCGGGTAGTGGCCGTCAAGATCCTGCGGCCGGAGTTCATGGAAAACGCGGAACTGGTCCAGCGGTTCAAGAACGAGTCCAAGGCGATCTCGATCCTGGATCACCCCCATATCGTCAAGGTGTACGATGTGTCGGTGAGCGACAAGATCCAGTATATCGTCATGGAATACATCGACGGCATCACCCTGAAAGAGTATCTGAACCAGCGGGGCGGCCCGCTCACCTGGAAAGAGGCCGTCCACTTCATTACCCAGATCCTGGAGACACTGGACCATGCCCACAGCAAGGGTGTTGTCCACCGGGACATCAAGCCCCAGAACATCATGCTGCTGGCTGACGGCAGCATCAAGGTGATGGATTTCGGCATTGCCCGTTTTTCCCGGGCCGAGAGCCAGGTGGTCAGCGAAAAGGCCATCGGTTCGGTGCATTACATCAGCCCGGAACAGGCCCGCGGCGAGGTTACCGACGGCAAGACCGATATCTATTCGGTGGGCGTGATGCTCTACGAAATGCTGGCCGGCAAGCTGCCCTTCACCTCAGACAGCGCCGTGTCGGTGGCCATCAAGCAGATTTCCGATACCCCCACCCCGCTGGGCGAGGTGGCGCCCCAGGTGCCGGAAGGCCTGCAGGCCATTACCGCCCGCGCCATGGCCAAGGACCCGGCAGACCGCTATCCCAGCGCCCGGGCCATGCTCATGGACCTGGAGGAGTTCAAACAGAACCCCAGCATCCGGTTTGAGTACGAATATCTGACAGATTCCGAACCAGAGAGGTATATCGACAAAGTGGTCAAGCAAACCAAATCCGGCTCCGGCGCCAAGCCGTCCGCCGGCGGCACCCGCCGCCCGGCCCCCAAAAAGAAGAAACGCAAAAATTATACCCTGCCGATCCTGGCGGGTATGGCGGCCGCCTTTGCCATCGGCGCCGCTATCCTGTGCTATATCATCTTTACCAACTCCACCAACCCCCTGTTCAGCAACCGGGCGGACGTGGAACTGGTGAACTTCGTGGGCATGACCCGGGAGGAGATCGAGGGCAACTCCGCCTACGACCAGTTCAATATCGTGTTTGAAGAAGAGTATAACTCCCAGTACCCCGCCGGGCAGGTGTACAGCCAGAGCCCGCGCCCGCCCCGCACCGTCAAGGAAGGGCAGACCGTGACCCTGAAGGTCAGCAAGGGTACCGAGATCGTAAATGTGGAGGACGTGTACGGCATGACCTCCGAGGATGCCACCACCCGCCTGCAGGGGCAGGGCCTGGTGGTCAGTATCACCCCGCAGGTGGATGACAACTACCCGGTGGGCACCGTAATCCGCACCGAGCCGGAGGCCGGCGCCGAGGTGGCGGTGGGCACCCAGGTGCGCCTGATCGTCAGCCGTGAAGAGGTGGATACCACCACCACGGTGCCCGATCTGCGCGGCCTGACGGTGGAGCAGGCGGCTACCGCCCTGCAGAACAAGATGCTCACCCTGGGCCTGCAGACCACCGAGTACAGCAGCGAATACCCTGTGGATGTGATCATCAGCCAAAGCAAGGAGCCGGGCAGCGAGGCCAACTGGAACTCCCGCGTAGACGTGGTCGTCTCGCTTGGGCCTGAGCCTACGCCGGAACCCACCCCGGAACCCACCCCGGTTCCGACGGCAACCCCGACGCCCACTGCCACGCCTTCTGCCAGCCCCGCGCCCAGCGCCACGCCGGAATCCACGCCCTCGGGCGGGGAATCCGGCAAGAATTGAGGCGGCATATGGAACCCTATATCGTTAAAAGCATCGGCGGCTTTTACTATGTGAAAACCGACGAGGGAATCGTGGAGTGCAAGCCCAAGGGCATCTTCCGCAAACAGCGCATCACGCCGGTGGCGGGGGATACCGTAACCCTGGAACGGGAACAGGGCGCCACCGTCATTGCCTCGATCGGCCCGCGCAAAAATGTGTTCGTACGTCCGCCCATAGCCAACCTGGATGTGTTGTTCATCGTGGCCAGTACGGTGCAGCCGGTGCCCAGTACCCTGGTGCTGGATAAGCTGTCCGCCATTGCGGTGGACAAGGACGCCGAACCGGTGCTGGTGATCACCAAGGGCGACCTGGCCAGCGACGAGAATCTGGCCTCTGCCTACGAAAAGGCCGGTATTGCCTGCATCCGCGTAGACCATGAGACCGGGGCGGGGCTGGACAAGATCCGCGCCCGCATCGCCGGCAAGCTGTGCGCATTCTGCGGTAACTCCGGGGTGGGCAAATCCACCCTGCTCAACGCCCTCTCGCCGGAGCTGGGCCGCCAGACCGGCGACATCAGCCAGAAGCTGGGCCGCGGCCGCCATACCACCCGGGAGGTGGAGATCTTTGAGACGCTGGGCGGCCGCATCGCTGATACCCCAGGCTTTGCCAGCCTGGATCTGGAGCGTGCCTGCTACATTCCCAAAGAGAATCTGGAATACGCTTTCCCGGAGTTTGCGCCCTATCTGGGCAAGTGCCGGTTTACCGGCTGTTCGCACCGCACCGAACTGGGCTGCGCTGTGCGGCAGGCCCTGGCCGAGGGCAAGATCAGCCCCAGCCGCTACGAAAGCTACTGCGCCATCTACGACGAGGTCAAGGACGTAAAAAGCTGGGAACTGAAAAAGTAACCGAAGCCCGGCGGAGCCCTGTCTCCGCCGGGCTTTTGCGGCCCCGCATACCGGGGCGGAAAGGAGAATGCCCTATGCAGGATTGGGTGATCGTGTCTGCCTGCCCGGTAGGGGAGGCGATGCGCCGTTACATCACGCCGGGCTGCCGTCTGGTGGCCTGCGACGCGGGCTGGCGCAATCTGCAAAAACTGGGCCTGACGCCGGATCTGGTGGTGGGGGATTTTGATTCCGCGCCGCCCCCGCCGGGCGGGGATACCGTGGTGCTGCCCCACGTAAAGGACGATACCGACACCCACTATGCCGCCCGGCTGGCGGCGGAGCAGGGCGCAAAGCGGGTCACCATCCTGGGGGCGCTGGGCGGCGCCCGGCTGGAACACACCCTGGCCAACCTGGCCACCGGCCTGTGGCTGCAGAAACAGGGGGTGGATACCTGCCTGACCAATGAGCGCAGCGAGATCCGCTTTCTGCTGCCCGGCCATACCCTGACCCTGCTGCCGGCGTGCTGGCAGTACTTCTCGCTGTTTCCGCTGGAGGGCCGTGCCGAGGGTGTCTGCGTACAGGGGGCGTTCTATGAACTGGACAACGCCACCCTGACCCCGGATTTCCCGATCGGCGTCAGCAACGAGTGGGCCGAAAACCGCGGCCCGGTCACCGTGCGGATTGACAAAGGGGCACTGGCCGTCATCTGCACCAAAGCGGACTGAGTTTCCCAAACTGCCGCAAAAGCCGCACATTCTGCCCGCCGCAGCATAGTATGGAGCATCCAACATCACCCAGACGGGAGAAAGCGGGGAAGCATCCATGCAGGTAGTGGTTATCAAAAGTCCGAAATTCCTGGCAGGTATTCTGCGGGCCATCTTTCACATCAACCGGGAGGGCTGATCCCTCCTCAGCAAAAGCCGGGGCGCACCCAGACAGCGGGTGCGCCCCGGCTTTTCTGCTGCCCGGCATGTCTGCATATCCTGTCCGCGCCGCTCATATACATGGCCATAGAAACGCGCGAAAGGGGCGAAACTATGGAATTGAAGGTGTTCAGAGACACCCTGACTGCGGCGGGCGGGTTGTGCGATACAAAGACCGAACTTCCCATCGAAACCGAGATTCTGATCCCGGACTATCTGCCGCAGGTGTTCAAGATTGTCAAATGCCAGGTGCGGCCGGTGGTGCTGCAGGCCCAGACCACCGGCGGCCGTCTCACGCTGGACGGCTATCTGCGGTGTGTGGTGTTCTACCAGTCGGACGAGCAGCAGAACCTGTGCCAGACCGAGCAGAAACTGCCGTTCACCAAAACGCTGGATCTGCCTGCGCCGGAATATGGCGGCTGTCAGGTGCACACCGGCGGCGAGGTGGAGTATCTGAACTGCCGGGCGGTGAACCAGCGCCGGGTGGATGTGCGGGGGGCGTTCTCGCTGAATGTGACCCTGACCCTGCGGCAGGAGCAGCCGGTGATCACGGCCCTGTCCGGCAGCGGTGCCGAGCAGCTGCTGGGTACCCTGACCGGGGCCCGCCCGGTGGCGGCCCTGGATAAGCTCATCACCGCCGAGGAGGAGATCACCTTTCCCACGCCGCCCGCGGCCGTGCTGGACGTGACCGGCCTGGCCACCGTGCAGGAGATTCGTCTGCTGCCGGGCAAGGCGGTGATAAAAGGCGAGGTGGAAGCCCGGGTGCTCTACCGCATCGCCCCGGGCTGCGAGCTGGAGCAGCTGACCAGGGCGGTGCCCTTCAATCAGATCGTGGATGTGGACGGCGCGGCGGAGGACTGCCGCTGCTTTGCTTACGTGGAGCCGGTGGGCTGCACCCTGATGGCAGCCCCCAATCCCCAGACGCCGGGTACCGTGTCGGTCACGGCCATGCTGCGGCTACGGGTCTGGCGGCCCATGGAATGCGTGGTGGTGGAGGATGCCTTCTCCACCGAATACAACGCCCAGGTGGAGTATAAAACGGTCACGGTGGAGCAGATGGAAGCGCCGGTGGATCAGACGGTGCGCCTGACCCTGGAAGGTGCCCTGCCGGACGAGAACGCACGTATCCTGCACTGTTTTGCCAGCCTGGCCCCGACGGAAGCCGCGCAGGCCGGGCCGGGGGTGATGCTGCGGGGCCGCGGCACCGCCCATGTGCTCTGCCTGAACAGCCTGGGCGAGATCGAGTGCTACGACAAGGCGTTTGAGTATCAGCTGCCCGACGTGTGGGAGGGCCAGATCCAGGAGTACCGGGCCGAATGCTGGGCGGATGTGGTGCAGTGCGCCGCCCGCAAGGAGAACGGCGGCATGGCCGCCGACCTGACGCTGCGGGTTACCGGCCTGATGGCCCGGGCCAGGCAGCAGACGGTGGTCAGCGAAATGACCTGCGAAGACCCGCTGGAGCCCGCCGATCCGGACGTGGCGCTGCGCATCTGCTACGCCCAGGCAGGGGAGGACGTGTTCCACATTGCCAAGCGGTACCATGTGTCGCCGGCGGCGCTGCTGCGCGCAAACCAACTGGAACAGCCCCGTCTGGATGCGCCCGCCCGGCTTTTGATCCCGGTAGTGGGCTGACAGAAAAGGAGGTATCGCAACTATGGAGCGTGAGCAACTGTATCAGGACATCGCCGCCCGCACCGGAGGCGACATCTATATCGGGGTGGTGGGGCCGGTCCGCAGCGGCAAGAGCACCTTTATCAAAAAGTTTCTGGAACTGCTGGTGATCCCCCGCATTACCGACCCGGCCCGCCGGGCCCGTGCCCGGGACGAACTGCCCCAGTCGGCCGCGGGCCGCACCATCATGACCACCGAGCCAAAATTCGTGCCCGAAACCGCCGTCACGGTGGAACTGGAGGGCGGCGGCAGCTTCCGCACCCGGCTGATCGACTGCGTGGGCTATATGGTGGAGGGGGCCATGGGCCACGAGGAAAACGACCAGCCCCGCATGGTCAAAAGTCCCTGGTTCGAGGAGGAAATCCCCTTTGACCAGGCCGCCGAGACCGGCACCCACAAGGTCATCTGTGACCATTCCACCATCGGCCTGGTTATCACCACCGACGGCTCCATCAGCGACATTCCCCGGGAGCGGTACGAGCCGGCGGAGCAGCGGGTCATTCAGGAACTGGAAGCGCTGGGCAAACCCTTTTTGGTGCTGCTCAACTGCACCGAGCCGGACAGCGAAGCAAGCCGCCGTCTGGCCCAGCAGATGCAGCAGCGGTACGGGCATGCGGTGCTGCCGGTAAGCTGCGTGGACCTGGACGTGCCGACGCTGGAGGCGATCCTGGCCAGCGTGCTGTATGAGTTCCCGGTGCGGGAGATCGCCTTTGCCATGCCCCGGTGGATTCCCATGCTGGATGCAGACCACTGGCTGCAGCAGGCGGTCTATGCCGGGGTGCGGGAATGGGCCGATCCGATCGACCGGATGAAGGACGTGGCCGCCAACGCGGATACCTTTGCCTGCGAGTATGTGAGCAGCGCCGTGATCGACGGCATGGATCTGGCGGAAGGCACCGTGCGGATGCGCCTGCAGCTGGAGCCGGATATCTTTTACCGGGTATTGGGGGAGACCACTGGCCTGGAGGTCTGCGACGAGGCCAGCCTGCTGCCCTGTGTGATCAGCCTGGCCAAGGCCCGCCGGGAATACGAGAAGATCCGTAACGCCCTGGAACAGGTGGAGGCCACCGGCTACGGCATCGTGATGCCGGCCATCAGTGAGCTGCATCTGGAAGAACCGGAGATCGTGCGCCAGGGCGGCCGGTATGGGGTCCGTCTGCGGGCCAGCGCCCCCTCCATCCATCTGCTCAAGGCCACCATACACACCGAGATCAGCCCCATTGTGGGCTCCGAGCGGCAGAGCGAGGAACTGGTTCTCAGCCTGCTGCAGGACTTCGAGCAGGACCCGCTCAAGATCTGGGAGTCCAACATCTTCGGCAAAAGCCTGCACGAACTGGTCAACGAGGGGCTGCAGAACAAGCTGCTGCATATGCCCCAGGAGGCCCGCGCCCGCCTGCAGGAGACCCTGGAACGGGTCATCAACGAGGGCTGTTCCGGCCTGATTTGCATTATCCTGTAAAGCGCCGGCCCGCGCCCGGCTCGCGGCGACCCTTGCGCCGGGGCCGGGCGCGGCTTTTGTACGAAAATTGTATCATGTGACACTATAATTTTGCGCAAAACAGCGCCATACGCTCTCCGAAACCGCGGGGCAAACCGGGTATACTGAAAACAGGAATCCCAAGCCAAAAGGAGGTAAATACCCGTATGAATCCCTACTTTCCCACCCTGTTCAGCCCCTGCAAGATCGGCAACGTGACCATCAAGAACCGCATCTGCAAGGCTCCCCAGACCACTGGTCTGAGCCATATGGACGGCAGCGTTTCCTCCCGGCTGGTGCGCTGCTACGAGGACCTGGCCCGGGGCGAGGTCGGTATGATCATCGTGGAGTACGCGTTCGTGGACCGCAAGTACAGCAAGTCGGCCTCAAACCAGCTAGGTATCTGTGACGACGAATACATTGTGGGCCTGGGCTGGCTGGCGGACACCATCAAGAACCTGGGCAGCGTGCCCTGCATCCAGATCGAGCACTGCGGCCGTCAGCGTTTTTTGGGCCCGCCCATGAAGTCCGCGTCTCCCAACCCCTGGCCGCTCATGTACGAGCGGTACGGCCGGGCCGCTATCCCGGAGGAATTGACCATCGACGAGATCCACCAACTGGTGGAGGACTTCGGCCGGGCGGCCCTGCGTGCCAAGACCGCCGGCTTCCAGGTAGTGGAGATCCACGGCGCCCACGGGTATCTGATCACCAACTTCCTGTCGCCCTTCACCAACCAGCGGCGGGATTGGTACGGCGGCAGCCGGGAGAACCGGTTCCGCTTCCTGGAGCAGGTGTTCACCCGCTGCAAGGAGTATGTGGGGGAGGATTTCCCCATCATCGTTCGGCTCAGCGGTACCGACTATGAGCCCGGCGGCATGACCATCGACGATACCATCTACTATGCCCAGAGGCTGGAGCAGCTGGGCTGCGCCGCCATCGATGTGAGCGGCGGCGATCATCACCAGATGATCCACCAGGTCACCCCCATGCAGCTGGACCGGGGCCACAACGTGTGGGCCGCTGAGGCCATCAAAAAGGTGGTGAAGATCCCGGTGTTTGCCACCGGATCCATCACTCAGCCGGACTTTGCCGAGGAGATCCTGGCCAGCGGCAAGGCAGACTTCATCAGCATGGGCCGGCCGCTGCTGGCGGACCCCTACTGGGCCAAAAAGGCGCAGGAAGGTCATCCGGAGGACATCTCCCCCTGCATCCGCTGCAACGAGGGTTGCCTGGACCGGGGCAACCATCTGGGCAAATCCATCAATTGTACGATGAACCCCACCCTGGGCTTTGAGGACGCGCTGGCTATCCGGCCGGCCGACAAGGTCCGCAAGGTAGCGGTGGTAGGCGGCGGCCCCGCCGGCCTAAAGGCGGCCGACACCGCCGCGCTGCGCGGCCACGAGGTGACCCTGTTTGAAAAGCGGGCGCTGGGCGGCTGGCTCCACGAGGCCTCCTACCCGGATTTCAAGGCGGACATCCGGGACGCGTTGCGCTATCTGGTCACCCAGGTGAACAAGCACGGGGTTACGGTGGTGGAAAAGGAGGCCACTGCCGCGGACCTGGCCGGGTTTGACGCGGTGATCGTGGCCACCGGCACCACCCCCGCTGGTCTGCCGGTGCCCGGCGCCGACCGGCCCAACGTGACCCTGGCTGTGGACGCCCTCAAGGAGGGCGGTGTGCGCCCCACCGGCCAGGTGGTGGTCGTTGGCGGCGGACTGATCGGGGTGGAGACCGCGGTGCTCTTCAGCCGGCAGCCGGACACCCAGGTGACCATCCTGGAGATGCTGCCCCAGATCATGAACGGCTGCAGCGACTGCGACAAGATCGTCTACGGCGGCTGGATCCAGGAGAACGGTGTGCAGGTGTTCACCTCCAGCAAGGTGGTCTCAATCGGGGAGGAAGGGGTCACCTTCGAGCAGAGGTCCCGCCGCGGCACCGTGCCGGCGGACCATGTGTTCCTGGCTACCGGCATGAAGCCCAACCAGGCCCTCTACGAGGAGCTGCTGGCCCAGGGTGTCATGGTGTACAACGTGGGGGACAGCCAGGCCCCCGGCAAGATTTACGACGCCGTCCACAGCGGCTACAAGGCCGGCCTGAAGGTATAAGGCCACACTAAGCAGAGAGCCGGCCCCGGTGGTACATGCCGGGGCCGGCTCTCTGCTTGCTTGTTTCAGGGAAGCTCCGCATAGGTCTGGCAAAGCTGTTCCAGCTTGGTCGGATCCAGGATGTGAAAGCCGATCCCGTCGCTGGCGATCACGCCCTCCTGCCGCAGTACCCGGCAGGCCCGGGATACGCTGGCGCGGGAGCAGTTGATGGCGCAGGCCAGCTCCTGCTGGCTCATGCGCACCTGGGCCTGCTCGCCATCCCAGTTGGCCAGCAGAAAGTTGGCCAGCCGCAAGAACACGCTGTTCAAACTCTGGTTGGCCGCGTCAAAGCAGAGCTGCCGCAGCACCTGGCAGTAGTAGCGGGCCAGCACCACCGAAAAATCCGGGTCCCGGCGGATCATCTCTTCCAGAAACCGGTTCTGGAAGGGCAGCAGCCAGCAGTCGGTCAGGCAGGCGATGTTCATAAGCGAGGCCTGGCCCGGAATCAGGCAGTCCAGCCCGGCGATGCTGCCCGGCCCCAGGACCGCCACCGTGCGCTCGTTACCCTGGCAGTTGCCCGCATACACCCGCAGCCGGCCTTTGCACAGGTAGTACATCCAGTCCCGGCTCTCCCGGCTGCGGCATACACGCATCCCCTTGTCCAGCTTCATGGGCGGCGGGCCGTTTTGCTCAAAGGCGCTCTGGTAGGGCAAAAATTCCCCCTCGAAAAAATACCGTATCTGGTAAGGGCTGCGGCTGGTGTTCATAGACGCGCTCCTTTCTGCGGGTCCTCGTCCTCCCGCCGCCAGAATTCCGCTAGCTGTTCCGCCATCATGTCGGTACCGCGCACATCCCGGCAATGCTGCCAGTACCCGGGGAACAGCCGTCGGTAGCCCGGTGTGCCGAACCGGCTGTCAAGCAGCAGCACCACGCCCCGGTCATCGGGGGTGCGGATCACCCGCCCGGCGGCCTGCATCACCTTGTTGAAGCCGGGATACTGGTAGGCGTAAGCAAATCCGTCCTCCCGGGTGCGGGCAAAATAATCCCGCAGCATCTCCTGCCGGGGATTCACCTGGGGCAGGCCCACCCCCACCACGGCGGTGCCGATCAGGCGGCTGCCGGTCAGGTCGATGCCCTCGCCAAACACCCCGCCCATCACACAGAAGCCCAGCAGGGTCTTGTCCGGTTCTTCCCGGAAGTTGTCCAGAAAAGCGGCCCGTTCTTCCTCGCTCATGCCGCTGTCCTGCACCAGAATCTCAATCTCCGGATACCGTTCGCAGAACCGTTGCCGCACCTGCTCCATGTAGCCATAGCTGGGAAAATAGGCCAGGTAGTTGCCCACCCGCCCGGCGGCCATCACCGCCAGGTAATCGGTCACCCGGTCCAGGCTCTGTTCCCGGCGGGCGTAGCGGGTGTCCACATCCAGCGCGCAGAACAGCCCCATCCGCCCGGGATCAAAGGGGCTGGGCAGGCTTACCGCCGCCGCCTCACCGCAGCCCAGCACATCCCGGTAGTAAGGCAGGGGGGTCAGGGTGGCGCTGAACAGCGCCGCGCCCCGGCCCAGCGCCAGGCTTTCGTCCACAAACAGGCTTGGGTCCAGACAGATCAGTTCCACCCGTACCCGGCTGCCCGCGGCGGTGTACTGGGTGGCGTAATGCTCATCGTACCGGTCTGCGGTGCGCAGAAAATCCTTGATCGTAAAGTAGGCGTCCAGTACCTGATCGTACAGCTCGCCGCCGTTTTCGCCCCGGTGTTCCTCCAGCCACTGCTGCATCGGCGCGGTGCAGTGCCGTACCGCCTTGAGAAACTCCTCCGGGGCCGCGTCGGTAAACCAGCTGCGGGTCTCCTTTTCCTCACTCTCGTGGCGGATGTTCACAAAAGCGGTGTTCAGCGCCGCCAGTGCACGGGCCAGCTTGCCCCGTCCGCCCAGTGCCTTGCGCACCGCGTACAGAGGCTCCTTCTCCAGCCGGCTGGAATACATCTCCCGGGCCCGGTCGGGCAGGTTGTGGGCCTCGTCCACAAGAAACAGGCTCTGCCCGTCGCCGCCCTCAAAGAAGCGCTGCAGCCGGGCGGTGGGGTCAAACAGGTAGTTGTAATCCCCCACGATCACATCGCACCATAGCGAAATATCCAGCCCGAACTCAAAGGGGCAAAGCTGTTCCGTTTCGGCCAGCCGTTCAATGGTCTCCCGGTCAAAATGCCGGTGCTCCAGCGCCCGCCACAGCGCGTCCCGCCGCCGGTCAAAATATCCCCGTGCCAGCGGGCAGGCCTCCGGATTGCACTCCCGGCGTTCCCGGGGGCAGATCTTGTCCTTGGCGGTCAGTACAATGTAATTCAGTTCCAGCGGCCCCCGGTTCTGGTGCAGCAGTTCCAGCGCGTCCCGGGCCGCCTGCCGGGTGGTGGTGCGGGCCGTGAGATAAAACACCCGTTCCCCGTGCCCCTCGCCCAGGGCTTTCAACGCAGGGAACAGCGCGCTCATGGTTTTGCCGATGCCGGTGGGCGCCTGGCAGAATACCCGCTTGCCGTCCCGCATGGCCCGGTAGACCATGGCCGCCATCTCCCGCTGGCCCGCCCGGTATCCGTCAAAGGGGAATGCCAGCCCCCGCAGCGAAACGCCCCGGGCCTCATGATGGGCGGCGCTGCGCTTGGCCCAGGGGGCGTACTGCCGCAGCAGATCCAGAAAAAATTCTTGCAGTTCATCGGCACTGTATCGTTCCTCAAACCGGAACAGCCGCTCCTCGTCCACCTGAAAATAGGTCAGCCGCACCCCCATCTCACTCAGGCCTTTCTGCGCCGCCAGAATGGCCGCGTATACCTTGGCCTGTGCCCAATGCACCGGGCTGTGATCCGGGGTGATCTGCTCACAGGGCAGGGTGGTGGTCTTGATCTCGTCAATGCAAATTACCCCGTCCGGGGCGGGGTAGACCCCATCCGCCCGGCCGTCAATCCGGTAGGGAACCTCCTCCACCGTCTGCTCCCAGCGCAGATAGACCTCCGGCTGGTAATCCGGCCCCTCTTTCTTCTGCAGCCAGCGGTGGATACGGGCCCCCTCCAGCGCCCGGTCCGGCCCGGAGAACCGGCTGTCGATACTGCCTGTCAGCAAAAGAAACTCCACCAGCTGCCGCACCGAAAGCTGCACCGCGTCCATGTCCCGTCACCTCCCGCAAAACACCGGAAAGCCCGCGCCGCCAACAAAACGGCGCGGGCTGTTTTTCTTGTTCCTTATTATACCACCATCAGGGCTTTGTCACCAGCCCCATGGAGCAGGCCGTCTCGGCCATCACCGCGTCCACCCGGGTAAAATCCGCGGCGGATTTGTAGTAGGTCTCCAACTCGTTGTGGGCGCAGCGGGCCTCCCGCTGCAAAGCGCTGGTCTGGGCCAGCAGTTCCGCCGCCGCTTTCTGGTTAAACCGCATCCGCTGCCGACGGGCCCGCAGCCCCTCCGGGTCGGCAAACCGGCTGCACCGCATGTTGTGCTGGCCGCAGAACTCCATGGGATGCCAGCTGTTGGAGGTCAGCACCGCCAGCCCCAGCTCCGGCAGCAGCAGATGGTCAATTTTATCCTCCGGGGCCAACGGGCATCGGCAGGTAATCACAAACAATCCGCGCTCCAGCGCCTGCCGCCGCAGTTCCTCCAGAATCACCCGGCTCACCGCGCCGTATTCGTCCCGCAGCACGATCACATCGTCAGCCAGCGCTTCTACTGTATTCCGGTAGGCCAGTATCCCGTCCGGGGTCACGGCGCTCAGCAGCCGCACACTCTCCCGGCCCGGCCCCTCCTGCCGGGGCATCCGGCGTTCCGCCAGCCGGGCGGCGTACCGGCGCGCTTTGCCCTCATCCGCCACACCGGCGGCCAGACGACGGTTTTCCAGCAGCAGCGCGCCCGCCGCCGCCAGATACCGGGCCGCCCGTCCCTGCAAACAGGCGCACCGGCCGAACAATGCCCGCACCTCCCCGGCGTTGGCCTGCATCCGGGCCCGGTCCAGTGTGTGGTACAGGCTCACCACCTGCTCCACCGCCACCGGGCAGGCGGGCTCCAGCGTGTGGGGGGCGGTGGCGTCCAGAATCGCCGTGTTCTGTTCCCAGAATACGGCCCCGTCCAGGCTGGCCGGATCGGAGGAACAGTGGATGCGCTCCACCGTGCCGCTGCCCAGGGCGGCCAGCTTCTTCATCATGGTGGACTTGCCGCAGCCCGGCCCTGCCTTGATGAGAAAGGGCGTCAGACCCGGCTGGGCGGTCAGCTGGGCAAAGTAGCCGTGAAACCCGGCAGGGGACAGCGCCCCGAGGAAAAAGTCCAGATAGCGTGTGTTGCATTCCATTTTCAGCACCCCTTTCGCTGTTCCATGGTATGCCGCTGCCCGCCGCCCGGACACTCAAAAAATCCCTTTTGCCAAGTTGACGGGAAAAATCTGTACGAGTATACTAAAGCAGTATGATGTATGTTCCACCCGTCGGGGGAGAGGAGAAGCAATATGGATACAAAACAGCTTGCAATGGAAAAACACCGCCAGTGGAAGGGCAAGATCGAGGTGATCTCCCGGGCGCCGGTCACCAACCGGGAAGAGCTCTCGGTGGCCTACACCCCCGGCGTGGCCGAACCCTGCCTGGCCATCCAGAAGGACCCGGCCCTTTCCTATGACCTGACCCGCCGGGGCAACCTGGTGGCGGTCATCACCGACGGCACCGCCGTGCTGGGCCTGGGCGACATCGGCCCCGAAGCCGCCATGCCGGTCATGGAGGGCAAGTGCGCCCTGTTCAAGGCCTTCGCCGGTGTGGACGCATTCCCCATCTGCGTGGACAGCAAGGATCCGGAAACCTTCATCAACACGGTGGCCCTGATCTCCAAGAGCTTCGGCGGCATCAACCTGGAGGACATCGCCGCCCCCCGCTGCTTCGAGATCGAGGCAGAACTGAAAAAGCGCTGCGATATTCCCGTATTCCACGACGACCAGCACGGCACCGCCATTGTGCTGGGGGCCGCGCTGCTCAACGCTGCCAAGGTGGTGGGCAAGCCGATGGAAAGCCTGCACCTGGTCATCAACGGCGCCGGCGCGGCCGGTACCTCTATTGCCCGCCTGCTGCTGCAGCTGGGGGTGGGGGACATCGTGCTCTGCGACAAGCAGGGCGCGCTCTACCGCGGCGCGGACTGGATGAACCCGGCTCAGGCCCAGCTGGCCGAGATCACCAACAAGGAAAACAAGCAGGGTACCCTGGCCGACGTAATGAAGGGCGCGGACGTATTCATCGGCGTGTCCCGCCCCGGCCTGGTCACCCGGGAGATGGTGGCCTCCATGGCCCCCGGCGCGATCGTGTTCCCCATGGCCAACCCGGTGCCCGAGATCATGCCGGACGAGGCCCGTGCCGGCGGCGCGGCGGTGATCGGCACCGGCCGCTCGGATTATCCCAACCAGATCAACAACGTGCTGGTGTTCCCCGGCATCTTCAAGGGCGCGCTGCAGGTGCGCAGCAAGGAGATCACCGAAAGCATGAAGCTGGCGGCGGCCCGCGCCATTGCCGCGCTGGTAAGTGAAGAAGAGCTGAACGCCGACTACATCCTGCCCAATGCCTTTGACCCCCGCGTGGCCGATGCGGTGGCCGGTGCGGTGGCGGAGGAAGCCCGCCGCCTGGGCCTGGCCCGGGTATAAGGAGGGCGAACGATGGAATACCGTATCGAGCATGATACCATGGGCGAGGTAAAGGTACCTGCCGACAAGCTGTGGGGCGCCCAGACCCAGCGCAGCCACGAGAACTTCCGCATCGGCGGCGAGACCATTCCGCTGCCGGTCATCCGGGCGTTCGCCTATCTGAAAAAAGCTGCCGCCCAGGCCAACCGGGAACTGGACAACTTGGACGGCCCCCGTGCCGACGCCATCTGCGCCGCCTGCGACGAGATTCTGGCCGGAAAGTGGGACGATCAGTTCCCACTGGTGGTCTGGCAGACCGGCAGCGGCACCCAGACCAACATGAACCTGAACGAGGTGATTGCCCGCCGCGCCCAGCAGATTCTGGGGGACGATACCCCGGTGCACCCCAATGACCATGTGAACCGTTCCCAGAGTTCCAACGATACCTTCCCCACCGCCATGCACCTGGCGGCAGTGCTGGAGATTGAAGGCCAGCTGCTGCCCGCCCTGGACGAGCTGGCGGCCACCTTTGCCGATCTGAGCGAGCGTTACGCCGACGTGATCAAAACCGGCCGCACCCACCTGCAGGACGCCACCCCCCTGACCCTGGGCCAGGAGATCAGCGGCTGGCAGGCCATGCTCACCAGCTGCCGGGAGATGCTGGTGGCCTCCCTGCCGGGTCTGCGTCAGCTGGCGCTGGGCGGCACCGCCGTGGGCACCGGTCTGAACGCCCTGCCAGGCTTTGCGGAAAAAGCCGCCGAGCGGCTCACCGCCCTCACCGGCACCGAGTTTGTCACCGCGCCCAACAAGTTCCACGCCCTCACCAGCAAGGACGCGCTGGTCTTCGCCCACGGGGCCATGAAGGCTCTGGCGGCGGATCTGATGAAGATTGCCAACGATGTGCGCTGGCTGGCCAGTGGCCCCCGCTGCGGCATCGGCGAGCTGACCATCCCGGAGAACGAGCCCGGCAGTTCCATCATGCCCGGCAAGGTGAACCCCACCCAGTGCGAGGCGGTCACCATGGTGGCGGTGCAGGTAATTGCCAACGATACGGCGGTGGCCATGGCTGCCTCCCAGGGCAATTTCCAGCTGAACGTATTCATGCCGGTCTGCATCTACAATTTCCTGCAGTCGGTGCGGCTGCTGGCGGATGCCATGCGCTCCTTCAACAAAAACTGCGCCGTGGGTATTGCCCCCAACCGGGAACGCATCGCCCATAATCTGGAGCAGTCCCTGATGCTGGTCACCGCACTGAATCCCCATATCGGCTACGAGAACGCCGCCCGCATCGCCAAGGCCGCCCACGCCCAGGGGCTTACCCTGCGGCAGGCCGCCATCCAGTCCGGTCTGGTTACGGCGGAACAGTTTGATGCCTGGGTACGTCCCGAAGATATGATCGGCACCCTGCAGCGATAAAACAAACGTTTGCTGTGTCCGCAGCTTGCAAACCGCTGCCGGGCCCGGTATACTGAAATCAACAACAAAACCGCCCGCGCCGTCAGGAAGACAGGCCGGGTTCATGCGCCACGAAGGCGGGGGAATACCCTCTGCGCCGGGTGCGGGGGCTGTGTGCAGTCCGCCGCCACCGGCCTGCTTCGCGGCGCATTTTTCTGTATGGGGCCCCGCCCCGTTCTGTCGAAAGGAGCCCTTTTCTCTATGCAGCTTTCCGAATTATTTGCCCGCCATCCCAAAGCGGCGCTGGCCTTCTCCGGCGGCACCGACTCCGCGCTGCTGCTGCAGGCCGGGGTGCAGGCCGGGGCGCAGATCCAGCCTTACTTTGTGTCCAGCCCGTTCCAGCCGGCCTTCGAGCGGCAGGACGCGCAGCAATTGGCCGCCCGCGCCGGGGTGACCCTCCGGGTTATCGAGCTGGATCCCCTGGCCGACCCGCAAGTGCGGGAAAACGGTCCCCGCCGCTGCTACTACTGCAAGCGGGCCATCTTCACCGCCCTGCGCCGCCAGGCGTCTGCCGACGGCTATGACCTGCTGCTGGACGGCACCAACGCCTCGGACGACGCGGCCGACCGGCCCGGTATGCAGGCACTGGCGGAACTGGGGGTGCGCAGTCCGCTGCGGGAGTGCGGCATCACCAAACTGGAGGTGCGGCGCCTGAGCCGGGAACTGGGCCTGTTCACCTGGCAGAAACCCAGCTATGCCTGCCTGGCCACCCGAATTCCCACCGGCCGACAAATTGACCCCGCGGATCTGGCCCGGGTAGAGGGGGCGGAAAACTGCCTGGCCGGGCAGGGCTACCGGGATTTCCGGGTTCGCCTGCGGGCGGACGATGCCTGCCTGTTGCAGGTTACCGAAGAACAATGGGGCCGCGCTGCGGCGGAGCGGGAAACCCTCCGCGCACTGCTGCGCCCTTACTTTGCCCAGGTGTGGCTGGATACCGCCGCCCGCCGGGCAGAACCGATGGAGTGAGGAGGAAACAGAATGGAAAAACAGGACGCGCTGCAGCTGCTTGAAGCAGTCCGGGACGGCCGGGTAGACCCGCAGCAGGCGCTTTTGCAGCTGAAGCTGGAACCCTTTGAAGACCTGGGCTTTGCCAAGGTGGATCACCACCGGGGCCTGCGCCAGGGGGCGCAGGAAGTGATTTACGGCGCGGGCAAAACGCCGGAGCAGATCGCCGGCATCCTGGCCTCCATGCACCGGCGCGGGGCAGAGAACATCCTGATCACCCGCATGAGCGCCGAAGCCGCCGACCTGGCCCGCAGCCAGGGCCACAGCCTGCAGTACGACCCGCTGAGCCGGGTGGGCATTGCCTGGCCCCGGCCCCATATCAGCGCCAAGGGCACCATTGTGGTGGTGTCCGGCGGAACCAGCGACCAGGCCGTTTGCGAGGAGGCTGCCCTCACCGCCCAGGCCATGGGCAACAAGGTGGAGCGTCTCTACGACGTGGGGGTGGCCGGGCTGCACCGTCTGCTGGCCAACCTGGATGTGCTCATGAGCGCCCGGGTGGTCATTGCCGTGGCAGGCATGGAAGGCGCACTGGCCAGCGTGGTGGGCGGCCTGGTGGACTGCCCGGTCATCGCGGTGCCCACCAGCGTGGGATATGGCGCCTCCTTCGGCGGGATGAGCGCCCTGCTTTCCATGCTGAACTCCTGCGCCAGCGGGGTCAGCGTGGTGAATATCGACAACGGATTCGGGGCCGGGTATCTGGCCAGCATGATCAATCATATAGGGGAGTGACAGAATGCGCACCATCTATCTGGAATGTGCCATGGGCGCGGCGGGGGATATGCTCATGAGTGCCTTGAGCGAGCTGCTGGACCCCGCAGTCCGGCAGGAATTTTTTGAAACCATGAACCATCTGGGCCTGCCCGGTGTGCAGGTGACCCGCCGCGACGCGGAAAGCTGCGGCATCCGGGGCACCCGGGTGGAGGTGACCGTACACGGGCAGGAGGAGCACAGCGAGGATGTGGACCTGCACACCCATGCTGCCCACACCCATGATCATACCCATTGCCACGGGGAGGAGCATGTCCACGGGCACATGCATCCCGGCGAAGAAGCCGCCCATTCCCACCACCATCATCACCATGCTTCCCCGGCAGATATCCGGGCGCTGGTGGAGAAGATGAATGTCCCCGCGCCGGTGCGCCAGGATGTGCTGGCGGTGTACGACCTGATTGCGCAGGCCGAGGCTCATGCGCACGGCTGCCCGGTGGAGCAGATCCATTTCCATGAAGTGGGCACCATGGACGCGGTGGCGGACATCACCGGCGTCTGCCTGCTGATGCATATGCTGGCGCCGCAGCAGGTGCTGGCCAGCCCGGTGCACGCGGGCAGCGGCCATGTGCGCTGTGCCCACGGGGTGCTGCCGGTACCGGCTCCTGCCACGGCCTGGCTGCTGCAGGGGATTCCCTGGTATGGCGGCAGCGTGCAGGGAGAACTGTGCACCCCCACTGGCGCGGCCCTGCTGAAACATTTCGTCACCCGCTTCGGCCCCATGCCGCCCTTCTGCGCCGAGAAGATCGGCTACGGGATGGGTACAAAGGACTTCGGGGTGGCCAATTGCGTGCGAGTATACCTGGGCCAGGCAGAAGGGGAACCCCTGCCCCAGATCGCCCAGCTGTGCTGCAATCTGGACGATATGACCGGCGAAGCTATCGGCTTCTGCACCCAGGTCTTGCTGGATGCAGGGGCGCTGGATGTGTTCAGCACCCCCATCCAGATGAAAAAGAATCGCCCGGCGGTGCTGCTGACCTGCCTGTGCCGTATGGACCAGGCGGACGAGATGGCTGGTCTGCTGCTGCGCCATACCACCACACTGGGGGTGCGCCGCACCCTCTGCGAGCGGTATATGCTGGAACGGGAAGCTATTACGGTAGATACCGAATATGGCCCGGTCAGGGCCAAGAGGGCCCGGGGCTGGGGCGTGGATCGGATCAAGGCCGAGTACGACGACGCGGCCCGCATTGCCCGGCAGAAGGGCGTTCCCCTCCGCCAGGTGCAGCAGGAAGTGGAAAAATCGGCAGCAAAGTAAACGATTGCGTTTGTTTTGTTGCATCAAATCCTTCGGTTGTGTTAGGATATTTATAGAGAAAAAGGCGGATGCCGGATCGTTCGGCCCGCCCTGTGAGGCTGTCACAACA
Source organism: Gemmiger sp. An120 (assembly GCF_002160955.1). GTDB lineage: Bacteria > Bacillota > Clostridia > Oscillospirales > Ruminococcaceae > Gemmiger_A > Gemmiger_A avium. The sequence continues at coordinate 288,849 of NZ_NFLN01000001.1, forward strand.
GGAGGTTGAGTATGAGCTTCGAGTATTATCAGATTTCGGCGCAGGACCTGGGCAAGGATGCCAAGGTGCCTATCCTCAAACTGGGGGATTCGGGCGAAGTATTCTACGAACTGGCTCTTGAGATGCTGAACTGCATCAAGGCCAACAACGCCGCCGGCAAAAAGACGGTGTTCATCTGCCCGGTGGGCCCGGTGGGGCAGTATCCCATCTTTGTGCGGCTGGTTAATCGGGAGCGGGTCAGCCTCAAGAACTGCTGGTTCATCAATATGGACGAGTACCTGAAAGACGACGGCAGCTGGATTGATATGGGCAACAAGCTGTCCTTCCGGGGCTTCATGGAACGTACCGTCTACAGCCAGATTGATCCGGAACTGGTCGTACCGGAGGAGCAGCGGGTGTTCCCGGATCCGCAGAACCTGGAGTACATTCCCCGCCTGATCGAGGAACTGGGCGGTGTGGACATTGCCTTTGGCGGCATCGGCATCAACGGGCACCTGGCTTTCAACGAGCCTCAGGACGAACTGACCGCAGAGGAATACGCCCAGCTGCATACCCGCGTGCTGGACATCTCCCGCGAGACCCGCACCACCAACGCCATCGGCGATCTGAACGGTGCCATCGACGCTATGCCCAAAAAGTGTGTCACCATCGGCATCCACGAGATTCTGTCCGCCCGCAAGGTGCGTCTGGGTGTCTTCCGTGACTGGCACCGGGCGGTGATCCGGCAGGCTGCCTACGGCGAGGTAAGCGCCCATTTCCCGGCTACCCTGCTGCAGAACCATCCCGACGCTATGATCATCACCAACGCCAACGCGGCCCAGCAGCCGTTTTAAGCGGCCCGACGCATAAGAAAGGAAGGTATCCGCCATGTTAGTACCTCTTCGCGCGATTCTGGAAGCCACCGATAAATACGACTACGCCCAGGGCGCGTTCAACGTAAACGCCGTGGCCCAGGCGAAAGCCGCCATCGAAGTACACGAGATGTTCCGCTCTGCGGCGATTCTGCAGGGCGCTGATCTGGCCAACGGCTTTATGGGCGGCCGCACCGATTTTATGAACGCCACCCTGGAAGATAAGATCAAGGGTGCCGCCAACATCGGTGACGCGGTAAAGAAATACGGTGAGAACAGCCCCATTCCCGTGGCCCTGCATCTGGACCATGGCCGTAACTTTGAAAGCTGCAAGGCGGCTATCGCCGGCGGCTACACCAGCGTTATGATCGACGGTTCCAGCCTGCCCTTTGAGCAGAACATCGAGCTCACCCGTGAGGTGGTCAAGTATGCTCATGAGCGCGGCGTCACCGTAGAGGCCGAGCTGGGCGTGCTGGCCGGCGTGGAAGACCACGTGTTCAGCAACAACTCCACCTATACCAATCCCCTGGATGCGGTGGAATTCATCAAAAAGACCAAGGTGGATGCCCTGGCCATCAGCTACGGCACCATGCACGGCGCCAACAAGGGCAAGGGGGCCAAGCTCCGCAAGGAGATCGCCATTGCCACCAAGGAGTGCCTGCGCCATGCCGGCATCTTCTGCGTGCTGGTCAGCCATGGTTCTTCCACCGTTCCCCAGTACATCGTCAACGAGATCAACGCCCTGGGCGGCGACATCCAGAACGCCTACGGCATTGAACTGGCCCAGCTGAAAGAGGTCTCCCACTGCGGCATCGGCAAGATCAATGTGGATACCGATATCCGCCTGGCCGTTACCCGCAACATGAAGGAGCTGTTTGTGGCCCGTCCCGAGCTGCAGAAGAGCCCCTCCATCGGTGCGATCTACCAGCTGCTGGAAGAGAAGAAGTCCGCCTTTGATCCCCGCGCGTTCCTGCCCCCGATCATGGACACCGTCATGTACGGCAACATCCCCGACGAGGACGTGGCCGCTATCGTGAACTGCATCGAAAAGGGCGTGCGCGAGGTTGTGGGTACCCTGATCGTGGAATTCGGCAGCGTGGGCAAGGCTCCCCTGGTGGAGAAGGTCACCCTGGACGAGATGGCCGAGCGCTACCGCAAGGAAGGCATCTGATCTCTGTTTCATACGCAAAGCAGCGGTGCGCTGTCCTGTTTCAGGGCGGCGCGCCGCTTTTCTGTGTTAACGGGATTTGTATTTGTGCCGGGCCCATGGTATAATGGGGCTGAAAAATCACAAGAAACGCCGTGCTTTGGCACGGCGCCGGAAGGATGTAGAAGATCGTGTTGACGATACGGGAGTATGTGCGTCCCCAGACTTTGGAGGAAGCCTATACCCTTTGCCAGAAAAAAAGCAGCGTGGTATTGGGTGGCATGCTCTGGCTGCGGATGCAGAACAGCCAGGTGGGTACTGCCATTGACCTGTGTGAATTGGGGCTGAACCACATTGAAGAGACGCCGGACGACTATGTGATCGGCGCCATGGTCAGCCTGCGCCAGCTGGAACAGCACCCCGGCCTGGCCGCTCTGACCCAGGGTGCCATGGCCGAGGCGGTCAAGCATATCGTGGGCGTGCAGTTCCGCAACCTGGCCACAGTGGGCGGCAGCCTGTACGGCCGGTTTGGCTTTTCGGATGTGCTCACCCTGTTCCTGGCGCTGGATGCCCGGGTGGAACTGTACCACGCCGGGATGATGTCCCTTGCCGATTTTATCGGGATGCCCCGCCAGCAGCGGGATATTCTGGTGCGGGTCTACCTGCCCCGTGCGCCCCGCCGGGTGGTGTACCTGAGCCAGCGCAACTCGGCTACGGATTTTCCCACCCTGACCTGCGCCATCGCCCGGCAGAACGGGCAGACCTGCTGCGTCATCGGTGCCCGGCCTATGCGCGCCATGGCATTTGACGACGAGAAAGGCCTGCTGGCAGCCGGTGTGAACGAAACCAGTGCCGCTGCGTTTGCCAAAGACCTGGCAGCCCGTGTGCCGCTGGGCAGCAATCTGCGTGCCGGGGAAGAGTACCGCCGCCTTGTATGCGAAGCACTGGTGCGCCGCGGCCTTGTACAGATGGAGGGGTGCTGAGATGGAAATCAAACTGAATCTGAACGGCCGGGCCATTACGGCGCAGGCCGATCCCGATACCCTGCTGCTGGATTTTGTCCGTGCGCAGGGCTGCGTCAGCGTCAAGCGGGGCTGCGATACCGCCAACTGCGGGCTGTGCACCGTGCTGCTGGACGGTGTGCCGGTGCTCTCCTGCAGTGTGCTGGCGGCCCGTGCCGACGGCCATTCGGTGCAGACCCTGGAAGGTCTGCAGAGTGAAGCGGAAGAATTTGTCACCTTTATCGCGGATCAGGGCGCGGATCAGTGCGGCTTCTGCAATCCGGGCTTTGTGATGAACACCATTGCCCTGCTGCGGGAGAACCCCGATCCCACCGATGAGGAGATCCGCGCCTATCTGGCGGGCAACCTGTGCCGCTGCTCCGGCTATGACGGGCAGCTGCGGGGGATCCGCGCCTATCTGAACAGTAAAAAAGAGCAGGGAGGTGCCCGGGATGGAGCAGAAAAATAAGGTTGTGGGCCGCCCGGTGCGCAAAAAGGACGCCATGCGTCTGCTGCTGGGCAAGCCTGCCTATCTGGAGGACGTTACCCCCTCCGATTGCCTGGTGGTCAAGGTGCTGCGCAGCCCCCATGCCCATGCGGTAATCCGGGAGATCAACACCACCGTGGCGGGCAAGGTGCCCGGCGTGGTGGGCATCTATACCTGGCAGGATGTGCCCCAGAAACGGTATGCCCAGGCCGGGCAGACCTATCCGGAACCCTCGCCCTACGACCGCCTGATCCTGGACCGCCGGGTGCGGTTTGTAGGGGACGCGGTGGCGATCGTGGCCGCCGAAAACGAAAAGGCCGCCGACAAGGCGCTCAAGCTGATCAAGGTGCAGTACGATGTGCAGCCCGCGGTGCTGGATTTCCACACCGCCAAGGACAATCCGGTGCTGGTGCATCCGGAGGAAGACTGGAAAGCATGCTGCCCGGTGGGGGCGGACAACACCCGCAACCTGTGCGCCTGCGGCAGCGAGAGCGATGGCGATGTGGACAGTGTGCTGGCCGACTGCGACATGGTGGTGGAGCATACCTACCATACCAAGGCGTTCCAGCAGGCCATGATGGAGACCTTCCGCACCTATACCGAGCTGGACCCGTACGGCCGGCTGCATGTGATCAGCTCCACCCAGATCGTGTTCCATGTGCGCCGCATCCTGTCCCACGCACTGGATATTCCGGTTTCCCGCATCCATGTGGAAAAGCCTCGCATCGGCGGCGGCTTCGGCGCCAAGCAGACGGTGGTGGCGGAGGTCTATCCCGCCTTTGTCACCCTGAAAACCGGCCGCCCCGCCCGGATGATTTATACCCGGCGTGAGTGCCAGATTGCCGGTTCTCCCCGCCATGAGATGGAGATTCATGTCCGGGTAGGCGCCAGCAAGGAGGGCCGCATCCGTGCCATGGATGTGTACACTCTGTCCAACACCGGCGCCTACGGCGAACACGGCCCCACTACCGTGGGCCTGTCCGGTCATAAATCCATCCCACTGTACACCGGCGGGCTGGAGGCGTTCCGGTTTGCCTATGATGTGGTGTATACCAACCAGCAGGCCGCCGGTGCCTACCGTGGCTACGGCGCTACCCAGGGCATCTTTGCGGTGGAATCGGCGGTGAACGAACTGGCCGACAAGCTGGGCATCGACCCGGTGCAGCTGCGCCTGCGCAATATGGTGCGGGAAGGCCAGGTCATGCCCGCTTACTACAACGAAAAAACGCTGGCCTGCGCGCTGGACCGGTGCATGCTGCGCTGTGCCGACCTGTTTGACTGGGAGCATCGCCGTACCCCCCGGGTACAGCCCGACGGCAAGATCCGGGCGGCCGGCGTGGCGATGGCCATGCAGGGCTCCGGCATTTCCGGCGTGGACGTGGGTTCCGCCACCATCAAGCTGGACGATCAGGGCTGCTACTCCCTGACCATCGGCGCGGCGGACATGGGTACCGGCTGTGATACCATTCTGGCCCAGATGGCTGCCGAGTGCATGGACTGCTCGGTGGACGATGTGGCGGTGTTCGGCGCGGATACCGACGCTTCGCCCTACGATTCCGGCTCCTATGCGTCCTCCACCACCTACGTTACCGGCAAGGCGGTGGAAAAGGCCTGTGCCGAACTGAAAACCAAGATCTGCTCCCTGGCCGCGGAGATGCTGGGCTGCGAAGCATCCGATCTGGAGTTCGCGGGCCGCGAGGTGCGCCGGCTGGACGGCGGCGGCGCGGTGTCCCTGGCGGATATTGCTACCCGGTCCATGTGCGGCACCGCACCGGCCATGCAGGCCACCTGCTCCCATTCCTCGCCCACTTCGCCCCCGCCGTTCATGGTGGGCATGGCGGAGATCGAGCTGGACCCGGAAACCGGCAGTGTCCGTCCGCTGGAATTTGTGGCGGTTGTGGACTGCGGCACCCCCATCAACCCGAACCTGGCCCGCATCCAGACCGAGGGCGGCCTGGTGCAGGGTATCGGCATGACCCTTTACGAGAACGTGACCACCAACGCTCTGGGCCAGATTGCCGAGAACAGCTTTATGCAGTACAAGCTGCCCACCCGGCAGGATATGGGTACCCTGCATGTGGAATTTGAGCCCAGTTACGAGCCCACCGGCCCGTTCGGCGCCAAATCCATCGGCGAGATCGTGATCAACACCCCTTCGCCGGCCATTGCCCACGCGATTCACAGCGCTACCGGCGTATGGCATCGGGAACTGCCCATCACACCGGAAAAGGTGCTGCTGGGTCTGCACCATAAACAGCAGGACTAAAACAACAAAACGCCCCCGGAAAGAGCGGTTGCCTTTCCGGGGGCGTTGCTTTGTTATGCCTGCAGCAGCTTCATGAATTCCTCGCCGGTAATGGTTTCCCGTTCCAGCAGGTAGTCGGACAGTCTGCGCAGCTGATCCTCGTGATCTTTCAGCAGGTTGTAGGCCTTTTCGTGGGCCTGGCGAATGGTCTGGGAGACCATCTCGTCGATGCGGGCGGCGGTCTGTGCACCGCAGGTCAGGCTGGCGTCTCCGCCCAGATACTGGTTCTGCACCGTCTCCAGTGCCATCATGTCGAACTCATCGGTCATGCCATACCGGGTGATCATGGCGCGGGCCAGTTTGGTGGCCTGCTCAATGTCGTTGGAGGCGCCGGTGGTCATATTGTCCTTGCCAAAGATCAGTTCCTCGGCGCTGCGGCCGCCGGTCAGGGTGGCGATGCGGGCCAGAATTTCCGCCCGGCTCATCAGGGACTTGTTGCCCTCATCCACCTGCATGGTGTAGCCCAGCGCACCGGAGGTGCGGGGGATAATGGTGATCTTGGTAACAGGGGCCGAATGGCTCTGCAGCGCGGCCACCAGGGCGTGGCCGATCTCGTGGTAGGCCACAATCTTTTTCTCTTCGGCCGAGATCATGGCGTTCTTGCGCTGGGCACCGGCAATCACCGTCTCCACGCTTTCCTCCAGATCGGCCTGGGTCACCTGCTGGCGGCCCAGCCGTACGGCCCGCAGGGCGGCTTCGTTTACAATGTTGGCCAGTTCGGCGCCGGAAGCGCCCGCCGTGGCCCGGGCCAGCATATCCCAGTCCACCGGTTCCTGAATGTGCACCTTGCGGGCATGCACCCGGAAGATGGCTTTCCGTCCGTTCAGATCGGGCAGTTCCACCGGTACCCGGCGGTCAAACCGGCCGGGCCGCAGCAGCGCCGGGTCCAGGCTTTCGGGGCGGTTGGTTGCCGCCAGCAGAACCACGCCCTTGCCGCTGTCAAAACCGTCCATTTCCGCCAGCAGCTGGTTCAGGGTCTGCTCGCGCTCGTCGTTGCCGCCCAGACCGCCGGTATCACGTTTTTTGCCGATGGCGTCGATCTCGTCGATAAATACGATACAGGGGGCCTTCTCGTTGGCCTGTTTGAACAGATCCCGCACCTTGGCGGCGCCCATGCCCACAAACATCTCCACAAATTCCGAACCGGAAATGGAGAAGAAAGGCACATGCGCCTCACCGGCCACAGCCTTGGCCAGCAGGGTCTTGCCGGTACCCGGAGGGCCCACCAGCAGCACGCCTTTGGGCAGCCGTGCGCCGATGTCGGCATACTTGCCCGGCTCATGCAGAAAGTCCACCACTTCTTTCAGGGATTCCTTGGCTTCTTCCTGCCCGGCCACATCGGCAAAGGTCACGCCGGTAGCGGATTCTTCCACATAGATCTTGGCGCCGGACTTGCCAAAGGTCATGGCGTTGCCGAATCCGCCGCCCATCTGTTTGTTCATCCGCTTCATCATAAAGCGGGAAAGCAGTTCGCCGATAATCAGGAAGAAGAAGATCGGGAACACCCAGCTGACGATAAAGCTCAGCAGGGGATTGGCCTGGGTGGGAATCTCGGCGGAAAAGTCGATGTTTGGATCGCTGCGCAGCTGCTGCAGCAGACGCTGACCGTCATCCGGCCAGATGCCGGTTTTGTAGATGCGCAGCGAATTTTCGTCCTCGCCCGCAATGAATACCAGCTGTTCATCGGCTTCGCTCAGGGCGACTTCGGTTACCTGGCCCTCGTCCACCATATCCAGGAACTCGTTATAAGGCACCTCGGTCACCTGCCGCTCCAGCACAGAGGGGAACAGCAGCGCGTTGAGCAGCATTACCACGATCATGGCAATGATGTAATAGAAAATAAGCGGTTTTTTCGGGGGCGTGGGTTTTGCGTCGGTATCTTTTATCTCCTGCATAGTTTGTATCCCTCCATCGGTTTACAGAAAGCCGCCCAAAAGCGGCGAAACGGGCACATCCCGCCCGGTCCAAACACGGCGGATGTGCCCCGATGACTATAGTATAGCAGGATTTTTACCCGAAACTGTAACGGGAATATGAATGAATTGAGCGTTTTGTTTGTACAAGACATTTTTTACAGTACAGCCTCAAAAACGCCGCCCTCGAAGAAGACCGGCCTTCCCGCTTCGTCCGCATAGAAGGATACCGGCTCGGTTCCGGTCAGAACAAAACCCAAAGAGGTGAGCAGCCTGACGGAAGGCATATTCTCGACCGCGGTCCCTGCGGTCGGTTTTCGTACACCCCGGTTTTGCATAAGCCGCATGAGAGCAGACAGGCTTTCCGATGCATACCCTTTGCCATGGTACGCCGGATCAAAACAATAGCCCACCTCGTACCCGATCGGCCGGCGGTTAAAGGCAATGTAGCCGATGACCGTTTTGCAAAGGCAAACCGCAAAGAAAAAATGATCCGGGCCTTGCCCGGCAGCAGCCCACCGGGCAATCCGGCCCTGAACATCGGTGCTGTCGGTGTTGTGGGGACGATCGAACCGGGCATAGGGGGAAGCATTCACGCCTTCCCAAATTCGTTGGATGTCCGGCCAATCACCCTCCTGGACGGGCCGCATGATTAACCGATCGGTGTGAATCCGCAATTCCTGTTAGCACATAGGCACTGCCTTTCATCGTTTCTCTGTCCTGACTAAGAGCGCGACCGATTCCAGATGTTCCGTATAGGGAAACATGTCCACCGGTGTGGCGCGTACCATCCGGTAGCCCTCCCGGACAAGCAGGGCAATGTCCCGCGCCTGGGTGGACGGATCACAGGAGATGTACACCACGCGGGAGGGGGCCAGCTTTCCCAGTGCGGCAAGGAATTCCGGCGTGCTGCCGGACCGGGGCGGGTCCATAAAAACCACGTCCGGGGCGGCGTGCTCTTCGGCAAGCCGGTTCATGTATTCGTCCGCGTCGGCACAGACAAACCGGGCGTTCTGAATGTGGTTGTGCCGGGCGTTTGCCTGGGCATCCCGCACGGCGGCGGCGTTCAGTTCCACGCCCAGTACCTGGGCCGCCCTGCCCGCTGCGGCCAGACCGATGGTGCCGGTTCCGCAGTAGGCGTCCAGCACCGTCTCGCGGCCGGTAAGCCCCGCTTCGCGGATGGCCAGCTCGTACAGCCGCTGGGTCTGGCGGGGATTTACCTGATAAAAGGAAGCGGGGGAAATGCGGAACCGCAGCCCGCACAGGGTGTCCTCAATGAAACCCGGGCCGAACAGGGTGCGGCATTTATCGCCCAGCACCATGCTGGTGGGCCGGGGGTTAATATTCTGCACCAGGGTGGTTACATCCGGGCACAACTCCCGCACCCGGGCGGCAAACCGACGGCTTCCGGGCAAAATGTCCGGCCCGGTTACCAGCGTGACCATCAGCTGGCCGGTATACAGCCCCCGCCGGATCTGAATGTGCCGCACAAGGCCGGTGCGCCGCATCGGGTCGTACACCGTGTAGCGGCATTCCCGCGCGGCCTGCAATACCGCATGGACCGCCTGTTCCGCCAGTTCGTCCTGCAGCGGGCAGCCGTCCGCGGGCAGCACCCGGCGGCTGCCCTTGGCATACAGGCCGCATACCAGCCCGCGGCGCCCATCCTCGGCAAAACTGGCGGTAACCTTGCAGCGATAGCGGCAGGGGTCTTCCATTCCCAGCACCGGCTCTACCGGCCCCCATTCCGCCAGAAGCTTCCGGGCGTGGGCCTGTTTGCGGGCAAGCTGCTGCGGATAGGGGATTTCTGCGTACTGGCAGCCGCCGCATCCTTTGCGGCGAAGCGGGCAATCCCGCGGGGTCATGATAGGTTGCATAGCTCCTCCTTGTGCCGGACGTTCAGCGCCCGTGATGGAACAGCCGCGTGGCGATCCACGGGTGTTCCCCCTGGTAGCGTGCCAGATGGGCCCCGATCACGATGACGGCAATCAGCAGACAGCCCAGCGGCAGTACAGGCCCCGGGACGAAATACAGCGCCGCGGCAGCAAAACACAGATAGGTGATGATGGAACGGAAAAAGTGCGGCTGGATGCGGATGATCAGCGAAAACAGCAGGTAGAAAAACACCAGCAGCGCCAGCGGATGAAATTCCGGCAGCAGCCCCAGCAGGGCGCCAAAGGAGACGGCGATCGCCTTGCCGCCGCCATGGGGACACCAGAAAGGGCAGGCGTGGCCCAGCACCGGCGCGGCCAGAACAAGGGCGAACGGCAGCGCGCGAACATCCAGAACCCGCGTGGCCCAGTATACCGGAACTGCTCCCTTGGCCAGCTCCAGCAGGATCACCAGAACACCCAGCGGGATCCCGGCATACAGAAAAACATTGGCGGCCCCGGGGTTGTGGTCCGGGCTGTTTTTGGTCACATCCACATGCTTGATCCAGAGGGGAAGCAGGTATCCGTTCAGCACACTGCCGCAGAGATAGCCAAACAGAATGAACAGAAGATACCGCACGGTCATACCTCCTTTCGGCTGCTGCACAGCTGCACCAGCGCCTCCACCAGACGGCTGGCAGCACAGGGGGAAATGTGCTCCGCCTGGGCCCGGCGCATGGCCTCGGCGGAGAGCTCATCCCGCACCAGCTGCAGCCCGCAGGATACCTGTTCCGGCAGTTTCCGGGCTGCCATGGACAGGCCGTGCCCGGCAAAAAATGCCAGATTGCGCGTTTCGCATCCGGGAATACAGGAAGTATGTACAATGGGAATACGCCGCACCGCCGCTTCGGTGCTGGTCAGACCGCCGGGCTTTGTATAGATCACGGCGCAGCCGGCCATATAGTCGGCCACACGGCGGGTATAGCCCACCGCCGTAACGGCGGGGCCGCCTGCCGGATGGCGGCGTTCGATGGCGGCTTTCAGCTTGTCGTTCCGGCCGCAGAGCACCACCACCTGTTCGCCGGGCAGGCAGGCTTCCGCCAGCCGGTCGGTCAGCTGGCGGATCTGGCCAAATCCCATGCTGCCGCCCATGACCAGATAAACCCGGCTGTCCGGCGGCAGGCCGCAGCGGGCCCGGGCCGCCGCCGGGTCCATCGGCTGGCTGAACCGCGCGCTGACCGGAATGCCAAAAGCAAGCAGCCGGCTGCGGGGAATGCCCCGCCCGGCAAATTCATCGGTCAATTCCGGGTGCGGGATTACATATCGGTCGCAGTCAGTCTCCTCCCAAAAGGGAATGCAGGTGTAATCGGTCGCCACCGCAAGGCAGGGGACATGCAGCCGCCCGTGCCGTTTCAGCCAGGTCAGGGTCTCGGCACAGAACAGATGGGTGGTGACCACCCCGTCAAACCGCCCCCGGGCAAGCAGCCGTTCCAGCCGCCCGGCCACCAGCGCGTTGGCGTAATACACCGGCGAGCGCCGCCGGGCGGAACTCAAATGGGACCCTGCATCATACAGGGCGGAAAAAAGCCGGGGCGCGTGCTGCACAGTGCCCACATAGCCGCCGCCCACCGCCCGGGCCACATGCGGCCCGGCCAGCAGCATCATGTCCTGCAGCACCGCTTCGTGACCCTGCCGTGTCAGTTCCTCCTGAACAGCCCGGGCGGCCGCATTGTGGCCCTCCCCGGTGCTGCAGGATAAAATCAAGAAGTTCATGAATCTTCTTTTCCTCTTTTCTTAGAAAAACGGCGTCCGGAAAGACTTCCCGGGCGAAGAACCTGCTGCACCGGCCCTTTCCCAAAACCGAATACAACACCAGCTTAAGTGTACCAAAAATCAGAGGAAAATAATAGCCCTGTTGCCGATTAATTCGCAGTTTCCGGTGTTTGTGTACCGTCCTGCTCAATCTGGCTGTACAGATATTGCAGTGCGTCGCTCAGGGTCCCCAGCTGGTCAATCAGACCTTCCTTTACCGCCCGTTCTCCGGTCAGTACGGTGCCCACGTCCATGACAAGCTCGCCGGTGCGCATCATCAGCTGGTTGAACCGCCGGGCGGAGATCTGGGAATGCCCTGCCACAAAGCCGGTGATCCGCTGCTGCATCTGCTCAAAATACCGCAGGGTCTGGGGCACCCCCAGCACCAGCCCGGAGTGCCGTACCGGATGCAGGGTCATGGTGGCGGTGGGTACGATAAAGCTGCGCCGTGCACTTACCGCCAGCGGAATCCCGATCGAGTGCCCGCCGCCCAGCACAAGGGTGGCGCTGGGTTTTGTGATGCCGCTGATCAGTTCGGCCAGCGCCAGCCCGGCCTCCACGTCGCCGCCCACCGTATTCAGGATAACCAGCAGGCCTTCCACCTCCGGATCCTCCTGGATGGCCACCAGCTGGGGAATCACATGTTCATAGCGGGTGGTTTTCTGCCCCTGCCCGGCAGCTACATGCCCCTCAATGGTGCCCACGACCGTCAGACAGTGGATGGCGTGCGGGCCGCGTGTGCGCAGCACGGAACCCATGTCCCGGATGACCTGCTGCTCCAGCTGATCCAGATTTTCCTCTGTGTTTTCAAAATGTTCCTGCCCCATACTGTGCCTCCCGAATATGCATTTTTGCGCCCCGCGCAGGGCCGCAGAATATAGTTTGCCGTGACGGGTGCCCAATTATGCCCACACCGAGGAAAGAACATTTGACAAGCCGCGTTTCAGACGTATAATAAAGATATTGGTGTGCTATATTTTGTACAGAATTTATCCGGGAAGGGATGGTCGATTGATGTCTGCTCAGGGCAAGGTCTCACTTCCGGTGATCAAGCGTTTGCCCAAGTATTACCGGTACCTGACCAATATGCAGCGCAGCGGCGTAACCAAGGTTTCCTCCAGCGAGCTTGCTCGCGTGATGGGCACCACGGCGTCGCAGGTGCGTCAGGATTTTAACTGTTTCGGCGGCTTCGGCCAGCAGGGGATCGGCTACAACGTAGAGGTTCTGCTGGCAGAACTCAGCAAGCTGCTTTTTGGCGACGGCACCCTTCTGCCCACAATCCTGATCGGTACGGGCCGTCTGGGTACCGCTGTGTCCAGCTTCCTCACCCGGGATACCAACGGGTATAAGCTGATCGGTGCATTTGACGTCAGCGAGGAAAAGGTGGGCCGCCTGCTTCTGGGTGAAATTCCAATCCGCCATGTGCGGGAACTGGAAGAGTTCTGCCGCGCCGAACATCCGGCGGTGGCCGTTCTCTGCGTACCCCGTGAAGGCGCCAAGGAACTCTCCTCCACGCTGGTGGAGCTGGGGATCCGCGGCTTCTGGAACTTCAGCCATTACGATCTGTCGGTGCCGTACCCGGATGTCACGGTGGAAAACGTCCATCTGGGCGACAGCCTGATGAGCCTTGGCTACCGGCTGCGCAACGATACATGAGAAAGGACCCTTTCCCGCATGGCAAAATTGTACTTTCGATATGGTGCGATGAACAGCGGCAAGAGCACGGCTCTCATGCAGGTGGCGCACAACTATGAAGAACGGGGAATGCGCGTTCTGGTGCTAAAGCCCAGCGTGGACACCAAAGGCGGCGACAAACTGGTAAGCCGTCTGGGGGTAACCCGTAAAGTGGACCTGGCGGTACCCCGGGAGATGGATGTGCTGGAAGCGGTTCGTGCCGAATCGGCCCGGGCCCCTCTGGCCTGTGTGCTGGCGGATGAAAGCCAGTTCTTTACCCCGGAACAGGCCGAGCAGCTGTTTATGGTCACGGTGGAACTGAATATTCCGGTGATCTGTTATGGCCTGCGCACCGACTTCTCCCTGCAGGGATTCCCCGGCTCCACCCGCCTGCTGGAACTGGCCCACGCCATTGAAGAGATGAAAACCATCTGTACCTGTGGCCGCAAGGCAATCTGCAATGCCCGCAAGGTGAACGGCGAATTCGTGTTCGAGGGCGCGCAGGTCGCGATCGACCAGGAAAACAGCGTGGAATACCAGAGCCTTTGCCCGCAGTGCTATTTTTCCGTGCGCCGGGCATTTTACGAAAAGAAGAAAGCAGAGCAGCCGATGTAAGCTGTATCTTTGCCAAAAGGCCGACGTGCAAACGTTGGCCTTTCGTTGTCTTGTACCCGCTTTCGGCGGAGAGAGGAGCCCGCATGCCGCATATCCGTATCCGCAATGCCTGGCAGGGAACACTGGATCACATCTCCGTGGACCTGCCCAAGAACAGCCTGACCGTGGTCACCGGCGTGTCCGGATCGGGAAAATCCACCCTGCTGGTGGATGTGCTGTTTCAGGAGTGCCAGCGCAAATATCTGGAGGCTTTGTCCATGCAGGGCATCGCCAAACCCGGCGTGGAGCGCATCCAGGGCGCGTCCCCGGCTGTCCTGATCCCGCAGACCGCGGCCAACCGCAGCTCCCGGTCCACCGTGGGTACCCTGACCGATATCTACACGGAACTGCGGATGCTGTTTGAAAAACTGGGCCGGCGGCGTTGTCCGCTCTGCGGGACGGAGATCTGCGCGGCCGACAGTCCGGAAATCACCGAGCGGCGGGGGGATGACTTCCTGGTGTGGATGGATTGCCCGGCCTGCGGCGGACGGCTGCGCAAACTGACCCGCACCGATTTTTCCTTCAATACCAAGGAGGGCGCCTGTCCGGCCTGCCAGGGCCTGGGGCAGACACTGGCGGTCCGCCGTGCTGCCGCTGTGGATGAAAGCCGCAGCCTGGAGGCAGGGGCGGTGGACTTCTGGCCTGCCAAATACCGGGAATACCAGATCGGCCTGTACGCGGCGGCCTGCCGCTGGTTCGGCCTGCCCGAGGTGCCGGATGTTCCGGTGGCGCAGTTTTCGCCCCGGCACAAAACGCTGCTGTATGAGGGGACGGCGGCACTGGCGGAAGCCGAAGGCCTGACGCCGCCTGCTTCTGCCGCCCAGGGGCGGTTTGAGGGGATTGAGCCGATGCTGCAAAGGCGGCTGGCCGCCCATGAGGGGGATGCCCGGGGGCTGGAGTCCTACTTTGAGATGGCGGTCTGTCCGGCCTGTCAGGGAGAGCGGCTGAACGAAGAATCCCGCCGTGTCACGGTGGAAGGCGCCCGCCTGCCGGAGCTGGCGGCGCTCTCCCTGGACCGGCTGCTGGAGTGGGTGGATCGTTTGGAATCCGCCCTTGCGCCGCAGCACCGCCCCCTGGTCAAAGATTATCTGGCCGATCTGCACACCAAGCTGGCGCGGTTGCAGCGGGTTGGGCTGGGGTATCTGACCCCGGACCGGCGCACCGTGACCCTGTCCGGCGGGGAAAGCCAGCGGCTGCGCCTGGCCGCGGCGCTGGACGCGGATCTTACAGGCCTGATTTATATTCTGGATGAGCCCACCGCCGGGCTGCATCCACGGGATACCCGCGGCCTGATCGGGATGCTGCAGCATCTGCGGGACGAGGGAAACACCGTGCTGGTCATCGAGCACGACCCGGAGGTGATGCGGGCGGCGGACTGGATCGTGGATATGGGGCCCGGGGCCGGGCGGCAGGGCGGCCGTGTGGTGGCAGCGGGAACGCCTGCCCAGGTGGCCGCCAACCCAGATTCGGCCACCGGCCGGTGGCTGAACGCTTGCAGCAAGGTGACCTCCCGGCTGCGCAAGCCCACAGGTGCCCCGATCCGGGTGCAGGGCGCGTGCCGGAACAACCTGCGCGAGCTTTCCCTGACGGTGCCGGGCGGGTGCATCACCACCGTCACCGGCCCCTCCGGCGCCGGCAAATCTACCCTTGTGTTTGACCTGATCGCCGGGGGCGACCGGCCGGGTGAAACAAACGGTGTGGAGGGCTGTGCCCGCTTTGCCCGCCGGGTCTGCCTGACCCAGACCCCGCCCGCCCGGGGAAAACGCTCCAACGTGGCCACCTACACCGACGCTTGGACCCCGCTGCGGGCGCTGTTTGCCGCCTGCCCCGAAGCCAGGGCAAAGGGGCTGACCGGGCGGGAGTTTTCCTTCAATACGCCGGGCGGCCGCTGCGAAACCTGCCAGGGGCTGGGGGTCGTGCCCAGCGACCTGCTGTTCTTTGCTGATGCACAGCAGGTCTGCCCTGACTGCGGCGGAAAACGATTCCGCCCGGAGGTGCTGGCGGTACAATACCGGGGCGTGAATGTGAGTGAAGCGCTGGACCTGACGGTGGACGAAGCCGCCCGGCTGTTTGCGGGCAGCAAAAAACTGGACCGGGTGCTGCAGCTGCTGCAGCGTGTCGGGCTGGGATACCTGACGCTGGGCCAGACACTGCCCACCCTGTCCGGCGGGGAAGCCCAGAGGCTGCTGCTTGCCCGGGAACTGCTGGGCGGCGCCGGGGCGGATACGCTTTACCTGATGGATGAGCCCACCCGCGGGCTGCATCCGCAGGATGTGCAGCATTTTCTGAGCCTGCTGGACGAGCTGACCGAAGCGGGCGGCACCGTAATCCTGGTGGAGCACGATCCCCAGGTGATCCTGCACAGCGACTGGGTGGTGGATCTGGGGCCGGGCGGCGGCGAGGACGGCGGCGCGCTGGTATTTACGGGTACGCCGGCGGATCTGCTGGCAAGCGGTTCCGGCGTTACCGCCGACTGTCTGCGCAGCCTGTGCGACATGGCCGAAGCGGAATAAACCGAAGAAATCGGATGCAGAATTGCATTGACAAGTACCCGGTCAAAGAGGTACTCTGTAAGTACAATCTCCTGAGAATTTAATAAGGAGGAATTGAGAATGAAAAAACGTGTAGGTATCCTTACGTCCGGAGGCGATTGCCCGGGCCTGAACGCGACGATCCGGGGTGTGGCCAAGGCGCTGTATCAGCGCTTCGGCGAGGACGTGGAGATCATCGGCATCATCAACGGCTATTCCGGCCTGATCAATGGCGACTGGCGGGTTATGCAGCCCTATGAATTTTCCGGCATCCTGACGGTGGGCGGCACGATCCTGGGCACCAAGCGCACCCCGTTCAAACTGATGCGGGTGATGGGCGACGACAATGTGGACAAGGTCGACGCCATGAAAAAGAACTACAAGGACATGAAGCTGGACTGCCTGCTCTGCCTGGGCGGCAACGGCACCCATAAAACCGCCAACCTGCTGGCGGAAGAGGGCCTGAACGTGATCGGCCTGCCCAAGACCATCGACAACGATATCTACGGCACCGACGTAACCTTTGGCTTCCACACCGCGGTGGATATCGCCACCGAAGTGATCGACCGCATCCACACCACGGCCGGCAGCCACAGCCGCTGCATGGTGGTGGAGATCATGGGCAATAAAGCCGGCTGGCTTACCCTGTACTCCGGCATTGCCGGCGGTGCGGACATCATCCTGATCCCGGAGCTGCCCTATACCATCGACAATGTCTGCGCCGCCATCGAGGCCCGCGCCGCGCAGGGAAAGAACTTCTCCATCGTGGCCGTGGCAGAGGGCGTATACGATGCCGAGGAAGCCCGCATGAAGAAGAAAGAGCGGGCCGCCAAGCGGGCTGAGCAGGGCTATACCACTGCCACCAACCGGATCGCCAAGCAGATCGAGAAGATGACCGGCTTCGAGACCCGTGTCTGCGTGCCGGGCCACATGCAGCGCGGCGGCAGCCCCTCTGCCTATGACCGCGTGCTGGCCACCCAGTTCGGTTCCTATGCCGCCAAGATGGTGGAGGACGAGAACTACGGCATCACCGTGGCCATGAAGAACAACCATGTGGGCGAGAACAAGCTCAAGGATATCGCCGGCAAGAGCCGCCTTGTGCCGGAAAGCCACGGCATGCTGGAGGTTGCCCGCCGCATGGGAATCAGCATGGGCTGAAAAACTGATTGACAAGCCTTTTCCCGCGTGCTATGATAGTTGTCGAAAATTGAATAGCAACTTATCAAGAGCGGCGGAGGGACAGGCCCTGTGAAGCCCGGCAACCTGCATTTGTATGTAAGGTGCCAAATCCTGCGGGAAACCGAAAGATAAGCGTGTATGCGCCCGGAGCTTTCGGCCCCGGGCGTTTTTTTGCGCACGGTGGCGCTTTTAGGCAAGTTGCTTTTCAAGAATTTTATTTTATGGAGGGCAATTTGTCATGGCAAAACATCTTTTTACGTCCGAGTCGGTCACCGAAGGGCATCCCGACAAAATCTGCGACCAGATCAGCGACGCAGTGCTGGACGCCATCCTGGCAGAGGACCCGGATGCCCGGGTAGCCTGCGAGACCACCTGTTCCACCGGCCTTGTCCATGTGATGGGCGAGATCACCACCAGTTGCTATGTGGATATCCAGTCGGTGGCCCGTCAGGTGATCCGGGACATTGGCTATACCCGCGCCAAGTTCGGCTTTGACGCAGACACCTGCGCCGTTATCACCAACATCGACGAACAGAGTCCCGACATCGCGCTGGGCACCAACGACGACGTGGGCGGCGCGGGCGACCAGGGCATGATGTTCGGCTACGCCTGCGATGAAACCCCGGAACTGATGCCGCTGCCGATCAGCCTGGCCCATAAACTGGCGCTGCGGCTGACCGCTGTGCGCAAGAACGGCACGCTGGATTATCTGCGTCCGGACGGCAAAAGCCAGGTCACCGTGGAATATGACGACGGCCGTCCCACCCGCGTGGACGCGGTGGTCATCTCCAGCCAGCACAGCCCCGATGTTACCATGGAACAGCTGCGCCATGACGTGATGGAACAGGTGATCCTGCCGGTCATCCCCGCCGAACTGCTGGACGAAAACACCAAGTATTACATCAACCCCACCGGTCGCTTTGTGGTGGGCGGCCCGCAGGGCGACTCCGGCCTGACCGGCCGCAAGATCATCGTGGATACCTACGGTGGCTATGCCCGTCATGGCGGCGGTGCGTTCAGCGGCAAGGACCCCAGCAAGGTGGACCGCAGCGCCGCTTATGCTGCCCGGTGGGTGGCCAAGAATATTGTGGCGGCAGGCCTGGCCCATCGTTGTGAGGTGCAGCTGGCCTACGCCATCGGCGTGGCCGAGCCGGTCAGCGTGATGGTGGATACCTTCGGCACCGGCACGGTGGGGGACGATGCGCTGCAGCAGGCGGTGTGCAAGGTGTTTGACCTGCGCCCCGCGGCGATTATCCGGGATCTGGGGCTGCGCCGTCCCATCTACCGGCAGCTGGCCGCCTACGGCCACATGGGCCGGGAAGACCTGGATATTTCCTGGGAAAAGACCGGCAAAACCGATGCGCTGCGGAAAGAACTGGGGCTGTAACAGGCTGCTGTTCTGCGGTGAATGAGCGAAACTGAACCGGCGGGCGGGGCGGGGGAGAGTACCCCTGCTTCACCCGCCGCTTTCCTGTAAGTTGAAAAGAGGCATCCATGAAAGCACTGTCGCTGCTGGCCCGTCTGGAAGAACTGTCAAAATCCGGCCAGATCCCCCTGCATATGCCGGGGCACAAGCGCAACGAGGCGCTGGCGGAGTATCTGCATACCCTGGGAGCCAGGCTGGACATCACCGAGATCACCGGATTTGACGATCTGCATGACGCCCAGGGGATTCTTCGGGCCGCGCAGGAGCGGGCGGCAGCGCTTTGGGGCGTGCGGAAAAGCTGGTTTTTGATCAATGGTTCTACCGGAGGGATCCTGGCGGGCATCCGGGCGCTGGCCCCGGCGGGCAGCCGGGTGCTGGTGGCCCGCGCCTGCCATAAATCGGTGTTCCACGCGCTGGAACTTTGCCGCCTGCGCCCCGCGTTTTTGCAGCCGCAGCCGGTGCCAGGCTGGAGCTTTGCCGGGCCGGTCAGCCCGGAAAGCCTGGCGCAGGGCCTGGCCCGCTTTCCGGATGCCAAACTGGTCATCCTGACCAGCCCCACCTATGAGGGCCTCCTGAGCGATCTGCCAGCCCTGGTGAAACTGGCCCACGACGCAGGAGTGCCGGTGCTGGTGGACGAGGCCCACGGCGCCCATCTGGGGCTGTATGGGGCGTTCCCGGCGGGGGCCGTGGCGGCCGGGGCGGACCTAGTGATCCAAAGCCTGCACAAAACCCTGCCCAGCCTGACCCAGACGGCGATTCTGCACTGCGCCGGCCCGCTGGCAGACCCGTCGGCGGTGGACAGGCAGCTGGCTGTTTTTGAGACCAGCAGCCCCTCTTACCTGCTGATGGCTTCGCTGGACGGCTGCGTAGACTGGCTGACGGAGCAGGGAGAAAAAGCTCTGCCTGCCTGGCGGGAGCGTCTGGAACGCTTCCGCCGGGAGACCGGCCCCCTGCACAGTCTGCGCCTGCTGGGGGACGAACTCAGCCTGCCCTTTGCCCGGGATCCCGGCAAAATTGTGATCGGCTCCGGCCCGCTGACCGGCCGGGAATTGAAAGACCGCCTGCGGGAAGAATACAATCTGGAACTGGAGATGGCCGGGGCGGACTGGGCCCTGGCCATGACCGGCCCGGGCGATACGGACGAAACGCTGGGTGCCCTGGCCAGGGCGCTGCGCGCTATCGATGAAACGCTGCCTGCCGTACCGCCGCCCGCACCGCTGCCGCCGCTGCCTGTGCCCGAGGCGGTTCTGCCGCCCTGGCAGGCGATGGAACGCCCGGCGGCTCCGATGCCGCTGGAGCAGGCGGCAGGCCGGATCAGCGCCGGCTATCTGTGGGCATATCCGCCGGGAATTCCGCTGATTCTGCCCGGCGAGCGGGTGGATGAAGCGTTCCTGCAGGGATGCCGGGCATTGACAGCCCGCGGCGTGGTGCTGCACAGCGGCGAAGAGAACGGTGCCTTGCGGATTTTGGCGGAATAAAGCTGTCCTGATTGCGGAATGGGGATCGAAAGAGAGGAATCTACGTGGACCGATTGACAAAAACGTTTGAAAATTTTGCAATGCGAAATCGCCGCCATCTTCCGGCCGCGGCGCTGATCAGCGTGCTGTTTTGTGCGCTGTTGGTGTACTTTGCCTGCCAGGTTTGGGGTCCGGTGAGAATGGGCGTGTTTTTCATCCTGTTTCTGCTGTGTACCCTGCAGGGGCTGAACGGCCGGCCGGACCGGCGTGAGAGCATTCTCTGCGGCGGATTCTGTCTGGTGTTCTGCTTTTGCCTGCAGATTCAGGGGGTTCTGGCAGCGTCTTTGGGGCTGGCATTTCTCTTTTTCTGGCTGCTGATGGCAGCGCTGCTGTTCCCGGCCGTGCTGGGGCTGTGCCGGTTTGCAATCCGGTGCCCGCTGCGCCCGCTTTCTGCACCAGAGGGCCCTGTGTGGCGTACCTGGCTTCTCTACACCGGCGTGATTCTGGTGCTTTGGATGCCAGTGTTTTTGTGCTGGGGACCGGTGCGGCTGGATGTGGACTCGGTTCAGCTGCTGAAACAGGCCTTTGAGGGAGGCCTGAACGACGCCCATCCGATTTCCTATACGTTGCTGCTGCGGTTCATCCTGGGGCCCTTCTACAAACTTGGCATGATTGAAGTAGGTGCTTATCTGTTCGGGTTTATGCAGATGACCGTAATCGCAGGCGTGTTGGCATACACGCTGGTATGGATCCGCCGCCGGGGCGGTGGGCTCCTTTGGACGGTCATGGGCCTGTCGCTGTTTTGCGGTACTACGATGTATGCTTTCCAGAGCCTGGTCATGTGGAAAGACCCGCTGTTCAACGCAGTGCTTGCCCTGTATTGCCTGTTCCTGTACGATACCGCCCGCTGCCATGGGGAGAACCTGCGCCGGCGCGGCCCGGCAGTACGGCTGGCAGTGCTGACCTTGCTGCTTTGTTTTCTGCGGGGCAACGGCTGGCCTATCGCCGCGGTAGTTTCCTTGGTGCTGTTTGCCGCTTTCAAGCCCGCCCGCCACAGGGTTCTGACCGTACTGCTGCCTATGCTGATTGCAATCAAGCTGATTACGGGCCCTGTGTATTCCGCACTGGGGCTGCAAAGCCGCCTTACCGCCGAAGCCTGGGCCATTCCCCTGCAGCAGCTGGGGGCCGTGGCAGCTTCGGAACCGGAGGCCTTCACCGAACACAATGCGCTGAGCATCGAGAATATCATCCCGGTATCGGCCCTGGGGCAGGCCTATTCGCCGGTCACGGTGGACCCCATCAAGGCAAGCCCGGACTTCAACATCGGTTACTTTGGAAGCTGGCAGGCCAAGCTGGATCTGCTGCAAAGCTGGCTGCGGCTGCTGCCCAGCCAGTGGCGGATCTATCTCCGTGCCTGGGCCGCCGAGGTAATGGGCTATATTAACCCGCGGTTTGACGGGGGCAGTTATTCCTTCCCCTATGAGGACAGCAATGGCGCCTACGGCATCACCAGCAAAGACCTGGTGCTCTGGCTTACCGGCTGGAACGGCCTGCGGGACGAACTGGAGGCGCGGGCAACCTTCCCGCCGCCGGCCCTTGTGATTTTCGGCGTAATCCTGTGCGGGATCATCCTGGCGCTGCGGCGCCAGACCCGGCTGCTTCTGGCGTATTTGCCCATGTATCTGGTGTGGGTGGGCCTGCTGCTGGGGGCGCCCAGCTACATCCAACTGCGCTATGTGCTGGTTTTTGCGTTCCTGCTTCCGGCGGCGGTATTCATGGCTTTGGCGGGCGGCGCGAAAGAGGGTATTGACGAAGCTGCCGTATCCAGTGTATAATAATCAAAAATTCCCAATGCGCTGCACCGGGCGTTTGCCTGGCCGCAGACGTATGGTTTTGGAAAGGGGTACGCATCAATGAACCGTATTCAGACTCTCGAGACCCGTGACCTGGCCCAGAGCGTGCAGAACGGCGGCTGTGGCGAATGCCAGACTTCCTGCCAGTCTGCCTGCAAGACCTCCTGCGGTGTTGCCAACCAGATGTGCGAGCATAAGAACGAAAAGTAAGTTTCGTCCTGCAGCGTACCGCCTGCCGCATTGTGCGTGCGCAGGCGGTATTTTTTGCGTTTTTCGCCGCCGCAGATTTTTTGGCGGCTTCTTATATTCATCACTTTACCCTGCCCGTCAGAGAAAGGAAATGTGGGTTCATGATCCATCAGTATAAATTGAACGGCTACAACATCGTGCTGGACGTGTACAGCGGCTCTGTGCATGTGGTGGATGAGGTAGCCTATGACATTATCGCCCTCTACCCCCAGACCCCGGAAGACGAGATCGTGCGCCGGATGCTGGAAAAGTACGGCGACCGTCCAGATGTTACCGAGCAGGACCTGCGGGATTGCATCGAGGATGTGCGCGCGCTGCAGAAAGCCGGCAAGCTCTACAGCGAAGATGTGTACGCCGATATGGCGTTCGATTTCAAAAAGCGCAGCAACGATATCAAGGCACTGTGCCTGCATGTGGCGCATACCTGCAACCTGAACTGTGAATACTGCTTTGCCAGCCAGGGCAAGTACCACGGCGACCGGGCCCTCATGAGCTTTGAGGTGGGCAAGCAGGCGCTGGACTTCCTGGTGGCGCATTCCGGCACCCGCCGCAACCTGGAAGTGGACTTCTTCGGCGGCGAGCCGCTGATGAACTGGCAGGTCGTCAAGGATCTGGTGGCCTACGCCCGCAGCATCGAAAAAGAAAAGAACAAGAATTTCCGCTTCACCCTGACCACCAACGGCGTGCTGGTGGACGATGAGGTGATCGAGTTCGCCAACAAAGAGATGCACAATGTGGTCATGAGTCTGGACGGCCGCAAGGAAGTCCATGACCGTCTGCGCCGCAACTATGCGGGGGAGGGCAGCTACGACAAGATCGTGCCCAAATTCCAGGAGTTTGCCCGCCGCCGCGGCAACAAGGACTACTATGTGCGGGGCACTTTCACCCACAACAACCTGGATTTCACCAACGACATCTTCCACATGGCCGACCTGGGCTTTACCGAGCTGAGCATGGAGCCGGTGGTCTGCGCCCCCGGCGAGCCCTACGCCCTGACCGAGGAAGACCTGCCCGTGCTGAAAGAGCAGTACGAGATCCTGGCCAATGAGATGCTGCGCCGCCGCCGGGAGGGCCGTCCGTTCACCTTCTATCACTACATGATCGACCTGACCCACGGCCCCTGCATCTACAAGCGGATCGCGGGCTGCGGCAGCGGCACCGAGTACCTGGCCGTCACCCCCTGGGGTGATCTGTACCCCTGCCATCAGTTTGTGGGGGACGAGAAGTACCGGATGGGCGATGTGTGGCAGGGAGTGACCAACACCGAGCTGCGGGATGAGTTCAAACTCTGCAATGTGTACGCCCGTCCCGGCTGCAAAGACTGCTGGGCCCGGTTGTACTGCTCCGGCGGCTGCGCGGCCAACGCCTACCACGCCACCGGCAGCATCCGCGGCGTGTACGAGTACGGCTGTGAGCTGTTCCGCAAGCGGATGGAATGCGCCATCATGCTCCAGGTTGCCCAGGCGGAGGACAAAAAAACCGCCGAAGACGCCGAAAAATGAATCCTTGCCGGGCCCTGTGCGGGGCCCGGCTTTTGTTTACAAACCGCGGCGGGAGCGATATAATAAAAATAATGCTGTGCGGCGGGCACCCGCTGCACAAACCGCAAACAGAGGGGGTGGCCGGAGATGGAAGAAACGCTGCAGGCGCTGCAGGGAACGGTGGCGCGGGTTATCTACGAGAACAGTGAAACCGGCTACACCGTTTTTGAACTGGCTGCCGATGGGGAACTCCACGCGGTTGCCGGAACCATCGGTGAGGTGCACGAAGGCGAATCCGTTACCGTGTACGGCACCTTTGGCGAACACAAAACCTATGGCTTTCAGTTTCAGGCGCAAAGCTGCGAAACCGCTGTGCCGCAGGACCTGACCGCTCTGCAGGTGTATCTGTCCAGCGGGGCACTGCCCTATATCGGCGCGGCCACGGCGCGCAAGATTATCGACCGGTTTGGCATGCAGACCCTGGATATAATTGCCTCCGATCCGGAACAGCTTACCTTTATCCGGGGCATTACCTCTGAAAAAGCCCGGGCCATTCAGCATGAATTTCAGCGTATGTTCGGGGTGCGGGAGGCCATTACCTGGCTGGGCCGCTTCGGTATCTCGCCTTCCCGGGCGGTGGAGGTGTTCCGGCACCTGGGCCCTGCCACAGTGGATGCCCTGACGCAGAATCCCTACCTGCTCTGCGGGGAACCGCTGCAGATGCGTTTTACCCAGGTGGATAAGATCGCCGCCGAACTGCAGCTGGGGCAGGACAGCGAACTGCGGGTCAGTGCCGCGCTGCTGTACACCCTGCGCCTCAATGCGGGCAATGGCCATACCTGCCTGCCCCGAATCCAGCTGGTCACCTCGGTGGCCCGATTTTTGGGGGTGGAGCCGGAACGGGTGGACCGTCAGCTTTCCCGCGCTCTGGAAGAGGATGAGGTCCGCAGCCTGCCCATGGGCGAACGGGAATTCATCTTCCTGCCGGACCTTCTCTGCGCAGAGCAGGACATCGCCGCCCGGCTGCGGGATCTGGCTGCACATCCGGCCCAGCCGCCCCGGGACGTGGAGATCAACCTGCAGGCGCTGGAACGGGGCCAGGGATTTTCCTATGCGCCCGCCCAGCGGGAAGCCATCCGGATGGCGGTGTCCAGCCGGGTGATGGTGCTTACCGGCGGGCCGGGCACCGGCAAAACCACCACCGTCAATGCCATCATTGCGCTGCTGGAACATCAGGGCGAACGGGTGTCGCTCTGTGCCCCCACCGGCCGGGCCGCCAAACGGCTGGAAGAACTCACCGGCCACCGGGCTTCCACCATCCACCGCCTGCTGGAGGTGGACTATACCGGCGGCGTCGTGCGGTTCATTCATAACGAAAAGAATCTGCTGCGCTGTGATGCGGTGATTCTGGACGAGATGAGTATGGTGGACGTCAAGCTGTTCCAGAGTCTGCTGGCCGCGCTGCGGGTGGGCTGCCGCATTATCATGGTAGGGGATGCCAACCAGCTGCCCAGCGTAGGGCCGGGCAATATCCTGGGAGAGGTGCTCCGGGCAGGCAGTCTTCCCACCGTCTGCCTGAATGAGATTTTCCGCCAGGCCGCCAAAAGCCTGATCGTCTCCAACGCCCACCGGATCGTGGAGGGCGAACCGTTGCTCAACGGCGGCAAGGACGATGATTTCTTCATGATCGAAGCGGACGGCGCTGCCTGCCAGCAGCTGGTGTGCGACCTGGTCTGCACCCGGCTGCCCCGCCGCTATGGCTTTGACCCGATCCGGGATATCCAGGTGCTGTGCCCCACCAAGATCGGTCCGGTGGGCACCGTGGAACTCAACAAGCAGCTGCAGCAGCGTCTCAATCCGCCCCGTCCCGGCCTGGCCCAGATCGAAACCGCCGGCCGCGTGTTCCGGGTAGGGGACAAGGTGATGCAGGTGCGCAACAACTACGATATTCCCTTTGAGCGGGACGGCGGCGAGACCGGCGTGGGCGCCTATAACGGCGACGTGGGAATTGTGACCGCCATCGATCCGGCACAGGGGACAATGCGGGTGCAGATGGATGACCGCTGCGTTACCTATGGCCAGGAAAACCTGGCAGAACTGGAAATTGCCTATGCGGTTACCGTGCACAAAAGCCAGGGTAACGAGTTCCCGGCTGTGGTGCTGCCCACGGCGGATGTGCCGGAAAAACTGCGGTACCGCAATCTGTTCTATACCGGCGTTACCCGTGCGCGCAGTCTGTGCGTGATTCCCGGGCGCCGTGCCATGGTGTCGGCTATGGTGGCCAACGTGCGCCAGAACATGCGCTACAGTGCACTGGGCTGGCTGCTCAGCCAGGAGATTGGCGGATGAAGCCCGCCGTGCAGCGGATGCTGGACCTGGTGTATCCGCCGCGCTGCCCATTCTGCGGGCAGGTGCTGGGGCCTCTGACAGAGTGCCCGGACTGCGCTGCCCAGCTGCACCGGCTTGTGCTGCGTCCGCCCCATCTGCCGGAAACAGAATTCCATATCGACAACCTGGGCCGCGCCGCCGCGCTGTACCGGTATAAAGGCCTGGCACGCGGCGGGGTGCTCCGGTTCAAGAAAGGCGGCCATCCGGATGCCGCCCGCTGGTTCGGGGCGCAGATGGCGACCTTGTTCGGTTGCGATTTTGCTGCTGCCTATGGTACAATGCAGGCAGAGCGGCTGCCGCTGGCCCCGGCGGATCTGATCGTGCCCGCACCCTCCTCCCACCGGCGGACATGGCAGCCTGCCCGTCTGCTGGCAATCCGCCTGAGCCGGGCAACAGGGGTTCCCTGGCAGGACGTCCTGAAAAAGATGCCGGGCAGGGAACCGCAGGAGGGCCTGAACGGAAAGGACCGGCTGCGCAATGCCCGCGGGGCGGTATGTGTTGTCCGGCAGCAGCCTGTAGCCGGGCGGCGGATTTTGCTGGTGGATGACGTCATCACAACCGGCGGCACCGCGAACGAGTGTGCCCGGGTGCTGCTTCGGGCCGGGGCGCAGTCGGTGGATCTGGTCTGCATTGCGGCGTCATTCCCAGGCCGGGATGACATGTAAAACGAATCATCACAAGCGGGTCGTCGAAGGATCCGCGTGTTTCAGAATAGAATAAAGGAGAGGCATAGTATGGCGCAGAACGATATCGGGATCGATCTTGGCACTACTACCGTGATCGTGGCAGTAGAGGGGAAGGGCGTGGTGCTCAACCAGCCCAGCATTGTGGCGGTGGACCGCCGGAAAAACCAGGTGCTGGCCGTAGGGGAGCAGGCACTGGCCATGGTAGGCCGGACGCCCAGCTATATTGAGGCAATCCGTCCGCTGAAAGACGGCGTAATCTCGGATCATAAAATCACCCAGGAAATGATCGGCCGGTTTGTGAATCTGGTGTATGATTCCCGGTTTATCAAGCCCCGCGTGGCGGTGTGCGTACCGGCGGCCATCACCGGCATTGAAAGCGATGCTGTGGTGGAAGCCGTTGTGGCGGCCGGTGCCCGGCAGGTGTACCTGATCGACGAACCGCTGGCGGCGGCTCTGGGCAGCGGCGTGGATATTATGCAGCCCCGCGGCTGTATGATTATTGACATCGGCGGCGGCACCACCGATATCGCCGTGATCAGTCTGGGCGGCAAGGTGCAGTCGGCGGGTGTGGATATCGCCGGCAATACCTTTGACGACGAAATTCTGAAGTTTGTGCGCCAGAAATACAGCATTGCCATCGGCCAGCGGATGGCGGAGGAACTGAAGAAGCAGGTGGCCTGCTGCCCCTGCCTGGACTTCTCGGCCACGATGGATGTCAAAGGCCGCAGTCTGATCACCGGCCTTCCCCAGCGGGTGGCGATCCGCACCGAGGATCTGTACGAGCCGGTTATGATGCTGGCGGAACAGATTGCCGCCGCGGCGCACCAGGTCCTGGAGCATACTCCGCCGGAACTGGCCGGCGACATCTTTGCCGATGGTGTCATGCTGACCGGCGGTGGTGCCATGCTGCGCGGCTTGCCGGAGTATCTGTCGCAGGAACTCAAGGTGCGGGTGCACCTTTCTCCGGATACGGTCAACTGCGTGGCGCTGGGGACCGCCAAGTCCCTGGACATGGTGGACCAGCTGGAAGTAGGCTTTAAAAATGCCACCCCGCGCATCGGCCACCGCTGATAGTCGATGCTTTTGAAACGGCTTCTGCAGATGCCAGAAGCCGTTTTTTGTGCCGTGATGGGATGTCGGTGGGGTTATCCGTTGATTCCTGACGTAAAATAGTGTACAATAATACAGGACAAAACAACGGAATCTTTGTGCCCTGCAGCTGCAGTACAGCAGGGCTTATTTTTTGCGCGGCGGAACAAATGGCAGCCGGTGGGATGCGGCCTGCCCATGGAGGAACCGATTTGATTACTATGCTACTTGGCCTTTTACGGCGTTTTCGCAAGCAGGTGCTGATCCTGTTTGACGTAGTCATTATTACGATTGCCTATGTGGTGCCCTGGGTGCTGATCAATGGGCGGGTGCAGTATCAGGACTATGCCAGCCTGCTGGTGGCCAGCTGCTTTTTCTTCGTCTGCTGTTACGAGATCGTCTACGGCCTGTTCGGCATGTACGACAGCTTGTGGCGGTATGCGGAAATTGTGGAGTTTTTCCGGCTGTGCGTAGCATCTGCCGTGGCCATGACCCTGTTTGTGGTGGGTACACTGTTCATATTCAGCGAGCGCCGGGTGCCGATATCGGTCTATTGCCTGAGCGCGCTGTTTGCCACTACGCTGACGCTGTACTCCCGGCTTACCTACCGGATGTACCGGAACGTGCGGCTGGGGCAGTCCCGCAACAAGTCACGGCGTACTCTGCTGATCGGCGCGGGGGACGCGGCGTCCACCCTGCTGCATGAACAGTACAAGAAGCCCAGCGCCGATATGAACATCATCTGCTGTGTGGACGACGCGCCGGAAAAACAGGGCCGGTATATTATGGGCGTGCAGATCATGGGTACCACCGAGGATATTCCGGAACTGGTGGAACGCTGCGAGATCGAAACAATCCTGCTGGCCATTCCCACGCTGGATGAAGAAGGCAAGCGCCGGATTCTGTCCATCTGCAACCGCACCAAGTGCAATGTGCGGATCCTGCCGGATATTGTCAAGATGATCACCGACGGCAAGGACCTGGCCTCCCGTATCCGCGATGTGCGGGTGGAAGACCTGCTGGGCCGGGAAGAGATCCACCTGTCCAGTACGATTGCCCAGCTGGTGGGCGGCAAGCGGATCATGGTTACCGGCGGCGGCGGCTCCATTGGTTCGGAGCTCTGCCGGCAGATTGCGTCCTACAACCCGGCGCAGCTGCTGATCGTGGATATTTACGAAAACAGCGCGTATGATATTCAGCAGGAACTCAAGCGCCGGTATGGTACTGCCCTGAACCTGGAAGTGCAGATTGCCTCGGTGCGGGATTCCAAAAAGATGGATGCGCTGTTTGCCCGCTACCGGCCGCAGGTGGTGTTCCATGCGGCGGCGCACAAGCATGTGCCGCTGATGGAGGGCAGCCCGGAAGAAGCGGTCAAGAACAACGTGTTCGGCACCTACAACACGGCAATCTGTGCGGAAAAATACGGTGCGGAGCAGTTTGTGCTGATTTCCACCGATAAGGCCGTCAACCCCACCAATGTGATGGGGGCCACCAAGCGGGTGTGCGAAATGATCGTGCAGGCGATGGCCCAGCAGGGCGGCTCTACCCGGTTTGTGGCGGTTCGGTTCGGCAATGTACTGGGCTCCAACGGATCGGTCATCCCGCTGTTCAAGGATCAGATCGCCTGCGGCGGCCCGGTCACGGTTACCCACCCGGATATCGTCCGGTACTTTATGACCATTTCCGAGGCGGTCAGCCTGGTGCTGGAGGCCGGCGCCATGGCCAAGGGCGGCGAGATCTTCGTGCTGGATATGGGCAAGCCCATGCGGATTCTGGAACTGGCCGAAAACCTGATCAAGCTTTCCGGCTTTATCCCGTATAAAGACATCGAGATCAAGTTTACCGGCCTGCGCCCCGGTGAAAAGCTGTATGAGGAACTGCTCATGGACGAGGAAGGCCTGCAGAAAACCGACAGCGAAAAAATCTACATTGGCGCGCCGCTGAAGATGAACAAGAATACTTTCTTTGACCATCTGTCGGCGCTCAAGCAGATTGCCTACAGCAACAACAGCGAAAATCTGGTGCAGGCACTGATTGATATGGTGCCTACCTTCCATCACAATGCCGGCGGAGAAGAGAGGATGTGACAGCCCCGTGTACCGAGCCTGTTTCAAGCGAGTTATGGATTTCGTTCTCAGCCTGCTGGCTGTAATCGTTCTTTCGCCCCTGCTGATCGTGCTGGCCCTTTGCGTAAAATTCTCCAGCCCCGGCCCGGTGCTGTTCAAGCAGAAACGGGTGGGAAAAGGCAAGACCTTTTTCTCCATCTACAAATTCCGCAGTATGCGCACCGATACGCCGCACGATATGCCCACCCATATGCTGGAAAATCCGGATGCGTTCATTACGCCGGTGGGGCATTTTCTGCGCAAGACCAGTCTGGATGAGCTGCCGCAGCTGTTCAATATCCTGAAAGGGGAAATGAGCATTGTGGGCCCGCGCCCCGCTCTCTGGAACCAGGACGATCTGGTGGCCGAGCGGGATAAGTATGGTGCCAACGACTGCGTGCCAGGCCTGACCGGCTGGGCACAGATCAACGGCCGGGACGAACTCCCTATCCCGGTCAAGGCAGAGTTGGACGGCTACTACGTTGCTCATATGAGTTTCTGGCTGGACATCCGCATCATTTTGCGTACCGCCCTGAACGTGGTATCCCATAAAGGAATTGTGGAAGGCAAACACGAGGAGCCTTCCGAAAAATAAAAATACAGCAGCGCGCCCCTTTGACAGGCCTGTCAAAGGGGCGCGCTGCTGCTGTATAGCCAGGTGTTTTACACGCCGTGGTCCTTTTCGATCATAATGTCCAGAATCGTGCGGTCGGTCTCCACCATGCCCGGGTTGCTGATCCGGCCCATATTGCGGATGGCCTGTTCCGGGGTGATCGCACAGATGCCGTCGGTTGCGTTTACCACAACGCCGCCCACCGCCAGGTAGGCGCTCATCAGGGCGGCGCTGGATGCGGTGGCCAGCTTCAGGGCGCAGCCGATCTTGCCGCCGTCGCAGATCATGCCGGTCAGGTTTGCGGACATGTTGATGATTGCGGCGCCCATCTGCGCATCGGTGCCGCCCATCAGCCAGACCATGGCGGCGCTGGCCGCGGCAGCAGCACTCACGCCGCAGCCGCAGGTGGCGCTCAGCTTGCCGGTAAACAGTTTGATGTACACATTCAGCATGTGGGAGAATGCCAGCGCCTTGACGGTGGCTTCCCGGCTGGCATTCTGATGACGCGCCATCTCCATAACAGGAATGATCGCCGTGATGCCGTGGTTGCCGCTTCCCGCGCTGCTCATTACCGCATAGGGGCAGCCGCTCATACGTCCCTCGGCACTGCTGGCCACCCGTACCATGGTGTTGCTGAACAGGTTGTCGCCCAGCACATCGGTGCCAAGCTGATTCTTCAGGGTGCTGGCGATTCCGATACCCAGCGGGTGCTCCAGCCCGTAGTCCGCCAGATCGCCGTTCATTTTGGCGCCGTCCATCATGAAATCCAGTTCTTCGGCGGAAGCGCTGTCCACCAGTTCCCGGATCTCGGCCACCGTCATGGTGCGCAGCTTTTCGTGCAGCTCGTCCTCGCCTTCCAGGGAATACTCTTTCTGTACCAGAACCTGGTTGTTGGCGCTGGTGAATACGATATTGGAATGGGTGTTCCGGATGGTGCTGATGCCCAGTCCGCGGGTCGTGATGATCTCCGCATGGGCGTACAGCTGGGTTTCCTCTTCCGCGATGGTCACCGAAACCTGCTTTTCCTCCACCAGGCGGGTAGCCTCTTTGCTTACAATGCTGTTGATCTCTTCCAGAAGCTGCAGCCCTTTTTCCGGATTCCCCAGACAAGCGCCCAGTGCCGCTGCGTATTTCAGACCGACCCGGTCGAAACCGGGAATGCCCACCGACATTCCGTTTTTATATACGCCGGGATTCACCTGAACCTTTACCGATACAATCTGCCCGCCGATGGCGTGGTAGGCATCGGCGGCGGCCAGCGCTACGCACACCGGTTCGGTGCAGCCCAACGCAGGAACAACCTCCTGTCGAAGCAATGTCAGCATTTCCTGTTTGTTCAGCATATGGTTCCATCTCCTTTTATCAATGGCCGGTTCCCATACATACCGGCAATACCGTTCACAAATCAGCAAGCAAAAACCATGCCAGAATTAAATAATAAAGTTTGCCGAGGGTTTTGAACAGGATTTGAGGCGCGATTTGTAAGAAACTATAAAAGTATTGACAAAATGCCGCTTTTTCTGGCAATATAAAAGCGTAAATTGGTAATTGGTCATAAATTGGTTTGGGCGGTGAAGCAATGAAAAAGAAGGTCGCTATCGTGGCGCTGGATCCGCAGGCGGGGCGGTTTTATGCCAAGCAGATCCGGGAGCTTTTCGGCACGCGGATCCAGATTTCCGCCTACAGTGTGCGGGATGGTTCGGTGGAAAATCTGGAACGGGCCGATTTGTATATGGTCTCCACCGACGCGTTTGAATCGGTGGGCGATCTGCGTCAGTACATCCCCATTGACGGCGAAGTCATGGAGATCCAGGTCACATTTTTATGGGAAGTGGTTCGCCAGCTGCAAAACCTTCCGGCGGGGACACGGGTACTGTTTGTCAATCTGAGCGATAAGATGGCCCGGGAGGCAGTCAGCCGCTTGAACCAGCTGGGGGTCAACCAGCTGGTGTTTGAGATGTACTATCCGGGGTCTCCGCTGCGGGTCCGGGCGGAAGACTATGATCTTGTGGTAACACCCCATGAGCAGCGTTACGCCCCTCCCTGCATCAAAAAAGTGCTGGATATTGGCCAGCGGGTGCTGACCGCCTCCACCATGACCGAGGCGGCTTTGCGTCTTGGGCTGGACGAATTGCTGGAAACATCCCGGTTTCAGGCGTATCAGAACGCGGTGGCGGCCAATACCTACAGCTTTGACCAGATGTTCAACCGAAGCCGCCGCCTGGAAAGCCAGTTTGAACTGCTGCTTGAAATCCTGGAAGAGGGCATGATTGGGGTAAATGAGAAAGGGGAGGTGTTTGCCTGTAACCGAAAAGCGGAAGAAATTACCGGGGTAAACAGCAAACTGGCGCTTCATCAGGAGGCCACCGCCGTGTATCCCTATCTGCCGTTCCGGGAATGCCTGAAAAGCCGGCGTCCTCTGCCGCCCCGGGTCATGAAGATCGGCGGCACCAATGTGAACGTAACCATGGCGCCGGTCCTGCGGGGCGGAGACTGCATCGGCGCCTTTGCCGGCCTGCAGCGGTTCAGCGACGCGGAAAACCGCCAGAACGAGCTGCGCAGCCAGCTGCTGCACAAGGGCCATCACGCCAAATATACCTTTGACGACGTGCTGGGCGATTCGGCGGCAATCCGACGCAGTGTCAGCATTGCCCGGCGCATGGCGGCCAATGACCTCCCGGTTCTGCTGATCGGGGAAACCGGTACGGGCAAGGAGCTGTTTGCCCATGCGGTGCACAACGCATCGCCCCGGTCGAACGGCCCGTTTGTGGCGCTGAACTGTGCCGCCATGCCGGAGAACCTGCTGGAGAGCGAGCTGTTCGGCTATGAGGATGGGGCCTTTACCGGGGCACGGCGGGGCGGTAAGCCCGGCATGTTTGAGTTTGCCCACGGCGGGACTCTCTTCCTGGATGAGGTGGAGGGCATGAGCCCCGCGCTGCAGATCAAGCTTCTGCGGGTATTGCAGGAGCGGGAGATCATGCGGGTGGGCGGCAACCAGATCATCAGCGTGAACGTGCGGATTGTGGCGGCCACCAACGAAGACCTGGAACAGCGGGTGGAAGAGGGCAGTTTCCGCCGGGATCTGTATTACCGGCTGAATACGCTGCCTGTGCTGATTCCGCCGCTGCGGGAGCGGGGCGAAGACCTGTTTTTGTTGATCGAGCATTTCCAGGCCAGGCTGGGGGCGCGATTCCGCCTGTCGGAAGAGGTACGGGCTGTGCTGGCCAGCCATCAGTGGCGGGGCAATATCCGCGAGCTACGCAACGTGGTGGAGTATTTCAGCTGTACCGGAAATGCCGTGATCGGGCCGGAGGATCTGCCGCCCACGTTCCGGTATTGCCCGCTGCGGGAGGAACGCCCTCAGCCTGCCCGTGCGGTGCCGCAGCCGGTGATGGAGCAGCCGGGTTCGGAAGAAGCCAGACGATTTGTTCTGCGCCGGCTGCTGCTGGCGGCCGGTGCGGGAGCAGGCCGCGACAGCCTGCTGCGTGCTGCCCGCGAGGAAGGGGTCGCGCTCTCTCAACTGGAGGTGCGCCATATCCTGGCCGCGCTGAACCGGGAGGGCCTGGTGCAGATCAGCCGGGGACGCGGCGGCAGCCGGCTCACGGAACAGGGGGTCCGGTTCTGTCGGGAAAATCAAATTGGTTAATTGGTTGATGTGACCAATTAAATTTGAACCGCAAGCCCCTGCCGATTTGCGTAGAAGCTTGCGACCCGACATTGGGATAAAATACACAAAAGAGACAAGAAATAGTAAGAGAAAACGCCGAAACTTCCGGCCGCATCCGGTAAAATTGGAATGGTTGGCACGGGAGTTGCTACAGGAAAAGCGAAATCTTGCGAACGCCGAACGGGTTCGCAGCAACACGGGAAGGACGGATCAGAAGTATGCAGTACAATTTTGATCAGGTAGTAGACCGCAGCCGCAACAACGCGGCCAAATACGACGAGCGGATCAAGAAATTCGGAACCGATCAGGTGATTCCTCTGTGGGTAGCGGATATGGACTTCAAAACCGCGCAGCCGATCATCGATGCGCTGACCGCACGGGCGCAGGAGGGAATTTGGGGATACACCAGCCGTCCTGACAGCTATTTCGATGCGATCTGCGGCTGGCAGCAGCGGCGCAACGGCTGGACGATTGATAAAAGTCTGGTCAGCTGGAGCCTTGGCGTAGTTCCGGCGCTGAGCGCCCTGGTCCGGCTTTTTACACCGGAAGGCGGCAAGGTGCTGATCCAGACCCCGGTCTATTCTGAGTTCTATGATGTGACCGAAGCCTGGAACCGTACGGTTGTGGAAAACCAGCTGGTGGAAAAGGATGGACGCTGGACCATCGACTGGGAGGATTTTGAAGCAAAACTGCCGCAGGTGAGTATGTTCCTGCTGTGCAGCCCCCACAACCCGCTGGGTATTGTCTGGACACGGGAAGAGCTGACCCGCATGACGGATCTGTGCCGCAAATACAACGTGCTGCTGGTGAGCGACGAGATCCACTCCGATCTGATTTTCCACGGCAAGAAGCACATCCCCACCGCCAGCCTGTCTCCGGAGGTAGCCTCCCAGGTGGTAACCTGCATTTCCGGCACCAAAACCTTCAACCTGGCAGGCCTGCAGGCCTCCACCACCGTGTTCCCGAACAAGCGCATGAAGGAAGTGTACGATAAGTTCTGGGGCGCGATGGACATTCACCGGAACAATGCGTTCAGCCTGACCGCCATGCAGGCTGCCTTCAATGAGGGCGAAGAATGGCTGGAGCAGCTGCTGGTGTATCTGGATGGCAACTTCCGGTTTGTGGCGGACTACTGCGCGCAGTATATCCCGCGCATCAAGCCCACCGTGCCGGATGCCACCTATCTGATGTGGCTGGATTGCCGTGATCTGCATATGAGCAACGAGGAGCTGCGCCGCTTTATGATTGAAAAAGCAGGTCTGGGCCTGAACGAGGGCTGGAGTTTCGGCCGCAGCCTGACCGGCTTTATGCGGCTCAACGCGGCCTGCCCGCGCAGTGTGCTGGAACAGGCCATGAAACAGCTGCAGGCGGCCGTGGACGCGCTGTAAGCGGCAGATTTATCACCGTACAACCATACCGGACGACAACCCAAAAGAAGAAGAGAAAAAGGAGCAATACAATGGCTAACCAGACCGTGCGCAAAAAGTCCTTCTGGGAGCAGTACAAACTCCCGATCCTGCTGCTGGGCGGCATTGCCGTCGGTTCCATCATTGGCGTGGTGTCGCCCTCTCTGGGGCAGACCCTGAAACCCCTGGGCGAAATCTTTCTGAATCTGCTGTTCACCATTGTGGTGCCGCTGGTGTTTGTGTCCATTGCCTCGGCGGTGGGCAGTATGCTGAACATGAAGCGCCTGGGCAAAATTCTGGGCAGTACCATTCTGGTGTTCCTGGTTACCGGCGCAATCGCAGGCGTCTGCGTGCTTTGCTGGGTCAATTTGTTCAGCCCTTCTGCCGGTACCAATATCCAGATGGGCCAGGCCGAGATGGGCGAGATGCAAAGTGCTTCTGAAATGCTGGTCAACAGCCTGACGGTCAGCGACTTCCCTGAACTGCTCAGCCGTCAGAACATGCTGCCGCTGATCATCTTTGCTATTCTGTTCGGTTTCTGCGTATCCGCCTGCGGCGGTGACGAGAGCCCGGTGGGCAAACTCCTGGGCAACCTGAACCAGGTCATCATGAAGTTCGTGGACCTGATCATGAAGATTGCCCCCATTGGCCTGGGCGCGTATTTTGCCAACCTGATCGGTGAGTTCGGCCCCGAACTGCTGGGCGATTATGGCCGCTCCATGGTGGTGTACTACCCGCTGTGCCTGCTGTATGTGATGATTTTCTTCCCTCTGTACGCCCTGTTTGCCGGCGGTAAAACCGGCGTGAAAAAGATGCTCAAAAACATCTTTGCCCCGGCGGTTACCGCCTTTGCCACCCAGAGTTCGGTGGCCACCCTGCCGGTCAACAAGGAAGCCTGCGACAACATCGGTGTACCCAAGGACGTGAGCGACCTGGTTCTGCCGCTGGGCGCCACAGCCCATATGGACGGTTCCGTGCTGAGCTCCATTGTGAAGATCGCGTTCCTGTTCGGCGTGTTCGGAATGCCCTTCACCGGCGTGGATACCTATGCAATGGCCATCGTGGTGGCGGTAATGTCCGCCTTTGTGCTCAGCGGTGCGCCCGGCGGCGGCCTGGTGGGCGAAATGCTGATTGTCAGCCTGTTTGGCTTCCCGGCAGAGGCGTTCCCGCTGATTGCCACCCTGGGTTTCCTGTTCGATCCCGCCGCCACCTGCCTGAACGCTTCCGGCGATACCCTGGCCTCCATGATGGTGGCCCGCCTGGTGGAAGGCAAGGACTGGCTGAAGGGCGCCGCGGCCCGCAAGGCTGAGGGGGAGCAAGCTTGATTTTGCGGCCCCTTGTGCTATAATCAAATCAGAAAATGCTGCTGTCCCTCCGCCCGCTGCGGCGGAGGGATATTGCACAGAAAATCAGAAAACAGGAGGATGTATCCAAATGAAAGTTATTGCTACCAACAACGCTCCCGGCGCGATCGGACCGTACTCTCAGGGCTATGAGGTGGGCAACCTCGTCATCACTTCCGGCCAGCTGCCGGTAGATCCTGCCACCGGCAACATGCCCGAGGGCATCGCCGCCCAGGCGGAGTGGAGCTGCAAGAACGTGGGTGCCATTCTGGAAGCGGCCGGCTCCGGCTTCGACAAGGTTGTCAAGACCACCTGCTTCCTGGCCAACATGGGCGATTTTGCCGCCTTCAACGAAGTGTACGCCAAGTTCTTCACCTCCAAGCCCGCCCGCAGCTGCGTGGCCGTGAAGGATCTGCCCAAGGGCGCCCTGTGCGAGATCGAAGCGATCGCCGAGAAGTAAGCGTACAGAACTGTCAAGGGCAATCGTGCGCGAAAACCCGAACAGATCTTTGTGAAAAAGCGAAAAACCTGTGGCTGCCCGTTGACTTTTTCTCCGAACGCGGTATAATGGCCTCATTGCCAGTTCATCAAGATAAAGCGTTGATGAGGCCAAGTAAGGCAAATGACCGCTTTCAGAGAGCTGCCGGGTGGTGAAAGGCAGCAGCGTGCTTTGCCCGAAGCATCCCCTCGGAGCTGCAGGCTGAACCGCCCGGATACCGGGCTCAAGTAAGCTACGCCGGCTGACAGCCGTTATCCTGTCACCCATTCGGCTGCCTGGCTGCAGCCCGATGTGGACAGAGTGGTCCGGTATTTCCGGGCAATAAGAGTGGTACCGCAGAGTGCTTGCTTTACAAGCCTTTGTCTCTTGCATGCGCAGGAGGCAAAGGCTTTTTTGTTTGCCTGTGTGGGATCAGGCTGACGCCGGGCCGCGGACTCGGTTCAGGATATAGCCGCCGAGCGGCAAACTGAGAGGAGAAATGAACATGGAAGCGTTGAGGAAAGTAAGCAAATTTGCGGGCAAATACATGGCCATTATTGTGCTGGTCGTGGCTGTTATTGCTTTCTTCGTACCCGAGAGCTTTTTGTGGGTGGGCAAGGATTACAATGTGGTCACCCGCATTGTTACGGTGAACAACCTGCTGATGGTGGTCATGTTCGGCATGGGCCTGACCCTGAAGCTGGACGACTTTAAGGTCGTGTTCTCCCGTCCCAAGGACGTGCTGGTCGGCTGTGCCGCGCAGTTCGTCATCATGCCGCTGCTGGCATTCCTGCTGACCAAGGTCTTTGCCCTGGGCCCGGAACTGGCGGTGGGCGTCATTCTGGTGGGTACCTGCCCGGGCGGCACTTCCTCCAACGTGATGACCTTCCTGGCCAAGGGTGATGTGGCCCTGAGCGTAGGCATGACCGCCTGCTCCACCGTTCTGGCTCCGTTCCTGACCCCGGCCCTGACCTATCTGTATGCCCATGAGACCGTCACCGTCAACATGATGGACATGTTCATGAGCATCGTAAAGATCGTGATCATCCCCATCGCGCTGGGCTTCATCATCAACAAGCTGTTCGGCAAGTTTACCCAGGCCGTTGTGGAGATCCTGCCGCTGATCTCGGTGGTGGCGATCGTGACCATCGTGGGTGCTGTGGTGGCCCCCAATGCCGAAAAGCTGTTTGCCAACGGCATCCTGATCCTGACCGTCGTGATCCTGCACAATCTGCTTGGCTATGCCCTGGGCTATGGCGTGGGCAAGTTGCTGAAGATGAGCGATCCCAAGTGCAACGCTGTATCCATCGAAGTGGGCATGCAGAACAGCGGTCTGGCCACCAGTCTGGCCGGCACCGTCTTCCCGGACCTGGCTCTGGCCACTGTGCCCGGCGCCCTGTTCAGCGTATGGCATAATATCTCCGGCTCCATCGTGGCCAACATCATGGCCGCTGCCGCGGAGAAAAAGGCTGCCAAAGCCGCTGCCGAAAGCAAATAAACTTGGCACAAAGAAGCCCCGCGCCGTTCCGGTGCGGGGCTTCTTCCGGTTTACAGTGTTCCGACAGGGCCGATCTGCAGGCTGCCGGCAATCAGATTCAGAGTATCCTCGTCGGGTACCTGATCCGGTTCAAAGCGAAGCGCGATGTAGACTTCCAGTTCCCGGTTAAAGCAGAGCAGGCCCTTGGTTTCAAGTTCCGGTACGGATGCCATGTTTTCCTCCGGATGGGCTTCCATATAGGCACTGTCCTTATAAATAACGTCCGCAATACCGCTTTCGCCCTGGTCGTACCGGCTTACCGCCGTGTACGGGTTCCAGATATCAACGCTGGAAAGCCGCAGTTCCGTGTAAACGGTTTTATACTCATCCTCCGGCGGCACGGGTTCTTCGGTATAGGGGGTGTATCGGCCGTATTTCAGGATGCCCACCAGCACGTCTCCGTTGTAGATATCCATGGGGGAGAGCAGGCTGGCGAAGGAGACGGTGGGGCTGTTGGGCATATTGTATACCCCTTCCTCCAGCCTGGAGCGAACCTCCCACCCCTCGGGCAGCATCAGCCGCAGGTCGAAAGCTGAATCCTCCGTCTCACTGCCGAAGGTCACATAGTAGGTGCTGAGGGCTGCCGCCGGCTCGATGCCGGCCTTGGCAAGCAGATCCACCGTCAGGCTTGGATCCTCGTCACCGGGCAGATACGCGTCCATCTGCAGGCTGCGATAGGTTGTTTCCCCCAGAGCAATGGAATAGGTCTGGCCGGCCTGCCAACTGCGATCCGCGTTTTCCTGTTCCAGAAAATGCACACTCATGTTGTCCGTGCCCATAGCGGCCTGACCATAGACCAGAATGTTCCAGTCGCTGGCGGGTGTGTAGCTTTCCGGCAGGGTAAAGGTAATGGCGGTTCCGTCAAAGGCAATGCTGTTTTCCAGTTCATCCAGGGCCTGCTGCGGGTCGGCCTTTCGGCCGGTAAAGGTACATCCGATCAGCACTGCCGCGCAGACCGCCAGGGCCGCCGCCGCCCAGATGCGGGTACGGGTGCCGGAAACGATCAGCGCAATGCGCCGCTGCAGGCTGTTCCGTCCGGCGCTCATGGTGGTAGCGGTGCAGCCCGGGTAGACCGGCCCGCGCATCCGCCGGACCACTGCGACCAGCGTGTGCCCGTAGGCAATCCGCTCCGGCTCACCCAGTACCCGGACAGCCCGTTCGTCGCAGGCGCGCTCGCAGTCTTCCCGGGAAGCCGCCGCTGCTGCCCACACCAGCGGATCAAACCAGTACAGGCACAGACAGACTGCCCGCACCAGCGCCCAGATGTGGTCCCGCTGCCTCCAGTGGGACTCTTCATGCACCAGAATGTGCCGCAGCATGGCAGGGTCACCGGTTACTTCCGTGGGAACGTATACCGCCGGCCGCAGCAGCCCGAACAGACAGGGCGAACTGAGCCCGCTGACACGGTAGACCGGCAGAGAACAATCGGCGGCCATCGGACGGCGTGCCGCGCGCAGCTGGCGGGCGAACCGGAGATTCACAAAGAGAAACCATACCGCTGCGGCCAGAACGCCTGCCAGCCACAGTACTGGCAGAACGGAAACCCCTTCAGAAGCAGCAGCTGCGCCGGTTCCGGCGGCCGCAGGCCCGGGAACTGCTATGCCGCCGGCCTGCACCCGGACGGTCTGCCCGGTAATGACGGCCTCTACACGGCGGGCACTGGAAAGATTCATCACACTGCTGCCTGCGGGCAGGGAGAAGGGAAGCAGCAGCCGAAGCGCCGCCAACCCCCACAGGCTGTACTGAAGGCGGCGGCTGATCCGGCCACGCAGCAGCTGCCGAAGCACCAGCAAAGCCAGAATCAATACCGACGAGGTGACAAGAAGTTCCGAAACCGAAGCGATCATGGCTGTTCCTCCTCCGCTTTTTTCAGCAGGGCGTCCAGCGCGGCCAGATCCTCATCGGACAGGCGGGTGTCGCCCACCAGTGTATTCACCATCAGCTTCAAACTGCCGCCATACAGGCGGGAAAGAAAACTGCGGGTTTCCTGCCGTTGGGTGGCGGTCCGGTCCAGAATGGGGTAGAACTGTTTGGCCCGTTCGCCTTCCTCGTGCCGGACAGCGCCTTTCGCCTCCAGGCGGGACAGCATGGTGATTACCGTGTGTTTGCTCCAGCCGGTATCCTCCCGCAGCTGCTCCACCAGCTGGGTAATGGTACGGGGAGAGTGGTCCCAAAGCGCGTTCATCAACAGCCACTCGCTGTCGGACAATCGAATTACGTCCATATCCTGCCTCCTTTGGTAGACAATTGATTACCTTACTTGCATTGTAACAGAACAGGTAAACAAATGTCAACCTGTAAATGCAGCGAAATATACACGGGACCGGGCGTTTTACAAACGGCTGCTTTTGGATGCGGCAAAACAAAAACGGACGCGGCAAGCCAACCGGGCTTTCCGCATCCGTTTTGTATAGGGGATTCAATTTACGCGCTGCCGGGCAGAGGCTTCTCCGTTGCCGTTCCGAAGCTGTTCCAGCTCGGCCAGCCAAAGGGTGCTGCAGGCATCGCTGGGCATCCGCCAGTCGCCCCGGGGAGACAGCGCCGCCGACCCTACCTTGGGGCCGTCCGGCAAACAGCTGCGCTTGAACTGCTGCACAAAGAAACGGCGGTAGAAGTTCTCCAGCCAGTGCAGAAGCACCGCATCGCTGTACCGCCCGGCAAAAGCGGCACGGGCCAGATGCAGGATCTTGGCAGGGCCAAAGCCGAATCGCAGCACATGATAGAGGTAAAAATCGTGCAGCTCATAGGGGCCTACCAGCTGTTCAGTCTGCTGGGCAATCTGCCCGTTCTCGTCAGCGGGCAGCAGTTCCGGGCTTACCGGGGTGTCCAGAATATCCAGCAGCACGCGGCGGAGCTCTTCGCTCTCCGCCCGGGCAGCCTCATAGGCCACCAGATGCCGTACCAGCGTTTTGGGGATCCCGGCGTTTACGCCGTACATGCTCATGTGGTCGCCGTTGTAGGTGGCCCAGCCCAGCGCCAGCTCGCTCAGATCGCCGGTGCCGATCACCAGGCCGCCCTGCTGGTTGGCCAGATCCATCAGTTCCAGGGTGCGTACCCGGGCCTGCGCGTTCTCAAACGTAATGTCCAGCACCGAGGGATCATGCCCGATGTCGGCAAAGTGGCTCTGTACCGTGGCGGCAATGTTCACTTCCTGAAAACTTACCCCCAGCTCCCGGCAGAGAACTTCCGCGTTGGAACGGGTGCGCCGGGTGGTGCCGAAGCAGGGCATGGTCACAGCCTGTACGCCGGCCGGGTCACGCCCCAGCAGGCGGAACGCCCGCACAGCAACCAGCAGGGCAAGGCAGCTGTCCAAACCGCCGGAAATACCGATTACCGCGCAGTTCGCATGGGCGTGCTCCAGGCGCTTGGCCAGGCCCTGGCTCTGAATGTTCAGGATCAATTCACACCGCCTGGCGCGGCCTGCTTCATCAGAGGGCACAAAGGGCATGGGATTCACCGGCCGGGTAAGGGGAACTTCCCGCATCGTCAGGTCAAATGGGATTTCCAGATACCGGTCGTGCCCGGCAGGGGAGAAGGAGGTGTTCCGCTGCCGTTCCGCCGCCAGCCGCTGCACATCCAGTTCGGTGGAGACGTATCCGGTGCCAAAAGGCCCGCACTCCGCCAGCAGGGAACCGTTTTCCGCAACCAGGTTATGGGCGGCAAAAACCATGTCGGTGGTGGATTCACCATAACCCGCATCGGCGTACAGATACCCGCAAAGCAGCCGGGCCGACTGCCCGGTTACCAGCTGGCGGCGGTATTCAGCCTTGCCGACCGTCTCGTTGCTGGCCGACAGGTTGGCAATCACGGTAGCGCCCGCCAGCGCATGCCCGATGCTGGGCGGAACAGGGGCCCATAAATCCTCGCACAGTTCCACCGCCAGGCAGAACTGCGGCAGCTGACGGCAGCGGAACAGCAGCTTTGTGCCAAACGGTACCGGCTGCCCCTCAAACGCCACCGTCACGGTTTCCGCCGGGGCGGGGGTAAAGTGCCGCAGTTCGTAAAACTCGGCGTAATTGGGCAGATGGGTTTTGGGCACAAAACCCAGCACAGCGCCGTCATGCACCACCGCCGCACAGTTGTATAATTTCTGTTCCACCAGCAGGGGCAGACCTACCAGCAGCACCGGATCCAGCCCGGCGCTGGCCTGTACGATCCGGCGCAGCGCCTGCTTGGCCCCCTGCAGCAGAGGCTCCTGCAAAAACAGATCGCCGCAGGTATAACTGGTGATTCCCAGTTCCGGGGTACAGAGCAGCTGAATGCCCTGCTCGTGCGCATCCTGCAAAGCCCGGATCAGTTCCTGTGCGTTGAATGCGCAGTCCGCCACCCGCAGCGCGGGGGAGACAGCTGCCGCCTTGATAAAACCGTATTGCATCCTGTTCCCACCTGTCTGTATTTTCCCGTGCCGTACGGGAAGCATTTGGTTGTCGTTGTCAGTATAGCATATCGGGCAGGAAAGAGCAAAGGCCCGCTGCGCACAGCGCGCGGCGGGCCTTTAAAGTTATTGGCAAAGTGGTCAGTTGCCGGTATCCAGCAGATTGCGCAGGAAATAGGGCAGCTGCTTGCACCACCAGGGCCAGTC
The DNA here is from genome assembly GCF_002160955.1 of Gemmiger sp. An120. Classification (GTDB taxonomy): domain Bacteria; phylum Bacillota; class Clostridia; order Oscillospirales; family Ruminococcaceae; genus Gemmiger_A; species Gemmiger_A avium. Next base: position 332,631 of record NZ_NFLN01000001.1, read on the forward strand.
ATGCACCACATCGGTGCCCCAGATGTCCTTCCAGACATTCACGCCCAGGTTCCGCAGAATATGGGTGAGTTCCTGGGTGCTGGCCAGCGCGTCGTTTTCAAAAGCGCCCTGCCCGGCACACAGGATCAGCTTGCCCTGATCCCGCAGCAGGGGAATATAGGAATGATCCGCGGGCATGTTGGCCATGTAGTCCATGGGACTGTTGCGGTATACCAGATCATCCATGTAGCCGTCAAAGAAATAGGCGGCACTGTAGATGCCGGACAGCCCGATGGCGCCCCGCACCAGATCGGGGCGGCGCAGGTACAGGTTTACCGCATGCAGTGCGCCCAGGCTGCAGCCCGCGGTCAGGACCCGGCCGTTCCAGGCGGAGAGTTGCAGTGCCCGGGGAATGATTTCTTCGCAAATATAGTTGTGCCAGCGTTCCTGCATCTCAATGCGGGGCCGGGCAGGCCCTTCGCCGTTCCAGCTTTCCCGGTCGATGCTGTCCACCGTGATCAGCAGCAAGCGTCCTTCTTCCAGGAGAGGCGCCACAGCCTGAACCATCCCGTTGTTCTCAAAATCGTAAAAACGCCCGCACTCACAGGGGAACGCGATACAGGGCTGGCCGCCCTGCCCGTAGACCTTGAACTCCATATCCCGGTTCAAAAACCGGCTGGGCTCCTTGAAATAACGCACTTCCATGGCAGGCACCTCCTCCGGATTTTCAAGGGCCGGCCGCACAGGCCGCAATGTATGGGCCGGCACGGCCAAAAACACCTTTGTTAACTTTACAATAGCAAAGCGGACAAGCCTTTGTCAATACTTTGGCAAGGGATTTCACGGCCTTTTCCGCGCATTTTTCGTTTGCTGCTTGACAAGCCCCGCAAGCTGTGATACCATGTTCGGGAACTAAGGGAGTAGTCGGCGCTTTGGCGTAACAAGGTCAACATACTGGGGCCGTGCCTCTGGCTTTGTTTTTCATGACGAGACTTATTTGCATACCGCAAATAGGTCTCGTTTTTTGTTGCCCAAAACGCCCAATGAAGGGAGCATACAAATGGGTTTAGCAGAACTGTTTTTGGTTGCCGTGGGGCTGTCCATGGACGCATTCGCTGTATCGGTGTGTAAAGGTCTGTCCGCCGGGCGGGTCAACCTGCGCCACTCGCTGACCGCCGGTGCCTGGTTTGGCGGCTTTCAGGCGCTGATGCCGCTTCTGGGCTGGCTGCTGGGCGTGCGGTTTCAGAGCCTGATCACCCATCTGGACCACTGGATCGCCTTTGTATTGTTGGGGCTGATCGGCGCGAACATGATCCGAGAGGCGCTGACCGGCGGGGAAGAAAAGGTAGAGGCCTCCTTTGGCTGGCGGGCTATGCTGCCGATGGCGGTGGCCACCAGCATTGACGCGCTCACCGTGGGCATTACCTTTGCATTCCTGGGGGTACCCATCCTGCAGGCCGTATGCCTGATTGGCGTGACCACCTTTATTCTGTCGGCCATCGGCGTGCGTGCCGGCGGCGTGGTAGGGATGCGCGGCAAAAAGCGGGCCGAACTGCTGGGCGGTGCGGTGCTGGTTCTGATGGGTCTACGGATTCTGGTTGAACATCTGGGGATCCTGTAAGCCAGACAAGAGAAAAACGCGGCGGGAAGAGGCAAAATCCCGCCGCGTTTTTGTGTGGAAATTCCCCCGTTGGTGTGATATAGTGAAGCTGACCGATACTCTTTTTTAATAAGAACAACAGAGGAACACATGGATATTTTGGTTGTTGACGACGAAAAGGCAATTGCGGATCTGGTGGAGCTGTATCTGACAAACGAGGGCTTTACTGTGCACAAATGCCTGAATGCTGCGCAGGCGCTGGATTGTGTGCAGAACCACCCGCTGGATCTGGCAATCCTGGATGTGATGCTGCCGGATATGGACGGGTTTGCGTTGTGCCGCCGCATCCGGGAACAACATCTTTTCCCGATTCTGATGCTCACGGCCCGGGTGGAGGACATGGACAAGATCACCGGTCTGACCCTGGGGGCGGACGACTATATCACCAAGCCTTTCAACCCGCTGGAACTGGTGGCCCGGGTGAAAACCCAGCTGCGCCGGTATACCCGGTATAATCCGGGCGGCAGCGGCCCGGTGCAGGAGTACGATATCCGCGGGCTGCAGATTTCCCGCGCCTCCCACAAATGCACCCTGTTTGGGGAGGAACTGTCGCTCACCCCGCTGGAATTCTCTATTCTTTGGTATCTGTGCAGCCGCCAGGGGCAGGTGGTTTCCAGCGAGGAGCTGTTCGAAGCGGTGTGGGGCGAAAAGTATATGGACAGCAACAATACCGTTATGAGTCATATCGCCCGCCTGCGGGAGAAGATGCACGAGCCCAGCCGCAAACCGAAATTCATCAAGACCGTCTGGGGAGTGGGGTATACCATTGAGTGAGCAAAGCTTTTCCGAAAAAATTAAAACCTGCCGCAACCGGGCGCTGAAAGCCTGGCTGCATTATCTGGGGTACCTGTGTGCCTGGGCCGCGATCCTGCTGCTGGTGCTGGCCAGCGGCGTTATCCTGGACAACACATTTGTTTTGCAGCCGGGCGCCCTGTATGAAGTGCTGCATTTTGTCAGAAGCAATGTGGAAATAGTCTTTTGCGTGCTGCTGCTGGCTGGCTGGGCCGTGATCAGCTATTTCTATATTGCCCGCCCGATACGGGATATGGAACTGCTTATGGTAAGCACCGCCGCGCTGGCCCATCCCGGTGATACCCCCATCCGACTGCCGGAGTCCATGAAAAATGCGGAAAACCGCTTGAACCTGGTGCGGGAACAGGCGCTGCGCAATATCCAGGCCGCCCGGGATGCGGAACAGCGGAAAAACGACCTGGTGGTCTACCTGGCCCACGACCTGAAAACGCCCCTCACCAGTGTGATCGGGTACCTGACCCTGCTGCAGGATGAACCGGAACTTTCCCCGGCGATGCGCGCCCGGTATACCGGCGTGGCTCTGGAAAAGGCGCTGCGGCTGGAAGATCTGGTGAATGAATTCTTTGACATTACCCGGTTCAGCCTGACCCACCTGGAACTGGAGCTGCAGAGCGTGGACCTGAAACGGATGCTGGAACAGATCGTCAGCGAATTTGAACCGACCCTGCGCCAGAAGAAAATGCGCTGCACGCTGGACCTTCCCCAAACGCTTACCGTTGTCTGCGACCCGGACAAGATGGCGCGTGTGTTCGATAACCTGCTCAACAACGCCGCACATTATGCCTATCCGGCTTCCACCGTGCAGATTCGGGCCCAGCAGCGCGAAGGGGCTGTGGTGCTGACTTTCCAGAACGCCGGCAGAACGATTCCGGCGGAAAAGCTGAAACGGATGTTTGACCAGTTTTTCCGGCTGGATTCCTCCCGGGGCACCGATACCGGAAATGCCGGCCTGGGCCTGGCCATTGCCCGGGAAATTGTGGAGGCGCACGGCGGCTCTATAGAGGCACAAAGCGAACAGGAAACCATCCGTTTCACCGTTACGCTGCCCGCCTGAGACAAAAACGGTGCGGGCGGAAAACAGCAATAAAAAACGGCGGGCAGCCGGGGAGTGATTCCCGCGGCTGTCCGCCGTTTTCCTGTTGAATAAGTTCCGGCAAAACCGGAAATCTTAGCGGCTGCGCCGTTCCGTCAGACAGGCGGCCAGATCGCTGACGCCGTCCAGCAGCAGCGCAATACCGAATACCCGGATCACCAGCTGGGCCGTCTGAAAGGGGCGAATCAGAATGAGCAGCCCCAGAGCCAGCGGCAGAAAGCTGGAAACAGCCAAAGGAACACGCGCCTGCTGCTGGTAGCGCAGCGCATCAATGGCAAGGGGAAGTTTGCCGAGCCCGTCCAGCAACAGCAGCGCGCCCAGTACCAGCGGCAGAAATGACAGAATTACATGAGGCCATAGCATGGCAAAGAGAGCGAATGCCAGTGTCAGAACGCCTGAAAACAGATCCCCGGGCAAAGACTGCCCCGCTTTGCGCCCTTTTGCATAGCGGAACAGATGCCCCAGCCCGTACAGCGCTGAACCGGCAGCAAGCATCCAGATAAATACCGTGCCGCTTTCACCGGGAAAGAGCAGCAGCAGAATACCGAATACCATATACAGCGCAGCCAGCCAGACCGATGCGGTGCGAACCCAGAAAAACTGAAACAAGGCGCAGGCCCCCTACCATAAAAAATTCTCAGCTCTCTGCGTTGACGTGGCAGATCTGCTGACCGGCAATCAGCGGGAAGCAGGACAGCTGCTCACCCTCCAGATCCGCCCCGTGCAGGTGTACGGCGCTGATCTGGTTGTTGCCGTAGGTTTTGTAATAGTATATGCCGGTGGATGCGTCAATACAGCAGGAATAGGTGGTAATATCCGGTTTGCCCTCCGGCGTAATTACGCTGCCGCGCACCATGGCAACCCCGTCCAGAATATGGAAGAATTCACCCACAGCCTCTTCGGGGGCATCGCCCCACAGGGCGTTCTCCTTCAAAAAGCAGGCGCGGACAAAGCGGGACTGGGGCGACCAGTCGCCCGGCAGCCCGATGGCTCCCATGCCCTGGCCCACGGTATGCAGATCCAGGCCGGGCGCGAACCGGTTTTCCGGCGACCGGGCGGACAGATGCATATAATTGTTCAGGTTGGCCAGCTGAAGCGGATACGGCGGGTTGTTGGTCAGCACGCCGGCGGGATCCTCATACAGATGAATGCCGTCCCGGGTAGCTTCCATAACCAGGCAGCCGGAAGCATCAGCGATATGCCAGTGCAGCGGCGCCAGAGGGTAACCCGGTGCAAAGGGGATCGCGGCCAGGCGCAGCCCTTCCAGTATCTGCCGCGCCTGTGCCAGATCGGCGCAGCGTCCCAGAATCAGAGGGATCAGCTCGTAGGGGGTTACCGCCTGGGTGTCTCCGTCCTCGGCCGGGGGATAGTACGCGTTCCCGGGAAAGTTCAGCCCGGCCATGTACAGGCCTTTTTCGTTCATGGCCTCCGCATAGAGGGGATAGTTGTTGGCTACGGTGGCCATGCCGATCAGGGCATAATGCTGGGGAAGCGGTTCCCGCAGCCGGAAGGGGAACGGATACCTGCGCGGCGTAATGACCACCTGCTCGCCGAACGAGTACCCCAGATCCAGGTTGCGGCCAAACAGCGGGCCGGCGGACCGGGCTGCCAGACTAGTACACATACATGCTGCCTCCTTATAGAGAATGAATATGGTTATAGTATATCCCGGAAATGCGGAACACACCAGAGGGAACGTTTGCAGATTCAGATTTGATATGCTATCATTACAGCAAAGAGGCTCCGGCTGTTGTCCGGCAAGCAGAGAGGGGGACAACCCGATGGAAGAAAACCAGATACAAGCCCGTCTGCGCCATGTGGCCGGCATAATTTTGATAGCAGTGCTGCTTCTCTTGGCTGTAGGCATTGGGGTGGCGGCTTTTCTTGTGAACTCCATGGTGGAGGTCACCAACAGCCAGATGCGCGCGGAGACGGAGGAATATAAAAGCAGGCTGAACAAGCAGATCAGTTCGGATTTCCAAATCCTTACCACCATGTCCAGCTTTCTGGAATTCAGCGATGTGGAACAGGCAGACAATTTTGCCCGGATCCTGGACGAGTCCAGCCTGCGCAACGATTTCGTAACAATGGCCTATTTTCCGGTGGACAATACGGGTATAGTGGCAATCCTGGGCGATCCGGTGCGCACCAGTGTGCAGGTAACCGATATGCAGCCGGAGGTTCAGGACGTGGTGTACCGGACATGGAACGGGGAAACGGTGCTGTCTTACCTGTTTGAAAGCGAACTGACCCGGGAAAAGATTTTTGTATATGGGATTCCGGTGGAGAAAAACGGTCAGGTGGTGGGTTCCCTGATCGCCAGTGATCAGCTGGAAATTTTCAGCGACATTCTCAGCGGCGATACAGTGCTGGGCGGAAACGGGCATATCCATATGATCAACACGGAGGGCCGGTTCCTGATCCGGTCACAGAATGCCATTGTGCAGGAGGATATTGAAACCATTTTTGAGGGCCCGTACTTTTCCGACGAGGAGGCAGAACGGGTTCAGGCGGCACTGGCCGCCCAGGAAACCATTTATACTTCTTTCCGCTATAAGGGGCACAGCTATCAGGCGCTTCTGCAGCCGGTTGGGATAAACAACTGGTATATGCTTTGCGTCAACAGCATGCAGGAAAGCAGCGGTATTTACCGGATCGTCATGGTGATTGCGGTTACCTTTGCGGGCGCGCTGCTGCTTATGGTGATTCTCCTGACCTATGGGTACCGGCTGACCCGGCACAGCAACCAGGAACTGCACGCCATGGCATTTCAGGATCCGCTCACCGGCGGGGACAATCTGCGCAGCTTTATGCTGCGGCTGACCGAGACGATGCCCCAGTCCGGCGATGTCAACGTGGTGGCACTGAATGTGCATCAGTTCAAGTTTATCAATGAGATTTTCGGCCGTGAGCGGGCGGACCGCCTGCTGTGCCATATTCACCAGCAGCTGTCCGGCCATCTTCTCCCGGAGGAATTCTGCTGCCGCGATAACGCGGACCGTTTCTTTGCGGTTCTGCGGGGCACGGACGCCGGTCAGGTGGCAGAGCGGCTGAATCAGATCGTGGAGGAGATCTGCCGCACCGCCCTGGTAAACCACAGCAGTGACTATCGGGTGATGATGTACTGCGGAATGCTCTCCGCGGCGGAGTGCGCCGCTGCCCCGCAGGATATCAACGGCGCGATGACCCGGGCGCTTTTTGCGCTGGAGCGTGCCAAAAATGCAAACCTCAGCACCGTGTGGATCTACGACGCGGAACTTCACAAAAAAGAAGAAATAGACAACTATGTGCAAAGCCATATGCATCAGGCTTTGCAGGACCGGGAATTTTGCATGTATCTGCAGCCCAAGATCGATCTGCGTACCGGTCGCCTGGGCGGTGCCGAAGCGCTGGTGCGCTGGCTGCCCGGCAATGGACGGATGCTGTATCCCGACCAGTTTATCCCACTGTTTGAAGCCAATGGATTCAGCGTATCGCTGGATCTGTATATGGTGGACTGTGCCTGCCGGCAGCTGCGTGCCTGGATGGACCAGGGGATCGAGCCGGTTCCGCTGTCGGTAAACCAGTCCAAACTGCTTTTCTTCGAGGCGGACTATATCCCGAAGCTGCAGCAGATCATTCAGCAATACAATATCCCTGCCCACTGGATCACGCTGGAAATTCTGGAAGGTCTGGCGCTGGAAAACGCCGAAGAATTGAACGCCCGCATTGAACAGCTGCGGAAGATAGGCTTCCACATCTCCATGGATGATTTCGGCAGCGGGTATTCCTCGCTGAATACGCTGAGCCGTCTGCACATTGACGAACTGAAACTGGACCGGGGCTTCCTTATGGAAGTGGTCAATCAGGGAAATATCCGTTCCCGCATTATTATGGAGCAGGTGGTGCAGATGGCAAAACGCCTGGGAATCTGCGTAGTGGTAGAGGGTGTGGAAACCCAGGAAAACGAAGAACTGATCCGCACCCTGGGCTGCGATTTCGGGCAGGGGTACTACTACAGCAAACCGATTGACACGGATGCCTTTACAGCCCGTTTCTGGGGCGCTGACCAGGGAAAGCAGGCGGAAAAATGATCGTCAGTGCCAGCCGCCGCACCGACCTGCCTGCGTTTTACCCCGCCTGGCTGGCGGCCCGTTTCCGGGCGGGGGAGGTGCTGGTGCGCAGCCCCTATGCGGCAAACCGTGTGCACCGGCTGCAGCTGAACCCGCAGACGGTGGACGGCATTGTGTTCTGGACAAAGAATCCGGTTCCGCTGCTGCCGTATCTGGATGTGTTCGCGGCGTATCCCTACTATTTTCAGTTTACCCTGAACGCCTATGGCCGGGACGTGGAACCGGGGATCCCTTCCAAAGGGCAGGTTCTGCTCCCGGCTTTTCACCAGCTGGCAAAACAGCTGGGTCCTGAACGCATGGTCTGGCGATACGACCCGATCTTTTTCACGGCGCACTATACGCCGGATTACCATCGGAAGTATTTCCGCAAGTTGGCGTCCTGCCTGCAGGGGTGTACCCGCACCTGTGTAATCAGTTTCCTGGACCTGTACCGGGACACCCTGGCCGGAATGAGCGGCACAGGGCTGCGCCAGGCGGACCGGCAACAGATGCAGTGCCTGGCCAAAGACCTGGCCCGGATCGCCGCCGGGTATGGTATCCGGCTTTGCAGCTGTGCGGAGGAACTGACGGACCTGCCTATTGCTCCTGCGCGCTGCATTGATCCGGATCGGCTTTCGGCGCAGCGTGGAGAACGGTGGGACGTACCCCGCGCCGCAGGGCAGCGGCCTGCCTGCCGCTGCGCCGAAAGCGTGGACATCGGCGCCTATGATAGCTGCAAAGGCGGATGCCTGTACTGTTACGCAGGCGGCCGGACCGGGGGCAAGGCAGCCTGCCATGACCCGGACTCTCCGCTGCTTATTGGCCGCCTTACAAAGGAAGACCGGGTTGAAGACCGCCCCATGCCCCGCTTCAGCGGCGGGCAGCTGGCCTGGTGGTGAGACAGGACTGCCCGGAAAGCCCGGTCAGTCTTTACCGGCCCGGGCAAGCGCATGAAAACGCCGGACGATTTCCGGGTCGGGCAGTTCCACGGTTTTGCCGGCCAGATACTGCAGGGTGTTCTCCGGCGGGATCTCGCCAAAGGTCAGCCGTACGGCGCACAGCGCCTGGGTCTTGAAGCCGGTGCGCTCGTTCATCTTCCGGTTTCCGTACTTGATGTCTCCCAGCACCGGCGCGCCCAGAAAAGTCAGGTGCGCCCGGATCTGGTGGGTGCGGCCCGTCACAAGCCCGATACGGCAGAGCGCGAACGGCCCGTTCTGCTCCAGCACTTCCACCTCGGTGATGATCTTTTTGTATCCCTCGGCAGGCTGCGGGCGCACCGTGACTTTGTTGTTCTTCTCGCTGTGGTACAGCCATGCCTCATGGCGGCCCTTGGGCGGGGCACCCACCGTAATGGTCAGGTATTCCTTGCGCACCCGGTCCTCCCGGATGATGGCGTTCATATCCCGCAGGGCCGGATAGGTCTTGGCGGCAATCACAAGCCCCTCGGTGCCCCGGTCCAGCCGGTTGCAGATGGAGGGGGTAAAGCTGTTCTCTTTGTCCGGCACAAACTCGCCCTTTTCGCCCAGATAGGCCAGAAAGGCGCTCACCAGATCCGGGTCGCCCGTCCGGTCGGAGTGGCAAAGCAGATGAGTGGGCTTGTACAGCACCGCCAGATCCTCGTTTTCCAGCAGAACGCGCACCCGCGGCTGTTTGGGTGCGCGGCGGGGCGCGGGCGCGGCGGGGAAGAACTCGTCATTCAGATACAGCTCAATTACGTCGCCCTGCTGCAGACGGTAGTCCGGGGCGGCTTTTTTGCCGTTTACCTTGATGCGTTTGTTGCGGAAACTTTTATACAGCAGCCCGGTGGGAAGCCCGGACGTCACCCGCTCTACAAAGCGGGAAAGCCGAACCTGATCGTCATTGGCCCCGGCGGTAAAACTTTTCATTTTGCAGCTCGCTTTCTCTTTTCAAGAGTTTTTATTTAGTATATAATTATACGATGCCAATGTAAAGCACAGAGAGGGGATGGGCCGATGGCGCAGCGGGATAAAGCCGGTGCAGAACACAATGTTCACGAAAACCATCGGGCCCGGATGCAGCAGCGGGTACAGACCTACGGGCTGGAAAGCCTGGCCGATCACGAACTGCTGGAATACCTGCTCTTTTTTGTGATTCCCCGCCGGGATACCAATCCCTTGGCCCACCGGCTGATCGACCATTTCGGCGGTCTGCATCAGGTGCTGGACGCCAGTTACGACCAGCTGCTGGAGGTGGAGGGCATCGGCCCGGCCAGCGCCCGGCTTCTGTCCACCTATCTGCCGGTCAACCGCTGCTATCTGCGCAGCCGCGCCCAGCGGGCAGGGCTGGAAACGCTGGAAAAACAGGCGGAGTACCTGCTGCCGCTGTTCCACGGCCAGAACATGGAGATTGTCTACGAACTGCTGCTGGACGACCGGTTTCGTCTGCTGCGGGCGGTTCGCCTGGCGGAAGGCGTCAGCAACTCGGTCCAGCTGGACACCAAGAAAGCGGTGGCCGAAGCCCTGCGCAGCGGCGCTACCACCGTGGTGCTGGCCCATAACCACCCCGGCGGATACGAGGTCCCCTCCGCGGATGACGCGGTCATCACCGGCAAGCTGATGCAGCAGCTGGATGTGGTGGGCATTGCCCTGCTGGATCATATCATAGTGGCGCAGGACCGGTATCTCTCTATGCGGGCCACCGGTCGGCTGCCCCGGCTGCGGAACGGCTCGGTGGAGATGGAATTTCTTGTGAGCAGCGGCGGATGAGAAAATCGCCTGCCGCACGGGCATACTGAATCCGGAGGATTCTGGCAATGGATCAATTCAAACTTCATGCGCCCTATCAGCCTACCGGCGATCAGCCCCAGGCGATCGACGCGCTGGTAAAAGGCATCCTGGAAGGGGACAAGGCCCAGACGCTGCTGGGCGTGACCGGCAGCGGCAAGACCTTTACCATGGCCAACGTGATCGAGAGGGTCAACCGCCCGACCCTGGTGCTGGCCCACAACAAAACCCTGGCGGCCCAGCTCTGCACCGAGTTCCGGGAGTTCTTCCCCGAGAACGCGGTGGAATATTTTGTCTCCTACTACGACTACTACCAGCCGGAGGCCTACATCCCGTCCACCGATACCTATATCGAAAAGGACAGCGCCATCAACGACGAGATTGACCGGCTGCGCCATTCGGCCACCGCGGCCCTGTCCGAGCGGCGGGACGTGATCATCGTGGCCAGCGTTTCCTGCATCTACAGCCTGGGCGACCCCATTGACTACCGCAGCATGGTGATCAGCCTGCGCCCCGGCATGCAGATGGAGCGGGACGAGCTCTGCCGCCGCCTGGTGGACCTGCAGTATGAGCGCAACGACATCAACTTCGTGCGCAATAAGTTCCGCGTCCGGGGCGACGTGGTGGAGATCAACCTGGCCTATATGAACGACGTGGCCATCCGCGTGGAGTTCTTCGGCGACGAGATCGACCGCATCAGTGAGATGAACCCTCTCACCGGTGAGCGCAAAAACGTGGTCAAGCACGTGGCCATTTTCCCGGCCAGCCATTACATCGTCTCCAAGGAGAAGATGCAGGCAGGCCTGGCCCGCATCCGGGAGGAGATGGACGCCCAGGTGCGCGCCTTTACTGAGCAGGGCAAACTGATCGAAGCCCAGCGCATCGCCCAGCGCACCAACTACGATATGGAGATGCTGCAGGAGGTAGGCACCTGCAAGGGCATCGAGAACTACTCGGCGGTGCTGTCCGGCCGGGCGCCCGGCTCCACTCCCACCACCCTGCTGGACTACTTCCCGGAGGACTTTCTCCTGTTTGTGGACGAGAGCCACGTGATGCTGCCCCAGCTGCGGGCCATGTACGGCGGCGACTACGCCCGCAAGCGGACGCTGGTGGATTTTGGTTTCCGCCTGCCCTCCGCCTTTGACAATCGCCCCCTCAAATTTGAGGAGGTGGAACAGAAACTCAACCAGATGGTCTTTGTCAGCGCCACCCCCGGCCCCTATGAGAAAGAGCACAGCACCCGGGTGGCCCAGCAGGTCATCCGTCCCACCGGCCTGGTGGATCCGGTGATCGTGGTCAAGCCGGTGGAGGGCCAGATCGAGGACCTGCTGGGCGAGATCCGCCAGCGCACCGACAAAAACGAGCGGGTGCTGGTGACCACCCTGACCAAGAAGATGGCCGAGGACCTGACCGATTACCTGACCGACCAGGGGGTCAAGGTCAAGTATATGCACCACGAGGTGGATACCTTTGAGCGTATGGAACTGATCAAGGACCTGCGCAGCGGGGCCATCGACGTGATCGTGGGCATCAACCTGCTGCGGGAGGGCCTGGACCTGCCGGAGGTATCCCTGGTGGCAATTCTGGACGCGGACAAGGAAGGTTTCCTGCGCAGCGAGACCAGCCTGATCCAGACCATCGGCCGGGCGGCCCGCAACGCGGAGGGCACGGTCATCATGTACGCCGACCAGGTCACCCCCAGCATGGAGCAGGCCATCACCGAGACCGAACGCCGCCGCGCCATCCAGATGGCCTACAACCAGGAGCACGGCATCGTGCCCAAAACCATCGTCAAGAGCATCCGGGATACCATCGAGATCAGCGACAAGGCGGAAAATGCCAAAAGCGGCACCCGCCGCCTGAGCAAGGCGGAGCGGGAGCAGCTGATCACCCGCCTGACCCGCGAGATGAAGGAGGCGGCCCGCCTGCTGGAGTTCGAGCACGCGGCCTTCCTGCGTGACCGCATCGACAAGCTGCGCCGGGGCGAAAACCCGAAAGACGACACAGCGGCACCCAAACGAAAGAAAAGAGGGTAAACACAACCTTGAGCAACGATAAAATCATCATCCGGGGCGCCCGGGAACACAATCTGAAAAATATCGACCTGACCATCCCCCGGGACAAGCTGGTGGTAATGACCGGCCTGTCCGGCAGCGGCAAGTCCAGCCTGGCGTTCGATACGATCTACGCCGACGGACAGCGCCGCTACATGGAAAGCCTCTCCAGCTATGCCCGGCAATTCCTGGGCCAGATGGAAAAGCCGGACGTGGATGAGATCCAGGGCCTTTCCCCGGCGGTATCCATCGACCAGAAAACCACCAGCCGCAACCCCCGTTCCACGGTGGGCACGGTGACCGAGATCTACGACTATCTGCGCCTTTTGTATGCCCGCATCGGCATTCCCCATTGCCCGGTCTGCGGCCGGGAGATCAGCCAGCAGACGGTGGACCAGATGGTGGATACGGTGCTGGCCCTGCCCCAGGGCACCAAGTTCCAGGTGCTGGCCCCGGTGGTGCGGGGCCGCAAGGGCACCCAGCAGAAAGAACTGGAGGCAGCCCGCCGCAGCGGCTTTGCCCGTGTGCGGATCGACGGCAATCTCTACGACCTTGAGGAAGAGATCAGCCTGGAAAAGAACAAAAAGCACACGGTGGAGATCGTGGTGGACCGGCTGTCCCTGAACGATTCGGTGCGCAGCCGTCTGGCGGATTCTCTGGAAACGGCCCTGAACCTGACCGGCGGCCTGGCCACGGTGGACGTGATCGGCGGGGAAGAGATGCAATTCAGCCAGAACTACGCCTGCCCGGAGCACGGCATCTCGGTGGATGAGCTGACCCCCCGTATGTTCAGCTTCAACAACCCCTTCGGCGCCTGCCCCACCTGCACCGGCCTGGGCACCTTTATGAAGGTGGATCCGGAACTCATCATCCCCAACAAAAAGCTCTCCATCCGGGAGGGGGCCATCAAGGCCAGCGGCTGGTACTATGCCGACGGCTCGGTAAGTTCCATGTACTATGAGGGCCTGGGCAAACGGTACGGCTTCACCCTGGACACCCCCATCTGCGAGATGAGCAAGGAGGCGGTGGACGCCATCCTGTACGGCACCAAGGGCGAGCGCATCGAGATGCACCGGGAGAACGAGTTTGGTTCCGGCCGGTACTTCAACGACTTTGAGGGCATCGTCAACAACCTGGAACGCCGCTTCCGGGAAACCGGCAGCGAGTGGATGAAAGAGGAGATCGCTACCGTCATGAACGGGGTGGAGTGCCCCGACTGTCACGGCCACCGGCTCAAACCCACCAGTCTGGCGGTCACGGTGGGCGGCATTGCCATCAGCCAGTTCTGCGACATGAGCGTGCGGGAGGAACTGGAATTCCTGAATAATATCCAGCTCACCGAGATGCAGCACCGCATCGGCGACGGCATCCTGAAAGAGATTCGGGAGCGTCTGGGCTTTCTGCAGAACGTGGGCCTGGAATACCTGACCCTGTCCCGGGGCGCAGCCAGCCTGTCCGGCGGCGAGAGCCAGCGTATCCGGCTGGCCACCCAGATCGGCAGCGCCCTGACCGGCGTGCTGTACGTACTGGACGAGCCCAGCATCGGCCTGCACCAGCGGGACAACGACAAGCTGATCGCCACCCTGAAGCGCCTGCGGGATCTGGGCAATACCCTGGTGGTGGTGGAGCACGACGAGGATACCATGCGCCAGGCGGATTTCATCGTGGACATCGGCCCCGGCGCGGGCGTTCACGGCGGCGAGGTGGTGGCGGCCGGCACGGTGGAGGACATCTGTGCCGAGCCCCGCAGCATCACCGGCGCGTACCTGTCCGGCCGTAAGCGGATCACCGTGCCCGCCACCCGGCGCAAGGGCAACGGCAACAAGATCCGGATCGTGGGCGCGCGGGAAAACAACCTGCAGAACGTCACGGTGGACATCCCGCTGGGTACCATGACCTGTGTGACCGGTATCTCCGGCAGCGGCAAGTCCAGCCTGATCAACGAAATTCTGTATAAAAAGCTGGCCAGCGAGCTGAACGGCGCCCGTACCCGTCCCGGCCGTCATAAGGAGATCCAGGGCCTGGAATTTGTGGACAAGGTCATCGGCATCGACCAGTCGCCCATCGGGCGCACGCCCCGCTCCAACCCGGCCACCTATACCGGCGTGTTCACCGATATCCGCAACGTGTTTGCCCAGACGCAGGACGCCAAGATGCGGGGTTACGGCCCCAGCCGGTTCAGCTTCAACGTAAAGGGCGGCCGGTGCGAAGCCTGTGAGGGCGACGGCATCCTGCAGATCGAAATGCACTTTCTGCCGGACATCTTTGTGCCCTGTGAGGTCTGCAAAGGCGCCCGCTACAACCGGGAAACCCTGGAGGTCAAATACAAGGACAAGACCATCGCCGATGTGCTGAACATGACGGTGGAGGAAGCCTGCAATTTCTTTGCCAACATCCCCCGCATCCACCGCAAGCTGAAAACCCTGCTGGACGTGGGCCTGGGCTATATCCAGCTGGGGCAGAGCGCCACCACCCTGTCCGGCGGCGAGGCCCAGCGGGTCAAGCTGGCGCTGGAGCTGAGCAAGCGGGAGACCGGCCGTACGGTGTATATCCTGGACGAGCCCACCACCGGCCTGCATGTGGCCGATGTGCACAAGCTGGTCAAGGTGCTGGACAAGCTCACCGACGCGGGCAACACCGTGGTGGTGATCGAGCACAATCTGGACATCATCAAGCGGGCCGACTATATCATCGACCTGGGCCCGGAGGGCGGCAGCGCGGGCGGCCGCGTGGTGGCCTGCGGCACCCCGGAACAGGTGGCCCAGACTCCGGGCTCCTATACCGGCCAGTACCTGAAACCCTTGCTGGAGCGGGACCGGGAGCCTGCCGACCCGCAGCCGAAATAAGCCTGCCGGGCGGGTCTTGTGCTTTATCTGAATTTGTTGTATACTAAAACGGTGTATTTGACGGGCGCCGCATTGCCGGCGCACGGCCGCCTGCCCGGGCGGCCGGTAGAGAGGTGATTCCTTGGAGCGTATCAATTTTACCCATGATGAACGGGCAGCCGCGCAGATTGCTGCCTGTTACGACACCCCGCCCATGGCCTATGTGCGGTCGTTCGGCTGCCAGCAGAACGTGAACGACGGGGAAAAGATCAAAGGCGTGCTGCTGGACGCTGGCTTCGGCCTGTGCGACAGTGTGGAACAGGCGGATCTGATCCTGTTCAATACCTGCGCGGTGCGTGAGCACGCGGAGGACCGGGTGTTCGGCAACGTGGGGGCCCTGAAAAGCCTGAAAGAGGCCAATCCCCGGCTGATCATCGGGGTGTGCGGCTGCATGGCGCAGCAGCCCACCGTGGTGGAAAAGCTGAAAAAGAGCTATCCCTTTGTGGATCTGGTGTTCGGTGTCAACGGCATCGACACTCTGCCCGCGCTGCTGGCGGAAAAGCTGCAGCGGGGCCGACGCCTGCTGCAGACCCCGGTGGAGCGGTTCGACGTGGTGGAGCAGGTGCCCATCCGGCGGGATTCCTCTTTCCGGGCCTGGCTGCCCATTATGTACGGCTGCGACAACTTCTGCACCTATTGCATTGTACCCTATGTGCGGGGCCGGGAACGCAGCCGCCGCAGCGAGGACGTGCTGGCGGAATTCCGTCAGCTGGTGGAGCAGGGATATAAAGAGATCACCCTGCTGGGCCAGAACGTAAACTCCTACGGCAAGGGCCTGGAGGAGCAGATCGATTTCTCCGACCTGCTGGAAAAACTTTGCCAGGTACCCGGCGAGTACCAGATCCGCTTCATGACCAGCCATCCCAAGGATGCCAGCCATAAGCTGATCGACACCATTGCGGCCCATCCGCAGATCTGCCGCCACATCCACCTGCCGGTGCAGTCCGGCAGCGACCGGATCCTGCAGCAGATGAACCGGCATTATACCGCCGGCCAGTACCGGGATCTGATCCGCTATGCCAAGGAGAAGATTCCCGGCCTGACCCTATCCAGCGATATCATCGTGGGCTTCCCCGGCGAAACCGAGGAGGACTTCCAGGCCACGCTGGATCTGGTCAGGGAGATCGGCTATATGCAGCTGTTCACCTTTATCTATTCCAGGCGGGAGGGCACCAAGGCGGCCACCATGCCGGACCCGATCACCCGCAAGGAAAAGACCGACCGGATGGCCCGCCTGCTGGCGCTGCATGATGAGATTTCCCACAAGCTGGTCAGCGAACTGGTGGGCAGCACCGTCACCGTGCTGGTGGAATCCCACGGGCGCACCGAAGGCTGCCTGAACGGCCGTCTGGACAACAACCTGGTGGTGGAATTTGCCGCCGACCCGGCGCTGCTGGGGCAGTATGCCCGCGTTACCCTGACTGGCGCCCGGGGTGCCATGCTGCAGGGGCAGCTGGCCTGAGCACACTATACATTCCCAGCGCACCCCGCGCCGTAACTATGAAAAATAAGGAGATTCAAACCATGGACGCAATTGAGATGTTTAAGAGAGCCGCTGTAGCCCTGCAGACCGACGAGCGCTATCTGGCGCTGGACGCTGCCCGCCGTGCCAACGACGAAAACCAGGAACTGCAGGACATGATCGGCGAGTTCAACCTGGCCCGCATGGATCTGAACAACGAGATCAGCAAGGAGGAGCGGGATGAAGCCCGTGTGGCCGAGCTGAACACCAAGGTGAACACCCTGTACAGCCAGATCATGGCCAGCGAGGGCATGGTGGCCTACAACGAGGCCAAGACCCGCGCCGAGGCGATGATCAGCCACATTGACGCGATCATCAACACCGCCATGAACGGCGGCGACCCGATGCTGGTGGAAGAGCCCCAGGGCGGCTGCTCCGGCAGCTGCTCCACCTGCGGCGGCTGCGGCTGATAGATAACATCTGAACAGACGGCGCGGCGGCACGAACAGAGGGCCGGCCGCGCCGCTTTACTCCAACGATCAGGACGGTGAATGAGCATGGCGGCGCTTTCCCCCATGATGGCGCAGTATTTTGAACTGAAAAAACAGCATAAGGACGAGATTCTGTTCTTCCGGCTGGGCGACTTCTACGAAATGTTCTACGACGACGCAATCCTCGCGTCCAAGGAACTGGAACTGACCCTGACCGGCCGGGACTGCGGGCAGGAAGAGCGCGCCCCCATGTGCGGCGTGCCGTTCCACAGCTACGAAAGCTACGTGGCGCGCCTGATCGCCAAAGGGTACAAGGTGGCCATCTGCGAGCAGATGGAGGACCCCGCCCTGGCCAAGGGCCTGGTCAAGCGGGACGTGATCCGTGTGATCACCCCCGGCACCGTCATTGAGAACAGCATGCTCAAGGACGACCGCAACAACTACCTGTGCAGCATCTACCGCACCAAGGAGCGGGTGGGCCTGTGCTTTGCGGACGTGTCCACCGGCTGTGCCCATACCACCGAGATCCGGGACATCGCGCCCGGCGAAACCATCATTGCGGAACTGTGCCGCTTTTCTCCCACCGAAATTTTGTTCAACGGGGCCGTGCTGGATCTGAAAGAGGTCACCCAGTATATCAAGCAGCGGATGACCTGTTCGGTGGAACTCATGGAAGATGAGTACTACCAGCCGGAGCGGGTGGACGAGCTGCTCAAAACCCAGTTCGGCGAGGACTGGGCCGCGCAGGAACACATTGACCCCAGCGGCAATGTGCCCGGCGCGCTGGCCGCGGTGCTGCAGTATATGCAGCGTACCCAGAAACGGGGCGTGGAGCGGCTCAAAACCATCTACAGCTATGCCGAGACCCAGTATATGCAGCTGTCTCCCATCACCCGCATGAACCTGGAACTGACCGAAACCATGCGCGGCCGGGAGAAGAAAGGCACCCTGCTCTGGGTACTGGACAAGACCGAAACCGCCATGGGCAAGCGCCTTTTGCGGGACTGGCTGGAGCGCCCCCTGGTGGACGCCGCCATGATCAACCGCCGCCTGGACGCGGTGCAGGCGCTGGTGAACGCCGGTGTGGAGCGGGATGAACTGCGCGCCGCGCTGGATCGGGTGTTCGACATGGAGCGCCTGCTCACCCGCAGCGTGTACGGCACCGCCTCGCCCCGGGATGTGTACGCCCTGGCCCAGACCTGCTGCCAGCTTCCGGCTGTCCGGGAGATGGCCGACCGGTGCGGCAGCCCGGTGCTCAGCGAGATGGCGGCGCGGATCGACCCGCTGGAGGATATCCGGGACGATGTGTTCTCCGCGCTGGATGAAGAGGTGCCCTCCACTCTGAAGGACGGCGGCGTGATCCGCGCGGGCTACTCCGCCGAGGTGGACGAACTGCGGCAGATCGTCCACGGCGGGCGGGACTATCTGTCCCAGATGGAGGCCAAACTCAAGGAAGAAACCGGCATCCGCACCCTGAAAGTAGGGTACAACCGGGTGTTCGGCTATTATATTGAGATCAGCAAGAGCTTCTCCGACCAGGTGCCGGCCAGCTTTGTACGCAAGCAGACCCTGGCCAACGCCGAGCGGTACATAACCCCGGAACTCAAAGACTGGGAAAACAAGATCCTGGGCGCCAACGAGCGGCTTCTGGTGCTGGAGCGGCAGCTGTTTGAGGAACTGCTCCAGCGGATCGCCGGGCAGCAGGCCCGCATCCAGGCCACGGCGGACGCGGTGGCCCAGCTGGATGTGCTGGCCTCCCTGGCGCAGACCGCGGTAGAAAACCGCTACACCCGCCCGGAGGTGGACGAGGGCACCGAGATCCATATCACCGAGGGCCGCCACCCGGTGATTGAGCAGATGCTCAAAGGGGCGCTGTTTGTGCCCAACGATACCCTGCTGGATCAGGGGGACAACCGGATGCTCATTATCACCGGCCCCAACATGGCGGGCAAATCCACCTACATGCGGCAGAACGCCCTGATTACCCTGATGGCCCAGATCGGCTCCTTTGTGCCGGCCGCATCCTGCCATGTGGGTGTGGTGGACGCGATCTTCACCCGCGTGGGCGCGTCGGACGACCTGGCCGCCGGGCAGTCCACCTTTATGGTGGAGATGACCGAGGTGGCCGAGATTCTGCAGAATGCCACCCCCCGCAGCCTGGTCATTCTGGACGAAATCGGCCGCGGCACCTCCACCTTTGACGGCATGAGCATCGCCCGCGCGGTGGTGGAACACATCGCCGACCCGTCCAAGGGCCTGGGCTGCAAAACCCTGTTTGCCACCCATTACCACGAGCTTACCGATCTGGAGAATACCCTGGACGGGGTCAAGAACTACAACATCGCCGTAAAGAAGCGCGGCGAGGACATCACCTTCCTGCGCCGGATCGTGCGCGGCCCGGCCGACGACAGCTACGGTATTGAGGTCGCCCGCCTGGCCGGTCTGCCCGCCCAGGTTACCCGCCGGGCCAAAGAGGTGCTGCGGCGGCTGGAGGCCACCGCGCCGGACGCGCATAAGGTGGAGCAGCTGGACTTCGACAAGCTGGAAGAATACAACAGCCCGTCGGTGCCCAGCGAGGTAATTGAGAAGCTGAAAGGCCTGGATGTGGAAACACTGACCCCCATCGAGGCGCTGAATTTCCTGTACGAACTGAAACAGCATTTTTGAAACGAGGTGAAGGGGCATGGCCGTGATCCATGTGCTGGACCAGCATACAGCGGAACTGATCGCCGCCGGTGAGGTGGTGGAACGTCCCGCGTCGGTGGTCAAGGAACTGCTGGAGAACTCCATTGACGCCGGTGCCACCCAGGTAACGGTGGAACTGGAGCGGGGCGGTATCTCCCTGATCCGCATATCCGACAACGGCAGCGGCATTGACACCGAATATGTGCCCACTGCCTTTATCCGGCATGCCACCAGCAAGATACGCACCGAAGAGGATCTGGACAGCATCCATACGCTGGGCTTCCGGGGCGAGGCGCTGGCTTCCATCGCCAGCGTGGCCCGGGTGCAGCTGCTCACCCGCACCGAGGACGAGGAGTTTGCCGCCCTGTACCGGATCGAGGGCGGGCAGGAGCTGGGGCTGGAAACAGCCGCCCGTCCGCAGGGAACCACCATTGAGGTGCGGGATCTGTTTTACAACACCCCGGCCCGGATGAAGTTTTTGAAAAAGGACGCCACCGAGGGCACCTATGTGTCGGAGGTGGTCAGCCGCATCGCCCTGTCCCATCCGGAAGTGGCCATCCGCTTTGTGCGGGACGGCAAGCAGCAGTTTGCCACCGCCGGAGACGGCAGTCTGCGCAGCGCCGCCTATGCGGTGCTGGGCCGGGAATTTGCCCGGGACCTGCTGGAACTGGAACCGGCAGGGGAGGGCCCCTACCGGCTTTCCGGCCTGCTCACCGCCCCCCGGGGCTGCCGGGCCAGCCGCAGTATGCAATTCTTCTTCATCAACGGCCGGTTTGTCAAGAACCGCACCATGATGGCCGCGCTGGAAAACGCCTATAAAGGCACTCTGATGCAGGGCAAATTCCCCGGCTGTGTGCTGAATCTGGAGATGCCGCCCCAGCTGGTGGACGTAAACGTCCATCCCGCCAAAACCGAGGTGCGCTTTGCCCGGGAAGGGGACGTGTTCGACGCGGTCTACCGGGCGGTCAAAACGGTGGTCACCCGCCCGGCCGCCGGGGAACGGGTGTTCTCCTTTGCACCGTCCGGCGCAAAACCGGGCACGGCGGTACAGGCGCCGCAAAAGCCTGCGGCCGCGCCGGTACCTGCCCCGGCAAAACCGGCCGCTCCCGCGGTGCAGCCTGCTCCCCGTCCGGCGGCAGTGGTTTCCACCGCCGCGCCTTCTGCCCGCGCTGTCGAGACCATGCGGCAGATCAACGAGATGTTTGCCGGCGCAAGCCAGCTTCGCAGCCGCCCGGTGGGGGCGGATCCGGAAACGCCTGTGTATACCGTGCGTTCCGAGCAGGAACTGAGCCTGCCGGTCGAGGAAATGCCGCCCGCAGGCCCGGCGGAACCGGAACGGGCGGAACCGCCCGCCCCGCAGCCGGAAATGCCCCGGGAAGAACCGCAAACCGAGCCGCCAAAGCCGGCCCCCGTTCAGGCCGCCGAGCAGATCACGATGGAGCCTGAACCGGAAATCGAGCCTTTGCGGTATGTGGGCGAGGTGTTCCGCACCTACATCATCACCCAGCGGGGCGACGAGATGTGCCTGATCGACAAACATGCCGCCCATGAACGGCTGCTGTATGAAAAGCTGGCCGCCGAGTACGGCCGCGTCAGCAGCCAGATGCTGCTGGCCCCGGTAACAGTGCGGCTTTCCGCCGAGGAAAAGCAGGCGGTTCTGGAGCATCAGCAGCTGCTGCAGGACGCGGGCCTGGAAGCGGAGGACTTCGGCGACCGCACCGTGCTGGTGCGCGCCGTTCCGGCGGATGTTCCCCCGAACGATGTGGAAGAACTGCTGGTGGAACTGGCCGACCGCCTGGCAGCGGGCAGCCGGGACGCCGTAAGCGAAAAAACCGAGTGGGTGCTGCACTCCATCGCCTGCCGCGCCGCCATCAAGGCAGGGGACAAGAGCGATGCCGCGCAGCTGCTCCACCTGGCTCAGGAGATCCTGGCGGGCAAGGTGCCGCCGTTCTGCCCGCACGGGCGGCCGGTGGTGCTGAAACTGACCAAAAAGGAGTTGGAAAAGCAGTTTGGCAGGCTTGGATAAACCCCGTGTGATCCTGCTGGGCGGCCCCACCGCCTGCGGAAAAACCGCCCTGTCGGTGCAGATGGCCCGGCAGTTGGGGGCGGAGATCATCAGTGCCGACTCCATGCAGGTGTACAAGGGCCTTACCGTGGGCACGGCCCAGGTAACCCCCGAGGAGATGGGCGGCGTTGTGCACCATCTGGTCAATTTCCTGGACCCGGAAGTTCCGTACAGCGCGGCGGATTTCGTGGAGCAGGCAGATGCCTGCATCCGGGATATCCATGCCCGGGGCAAGCTGGCGTTGGTGGTAGGCGGAACCGGCCTGTATCTGTCCAGCCTGCTGGATGGCCGCCGCTACTCCCTCACGCCGGAGGATGACGGCCTGCGGCAGTCGCTGTGCGCCCGCCTGGAAGCGGAGGGGGAACAGGCCCTCTACGAAGAACTCTGTCAGCGGGACCCCCAGGCGGCCGAAGCGGTCCACCCCCACAACCACAAGCGGCTGATCCGGGCACTGGAACTTTCCATCTCCACAGGCCAGACGCTGGCACAGCGCAACGCGGCCTCCCTGCCGCAGGAAAAGCCCTACAACTCGCTGCTGTTCTGCCTGTCCGACCCGGACCGGGCAAGGCTGTATGAACGGATCGACCGCCGGGTGGACGTTATGCTCAGCCGCGGTTTGCTGGAAGAGGCCCGCCGGGTCTGGGAAAACCGGGACCACTATCCCACGGCGGCCCAGGCAATCGGATACAAGGAATATTTCCCGTTTTTTGCCGGGCAGGCAACCCTGGAAGACTGCACCGCCCAGCTGAAACAGGCCTCACGCCGGTACGCCAAACGGCAGCTGACCTGGTTCCGCCATATGGATGGCGTTGTCTGGCTGGACGCCTGTGACCCGGCGGTGTGCCGTCTCGCGGTGGAACGGGTACGGCAGGAACTGTAAGCGGAATACAAAGATGCGCCGGTATAACGGCAGGAAAGGCAGGCAAAGATGAACAATTTACGACAAACCCTGCTGCGCACCATCCTGGTGGTGGCCGTGGCGGCGCCCGCACTGTATCTGGCGGTCATGCTGTTCCACTTTGCCAACCGGCCCTATATTACCGAAACCGCAGTAACCGCCACCATGACCGACAGCCTGTATTGTGAGGGCGCCGTGGTGTTCAGCGAGCAGACACTGCCCGCCGGCAGCGGCGAGATCGGCTATCTGGTAGCGGACGGCATCCGTGTGTCCTCCGGCACGCAGGTGGCGGAGCAGTACACCGACGCCGCACAGGCACAGTGCCGCAAGCAGCTGCAGCAGGTGGAAGAGGAGATCCAGGTGCTGCAGAGCAGCCAGGTCAGCGGAAATGTGGACACCCTGAGCGCCTCGATGCGAACCGCCACGCTGGATATTCTGGACGCGCTGGCAGCCCATGATTTCGGCCAGGCATCCAGCGGGGCGCAGGAGTACCTGCTGGCCTCCAACCGGCTCAAGGTCACTACCGGCCAGAGCGCGGGTTTTGCCGATACCCTTGCGGAACTGAACGCCCAGAAGGACGCGCTGACCCAGCAGCTGGGAAGCCCGGCGGCGGTAACAGCGCCTTCCGGCGGATACTTCATCTCCTCCGACAAGGCGTCGTTCCTTTCGGCGGACGGGGAAACGCTGGCCGGTATGACGGCTTCGGAACTGTCCGCGGCCCTGGAAACCGGTATTCTGCAGTCCTCGGATGCCTATTCCGGCAAGATCGTTACCAGCTATACCTGGCATTTTTACGGGGTCTGCACCCTGGAAGAAAGCGAAAAGTTTACGGTGGGCAGCAAGGTCAGCGTCAGCTTCCCCAACCGGAGCGATACCGTTCTGCCTGCCAAGGTCCTGAGCCTGGAAGAGGAGGAGGGAACCGGCCTCGTCAAGGTCACGCTGGAGTGCGAGTATATGGGTGCGGATATCCTGGCCCTGGGCCAGGAAACAGCGCGGATCGACTTTGCCAGCTATGAGGGAATCCGGGTTCCGGCCCAGGCGCTGCATATTGTGGATGGCCAGAAATGCGTGTATGTAAAATATGGCAACCTGGCCCGCAAGCGGAACATTGTCGTGCTGTACGAAGATGAGAACTATCTGCTGGTTCCCGCAGACGGCAAGGTGGGCGGCGACAGTGAGGTCCGGCTGTACGATGAGGTTATCGTATCCGGCATGGATCTGTACGACGGAAAAAAGCTGTGACACAGCCTTGTGCGTAGTTGACATCCGGCACAAAAAAAGCGATAATAATAACATATTGTATTGTGGCCGCGGCTGCCTGATCTGCCCGGCTGCGCAAAGGAGATGGGACCATGCTGGATAAGTTGAAAGATTTTCTTGGCATCGGCGAAGAAGACGCGGATGATTACTATGGGGAAGACGAAGTAGATTTTGTGAGCCCCCGGGCTGCAGCAGTGGAAGAGGAACCCAAGGCGGATTCCGGTTCCAAGCGCAACAAGGTGGTCAATATCAACGCCACCACCCAGCTCAAGGTGGTGCTTGTCAAGCCGGAACGTTTTGAGGATGCCAGCACGGTGGCGGATCACCTGAACGCCAAGCGTACGGTGGTACTGAACCTGGAATCCACCAATAAGGAAGTGTCCCGCCGCCTGGTGGACTTCCTGTCCGGTGTGGCGTATGCCAACAACGGTCAGATCAAGCGGGTTGCCAACAGCACCTTTATCATCACCCCGTACAACGTGGACATCATGGGCGATCTGCTGGACGAACTGGAGAGCAATGGCGTATTCTTCTGAGCCTGCAACCCGCGGCTTTATCCCGCCGCGGGACGATCATGAGCGGCTTGTGATGCGCCGCGCGGAAGAATTGGCCCGTGCTGCTGAAAGCAGCGGCCGGGTTCGCTGGACATCTTTCCTGAGCGACCGGGAACAGGACCTGTGTGTCGCCGCCATGAACCGTGCCGGCTGTGCCTGTTACGGTTTTGAGGGAGGATTTGAACAAGCGGAACGGAAGTTGCTGTGCATAAGGCCGGCGGGCGCCTATGGCGAACCGCCGCTTTGTTGCGTCCGGGTGGAATTCGGCCAGCCGGGCCCCGGCCACCGGGACCTGCTGGGCTCCATTCTGGGCCTGGGCATCAAGCGGGAGAGCATAGGGGATATCCTGATAGAGGCGGCACCGGCCCAGCAGGCGTATGTGTGCGCGCTGGAACCGGCTGCCCGGCTGATCTGCCAGGAGCTGACTTCGGCAGGCCGGGTATCCGCCCGGGCCGAGATGGCGCAGCTTGCGGATATTCCTCAGGAGCTGTGCGCGCCCCAGCGGGAGAGCCACACCGTCACGGTGGCGTCCCTGCGGGCCGACAGTGTGCTGGCTGCCATGCTGCATATTTCCCGCGGGCAGGCCTGTGACCTGATCCGGGCCGGGCGGCTGGAGATCAACCATATCCCGGTTTCGGCTGCCCATACCGATGTATATGAAGGCGACGTGTTCACCGTGCGGGGGATGGGGCGCTTTCGCGTGCAGCAGCTGGGCGGAAAAAGCCGCAAAGACCGTTTGTTTCTTACATTTTTTCAGTATGGCTGAGCCATGCGCAACATTCTTACACGACCGGAGGGGTAGATCATGATTTCATCTCAGGAGATCCGCACCGTCACCTTTGAAAAGTCCATGCGCGGGTACCGGGCAGAGGATGTGGACTCGTTCCTGCAGCAGGTGGCTGACACGATCGACGAGCTTACCAAGGAAAAGGAAGAATTCCGCAAAAAGCTGTATATTCTGGCGCAGAAGATTGAAGAGTACCGCAAGGACGAGGACAATCTGAAGACGGCGCTTCTCAACGCCCAGCGTATGGGTGAAAACGTGATCCACGAGGCCAAGCAGAAAGCGGAGGAGATCATCCGCAAGGCCCGTATCGGCGCGGAGGACATCACCCGCCAGGCTCATGAGCAGGTGCAGGACGAGACGCTGGAGTACCAGCGCATCAGTGCCGAGGTGGCAGCGTTCAAGACCAATGTGCTGAACCTGTACCGGCAGCATATTGAGTCCCTCAGCACGCTGCCGGGCCATGAGGATGAAGTCCCGGCCGAGAAGGAAGAAGAGCCGGTGCAGAGCCCGGAAGAGCCGGCTGTGCCCGCGGCGCAGGAACCGGCTGCTGCGGAGATGGACGAGCCTGCCCAGCCGGCGCAGCAGGAAACTTCCCCCTGGACAGCGGTTTCCGGCGTTTCGGAAACCCAGGACGAGGAAGAGGACTTCGGCGCCGAGATCGACTTCACCAATTTGATGGATGCCCCCGCCGCTCCGGAAGAGGAACCGGCCGAGGAGGAGCCGTCGGTATTTGACGGGTTCCAGGGCATTAAATTCAGCGACTGACCGCACACAAAAAACGCAGCGAGGAGAGTATAGACCAGTGGCACAGGATTACAACAAGACCATCAATCTTCCCAGCACCAAATTTGATATGCGGGCTGGCCTGCCCAAAAAGGAGCCGGAGATGCTCCGCGACTGGCAGGAGAACCATCTGTATGAAGAACTCATGAAGCACAACGAGGGCAAGCCCAAGTATGTGCTGCATGACGGCCCTCCGTATGCCAACGGCAACATCCATATGGGCACGGCGCTGAATAAGATCATCAAGGACATCATTGTCCGCTACAAGAACATGACCGGTTTCCAGGCTCCCTATGTGCCCGGCTATGATACCCATGGCCTGCCCATCGAGCTGAAAGCCATGAAGCAGCTGGTGGGCAAGGGCGAGATCTCCAAGCTGGAGCTGCGCAAGGTCTGCCACGAGTTCGCCACCGAGCATATCGACATCATGGGCGAGCAGTTCCAGCGCCTGGGCGTGATCGGTGATTTCAAGGATCCCTACCTGACCCTGAAGCCGGAATTTGAGGCTCGTCAGATCGAGATCTTCGGCGAGATGGCCAAGAAGGGCTATATCTACAAGGGTCTGAAGGCTGTGTACTGGTGCCCGGAGGACCGCACCGCCCTGGCCGAGGCGGAGATCGAGTACGGTGAGGACGAGTGCGATTCCATCTACGTCCGCTTCAACGTCACCGACGACCCGAACGGCATCCTGGCCAAGCGCGGCATCCCCATGGAGAAGGCCTGGTTCGTGATCTGGACCACCACCACCTGGACCCTGCCCGCCAACGTGGCCATCTGCCTGAACCCCGACTATGACTATGTGTTCGTCAAGGTAGGCGAGGACTACCTGGTCATGGCCGAGGCCCTGGTGGAGAGCACCATGCAGGCCTGCAAGATCGACAGCTATGAGATCGTGGGCGAGCCTGTGCGCGGCAGCGAGTTGGAACTGATGCAGGTTCAGCATCCTTTCCTGGACCGCAAGAGCCTGGTGATCAACGGCGACCATGTCACGCTGGAAAGCGGTACCGGCTGTGTTCACACGGCTCCTGGCCATGGTGTGGAAGACTTCGAGGTCTGCACCCGCAACTATCCCCAGATCCCCGTGGTGGTGCCGGTGGACGACGGCGGCTACCTGACCGCCGAGGCCGGCCCCTTCAGCGGCCTGAAGGTCTGGGATGCCAATAAGGTGATCCTGAAGCATATCCAGGAGAGCGGCCATCTGCTGGGCGTTCAGCACATGAGCCACCAGTATCCCCATTGCTGGCGCTGCCACAGCCCCATCATCTTCCGTGCCACCAAGCAGTGGTTCTGCTCCATTGACGCCTTCAAAGAGGACGTCTACAAGGCCATCGACCAGGTGCAGTGGTTCCCCGGCTGGGGCCATGACCGCATGACCGGCATGGTGCGTGACCGCAGCGACTGGTGCATCAGCCGTCAGCGTACCTGGGGCGTGCCGATCCCGGCTTTCTACTGCAAGAAGTGCGGCAAGTACCACATCACCGACGAGACCATCAAGGCGGTCAGCGACCTGTTCCGCAAGGAGGGCAGCGACGCCTGGTACAAGTACGAGGCTTCTGAGATCCTGCCGGCCGGCTACACCTGCGAATGCGGCGGTACCGAGTTCGAGAAGGACAAGGATATCATGGACGTCTGGTTCGACTCCGGTTCCACCCACGTGGCGGTTCTGGAGGAGCGTCCGGAACTGCACTGGCCCGCTGACCTGTATATGGAGGGCGGCGACCAGTTCCGCGGCTGGTTCCAGTCCAGCCTGCTCACCAGCGTCGCAACCCGCGGCGTTGCTCCCTACAAGAACGTCCTGTGCCACGGCTGGGTAGTGGACGGCGAAGGCAAGCAGATGCACAAGTCTGCCGGCAACGGCGTGGAACCCAGCGAGATCATCAAGGACTACGGTGCCGATATCGTGCGTCTGTGGGTCGCCTCCAGCGACTACACCGTGGACGTGCGCATCAGCAAGGAGATTGTCAAGCAGCTCAGCGAGGCGTACCGCAAGATCCGCAATACCGCCCGCTTTATCCTGGGCAACCTGAACGGCTTTGATCCCCGCACCGATCTGGTGGCGGACGATCAGCTTACCGAGCTGGACCGCTGGGCGCTGGATCGTCTGGATCAGCTGAACGCGGTGGCCCGTGACGGGTACGACAGCTTTGACTTCCACAAGGTGTACCATGCGGTGTACAACTTCTGCGTGGTGGATATGTCCAACTTCTATCTGGATGTGGTCAAGGATCGCCTCTATATCAGCAAGGTGGACGCTCCGGCCCGCCGTGCGGCGCAGACCGCCATGTTCCGTATCCTGGTGGATCTGACCAAGATCATCGCCCCCATCCTGACCTTTACCAGCCAGGAGATCTGGAGCTTTGTTCCGGACTTTGAGGGCAAGCAGAAGTACGTGGTGTTTGAGGATATGCCCAAGCCCGGCGTCTACGCCCAGAGCGCGGAATTCCGTGCCAAGTGGGACCGCCTGATCGCCCTGCGTGACGACGTGAAGAAGGTGCTGGAGCAGGCCCGTGCCGACAAGGTGATCGGCGCATCCTTGGAGGCCAGCGTGACCCTGCACTGCACCGGTGAACTGGCGGAGTTTGTGCGCAGCATTCCCCAGAATGAGTTGGAAGACCTGCTGATTGTCTCCCAGGTGAAGATCTGCGAGGACGATGCCGGCACCAAGGGCGAGGTGGAAGGCCTGGGCGTAAGCGTGGAGCGCGTTCAGGGCCACAAGTGCGAGCGCTGCTGGAAATACACCAGCGACGTGGGCAGCCATCCGGAGCATCCTACCCTGTGCGCCCGTTGCGCCAGCGTTCTGGAAGACTGATTTGAATTTGTAACAACACAAAACAGCGGCGCTTGCCCAAAGCGCCGCTGTTTTGGCAATGAGGGAGTATTCTGTTTATGACCGTGATCGTTGTTTCCTGTGTATTGGCCGTTTTGTTCCTGCTTGCCGCCTGGCTTGTGCACGGGACGCGCGGATTCCGCCTTACGCTTGGAATGTTTGCCGTTGCCGCGGTACTGGTTGCCGTGGATCAGCTGACCAAACTGTGGGCGGTTCAGGTGCTGCAGTATGTGGACAGCATTCCGTTTATTCCCGGCGTTCTGGAATTCCGCTTTACCCTGAATGACGGGGCGGCTTTCAGCATGCTGGGCGGAAAACAAACCTTCCTGATTCTGTTTACCAGCCTGGCGCTGCTGGCTCTGACCGCCTATCTGGTATTCCGGATGCCGGCCAGCCGTTTGGAGTACGCCGCTTGGACCCTGGTCCTGGCAGGCGGCATCGGCAACCTGATCGACCGGGTGGCCAACGGCGCCGTGATGGATTTCTGGAACGTGCTGTTCATGAACTTTGCGATCTTCAATTTTGCGGATGTGCTGGTAACAGTCGGGGTGTGCCTGCTGATCCTCTACCTGATTCAGGTGGAACTGCGGGAGCACCGCCGCAAAGCGGACGGAGACGGGTATGCAGCAGCTTGAATTTGTAGTGCCGCAGGAAGCTTGTGACCAGCGGCTGGACAGCTACCTGGCCGCTCAGGAGGAAACAGGCCTTTCCCGCAGTGCCTTGCAGCAGCTTGTCAAGGACGGCAAGGTGCTGTGCAACGGAAAGCCGACGACCAAAAACGCCCGGCTGCGCCCGGGGCAGATCCTCACTTTGGAGATCCCGGACCCGCAGCCGGTGGAAGCCGTTGCCCAGAATATTCCGCTGGACATTGTGTACGAAGACGCGGATCTTTTGGTGGTCAACAAGCCCAAGGGCATGGTGGTGCATCCGGCCCCCGGCAATCCGGACGGAACCCTGGTGAATGCGCTGTTGTACCACTGCCGGGGAAGCCTGTCCGGCATTGGGGGCGAACTGCGCCCCGGTATTGTGCACCGGATCGACAAGGACACCAGCGGCCTGCTGGTGGTGGCCAAAAACGACGCGGCGCACCAGGGCCTGGCCGCCCAGATGGCCGTACACAGCATCGAACGGGCCTACCATGCGGTGGCCTACGGCGGTTTTCGCCAGGATGAGGGCTTTGTGGAAGCCCCGATCGGCCGCCACAAAACCGACCGGAAGAAAATGGCGATTGTACCGGACGGCCGCTATGCCTATACGGCTTACCGGGTGGTGGACCGGTACCAGGGATTCACCCACCTGGAGTGCCGCCTGCGCACCGGCCGTACCCATCAGATCCGGGTGCATATGGCCAGCATCGGGCATCCTCTGGCGGGCGATCCGGTATACGGCCCCAAAGCGGTGATTACACGGCTGCAGGGGCAGTGCCTGCACGCAAAGGTGCTGGGATTTACCCATCCGATCACAGGGGAAACCATGCGGTTTGAAGTGCCGCTGCCGCCCTGGTTTACGGAATTTCTGCATTCTCTGGGAAGGAATACAAACGATGATTGAACGCTTGGCGGATATCCTGGTAGTCAGCGATATGGACAATACACTGCTCACAGCAAAAAGCGGTATTCCGGCCTGTAACCGGGCAGCGATTGATCTGTTCTGCTCCCTGGGGGGACGCTTTACGGTGGCCACGGGCCGGCCGCCGGAATCGGTGCGGGCGGCAATGGGCGCCCAGAAGCTGTCGGCGCCGGCGGTGTGCTGCGGCGGAGCTATCCTCTATGATTTTGAGCAGGAGCAGGCCGTGTACCGGCGCACCATGGAAACAGCCGGTGCGCGGCAGGCCATCCTGGATGTGATGGAGCATTTTCCCACCGTCGGCGTGGAGGTGCAGACCGGAAACGGCGAAATCCGCCTTCTGCGGGCCAACCGGTATACCCAGGCGCACCTGGCGGATGA
This sequence comes from Gemmiger sp. An120, assembly GCF_002160955.1. Taxonomy (GTDB): domain Bacteria; phylum Bacillota; class Clostridia; order Oscillospirales; family Ruminococcaceae; genus Gemmiger_A; species Gemmiger_A avium. The sequence goes on from NZ_NFLN01000001.1 coordinate 363,709, forward strand.
GAAGCTGGGCTGCATCCTGCAGCCGCTGGACACACTGCCGGAAGACTGGCTCAAGGTGGTGTTTGCGGGGGAAAGCGCGCTACTGGAGCAGATTGAAGCGTTTGCCGCGCAGAACAGCTATCCCGGCGTGTACTTTCTGCGCACCAATACCATCTATTATGAGATCATGCCGCAGGGGGTAAGCAAGGCATCCGGCCTGGAACGTCTGTGCGCCCGGCTGGCCCTGCCGATGGAAAACGTGATTTTTATCGGCGATTATTACAACGATCTTGACCTGATGCGGCTGGCCGGGCATTCGGTAGCGGTGGCAAATGCGCCGCGGGATGTACAGGCGCAGGCAGACGAAGTTACCATGAGCCGCTGTGCGGACGGCGGCGTAGGGGAGTATCTGTATAAACTCGTCAAGCGTTATGTATAGAAATTGTCAAATGCAGCAAAAGTCCCTTTTCCTTTTGTGGTAAGGTGTGGTAAAATCAGCATAAAGAGGCGATGCGCAATGATGCGTCCGGATAAAGTCAGTGCCCGGCGGGATGCGGTCCGTCTGTTGCTGGCTACCCTGCTGGCTCTGCTGCTGACAGTGGGGGCGGCAGCGGCTGTCTTTCCGCCGCTTTGGTCAACGGATGGAAACCTTTCCGGCACACCTCCGGAACTGAATGATTCCATCCGGATCGATGTGAATCAGGCGGGGGTGCGGGAATTGTGCTGCCTGCCGGGGATTGGTCCTGCTTTGGCCAGAGAGATCATTTCCTACCGGGAGCAGCATGGTCCCTATCATTTCCTGCCGGAAATGTGGAACATTGAGGGCATTGATGCGCACACGATTCTCAGCTGGGGGAGCATGGCATATATTTCGGAACAGTATGCGGAGGGATTTTGATGGAACAGGATACCCTGTTTATAAATCGGGAATTAAGCTGGCTGGAGTTTAACCGCCGGGTTCTGGCGCTTTCCAAGGATAAGGAAGTGCCTCTGGCCGAGCAGCTTAAGTTTGCGGCAATTTACGGCAGCAACCTGGACGAATTTTTTATGGTGCGTGTCGGGTCGTTGCAGGATCAGCTTGCACTGGACGGGGATAAGGCGGATGCGGGCTCCCGCAATGCGGTTGCGGCGCAGCAGCTGAATGCCATCATGCCGGTGGTTGCGGAACTGCAGGGCCTGTGCGACAAATATGTAAATCAGCTGGAAGAGAATCTGCGGGAAAAAGGCTATAATAAGCTGAATTTTGACAAACTGACCAAGGAACAGGAACGCTTCTGGAAAAAATATTTTGAAGCGGAGCTGTTTCCGCTGCTTTCCCCGCAGATCATCGACCACCGGCATCCGTTTCCGTTTTTGCGCAACCAGGAGATCTATCTGGGCGTGACCCTGAAAAACAAAGGGGACAGCGAAGTTTCCTTTGGCATTATCCCGGTCAGCAGCCAGTTTGAACGGGTGCTGTATCTGCAGCAGGACGGCGTGACCTGGTATGCCCTGGTAGAGGAACTGATCGCCCATTATGCGCCTATGGCTTTTGGCCGCTGGAGCGTGCAGAAAAAGTGCCTGTTCCGGGTAACCCGGAACGCCGACATCACCCCCGACGAGGGTCTGATGGATCAGGACATCGACTACCGGGAGGTTATGACCGAACTGCTGAAAAAGCGGCGCAAGCTGGCAGCGGTGCGCATCCAGTTCTGGCCGGAGGCACCGCAGGAAATCCAGCACTTTTTGTGCCAGAAACTGATCCTTTCCGGGAAACGCTGCTTTGTGCAGCAAAGCCCGCTGGATCTGAGCTGCCTGTTCCGTCTTGCCTCCCGCCTGGCGTCGGACGGTCACACGGAACTGTGCTATCCGGCTGCCCGGCCGATGCAGGCCCCGGCGGATTATAACCTGGAAGAACAGGTCCAGCACCGGGACGTGCTGCTTTGCTATCCGTATCAGAGCATCCGCCCGTTTATCAAGATGCTGAAAAAAGCGGCCTACGATCCGGATGTGCTCTCCATCAAGATGACCCTGTACCGTGTGGCGCGGGAATCGCAGATCGTGCAGGCCCTGGTGGCGGCGGCGGAAAACGGCAAGGAAGTTGTGACCGTTGTGGAACTGCGCGCCCGTTTTGACGAGCAGAACAACATCGACTGGTCCAAACAGCTGGAACAGGCCGGCTGCACCGTGATCTACGGCTTTGACAACTACAAGGTGCATTCCAAGCTGACCCTGATCACCCGCAAGAAGAACGGGAAGTTCCAGTATATTTCCCAGATCGGTACCGGAAACTACAACGAAAAAACCAGCGAACAGTATACCGATCTGTCCTTTATAACCTCCAACCAGGAAATCGGGGAAGAGGTGGCCGCGGTCTTCAACAATCTGGCGGTAGAGCGTCTTACCCCGCAGGTTGAGAATCTGCTGGTGGCGCCGCTCTGCTTCAAGAGCGTGCTGATGCAGGAGATGGACCGGGAGATCCAGGCCGCCCGGGACGGCCATCCCGCCCGCATCCTGCTGAAGAACAACTCCATCAACGACAAGGACATCATCCTGAAACTGTCGGAGGCCTCCTGCGCGGGCGTGCCGGTGGATATGATCGTGCGCGGCATCTGCTGCGTAAAGGCCGGGGTTCCGGGCCTGACGGAGAATCTACGGGTGCGCAGCATTGTGGGCCGCTATCTGGAACATTCCCGTATTTATGCCTTTGGCGTCGGCGAGGATGTGCGGGTGTACATTGCCTCCGGCGATTTCCTTACCCGCAACACCCAGCGCCGGGTCGAGGTAGGCGTGCGTGTGCGGCAGCCGGATCTGGTGGCTCGTCTGCTGGAGATCCTGCGGCTGGAACTGGAAGACAATGTGAACGCCCGGGAGATGCGCCCCAACGGAAAATATGTCCGGGTAAAACCGGCAGACGGGCAGGCCCGGATCGACAGCCAGATGCTGCTGTATGATCTTTTCCGGGAGGATTTCCACGTTGCGCCGCCCGCTGCCGCGGCTCCCAAGCGCGTGGGCATTCTGGAGCGCCTGCGGAATTTCTTCCGTGGCTGATCGCCTTTCAAAGATACAGACGCGAGTTTCGGCTGCGAAGCAAGTTGGCTTTGCAGCGGGGATTCGCGTCTTTTTTTGTGCCGTCTCCCATATACTGAAGACAAACGTCCAAGGCGAGGAGGGCAATGCCGCGTGTGGGAGAATGAAACGGAAAAGCAGCAGACAGCAGACAGACAGCCACGGCCGGAGTATCTCAAGCCTCCGCCCGCTCCGGTTTCCGACGGGCCGGACTATCTGCTGCGGGCACAGATCGCGATTTGTGTTGTTGTGGCCCTGCTGGTGTTTCTGATGCGGCAGCTGGGGATGCCGGCCTTTGAGACGGTCCGGCAGGACTATAACGAGGCAATGGAATCCGGGCAGCCCCCGGCCGCACAGGCGGCGGTGGAATTTGCCGGTGACCTGCTTGCCGGTTTGCAGGCCCGGACCCAGACTGCGCTGGAACAATGGAAACAACAGCTGGAAGCCGAGAAGGCGGCCGCAGCCTTTGCCGGGGCGGGCGGTCTGTTTCCGGTCAAGCAGGATTCCGTGCCGGAGGGCTACTCATTAAAGGACTGCCCGGTAGAGGGCGAACTGGAACAGCCGCTTGCCTGGTATACCGTCACCTCGGAATACGGGTGGCGCAAACACCCGCTGACCGGAAAGAAGGACTTTCACACCGGTATTGATCTGGCCAACGCGGAAGGGACACCTATCACGCCGGTGCGGCAGGGAATCGTGCTGAAAACCGCGACCAACTCCTCCTACGGCAACTATGTGCAGGTCATGCACAGCGATGGGCTGGTCAGTGTGTACTGCCATATGCAGTATGTGTTTGTGCGCGCAGGGGAGTGCGTGGAACCGGGTGAGTGCCTGGGCACGGTCGGCAGCACCGGCGTTTCCACCGGCCCGCATCTGCACCTTGAACTGATCAGCAACGGTATCCACTACGACCCGGCCGCCGCGCTGGGGGTGGAATGAACCGCCTGCGTCAGGAACGGCCGCTGATTTTTCTGGCCGTCCTGACCTTTTTGCTGCTGCGGGATTACAGCGGTCTGTACCGGATCAGCCTGCTGTGCTGTCTGCTGCACGAAAGCGGTCATCTGGCCGTTTATATGCTGTGCCAGAAAAAGCCGCCGCGCCTGCACTGTTCCCTGTGGGGGATCTGCCTGGAGTGGAACGAGGCGGAACTGGGGCTGCACGAGCGGTTCTGGCTGGCGGCCAGCGGCCCGGCTGCCAATCTGGTGCTTTTTGCGGCCTCCTGGCTGTGGATGCAGCACGAAGCCTCCTATTGGGGGTGGTGTTTTGCGGGCAGCAATCTGCTCACAGCCGGGTATAATCTGATCCCGATCCTGCCGCTGGACGGCGGCCAGATGCTTTCTGCCTGGCGGGAACAAAAAACTCTGAAAATGTAAAATTGCATTTCCTCCCGGAATACGGTACAATAAGAGCCGTATAAAACTATCTGCGGAGGAAAACCATGTTTGACCCCAAACTGAAACAGGCGCTGGCACGGGTGCAGAAACCGGGCCGTTATACCGGCGGGGAGCCGGGCTGCGTATATAAAGATAAATCGCAGGTGGATCTGCGGTTTGCGTTCTGCTTCCCGGACACCTACGAGGTAGGCATGTCCTTCCTGGGCATGAAGATCCTGTATGAGCTGCTCAACCAGCACCCCAACTGGTGGTGTGAGCGGGCATTTATGCCCTGGCTGGATATGGTGCAGCAGCACCGGGAACTGGGCCTGCCCCTGTATACGCTGGAAAGCAAAGACCCGCTGACGGATTTCGACATTGTGGGCTTTACCCTCCAGTACGAGCTTTCCTATACCAATATCCTGGCCATGCTGGACCTGGCCGGTATTCCGTTCTATGCGGCAGACCGGGACGAAAGCTGGCCGCTGATCGTGGCGGGCGGTCCCTGTGTCTGCAACGCCGAGCCGATTGCGCCTTTCTTTGATATGATGATGCTGGGCGAGGGCGAGTGGCAGCTGCAGAAGGTCTGTGAAACGGTGGAACAGGCCAAAAAGGAAGGCTGGACCAAGCGCCGCCTGCTGGAACAGCTGGCCGGTATCCCCGGCTGCTATGTGCCGTCTTTCTACGACGTGACCTACCAGCCGGATGGCCGTATTCAGTCCATCACGCCCAACTGTCCTCAGGCGCCCGCCAAGGTGACCAAGGTCATCCTGCAGGATATGGATTCCTATGCGCCGCCCACCCATTTTGTGGTACCTATGGTGGGGGCCATCCATGACCGGGCCCAGGTCGAGGTGCTGCGCGGCTGCGTGCGCGGCTGCCGGTTCTGCCAGGCAGGCTTTTTGTACCGGCCCATGCGCCAGCGCAGCGTGGGCATGCTCAACGAAGCGGCCCGCGACCTGTGCGCCAATACCGGTTACGAGGAGGTCAGCCTGACCAGCCTGTCCACCTCCGACCACAGCCAGCTGGAACAGCTGCTGGACGAGATGGACACCTGGACCCCGCAGGAACACGTTTCCATCTCGCTGCCCAGCCTGCGCATTGACAACTTCAGCGAAAGCCTGATCGAAAAGACCACCAAGGTTCGCAAGAGCGGTCTGACCTTTGCGCCGGAAGCCGGCACCCAGCGTCTGCGGGATGTAATCAATAAGAACATCACCTGGGACGAGATTGAAAAGAGCTGCAAGATTGCCTTCAAGGCGGGGTACAGTTCGGTGAAGCTGTACTTTATGATGGGCCTGCCCACCGAGACCATGGAGGACATCGAAGGCATTGCCGAAACGGCCCAGCGGGTGGTGGATCTGTACTATTCCAATCCGGACAAGCCCAAGGGCAAGGGGGTGCAGGTGACCATCAGCGTGGCCTGCTTTGTGCCCAAACCCCATACGCCGTTCCAGTTTGTGCCTCAGGATACCAAGGAGCAGCTGGAGGCCAAGCAGCAGCATCTGCTGCACAGTGTGCACAGCCGCAAGATCCGGGTCAACTATCACGACAGCAGCACCAGCTTTCTGGAGGCCGTGTTCGCCAAAGGCGACCGCCGCCTGGCACCGGTGATCGAAGCCGCCTACCGGAAAGGCTGCTTCTTTGACGGCTGGGATGAGTGCTTCCGCTACGACGTGTGGCTGGAGACCTTCCGGGAGTTCGGCCTGGACACCGCGTTCTATGCCAATCGCACCATCGGGGAGGACGAAATCACCCCCTGGAGCCATATGGACTACGGCGTGAGCCACGCGTTCCTGGTGCACGAGTACCACAAGGCGCTGGCCGCGCAGACAACCCAGCCCTGCAACCGTCAGTGCAGCGGCTGCGGCGCAAATCATCTGTTGGGAGGACCCTGCTTTGCATACGATACGGATTTGGTTCACGAAAACCGGTGAGGCATCCTACATCTCGCTGCTGGATCTGCAGCGGGTAATGGGGCGCGCACTCAAGCGCAGCGGATTGCCGGTCTGGTACACGCTGGGCTTCAACCCGCACATTTATATGACCTTTGCCTGCCCGCTGTCCCTGGGGCAGGAGAGCCTGGTGGAAAGCGTGGACGTAAAGACTGAGGAGAATAAGCCGGATTTTGCCGCCTGGCAGGCGGCCCTGGCGCCGGTCATGCCCACCGGCCTTGCGGTGGTGCGGGTGGACTACGCCCGCATCAAGGCCGAGCAGATCGGTTCCGCGGTCTATACCATCACACTGCCCGCCCGGGCCGCCCAGGCGGTGGAAGAGTACAACCGGCTCACCGAGGCGGTCGTCATGAAAAAGAGCAAGCGGGGGGAGAAGCCCGTGGACCTGAAAGCCTACGTGTCGGCCCTGGAGCTGAAAACCGACGGCGAATCCGCCAGCTTTTCGGTAACGCTGCCCGCCAGCGAGACGCTGAATCTGAACCCGTCCCTGCTGCTGAAGTTCCTGCAGGAGCGGTCCGGCCTTCCGGCAGAGGAGTGCTCCATCCTGCGCACCGCGCTCCTGACCAAGGACGGCGAACCGTTCTGCTGACCATACGGGCAAAAGGCCGGGAAAATGCCCGATTTTCTGCAAAAAACGCTTGCAATCCGGGCATCCTTATGCTATGATATTTAGGCGTTAGTGTCCGCTGGCACCACCAGCGGGGTTAATGTTATCATTAAACGGACGGTCCTCTGCCGCTCTGCGGGCATGAACGTCACAAAAAAATGGAGGATCATCAAATGGACGCAATGAAGATTATCACCGAGGGCATGATCAAGGCCGACCAGCCCAAGTTCGAAGTGGGCGACACCGTTCGCGTGTCCGTCCGCATCAAGGAAGGCGAGCGTGAGCGTATCCAGGCTTTCGAGGGCACTGTGATCGCGAAGAAGCACGGCGGCGTCGCCGAGACCTTCACCGTTCGCCGCACTTCCTACGGCGTAGGTGTGGAGCGTGTGTTCCCCATCAACTCGCCCTTCGTTGAGAAGGTTGAGGTCATCCGCCGCGGTAAGGTTCGTCGCGCGAAGCTGTTCTATCTGCGCGGTCGTACCGGCAAGGCTGCCAAGGTCAAAGAGCAGATCTGATCATTGCAGGAAAGGGACGACAATATGTTGTCCCTTTTTTGTTTATTCCGCGCTTTTACGCGGTTTTGTGGGAAAGAAGGTGTCTGTGCATGAAAACGAATCGCAGCCAGAGCAACGCGGAGCTGCTGGAATGGTATGACGCGCTGATCTTTGCGCTGGCCGTTCTGGTGATCGTGTTTGTGTTTTTCGTCCGCGCCGTGGCGGTGGACGGCATTTCCATGGAGCCCACGCTCCAGGGTGGTGACCGGCTTCTTGTGCAGAGCATCGGCTACACCCCTCAGCGGGGCGATGTGGTGGTGATCGACGGCTACATCAACTACGGCAAGCCGCTGGTTAAGCGGGTGATCGGCCTGGGCGGCGATGTGGTAGACATCGATGCCGCCACCGGTGCGGTCACGGTCAACGGTGAGGTGCTGGACGAGCCCTATATCAACAATCAGACCACCATCAACGGGGACGTGACCTTCCCCTACACGGTTCCCAAGGGATGCCTGTTTGTAATGGGGGACAACCGGCAGCACTCTTCCGACAGCCGGACCAGCAAGATCGGCTGTATTGACGAGCGGGATGTGCTGGGTAAGGTGGTATTCCGCTTTTTCCCCTGGAGAAGCTTGGAGGAATCGAGTAACAATGTCAAATGAACAGATCAACCGGCGCCAGATCCAGTGGTTTCCCGGCCATATGGCCAAAACCCTGCGCATCATGGAAGCGGATATCCGCCATGTGGACGCGGTTCTGCAGCTTCTGGATGCCCGGATCCCGGCCAGCAGCCTGAACCCGGAGATCCAGCGTATCACCCGGGGCAAGCCCCATCTGTATGTGCTGAATAAGGCGGATCTGGCCGATCCGGCCGTTACAGCCCGCTGGGTAAAGTATTTCCAGTCCCAGGGCGAAGGCTGTGTGGCGATTACCGCCCGCCAGCGCGGCGGTGCGGCAGCGGTGCGGGCGGCCATTGAAAAGGAACTGTCCGACCTGATGCAGCGCCGTGCGGTGCGCGGCATGGCGGGCGCCCGGCTGCGTGTTATGGTGGTGGGCATCCCCAATGTGGGCAAATCCACCTTTATCAACAGCTTTGCCGGCTCCGTCCGAGCCAAAGCGGCGGACAAGCCGGGCGTAACCCGGGGCAAGCAGTGGGTCACCGTGGGCAACTTCGACCTGCTGGATATGCCCGGCGTGCTCTGGAAAAAGTTTGATTCCCTGGAAACCGCCACCAACCTGGCGTTTATCGGTTCCATCAAGGACGATATCCTGGACATCGAGGAGCTGGCCATGGGTCTGCTGGCCCAGATGAGCCGCATGTATCCGCAGATGCTGGCCCAGCGGTATAAGCTGACCGAAGAGGAGCTGGCACTGGATCCCTGGGAGTTGCTGCAGGCAATCGGCCGCCGTCGCGGCATGCTGATCAGCGGCGGGGAAGTGAACACCGAGCGGGCGGCCATCATGCTGGTGGACGAGTTCCGCGCCAGCAAGTGGGGCCGTATCTCGCTGGAAGCCCCTCCCTCCCGGACGGAGGTGGCGGAATGATGGATGAAAAGCAGCTTGCCCGCTATGAATTTGACGCGCAGATCCGGGCAGAGCACGGGATTTTCTGCGGCGTGGACGAAGCGGGCCGCGGCCCTCTGTGCGGGCCGGTCTGCTGTGCGGCGGTAATTCTGGACCCGGAACATCCCATCGAGGGGATCAACGATTCCAAGAAACTCAGCGAAAAAAAGCGCGAAGCGCTGTACGAGGAAATCTGCGCCCATGCGCTGGCGTACAGCATTGTGTCGGTTGGCCCGGAGATCATCGACCGGGACAACATCCTGTGGGCAACCATGGGCGGGATGCGGCAGGCCGTGGAGGGCCTGTTGGTAGCGCCGGCCTTTGCCCTGATCGACGGCAACCGCTGCCCGCCTGAACTGGCAATCCCGGCAGCGGCGCAGGTCAAGGGGGACGCGGTCAGCGCCAGCATCGGCGCGGCTTCCATTCTGGCCAAGGTCACCCGTGACCGGTACATGAAGCAGCTGGACGCGGAGTTTCCCCAGTACCAGCTGGCCAAACATAAGGGCTATCCCACCAAACTGCATTATGAACTGATTGCGCAGTACGGCATTCAGCCGTTTTACCGCCGCAGCTTTCTGAAAAAGCAGGGCTACTGGCATGAATAGTGCAGAGCTGGGCCGCCGGGGTGAGGACGCGGCGGCCCGCTGGTACCAGAAACAGGGCTTTGCCATCGTGGCACGCAATTTCCGCACCCGGATGGGGGAGTTGGATCTGGTGGCAGCCCGGGGTAACCTGCTGGTTATCGCGGAGGTCAAAACCCGCAGCGGCGACGCCGGATTCGGCGCACCCGCGGAAGCGGTGGACCGGCATAAGCAGCAGCGGCTTATCCGGGCGGCACAGCTGTTTTTGCAGCGCTGCCCGGAATATGCCGAATATGCCGTGCGCTTTGACGTGGCAGAGGTAACGCCCGGCCTGCTGGGGCTTCGGGTGCGGTGCATCTGCGGGGCGTTTGAGTGCGAATGAAAAAAGCCGGGCACAGGGCCCGGATTATCAGACAGGAGGGGTTTAGTATGGAGTTTTGCAGTACCAGAAACAGTAATCTGCGGGTGAGCGCCTCCCAGGCGATCGCCCAGGGCCTTTCGGCAGAGGGCGGCCTGTTTGTTCCCTGTGAGTTTCCGCAGGTGGATGCCCGGGAGCTGTGCGGGCTGGCGTATCCGGCGCTGGCACGTCGCGTGCTGGCCGCGTTCCTGACCGATTACGATCCGGGCCAGCTGGAAGAGTTTGCCCGCCAGGTCTATGGCGAGCCGTTCGGCGGCAAAGCCGGCCATCTTGCCAAGGTGCAGGACGGGCTGTACTCGCTGGAACTGTGGCATGGCCCCACCTGTGCGTTCAAGGACTATGCGCTGCAGCTGATGCCCCGGCTGCTGGTGCAGGCCAAGAAAAACCTGGGCCGGGACGAAACCACCCTGATTCTGGTGGCCACCTCGGGCGATACCGGCAAGGCGGCGCTGGAAGGCTACCGGGACATTCCCGGCATCAAGATTGCCGTGTTCTATCCGGATCACGGCACCAGCGAGATCCAGCGCCTGCAGATGGCAACCCAGCAGGGGAACAATGTGGCCGTGTACGCGGTGGACGGCAACTTTGACGATGCCCAGACCGGAGTGAAGCGTGTATTTGGTGATGCCGCGGTGGCGCAGGTGCTGGCCCGGAAAAACGTTCGCCTCTCCAGCGCCAACTCCATCAACTGGGGACGTCTGGTGCCCCAGATCGTCTACTACTTTGCCGCTTATGGGCAGCTGATGCGTTCCGGTGCGGTGCAGTACGGCGAACCGGTGGACTTCTGTGTGCCCACCGGCAACTTCGGCGATATCCTGGCCGGTTACTACGCCAAGCGGATGGGGCTGCCGGTGGGCCGCCTGATCTGCGCTTCCAACCGGAACAAGGTGCTGACCGACTTCCTGACCACCGGCCTGTACAATGCCCGGCGGGAATTCTACCGCACCACTTCGCCTTCCATGGATATCCTGGTATCCTCCAACCTGGAACGCCTGCTCTGGCACATGACCGGCAGCGATCAGGCGGTGGCTGGCTTTATGGAAGGCCTGGCCCGGGACGGCCACTACCAGGTGGACGACGCCACAATGGAAAAGATCCGGCAGGTCTTTGCCGCCGGCTGGGCGGACGACGGGCAGGCAGCGCGGGAAATCCGCAGCCGCTATGAGCAGGACGGATACCTGTGCGACACCCATACCGCGGTAGCTTTCAAGGTTGCGCAGGAACAGCGGTCCGAACGGCCGATGGTGGTGCTGTCCACCGCCAGTCCGTTCAAGTTCCCGCGGGATGTGCTGGCGGCCCTGGGCGAGACCGCGCCGGAAAGCGACTTTGCCGCTATGGAACAGCTTACCGCCCGTACCGGCTGTGCCGCGCCCCGTCAGCTGGCTGACCTGCAGGGCAAGCCGGAGCGCTTCCGGGATGTGATCCGCCCGGATGAGATCGGCAAAACGGCGCTGGATCTGGCATAAACCCGTATCAGCAGCAAGCAAAAAATCCTGCTGCGTCAGCGCAGCAGGATTTTTCCGTTGTGGCGAAGGTCAGGCCTTGGTAAAGGTATCGCAGGCCGGTTCATCCGGGCCGGCGGTACAGGTGCCGGTGCACTTTTTCACATGGATCTGCTCCGCCATGCAATGGCAGCTGCCGTTGTTGTAGGCACAGTCCAGCTCGTCACAGCGGATTTTGTTATCAGCACAGGATTCCATACAATTTCGCCTCCTTTGTGCCGTTAGTGTGCGCGGGGCGGCCATGATTTATGAGGGGAGGAAGAAAATGGCAGTCTTTGCGATCGGTGACCTGCACCTCTCGCTGGGAACCGACAAACCCATGGATGTGTTCCCCGGCTGGAAAGGCTACAAGGAAAAGCTGGAGCGCAGCTGGAACGCCCTTGTGCGCCCGGAGGATACCGTGGTGCTGGCGGGGGATACCAGCTGGGCGATGAAGCTGGAGGATACCGGCGCGGATTTCGCGTTTCTGCAAAGCCTTCCCGGCCGCAAGCTTCTTCTGAAGGGCAACCACGATTACTGGTGGTGCACCAAGGCCAAGATGGACCGGTATCTGGAACAGCAGGGCTTTACCAGCCTGGCAATTCTGCACAACAACTCCTTTTCCGTGGAGGGCATGGCGCTGTGCGGAACCCGCAGCTGGCTGTTTGACGCCGGCCAGCCCCACGACGAAAAGGTCATGAACCGGGAGCTGGGCCGTCTTCGCATGAGCCTGGACGCGGCGGGTGACGGGGAAAAGGTGGTGTTCCTGCACTATCCGCCCCTGTGCTCCAACGCCCAGGCCCCGGAGGTCGTGGCGGTGCTGCGGGAATACGGGGTCAAACGCTGCTTTTACGGCCATCTGCACGGCACGGCCATCCGCTATGCGGTGCAGGGAATGCGGGACGAAATTGAATACCGCCTGATCAGCGCCGACGCGCTGGGCTTCTGTCCGCTTAAAATCTGAAATTAGGGCTGGTATTCCTGTCCACTATATGGTATAATTATCGCTACAATGGCTATTTTAGGGGCCTCTGGTCCCGCTTGGAGGAAATAGAATGAAACTGGTTAAGAACGAAAAGCTGGAAAAGAGCATGGTCGAACTGCAGTTTTCTGTGGACGCGGAGACCTTCCGCGCCGCTGTGGACAAGGCCTACAAGCGTGAGGGCAAGAAGTACAACGTGCCCGGCTTCCGCAAGGGCAAGGCGCCCCGCGCGATGATCGAGAAGATGTACGGTGCGGATATTTTCCACTATGACGCTATCAATGACCTGTTCCCGGAGAACTACGAGGCCGCTGTCAAGGAAGCCGGCCTGGAGGTCGTGGGCCAGCCCGAGGTGGACGTGGTTTCCATGTCCATGGACGAGGGCGTTGTGCTGAAGGCTGTTGTTCCCGTTAAGCCGGAAGTGACCGTAGGCGAGTACACCGGCCTGAAGGTAACCCGCAAGGTTACCGCGGTGGAGGATGCCGATGTGGAGGCCGAGATCACCCGTATGCAGGAGCGCAACGGCCGCATGATCACCCGCGAGGGCAAGGCTGAGAACGGCGACACCGCCGACATTGACTTCGAGGGCTTCGTGGACGGCGTAGCTTTCGAGGGCGGCAAGGGCGAGCATTACTCCCTGGTGCTGGGCAGCAACTCCTTCATCCCCGGCTTTGAGGAGCAGGTTGTGGGCCACGAGGCCGGCGAGGAGTTCGACGTGAACGTCACCTTCCCCGAGCAGTACCATGCCGCCGAGCTGGCCGGCAAGCCCGCCGTGTTCAAGATCAAGCTGCATGAAGTGAAGTACAAGGAGCTGCCCGCCCTGGACGACGAGTTCGCCAAGGACGTGAGCGAGTACGACACCCTGGACGAACTGCGCGCCAGTATCCGCAAGGAGATGGAAGAGCGCAACGCCAAGCAGGCGGACGTGCAGGTGGAGAACGACCTGGTTGACCAGGTGATCGCTACCCTGGAGGGCGAGATCCCCGAGGCTATGTACGAGAGCCGCATGGACGACATGGTCCGTGATTTCGAGTACCGCCTGAGCCAGCAGGGCCTGAAGCTGGAGATGTACCTGCAGTACATGGGCCAGACCCTGGAGACCTTCCGCGCCAGCTACAAGGAGCAGGCCGAGAAGCAGGTCAAGATCCGTCTGGCTCTGGAGGCTATTGCCGCCAAGGAGAAGCTGGAGGCCAGCGACGAGGACTTCAACGCTGAGGTCAAGCGCATTGCCGACCAGTACAAGATGGAAGAGGACAAGGTCCGCGAGCTGGTGGACGAGAAGGCCGTCAAGGCGGATCTGGCTGTGAACAAGGCCATCGACTTCATCAAGGAGAAGGCCGAGATCACCACCGAAGAAGTGAAGAAGGACGCGCCTGCGGCTGAATAAACCCGGCCCGACTGCCGCATACTCTTTTGGCGCTGCTGAATTGACCGATATGACCGGTATGGCCATATCGGTCAATTTGGCAAAAAGGCGTTCTGCCAAAACCTGCTGAATCTGGAATATTGGAGGCGAAAACCATGAGTTTGGTACCTTACGTCATCGAACAGACGGCCCGCGGTGAGCGGTCCTACGATATCTTTTCCCGGCTGCTCAACGACCGGATCATTATGCTGAGCGACCAGGTGGACGACAACACCGCCAGCCTGGTGGTGGCTCAGCTGCTGTATCTGGAAGGGCAGGACCCGGACAAGGATATCAGCCTGTATATCAACAGCCCCGGCGGCTCGATCAGCGCGGGCATGGCCATCCATGACACGATGAAATACATCAAGTGCGATGTGTCCACTATCTGCATGGGCATGGCGGCCTCCATGGGCGCGTTCCTGCTGGCCAGCGGCACCAAGGGCAAGCGCCTGGCGCTGCCCAACGCGGAGATCATGATCCACCAGCCCCTGATGAACGGGCTGCAGGGTCAGGCCACCGACATCAAGATCCACGCAGATCACATCATCCATCTGAAGAACAAGCTGAACGGCCTGCTCAGCGAGTATACCGGCCAGCCTTTGGATGTGATCTGCGCCGACACCGAGCGCGACAATTATATGACCGCGCAGCAGGCGAAGGATTACGGCCTGGTGGATGCCGTGATCAGCCACCGCTGACGCTAAAGGAGTTATATGGCAAACAATACCGGAAAAGAGAAATCCCTGATCTGCAGCTTCTGCGGCAAGAGCCAGGACGAAGTGGAACGGATGATTATTGGCCCCGGCGTCAATATCTGCAACGAGTGCATTGAGCTGTGTCACTCTCTGCTGGACAATGACGAAAAGCCCTCGGCCCGGCCCCAGTCCGGCAAGGCTTCGGCCCGTCCCGCTCCGGAGAAGCGCCCGCTGATCAACATCCTGACCCCCGCCGAGATCAAGGCCGGGCTGGATCAGTACGTGATCGGCCAGGACGCCGCCAAAACGGTGCTGGCGGTCTCAGTCTACAACCACTATAAGCGTATCCTCAGCGGCAAGAGCGGCGACGATGTGGAGCTGCAGAAGAGCAACGTGCTGCTGCTGGGCCCCTCCGGCGTGGGCAAGACCCTGCTGGCGCAGACCCTGGCCCGGATGCTGGGCGTTCCCTTTGCCATTGCCGATGCCACCACCCTGACGGAGGCCGGCTATGTGGGCGAGGATGTGGAGAACATCCTGCTCAAGCTGATCCAGGCGGCGGACTTTGACGTCCAGAAAGCCGAGATCGGCATTATCTACATCGACGAGATCGATAAGATCACCCGCAAGAGCGAGAACCCCTCCATTACCCGCGACGTGGGCGGCGAGGGTGTGCAGCAGGCGCTGCTGAAGATCCTGGAGGGTACTGTCAGCAATGTGCCGCCGCAGGGCGGCCGCAAGCATCCCCAGCAGGAGTTCATCCAGATCAACACCAAGAACATCCTGTTTATCTGCGGCGGTGCGTTCGATGGCCTGGAAAAGCAGATCCAGCGCCGTACCGACGCCTCGGCCCTGGGCTTCGGCAGCCAGCTGAAGGATACCAGCGCCAGTGCCAAGCAGAAGCTGCTCAACAAGGTGGAACCCCACGATCTGGTCAAGTTCGGCCTGATCCCCGAGCTGATCGGCCGTCTGCCGGTGATTACCGTGCTGGATGCGCTGGATGAGGACGCCCTGGTGCGTATCCTCAAGGAGCCCAAAAACAGCCTGGTCAAGCAGTATACCGCGCTGTTCCGCATGGACAACGTGGAGCTGGAGTTCACCGACGAGGCGCTGCGGGCCATTGCCCGCAAGACCATCGAGCGCAAGAGCGGCGCCCGCGGTCTGCGCAGCGTGGTGGAGAACCTGCTGATCCCGGTGATGTACCAGGTTCCCAGCGATCCCACCATCATCAAGGTTATCGTGGACGAATCCACTGTGGAGGGCCAGCCGCCCCGCCTGGAGTATGGCGCGGTGCGCAAGCGGTACAAGAGCCTGGCTTCCGCCAATCCCGTTTGATAGCTTTCCGGACGGCGGTCCGCTTCCTGTGCAGAAGCGGGCCGCCGCCTTGTTTTCCCTCCGGCGGCTGTCTCCCGGCGGCAAAGTTGCACACCTGCTGCAAAGGCTTGCATCCTATACCGCGCTAGTGTATAATAATATGAATCAATGTGCAAAGGGCTTTCTGCCGGAAAGCCCGGGAGGTTGCCAATATGTCAGAAAAAGTCAAGATCAAGGTGGATCGTGATATTATGCGGATGCCCACCATCGCGCTGCGCGGTCTGGTGGTCTTTCCCAATAATGTAGTGCATTTCGAGGTCGGCCGGGAAAAGTCGGTGGCTGCCGTAGAATGGGCCATGAACAATTCCAGCCATATTTTCCTGATTACCCAGCGTGAAATGGAAACCGAGACCCCCACTGTGGAGGATCTGTACGAGTATGGCGTTGTGGCGGAGGTCAAGCAGGTGCTGCGCGTCTCCGACGAGGTCGTCAAGGTCCTGGTGGAGGGCAAATACCGGGCCCGTCTGCTGGCGCTGGAAAGCGGCGGCAAGTTCCTGATCTCCACCATCAAGCCTGCGCCGCTGCGGGGTGTGCGGGTAGGGTCTACCATCCAGATGGAGGCCATGCTGCGCAGCCTGAAAGAGGCGTTTGAGCGGTATCTGTCCCTGAACCCCCGTCTGTCCAAGGACGTGGTGTACAACATCCTGTCCAGCGATGACGCGGCATTCCTGGCCGAATACGTTCCCGCCAACATCCTGCTTAAATATCAGGACAAGCAGCAGGTGCTCAACGAAAGCACCCTGATGCGCCGTATCAGCACCCTGCTGGAACTGCTGAACCGGGAATGCCAGGTCCTCTCCATCGAAAAGGAGATCCAGGACAAGGTCAGCGACCAGATGGACAAGAACCAGCGGGATTACTATCTGCGGGAGCAGATGCGGGTCATCGCCACCGAGCTGGATGAGACCGAGGATGCCCGCCTGGAGGCGGAGGAATACCGCAAGAAGATCGAAGCCCTGGAACTGCCCGAGGAGGCCCGGGAAAAGCTTCTCAAAGAGACCGAGCGGATGGCCCGCATGCAGGGAAACAGCCAGGAAGCCGCGGTGATCCGCACCTATCTGGACACCTGCCTGAGCCTGCCCTGGGGCAAAACCACGGTGGATAACCTGAACATCACCCGCGCCCAGAATATCCTGGATAAAGAGCACTATGGCCTGAAAAAGGTCAAGGACCGCATCCTGGAGATTCTGGCGGTGCGCAAGCTCAGTCCGGAGGTCAAGGGGCAGATCATCTGCCTGGTAGGCCCTCCGGGCGTGGGCAAAACCTCGATTGCCCGTTCCATTGCGGCCTGCCTGGGGCGGGAGTATGCCCGCATGAGCCTGGGCGGCGTGCGGGATGAAGCCGAGATCCGGGGCCATCGCCGCACCTATATCGGGGCGATGCCCGGCAAGATCATCAGCGCGGTGATTACCGCCAAGAGTTCCAACCCGCTGCTGCTGCTGGATGAGATCGACAAGCTGGCCAGCGACTTCCGGGGCGACCCGGCCGCCGCGCTGCTGGAGGCCCTGGATCCGGAGCAGAACAAGGGCTTCAAGGACCACTATCTGGACATTCCCTTTGATTTGAGCAATGTGCTCTTCATCACCACGGCCAATAACCTGGACACCATCCCGGCCCCGCTGCTGGACCGTATGGACGTGATCGAACTGCCCAGCTATACGCGGGTGGAGAAGTACAACATTGCCAAGCGGCATCTGCTGCCCAAACAGCTGAAGAACAACGGCCTGGAGGGCAAGGTGACCATGAACTCCGGCGCGCTGTACGGCCTGATCGACGGCTATACCCGCGAGGCCGGTGTGCGCGGCCTGGAACGCAGCATCACCGAGGTTCTGCGCAAGTGTGCCCGCAAGATTGCCGCCGAAGAGACCGAATCGGTGCATGTGACCGCCGGCATGCTGGAAGAGCTGCTGGGGCCCCGCCGTGTCAAGGACAATTTCTTTAACCGCACCAACGCCGTGGGCATCACCAACGGCCTGGCCTGGACCAGCGTGGGCGGCGAGATTCTGCCCATCGAGGTGCAGGTGCTGGACAACGGTACCGGTAAGATCGAGCTGACCGGTTCCCTGGGCGACGTAATGAAGGAGAGTGCCCGTCTGGCGGTCACCTATGCCCGTGTCCATGCGGCGGAGTACGGCATTGATCCCGCCCGGCTGAAAGACGCGGATCTGCATATCCATGCCCCGGAGGGCGCAGTGCCCAAGGACGGCCCGTCCGCCGGTGTCACCCTGACCACTGCGCTGATCTCCAGCCTGTCCGGCTGCGCTGTGCGGGCGGACGTGGCCATGACCGGTGAGATCACCCTGCACGGTCAGGTGCTGCCCATCGGCGGCCTGCGGGAAAAGAGCATGGCCGCCTACCGGGAGGGCATCAAGACCGTCCTGATCCCCAAGGACAACGAGAGCGACCTGTACGAGGTGGAGGAAGAGGTCAAGAAAGCGGTGACCTTTGTTCCGGTTTCCAACCTGCAGCAGGTGCTGGATAAGGCGCTGATCCGCCCGGGAAAGGAGAAAAAGAAATCTTCTTCCCGCAGCAAGAAGGCCGCGCCGCCGCCGGAAGAGCATGCCGCCCCGGCTGCCGTGCGCCAGTAAGGGAAAGGAAGTCTCATGAACTATAACAACGCGCAGTTTCTGGCGTCCTATGGCCTGTCCAGCCAGCTGCCGGGCAGCGACCGGCCGGAGTTTGTCTTTTCCGGCCGCTCCAATGTGGGCAAGTCCAGTCTGATCAATAAGCTGTGCAACCGCAAAAACCTGGCCCGGGTAAGCGCCACCCCGGGCAAAACGGCTACCATCAACTTTTACCAGGTGGACAGCGTCTATTTTGTGGATCTGCCGGGGTACGGTTATGCCCGCGTTTCGGATCAGGAACGCCGCCGCTGGGACGATCTGATCAACAGCTACTTTGACGCGGCCCGTAAACGGGCTGTGCTGATCCAGCTGCTGGACAGCCGTCATGCCCCCTCGGCCGATGACCGGCAGATGCTGGAGTATCTGCGCTATCACGGGGTGGAGTTTGCGGTGGCGCTCACCAAGGCCGATAAGCTGAAAAAAAGCCAGATGGCCGCCACCCGGGAGGAGTTTGCCCGGATCTGTGCGGAGTATGGCTGTAAGGACGTGTTCCTGGTCAGCAGCGAGAACGGGCAGGGAATCGGGGAGCTGCAGGCGTTTCTGGCGCAGCGGCTGGAGGCGGACAATGGCCTATAATGAGTTTGCCTATTTCTACGACGAACTGAACGGAGAAGCCGACTACGACGCGCTTTTTGGCTATGTGGCGGGCCAGCTGCAGGAGCATGGCGTGCGGGACGGCATCGTGGTGGATCTGGGCTGCGGAACCGGCGACCTGACCCTGATGCTGGCCCAGTGCGGCTACGATATGATCGGTGTGGATCAGTCGGCGGAGATGCTGTCGGTTCTGCGGGAAAAAGCCGCGGAACTGGGAGTTTCCGACGGCCTGCTTCTGCTGCAGCAGGATATCCTGGATCTGGATCTGTACGGAACCATCCGGGCTGCCGTGTCCACCTTTGATACCTTCAATCATATCGGCCCGCGGGAGCGTTTTGAAAAAGCAATCGAAAAAGCCGCCTTTTTCATGGAAAAGGACGGCGTTTTCGTGTTTGACCTGAACACGCCCTATAAGCACAGCCAGATACTGGCCGGGCAGAGCTTTACCATCGAGTGCCCGGATGCGGTCTGCTGCTGGAGTAATCAGTATGATCCCCAGGCGGGCCGGGTGGATATTGATGTATCCATCCGGTACAGCGATCCGCCGGAGGAGTGCCGGGAGCAGTTCAGCGAGTATACCTATGAGCAGGCGTATGTAACAGAGGTTCTGGAACGGTACGGCTTTACGGTGGCCTGTGTCCGCGACGGGGAAACCTTTGGTCCGCTGCGCCCGGACAGCCAGCGGTACATCTTTACGGCAATCAAGCAATATACCCAGCAAGGAGAGAACCAGCAATGAGCAATTTGATTCGGGGCATTTCGGAAAACGGCGGCGTTGTGTTTTACGGTGTGGACAGCACGGAACTGGTGCGCCGTATGGAGCAGATCCACAAGACCAGCGCCGTTACCTCGGCGGCACTGGGCCGTCTGCTGACGGCGGCCTCCATGATGGGGGTCATGCTGAAAAATGAAAGCGACTCCATCACCCTGCGCGTAAAGGGCGGCGGCCCGGCTGGCCTTGTTCTGGCCGTGGCGGACGGCAAGGGCTGTGTAAAAGGCTATGTGGAGAACCCCTGCGTGGATGTCCCCGACCGGCCGGACGGAAAACTGAATGTGGGCGCGGCGGTAGGCCGGGACGGTACCCTGAGCGTGGTGCGCGACCTGGGCCTGAAAGAACCGTATGTGGGCCAGATTCCGCTGGTGAGCGGTGAGATTGCCGAGGATATTACCAGCTATTATGCTGTGAGTGAGCAGATCCCGACCGTGTGCGCGCTGGGCGTGCTGGTGGCGCCGGATCTGACGGTTTCCTGCGCGGGCGGGTATATTCTGCAGCTTCTGCCCGGCGCGTCGGAGGAGGAGATCAGCCGCCTGGAAGCCAACGTGGCCGCTATGCCGCCGATTACCAGCCTGCTGCAGGAGGGCTATACCCCGGAGCGGATCATGGAGCGTGTGATGGATGGCTTTGCCCCGCAGGTGCTGGACAGCCATACCGTCAGCTATCAGTGTGACTGCAGCCAGGCCCGTGTGGAGCGTGCGCTGCTCAGCCTGGGCAGGGAAGAACTGCAGCGCCTCAAGGAAGAAGAGGGGACTGTAGAGGTTACCTGCCAGTTCTGCGACAAGGTCTATTCGGTAGACGTGGAGCGGCTTCTCAAGGGCCTTTCCGACAAGAAATCAGGCGAATAAAAAAAGTTTGAAATTTTTTGAGGATTTGTATTGACAAATGCGTCGGGATGCGATAAAATAAACACCGTCGCCCGAACAAAGCGGTCGACAAGGTCCTCAAAACATGCGGCTTTAGCTCATCTGGTAGAGCGCCACCTTGCCAAGGTGGAGGTAGCGAGTTCGAGCCTCGTAAGCCGCTCCATTGGGGAAGTTTAGCTCAGCTGGGAGAGCATCTGCCTTACAAGCAGAGGGTCACAGGTTCGAGTCCTGTAACTTCCACCATCGGTTTGGCCCGGTAGTTCAGTTGGTTAGAACGCTAGCCTGTCACGCTAGAGGTCGTGAGTTCGAGCCTCATCCGGGTCGCCATTTGCCTCTGTAGCTCAGTTGGTAGAGCAGGGGACTGAAAATCCCCGTGTCATTGGTTCGATTCCGATCGGAGGCACCATTTTGCGGCTTTAGCTCATCTGGTAGAGCGCCACCTTGCCAAGGTGGAGGTAGCGAGTTCGAGCCTCGTAAGCCGCTCCACAAACAGCAGCTGATCCATCAGTTGCTCATACGGTGCCGTGGCCAAGTGGTAAGGCAAAGGTCTGCAAAACCTTCATTCACCAGTTCAAATCTGGTCGGCACCTCCAGAACTCCCGAATGCGTATGCGTCCGGGAGTTTTTCTGTTGTGCAACCGCTGGTTGACAAAGTTCCGCGTATACTTGGTGGACGAAACCACCCTGTCCCTGTATACTGAAAAGCAGAAACAAGGAGGGATAGGGTATGAGCCTGGGACAAACAATCTGCCGTCTGCGCAGTCAGAAGGGCCTTTCGCAAAGTCAGTTGGCGGATCAGCTGGGGGTATCAAGACAATCGGTATCCAAATGGGAGACCGATGCGTCCGCACCGGATCTGGACAACCTGGTCAAACTGCATGAGCTGTTCGGGGTGACTATGGATCAGCTGATCCTGGACGAGGCGTCGCCGCCCCAAACAGAGCCGGCTGTACCAGCACCCGTCTGTCCGCAGGCCGTGCCTGCCCGTATTCTGGTATGCCTGCTGCTGTTCGGTATCGGTGCCCTTGCGCTGGTGCTGTGTATACTGCAGGGGGATCCGGTCGCCGGGCTGATTCTGGCAGTTCCGTTTTTTATTCCGGCCCTGATCTGTATTTATGCAAAAAAGCGGTGGGCCCTGTGGTGCGGCTGGTCTGTATATGGAACGCTGTATTTGGCCGCCGTTATGTTTACGCGGTTTTCCAGCAGCCTGTTTTTCTGGAAGTTTATAGCCCGGTGGATTACCCGGCCGGGCGCAAGCTGGCAAATGTACCAGACCTATTGGTTTGACCTTCTTGTAGCGGCCCTGGCATTCGCTGCTTTTGCGTTTCTTGCGGCTTGTACGCTGCGCAGCTTCCGTTCCCTGCAAATCGCGGCTGACCATGCCCGGCGGGGCATAGCGGCAGGCTGTGCGGCATATCTGGTTCTCCTGTTTCCGCTTCCGCCGGCCCTTGCCAATGCGGCGTTCGGCATACTGCCTGGTTTGCTGGCTCTGCTTCGCATGGCGGTCCTGGTGGACATTCTGGTGTATGGCGCGGCACTGTACCGTACCGGCAAGACAGCCTGAACCGAATTGATCCTGTATAAAAAGCGGCAGCTTTTTCTGCGCGCATCTTGCGCGGAAAGGGCTGCCGCCTTTTGCGACCATGAATAAACTGTAAATTCCCGCGCCGGAATTGCTCTTGCCGGGCAAAGATGGTATAATAACTTAGTACGTACCGGAATTTCCGGTAAAAATGCCGCAAAAAAGGAGGACGCATCATGCGTTTCCAGACAGTACTGTTTGACGTGGACGGGACGCTGATCCATTCCAGCCCGGGGATTCTGCAGACCCTTCGCGAGACCTTTGAACGAATGGGGGTAGACTGTTCCGGATTTGATCTTCAGCAGTACTTGGGGCCTCCGCTTCGGCGTACCTTTGCGCAGCACTTTCAGGATCCGGAGGATGTGGAAAAGGCAGTTACCCTGTACCGGGCGCTGTATAAAGAGAGCGGTCAGTATGCCTGCCGCCTGTTCCCCGGTGTGGAGGAGATGCTCCGCCGCCTGAACGAGGAAGGCGTCCTGCTTTGCACCGCTACTTCCAAACCGGCCGAGGTGGCCCGCCCGATTCTGGAGCATCTGGGCATTGACCGCTGGTTCACGATTATCGGCGGCGCTGCGATGGACAGCAGCCTGGACACCAAGACGGCTGTTATGCGGCATGTGCTGTGCCAGCCGCCTGTGGCTGGCCGTCCGGCCCTGATGGTGGGGGACAGGCGCGATGATATGGAAGGCGCGCGCAACTGCGGTCTGCCCGCTGCCGGGGTTTTGTACGGCTATGGTACGCGGCAGGAACTGGAACCCTATGCACCGGCTTTCCTTGCGCCGGATTGTGAAAGTCTGACCAAGTTTATTCTCGAATCCTGAATTCCGACGAACGGAGGACCTGAAAATGGCAAAACGCAAAGCGTCCCGCAAAACGGGCGGCTTCAGCCTGGAAAACATGAGCAAAAAGCAAAAGCAGGCGGCCATCGTGCTGGCCTGCTGCATACTGGCGATTCTGATCACCTCCATTGTGGTGGGGGTTGTGGTAGGCGGGGCAACCCGTTCGGAGGATCCTTCTTCGCAGAGCGGTTCTTCTTCCGCCAGCACCGGCTACGACAACAGCGAATTTGTGATTGATGAAACCAGTTCCGCGATCCTGGCCGAAACCAGCGACGCCGGCGATGAGTACGTGGAGCAGACCGTCTTTGTGGGCGATTCCAATACGGTGCGCTTCAACCAGTACAACCTGCTCACCCTGGACCAGTTTGTCGGCAAGGAGAGCATGGGCATTCAGGAGGTAACCACCACCAAGTGCGTGTACTTCAAGAACGACAATACCGCCTATACTATCCCGGAGGCGCTGGCCAAGATGAAGCCCCGCCGGATCGTGCTGACCTTTGGTACGAACAATGCGGACGGCAGCATGTCCGCCGACGATTTCATTGAAAGCTACCGCAGCGCTATCAAGGCCATCCAGGAAGCCTATTCGTACTGCGACATCATCGTCAATGCAATCCCGCCGGTAAGTGCTTCCACCAGCGGCTACAACGTGGATATGCAGACGGTGGATGAGTTCAACTACGCGCTGGTAAAGATGTGCGAAGAGGACGGCCTCAAGTTCCTGAATACCAGCGAGATCCTCAAGGGCGATGACGGGTATGCCAAAGCGGAGTATATGTCCAGCGACGGCATTCACCTGAGCCAGAGCGGCCTGAAAAAGATCCTGGAGTACCACCGTACCCATGCCTATGAGACGGAGGATCGCCGCCCGGATACCAACAACATTCCCAAGCGGGCCAAGAACCCGGTGGAGACCGGTACCACCACGCCGTCGTCTTCTTCCGCCACGCCGGAGCCCACCCAGTATACCGCCAACTACTATACCGAGAGCAGCGGCGGTACCCTGACCTACGGCGACAAGACCGGTCAGGCCTCAGTAAGCGTACCGGTATCCTCTTCCGACAGCGTAACGGTGACCGCTGTTCCCGCCGACGGGTACGTGTTCCTGAAATGGAGCGACGGCGTAACCAGCGCGTCCCGTACGGACAAGAACTTCAAGCAGAATATCTCGGTTACCGCGATGTTCATGAAGATCTCTATTTCCGCCAGCAAGACCACTGTGCAGACTGGTGAATCCGTTACCCTGACCGCCTCGGTCAGCCGCGGCGACAAGTACGCTGCCGATGTGAAGTGGAGCGGTTCCGGCATTGACGGTACTACCGGTGCCAGCTGTACCTTCAAATCCAGCAATCCCGGCGATTATGTGATTGAGGCCAGTGTGACCGTGGACGGTGTGACGGCCAAGACCCAGATCACCATCAAGGTGGAGACGGCGGCAACGGCGACCCCGACGCCGACCCCGGTTCCGACCGCAACGCCGGCCCCCACCCCGACGG
>NZ_NFLN01000010.1 GCF_002160955.1 Gemmiger sp. An120
GGCATCGACCTGATCGAGAGCATCGCGGCGATTTTTGCCAACTACCCGGACATCGAGACCCAGATCATCGCGGCCAGCGTGCGCAACCCCATCCATGTGACCGACTGCGCCCTGGCCGGTGCGGACATCGCCACCGTGCCCTACAAGGTCATCGAGCAGATGACCAAACATCCCCTGACCGATTCCGGCATTGAGAAGTTCAAGGCCGATTACGTCAAGGTGTTCGGGGAATAAGCCCTCCGTCACAGATCCCGATACAGAAAACAGCCGCGAAGCAAATGCTTCGCGGCTGTTTGGATTTTCCACCTATCCCGCCATGGCCGTCTGCAGCCAAATCAAACCTACCGGTATGGCAGGTGGGTGCCCTGCCCCCGGGTTCACGCTCCCTTCGTCCGCCCGAGGGCGGGAGGTCTGCGATCTGCCGGGAGACCCGTGCTCCCTTTAATTGATTAGTAGGATTTTTCAGACTGCAACAAATCGAACCGGGCAGGATGCCTTGTGTCTGCTCTCAGGACTGGATGTCGAAGAAGTCTTCCAGACGCTTCTCGAACTCCTTGCTCACTTCCAGAAGTTCCTCATCGTCCTCCACGATATCCATGTACTCGCCTTCCTCATCCTCGCCCACCTTCATGATCAGCATCTGCAGATCTTCGTTCAGCGAGGCCTCGTCCGCCACATAGGGTACCAGGGCCATGTAGCGGGTTTCCTTGTAGTCCAGCGCGTCGATTACCTCAAAGGTATGCTCTTTGCCGTCCTCATCCTCCAGGGTGATGAGATCAGGTTCGTAGTCTTCTTCCTCCGGCTGCAGGGCCGGGTTGTTGGTTTCTGCCATGGGCTTCTCCTCCGTTTCGGGGGTTATTGTCTATACATAGTTTACCCTGTTTGCCCGCCGCCGTCAAGCGCCCGGACAGGAACAAAAAAGTTTTGCCTGTTTTTTCTATTTTACAGCCAAGTATGCTATAATAACCGCAGAGTGTCTGTTTCACGGCGCCCCTGCGGGGCAACCGAAAAAGATAGCAAATTATAGCATACTCGCTGACGCGGTATGCTATAATAGCCGCAAAGCGGCTATTATCCCTTATTTTAAATGCCCTTTTTCTCGCCCCTGCGGGGCAACCGAAAAAGATGGCAAATTATAGCATACCTGCTGACGCGGTATGCTATAATAGCACCAAAAGCACCAAACTCATTTTAGCACCAAACTCATTTTGCGCGGAGGTATACCATGCATAAATCGATCCTGCGCCTGGCCGGGCTGGCCCTGGCCGCCGGCCTGCTGCTGGCAGGCTGCGGCGGTGGCGGCGTGCTGTCCGGCGGCGTGAACCGCCCGGCTGTGGAGAGCACGGAACGCCAGTTCACGGGCCCGGCCGAAGGCGACACCATTGCTGTATTCAACACCTCCAAGGGGGAGATCCGGGCGGTTCTGTATCCGGACGCTGTCCCCATGGCGGTGGAAAACTTTATTGGTCTTGCCCAGCAGGGTTACTACGACGGCACCGTTTTTCACCGGGTTATCGAAGGGTTTGCGGTGCAGGGCGGTGACGGAACCGGCACCGGGACCGGCGGCACCTCCATCTGGAAGGGCAATCCCTACCCGGTGGAATGGAGCGACAGCCTGCATCACTACGCGGGAGCCCTGTGCATTGCTTTCAGCCCGGAGGACGAGACCAGCGGCCTGAGCCAGTTCTATTTTGTTCAGGCCCATCCCGGCATTACCGATGAGCAGAAAACCCAGCTGGCCGAAGCAGGCTACCGGCAGGAAGTCATTGATGCCTACGCCGCCGCGGGCGGCACGCCGTATCTGGACTATACCGACACGGTGTTTGGCCAGATCTACGAGGGCATGAAGGTAGTGGACGAGATCGCGTCGGTGGCAGTGGATGAGAACAACCGGCCCACTGAGGATGTGATTCTCAACTCGGTAACCATCGAGACCTATACCGCCGGATAAGCGCGGCGGAGACGAAAAAAGGAAGGAGCGTTCATGAAACGTTTATTGCGCGGGGTGCTGACCCGCACCTTCTTCGCGGTGGTGCTGGTCCTGCTGCAGATTGCATTGACCATCGGGCTGTTCCTGTGGGTGGGCAGCCTGGCCCCCTATGTCTACCTGGCATTGATCGTGCTGAGTATCCTGTTTATCGTGGCCCTGCTGGACCGGGACAATGTAAACCCGGCCTACAAGATCATGTGGATCCTGCTGATCGTATCCCTGCCGCCCACCGGAAGCCTGTTCTATCTGTTCTGGGCCAAACCCCGGCACCGGGGCCGCAAGGCACTGCGGTACGCCCAGTGTGAGGCCCGGGGCCGCCGGGCCTGCCCGGTGGACGAGGAACCCCTGCGCCGCCTGCGGGAGTACTCCCCTGCCATGGGCCGCTGCGCCCGCTACCTGGCCGACTACGCCGGCGCGCCGGTATACGGGGACACCTCCAGTCGCTATTTTGCCTGGGGCGAGGATTTCTTCCCGGTATTTCTGGAACAGCTGCGAAACGCCAAGCGGTTTGTTTTTATGGAGTACTTCATCATCAACCCGGGCTATATGTGGGACACCACCCTGGCGATCCTGAAAGAAAAGGCCGCCCAGGGCCTGGACGTGCGGGTGATGTACGACGCGGTGGGCTGTATGTTCACCCTGCCGGAGGGCTACGACCAGGTACTGCGCAGCTACGGCATCAAGTGCGTGGTATTTTCGCCGCTGGAGGTAAGCCGCCGCATCTCGGACTACCGGATGTTCAACCACCGGGATCACCGCAAAATCGCGGTAATTGACGGCAACGTGGGCTTTACCGGCGGGCTGAACTTTGCGGATGAGTACATCAACCGGAAGAAGCGGTTCGGTGTCTGGAAGGACACCGGCCTGATGCTGCAGGGCAGCGGTGTCTACTCGCTGACCTGTACCTTCCTGAGCAACTGGGACTACTGCACCGGTGCGGCCAGCCACTATGAGGACTACGCCCCCCAGCTGCGCTGCCCGGCAGACGGCTATGTGCAGCCCTATGCGGACAATCCGCTGGATCAGGAAAACATCTCGGAAAACGCCTATTTCAACATTCTGCATCAAAGTCAAAACTACGCCTATATCGTGACCCCCTATCTGGTGATCGACAGTGAGATGATCTCCAGCCTGAAGCTGGCCGCCAAGAGCGGTGTGGACGTGCGGATCATCACCCCCGGTATCCCGGACAAATGGTATGTCTACTGGGTGACCCAGAGCTTCTACCGCACCCTGCTGGAGGCGGGCGTCCGCATCTACGAATACACCCCCGGCTTCATCCACGCCAAGATGTATGTGTCGGATGACCGGATGGCGGTGGTGGGCAGCGCCAACATGGACTACCGCAGCCTGTATCTGCATTTTGAAAACTGCTGTGCTTTTTACGGCGGCAAAATGGTGCAGGATGTGCGCCGGGACATTGAGCGCTGCATGACCCAGAGCCGGGAAGTGACCATCGAGGATGTGGACCACACCCCCTGGCCCAAACGGCTGTTCCAGTTGTTCCTGCGGCTGTTTGCGCCGCTTCTGTGACCCATTGTATGCGAAAAGGAGACCTATGGAGACTGCAAAACCAATCCTGATCATTGACGGACAGGGCGGCGGCATGGGCCGCACCCTGATCACCCAGCTGCGGGCCGCGGGCTGCACCCGGGAGATTCTGGCTGTGGGGGCCAACGCGGCCGCAACGGCGGCCATGCGCAAGGCGGGCGCCAATGCCGGAGCCACCGGCGAAAACGCGGTGCTGGTAAACGCCCCCCGGGCGGCCGTGATCGCGGGCCCGTTGGGCATTGTACTGGCGGACAGCCTGCTGGGCGAATGCACCGCCGCCATGGCGGCAGCGGTAGCCCGCAGTCCGGCCCACAAGGTACTGGTACCGGTAAGCCGGTGCGGCGTGTCGGTGGCCGGCGTGGAGGAAAAGCCCCTGGCCGATTACATTGCCGACGCGGTGCAGCGCATTCTGGCGCTGGCGTAAGCACAGAAAAAACGTGCCCTTTTCTGCGGAAAAGGGCACGTTTTTTATTGGATTAAACTGTCTGCGTCTCCTGCTCCTGCCGGGCGGCAAACTGCAGGCGCTTTTGCACATAGACCTTGCCGGCACAGGCCAGCACGATGCGGCGCACCATGGCGCTGAGCTCGGTGGGCACCGAAGCGGTATCCGGCGGCTGGGTAATGTCGTCGCTTTCCAGCACGGCGCGCAGGGCGTTTTCCAGTTCGGCGCAGAAGTAGTCATAGGCCACCTGCGGCGGATATTCCGCCAGACCGGCCCGCAGGATCGCGTCCACCTCCGGGATGCTGAACACCTGCTTCATGACACAGAGCACCAGCAGGCTGGCCAGCTGCTGGCGGTCGTACTTCTTGTTCTGGGGCCGGGCAATCACCTGCTGCTTGACGTAGTTGTTCACCATCGCCTTGGTCAGGTTGTTCTCGCTGCCCACGCCCAGCGGGGCCAGGGCCTCGTTGATATAGCCGGTAAGCTGATCCATATACAGCTGAATTCCGGGCAGTTCCGCCCAGCGGGGGCAATGAAACTGCAGCAGCTGCTCGGCCAGCTGGCTTTGCCGAAAGGTTTGTTCCATCGTCAGTACCTGCTTTCCGGGGCGGTCAGGCCTCGTCCGGGTGGTTCTTGCGCCAGGCCAGGAAGCTGTCCAGAATCACTGCGGCACTCACCGCATCCAGCTTCTGCTTGCGCTTTTTGCCAAAGGTGCCGGCCTCGGTCAGCTGCGCCGCGGCGGTCACGGTGGTGCGGCGCTCGTCCCACAGGCGCACCGGCATCTGGGCGCCCAGTTCCACCAGCGCCGCCAGTTTGCGGGCTTTTTCCGCGCGGGCACCCTCGCTGCCGTCCATATTCCGGGGCAGGCCGATCACGATCATACCCACGTCGTATTCCCGGCTGGCATAGATGATCTTTTCCGCCACCTTGGCCATGCTTTTTTCTTCAATCTGCCCCACCGGAGTGGAAAGAAACTCGGTGCGGTCACAAACGGCCAGCCCGGTGCGGGCATCGCCGTAATCCACTGCCATGATCTTCATTGTTTATTCCGTATCCTCTCTGGAACGGGGCTGCACGCCCGCGTTCCCGGCATTGTGCGGCTCACAACCGCGTATGGTAGTATTGTACACCATATCCCCCGCCTTTTCAAGCGCGGGCAAAACAGCAAACCAGCAGGGTCCGGACGGGCCCTGCTGGTTTTTAGCACCGGCAAACTGCCGGACAATCAATCAATACAGCTTCGCGCCGGCGGGGATGCGGTCGTCCAGCATCAGCAGGTTCAGGCGCTCCTCGCCCTGTTCGCTGTGCACGGCGCTGATCAGCATACCGCAGGAATCGATGCCCATCATCTTGCGGGGCGGCAGGTTGGTGATGGCCACCAGGGTACGGCCCACCAGCTGCTCCGGCTCGTAGTACTCGTGGATACCGCTCAGGATCACACGGGGGGTGCCGCTGCCGTCGTTCAGCTCAAAGGCCAGCAGCTTTTTGCTCTTGGGCACGGCCCAGCACTTGGTGACCTTCACGGTGCGGAAGTCCGACCGGCTGAAGGTCTCGAAGTCCACCATATCCTGGAACAGCGGCTCGATCTCCACCTTGGACAGATCCAGGGTATCGATGGCCGGGGCGGGAATACCCGCGGTGGGCACGGCAGGGTCCGCTGCCGGGGCCGGAGCGGCTTCGGTTTCCTTCTTGGCCGCCTCGCCCGTGCCCAGCGGCTTCATGGTGGGGAACAGAATGACTTCCCGGATGGTGCTGGAATTGGTGAGCATCATGACGCAGCGGTCGATGCCCATGCCCATGCCGCCCGTGGGAGGCATGCCGTACTCCAGCGCGGTCAGGAAATCTTCATCCATCATCTCGGTCTCGTCATCGCCGCGCTCACGCTGCTCCACCTGCTTCTGGAAACGCAGGCGCTGATCGATGGGATCGTTCAGTTCGGAGTAGGCGTTGGCCAGCTCGCTGTGGCAGATGAACAGCTCGAAACGCTCGGTCAGGCGCTTGTCTTTCGGGCTGCGCTTGGTGAGCGGAGATACCTCCACCGGGTACATGGTGATGAAGGTGGGCTGCACCAGCTTTTCCTCGACCTTCTGGTCGAAGCAGGCGTACAGGGCGTTGCCCCAGGTCTTTTCCGCGGCATCGGCCAGTTCCACGCCGATGGCCTTGGCGGCGGCCACCGCTTCGGCGTCGTCGGTGATGGCACCGAAGTCCACGCCGGCGTACTCCTTGACCGCGTCCACCATGGTCAGGCGGCGCCAGCCCGGGGTCAGGTCGATGGTTTCGCCCTGCCACTGCACCTGGTAGGTGCCCAGCAGTTCCTTGGCCGCACCGGACAGAATGCCCTCGGCAATGTCCATCATGGTGTGGAAGTCGGCGTAGGCCTGGTACAGCTCCACGGTGGTGAACTCGGGGTTATGCTTGGGGTCCATGCCCTCGTTGCGGAAGATACGGCCGATCTCGTACACACGATCGATGCCGCCGATGATCAGCCTCTTCAGGGGCAGCTCGGTGGCGATGCGCATGTACATGTCGATGTCCAGGGTGTTGTGGTGGGTGATGAAAGGCCGGGCCGCCGCGCCGCCGGCGATGGTGTTCAGCACGGGGGTTTCCACCTCCATGTAGCCACGCTCGTCCAGGTAACGGCGCATATAGCGGATAAAGCCGCTGCGGACCTCGAAGGTCTTGCGGACTTCCGGGTTCATGATCAGGTCCACATAGCGCTGACGGTAACGGGTCTCCTGATCCTTCAGGCCGTGGAACTTCTCGGGCAGGGGCAGCAGGCTCTTGCTCAGCAGCACGATCTCGGTGACGTGGACGCTGATCTCGCCCATCTTGGTGCGGAACACAAAGCCGCGGACACCCACGATATCGCCGATGTCAAACTTCTTGAAAGCCTGGTACTCGTCAACGCCCACGTCCTCGCGGCGCACATACAGCTGGATGCGGCCGGTGCAGTCCCGCAGGTCGGCAAAGCTGGCCTTGCCCATGACCCGCTTGCTCATCATACGGCCCGCCATGCAGACAGCCGGGCCGTGCTCGCCCTCGGCCGGATCCACAAAGGCGTCCTTGACCGGCTGGGCGTAATCGCTCTGGGGCCAGCTGGTGCGCTCAAAGGGGTCCTGGCCGGCCTGCTGCAGCGCGGCCAGCTTTTCCCGGCGCACCGCTACCAGTTCGCTGTAGGAAGGTTCCGCCGCGCCGTTCTGCGGCTGGCGGGCGTTGGTCGTGTTCTCGTTCTGTTCCATCAAGGATTCCTCCCGTTTTTCACTTTATGGGATGGGCGGGGCAGAATACCCCGTCCCAATATCATACATAGATAGTATTATAGCATATTCCCACGGGCTGCGTACAGGGCTTTTTCCCGGATTTTCCGCCAAAAAACAAAAAAAGAGAGGCCGAAGCCTCTCTTTTTTCGTTGGGATTACAGCTGCGCGCGGGAGATCTCCAGAATCTTGTACACGCAGGTAGCGCCGTTGGGCAGCTGGATCTCGGCGGTTTCGCCCACCTTTTTGCCCAGCAGACCCGCGCCCACCGGGCTCTCGTCGCTGATTTTGCCGTTCATCGGATCGGCCTCGGTGGAACCTACGATGTCGTATTCGTCCACGTCGCCGTCTTCATCCTCGATCTTTACATGGGAGCCTACCGACACCGCGTCCAGATTCAGATCCTCGTTGTCGATCACCCGCACGTGCTTGAGCATGGCCTCCAGCTGGGCGATCCGGCTCTCGATAAAGGCCTGTTCGTTCTTGGCCTCGTCGTACTCGCTGTTCTCGGACAGGTCACCAAAGCCGCGGGCGGTCTTGATCTTCTCCGCCACGTCCTTACGGCGCACCGTCTTGAGTTCTTCCAGTTCCTGCTCCAAAGCGGTCAGACCCGACCGGCTGATCACGATCTCTTTCGCCATAGTATCCATTTCACTCCTTGCTTTGCGGGGGCTTGGACAACTTTCCCTCCGGGCGCCCGCCCCGCTAATTTTGATATTATAGCCTACGCACATACTTCTGTCAACCAAAGTGGGTATTTTTGGACAGATAAATAAAAAACGACTTCTTTTTTTGGCAGACGCTTAGGATCTGCCGGGGGAATTTTGTCGTGCGTACGGCAAAACAGGCGGAAGGGGCCCTTCTTCCACTGTTTTGCCTTTCGCAGGCAGAACGGCAAAAAGCCCCGGGCAGCGCCTGCCCGGGGCTTTGCTGTCGATTGGATTGTATGCGCGGGGTATCCGGATTATTCGTCGTCGGCGGGGCCGTTGCCCAGTTTCTTGGCCTCCTCGATGACCTTTCCTTCCAGCATGGAGGGCAGCGGCTCATAGCGGGTGAACTCCAGGGTGAACCAGCCGCGGCCCTGGGTCAGCTGCCGCATGAAGGTGGTGAAGTCCTGCATTTCGGCCATGGGCACCTCGGCCTCCACGACCTGCAGGCCGTCCTCGTCCGGGTGCATGCCCAGCACACGGCCGCGGCGCTTGGTCACGTCGCCCATGATGTCGCCGGTGTTGTCGCCGGGCACGTGGGCTTTCAGGGTGCCCACCGGCTCCAGCAGGATGGGGCCTGCCTGGGGCAGAGCCGCCTTATAGGCCAGCTTGGCCGCCATGATGAAGGCCATTTCGCTGGAGTCTACCGGGTGATAGCTGCCGTCCAGCAGGGTGGCTTTCAGGCCCACCACCGGGTAACCGGCCAGCACGCCATGGGCGGACGCCTGATGCAGGCCCTTTTCCACGGCGGGGAAGTAGTTCTTGGGCACGCTGCCGCCGAACACCTTCTCTTCAAAGACCAACTCTTCGCTGTCGCAGGGCTCGAACTCGATCCACACGTCACCGAACTGGCCATGACCTCCGGTCTGCTTCTTGTGGCGGCCCTGGGCCTTGCACTTCTTGCGGATGGACTCACGATAGGCCACACGCGGCGTTTCCAGGGTGATCTCCACGCCGAACTTGGCTTTCAGCTTGGCCACCACCACGTCCAGGTGCTGTTCGCCCAGGCCGCTCAGCAGCTGCTGGCCGGTCTCGCTGTCCACACGGTAGCGGACGGTGGGATCTTCCTCGATCAGGCGGGCCAGAGCCGCGCCGATCTTGCCCTCATCCCCTTTCTTGGCCACCTTGACCGCCATGGACAGGGTGGGCACCGGGAACGCCGGGGCGGGCAGCGCCGCCACGCGGGCGGGATCGCACAGGGTATCACCGGTCTGGGCGGCGGGCAGCTTGGTGATCGCGCCCATATCGCCGGCGGGGATCATTTCGGCATCGGTCTGCTTTTTGCCGCGCACGGTGAGCAGCTTGCCCAGACGCTCGGTCTCGCCGGTACGGGCGTTGACCAGGGTGCTGGATGCGGTCAGCTTGCCGCTGAGCACACGCACATAGCTCAGCTTGCCCACAAAGGGATCGGCTACCGTTTTATATACGTATACGGCGGTGGGATCGGCCTCATCGCACTTGAACTCCACCTCTTCGCCGTCGGCGTTGACGCCGGTACGGCCGCCCGCGCGCTCGGCGCTGGGCAGCAGACGGACCATGTTGAGCAGCAGCATATCCAGCGCCTGCAGGTTTACAGGGCTGCCGCAGAACACCGGGGTGATGATGCCGTTCTTAACGCCCAGGCGCATGCCTTCCACGATTTCCTCGGTGGTAAAGGGCTCGCCCTCAAAGAACTTCTCCATCAGCGCGTCGTCGGTTTCGGCCACGGCTTCGCTCATGGCTTCCACCAGGCCTTCCAGGCGGTGGCCCATGTTGGGCAGTTCGATCTGGATCTGCTTGCCGCCCTCATACTTGAAGGCCTTCTGGCTGAACAGGTTTACATAGGCAACCGTGCCGTCGTCCAGGCGTACCGGCACCACGCAGGGGCAGATGGACGGACCGAAACGGGTTTTCAGATCCTCCAGAATCTTATAGAAGTTGGCATTCTCCAGATCCATCTTGGAGATGAAGATCATGCGGCTCTTGCCCTGCTTTTCGGCCATCTTGTAGGCCTTTTCCGCGCCTACCGACACGCCGCTGCGGCCGGACACGCAGATCAGAACGCTTTCCACCGCGGGCAGGCCCTCGTACATGCCCACCTCAAAATCAAACAGGCCGGGCACATCGATCAGGTTCAGCTTGATGTCCTCGTACTGCACGGGCGCCACTGCGGCCGACAGCGAGGCGTGGCGCTTGGCCTCCTCAGGGTCGAAGTCGCAGACGGTGTTGCCGTCCTCCACACGACCCATGCGCTCCAGCGCACCGGTGGTGTAGAGCAGAGATTCCACCAGGGTGGTCTTGCCGCAGCCAGCATGGCCCGCGACGAGGATGTTGCAGATTTTGTTCGCTTGGTTCATGTCGTTACCTCTCCCCGCTGCCGCCTGAGTTTGCCCCGACCGGAACGCGGCAGCGCTTATGCAATAATTTTACCATAATACTTTTCATATTCAAATACAAAACTGGTAACTATGGACGAAAACCCATCCAAAATTTCCCGTATGGCTTTGTACATTGTGCCGAAAGCAGACAAAAAAACAACAAAGTTTTCGTCGATTCAGGATTGTAGAGTGCAGCAAAAGGTGGTACAATATATAAGAGAAAATGCGCGGCCGTGTGTGCCGCGCCAAAAAGGAGAAAGGCTATGCCAAAAAAAATCGCCGCTGAGCGCAACATGGAATTTTACCGGGCGATCCTGCTGCTGAAAGACGAGGACGAGTGCCGCCGCTTTTTTGACGACATCTGCAGCGCCGCGGAACTGAGCTCCATGGAGCAGCGCTACCAGGTAGCCGCCCTGCTTACCGAGGGCAAGGTGTACACCGACATTCTGGAACGCACCGGCGCTTCCAGCGCCACCATCAGCCGTGTGAACCGCATGCTGCAGGGGGGCACCGGCGCCGTATCGGAAATTTTAGAGCGCAGTAAAACTTCGACTCGCTAAATTCAGAAAGCATACTGTCAATTAAAAGCGCGTGCCCTGTACAGAGGGCACGCGCTTTTAATTTGTTGCTTTTGTCGTTACGCCAGGCCCATGGCCCAGGCCATGGCCAGCA
The DNA here is from genome assembly GCF_002160955.1 of Gemmiger sp. An120. Taxonomy (GTDB): domain Bacteria; phylum Bacillota; class Clostridia; order Oscillospirales; family Ruminococcaceae; genus Gemmiger_A; species Gemmiger_A avium. The sequence goes on from NZ_NFLN01000010.1 coordinate 10,977, forward strand.
GCACCACCAGGCCCGCCAGGTTGACAGCGGCAAACCAGCCCAGGAACCGGCCCATCCGGGCGTTGGGGCTGCGGGCGTACAGTTTCAGAGAGATCAGGCTGGCCAGCGAGGCCACCGGGGTACCCAGACCGCCCAGATCGGTGCCCAGCAGCAGGCCTGCGCCGTCATTGGTGAAACCGGACAGCAGCACCGCAGCGGGCACGTTGCTGATCAGCTGGCTGGCCGCGGCGGCGGTGAACAGGGTGCTGCGGGCCAGCATGGCCTCCAGCAGGCCGCGCACCGCGGGAATGGCCCCCAGATTGCCCGAGAAGATAAAGAAGCAGACAAAGGTGGCCAGCAGGCTGTAGTCCACCGTGCGCAGGGTGCTGCGGGAGAGCAGCAGCAGGGCTGCCAGGGTTACCACGAACACCACCGGCACCGGCAGAACATGCAGCACCGACAGCAGGCAGAGCACAAACAGCGTGCCGAACAATGCCAGGCTGCGGGCCGCAGGGGCCGGGGCGGGGCTGTCCATCCGCACCTGTACCGACTGGTTGGGCAGCAGCAGGCAGGGCAGCAGAACGCCCACCAGGCTTACCGCCGCAAAGGGGCCTACCAGCGCCAGGAACTCGCCAAAAGAAAACCCGTACCGGCTGTACAGGTACAGATTCTGCGGGTTGCCCATGGGCAGCGCCATGCTGCCCAGGTTGGCCGCCGCGGTCTGCAGCACCACCACCAGCGGGGCCTGTTCGGTCCGGCCGCAAAGCCCCAGCAGCAGCACCGCAAAGGGCACAAAGGTAAGCAGCGCCACGTCGTTGGTGATGAGCATGGAACTGAAGAAAGGCAGCAGCACCAGCACCCCGCAGAGCAGCCGGAAGCTTTTGCGGCCTGCCAGCAGGCGGCGGCCCATCCAGTCAAACAGGCCGCTGGCCTGCAGCCCGGCCACCACCGCCATCAGGCAGAACATCTGCATAAGCACGTTCCAGTCGATATACCCCAGCCAGGCTGCGGTGGGCGGCACCCAGAACGCGCTTACCGCCGCGCACACAAAGGCGATGCAGAGCACCGCCTCCTTTTTCATCCATCCCCACACCTTTGCCGCCATCTGCCGCACACTCCTCTTTTTTCCGCACAAAACCCGCCGGTGGTCCTGCCGGCGGGCGTTTTTTCTACAGCCGGTTTTCCGGCGTTTGTTAGCATAGCACATTTGTCCGGGAAAAGAAAGGTTTTTGCGCAAACCAGCGGCAAAAAATCGCATTTTCAGAGGATTTTGGCATACCGCAGAAGCAGCCCCAGCACCAGCGCGAGAGCCGATATGCCGATGATTGCCCAGCCAAACAGGCACAGCCACCGCCAAGCAAGGCGCAGCAGTTCCTCGGCCTTTTCGCTCCTTTGCAGCAGGGCATCCACCTTTTGAATGGTCTGGCTATCGTTGCGCACCGCCTGCAGATCCACATCCCGCACCAGTTCATCCAGCGAAAGCTGAAAGTAATCCCCCAGCAGCACCAGCTTCTGAAAATCCGGGTAGGACTGGCCCGCCTCCCATTTGGATACCGTCTGCCGGGATACCCCCAGCTCCAGCCCCAGTTCCTCCTGGGACAATCCTTTCTGCTTGCGCAGCCGAACGAGTTTTTCACAAAACAGCATGGTTCTCTCTCCTTTTCCGCCGCCGCAGCGGCTCTGTCTGGTTCACAGAATACCCCGGCGTCGTTTTTCCGGCAAGCAACAAGGGTTGGCAATCTGTCAACCGGGCTGTTCATCCGGCCCAAAATCCGCTTTGGGCGGCAAACGACCCGCTTCTCCCCTGCCGGAAACGGCGGAAACAAGCGGGTCGTGGTTTGTCAGCCGGCCAGATTTCCCAGCGCGGCGCGCAGATTGGTCAGATGCTCCGCCGACGCGGCAGGCACATCCGCCAGCGGGAACGGCAGACCCAGATTCTCGTACTTGTGCAGGCACAGTTTATGGAACGGCAGCAGTTCCACCTTTTGCAGGGTGGGCAGGGTGCGGGCCAGAGCGGCGAAGCGGGCGGCGTGTTCCGGCCCGTCGGTCAGGCCCGGCACCACCACATGCCGCAGCCAGACGGGCACCCCCATCTCCCCGGCCAGGGCCAGCACCTCCATCGTGTGGGACAGGCTGCCGCCGGTATAGCGGCGGTAGTCCTCCTCGGTGGAGAATTTCAGATCCGCCAGCAGCAGGTCGGTGTGTTCCAGTGCCGCCCGGGCAGCGGCCAGAGGGGCGGCGCAGGAGGTATCCAGCGCGGTGTGGAAGCCCTCCGTCTGCAGAGCCGCCAGCAGCGCAGCGGCAAATTCCGGCTGGGCCAGGGGTTCGCCCCCGGTGAGGGTGACTCCGCCGCTTTCCTTTATATAGGGCGCACAGCGGCGCACCTTTTGCAGCACCTGTTCCACCGTAGCCGGCTGCCCGCCGGAAAACGCCCAGGTATCTGGGTTATGGCAGTAGGCACAGCGCAGCGGGCAGCCCTGGAAAAACACCACATACCGCAGGCCGGGGCCGTCCACCGCCCCCATCGACTGGAAGGAGTGGACCCGGCCGGTCATCGCCCCGGCGCTCACAGCGCCTCGTGGAAGGTGCGCTGGATGACCTCCCGCTGCTGTTCCCGGCTGAGTTTGTGGAAGTCCACCGCGTAGCCGGATACCCGGATGGTCAGGTTGGGGTACTTGTCCGGGTCGTTGTAGGCGTCCACCAGCTTCTGGCGGTCCATTACGTTTACATTCAGATGGTGGGCCCCCTGGGCAAAGTAGCCGTTCAGCAGCTGCACCAGGTTGGCGTACCGGTCCGCGTCGGTGCGGCCCAGGGCGGCGGGCAGGATTGAGAAGGTGTTGGAGATGCCGTCCTTGCAGTAGTCGTACCGGATCTTGGCTACCGAGTTCAGACTGGCCAGCGCGCCGCTCTTTTCCCGGCCGTGCATGGGGTTGGCGCCGGGAGCAAAGGGTTCGCCCGCCTTGCGGCCGTCCGGGGTGGAACCGGTCTTTTTGCCGTAGACCACGTTGGAGGTGATGGTGAGCACCGACAGGGTGGGTTCGGCGTTGCGGTAGAGAGGATGCTTTTTCAGTTCCTCAAAGAACAGCCGGGCCTGCTCGGCGGCCAGGGAGTCCACCCGGTCGTCGTCGTTGCCATAGGCGGGGTACTCCCCTTCCACCTCAAAGTCGGTGATCAGGCCGGTTTCCTCGTCCCGGATGCAGCGCACCTTCGCGTACTTGATGGCCGACAGGGAGTCCGCCAGCACGCTCAGCCCTGCGATGCCGAAGGCCATATACCGGTGCACGTCGGTGTCGTGCAGGGCCATCTGCAGCTTCTCGTAGGCGTATTTGTCGTGCATGTAGTGGATCACGTTCATGGTGTTGGCGTAAACGCCGGCCAGCCACTCCCGGTAGAAGTCCAGGCGGCGGCAGACACCCTCGTAATCCAGGTACTCGCCCTGCCAGGGGGTGGTGGCGGGGCCCACCTGCTGGTTCTTCTTTTCATCCTTGCCGCCGTTCAGGGCCATGAGCAGCATCTTGGGCAGGTTGGCCCGGGCGCCGAAGAACTGCATATCCTTGCCCAGCCGCATGGCGGACACGCAGCAGGCAATGGCGTAATCGTCCCCGTAGATGGGACGCATCAGATCGTCGTTCTCGTACTGGATGGCGTCGGTCTGGCAGGACACCCGGGCGCAGAACCGCTTGAAGCCCTCCGGCAGAGCGGCGGCCCAGAGCACCGTCAGGTTGGGTTCCGGCGCGCTGCCCAGGTTATACAGGGTGTTCAGTACCCGGAAGGAGTTGCGGGTGACCAGGGTGCGGCCATCCTGGCCCATACCGCCCACCGCCTCGGTGATCCACATGGGATCGCCGCCGAACAGCTCGTTGTACTCGGGGGTGCGCAGGTGGCGGGCCATCCGCAGCTTGAGCACGAACTGGTCCATCAGTTCCTGGGCGCCGGTCTCGTCCAGGATACCGGCCGCCATGTCCCGCTGGAAGTAGATGTCCAGGAAGGTGCTGACACGGCCCAGGCTCATGGCCGCGCCGTTCTGCTCCTTGATGGCGCCCAGATAGCCGAAGTAGGTCCACTGCACCGCCTGCCGGGCGTTTTCGGCAGGGGCGGAGATGTCAAAGCCGTAGAGCCCGGCCATCTTTTTCAGCTTGTCCAGGAAGTCGATATGGCGCCAGACCTCCTCCCGCAGGCGGATGGTGTCCTCGTCCATATCCCGATGGCCCAGGGCGGCGTAGTCGGCCTTTTTGGCCTCGATCAGCATGTCCACCCCGTACAGGGCCACCCGGCGGTAGTCGCCGATGATTCGGCCCCGGCCGTAGGCATCGGGCAGGCCGGTGATCAGGCCGCAGTGCCGGGCGGCACGGGCCTCTTCATTATACACGCGGAACACCCCGTCGTTGTGGGTGGTGCGGTAGCGGAATTCTTCTTCGATCTTGTCGGACAGCTTGTAGCCATAGGCTTCGCAGGCCTGCCGGGCCATCCGGATACCGCCGAAGGGGTTCACCCCCCGGCACAGCGGCGCGCCGGTCTGCAGGCCCACGATCAGCTCATTCTCCTTGTCCAGGTAGCCGGGGCCGTAGCTGAGCAGGCTGGACACGTTCTCGGTATCCACGTCCAGCACGCCGCCCTTGGCCCGCTCTTCTTTCAGCAGGGCGTTGAACTTCTCCATCAGCCCTTTGGTGCGGGCGGTGGGCCCGGCCAGGAAACTGTCGTCCCCCTCATAGGGGGTATAGTTGCGCTGGATAAAATCCCGCACGTTGATCTCGTTCTGCCAGACGCCGGGCACAAAACCGTTCCACTGCTGCATAGTTGTTCTCCCTTCCCCTGCCTGCGGCAGGCGCTCCCACATCGCTGTGCCGCCCTGGACAAAACAAAATGGGCAGCACCGCAAACGCGATGCTGCCCAGACGGTCGGCAATGTATGGGACGGCCTGTTCCCCTGTGGTAGTTCCACTGATCCGTCAGTCACAGGCGTCTGCCCCCTATATATGGTGGCGGGCGGAACGCCGCGCCGGTGGGGGCACTTCATATGGTACGCCATTTTGCGGGTGCTTGTCAAGCGGCAGACTGCACGAACCGGGCCACCCGCAAACGGAAAACGACCGGCGGGGTACACAAAAGGAAATCTTTTCCGGAAAACCCAAACGCCCCTGCCGAAACAGGGGCGCTTGGGTGTCAGTTGAGAGAAAAAGAGGATAGCAAATTGTTTCAGTTGCACAGATGGCTGTGCAGGATAGCCCCCTGATGGGCACAGTCGATGCGCAGGGTCTCGGCAAAGCTGGCGGCGGCGCGGGCGGTATCGCCCAGGCCGTAGCTGCCCAGACCGATCAGGTAGTGGCAATGGCCCTGATTGCGGCGGGTCAGGTCTTCCTCAAACAGCTGCAGTTCCGGCAGGGACACGGCAAAGTAGTCGATCTTGACGGTGTCGAACAGGTGCTTCTCGCCGTAGTCCACCAGCTTGTGGAACCGGGCCAGGGCGGCTTCCTCCCGGCCCAGGGCGCGGTGTGCCAGGCCCTGGTACAGGATCATGTCGGCGGGCTGGTCGTTATAGTACATCATGCCCGCAGGCTCCTCGGTGCCCACGCTGGCGCGCTCAAAGTAGACCACGGCCTGCTCCTCGTTGCCCAGCATACGCTCGGCACAGCCCAGCGCGTAGTAGATGTCGTTGTCCTTGGCGCCTTCCAGCTTGCCCTCGCCCAGGTTCTCGGGGAATACCAGCGCTTTGAGCAGCAGGTCCCGGGCGCCGGCGGCGTCACCGGCGTTCAGCTTGGCCAGGCCCATCTGGGTCAGGGCGGTGGCGTACTGCTTGGTCACCTTGCCTTCACCGCCCTCCCAGGGATGGAAATGACGGCCCATGATGATGGCATAGGCCTCTTCATAGCGGCCCAGCAGGTTGAGCAGGGTTACATATTCCACGCACAGATCGTCCCGCTTGACCCTGGTCTCGGGGTACTTGTCCAGATTGGCCAGACGCTCGGCGGGGGTCACGCCGGTCTTTTTGTACAGCTGATCCAGTTCCAGCAGGATACGGGCGTCGGTGGTATCCAGGGCAAAGGCCTTTTCCATGCCTTCGCGGGCACGGACGGGATCCTTGGAGTTGTTGAACCAGGTCAGGGACAGGTTGCGCCACACGGTGGGGAACGCCGGATCCAGTTCGGCGGATTTCTCCCACAGCTGACGGGAAGTCTCATACTGCTTCTTGTCGTAGTACAGGCAGCCCAGGTAGTAGGGGGCGCGGGGATCGGTGGGATCGGCTTCCATAGCCTGCTGCAACACACACAGATCCTCCAGCTTGTTGGGGAAGCAGTACAGCGGGCTGCGCCCCTTGGCCTCGGCAAAGGCCTTGCGGCTGGCGTCCTCGTCGCCCAGGCGGGCCAGATAAGCGCCCTCGTAGTACTTGAGCATGGGGCTGCCGGCGGTGCACAGGCGCAGCATGGCCACCGCGGTATCCCACTGACCAGCCTCGGCCAGGTCGATGGCGCACTCGATAAAGCTGCTGGCACGATTGCCCATCAGGTGCAGCAGTTCCTCGTGGCCGGTGCCCTCCCACTGGCCCAGCAGGTAGCGGGACACATAGCAGAAGGGATCCAGTTCCAGATCGCTGCGCAGCTGATCCAGGGCCTCCACGCGGCGGCCCAGCTTATCCAGCAGGATGGCGCGCAGGCTGCGGGCTTTCAGGTTGTGGGCGTTGCGCACCAGGCTGCGCTCCACATGGGCCAGGGCCTCCCGCCACTCGCCGCGGCGGGTGCTGATGGCAGCCAGGTAGTAGAAGCTCATCTCCTGCTGGGCGGCGGTCCAGGTGGCCTTGTAGAAGGCGTCGAAGGCCTCGTCGTTACGGCCCTGGTAGAACAGCGCCAGGCCCAGATCGTAGTAGGCTTCGCTGTCGTAGGGGTTGGGGTTCTTCCAGGTCAGGCGGGCGATGGCGGCACGGAAGTGCTTCTCCGCCTGGGCGAACAGGCCCCGGCGCAGCAGCAGCAGGCCGTAGCCGGTGTTCAGGCGGATGTCGCCCGGGTCACGCTTCAGACCTTCCAGATAGTAGGGATCGGGATCGTAGGTGGCGTGGCGGTACTGTTCCAGATGCTGGGCAGTCAGGTACAGTTCCTCGCAGGTGGCGATCTCCTCCGGCTCCTTGGCGGGCTGGGCGGGATCAGGCACCTTGTCCACATGGGGCGCGGCGGCGGTGTAGTCCAGCAGCAGACGGCCGTCGGCATCGTAGACCGACAGGGTCAGCTCATGGGCGGCCAGGTCGCCGGTCTCGGCGGTGGTGCAGAGCACCTGGGTGGGCGACAGGTCGTTGGTGCGGTCCAGCCAGGTCTTGCCGCCGCCGGTCAGGACGGTGCGTACCCCGGCACGGGGGCCGGTGGCGTAGACCACCACATGGGACACCCCGTCCGCAACTTCCAGGTTCAGCACGATCTCGGTGCTGGCGTTCTTGACGCTGCCCGCCTTTTTGTAGGGCATGAAATACTGGGTGAAGGTCTTTTCCTCAAAGGGCTTGAGCCAGGTGAAGTCGGGCTGGTTGTCGGTGAACATACCGGTCATCAGCTCGATGTAGGGGCCGTTCTCGTCGGTCAGGTTACGGTCCCAGGCCTTGCCGAAGTCGCCGCAGCCCCAGGTCCACTGCTTCTTGCCGGGGGACACATGGTGGTCGGCAATGTGCAGGATGCCGGCCTCCACCTGGTAGTCATAGCCGCCCACGAAGTTGTAGTCAGAGTGGTAGGCCATGTAGGAGGTGGGTACCGGGATGTTCTTGTAGCGGCTGATGTCCACGCCCGCGCCGTAGTCGTGCTTGTAGTACACGCCGGTGGCGATGGGGAAACGGGAGACATCCCGCTTGCCGTGGTCCATAACCGCGGTCACGTCGGGCGGGAAGATGGACTGGGTGTAGTCGTTGACCGGTACCGCGGGGTTGGCCCACCACAGGAAGGTCTGGGGGGTGTTGGTGCGGTTGTACAGCTGGCCCTTGATCTCGATGTAGGCTTTATCCGGGTAGAGGGTGAAGCTGGCCATACCCTTGGTGCCGTACATCTGGTCCACCTCGCTCACCTGCACGGTGGCGCTGCCGTCCGGATTGTTCTTCAGCACAAAATCGGTGGGGGCATAGGTGGTAGGACGATGATGCTGGGGCCAGTTGAACTCGATACCGCCGCTGATCCAGGGCCCGGTCAGGCCCACCAGCGCGGGTTTGATGACCTCGTTGTAGTACACGAAGTCGTAGCCGTTGGTCTTATCATAGGCGCGCTGGATACGGCCGCCCAGCTCCGGCAGAATCATGACCTTCAGATAGTCATTTTCCAGCCAGACCGCCTGATAGGTCTGATCCTGCTTCTCGTCCAGAATTTTATCGATCACAGGATAGGGATACACACGGCCGGAGCTTCCCTGGTAGACCCGCTTTTCCAAAAACATGGGATTGCGGTCCGGTTTGCCCACGCCATAGGTGGGGATGACCAGAGCTTCCTGCCATACACGAACTTTACCCGTTTGCTGCATAGCGCGCTTCCTCCTTTGGGCGTTTTCTTTGCCTTTATCCTACCACAAACAAAGGGGTTTGTGGTTCTCGTTACTTGCTTACTTATTTCAAAAAATTGCGGTATTGATTGGGGAAAATCCCTCCTTGAATTGACACCTTTCGTCCCGTCTCCTATAATGGCTTTAGAGGGAGGGCGATCGGCATGAAAGTGTACAGCAAGGGTGTGCTTCCCAGCTCGGAAATTTACTTTCACACACCCAGCGAAACGGCGCGTAATCTCTTCTTTTATCCGCTTTGTGTAGGGCATTACTGGTGCAGCGGCGAATACCGGGTGGACCGCAGCAGCTACAACAGTTACCTGGCCCTGTTTGTGGAAAAGGGAACCGGCTATGTGCAGGTGGACGGCAGGCGGAGGACGGTGGGTGAAAATTCCGTTTTTTTGCTGGACTGCTACCAGTCGCACATCTATGGTTCCGAGGAGGGCTGGGAGATTTACTGGCTGCATTTTGACGGCACCCAGGCCCAGGCTTATTTCCGCACGCTGTGCCCCATATCCAACTGCCTGGTGATGACCCCGCCGGACCCCCGCAGCGTCCGCCGCAGCCTGGTACGGATCTACAATCTGTTCCATGACCGGGGCAAGGTGAGCGAATCGATGGTAAACAAATACACCGTGAGCCTGCTGACCGATTTCTTTACCGGCAGCCCGGCAACCGCCGACCGGGGCGAATCGGTCTCGGAAGAGCTGCTCAGCTACATTGCGGAAAATCTGGAGCAGCCGCTGACGCTGACCGATCTGGCGCGGCGGGCTTCCCTGAGTCCGTATCACTTTACCCGCCAGTTTAAAAAGGAGACCGGCTATACCCCGCACGAATACATCATCTTTGCCCGGGTCAATGCCGCCAAGTACTATCTGAAAACTACCTCGCTGCCTGCCAAGGCAATCACCCACAAGTGCGGTTTTTCCAGTGAAGCCGCTTTCTGCACCACCTTCAAACGGGTGGTGGGGGTCACACCGCTGGAATACCGCCGTTCTTCCCTGTAATATTTTCGCCCGGGTCTGCAGGCCCGGGCTTTTTTGATACGCCGGACACAGCACAGGGGCGGACCTTTTCAAGGCCCGCCCCTGTGTTGTAAATTCCTGCATGCAAAGCGGGCCCGGCATAAGCCGGGCCCGTTTTGCACAAGGGGTGTGGTTTTATAGCGTTGAATCCGGGAAATTACTCAGCGTACTTGCCCATGACCTCAACGTAGTTCTCCGGGGTGACAACCACGGCGTCCACAGCGGTCTCCATCTCGGGCTCCTCGCCGTTGATCAGCTGCAGCAGAACCTCGATGGAGCCAGCGCCCACGTCCTCAGCGGAGAAGTAAGCGGAAGCCTTCACGCAGGAGAAGTCCTTCTTGAACTCGTCCTTGGCCATGTAGCCGCCCAGACCTACAACGCAGGCGTCCTTATCCAGGCCGGCGCTCTCCAGAGCACGGGCAGCGCCGATGCAGCCTTCCTCGTTGGCACCGGTAACCAGCCAGGTCTTGATTTCGGGATGAGCGGTGATCACGGCAGCGGCCTGGGTATTGCCCTTGTCGGTGGTGCCGTCGTAGTCAGCCTTGAAGATGCGGGCGGTGTCAAAGTCGGGGCACAGCTCGGTGAACTTGTCGTACTCGCCCTCAGCACGCGGCACGCAGCTGGACACGGTGTCCATGGTCATGATCAGCAGGCCAACGTCTTCCTTGGTGGCCAGGTCGTTCTCGTTCACGTAGTTGGCCAGCCACTCGCCGTTGGCTTCGCCGATCTTGTAAGCGTTGATGCCAACCCAGGGAACCAGCTTCTCGCCGTCAACTTCCAGGGCGTCGTCGGCGGCAACCACGGGGATGCCAGCCTCGTTCATCTTGTCCACAACAGCCTGGGACATGGTCTGGTCAGGCACGCAGGTCACAACGCCGGCAGCCTTGTTGGCGATGGCGTTGTCCAGAGCCTTCAGGTACTCTTCGGGGCTCATCTTGGCGTCCACATAGGTGAACTCGTAGCCAGCGGCCTCGGCAGCAGCCTTGGCAGCCTCGCCCTCATCGATGAACCAGGTCTGGTCGCCGGCCTTGTAGATGCCGTAGATCATACCCTTGCTGCCGCCCTCCGTGGCGGGCTCGCTGGTGCTGTTGCCCGCAGCGGCGCTGCTGCCGCTGGCAGCGGGAGTGCTGCTGGATTCACCAGTGCTGCAGCCGGCCATCAGGCCCAGGCACAGCGTAAGAGCCGTTACCAGTGCAAGTGCTTTTTTCATGTTTGTTTCCTCCAATATGTATTTTTCGCCGGCAAATACCGGCACTCGAACCAGAATAAAGGAAGATCAGGCGTTCTTCTTGCTGGCCTCCAGCAGGCTGCGCTCACGGTTGCGGCGACGGATGAAGTCAGAGGTCAGAGCGAACAGCAGCAGGCCGCCGCGGGCCACGTACTGCCAGAAGGTGGGGATGTTGACCATGGTCAGGCCGGAGTTGAAAGCCTGGATCAGGAACACGCCCAGAACGGTGCCGGTCATGCCGCCGACGCCGCCGCTGAAGGACACACCGCCCAGGATAACGGCGGTGATGGCGTCAAACTCCAGGTTGAGGTTGCCAGAGGGCTGGCCGGAGTTTATTCGGGCAGCAAACAGGGTGCCGCCCAGGGCGCAGAAGATGCCCATGACAACGTAGCAGATCAGAACGATGCGCTTGGGGTTCAGGCCGGCCAGACGGGCCGCGTCCTTATTGCCGCCGATGGCGTAGACGCTGCGGCCGAACTTGGTCTTGGCCAGGATAAAGCCGAAGGCCACATAGCACAGGATGGTGATCCAGACAAACAGCGGGATGTCCAGGAAACGGATCTTGCCGATCCACAGGAAGGTGCTGTCGCTGATGGCGATGGGCTTACCGTCGCAGATGATGTAGGCAAAGCCACGGATCACGGACTGGGTAACCAGGGTGGCGATGAAGGCTTCCAGCTTGATGCTGTTGACCATCCAGGAGTTGAACAGGCCTACCACGATGCCCGCCACGATGGTGACGATCAGGGCCAGCCAGAAGTTCAGGCCCCAGCTGACCAGCAGGGCTGCCAGCACGCCGGAGAAAGCCGCCACAGAGCCGGGAGACAAATCGTTCTGACCGGCAATGATCAGATAGGTATGGCCGATGGCCACCAGGCCTACCAGATGGGAGGCCACCAGGATATTCACAAAGTTTGTCCATCTGAGGAAGTTACTGTTCAGCAGGGTGAATACGATATATACCACGACGATCGCACCGATCAGGATCAGCTTGTCGCCGCTGATGATGCCGCCCAGCTTTTTCTTTTCGCTCATGCCTCATTCTCCTTTTTCGTTTTTTCCATCATGCCCAGGCTCAGCAGCCGGTCCTCGGTGGCGTCCTCGCGCATCACTTCACCGGTGATCTCACGCCCGCGCATTACAATGATGCGGTCGCTCAGGCCAATGACCTCCGGCAGTTCGGAGGAGATCAGGATCACGCCCAGGCCCTGCTTGGCAAAGTTGCAGATCATCTGGTAGAACTCTGCCTTGGCACCCACGTCGATGCCCTTGGTAGGCTCGTCCAGGATCAGCACCTTCGGCTCGGTGGCCATCCAGCGGGCCACGATGCATTTCTGCTGGTTGCCGCCGGAGAGCTCCACGATCTTCTTGTCGGCCGAAGGGGTCTTGATGCGGAAATCCCGGATGCCCTTTTCGGCGGTCTCCTGCTCGGCTTTCCGGTTCAGGATGCCCAGCGCGTTGGAGTGCTTATCCAGCAGGGAGATGTTGATGTTATCGGTGATGTCAAGGTTCGCCAGGATGCCCTGCATCTTGCGGTCTTCCGGCACCAGCACGATGCCGTTTTTCATAGCATGATAGGGCGAATGGTTGTGAATGGGTTTGCCTTCCAGCAGCACCTCGCCGCCGGTCATCTTGTCGGCGCCGATGATGGCGCGCATGGTCTCGGTACGGCCTGCGCCTACCAGGCCGGAGAAGCCCAGCACCTCGCCCTTGTGCAGGGTGAAGGAGACGTCGTCCACGTAGTCCGAGGAGATGTGGCGTGCTTCCAGCAGCACCTCGGTTTTGGGGGCGGTGTTGCGGTCCAGCTTTTCGTAGATGTCGCCCAGGTCGCGGCCCACCATCATACGGATCATATCCGCTTCGGGGGTGGTGCGGGCGTCCACGGTGTCCACATACCGGCCATCCTTGAAGATGGCCACCTTATCCGCGATGGTCTTGATTTCACTCATACGATGGGACACGTAAATGATGATCTTGCCCTCGCTCTTGAGCTTGCCGATGATCCGGAACAGGCTGTCGATCTCGGCGTCGGACAGGCTGGCGGTGGGCTCGTCAAAGCAGATGACCTTCAGGTTATCACGGCTGTACGCCTTCATGATTTCCACCATCTGCTGGTAGGCGATGCTCAGATCCTTGACCTTGTCCGTTGCCCGGATGGGAAGCCCGAAATCCTCGATGATCCGCTGGGCGTTTTCGTTAGCCTTACGGGTATCGATCATGATTCCCTTGGTCGGCATCCGGCCCAGATAGATGTTCTCGGCCACACTCAGCTCCATCAGGATCTGACGTTCCTGGTAGATCACGCTGATGCCGGCCTCGATGGCCTCATGCGGATTGCGGAAATGCGCCGGCTGCCCGTCCACCAGGTACTCGCCCTCGTCCGGCTGATAGTCGCCGTTGAGGGTCTTAAGCAGGGTGGACTTGCCCGCCCCGTTTTCGCCCAGGAACGCCAGCACTTCACCGCTGCGCGCCTGGAAACTGACCCCGTCCAACGCCTTTACGCCGGGAAAGTACTTGGTGATCTTCTTGAATTCAAGCGTATGCTGCACTTTCCAGACCCCTTTCTTTTGTATCGCCGCCGCGCAGGGATTCTTTTGCCATTTTGCAACAGATTCCCGTCACAGCGTTGACTGTTTTTGTCTCTTTTATTATACCGCTGATTCCTGTCTTGTCTTTCCAAAAACTTGCGCAGTTATTTCAAAAATTTGCTCTTTATTTTACCAGACTTGTGAAATACTCACCTGTGCCGTACAATAAAGCCGAACCTTTTTTCTTGAGGAAAGGCTTGCAAAAAGTGCACAAAGAAAGCGGGACAAGCCATGGATTTTTTTTACAAATATGCAAGGATTTTTGGGGAACCTGCCCAACAGCACCGATGTTTTCTGTTGGAAACGGACAAGATTCGTATCAAAACGGTTCCAAATGGGGCGGCTTTGTCTCGGGTTGAAATACTCGACAAAACCGGCAGATTTTCAAATATTGCGCTGCCTTTACCCTCTCCGGATGCCTGTATCCGCAGCGGCACCCATGCGGGCACCACGTTGGGCCCGGTTGCAGGCCGTGTGGAGAACGGGCGGCTGCAGATTCCTGACAGATCGCTTCAGCTTGCCCAAAACGAGGGGCGCAACCATCTGCACGGAGGGCCCGGCGGTCTTTCCCGCCAGGTCTGGCAGACGGTGCATGCCCGGCCGGATCAGGTAGCCTACCGGCTGGATCTGCCGGACGGGCTGGACGGCTATCCGGGAAACCGGACCTTTTGGGTGGGGTACGCCCTGACCGGGCCTGCCCAGCTGACCATCCGCTACCGGGTGGAAACGGATGCGCCGACCCCGGTAAGCCTGTCCAACCATACCTATTGGAATCTGAGTGGTGATTTTGCCCATCCCTGCACCGGCCACCGGCTGCAGATTGCCGCCCGGCAGGCCTGCTGGAATGACCAGGAACACCTGCCCCGGGGCGTGCTGGATGTTGCCGGTACGCCGCTGGATTTCACCTGTTCGCAGGAACCTGCGCCCCATGCGGATCATCCGCAGCTGCACAACGCGCTGGGCTACAACAACGCCTATCTGCTGGAGGGCTCCCCTGCCGTCCGGCTGGAACACCCTGCCAGCGGCCGGGTTTTAACCATGGAAACCGACCTGCCGGCGCTGGTGTTTTATTCCGGCGGGTATCTGGCCGGCGAACCGCTGGAGGGCGGCTGTGCCGCCGAAAGCGCCGCTTTTGCCCTGGAGCCCCAGGAACGGCCGGGACTGCCCGCGCTGGTGCTGCCCGGCCAGCCCTGGGAGCGCTGGATCCGTCTGACCTTCTCAGCGGAGCAAATGCCGCGTCAGCGGTTTTTCACCTGATAATCCCGGCAGGCCTGTACATAGGCCAGCACGTTCTCCCAGGGCACTTCCGGCTCCAGCATATGGGTCGGGGTGACAAAGAGGCCGCCATCCTTGGCCACTTCCAGGTTGTGCCACACCGCCTGGCGCACCTCTTCCGGCGTGCCGAAGGGCATAACGGTCTGGGTGCCGATGGTGCCGTGGAAAGACAGCCGGTCATGGTACTTCTCGTAGATCTCGGCAAAGTCCATGCACTCGCTCTGGATGGGGTTCAGCACATCCACGCCCGCGTCGATCAGGTCGTCGATAAAGGGCTCGATAAAGCCGCAGGAATGGTAGAACACCAGGATGTCCGGCCGCTCGGCCTTGACGGCCTGAATCAGGCGGGTCAGGCGGGGTTTGATCCAGGTGCGGTACAGCTCGGTGCTCATCATAATGGTGTGCTGCATGCCGATGTCATCGCCCAGATACAGGATATCCACACCGGCGCGGGCATACAGCAGCGCCCGGGACAGGCTCATCTCGGTGATGCGGTCCAGCAGAACGGTGGCCATGGGGTCGTCGCTCATCATGTCCATCATCAGGTTTTCCATGCCCCGAATGTACCAGGACTGCTCCCAGATGGTCATCTGCATGTTGCCCACAGCAGCCAGGCCGCGGGCCTGCACCGCCTTGACCTTTTCTGCCAGGTCCGGGTTGCCCTTTTCGGTATACACCGGCAGCGGATAGTTCTCGATCTCTTCCACGTCCTCCGCGCTGTCCAGCGGGCAGAGCATCTTGGTCATGTGCATGGAACTGGGGGTGGATTCATGGCCTACGCCCCACTCGTCGATGGTTACCCGATCGTTCATCCGGTGGGC
The DNA here is from genome assembly GCF_002160955.1 of Gemmiger sp. An120. Classification (GTDB taxonomy): domain Bacteria; phylum Bacillota; class Clostridia; order Oscillospirales; family Ruminococcaceae; genus Gemmiger_A; species Gemmiger_A avium. Next base: position 26,392 of record NZ_NFLN01000010.1, read on the forward strand.
GTGATACGGCAGGAAGCGGTCGGTGGTAGGATCGTCCGGAACCAGCGGAATGTCCCGCCAGGGGAAGCCGAAGTACTCCCGGTAATCGGCATTGGGATCACCGGTTTTCTCCCGCAGAACATCCTGCAGGTGGGGACAGAATACAAATTCCACCGGCTGGAACTCGTAGGGCTGGCGGCGCAGCAGTGCCAGCAGGTTTTCGCGCTGGGTCATCATAGTCGGTTCATCCTTTCGCTTGGGCAGCGCCCTTTATTGACTTCATTGTAACATCCGCCGCCGTTGCTGGCTTGCCGAAAACGGAAAATTCTTATACTTTTTTGCTATTTTAGGAACACAGACGCCTCAGATTATGGTATACTATATATAAAAAAGGAGGCGAATGTGTTGAAAGATGACGCCACAACGCTGCTGTTCCACAGTTCCGGCCTGGGCCAGGCAGGCAGCGCTTCGGTAAAGGCTTTACCCGCAAACTACACCTTTGCCCCTCATCTGCACGCGGAAGCGGAGATCAACTGCTGCCTGTCCGGGCAGGCGGTGATCACGCCGGACGGGGCGCCCGTAACGCTGGAAACCGGGCAGTTTCTGCTGCTGTATCCGGAAGTTCCTCACGGGGCTGCCAGCCAGGAGGGCTGTGTACTGCTGCAGATGCATTTTCAGCCCGGGCATTTCCAGCTGCCGCTGAGTGACCGTCTGCGGGAGCAGCAGCTGTATTTTCCGCTGGATCTGATGCTGGGGCGGCGGCGGTACTTTCTGGGGGAAACCACCCCCCAGCTGCGGGACACGGTGGATTACCTGCAGCAGGAACTGCACAACCGGCAGCCCAACTACCAGCAGATGTGCGAGCTGTACCTGCTGCAGCTGGTGATGCTGCTGAGCCGCCAGATCGGCCGGGAGGACGGGCCGGGCGGCACCCTGCACAACCGGCATCTGGTGGTGGCGGCGGAATACATTGCCGCCCACTATTCGGAAAAACTTACGGTGGAGCAGGTGGCCCAGGAGTGCGGCATCTCCGCCCGGCAGCTGAGCGGCCTGTTCCGCCGGGAACTGGGGGTAAGCCCCGGGGCCTACATCACCGGTATCCGGATCAGCCGGGCCATCCAGCGCGGAAGCGCCGAGGGTGATCGGATGCCCATGGACCGGCTGGCACTGGAATGCGGCTTCAGCAGCCAGCAGCAGTTCTGCCGGGTGTTCAAGGCCTATGTGGGCATGAGCCCGGGCCGGTATTTTTCTCACCGGCAGGGCGGCGATCCCCTCTATGATACGGCACCCTTTTGATCGGCATACAAAAAGCCCGCGGGCCAGATGGCCCGCGGGCTTTTTATGCGGAAAAAGAATTACTGATTGACCTGAGAAGCAGCCACAGCGCAAGCCACGGTCATACCGACCATGGGGTTGTTGCCGGCGCCGATCAGACCCATCATCTCCACGTGAGCAGGCACGCTGGAGGAGCCGGCGAACTGAGCGTCGCCGTGCATGCGGCCCATGCTGTCGGTCAGGCCGTAGCTGGCGGGACCAGCGGCCACGTTGTCCGGATGCAGGGTACGGCCGGTGCCGCCGCCGGAAGCCACGGAGAAGTACTTCTTGCCGTTCTCGATGGCCCACTTCTTGTAGGTGCCGGCAACCAGGTGCTGGAACCGGGTGGGGTTGGTGGAGTTACCGGTGATGGAAACCTCCACGGCCTCCTTCTTCATGATGGCCACGCCTTCCAGCACGTCGTTGGCACCGTAGCACTTCACGGCGGCGCGCTCGCCGTCGGAGAAGGCCTTCTCACGGACAACCTTCAGCTCGCCGGTCTTGAAGTCGTAGTCGGTCTCCACGTAGGTGAAGCCGTTGATACGGCTGATGATGTAGGCAGCGTCCTTGCCCAGGCCGTTCAGAATGACGCGCAGCGGGGTCTTGCGGGCCTTGTTGGCGGTGCGGGCGATACCGATGGCGCCCTCGGCGGCGGCGAAGGACTCGTGGCCGGCCAGGAAGGCAAAGCACTTGGTGTCGTCGCTCAGCAGCATGGCGCCCAGGTTACCGTGGCCCAGGCCCACCTTGCGCTGCTCGGCCACAGAGCCGGGGATGGTGAAGGCCTCCAGGCCCTCGCCGATGGCAGCGGCGCACTCGGCGGCGCTGGTCAGGCCGCGCTTCACGGCGATGGCGGTGCCCAGGGTGTAGGCCCACACAGCGTTCTCAAAGCAGATGGGCTGCACGCCCTTGACAATAGCCTCGCAGTCGATGCCCTTCTCGAGGAGCATATCGCGGCAGGCGTCCAGGGATTCCAGGCCGTTGGCCTTCAGGCATGCCTCGATTTTGGGCATGCGGCGATCCATAGATTCAAAAGTAGCCATTGTTGTACTCCTCCTCTCTTATTCTTCGCGCGGGTCGATGTACTTGGCAGCGCCATCGAACCGGCCGTAGGTGCCGATGTTCTTCTCGAACGCGGTCTTGGGATCCTCGCCGTGGCGGATCGCCTCCAGCATCTTGCCCAGACGCACGAACTGATAGCCGATGACCTCGTTGTTCTCGTCCAGAGCGGTCTTGAGGATGTAGCCCTCGGTCAGCTCCAGGTAACGAACACCCTTGGCCTTGGTGGAGAAGATGGTACCGGTCATGCTGCGCAGACCCTTGCCCAGGTCTTCCAGGCCGGCGCCGATGGGCAGGCCGTCCTCGCTGAAAGCGGTCTGGCTGCGGCCGTAGACGATCTGCAGGAACAGCTCACGCATAGCCACGTTGATGGCGTCGCAAACCAGGTCGGTGTTCAGGGCTTCCAGAATGGTCTTGCCGGGCAGGATCTCGCCGGCCATGGCGGCAGAATGGGTCATGCCGGAGCAGCCGATGGTCTCCACCAGGGCTTCTTCGATGACGCCGTTCTTCACGTTCAGGGTCAGCTTGCAGGTACCCTGCTGGGGGGCGCACCAGCCCACACCGTGGGTCAGACCGGAAATGTCCTTGATCTCATAGGCTTTTACCCAGTTGCCCTCCTCCGGAATGGGGGCGGGACCGTGGTGCGGGCCTTTGGTCAGAGGACACATACGCTCTACTTCATGAGAATAGGTCATAATAGTACTCTCCTTTTCTGCTGAAAAATGATTGGCACTGCTCATACTATTATACGGTGGACAAGCCTTTTTTTCAAGCGTTTGCGCAGACAGGACTGCGGAAATTTTGTCAATTTTTTCTCAAGGATTTGTCAAAGCCGCCTTTCCCGCCGGTGGGACGCAATGCCAGCAGGCAGACAAAGCCCGCAGCGGCCGCCGCCACCGCCACCCAGTGCCGGGCCAGCTGCCAATGCAGCGCCCGGGCCGCCAGCGGAAAAGCCAGCCCGCCCGCGCTCATGCCCAGGGCCAGGAATCCGTAGTTGACCCCGGCATGGGGCATGCCGAACAGGTCGGTGCCCAGCGCGGGCAGCAGCGCCGCCTGGCCGGAGTAGCAGAAGGTCAGTGCCGTGTACCCGGCCACGAACCAGCCGCCCCGGGCAAAGGCAAAGGCCACGGACAGGCCCGCCAAGGCAGCAAACAGGCCCAGATAGGTGCGGCGGCGGCCCAGCCGATCGCTGAGCAGGGGCATGAGCAGCCGGCCGGCGGCGCTGCCCACGCTGCCCACCGCCACCGGCAGCGCCGCCCAGGCATCGGGCAGGCCCCGCTGGCGGCCCAGTTCCAGCAGGATGGGGCTGAACAGCAGCACGGCTGGCGAAGCCATGGCCACCACCGTGACGCAGAGCCAGTACTGTCGGGTACGCAGCATCCGGGCGGGGGTGTAGTCCTGCCCGTCGGCGGGCGATGCCGCGGGTTGTTTTGTGGTTTGCGGCGGGTTTTTGAGCAGAGCCGCCCCGCCGCCGCAGACCACCGCCAGTACCCCGGCCAGCACCCACAGGCAGGCCCGGATGCCCCACCGGCCGTTCAGGCCATTCACCAACAGGGAGAGCACCGCGCCGCTGGCCCCGGCCGCGCCGCCGATCACGCCGGTGGCCAGGCCCTTTTTATCGGCGTACCATTTCTGGGCGCAGCTCATGACCGCCGGGTACAGGAACGCGCACCCCATCCCCACCGGCAGGCTGAACGCCAGCGCGAACACCGCCGCGCTGCCCGCCGGAACTGCCGCCCCGGCGGCAAAACCTCCCGCCAGCAGCGCCGCCCCGGCCAGCCCGGCGGGGCGTGGGCCGAACCGGTCCTGCAGAAAACCGCCCAGCACACAGCCCAGCCCGAACGCCCCGATGATCAGGCTGAACACCCACTCGGCCCCGGCTTCGTTCAGCCGGTATTCGGCGGCCACCGGTTCATGGAACACGCCCCAGGCCGCCGGGATGCCGGTAAGGGCCTGGATGGCCGCCCCGGCCGCTAAGATCAAAACGCCCCGCTTGGACTTTTTTGACAATGCACTCACCCGCTTTCTCCCGGAGAGTATACCCCGGCGGGGAAAGTTCCATACAAAAAGCGGGTCGGGATAACTCCCGGCCCGCTTTTGTACTTATTCTTTGTTAATAAGCTCAAGCAAAACTTTTTCAAGGTGAAGTTCGGTCAGCTGCTTGGCGTCCACCACGTCGGGGGCGCCGCTCATCAGCTCGCTGGCGTTCTGCACCTTGGGGAAGGCAATCACGTCCCGGATGGAATCCCGGCCCAGCATCAGCATGACCAGACGGTCCAGGCCGTAGGCCATACCACCGTGCGGGGGCGCACCGTAACGGTAGGCATCCATCAGGAAGCCAAAGCTCTCCCGGGCCTTCTCCTCGGTGAAGCCCAGCGCCTTGAACATACGGCCCTGCAGTTCCGGATCGTTGATACGGATGGAACCGCCGCCCAGCTCCACACCGTTCAGCACGATGTCGTAGGCGTTGGCGTAGCAGGCCGCCTGGTCGGTTTCCACCTTGTCCAGGCTGTCCTCGGTGGGCATGGTGAAGGGATGGTGCATGGCCATGAAGCGGCCCTCCTCCTCGCTGTACTCGAACAGCGGGAACCGCACCACCCACAGGAACTCGAACTTGCTGGGATCGATCAGGTCGCAGCGGCGGGCCACTTCCAGACGCACCTGGCCCAGAGCGGTGCAGGCGCGGGTGTTGTTGGCGTCGCTGACCACCAGCAGCACGTCGCCGGTCTCGGCGCCGGCAGCGGCACGCAGAGCGGCCTTCTCCTCCTCGGTAAGGAACTTCTCAAAGCTGGAGGTCTCGCCTTCCTCGGTCAGGCGGGTGTAGGCCAGGCCCTTGGCGCCGTAGGTCTTGGCCACCTCGCCCAGCTTGTCGATGGTCTTGCGGGTGAGCTGGGCGGCCAGGCCCTTGCAGTTGATCAGGCGCACACTGCCGCCCGCGTCGATGGCGCTGCGGAAGGGCGCAAAGCTGCTGGAACGCACCGCGTCGGTCACGTCCATGAGCTCCAGGCCGAACCGCATATCCGGCTTGTCGGAGCCGAAGCGGGCCATGGCCTCGTCCCAGGGAATACGGCGGAACGGGGTGGTCAGATCGATGTTCAGGATCTCTTTCCAGAGCAGCTTGATCAGGCCCTCGTTCAGGGTCATGATGTCGTCCTCGGTGACGAAGCTCATCTCCAGGTCGATCTGGGTAAACTCCGGCTGACGGTCGGCGCGCAGGTCCTCGTCCCGGAAGCAGCGGGCGATCTGGAAATACCGGTCAAAGCCGGACAGCATCAGAATCTGCTTGTACAGCTGGGGGGACTGGGGCAGGGCGTAGAAATGGCCCGGCTGCACCCGGCTGGGCACCAGGTAGTCCCGCGCGCCTTCCGGCGTGCTCTTCATCAGCATGGGGGTCTCGATCTCGCAGAAGTGATGGTCGCAGAAATAGTTGCGCACGATCTGGCAGATGCGGCTGCGCAGCACCAGCGGCTCGTGCATGCTGGGACGGCGCAGGTCCAGATAGCGGTATTTCAGCCGCAGTTCGTCCTTGACCTTGATCTCGTCCCGGATCTCGAACGGGGTGGTCTCCGCAGCGCTGAGCACACGCAGCTCGCTCACGTACAGCTCCACCTCGCCGGTGGGGATCTTATCGGTCTTGGCGTCCCGCTCCCGCAGGGTGCCGCGGGCAATCACCACATACTCGCTCTTCAGGCTCTGGGCCTTGGCAAAGACCTCCCGGTCGGTGCCGTCGTCAAACACCATCTGCAGCACACCGGTGGTGTCCCGCAGGTCGGCAAAGATGATGCCGCCCTTATCACGGCATTTGGCGATGGAGCCGGCCACCGTCATCTCGGTGCCCGCGTCCGCCAGGCGCAGCCCGCCCACATAGTGGGTACGGCGCAGGTTCCCCATGGTTTCCATAGTTCGTAAAACCCCTTTATCTCGTTGTTCGGGGGCACAGAAGGCCCCGTGTTTCCATACCGCCCCATTATAGCGCGTTTGGGCGGATATTACAAGGTGCGCGCAAAAGGAAAGCCGCCCGGCGTCTGGGGACCGGGCGGCCATAAAGCAATATCAGACCGGGTAGGCGCGGTTCACATCGCTCTGCATGATGCACATGTTCACGATGCCCAGGCCGAAAAAGTGCAGGATGATGTACAGCAGGCTGTTGTCGGAAGAACCGGGCACCACCGCAAAGGCCTTGCCCATCTTATAGTTCCAGTAGATGCTGTAAATGCCGCAGGTAACGATGCTCAGCAGAATGACCATGCCGCCGGAGGTGTTCCACTCGGCGGGGTTGATCTGGCAGGCGGCCTCGTTCAGGGTGTACAGCCAGTAGATGCCGTAGATACCGCAGGTAACGATGCTCAGAATGACGCATACCGCAATATTCTTGTTCATTGGTTTCTCCTTATATCTTCTTTTCGTGTGTGGATGGCGCCGCCGCAGGCGGCTCGATCTACAGAGACAGGTTGCGAACGATGCCCCAGACTACAAGAAAGATGACCAGCCCCGCGCCCGCGATGCGCAAAACCGGTTTATCGGCCTTTCGGCCGGTGAGCCAGAGCCACAAAGCCCGGCCCAGAAACAGCGCCAGAAACGGCGACAGGTAAAACAATCCCGCGTTGGCGGCACGGGCAGAAGCCCAGTCCCCCCGGGAAAGGGCGGTGAGCATGCGGGTAATGCCGCAGCCCGGGCACTCCAGCCCGGTGACAGTGTGAATCGGACAGGGAATGCCCCAGCCGGTGGCCCGCACCCAGATCAGGTAAACAAGGCCCACCGCCAGCCAGATTCCCAGCACCCGCAGACGGTCGTGGCGCAGGTTCACAGGTTCTGGCAGAGGAACTCGCCCAGATCGTCCAGGCTCAGTTCGGTCTCGGCGCCGTCCTCCATCCGCTTGACGCGGGCGCGGCGGGCATTGACCTCATCGTCGCCCAGCACCATGCTGTACACAGCACCCAGCTTGTTGGCGTACTTCATCTGGGCTTTCAGGCCACGGCCCACGATGTCGGTTTCCACATACAGGCCCCGGCTGCGCAGCTCAGTCGCCAGCCGGATGGCTTCGGTCTTGCCCGCTTCGCCCAACGGGGCCAGATAGAGCGCGGGCACCGGGTCGCCGCCCAGCTCCACGCCCTCGTCCTCCAGAGCCATGAGCAGCCGCTCAACGCCCATGCCAAAGCCCACCGCGGGGGTGGCAGGACCGCCGAACTGCTCCATCAATCCATTATACCGGCCGCCGCCGCAGATGGTGCCCTGGGTGCCCACGGCGGTGTGGATGAACTCAAACACGGTGTTGGTGTAGTAGTCCAGGCCGCGCACAATGGTGGGGTTCACCACGTACTCGATGCCCTGGGCGTCCAGCAGCGCCTTGACCTGATCAAAACGGCTCTGGCAGTCCTCACACAGGTAGTCCAGCACCACCGGCGCACCGGCAGCCACCTTGCCGCAGCTTTCCACCTTGCAGTCCAGAATGCGCATGGGGTTGCGGTCGAGACGCTCCAGGCAGGTTTCGCAGAGCTCGGCCTTGTGGGCGCTGAAATATTCTCGCAGGGCCTCGTGATACTTGGGACGGCAGTGGGGGCAGCCGATGGAGTTGATCTCCAGCCGCACCTGCCGCAGACCTGCGGCGGACAGGATCTGCCGGGCCACCGCGATAACCTCCGCGTCGGCGGCGGGATCGTCGGCGCCATAGCACTCGATGCCCAGCTGGTGGAACTCCCGCAGGCGGCCTTTCTGGGCCTTTTCATAGCGGAAGCAGCTTTGCAGGTAATAGGCTTTCAGCGGGGCCGGGCTGGAACCCAGCAGGCCGTTTTCCAGAATGGCACGGGCCACGCCGGCGGTGCCTTCCGGCCGCAGGGTGATGCTGCGGTTTCCCTTGTCCAGGAAGGTGTACATTTCCTTGGACACAATATCGGTGGTATCGCCCACACCCCGGGCAAACACCTCGGTGGCCTCAAAGGTGGGCAGGCGGATCTCCTTGTAACCGTACAGGCCCACGGTACGGCGCATGAGTTTTTCCAGACGCAGCCAGCGGCCGCTCTGGCCGGGCAGTACGTCCTGGGTACCGCGGGGGCGGGTATACTTTACAGCCATGAACATGCTCCTTACTCGGATTTTATCGAATTTCTGTCATTATACCGCTTTTTGCCCCGGCTTACAAGGGGGCCACCCATGGCTTTTCATTACACAGAAATTGTGATAAAATTATGAATATCAAAATTGTGTGGAGGGCTTTTTCTTGAACAAGATCACCCCTTTTTGCGAGCGGATTTTTTACGCTCTTGCGGCGGTATCCTTTTTCTATCTGACCGCGGTTGCCCTGTACTGGAATCGCGCCGATCCGGTGGCCATCACCCTGGCCACGATATGTGGGCTGGTGCTCCTGGCCGGTCTGTGGCGGTTAAGCTGCAGCGAGCGTTTTGACGCCTTTGCGGAAAATGGCCGGCAGCGGCGGATTGCTTTCTGGATAATTTCCGGGCTGTTCCTGGCGCTGTGCCTGGTCAGTGCGCTAATGCAGCTGGAGGACTTTCCCCGTGCTGACTGGGATATCTGGGTCATCCATTCGGAGGCGGCTAACATTGCGTCAGCCCCGTTTCCCGAACGGATGCGCAATGCGGAATATTTTTATCGGTTCCCCCAGAACGGCGCGATCCTGATGCTGTTTACCGGCTGGTACCGGTTGTGGTATCTGATCGGCGGCGAAGCGGTGGACTTCAATCTGGCGGCGGCGGTGCTCTGCGCGCTGTTTTTGTGGGTGGCACATCTGCTGTTCTATCTGGCTGTCCGGGTGCTGCTGGGCAACCGGCAGGCGCTTCTGTGCGCGGTGGTCTGGGTACTGGTGCTGCCTTTTTACGGATATGCCGCCACCCCCTACTCCGACTCCATGTCGCTGCCTTTCTGCACCGGAATGCTGCTGTGCCTGGCCAAGCTGCGCCAGACAAAACGCCCGCTCTGGGGGGTGGGTGCCGGGGTGCTGGCCGGGCTGGCGCTGCGGATGAAAGGCACCTACGCGGTGCTGATCGTGGCGGCGTTGATCTGGCTGGTCATGCTGTCTCTGGATGGAATCCGGCGCAAGCTGGCCGCCCTAGCCGCCTTCGTGATCTGTCTGGGGGCGGTGGCCTGGGCACTGCCGGTATTCTTTGCCGAATCCGGTATCTGGGGCCGTTTCTCCCGGGAATACGTCAAGCAAGAATGGCAGGTGCCGGTGACCCACTATTTCATGATGGCCCAGAATCCGGACGGTCCCTGGGTGTATGAGGACAACGAATTCACCTTCAATCTTCAGCAGGGAAAATTCACCTTTGAGGCCCGCACCGCCATCTGCCTGCAGATGTGCTTTGACCGGATCGCCGCCCGCAGCCCGCTGGAAAATCTGCTGTTTACCAACCGCAAGGTGGTAGAAACCTGGAAAGACGGAACTCTCCAGGTAAACCAGTACGACCGGGATACCTTCTATTGGCCCGACACGCCTGTGCGGGAATTTTTCAAACCCGGCACAGCTTTATATCAGGTATTTTACTATTGCTCCAACGCACTGCATTTCGCGTTTCTGATCTGCCTGACCGCGGGCGCTGTGCGGCGGCTGCTGCAAAAGGGTGCGCTGCTGGTGGATGGAATCTTCTTTGCCCACCTGTGTGTGTTCGGCATGTTCCTGCTGGAGCTGGTATGGGAATGGCGTTCCCGCTACCTGTTCGGCTATCTGCCGTTTTTCATACTGGCGGCGCCCGCCGGGCTGGAGGCCCTGCAGGCCGGATTTGCCCGGCTGCGCCGCGGCAAAGGGCAATCCGCCTGAATCACACAAAAAACGTGCCCCCGGCAGCTGCCGGGGGCACGTTTTGGTTTACAGCACCGTGGTGTGTATCGCCTCCACGATGGTCTGGCGGACCAGACGCCGCCGGGCTGCCCAACCTGAAAGGCCGCAGACCCCAAAGACCACCGCTGCCGCCAGGACAAAGCCCCAGACCGGCACGCTGAAGGCGGAATAGAAATTCAGGTTGATGGCCCGGTGTTCCGCCACCAGCACCGCCAGCCCCACCGGCAAGCCCCAGCACAGGGCCTTGATGCCGTAGAACAGGCTTTCCAGCCGGAGCATCCGGGCAAAGCCCCCGGGGGTGACCCCCACGCTGCGCAGCATGGCATACTCCCGGGCACGCAGTTCAAAGCCGGTGGTGACGGTGTTGTGGATGTTGGCGGCACAGACCAGGCACAGCAGCACCACAAAGCCGCCGCAGAACACCCGAAGCAGGAAAGCAAAACTCTGCATACTGCTCATGTCGCTGACACCGGCACTGCGGTAGGAATTCTCCTGGCCGTCACCCTCGCCGACCCATTCCAGCAGGCTCTCCTGCAGCTGCACCGGGTCCTCCGCGTCGGTGTAGAGCACCGTCCAGAAATAGCTTCCGGTGCGGCCGGCGGCCGCCTGCCGGGCCAGGAACGCCTCAAACACCGTGCGGCTGGTGACCAGCTGCACCGTGAGCCCGTCCCCCGCCAGGGTCGTGTCCCCGCTGTTGGCCGGGGCCTCGGCGGCCAGGGCCGCCACCCGCCAGGTATCGGCAAACCGGCCCTCCCCCTGGTCAAAGGTCTGGGAGAATCCCGCTTCGATCCGGAGGGCGTTTTTCAGCTGGGCAAAGCTGCCCAGATCGGCCAGGTAGTTGTCGGTGACCAGCACACAGTCCAGCAGATCGGTGCGCAGGGTCACGTCCCGGCCCGCCCAGGCGGCGAAGTCCTCGTCCTCCAGCACCAGCAGCGTGGGCTGAACGGTATAGGCGCCCTCCGACGCCAGCGGCTCAAGGCCCATCTGCACCCGGTATTCGCTGCGCTCGGTCAGCCAGCGGCGGGCCTCGGCGCTCAGGTCCTGCTCGCTCACCTGCCAGGAGCCCATCATGCCCACGTCGATCCCGCCGGTAATCTGGCAGGTTCCGGCGCCGGGCAGCGACTGCATCTCTTCCAGCAGTGGCGCCGGGTCGACGGCCGGGTCGCTCAGGCCCACCGTGGCGTGGGCCGGCGGGATGTCCCGCCCGTAGCGCATGGCCACCGACTGGTCCACGTAGTAGGACAGGCCGCTGGCGGCCAGCAGCATGACCACGCTGAGCGCCAGGGAGAACACGATGGAACGGTACCGGCCCCGGCTGCGCTTGCAGTTTTTCAGCGCCAGGGCGCCGGTAAAGCCGAACAGACGCCGGGTGATCCCGCCAATGCGCAGGTCCCGGGGCCGCAGCCGCACCTCCCCCGCGCCGCGGATGGCGTCGATGGGGCTGACACGGCTGGCCCGGAAGGCCGGCTGCAGGGCGCTGACCAGCAAAGCCAGCGCCGCCAGGGCGGCGGCCCCCAGCAGCGGCAGCGGCCGCACCGAAAGGTAAAGCGGCACATGGAACCGGAACAGCTCCTGCACCTGGGTGCTGACCAGCGGCAGGGTTACGGCCATGCCCGCGCAGCCCGCCGCCAGGCCCAGCGGGATGCCCGCCAGGCCCAGCAGCAGCGCCTCAAACAGCACGCTCTGGCGCTTCTGGGCGCGGGTGGCCCCCACGCTGGCCAGCATGCCCAGCATGCGGGTGCGCTCGGCCAGGCTGATGGAAAAGGCGTTGCGCGCCAGGGACACCGCCCCGATCAGGATCACCGCCAGCACCACCCCCATCAGGCTGTAAAAGGCGGTAAGCAGCCAGCTGCCCTCCTCATCCACCCCGGCGTAGAGCAGCAGCGACCGGTTGGTGGCGCGGCCATTGTACCCGGCGTCGTACTCCGGGTCCTGGCTCTGCTGCAGGGCGGCAATGTCGTCCATCACGTTCCAGATTTCATTGGAAAGGGTCCCCATGGTGAAATAGACGTTCCAGCGGCTGCTCGCGGGGGCACTGTCCAGGGTGGTGAAACAGGGCCACCAGACACCAAAACCGTTGTCAAACGCCCCCATCTCCACCACACCGGTAACGGTAAAACGTGCGCTGCCCACCTCTTCTGTGTGATCAAGGCCGGTGGGAGAGGGGCTCCACTGGCCGGTTTCTGCATGGTAAAAAGGGGTTCCGTCCGCCTCGAGGCCCGACACCGACCAGGCCCGCACCAGATCCAGCGTGACCTGGCTGCCCACGGTCCAGCCGGTCAGATGGGCAAGTTCGCTGCTGATGGCCAGCTGGCGGGAGTTTTCGGGCAGGGCGCCCTCCATGCACTCCACCCCCAGCAATTCATAAAAGGCATCGTTGACCCCAAACAGGGACGTACCGGCAAAGCTGCCGTCCTCCGCCGGGTCCAGGCCCCAGTTGGCGGCCAGGGCCACCTGGTTCAGCCGGTCGTCCTCCGCCACAGCCTGGGCCACCGCTCCGCTGGTGTTGCTCACCTGGCCGTGCCAGCTGCCCAGCGTGGCCACCGCCTCGCGGCGCATCAGGTCCAGAAAGGAATCCGCCCCGGCAAACACCGCCGTGAGCATCGCCACCGACAGCGCCACCCCGATCAGGGTGGTCAGGGTGCGGCGGGGCTTGGCCCGCATCTGGGCCAGGGTAAGGGAATGGATCACATTCATGGCCGCACCGCCTCGTCCCGGGTGATGCGCCCGTCTTCAATGGTGATGAGCCGGTCGGCCTGGCGGGCGATCCGCTCGTCGTGGGTGATGACCAGCAGGGTCTGGCCCTTTTCTTCATGGAAATGGCGCAGCAGGGCCATGATCTCGGCGCTGTTGCGGCTGTCCAGGTTGCCGGTGGGCTCGTCCGCCAGCATCAGGGCCGGATTGGCGATCAGCGCCCGGCCGATGCTCACCCGCTGCTGCTGCCCGCCGGACAGCTGGTCCGGCAGATGGGTCAGCCGGTCGGTCAGGCCCAGCGTTTCGGTCAGCCGTTCCAGATAGGCCTTGTCCACCCGCCGCCCGTCCAGCAGCAAGGGCAGGGTCAGGTTTTCTTTCACGTTCAGCACCGGGATCAGGTTGTAAAACTGGTATACCAGGCCGATCTGACGGCGGCGGAAGATGGCCAGTGCCGTTTCGTCCATGGCGTACAGGTCGGTGCCCTGCACCAGCACCCGGCCTGCGGTGGGCCGGTCCACCCCGCCCAGCAGGTGCAGCAGGGTACTTTTTCCGCTGCCGGAGGGGCCCATGATGGCCACGAACTCCCCTTTTTGCACCGAAAAGGACACGTCGTCCAGCGCCACCACCCGGGCCGCGCCCTCGCCGTAGTGCCGGGTCAGGTGTTCCACGCGAAGCAGTTCCATAAAGATGTTTCCTCCTTGTTTTGCGCTGGGGCGGGGTGTTTCCCCTGCCCGCATCCTCAGTGTACCGCGCGCGGGTGACCGGGCCGTGACCGGGCGGGTGACAGTTTACTCACAGTGCACCGGGGCGCATGGGCAGCCGCAGGGTGAAGCAGGCGCCGGGGCCGTCGGCACGGTTGGCCGCCGTGACCTCGCCGCCCTGAGCCCGGGCCAGCTCCCGCGCCAGGGCCAGGCCGATGCCCGCGCTGCCGGGGGCCGCGTTGGAACCCCGGTAGAACCGCTCAAACAGGCGGGGCCTGTCCGCCGCCGGGATGCCGGGGCCGTTGTCCTCCACGGTGATGCGGGCGGCCAGCGCGTCCTGTCGCAGCCGCACCGTTACCCGGCCGCCCTCCGGGGCGTGCTCGGAGGCGTTTTTGATCAGGTTGGTCACCGCCTCGGCGGTCCATTTTTCATCCCCCTGCCAGGCCGGGCCCTCGGGGCAGTCCAGTTCCAGCGTCTGGCCCCGCAGTTCCAGCGCCACCCGCACCGGGGCGGCGGCCCGGCGCACCAGCGCGGGCAGGCTGACCGGGGCGGACTCCATCACCAGGCAGCCCGCGTCCAGCCGGGAAAGAGTCAGCAGCCGTTCCAGCAGCCACTGCATCCGTTCCAGCTGGGCGGTAAGCTGGCCGGTGAACTCCGCCCGCTTTTCGTCCGGCAGGTCGGGCCGGGCCAGCAGATCGGCCATGACCAGCATCCCGGTGAGCGGGGTGCGCAGCTGGTGGGAGATGCTGCCCAGAAGCCCCTGCAAAAACTGCTTGTCGTGGGCCAGCTGCTCGCTCTGCTGGCGCAGGGTGACGGTGATCTTGTGCAGGTCGTTTTTCAGCAGGCTCAATTCGCCCTCCCGGTTGTCCCGGATGTCCAGCAGCTCGCCCCCGGCGTAGACGCTGGCCAGGTACTCCCCCAGCTGGCGCAGCCGGGCATACCGGCGGGCGGTGACCGCCAGCCACACCGCCCCCGCCAGCGCGGTACAGACCGCCCCGGCCAGCCCGGCGGCCATGCCGCCCAGCGCGCCGCACACAAGGCCCGACGCAGCGGCGAGGGCCAGGGTTATCACAAAGGGCCCGATCAGTTCTTTATTGCGCAGCATGGGTATCCGCCTCCAGCCGGTAGCCGATGCCCCGCACGGTGACGATCAGCGGCTTGTCCGGGGATTCCAGCTTTTCCCGCAGCCGCTTGATGTAGACCGACAGGGTGTTGTCGTTGACAAAGTTGCCCGCCACGTCCCAGATGCCCTCCAGCAGCTGACCCCGGGTAAGGGTCTGGCCGGGGTGCGCCAGAAAGGTGAGCAGCAGCCGGTACTCCAGCGCGGTGAGAAGCACCGGCTGGCCCCGGCGGCTTACCTGGGCCCGCTGCATGTCGATGGTCACATCCCCCAGGCGGGCGATGTGTTCCCCGTCCCCGGCGGCGCGGCGCAGCACCGCCCGGATGCGGCTGGCCACCTCCCGCAGGCGGAAGGGCTTGACAATATAGTCATCCGCGCCCATGTCCAGCCCCAGCACCACGCTGCCCTCGTCCCCCCGGGCGGTGGCAAAGATCACCGGGATGCCGCGGCTTTTGGCGGCGGCGCACAGGTCGTAGCCGCTGCCGTCCGGCAGGCCCACATCGGCCAGCAGCAGTTCAAAGGAGCCGGTTTCCAGCGCGGCCCGGCCCTCGGCCAGGGTACCGAAACAGGTGACCGTCCAGCCCTCCTGTTCCAGGGAATAGGCCAGCCCCCGGGCAATGGTGTCGTCGTCTTCGATCAGCAGGATACGGGTCATAAAGGTTCCTCCGTGCAGACAGGTTATACGGTTTTATTATACGCCATCCGGGCCCGGTGCGCGTGACCGTTTTGTAAGAAAAAGCGCCCCGCCCGGCAGAGGGGCGGAGCGTGTTGCTTACAGCGTTTCCAGGCAGGCCAGGATGCCGTCGGCCGAGATGTTCGGCGCGGTGGCAAAGGGCGCGGCAGTATGGCGGGCCAGCTCGGCGGCGGTGACGGGGCCGATGCAGACGCATTTCACCCCGGCCCCGGGCGCGCCGAAGGCCTCCGCATAGGCACGCACCCCGGCGGCGCTGCCGAATACCAGGGCCTCGCCCTCCTGGGCGGGGCGCAGCGGCTGGTACACGGTGCGGTAGAGGGAGTGCTCCTCCACCGGGTAACCGGCCTCGCGCAGCATTGTATGCAGCAGCGGGGTGCTGTTTTCCGCCCGCAGCAGCAGGATGGGCTGCCCGGCAGGCACCGACGCGATGAGCAGGCGGCCCAGTTCCTCGCCGGTGGCGGTGGCGGGGCAGAGATCCGGCTGGATGCCCTGTGCCGCCAGAGCGGCGGCGGTGGCGGGGCCGATGGCGGCAAACCGGCAGCCGGCCAGTTTGCGCAGGTCCACCCGGTTTTCCCGCAGCAGGGCAAAGAGCCGTTCCACCCCGTTCACACTGGTCAGCACCAGCCAGCGGGGGGTGCCATCGGTCAGGGATTCCCAGTCCAGGGATACCGGCAGCGCCTCGGTGCGGGCGGCCACGCAGAGCCGGGGCTCGGCCCCGGCGGCGGTGAGTTTTTCGCCCAGGCGATCGACAAAAGTGTCGGTGCCTACCAGCCCCACCCGCTGCCCGGCCAGCGGCCCGGCGGGCGGGTCGGCCAGTTCCAGCGCGGCGGTCTGCCCCACCAGGATCACCGCCGGGGCCTGCACCCCGGCAGCCCGGGTGCGGGCGGCGATGTCGGCCAGGGTGCCCCGCACGGTGGCGGGATGGGGGGCGTTGCCCCCGCTGACCACCGCCGCCGGGGTATCGGCCGGTTTGCCCGCCGCCATGAGCCGGGCGGCGATGGTTTCCAGCGCGCCCAGCCCCATCAGGAACACCAGGGTACCGTTCAGCCGGGCCAGGGTGTCCAGATCTTCGGGCAGGCCGTCGGTGCCGTCGGCGGTGTGGCCGGTGATCACATGAAAGCTGCGGGCGGCCCGCCGGTGGGTGACCGGAATCCCCGCCGCGCCGGGCACGGCGATGGAGGAGGAGATACCCGGCACCACCTGGCAGCGGATGCCCGCTTCTCGCAGGGCCAGGAATTCCTCCCCGCCCCGGCCAAAGACAAAGGGATCGCCGCCCTTGAGCCGCACCACCTGCTTGCCGCTCTGGCCCAGACGGACCAGCAGCTCATTGATTTCGGGCTGGGGCATGGAATGGCGGCCCGCCCGCTTGCCCGCGCAGTACCGCTCAGCACTCAGGGGAACCTGCGCCAGCAGGGCCGGGTCGATCAGATCGTCGTAGACCACCGCTTCACAGATCTGCAAAAGGCGCAGACCCCGCAGGGTGATCAGGTCGGCGGCGCCGCAGCCCGCGCCCACCAGATATACACAGCCGGTTTCAGCCATGGGTGTTTTCCTCCGTTTTCGCTTGATCCAGCAGAGCGGCGAACTCCTCATCGGTGAGGGGCCGCTCCTTTTCCATACAGGTATCGAACAGCCGGGCAAACAGCGCCGCGCGGGTGGTTTCACTCGCCAGCGCCGCCTTGACCGGCTGGCGGCAGTCGGCCAGCCAGGTAAGGATGGGGCCGAAGGTTTCCTCCGGCAGAACAGCCTCGATCTGCCGTTTCACCCAGGCCGCCGCCACCGGGCTGGCGCCGCCGGTGCAGACCCCCACCGTAAGCGGGCCACGCCGGGCCAGCGCCGGAAAGATAAAGCTGCCCGCGTCCGGGTTATCCACCACGTTGACCGGGATGTGCCGGGCCCGGCAGGCCGCGGCGATGCGCCGGTTCAGGGCCGCGTCATCGGTGGCGGCGATGACCAGCGTCTGGCGGCGCAGATCCCCCACACGCACCCGGCGGCGCACAAACCGCACGCCGGGCACCGCCGCCAGCTGCGGGCATACCGACGGGGCCACCACCGTGATATGGGGGCCAAAGGGCAGCAGCTTCTGCACCTTGCGCAGCGCCACCTTGCCGCCGCCCGCCACCAGGCAGGGGCGGCCCGCCAACTCGATAAACAGGGGGAAACATCCCATGTGTATGCCTCCTTACTCGCAGAAATACTGCCAGCTGCCGTCCACTTCCACCCGGCGCACCCGCACGCCGAACGCCGCATCCAGCGCGCCGCTCTCGTACACCCGGTCGGGGGTATCGGTCATGCGCAGGGCGCCGTCGGCCAGCAGGGCCACCGTGTCGGCATTGCGCAGCGCCAGACACAGGTCGTGGCAGACCAGCGCCACCGCCTTGCCGCCCGCGGCCAGCCGCCGGGCGGTGGCCATGACCTCCAGCTGATGGCGCACGTCCAGCCAGGTGGTGGGCTCGTCCATGAAGATGGTGCCGGTGCGCTGGGCCAGCGCCATGGCCAGATAGACCTTCTGCCGCTGGCCGCCGCTGAGCTCCTGCATCAGGCAGCCGGCCAGATCGGCCGCGCCCGCCTCGTCCATGGCCTGGGCCACCGCCTGTTTATCCTCCGGCCGGTAGCGCCGGGGAAAGGACAGGTAGGGAAAGCGCCCGTGCAGCACCATCCGCCTTGCCTCGATGTGAGGCACGCTGCGGCTTTGGGCCATATAAGCCGCCTGCCGGGCCACCTGCACCGGGGCCAGGCTGCCCAGCGGCACCCCGTCGTAGAGCACCTGCCCGCCCAGCGCGGGCAGCAGCCCCAGGGCGGTTTTGAGCAAGGTGCTTTTGCCGCAGCCGTTGGGCCCCAGCAGCACCGTGACCTGCCCCGGCCGGAACGCCAGGTTCACCCCCCGCAGCACCGGTTCGCCCCGGTAGCCCACCGAGAGGTCTTGCAGTTCGATCATAGATGCGCCCCCTTTTTCTGAAACAGCAGCCACAAAAAGAACGGCCCGCCCGCCAGGGACAGCACAATGCCCACCGGCAGCTCAAAGGGCGCAAAGGCCAGACGGGAAACAAGATCGCAGAAGGTGAGCAGCGCCGCGCCGCACAAGGCGCACCCGGCCACCAGCCGCAGGCTGCCGCCGCCCAGCATCCGGCGCACCATATGGGGCACGATCAGCCCCACAAAGCCCAGAAGACCCGCAAAGCTGACCGCCGCGCCCGCCAGCGCCGCCGCCAGAGCCAGCAGAATCACCCGCACCGGTCGCACGCGCAGGCCCAGGCTCTGGGCGGTATCGGTGCCCAGGGCCAGCAGGTCCATCTCACTGGCCAGAAGCAGGGAGAGCAGGATGCTCACCAGAATCACCGCACCGGCGGGCAGCAGCTTGCCCATATACAGGTTGGCCATGCCGCCGATGCGGAAATCGGAATAGCCGATCAGGGCGTCCGGGTAGAGGGTGACCACCGCGTCCACCCCGGCGCTGAACATGCTGGACAGCGCCACGCCCGCCAGCACCAGGGTGATGCGGGAAGCGCCGGCCTTTTCGGCCAGCAGCAGGATGAACAGCACCCCCACAAAGGCCCCGAGGAACGCGGCCAGCGGCACCGCCGCCAGCGCGCCGGGGGCCAGCGCGCAGCAGAGTGCCACGCCCAGCCCCGCGCCGGAGTTGACGCCGATGGTGCTGGGGGCGGCCAGGGGGTTGGCCAGCACCGTCTGGATAATGCCGCCGCTGACCGCCAGCGCGGCCCCGGCCAGCAGGCAGCCCACCGTGCGGGGCAGCCGCACATAGGCCAGGATGGACGCGCCGTCCCCCTGCCCCCACAGGCCCTGCCACAGCTGCGCCGGGGTCAGGGACACCGGGCCCAGGCACAGGCTCAACATGGCGGCCAGCAGCACGGCCAGCGCCATCAGGCACAGCCGCACCGCCACCCGGCCGCTCTTTGCGTTATTCGCCATACAGAATCTCCGCCAGTTCCTGGTACGCCTGGCCCCACAGGGCGTTGGGCTTCACGTTATAGAGCCGCTGGTCCATGTAGTAGACCCGGCCCTCCTTCACGGCAGTAAGCTGCTGCCAGGCGGGGTTGGACAGCACCGCTTCCTCCAGGCTTTTCTGGGGTTTGGAGGGGTCGGAGCCCTGCAGCACGATGAAGATGCTGTCCGGGTCGGCCTGCAGGATCACCTCCATGGACAGGTTTTCCAGCAGGCTGGTCTCGCTGTCGGCGATGTTGGTGCAGCCCAGGTCGGCCAGCATCTCACCCAGCACGGTGTTTTCGCTGTTCTTGACCTTGCAGCTGCTGCCGGAGGCCCGCAGATACAGCACCGAGGGGCCTTCCTTGCCCTCGGCCAGGGCGCGGGCGTCGTCGATCTGCTGCTGAATCGCGGTGCCGTTTTCCTCGTACAGGTCAGCCCGGCCGGTCAGCTGGGTGCAGATCTCCAGCATGGCCAGATAGTCCTCAAAGCTGCTGATGTCAAAGTAGGCCACCGGGATGCCCGCCGCTTCCAGGGTGGGCTGCAGATCCACGTCGGCGGCGGTTTTGGCGCTGCCCAGCACAAAGTCGGGCTTGGCGGCCAGCAGGGTTTCCAGGTTGGGCTCCTTGATTTCGCCCAGGTTGGCCACCGATTCGTCCAGTTCCAGGCTGAACTGGGTCCAGCTGTCGTTGGCCGCGGCCACCAGGGTATCCTCGCCGCCGGCCAGGCACCACACGTCGGCAAAGCTGCCGATCAGGGCCGCCACCCGCTGGGGCTTGCCCGTGACGGTGACGGTGCGGTCCAGCGCGTCGGTAAAGGTGATGGTATCGGATGTTTCCTCACTGGCCGGAGCGTCGGAGGAAGCGGGCTGCGACGAAGAGGAAGCCCCCGCGGGCGCGGCGGCGGTGCAGCCGGTGAATGCCAGAGCGGCGCAGGCCAGCGCCAGAATCAGGGCCAGAACACGTGTTTTCATTGGTACGTCCCTCACTTGTTCGGTGTTATCCCTGCCAGCCCCGGGCAGCCGGGTCCAGCGCGTTTGCGGCGGAATAGAGCAGCGCGTTGCAGATGGCGGCCGCCACCCCGCTGCCCCCTTTGCGGCCCATTGCCACAATGGCGGGCACCCCGGCGGCCTGGCAGGCGGCCAGGATACGCTCCTTGCTTTCCACCACGTTCACAAAGCCCACCGGCACCCCGATCACCAGCGCCGGGCGGGCGCCGGCACGGATGTGCTCTTCCAGCTGCAGCAGGGCGGTGGGGGCGTTGCCCACCGCCAGCACCGCGCCGGGGTATTCGGCCACGGCCTTGTCCATGGCGGCGGCGGCCCGGGTGGTTTGCTTCATGGCGGCCGCGGCGGCCACCGCCTCGTCCCCCATAAAGCAGAGCGCCTGCCCGCCCAGTTTTGCCAGGCTGGGCTTGCTTACCCCGGCCTGGGCCATGCGGGTATCGGTGATGATGGGAGCCCCGTTCTGCAGGGCCTCGATGCCCCGGGCAACCGCCCCGGGGGTGAAACGCAGGTTTTCCGCGTAGTCAAAATCCGCGGTGGTGTGGATCACCCGCCAGACCACCGGGGCCACATCCTCCGGCACCGGGATGCCCCGCTGGGCCAGTTCGGCCCGGATGATGGACATGCTGGTGCGCTCGATGTCGGCGGGCAGGGTATGCTGCTGCATGGAAACTCCTTCTTTCCTGTGGGTTCAGTGTTTGTCCAGAATGCGGTAGACCGCCTCCATGTCCAGCGCGGCGCGCACCGCGTCGGCCAGCAGGTCGTACTGCCGCTGTTTATAGGCGGTGTGGCTTTCGGCCCGGGCGGCCGCGGACGGCAGGCCCCGGCGTTCCAGCAGCCAGGCGGCCAGCTTGTCGGTCAGCTCACCGGTGTCAAACAGGCCGTGCAGGTAGGTACCGAACACGCAGCCTGCCGCCGCCCCCTCCGGCGTGCCGTCCGCCAGCCGGGCAAAGGGTTCGGCATCACCGGTATCGGTGCGGCCCATGTGAATTTCGTAGGCGTCCAGACCGGCCCCGGCCAGCGGCCCGGCCAGGGTGCGGCCCTGCACACGGGTGCGGGTCTTCTGGCCGGTGAACCGGGTGACGCAGGGCAGCAGGCACAGGCCCGGCTGGCTGCCCTGCTGCTCCACCCCGTCCGGATCGTCCAGACGGCGGCCCAGCATCTGGTACCCGCCGCATACTCCCAGCACCGGATGCCCGGCGGCGGCCAGGTTCTGCACCGCCGAAGCAAAGCCGCTCTCCCGCAGCCAGACTAAATCCCCCATGGTGTTTTTGGTGCCGGGCAGCACGGTCAGATCCGGCTGGCCCAGCTCGCCCGGGCGCTGCACATATCGCACCCCCAGGGCGGGATGGCTTTCCAGCGGGGAAAAATCGGTAAAGTTGGAGATATGGGGCAGCCGGATCACCGCCACGTCCAGCGGCCGGTGGGTGCGGGTTTCCTCCAGGCGGGGGGCCAGGCTGTCCTCGTCGTCGATATCCGCCCGGGTGTAGGGCACAACCCCCAGCACCGGCACGCCGGTGAGCTGCCGCAGCTGTTCCAGACCCGGGGTCAGCAGGTTCACATCCCCCCGGAACTTGTTGATGAGCAGGCCCTTGACCCGGGCCCGGTCCTCCGGCTCCAGCAGGGCCACCGTGCCGTACAGCTGGGCGAATACCCCGCCCCGGTCGATGTCCCCGGCCAGCAGCACCGGCGCGTCCACCAGACGGGCCAGGCCCATGTTCACGATATCCCCTTTCAGGTTGATCTCGGCCGGGCTGCCCGCCCCCTCGATCACCAGGATGTCGTTTTCAGCGGCCAGGGAGTTGTAGGCGGCCAGGATATCCGGCACCAGGCTTTCCCGCATCCGGAAGTACCGGGCCGCGTCGTACTGGCCCCGCACCTCCCCGTTCACGATCAGCTGGCTGCCGGTGTCGCTGGAGGGCTTGAGCAGGATGGGATTCATCCGCACGTCCGGCTCCTTGCCCGCGGCCTCGGCCTGGGCCACCTGGGCCCGGCCCATCTCCAGGCCGTCCCGGGTGATATAGCTGTTCAGGGCCATGTTCTGGCTTTTGAACGGGGCCACCCGCCAGCCGTCCTGGCGGAAAATGCGGCACAGGGCGGTGACCAGCAGGCTTTTGCCCGCGCCGGACATGGTGCCCTGCACCATGATGCATCGTGCCATCCTTACAGCACCTCCTTCATTGCCTGCAAAAAGGCGTTGTTTTCCTGTTCGGTGCGCACCGCCGCCCGGTACCAGCCGGGGCCCAGGCCGGGATAGTTGGCGCAGTCCCGCAGCAGCACTCCTTTGGCCCGCAGCCGGGCGGTCAGGTCCGGTTCCGGGCGGGAGAACAGGATGTAATTGGCTTCACCGGGTATCACCCGGCAGCCCAGCGCCGCCAGCCCCGCCGTCAGGCGCGGCCGCTGCCCGGCTACAAGGGCCCGCAGGCGGGCGCTGTACTCGGTTTCCTGCAAGGCGGCCAGGCCCGCCGCCTGCGCCTCCACCGACACCGCCCAGGGCTGGCCGCAGGCCCGCATCCGTTCCAGCAGTTCCGTGTCGGAACAGAGGGCGTAGCCCAGCCGCACCCCGGCCATGCCGTACCACTTGGTAAAGGCATTCAGGATCACAAGGCCCGGATGGGCGGCCAGTTCCCCCCGCAGGGTATGGGCCGCCGGGTCGGCGAGGAATTCATTGAAGCACTCGTCCACCACCAGCTTTGCCCCCGCCGCTTCGCAGGCGGCCAGGATGCGCCCCAGCAGCGGCCGGGGGGTGGTGCGGCCCGTGGGGTTGTTGGGCTCACACAGAAACACCAGATCCACCCCGGGGCGGATGGCGGCGAGAAAATCCTCGGTCAGGAGAAAATCGTTCTCCGGCCGCAGGGTATACCGCTGCACCCGGCAATCGGTAAGGGCCAGGGCCTGCTCATACTCGGCAAAGGTAGGGGCGGTAACCAAGGCCGTTTTGGGCCGCACCGCCAGCACCAGCCGGAAGATCAGGTCCGCCGCGCCGGCCCCGCACAGGATCTGCTCCGCCGGCTGGCCCAGATGTTCCGCCAGCCCGGCGCGCAGCGCCCGGCAGAGCGGGTCCGGGTAGAGATGGGCATTTTCCAGCGATTGGGCCATGGCCCGGCGCACCCCGTCGGGCAGGCCCAGCGGGCTTACGTTGGCGGAAAAATCCAGCGGCATCCCGCCATACTGGGCTTTATACCCGGCCCAGTCGCCCCCATGGATCAGCGGCATCGTCCATCCCCCTTTACAGAATCCACGCAATCACAAACCGCGCCGCCGCCAGCAGCGCCACGGCCAGAAAACCCGCCGCGTACAGCATCCGCCCGGCGCGGGCGATGTCCACCGGCTCAATGGGGCGGCTGTCGTCCCCGATGGTGGGCTTTTCGTACAGCTTGCCGAAATAGTAGGCCGGGCCGGCCAGCTGCACCCGCAGCGCCCCGGCCATGGCGGCCTCGGTCTGGGCCGAGTTGGGGCTGGCGTGGCAGCGCCGGTCCCGCCGCCAGATGCGAAAGGCTCCGGCTGCCGACTGCCCGGTCAGGGCCGCCGCCGCCACCAGCAGCAACGCCGCGCCCCGGGCGGGCAGATAGTTGGCCACATCGTCCAGCCTGGCGGCTGCCCGGCCGAAGTACAGGTACCGGTCGTTCTTATACCCCACCATGCTGTCCATGGTGTTGATGGATTTATAGCACAGCGCCAGCGGCGCGCCGCCCAGGAACATATACAGCAGCGGGGCGGCCACCCCGTCGGCAAAGTTCTCGGCCACCGTTTCCACCGCAGCCTTGGTGACCCCGGCGGCGGTAAGGGCGCCGGTATCCCGCCCCACGATGCGGCCCACCGCCTTGCGGGCGGCGTCCAGCGTGTCGCCGGTGAGGGCCCGCTGCACGTTGCGGCTTTCGTCCCGCAGTCCGCGCATGGCCAGCGCCTGCCAGCACCAGAACGCCTGCACCGCAAACCCCAGCGCCGGATGCACCCGGCCGCAGATCCAGACCACCAGGCCGGTAACCGTCAGGGTGCCCAGCGGCAGCACCGCCGCCAGCACACAGCCCGCCGCCAGCTCCCCTTTCGGGGTGGCGGGGAACACCCGGCGCAGAACTTTTTCCAGCCGGGTAATGCACCGGCCCATGAACACCACCGGATGGGGCATCCAGGCCGGGTCGCCCAGCGCCAGGTCCAGCACAAAGCCGCAGACAGCGGCCAGCAGCACGGTCATCGGGTTTCCTCCTTTGTGTAGCACACCTCTCCCACAAGGCGCAGGGTGCGGCGGGCGGCCCAGTCGTCCGCATCCAGCACATACCCTGCCCCGTTGCCGGAGCACCACTCATAATAATCCCGCCGGGGCTCGGCGTACCGCTCCATCACCGCCATCTGGGTGCCGCCGTGGGCCAGGATGACCAGCTCAGATTTTCCGGCGGCCAGGGCCTCTTCCAGCAGCTGCACGAAGGCGGCGCAGGTACGGTCGGAGAACTCGTCCCGGCTCTCGCCGCCGGGGCAGCGGCCCCGGCAGTCCTCCCCCACCCAGGCAATGTAGTCCGGGTCGCGCTCCATCTCGATGTAGTTGCGGCCCTCAAATATTCCGAAGCACATCTCCCGCAGATCGGGCACCGGAACCAGCTGAGAGTTGGGGAACAGCACGCGGGCGGTATCCACGGCCCGGCTCAGGGGGGACACATATACCGTTTCCGGATCCCACCCGGCGCAGCGCAGGGCAGCCCGGCCCTCCGGGCACAGGGGGATGTCCCGGGTGCCCTGGTATTTTTTCACCGCGTTGTAGGCGGTAAGCCCGTGGCGAAGCAGATAGACCTTCATTCCGGCAGCCCCCCTTTCAGCGGCAGGGGCAGGCCGCAGAACACCCGCACCACCCGCTCGGCCCGCGCCGCCAGCAGGCATGCCAGACGGCCCGCGGCTTCCCGGGCGGCCCGCTCGGCCGGGTCGGCGGGCACCACGCCCGCGCCCACCTCGGTGGCGATGACCACCTCATACCGGGCCAGTTCGTCGGCCAGAGCGGCCAGATCGGGGGCGGTGGCGGCCCGTTCCTGCACATCCCAGACGGCGCGGGCGGGCAGCTGCTGTTCGGTGCAGCCCAGAATTTTTTGGGCATAGGCCCGTTTGCCGCTGTACAGCGGCCCTGTAATGAAGATCATACAAGCCTCCCCGCGATCAGCTGCCCGGCGGCCAGCGCCGCCAGCATCCAGAGTTCCGCCCGCTGCACGAACCACCCGGCCAGATCGCCGGACAGCCCGCCGAAGCGGCGGCAGATGTCAAACCGGTATTGGGCAAAGGTGGCCAGCACCGCCAGCATCATGGCCGCGCCGATGGCCCCGTAGGCCGCCGCCATGCCCAGTGCCGCCGCCGCGGCCACTACCGTCAGCACCCGGCGGCAGCGGCGCTTGTCTGCGCCGGTGGCAAAGGTGTGGGCAAGGCCCGTGTTCTTGGACAGCGGGAATGTGGCGATGGCCCAGCCGGAGAGCGCCCGCTCCAGCACAAAGCCCAACCCCATGGCCAGTACCGCCCGGGGGGTGGGTTCCACCGCGGCGCAGAGGGCCAGATAGGCGGTAAAGTAGACGCACAGCCGGATCACCGCAAAGGCCCCGCAGTGGGGGTCGGCCAGAATCTCCCGCTTGCGCGCCGGTTCGGCGCAGCTGGCCAGGGCGTCGCTGGTATCGGCGTAGCCGTCCAGGTGAATGCCGCCGGTGATGAGCACCGGGGCCAGACACAAGCCGCCCGCCCGCAGCAGGGGCGGAAAGGCCAGCGCCCCCGCCAGCCAGGCCCACCCGGCCCAGGCCAGCCCGCACACGATCCCGATCAGCGGGAAGGCGCAGAGGGCGTAGCGCATATTGCGCTCGTTCCAGACCGGCTGCGGCACCGGAATGGCGGAAAACATCGCAAAGGCCACCGCAACCGTGGCAAGTGCCGTCATACAAACACCTCGTTTTCGCTTTTATACCAGACCGGCAGCCCGCAGACCACCTCGCACACCTCGTCCGCCCGGGCGGCCAGCGCCCGGTTGACCCGGGCCAGCAGCCGCAGATAGGTGTCGGTATCCCCGGCGTACTGATTGCCGCCGCTGAACACCTCCCCGGTGACGATCACCAGCCGGGCGCAGGTGGACAGGATCTTGTCCACCCCGGCCAGGATGGAGGCTTCGGCCGCTTTGGCGCTGCCCGCGCCGTTGGGACTGAACAGCTCGTTGGCGGTCAGGTTGGTCATGCATTCCAGCAGCACCGCCCCGCCGGGGGGAACCAGGGCGCCGGGCAGGTTTACCGGGCTTTCCACGGTGGAAAAGCCCTTGGTGGCCCGCATGGCCCGGTGCCGGGCCACCCGGGCGCGGCACTCCTCGTCAAAAATCTCCATGGTGGCGATGTAGTGGCGGGGCAGCGGACCGGATTCCAGGATCAGCCGCTCGGCAAACTCGCTCTTGCCGCTGGCCGCGCCGCCCGCCACCAGGGTGAACCGGCCGCTCATAGGGCTGCATCCTCGCCGCCCAGGGGCAGATAGGTGGGGATGCCGCTTTCGCTGAAGGTATAGCACCCGGCGTAGACCGCCAGCGCCATATCCAGCAGCGGCATGGCCGCCACCGCGCCGGTGCCCTCCCCCAGCCGCATCCCGGCGGTGATGAGAGGCTTTTTATCCAGCGCCGCCAGCAGCAGATGCCCGGCGGGCTCGGCGGAAACATGGCTGGCCAGAATGGCCTTGGCGGCGGCCGGGCACAGGCGCACCGCCAACAGGGCGGCCACCGCGCTGATCACACCGTCCGCCAGCACCGGCACCCCATAGAGCGCCCCGCCCAGGAACGCCCCGCACATGCCGGCGATGTCAAAGCCGCCCACCGCCGCCAGGACCCCCAGCGGGTCGGCGGGATCGGGGGCGTTGACCGCCAGGGCTTTGGCAATGGCGGCCTTTTTGCGGCGCAGCCCTTCATCCGAAAGGCCCGCGCCCCGGCCGGTCATGGCCTCCACCGGCTGGCCCAGCAGCACGCAGGCCACCGCGCTGGCGGTGGTGGTGTTGCCGATGCCCATTTCCCCGGTGGCGAACAGCCGCACACCGGCCTCTTTATGCTGGCGCACCAGCTCGATGCCGGTCAGGATGCCCTGGGCGGCCTGCTCCCGGCTCATGGCCGGGCCCTGGGTCATGTCGGCGGTGCCGTTGGCGATCCGCCGGTCCAGCACGCCGGGGGTGGCGGGGAAATCCTCCACCCCCATGTCCACCGGCACCACCGTGCAGCGGGCCGCGGCGGCCATCTGGCAGACCGACGTGTTATGAACCGCCAAATTGCGGGTGACGATGCGGGTGACCGAGCTGTCGCTCTGGGCCACGCCCTGGGCCACCACCCCGTTGTCGGCGCAGAAGACCAGCACCTCCCGGGGCTGGAGTGCGATATCCGCGCTGCCGGTGAGGGCGGCGATATCCTCCAGCGCCGTTTCCAGCAATCCCAGGCTGCCCAAAGGCTTGGCACAGGCGGCCCAGCGGCGGGCCGCTTCGGCGCGGGCCGCTTCATCCGCGGGGCCGATCCGGGCCAGCAGCGCGGCCAGACGATCCTGTTGTGTTGTTTCCATCCTCATTTCCCCTCGATTCTCACAATATCCCGGCCCACTGCCGGGCGGCGTTTACAAAGCGGGCGGCCATGCCGGGCGTGCCCGCCATATACAGATGGCCGAACGCCGCGTACAGCCCGGGGCGGGAAAAGCCGCAGCCCCAGCTTCGGCCGGTCACCGGCTTGCGGGCGGTGAAGTCCGTGCCGCAGGCGGTGCTGTCCCAATGATGGAATTCATGGATGGGGGCGGTTTGCCCCGCCTCCAGCAGCAGGCCGGAGGTTTCGGCAGTGATGCGGGCGTAGCCGAACCGCACCAGCCGCCCTTTTTTGTAGCCCGCGCCGGGCAGCGCCCCGGCCATGGGCCAGTGGCGGCCCCCGGTGTCCTCCAGGCTTTTGCCCAGATAGAGAAAGCCGCCGCACTCGGCCACGGTGGGCATCCCCTGTGCCACCGCCCCGGCCACCGCCCGGCGCATGGCAGTATTCAGGGCCAGCGCCGGCGCGTGGAGTTCCGGGTAGCCGCCGGGCAGGTAGAGCCCGGCCGCCCCGGCGGGCAGCGCCGCATCCCGCAGCGGGCTGAAAAAGCAAAGTTCCGCGCCCGCGTCCCGCAGCGCGTCCAGCGTTTCTTCATAGCAGAAGCAGAACGCCTCGTCCCGGGCCACCGCCAGCCGCACCGGCGTTCCGGGGCGGGGCGACAGGTGGGCGGGCGGTATATCCGGCTGCTGGCAAGCGGCCAGGAAAGCGGGCCAGTCCAGCGTTTTGCCCAGCTGGTCGGCCAATGCGTCGATGCGGGCGGTCAGGTCCTGCACCTCGGCGGCGGTGTAAAGGCCCAGATGGCGGCTGGGGAACCGGGCTTCGGGCATGGGCGGCAGCCAGCCCAGCAC
This sequence comes from Gemmiger sp. An120, assembly GCF_002160955.1. Taxonomy (GTDB): domain Bacteria; phylum Bacillota; class Clostridia; order Oscillospirales; family Ruminococcaceae; genus Gemmiger_A; species Gemmiger_A avium. Next base: position 55,084 of record NZ_NFLN01000010.1, read on the forward strand.
CGGCAGGCCGGTTTCCCGGCGGATGACCGGCGCCAGCGCCGCCGCCATGGAGGGGCTGCACTCGTTGAGCAGCACCCCGGCGATGTGGCTGGGGGCGCGGAAGGTCTGCAGCCCCCGGATCAGCGCCGCCAGCGTCAGGCAGGAGCCGCCGGGCCGCAGCACCAGCAGCACCGGCAGGTTTAACGTGTTTGCCAAATGCCAGGCCCCGGCCTCGGGGGTGGAGCCGCCCACCCCGTCGTAGAAGCCCATGGCCCCCTCCACCACCGCGGCCCCGTGCCCGGCGGCGTAGCGGGCGTAGAGGGCGCGCACGGTGGATTCATCCGACAAAAACAGATCCAGGTTGTGGCTGGGCACCCCCAGCACCGACCGGTGGAACATGGGGTCAATGTAATCCGGCCCGCATTTGAAGGCGCAGGGGTCAAGGCCCCGTTTGGCCAGCAGGGCCAGCAGCGCGCAGGTAAGGGTGGTTTTGCCGCTGCCCGAGGCGGGCGCGGCCAGCAGACAGCCGATCATGGGCAGTTTGCCGCAACCAGCGTGATGGGGTTCGCGGCCTCCATGAGATGCAGCCCCGCCACGGCGCGGGAACGGCTGACGGCGATCTGCACCGCCTGCGCCGCCTGGCCCCGGGCCGCGAAGGCCGCCAGCGCGGCGGCCAGCGTTTCCGGCGCGATGGCGGACACGCAGATGCGCGCGGCGGGGTTCTTTTCCAGCGCGGCGGCCAGGATGGCATCCATATTGCCTTTTGTACCGCCCACAAACACCGCGTCCGGGGCGGGCAGGTCGGCCAGGGCGGCGGGGGCCAGCCCTTCCCGCAGATGCAGGTTCCAGGCGCCGAACCGCCGCCGGTTCAGACGGATCAGGTCGCAGGCGGCGGCATTCTGCTCCACCGCCCAGACCGCGCCGCCCCGGGCGGCCAGCGCCAGCTCGATGCTGACGCTGCCGGTGCCCGCGCCCACGTCCCAGCAGGTTTCGCCGGGCTGCACCCGCAGACGGCTCATAGCCGCGGCCCGCACCTCCCGCTTGGTCATGGGCACCTTGCCCCGGCAGAACAGCTCGTCCGGCACGCCGGGGCCCATCACGCCCGGGCGGGGCGCGGCCTCGGCCAGCAGCACGCTCAGACCGTCAAAGGACATGGCAACGCAATCGGCGGCGGTGGTATGGGTAATGCGCTCGCCGGGCAGGCCCAGCCGCTCCCCCACCGTGACCGGCAGGTCGGGCAGGCCGGCGTCCCGCAGACGGGCCGCCACCCAGGACGGGCCCTGGGTGCCGCCGGTGAGGAAGAACACCGGCTTGCCTTCGGCCAGTTCCGCCGCCGGGTCGCACAGCACGCCGTGGGCGGACACCAGCCGCCAGTTCTGCCAGGGGCGGCCCAGGCGCGCGGCCAGCAGCTGCACGCTGGACACACCGGGCAGCACCCGGGCAGGGATCTCCGCCGCCTGCAGCAGGGGCAGCAGCCCCGCCGCGCCGGAGTAAAACCCGGTGTCCCCGCTGAGCACCACCCCGGCGCGCACGGCGCCCGCCTGCCGGGCGGCCAGCAGCGCGTCCCGCACGGCGGCGGGACGGGTGGCGGCAGTGCGCCGGGCGGTGCAGCCGGCGGGCAGCGCGGCCAGCAGCCGCTCGGCCCCTACCAGCCAGTCCGCCCCGGTCAGGGACGCGGCGGCTTCGGCGGTGAGGGTTTCGGCCCCGCCCGCCCCCATGGCGATCAGATCGACCTGCATTGTATCATCTCCCTGCATTGCTCGCGCACTTCTTCATAGCTATACTCCGGGCCGTCCTGCGCAGGGCGGCCCAGCACCACCAGACGGGCGCCGGTGGCCCGGGCGGCTTCGGCCTTATCGGCAAAGCCGCCCGCCGCGCCCCCGTCCTTGGTGACCAGCCAGGCAATGCGGTACTCCCGCAGCATGGCTTCATTAAAGGCCCGGGAAAAGGGGCCCTGCAAGGCCAGGATGTGGCTGTGTGCCAGGCCCGCCGCCTCGCAGGCGGCCAGGCTGGCTGCCGTGGGCAGCACCCGGGCCCAGACCCGGCTTGCCAGGTCACGGTAGCAGCCCACCGTGTTGGCCCCGGTGGCCAGCAGGATATTGCCCGCCTGCCCCGCCAGAAAGCGGGCGGCAGCATCGGCATCCGGCAGCAGCACGCTGCCCGGGGGCAGGGTGCTTTCCGGCCGGGCCAGCCGCAGCCGCCGCACCCCAGCCTGTTCGCAGGCGGCGCGGATGTTGGCGCTGGCCGCGGCGGCGTAGGGGTGGGTGGCGTCCACGCAGAGGTCCTGCCCGGCCAGGGCCGCGGCCATAGCCGGGACCTCCATGCGGCCGGTGAGGACGGTAAGGCCGGGGATAGCCGCCAGCTCCTCCGCGCCCAGGGGTGTGGCCACGCTTACCGTGACCGCCGCCCCCATGGCTGCCAGATCCGCCGCCAGCAGCCGCCCCTCGGTGGTGCCGCCAAACAGAAAGATCTTCATTCCTTGGCCTCGTAGCCCCGGGGGGTGACCATCTTGTCCCCCAGCTGCCGGGTGGCGGCATTGCCGATGAACACGGTGGTGAACATATCCACCGATTCCTCCCGCAGCCGGGCCAGGGTCATCACCCGGCTTTCCTGCCCGTCCCGGCCGATGTTGCGCACCCAGCCGCAGACGGTGTCCGGGCTTTTGCCCGCCGCCAGCAGGATGTCACAGGCGCGGCGCAGATAATCCGCCCGCTTGCGGGAGGAGGGGTTATACAGGCAGACCGCAAAGTCGCCCTCCCCCGCGCAGCGCAGCCGGGTTTCGATGGTGGGCCAGGGGGTGAGCAGGTCGGACAGGCTGATCACGCATAAATCGTGCATGAGCGGCGCGCCCAGCACCGCCGCGCCGGCGGTGGCGGCGGTCACGCCCGGCACCACCTCCAGCTCCACGCCGGGGAACTCGCCGGCCAATTGGTAGATTGGGCCGGCCATGCCGTAAACGCCCGCGTCCCCGCTGCACACCATCGCCACGGTGCGCCCGGCGGCGGCGATTTCCAGCGCCCGGCGGCACCGCTCGATCTCCCGGGTCATGGGGGTGGTGTACACCTCCTTGTCCGGGTAGAGGGGACGCACCAGATCGATGTACACGGTATACCCGCAGAGCACGTCCGCCTTTTCCATGGCGGCCCGGGCCGCCGCGGTCATTCCTTCCGGGCCGCCGGGGCCCAGGCCAACAATATACAGTTTATTCATCCTGCCACCGCCAATCCGGGGCAAAGGGCGCCAGGGCCAGTGCCATGGTCACGCCGTTGCCCGCCTGTTTTTGAAGATAGAGTTTTCCGCCCGCGGCCAGCACGGCGGCCCGCTCGCAGACGTTGTCCACGCCGGTGACCCGGCGCACAAAATCCGAGGAGGTAAACGCCCCCGGCGCGTTTTGCAGCTGCTGCGCCGAAAACACGGTCAGCGGCCAGCCGTGGGCCCGGCAGAACGCCGCCAGCCCCGGCTCGTTTTGTTTCAGGTCGATGGTCGCCACTTCCCGGATGGCCGCGGCGCACACATCCCCCGCCGCCAGCAGGGCGGCCAGGGCCTGTTCCAGGGATTCCCGGGACGTGCCCCGGCGGCAGCCCACGCCCAGCACCCCGATGGGGGGGATCAAACGCAGCGCGCCGGTATCGGCACCGGAAAGGCCCAGCGACACATCCGCGGCGCTTTGCCCATCGGTCAGGGTCACCCCTTCGGGGGGCGTACCGGCAACCGGCCAGCGGCTGGCCACCGTGACCGTTCCCCCGGCCAGCAGTTTGCCGGAAACGGTGCGGATGCGGCCCACGTCCAGCAGGCGAAAGCCCTGCACCCGGGCCCACTCGTCCACCGCGAACCGCCCGTTCACGTCGGTGGCGGTGGTGATGACCGGGGTGCCGCCGCAGGCGGCGGCGATGCGCCGGGCCAGCCGGTTGGCGCCGCCCAGGTGGCCGCTGGCCAGCGGGATGGCAAACCGCCCCGCTTCGTCCACCGCCACCACCGCCGGGTCGGTGGCTTTGCTTTGCAGGTGGGGCGCGATGGCCCGCACCGCGATGCCCACCGCCCCCACAAACACCAGCGCGTCGGCACTGGCAAAGGCGTCGGCGGTCCAGCCCACCAGGGTGACGGCGCCGCCGCAGCGGACGGCCTCGCCCCCGAGAAGCCCGGCCAGCCGCTGCGCCAGCGCCAGCCCCTTATCGGTAAAGGCCAGCAGCCGGACGGTCATTTCGACGCCTCCCGGAATCCGGTGGCAAAGCCCGGATCATACAGGCAGCTGCGGTCGTATTCCGTGCCCAGGAAATCCCCCACCAGCACCAGGGCGGTGTGGGTGATGCCATGGGCTGCGCCGGTTTCGGCCAGGCGGCCCAGCGGGCAGCGCAGGACCTTTTCCTCCGGCCAGGTGGCCTTATAGACCAGGGCGGCGGGGGTGGTTTCGGTGTACGCGCCTTTCAGCAGTTCGGTCTGCAGCGCGGGCAACATCCCCGCCGAGAGGAACACCACCATGGTGGCCCCATGGGCGGCCAGGGCGGCGATGCTTTCCCGTTCGGGCACCGGGGTGCGCCCGGCCATGCGGGTGATGATGACCGACTGGCTGACCCCGGGCAGGGTATACTCGGCCGAGAGGGCCGCCGCCGCGCCGCAGAAGCTGGACACGCCGGGGGTGTCGTCGTAGGGGATGTGTTCCGCGTCCAGCACGTCCATCTGTTCCCGGATGGCCCCGTACAGGCAGGGGTCGCCGGTGTGCAGCCGCACCACGTCCTCCCCCTTGCTTTGCGCGGCGCGGATGACATCCAGCACCTGTTCCAGGGTCATGTGGGCGCTGTTGTAGACGGCGCACCCCTCCCGGCACAGGCCCAGCAGCGCCGGGTTGACCAGGCTGCCCGCGTAGATGACCACATCGGTTTTGCGCAGCAGTTCCTCACCCCGGCGGGTGATCAGATCCGGCGCACCGGGGCCCGCCCCCACAAAATGTACCATGGATCATTCCTCCTCTTTCACAATGATGGTGGCGAAATAGCCCGCGTCCACCGGCGCGGCGTCCTGGGACAGATCGGGCCGGACCATCTCGTCCGGCAATCCGCAGTTGCAGACCATGCCGCTGTGCTCCAGCAGGCCATGGGCGGCCAGGCGCTCCAGCACGGCGGGCATCTGGCGGCCGCTCTTCATCAGCACCTTGGTGCCGGGCAGCGCCAGCGCCTCGTCCAGCGCGTCCAGATCGCCGCCGGGCAGAATGTGCAGCGGGGTGCGGATGCCGGTCAGGCTGGTGTTCAGCCGGGCGGCCACCGCGCAGAAGCTGGTGACGCCGGGGATCATCCGGGTTTCATAGCCCTGTTCTTTCAGAATTTTGGCCAGATAGAGGGCGGTGGCGTAAACCGACACATCCCCCAGGTTCAGCATAGCCACGTCCTGCCCGGCGTCCAGGTACTGCCGCACCTGCGCCGCCGCGGTTTCGTGGGCGGCGTGCTGGGTGGCCTTGTCCCGGGTCATGGTGAAGTGCAGCGGCAGGATGGTCTTGCCGGTCAGGTCCGCCGCCTGCTTGGCGATGGAGAGGGCCAGCATCTCCCCGCTGGAGGTCTGGGGCGCGGCCACCACCGGGCACCGCTCCAGGGTGCGGATGGCTTTCAGGGTGATAAGTTCCGGGTCGCCGGGGCCCACGCCCACGCTGTAATAGACGCCCTTTGCCGGTTTCATTGCAGTTTCATGTTCCATGCCTGTACGATCTCCTTTGCGCCCGCGGTCATGCCCAGCAGGCCGTATTGATTGGTGAAAAGTGCCGCTCCGATCTGATAGGCACCGCCGGCGCGGCGGGCAAGCCGCTGCTGGATGGCTTCCAGCAGGCTGGCCAGCACCGGGCCGCGCAGACCCGCTTTGTCCAGCACCTCCAGCGCCGCGTCCACGGTGGGGGTTGCCAGCAGCGCCCGGCAGGTTTCGGTATCCGCGCCGCAGACGGCGGCGTGGGCGCAGAGCAGTTCGGCCCGGCAATCGGCGGTGCGGCTGTGGGTGTTCATCACGCTGCCCGCCAGCTTGACCAGCTTGCCCGCGTGGCCCACCAGCAGCACCTGGGTAAAGCCCTGCACCGCCGCTTCGTCCAGCGCGTCCCCGATAAAGTTGGAGCAGCAGACCACCGGCACCGGGGCCGGGCCCAAAGCCTGCAGAAAGGCTTCCCCGTAATGGCCGGGGGTCAAAATCACCCGGTTTTCTCCCCGGGCGGCTGCCTGCCGCAGATCCAGGGCGATGGTGTCCAGCAATGCCCGTTCGCTCATGGGCTCCACAATGCCGGTGGTGCCCAGGATCGAGATGCCGCCCACAATGCCCATATGGGGGTTGAAGGTCTTTTGGGCCAGCTGCTCCCCCCCGGGCACACAGATGGTCACTGCCAGGCCGCCCGTTTCGCCGCAGGCGGCGCGCACCGCCTCCACCTCGGCGGCAATCATCGCCCGGGGCACCCGGTTGATGGCCGCCGCGCCGGGGGGCTGATCCAGCCCGGGCAGGGTCACGCGGCCCACGCCGGGGCCGCCGTCAATGGTGATGTCCGCCCCGGCTGCCCGGGCTACCCGGGCTTCGATCAGCGCGCCATGGGTGGCGTCCGGGTCGTCCCCGCCGTCCTTGACCACAGCGCAGACCGCTTCCGTTCCCTCCATCCCGCACCAGGCGGGCCGCACCGTTACCGTCAGGCCCGCAGGTGTGAGCAGGGAAAGTTTTTCCGGCGCGGCGCCGGTAAGCAACAGCCGGGCCGCGCCCGCCGCCGCCAGCGCCGCGCAGCTGCCGGTGGTATAGCCGCAGCGCAGCAGCTTGTCCCCGCTGCGGACATAGTGTTCAAAGGCCATCGCGCATCAGCTCCTCCAGCCGGGCGGCGTACAGTGCCCGCACCGCTGCCAGCCGGGCCAGGCCCTGCATATGGCAGCGTGCTTGGATGCCCGCCGCGGCAAGACGGCTTTTCCAGCTGTCCGGCTCCTCGCCGGCCATATCGTTGAGGGCGTGGTCCCCGGCCACCAGCATAAAGGGGGCCAGCTGCACCCGGGCGATCCCGTCGGCCTGCAGCTGGGCCAGCACCTCGTCAAAGCCCGGCCAGCCCTCCACCGTGCCCACATAGACCCGGTCCGCCCCCTGCAGGCGGAACGCCGTCTGCAGCGCCGGGTAGACCATATTGGCAAAATGGGCGGTGCCGTGCCCCATGAGCACCAGCGCCCGGCCCTCTTCTATGGGATAGCTTTCGGTCACGCAGGCGGCCAGCGCCCGCAGCGCCGCGTCGTCCGCCATGAGCGGGCGGCCCAGTTTCAGGGTTTCAAACCGGCCGGATACCGCCTGTACCTGTTCCCGGATAGCCTCGTATTCGTAGCCGTACAGCAGGTGGGTGGGCTGCACCAGTACCCGTTCAAAGCCTTCCTCCGCCAGCCGGTCCAGCACCTCGGGCAGGCTGTCCACCGGTTCGCCCCGGGCGGCCAGGATCCGCCGGATGGTGGGGCTGGTATAGGCCCGGCGGAAGGTATATCCCGGGGCGGCGGCGGCCAGTGCCGCCTCCGCGGCCCCGATCTCCTCCCGGGCGCGGGCCACGCTGCTGCCGAAGCTGACAGCGATCAGTGCTTGTTTCATCCTGCGTCTCCTTTCGGCCCCACGGCCTGTTCCAGCTGCTCCACCGTGCGGGGCAGAGGGTTCAGCCCCAGCGCCCGCCCCGCCCGGAACAGCACCGGCTGTTCCAGGCCGCAGGTAGCCAGCAATGTGCGGTCGGCAAATATGGTTTCCGGCGTGCCGTCGGCGGCCAGCTGCCCGTTGTGGAACAGCAGCACCCGCTCGGCCCAGCGCCAGGCAAAGTCTACATCGTGGGTGGCCACCACCAGCGCCAGCCCCTGCCCGCTCAGCCGGGCCAGGTTCTGTTCCAGCAGGCGGGCGTGGGCCGGGTCCAGGCTGGCGGCGGGCTCGTCCAGCAGCAGAAGCCGCGGGTCCATGGCCAGCACATCGGCCAGGGTCACCCGCTTTTTCTCCCCGCCGGACAGGTACTGGGGCGCCCGCTGCCGGTAAGCCTCCAGCCCGAACGCTGCCAGCGCCTCGTCCACCCGGTGGGCCACCTCGTCCTCGGGCAGGCGCAGGTTCATGGGGCCAAAGCTGACCTCCTGCTCCACGGTGCCCGCCAGCAGCTGCACGTCCGGATCCTGGAACACCAGGCCCACGCCCCGGCGCAGACGGTTCAGATCCGCTGCCCGGCGCACCGGCACCCCTTCGAATATGACCTGCCCGGCCCGGGGCTGCAACACCCCGTTGGCCAGCAGAAAAAAGGTGGACTTGCCCGCGCCGTTATTGCCCAGCACCGCCACGCGCTCCCCGGCGGCCACCGAAACGGTCAGCCCCCGCAGCGCGTCCCGGCCGGGCTCGTAGGCGTAGGACACATCCTCAAATCGCAACAGTTCCTGCAAAAATGGTTCTCCTCTCTCAGTCGCCCAGCCAGAGTGCCAGCAGCATCGCCGCTGCCGGGGCGGCAAACGGGATCAGGTGGGCCGGCCGCATCGGCTTTGGGCGCACAAGGAAGCGGATATCCCCTTCCCAGCCGCGGCTTTCCATCGCCTGCTGGCAGACCCGCGCCCGGCCGAAGCTGCGTCCCAGCAGGTTGGCATACACAAGGCCGGTGGTGCGCAGGCTGCGGCCCGCCCCCTCATACCCCAGCCGGCTGGCGGCGGAGATATGCATCCGGGCGGCGGTGTCCAGCATGACAAAGATATACCGGTAGATCAGCACCGCCAGATCCAGCACCGGCCCGGGCACATGCACCCGGCGCAGCACCTCCAGCACCTCCGGCAGCGGGGTGGACAGGCTCAGCCAATACAGGCAGCCCAGCGCGCCCAGCGCCCGGGCTACCACCAGGCGGGCCGTGGCCTGCGCCGACGCGTCCAGCACCAGCCAGCCGCCAAAGAAAGGCACGCTGACCAGCCCGCCGGGGGCCGGGGCCCAGTGCCAGAGCAGCGCCGCGGCACTGAGCAACAGAAAGGCTGCCGGCAATGCCAGCAGCCCCAGATACCGGCGTACCCCCGCGCCCCCGGCCATGCACAGCAGGGCGGTATACACAAACAGCCCCAGCGGCGGCCAGGAGGTGCGGCAGCACAGGGTCAGGATCAGCAACACGCAGCAGCCCGCGGTTTTCAGCCCCGCGTTCAGCCCCGCCCAGCGGGAGGTATGGGCCAGCCGGTCGATATGGGCGGCGGCGCCATGGCTGTGGCCGCCCAGCGCCAGGGCCAGCCCCAGCGCCACCGACAGGCCCGCCGTCCAGGGCCGGGGCAGGCTGCCCGCCAGCAGGCTGGCGCCCACCAGCGCCGCCAGCACCCCGGCCAGCAGGCTCATCGGCTCAGGAATCGGAATCCGGCGCATATTTCTTGCGGGCGGTGTAGTAGCCAAAGCCAAAGGCCAGGATGCCTACGCCGATACCGGTCTGCAAACAGAACAGCAGGCTCTCAATTTCACCGGGCAGCTCGCCCCCCAGGGCGGTTTCCAGCGGCGGGGTGAACCAGGGCTCGTATTCCTCGCCCCGGATCTCGTTTACCATCTGGCTGCCCGCGTCATCGGTGCCGCTGAACTCCGCGCCCCGGGCCACCGCAAAGGGCAGCACGGTCATGACCACCACGATCAGAATCAGGATCAGGGCGGTTTTGATGTTCTTAATCATGGCGCACCTCCTCCAAAAAACCGATCTGGCGCAGCTCCGGGGCCGCGCAGCTTTCCAGGCCCATGATGACCAGCACGGTCAGGATGCCCTCGATGATGGCCAGGGGCAGCTGGGTGGGGGCAAACACACCCAGGAACTGCACCGCGCTGCCCAGCACGCCGCCCTCGGCCGCGGGATAGGCCAGCGCCAGCTGCAGGCTGGTGACACAATAGGTAAGCAGGTCGCCCAGCGCGGCGGCCAGGAAGATGGACACTTTGCGCCCGGCGCGCAGCCGGCGGCAGAGCTTGTAGATGCCCCAGGCGGCCAGAGGCCCGGCCACCGCCATGCTGAAGGTGTTCGCGCCCAGGGTGGTAAGCCCGCCATGGGCCAGCAGCAGCGCCTGGAACACCAGCACCACCAGCCCCAGCACGGTGGCGCTGGCAGGCCCGAACAGAATGGCCGCCAGGCCGGTGCCGGTCATGTGGCTGCAGCTGCCGAATACCGACGGGATCTTCAGCGACGATACCACGAAGATAAATGCCCCGGCCATGGCCAGCAGCAGCATCTGCTGCCTGGCGGCCTTTTTCAGCCGGATCACGCCCGCCGCCAGAAACGGCAGGCAGATGGCCCCCCATGCGATGCAGAATACGGGGGGCAGATAGCCTTCCATGATGTGCATAGCGTGGGCATACTGCGGTACAATCAGCACACCCGCCGCCGCCAGGGAAAGCGCCATGAATCGTTTTTCCTGTCTTGTCATACTGGTCCCTCCTGTGGGTCCGTTTTTGTGTGTCGCGCCAAAAAGGAAAGGCCTTTTCCACATACAATGGAAAAGGCCTGGTAAACAAAGCGTCCTTAAAACGGCGCACCCTGGTTTTTGCGCGGCATACGTTTTGTCCGTCCGCCCCGCGCCCCCTGCCCTTCCGGCAGTATACGTTGCAGGGCAGGTCTTCCGGCTGCGGCCTGTCAGCCCCGGCTTCGTCTTCCCGTGTGTACCCACAGTGACGGCCGCCTTACCTTATAAGGCGGCACAAGCCGGAACCAGGCCGTTACGGCGGCGGTCCCGCACAGGTCTTGCACCTGTTTCCCTATTCTCCCGGCCGCCTTGCGGCGGCAGGCACCCTGCAATCTTTGTTTCCTAAACAGTAGCACGATGCGGGGGCTTCCGTCAAGAGCCTGTGCCTATCCGGACAAAAAACCACCGGAATGTTCCGATTTCTACAAAAATGTTCCCCGGTGCCGCTCCGGCTCCGGTACAAACGCCGCACAAAAGGGCTTGACAAGCGCCGCTTTATCGGGTAAAATCATTGCATTGAACAATCCAAATGCGTGGACGGAGATAAAGCAGGATCGGCCCGACCTGCAGAGAGCTGCCGGCAGGTGCAAGGCAGCGGCGGGTTTTCTGTGTACTGGCTCCCGAGCAGCATGGCTGAACCCTTTCTGTGGGCAGTAGGCCGTGACGGAACCCCACCGTTACAGGGGGAGTGGTTCGCCGTATTTATTTCCGGCCGACCATGCCGAGCGGCCCCTTTGCAGGGGCAATGAGAGTGGTACCGCGGGCGCCTTTGTAGAATTTACAGGCTCTCGTCTCTCGAAGGACCAGGCGTTCTTCGGGAGACGGGGGCTTTTTTCGTACCCGGCTTTCGGCACGCCGCACATCGCACAGAAAAAGGAGAGAATGCACCATGATGGACGTAACGAAGTATCACATTGGCTACTACAACCCGCCCAAGACCGAGTACCGCTGGGTACACAAGGATCACATTGAAAAAGCCCCGGCCTGGTGCAGCGTGGATCTGCGGGACGGCAACCAGAGCCTGATCGTGCCCATGAGCCTGGAAGAAAAGCTGGAGTTCTTCAACCTGCTGGTGAAGATCGGCTTCAAGGAGATCGAGGTGGGCTTCCCCGCCGCCAGCGAGACCGAGTTTGAATTCCTGCGCACCCTGATCGAGCGGGACATGATCCCGGACGATGTGACCGTTCAGGTGCTGACCCAGTGCCGCGACCACATCATCCGCAAGACCTTTGAGGCGGTGAAGGGCGCGCCCAGCGCGGTGATCCACTTCTACAACTCCACCAGCGTGGCCCAGCGGGAGCAGGTGTTCAAGAAGAGCAAGGAAGAGGTCAAGAAGATCGCCACCGACGGCGCGAAGCTGGTCAAGCAGCTGGCCGGTGAGTACGAGGGCAACTTCCGCTTTGAGTACAGCCCCGAGAGCTTTACCGGCACCGAGCCGGAGTACGCGCTGGAAGTTTGCAACGCGGTGCTGGACATCATGCAGCCCACCCCCGACAAGCCCATGATCATCAACCTGCCGGTGACCGTGGCCATGAGCATGAGCCACATCTACGCCAACCAGATCGAGTACATGAGCGACAACCTGAAATACCGGGACAGCGTGGTGCTGAGCCTGCATCCCCACAACGACCGGGGCTGTGCGGTGGCCGACACCGAACTGGCGCTGCTGGCCGGGGCCGACCGGGTGGAGGGCACCCTGTTCGGCAACGGGGAGCGCACCGGCAACGTGGAAATCATCACCCTGGCCATGAACCTGTACAGCCACGGCGTTGACCCGAAGCTGGACTTCTCCGACATGCCCGCCATCGTGGAACTGTACGAGCGGGTGACCCGGATGCACGTCTACGAGCGTACCCCCTACGCCGGCGCGCTGGTGTTCGCGGCCTTCAGCGGCAGCCATCAGGACGCCATCGCCAAGGGCATGGCCTGGCGGGCGGAGCACGATCTGCACGAGTGGACGGTGCCCTATATCCCGGTGGATCCCACCGACATCGGCCGCACCTACGACGCGGACGTTATCCGCATCAACAGCCAGAGCGGCAAGGGCGGCATCGGCTATCTGCTGGAGCACCGCTACGGCTACAATCTGCCCCCGAAGATGCGGGAGCATTTCGGCTACACCGTCAAGAGCATCTCGGATCACGCCCACAAGGAGCTTACCGCCCCGGAGGTGTTCCAGGTGTTCCAGAACAGCTACCTGAACAAGACCAGCCCGCTGAACGTGGCCGAGGCCCACTACATCCAGAAAAACGGCATCTACGCGGTGGTCACCCTGGAGACGGGCGGCGAGCACCGGGAGTACAGCGCCAGCGGCAACGGCCGTCTGGACGCGGTGAGCAACGCCATCAAGGCGGGCACCGGGATGGACTTCTCCATTGAAGCCTACACCGAGCACAGCCTGACCACCGGTTCCACCAGCCAGGCAGCCACCTACGTAGGGCTGAAATGGGGCGACGGCACCGTGACCTGGGGCGCGGGCACCGACAACGACATCATTGTGGCCAGCGTGAAGGCCCTGGTAAGCGCCATCAACAACAAGTAAGCGCAGCGGCCGCGGGCCGTTTTGCGGAGAGGAGAGTATACAAATGGGCATGACCATGACGCAGAAGATCCTTGCCGCCCACGCGGGGCTGGACGAGGTCAAAGCCGGCCAGCTGATCAACGCCCGGCTGGATCAGGTTCTGGGCAACGACATCACCACCCCGGTGGCCATCAACGAGTTTGAAAAGGCGGGCTTCACCGGCGTGTTCGACCGCAGCCGCATCAACATCGTGCTGGACCACTTTGTTCCCAACAAGGACATCAAGAGCGCCCAGCAGTCCAAGCAGTGCCGGGAGTTTGCCAACAAATACGACATCATCAACTTCTTTGATGTGGGCAAGATGGGCATTGAGCACGCGCTGCTGCCGGAACAGGGCATCGTGACCGCCGGCGACTGCATCATCGGCGCGGACAGCCACACCTGCACCTACGGGGCGGTAGGCGCGTTTTCCACCGGCGTGGGCAGCACCGACATGGCCGCGGGCATGGCTACCGGCATGGCCTGGTTCAAGGTGCCCGCCGCCATCCGGTTCAACCTGACCGGTAAGCTGGGCCCCCGGGTCAGCGGCAAGGACGTGATCCTGCACATCATCGGCATGATCGGGGTAGACGGCGCGCTGTACAAGAGCATGGAGTTCACCGGCCCCGGCGTGGCCACCCTGTCCATGGATGACCGGCTGTGCATCTGCAACATGGCCATTGAGGCGGGCGCCAAGAACGGCATCTTCCCGGTGGACGAGGTAACCACCGCCTACCTGACCGGCCGCAGCCGCCGGGAATGGACGGTCTACGAGGCCGACCCGGACGCGGAGTACGAGCAGACCGTTGAAATTGACCTGGCCGCCATCGAGCCCACCGTGTCCTGGCCGCATCTGCCGGAGAACACTCACACCGCCAAGGAGAGCGAGGCCATCGCCATCGACCAGGTGGTGATCGGCAGCTGCACCAACGGCCGGCTGGAGGATATGCAGGCCGCCTACGAGATCCTGAAGGGCAAGACCATTGCCCCGGGCGTGCGGGGCATCATCATCCCCGGCACCATGCAGGTGTACAAGGCCTGCCTGCAGAACGGCTGGCTGGAAGCCTTTATCGACGCGGGCTGCATCGTGTCCACCCCCACCTGCGGGCCCTGCCTGGGCGGGTACATGGGCATCCTGGCGGAGGGTGAGCGCTGCATCTCCACCACCAACCGGAACTTTGTGGGCCGCATGGGCCACGTAAAGAGCGAGGTCTATCTGGCCAGCCCGGCCACCGCCGCCGCCAGCGCGCTGACCGGCCACATCACCGATCCCAGGGAGGTAGAGTAAATGAACGCACAGGGCACCGTTTTCAAATATCCCGATAACGTGGATACCGACGTGATCATCCCCGCCCGGTATCTGAACAGCCAGGACGCGGCCGAACTGGCCCGCCACTGCATGGAGGACATCGACCCGGATTTCGTGAACAAGGTCAAGCCCGGGGACATCATGGTGGGCGGCTGGAACTTCGGCTGCGGCTCCAGCCGGGAGCACGCGCCCCTGGTGATCAAGACCAGCGGCACCGCCTGCGTGATTGCCAAGAGCTTTGCCCGCATCTTCTACCGCAACGCCATCAACATCGGCCTGCCCATTCTGGAATGTGAGGCCGCGGCCGACGCCATCGAGGCAGGCGACGAGGTGGCGGTGGATTTTGACACCGGCGTGATCACCAATCTGAGCAAGGGCGAGACCTACCAGGCCCAGCCCTTCCCCCCGTTCATCCAGGATATCATCCGGGCGGGCGGACTGATGAACAGCATCCGGCAGAAAGGCGGTAACAAGGCATGAACAAGACGATTGCGGTGATCCGGGGCGACGGCATCGGCCCCGAGATCGTGAACGAAGCCATCAAGGTACTGGACGCGGTGGCCGCCAAACACGGCCATACCTTCACCTATGACGAAGTAGATATGGGCGGCGTGGCCATCGACAAATGGGGCGATCCCCTGCCCCAGGCCATGCTGGACAAGTGCCTGGCCGCCGACAGCGTGCTGCTGGGCGCGGTGGGCGGCCCCAAGTGGGAAGGTCTGCCCGGACCCCAGCGGCCGGAAAAAGGCCTGCTGCGCCTGCGGGCGGGCATGGGGCTGTACTCCAACCTGCGCCCGGCCAAACTCTGGCCCCAGCTGGCCGACGCCAGCCCGCTGAAGCCCTCCATCGTGGAAAAGGGCATCGACTTCATGGTGGTGCGGGAACTGATCAGCGGCATCTATTTCGGTGAGCACAAGACGGTGGAACAGAACGGCGAACAGGTGGCCACCGACGTGATGCTCTACGCGGAGCATGAGATCGAGCGGATCGGCCGCATCGCCTTTGAGACCGCCCGCAAGCGCCGCCATAAGGTGACCTGCGTGGACAAGGCCAACGTGCTGGACACCAGCCGCCTGTGGCGCGCCGTGATGCACCGGCTGCAGCCGGAGTATCCGGATGTGGAATACAGCGAGATGTTCGTGGACAACGCCGCCATGCAGGTGGTAAAGGATCCCAGCCAGTTCGACGTGATCGTGACCGGCAACATGTTCGGCGACATCCTGTCCGACGAGGCCAGCATGATCACCGGCAGCATCGGCATGATCCCCTCCTCCAGCCTGGGGGACGGCACCCGGGGCATGTACGAGCCGATCCACGGTTCTGCCCCGGACATTGCCGGGCAGGACAAGGCCAACCCCATCGGCACCATCCTGTCCGCCGCCATGATGCTGCGGTACAGCTTCGACATGGCCGCCGAGGCGGACGAGATCGAGGCGGCGGTGAACAAGGCCCTGGACGACGGGCTGCGCACCGCCGACATGATGGCGGAAGGCTGCACCCTGGTGGGCTGTGCCGCCATGGGCGATGCGGTCACCGCCCGGCTGTAAGCAGACAGTTTTTTGCTCTTTTTGGCGCGGCAGTCCTCGCAGGCTGCCGCGCCTTTGTTATTTTATCTACAAAGCGCACAAAAATGATTGTGCAAAGTCACTTTTTTGCACACAACTTTGAAATTCGCGTAAAAGCCCTTTTCCGGCGGGAACGATTCCGGTATAATAGGAATGTATCCGTTTATTATTTTTTCGCCACGCGGCAGGCTTGCGTCGGGCCCCGGCGTTTTTTCTTGTTCGTACAACGAGGTTCCCGCTCTATGAACAAATCTTCCTACCCGCTGGAGATTCAGGCCGAAATTGACGGAATCGTCGCCCGCTGGCAGGTGCTGCATCAGCGGCTGATCTGGACCCTGGTAGCCATTGCGTCGGCGGTGGAGCTGATCTATCTGGTGGCGCTCAACCGTATTGACGGTTTTCTCAGCATTGGATTGGGGCTGTATTTTCTCAAGTATGTCATGGCGCCCATTTTGATGAGCCTGGCGCTGGCGCTGGCCAGCAGCTGGGTCAGCCGGTGCGGCCGGTTCTCGGTCAAAGCACGCTGCTATGCCACCACCCTGGCCATGACGGCGGTCTGTCTGGTGCTGTACACCATCCACAACCTGTTCCCCGTGCTGCGGATGCTGTTTATCCTGTCGATCCTGCTCACCGCCACCTATGGCGACATGGCCCTGACCACCGTGGCTGCCCTGGCCAACGCCGCCGCACTGATACTGGGCGACCTGGTGTTCTGCTGGGATGCAGGCCGTCAGCCTGTAACCAGCGACCCGGTGGCTCTGCTGGAGTTCTTCCTGGCGCTGGTGCTGCTGGTGGGCAGCTATCTGAGCTGCCGGGCCATCATCTATTATGAGCGTGAGAAGAACCAGGCCACCGCCCGCCAGCAGATGGAGCAGCGCCGCCTGCGCCAGGAACTGAGCCGGGATTCCCTCACCGGGCTGGGCAACCGCAAAGCCCTGCGGGAGGCGCTGGATCGGATGGTGGAGGACGCCCGCCCGCGGGTGTTTGCCATGATCGACCTGGACCACTTCAAGCAGCTGAACGACACCTACGGCCACCTGGAGGGTGACCGGTGCCTGCACGTTTTTTCCCAGCTTCTGGAGGAAGTGTGTGCCGGCTCTCCGGCGTTCCGGTACGGCGGCGACGAGTTCTGCGTACTCTTTGATCTGGATGACCCGGAGCAGGCCGCCGCGCTCTGCCGGGAACTGGACAAGCGGCTGGAACAGCGCCGGGATCTGGTCACCCGGGTGCGGTGCAGCTTCGGTCTGGCCCGGTTCGAGCCCGGCATGACCGCCCACGAACTGCTGCAGCGGGCGGACGAGGCCCTGTACCGCTGCAAAAACCTGCCGGAACCTTTGTGTATCTATTCCTGATGCAGCAAAAATGCCCCCGCCGGGGAACGCTGTCCGTTCCCTGCGGGGGCCTTTTGTCGGTTATACAGGCACGGCCGCCAACACCTGGCCAATAGGGGCCGCGATCACCAGATCGGCCCGGGCGTCCTGGGGGGTGGGGGTCTTGTTGATCACCACCATCCGGCCCCGGTACCGCTCCACCAGCCCCGCCGCCGGGTAGACCGCCAGCGAGGTTCCGCCCACGATCAGCAGATCGGCCCCGGCGATATCCGCCATCGCCCCGGCCGGCACCCGCTGGTCCAGCGCTTCCTCATACAGCACCACGTCCGGCCGGATCATGCCGCCGCAGCTGCACCGGGGCACGCCTTCGCTTTCCAGAATGGTCTGCAGCGGATACGCCTTGCCGCAGCGCACACAATGGTTGCGGTGCACGCTGCCGTGCAGCTCCCACACCCGGCGGCTGCCCGCCGCCTGGTGCAGCCCGTCGATGTTCTGGGTGACCACACTGGTGAGTTTACCCTCCGCTTCCCACCGGGCCAGCGCCAGATGGGCCGGGTTGGGTTTTGCGTCGGGGGCCAGCATCCGCTGCCGGTAAAAGCGGAAAAACTCCTCCGGCATCCGGGTCAGAAAGGTATGGCTCACGATCTGTTCCGGCGGCCAGGGCCACTCCTGCGCGTACAGCCCGTCCTGGCTGCGGAAGTCCGGGATGCCGCTCTCGGTGGAAACCCCTGCCCCGCCGAAAAACACCGCCGACCGGCTGGCTTTGAGCCAGTTGCCCAGCTGCTGTATTGCCTGCGTATCCATCATGGACGCACCGCCTCCTTTTTTCTTCAGTATACCACGGCGGTGCCGGCGGGGAAAGAGCCGTCTTGCGCCGGGGTGCGGGGGGTGCTACAATGAGAAAAAAACACGGAGGGATCCCCCATGATGGATACCAAGGAAGCTATGCAGCGGATGGCCGAAGGCCGGCTGTACCTCTCGATGGACGAGGGCATTCTGGCAGTGCAGCTGGACTGCCTGGAAAAGCTCTATGACTTCAATGCCACCCGTCCCCACGATCTGGAAAAGCGGCGGGAGATGCTGGCCGGGATGCTGGCCGAGATCGGTGAGAACTGTTATGTGGAGCCTCCCCTGCACGCCAACTGGGGTGGGGCGCACGTACATTTTGGCAGCAACGTATACGCCAACTTCGGCCTGACCCTGGTGGACGACGGTCATATTTACGTGGGTGACAACGTGAAGTTTGGTCCTCATGTGACCATTGCCACGGCGGGCCATCCCATTGACCCGGAACTGCGTCCCACCGGCCTGCAGTACAACGCAGATGTACACATTGGTTCCGGTGTGTGGGTCGGGGCCGGGGCGGTGATCCTGCCCGGCGTGACCATCGGCGACAACACGGTGGTGGGCGCGGGCAGCGTGGTCACCAAAGACCTGCCCGCTAATGTGGTAGCCGTAGGCAACCCCTGCCGGGTGATGCGGCCCATCGGCTCCAAGGACAAGGAAACCTATTTCCGCGGCCGTCCCATCGACGTGACGCTGGAAGATCTGAAATAAACTGCGCCGGGCGGAGAAGGGTTCTCCGCCCGGCGTGTTTTTACACCTCCCTTACTGCCAGCCGGGCTATCGGCTCCGCGCAGGATTTTCCTCCCTCCTGTTTCAATTCCCGCCAGGTGCGCCGGATCAGCACCGCGGCAATGATAAAGGTCAATATATCCGACACCGGCATGGAGTACAGCACCCCGTCCAGCCCGAAAACCGGGGCAGCAGCAGGGCAAATCCCACACCGAACACAACCTCCCGCACCATGGACAGGGCAGTGGAGGCCAGTGCCTTACCCAGGGACTGCAGGTAAATGAACGTTCCCTTGTTGATGCAGGCAAATACCATCATGCACAGATAGATCCGGAAAGATCGGACGGCAAACTGCGTATAGTACACGCTCTCGTTGGCCGCGCCGAACAGGTCGATCAGCTGTACCGGCAGCAGTTCCACCACTAGCAGCGCCACCGCGCCCACCGCAGCTTCCGCCGCCAGCACCAGCCCCGCCGCGATGCTCAGGGTCACGGCACAGCCCACGCTCTGCCCGGCGGTGCGGCGTTCCCCTGCGCCCAGGCAGATGCTTACAAAGGCGCAGCAGCCGTCCCCGATCAGCACGGCCACCGCCAACGCCACCACCGTCAGCGGAAATACCACCGTATTGGCCGCATTGCCGTAAGAGCCCAGATATACGGCATTGCCGATAAAGATCTGGTCCACAATATTGTACAAAGCCGCTACCAGCAGCGATATGACACAGGGCACTGCGTAACGGACCATCAGCCGTCCCACCGGCTGTTCGGTCAAAAAGGAATTGCTTGTTTCCTGCATGGGTCTCTACCTTCAAAAAAAGCGGGTGGCCGTTTGCTGGATTTACGCCTGCGGCCACTCGCTTTTGTGTTTATTGTTTCGGTTCCAGATAATCGCCCACCGGGCTCTGGTTGTATTGCTTGATGATCCGGATGATCACCGAGCCGTCCGGCTGGGTGGTTTCCTCCTCAATCCGGTAGCGGGTCCGGCTGGCATCCAGCGACTCCTTGTACCGCTTCACCTCTTCCTGCACCATCCGCGCCGCATAGCTGCGGGGCTGGTCCTCCTTGAGCTGAAAATGCAGGGTCTGGCAGATGCAGGCCGCCTTGATCCGTTTCATTTCTCATCCACCTCCAGAATAAAATAAAAAACGTGCAGCGTCCAACCGGATTTACGCGGTAAAAACGCTACACGTTGTAACTTTATTTTACAAAGAAATCTGCCGGAATGCAAAGGCGATTTTCCACAAAAATGCCGGTTTCGTTTCTGCCCGGATTGGGGCAAAGCGCGCACAGCCTCACCGCAGCATGGCGCTGCGGTTCACCACACCGGCGCTGTACAAAAACAGCACGTCCTGATCGGTGAAGGTCACATACTGGGGCAGCAGGCTGCTGGCCAGGTAGCGGATATCCACCAGGGTAACGGTGCGGTACTGCTCCAGCAGCAGCGGCGCCAGCGCGCTGGCAAAGCTGTCCCGGAAGATGATCAGTTCCCGGTCGGTTTTGGCCTCCGGGCTGGTAATCGTGATCAGCGGGCTGGCCCCGTGAAGGAACAGATCATAGGGGGTCCCGGTTTCCAGCGCACTCTCTGTATACACGGCGGTGTCGTCCGGGTTCTGGATGTCCTCCGCCCGGGCCGCGTCGGTGGCGGCGCTGGTAAGCCAGGTCACCGTTTCGGAGGGCGTGTCCGCCGGGATGCGGTCCCGGTAGGCCCCCACAAAACCGTCCGCAGTATGGGCGGTGAAATCCCCCATACTTATCGAAAAGCCCATAGCCTGGCCCAGCGCGTCCAGCACCCCCTGCAGGGATTCCTGCCGCCAGTGACCGTCGGTCTTGTAGTAATCCTCCCGGGTCAGGGTACCGGTCAAATCGATCTGCTGCCAGCCGTCCAGCCCCTGCGCCGCCGTTTCAAACAGCAGCGCATAGTCGGTATCGGTCCAGCCCTCGTCCTGCAGATAGTAGCCCTTGTCCGGCACGATGGCCCAGAACACCCGGTTCTGATCGGTCAGGTACTGCTCCCACAGGCTCTGCAGCTTGGCGGCAAAATTCCCGGCCGAGCGCACATCCGTCTCGCCCAGATCCTCCGCCCACCAGCCGTCCACCTGATACATGCCGTCGGCGTTGGGGGTGTGGCTCAGCTGACGCCACAGGGCCATGGCCGGGCGCCACAGCACCACCCCCGCCACAACAACGCAGGCCGCCGTCAGGGCGGCGGCCCGCAGAAGTTTCTTGTTCATTACGCCTGGGCCAGCGCCTCAAAGCTGGCGGTCAGGGCGTCGGCGGTGGCCTGGTCGGCCATCACCATAAAGACCACGTCGCCGATCACGGCGGTGTTCACGGTCTCGGCCTCCACGCAGATCCACTTGCGGGGGTCAACCTTCTCCTTCACGCTGTCGGCCAGGGCCTGGGCGCCCTCGGCATCGTTGGCGCGCAGAACCACCATGGAGTAGGCAATGCTGCCCACCATGGACTCGGACACAGCGCCCTCTTTATACTCGCTGCGCTCCACACCGGTCATATAGACGGAGTTGTCCTCGGTCAGTTCGCTGGTGGTGAGCATCATGGGGTACTCCAGATCTTCCGGCGCGCCGGCGTAGATCTTGTCCACGATCTCGCTGGGGGTGCCCTCCAGGGTCACGGCGGGGGCGGCGCTGCTGCCGCCGTTGTTGGAAGCGCCGCAGCCAACCAGAGCCAGCAGCACCAGGATCAGAGCCATCAGTACCGAAATCTTCTTCATTGTGTTTTCTCCTTTAATGTTTCTTTCCAAAGCCGCGCGGCAAGCCGCCTTACCGGTAGGGTTCCCGGCCAGGGCGCGGTCCATGCGCCGCGCTTTGCGGTTTCACGGTCAATACGCGCGGCCGGGACGGATTATTGCGCCCTTGGGAAAAATTTCTTGCCGCAGGCAAAAAAATATCCCGGAAACCAGGTTTCCGGGATATTTTTGGTGGGCGGTAAGGAACTCGAATCCCTGACCCCCTGCACGTCAAGCAGGTGCTCTACCAGCTGAGCTAACCGCCCATGTGAATCAGCCTGTTCATTATAGCTGACTCTGGCGAAAAATGCAAGAGGTTTTTGCAATTTTTTTATTTTTATTTTTTCGCCGGTTTTGTGAGGCAGGTCCGGCGCACTTGTAACCGGGGAAACGGGGCGTTATAATAGGGTATAAATATGCAGCCGGCCGGATAGAGGGCCGGTACAGGGAGGGACTTTGGGATGGAACATCCGATTTTTGGTTTTATTGGATGCGGCAACATGGGCGGCGCGCTGGCCCGGGCCGCCTGCGCCGGGCCGGCAGGTCCCGGGCAGGTACTGCTGGCCGATCACAGCAAAGCCCAGACGCTGGCCCAGGAACTGGGCTGCACCGCGTGCACCAACGAAGAGGCGACCCGGCAGAGTGATTTTCTGTTTCTGGGAGTCAAGCCCCAGATGATGCGGGACATGCTGGCCCAGCTGCAGCCGGTATTGGCCCAGCGGGCCGGGCAGCTGGTGCTGGTGAGCATGGCCGCCGGGCTGACCGTGGCCACCATCCGGGAGATGGCGGGCGGCGATTACCCGGTGATCCGGATCATGCCCAACACCCCGGTACAGGTGGGCGAAGGCATGGTGCAGTACACCGCGCAGGATGTATCCGACGCGCAGCTGCGGGATTTCTTGCAGGCGATGGAGAAGGCGGGCCGGTTTGACCCGCTGGCGGAGCATCTGATCGACGCAGGCAGCGCGGTAAGCGGCTGCGGCCCGGCCTATGTGTGCCTGTTTGCCGAAGCGCTGGCGGACGGCGGCGTGGCCTGCGGCCTGCCCCGGGACAAGGCGCTGGAATACGCGGCCCAGACCCTGGCGGGTACCGCCCGGCTGATTCTGGAAAGCGGCAAGCATCCCGGCCAGCTGAAAGACGCGGTGTGCAGCCCCGGCGGCAGCACCATCCAGGGGGTGCGGGAACTGGAAGCAGGCGGGCTGCGCAGCACCGTGATGGAAGCGGTGCTGGCGGCCTTTGAAAAAAACCGGGAGCTGGGCAAGCAGTAAGGAGTAGCAACCATGCGCATCGTAGTAAAAGTAGGCACCTCCACCCTGGCCCACGCCACCGGCCAGCTGAACATCCGGCACGTGCAGACGCTGGTGCGGGTATTGAGCGACCTGAAAAATGCCGGGCACCAGCTGATTCTGGTGTCCAGCGGCGCCATCGGCATGGGGGTGGGCAAGCTGCTGCTGCCCGGCCGCCCCTCCGATATGGCCACCAAGCAGGCGGCCGCCGCGGTGGGTCAGTGTGAGCTGATGTATACCTATGACAAGCTGTTCGGGGAGTACAACCATACCGTGGCCCAGCTGCTGGTAACCGGCGAGGACATCCAGGACGAAAAGCGGCACAAGAACTTTGAGACCACCCTGAACCGGCTGCTGGAGCTGGGCGCGCTGCCCATCATCAACGAGAACGACACCATCGCCACCCAGGAGATTGAGATTGGCGACAACGACACCCTGGGCGCGGTGGTGGCAGTAAGCGTAGGCGCGGATCTGCTGGTGCTGCTTACCGACATCAACGGTCTGTACACCGCCGATCCCCACACCCATCCGGACGCGCAGCTGATCCCCCGGGTGGACGTGCTGACCCCGGAGATTCTGGCGCTGGCCGGCGGCGCGGGCACCAAGCTGGGCACCGGCGGCATGGCCACCAAGCTGCGGGCCGCCCAGCTGGCGGGCGACGCGGGGGTGGAAATGGTAATTGCCAACGGGGCCAACCCGGAGGTTTTGTACGACATTGTGGACGGCAAGCCGGTGGGAACCCGCTTTGCCGCCCGGAAGGAGGGCTGACCCATGACCACACAGGAGATCCTGCAGGCGGCCAAAGCGGCCAAAGGGGCCTTTGCCGCCGCTGATACCGAAACCCGCAACCGGGCGCTGGAGGAGATGGCCGACGCCCTGCTGGCCGACCGGGAGGCGATCCTGGCGGCCAACGCGCTGGATCTGGAGGCCGCGCAGGGTTCCATCAGCACGGTGATGCAGGACCGGCTGCGGCTGACCGACGCCCGGCTGGAGGAGATGGCCGCCGGGGTGCGTGAGGTAGCGGCTCTGCCCGATCCGGTGGGCCGTGTGCTGGTCCGGGTGGAGCGTCCCAACGGGCTGGTGATTGAAAAGACCGCTGTGCCCATGGGGGTGGTAGCGATCATTTATGAAAGCCGCCCCAACGTGACCAGTGACGCCGCCGCCCTGGCGGTGAAAAGCGGCAACGCCTGCGTGCTGCGTGTGGGCAAAGAGGCCTGGCGCAGCGCCGACGCCATCACCCGGGCGATGCGCCGGGGTCTGGCAGCGGCCGGCCTGCCGGAGGACGGGGTGGCCCTGGTGCAGGACACCACCCGCGCCAGCAGCCGGGAACTGATGGAAGCAGTAGGTCTGGTGGACCTGCTGATCCCCCGGGGCGGGGCCGGGCTGATCAAGGCCTGTGTGGAGCAGGCCAAGGTGCCCTGCATCCAGACCGGCACCGGCATCTGCCATGTGTACGTGGACAAGGCCGCCGACCCGGACATGGCCCTGGATATTCTGGAAAACGCCAAGACCAGCCGCCCCAGCGTATGCAACGCGGCGGAGGTCTGTCTGGTGGACAAGGCGATCGCAGCTGAATTTTTGCCCCGGATGAAACAGCGTCTGGTGGACGACCGGGCGGCGGCGGGCCTGCCGCCGGTGGAACTGCGGCTGGACGAAGCGGCCGCGGCGATCATTCCGGGCACCCCGGCCGGGCCGGATGACTTCGACACCGAGTTTCTGGACTACATTCTGGCGGTGCGGGTTGTGGACGGCGTACAGCAGGCGGTGGCACACATTGCCCGCCATTCCACCGGCCACAGCGAGGCCATTGTGACCGGCGATGAGGCGGCGGCCAATGCCTTTGTGACCGGGGTGGACAGCGCCGCGGTGTATGTGAACGCCTCCACCCGTTTTACCGACGGCGGGGTGTTCGGGCTGGGATGCGAGATGGGCATTTCCACCCAGAAGCTGCATGCCCGGGGGCCCATGGGTCTGGCGGAACTGTGCAGCTACAAATATGTGATTCACGGCAACGGCCAGGTGCGGTAACCGTCCTGGAAACCGCCGTACAGGGGAGGAACCGGCTGGTTCCTCCCCTGTTTTTTGGGCATGTTCTTGTTCTGTCCACAAAACGTTTATTCCCTCTTGACATGGGCCGTGTATAGTAAAAGACAAAGCCTGCCGGAATATCGCGGTGGGGCGCGCGGCATACTGACGCTGTGCACACCGGAACCTCCGGCGGCCTATATCCAAAAAGAAGGATCTTTGTTTATGGAACTGTACCATGCTTTTGTCCGCACCATGGACCCCGCTTTGCCGGTATACAGCGGTGTTCTGGTGGAGGACGGCTATATTCTGCGCACCGGAGACTTTGCCGTGCTGCGCGCCACCCATCCTGACGCGCGGGTGGAAGACTGGGACGGCGCGGCCCTTCTGCCCGGCTTCATAGACGGCCATTCCCATCTGAGCGCGGTGGCCTGGGACCGGCTGCTCTGGGATGCGCGCCCCTCCCCGGAGGGAGTCTGCGACAATCCGGCGGCCCTGCGGGAAAGCGGGCAGGAGTATCTGCGCACCCACACCCTGCCCCACGATACCTGGATGCTGGGCTTTGGCTGCGACAGCGCCCGGCTGGGCCGCCTGCCCACCCGGGAGGATCTGGACGAAATCAGCGGCCAGATCCCCATTCTGCTGACCGCGGAGAGCGGCGAATGGAGTGTGGCCAACAGCCAGGCTTTACGCCTGCTGGGCTACGACCGGCCGGAAGAAGCCCCCTCTCCCCTGCCCGCCGCCCTGTTGGCAGAGCCGGCCATCTCCGCCCGTGTCAAGGGCCCGGGACGTGCCCAGCTGCTGCTGGCGGTGGCGGATGCCGCCCGGCTGTACGCCTCTTTTGGGGTGACCACCATGCAGGACGCCCGTTCCACCGCGGCAGAGCTGAACCTGCTGGCCGAAGCCGGGCACCAGGGGCTGATCGGCGGCGAGGTAGCCTGTTATCTGGACGAGAAAACCGCCCCCGACCATCTGCCCTGCCAGCCTCCCGCGCAAAACCCCTATCACGACCGGTGCCGGATGGCCGGGATCAAGCTTATGCTGGACGGGGCGGTGCACAAAAAGACCGCCTGGCTCAGCCATCCCTACCAGTCCCCGCCCGCGGGCCAGGGGCCGGACTACCGGGGCGCCCCGCTGCGGGAGGATGGGGAGATCACCGAACTGCTGGCCCATTGTATCCGCTGCCACTGGCAGCCGGTGATTCACGCCGACGGAGATGCTGCCATTGACCAGCTGCTGCGCTGCTGGCAGGCGGCCCGGACCGAAACCGGCAGCCGGGAAGAACTGCGGCCGGTGGCGGTACACGCCCAGACCGTGCGCCGGGATCAGCTGGAACAGATGGCGGAGCTTGGCATACTGGCCAGCTTTTCCCACGATCCGGTGTATTACTGGGGCGACTACCACGTACACTCGGTGCTGGGGGCCCAGCGGGCCGCCAGCCTGAGCCCGCTGGCCTGGACGCTGGAAGCCGGGGTAGGCTTTACCCTGCATCAGAACGCACCCGCCGCGCCGCCGCACACCCTGTTTTCGATTCAGAATGCCGCTGTGCGCCGCACCCGCAGCGGCCGTCCGCTGGGGCCGGAGCAGACCGTACCGGTGCAGGCTGCGCTGGAGGCGGTGACCATCCAGGCAGCCCGGCAGCTGTTTGAAGAGGGACGAAAGGGCAGCATCACCCCCGGCAAGCTGGCGGACTTTACCCTACTGGAAGCCGATCCGCTGGCGGTGTCCCCCGACCGGATCGCCGATATCCGGGTGCTGGCCACCGTCAAGGCCGGACGGTTCATCTACCGGACCTGAAGCACAGAAAAATCCCCTCCGGAGAAATCCGGAGGGGATTTTTTGTAGAATCAAATCAATTTTATACAATCAGTATTATTTCTTTTCTTCTTGCTGCGCGGCAGGGGCGGGGCCGGGCCTGCCAGAACCCGGGAAGAGGGTGCGGTAGTCGATACCGCGGCTGCGCAGCCGGGCGTGGGTGGTGGCGCGAAGCAGGCTGTAGCAGACAGAGGCCAGCGGGATCATCACCAGCATACCGGCAATGCCCATCAGGCTGCCGCCCACCGTGACCGCCGCCAGCACCCAGATGGAGGGCAGGCCCACACTGCTGCCCACCACGTGGGGGTAGATCAGGTTGCCCTCGATCTGCTGCAGGCAGAGGAACAGCACCACAAACCAGAGCGCCTGGATGGGATCGTCCACCAGGATCAGGAACGCGCCCACACCGCAGCCGATGAACGCGCCAAAGATGGGGATCAAGGCGGTAAAGGCGATCAGCACGCTGATCAGCAGCACATAGGGCATACGGCACAGGGTCATGGCCACAGCGAACAGGGAACCCAGAATCACCGCTTCGGTGCACTGGCCGGAGATAAACTTGGAGAAGGTGCGGTGGGCCAGGCCGGCCACCTCCACCACCCGGTCGGCCCGGGGGCGGGGCGCAAAGGCGTAGAGCAGCATCCGGGCCTGGGTGCCCAGACGCTCTTTCTGGGTCAGGATATACACCGCAAAGCAGAAACTGACAAAGAAGTCAAACACGCCGCTCATCACGTCGCTGGCGGCATTGATGGTACCGCCCAGAATGGCCACGCCGCCGGTGGTAATCCATTCGGTGGCTTTCTTCACCGCGTCCTGCCAGTTGATGGCGGTCATATCCCCTATCGTTTCATTCAGCGCGGCGGCCAGATCCGGATAGGTATCCATCAGGTCGGAGACCCATTGCTGCGCCGAAGCCCAGAACAAGGGCAGCTGATTGCCGATCTGGGTCACGGTGGTGCCCAGCTGCGGGATCACCAGCCCCAGCACCAGCGCCACCACCGCCACTACCGCCACCAGCACCAGCAGCATGGCCAGCGCCCGGCGGCGGCCGGGCTTCATCTTGGCGGGCAGCAATTTTTCAAAGGCCCGCATGGGTACATTCAGGATAAAGGCGATGGCACCGCCGATCAGAAACGGCCGCAGCAGCCCGGTGACCCAGTTGATCAGGTCCATCAGGGTTTTGTGGTTCTGCAGCGCCCAGTACAGCAGGATGCAGCCCGCCGCCAGCAGCGCGATGGTACGCACCGTGCGTTTATTCAGTTCCATTGGACAATCCTCCCGGCCGGCAGAACCGGCCGTGTTTTATAAAATAGCGGAATCTACTATTCAGTATACCAGATTCCTTGCAAAACGGAATGGTTTTTATTTATTTTCTTCAGCCCAGCGCCTCCAGCGCGTCGTTGAGCAGCTGACGGGTCTCCTCAATGCGGGCGTTGGCCTCCGCCAGCTGGGCCTGACACTCCGAGCAGTCGGTGCCGGAATCATCGGCGATCAGGCGGCAGCGGTCCTCCAGCAGGGCGGTCCACCAGACCGCACCCCCCAGACGGAAGGTCACCCAGACAAAGCCGCCGTATTCCTCCTCGCTCAGGGCTACCGCCGGGTAGGTGCCCAGCGGCAGGTACCCCACCACGTCGTTCACGTCCGGCGAGTTGAAGTATTCGCACCGCTCACTGAACACCTCCAGCAGCTGGTTCTCCAGCGACATCATCACCGGGCCGGAGGGCGCCGGGAACCCGTTGAACCCGCCCTCCTTGATAAAGGGCAGAAAATCCACATAGCTGCGGTTCATATCCACATTGCCCTGAATGCCGCTGACCTGCCCGCTGCTGGAATACTGCCACATGGTATAGCCGCCCTGATAGCCCACATAGCCCCGGTAATCCGCGATCCAGAGCGGATAGTCTTTCAGTGCCTCGGTGTCGATGTAGTTGGTTGCAAAAAAGGTATAGGTATAATATCCCGCATACCAGCCGTTCTGATACAGAATATCCATGGCCAACCGGGTCAGATCGGTGACCTGCTTGCGGGAGAGAGAGACAAAGCTGGAGTCCTCCATATCCACGAACACCGGATATTCCAGCTGATAGCCCTCCAGCGCGGGCAGGAATTTGTTCAGTTCCCGGATCACCGCTTCTTCTGTCTTGGCGTAGGTATAGTAATAGGCCCCCACCTTGAGCCCGGCGGCATGGGCCCCCTCCACGTTCCGCTTGAAGTACGGGTCCACATAGACGCCGCTGCCGTCGGTGGAACCCACCCGCACAATGGCAAACTGCTGCCCGGACGCGGCCACCCGGGCCCAGTCGACCACGCCCTGATAGCGGGACACGTCGATGCCGTTTTCAAAGATCGCTGCCATATCCACTCCCCCTTTTGCCCATTGTATGCGGGCAGGAGGCGGGAGAGTGACCGGACGGGGCAAAAAACTCAGATTACCAGGCCGCCGTTGACCCCCAGCACCTGGCCGGTGATAAAATCCGAATCCGGCCCGGCCAGGAATACCAATGCCCGGGCCACCTCTTCCGGTGTGCCCAGACGGCCCACCGGGGTTTCCTCCGCCAGGGCGGCCTTGTCCTCAGCGGAAAAGCCCGCCATCATATCGGTCTCCACCACGCCGGGAGCTACACAGTTGACGGTGACCCCGCTGGGGCCCACCTCCTTGGCCAGCGCCCGGCCCAGCCCGATCACGCCGGCCTTGGCGGCCGAATAGGCCGCCTCGCAGCTGGCCCCCACCTGGCCCCACATGCTGCTGACCAGCAGGATGCGGCCCCACTTGTTGTGGATCATGGCGGGCAGTGCCGCCCGGCAGCAGTAAAACGCGCCGGACAGGTCCACGTCCAGCACCCGCCGCCAGTCGGCGTCGGTCATATCGGTGAGCAGACCCTGCCAGGCCACCCCTGCGTTGCAGACCAGAATATCCGGAGCGCCCAGGGCCTGCTCCACCGCCGCGAACAGCCCGCGCACCGAATCCGGGTCGGACACGTCCGCCGCGAAGCCCCGCACGCCGGGCAGCTCCTCTTCCAGCGCGGCGGCGGCCTGCGCGCTTTTTTCATAACAAAATGCCACCCGGCAGCCCCGGGCATGGAAAGCCCGCACAGCGGCGGCCCCGATACCCCGGCTTCCTCCGGTGACCAGTACCACAGGTACAGCGGGAATGCTCATGGTTTGTCCTCCTTGTTCTGCTGGCGCTGCATCTTGCGCAGCTGCCAGGCGGTGGGAATGCCCAGGGCCTTCTGCTCGGCCCGGCGGGCCCGCAGGGCGGCGAAAAATTCCGCCAGCAGGGCGGAACACTCCTCTTCCAGCAGGCCCCGCTCCACCCGGGGATGGTGATTGAAAGGCAGCGCGGCCATATCCACCACCGAACCGCAGCAGCCTGCCTTGGTGTCCGCGGCCCCAAAGACCACCCGGGGGATCCGGCTGTTGATGATGGCCCCCATGCACATGGGGCAGGGTTCCAGCGTGACGAACAGCTCGCACTCCCACAGCCGCCAGCCCCCCAGCGCCCGACAGGCCGCGTCGATGGCCAGCAGTTCCGCGTGGTGGGTGGCGTTCTTTTCGGTCTCCCGGGTGTTGTGGGCGGCGGCCACTACCTCTCCGTGCCGGGCCACCACCGCCCCCACCGGCACCTCCCCCAGGGCGGCGGCGGCACGGGCCTCGTTCAGGGCCAGGCACATCAGTTCTGTATCGGTCATGGTTGCGGCTCCTTTTATTACAAAATTCCGGCGCACCGGGCGCTGAACACAGCCCCCAGCGCCAGCATGGCGGCCAGCCAGGCCGGATTGGCCAACAGGCTGCGCAGCTTTACGCCGCTTTTGGGCGGCAGCCGGCGCCGGCGGAACGCCGCGCAGAGGGCCAGCAGGCCCCATACCGGCAATGCGGCGGCCGCCGCCAGCTGGATCGTGCCCGCCAGCCCCGACGGGCCGTACTGCAGCAGCCAGGCGGCCGCAAAGGCCAGCAGGTTGTTGCCCAGATGGGCCAGTATGGCGGGGGCCAGGCTGCCGGTGGCCTCCACCGCCAGACCCATGGCCAGGCCGGTAAGCAGCGCCACCAGGGCCTGGCCGGGGCGGCTGTGCAGCAGCGCAAAGGGCACCGCTGCCGCCAGGGCGGCCGTCAGCCCGCCCCGGGGGCGCAGCATCCCCTGCAGCACCCCGCGGAAGAACAGCTCCTCCCCCACGGCGGGCACCAGGCAGATCTGCAGAAAAGCCAGCAGCAGTGCCGGGCCGCCCCGGGGCAGTTCCAGCATGACCCCGGCCCCCAGGCCCAGCCCATTGGCCAGCAGGTTGGCCAGCATGGCGGCCCCCAGCGCGATGGGGGTCCAGAGTGCCAGCCCGCCGGGCGCGGGGCGCACCAGGCCCAGACGGGCCCGGCCCGGGCGCAGCAGCCCGATGAGCAGGGCGGCGGGAATCGCCAGGCTGCCTGCCGACACCGCCAGCTGAACCGCCAGACCGGCGGTCTGGGTCATGCCGGCGGGGTTGTGCAGGGTAGCGCCGGGCACGGCGGCCCGCAGCGCCAGCGCCGCGAACAGTTGCAGCACCAGGCTTACCGCCAGATACCCCACCGCCCCCAGGCCGATCAGCCCGGCCCGGCGGGCGGTTCGTGCCCGTCCGGAAGTTTCCACGGCTGCGCCCCCCTTTCCTTGTATTTTATCCGGATTCATTGTACCGGAAAACGCGCCTGCCCGCAAGGGCCGGGCGAATCCGGGGCAAAAGGGTACAAAAAAACAGGCAGCCCCCTTGGGCCGCCTGCCGGCGCGAAAAAGCTGCCCCCGCTCAGTGCTGGGGGTTGACGATGGAACGCCACTCCAGGTCGCCGCGCTCCAGGCCGTGGATCAGCACCTCGGCGGTGGCGATGTTGGTGGCAATGGGAATGTTATGCACGTCGCACAGACGCAGCAGGTTCATCTCGTTGGGTTCATGGGGCTTGGCGCTGATCGGATCCCGGAAGAACAGCAGCATATCGATTTCGTTGCAGGCAATCCGGGCCGCGATCTGCTGGTCGCCGCCATGGGCGCCGGACAGGAATCTCTGTATGGACAGGCCGGTGGCCTCTGCCACCATCTTGCCGGTGGTGCCGGTGGCCAGCAGGGTATGGTGGCTGAGCACACGGCAATACGCGATGCAGAACTGAACCATCAGTTCTTTTTTGGAGTCATGGGCAATGAGTGCAATGTTCATGAGCACTCCTCTCCTTTCTCTTATGTGTCCGGCGGAAAAATAAAACGCTCAGGGCGGAATTCGTATAAAAAGTCAGCGCAGCGCCAGCGGAGGCATCCCGCCCAGAATACGGGCGGCGATGTTGTCCACCGCCTGGAAAGCGGTGCTGCCGGGGCCCAGCGCCTGGCCGGAAACGGCGGCGCGGGCAATCAGCGGGGAATCCGGCACCGCACCGATCAGCTGAACGCAGACGGTGTCGATGCATTCGTCCAGATCCCGTACCCCGGTATTGGCAAAGCCGGAAGCCGGGATCCGGTTGACGATCAGGCGGGGGGTGGGGCCGTTTTTCTGCAGGATGGCGTCCGCCACAATGCGGCCATCCCGCAGGGCCACCGGATCGGGGGTAAGCACCAGCAGTGCCAGATTGGCCAGGGGCACCGCGGCGGTAAAGGGTGCGCCCATCCCGGCGGCGGTATCCAGCAGGATAAAGTCAAAGCCGGGACGCATGGCCTGGATCAGGCGGCTCAGCGCCTTGGCCGGCACCTGCCCGCCCTCATAGGGGGCACTGATCACCGACAGGCCCGGATAAACAGGGCTTTCCACCACAGCCTTGTCGCCGGGGCAGCGCCCGCAGAGCACATCCTCGATGTCATAGACGGTTTTTCCGTACACGCCGGCGATGATGTCCACGCTGCGCAGGCCGGAGTCCAGCTCCACGAGGAGCACCCGCTGCCCGGCGGCAGCCAGGCGGCCGCCCACCAGCACCGAAAGGGTGCTCTTGCCGGTGCCGCCCTTACCGGACGCCACCATGATGACCTTTGCGCTCAAACCACCGGCTCCTTTACGGGTGCGGGGCACAGCGCGCGGCGGCTATGCCGTACCCGGGCCCAAAACGCACAAAATAGCGGAAGCAGCCGTCTTCTGAGCCCGCTGCTCCAACTTATATCTATAGTAGCATAAAAGAAAGGTCTTGACAAGAAAATTTTGTGTGCATTGCATACCCGTCATTTTGCAGCCGCCCGAACCGCCGCCGATGGCGAAACTGCGGGCTATCCTGGAAAAAAGAAGTACAGGTGCACCAAAATGCACCTGTACTTTTGTTGCATCGTGGTCACGAAAGCAGCTCGCCTTCCGGGTCGGGCTCAAAGCTGCTGGTACGGTCAAAGTAGTAGGCGTTGAGCACATCCACCATCAACTGTGACGCATTGGAGCCGCTTCCGCCGTATTCCAGCACGATGGCCACCGCGATCTCCGGGTCTTCGGCCGGGCAGAATCCAATCATCACGCCGTTGCAATAGTAGTAGCGGGTGCCGTTGACCACCTTGTACACCTCGCTGCGCTGCGGGCTGCCGGTTTTGGCCGCAATGGTCAACGGATAGTTGCGCAGGGTGCTGTTGCCCTGGGCCATGAGCACCATGCCGTCCTTGACCGCCTCAAAGGCACCGATGTTGTCCTCGATCTGGTCTTCCACCACCGGCTCCACCGTCTCGATGACCTCGCCGGTGTTGGTGTCCATCAGGCCGCTGACCAGGTGGGTCTTGTAGCGGGTGCCGCCGTTGGCAATGGTGGCGGCGTAGGTGGTCAGCTGCACCGGGGTAAAGGCGTTGTTGCCCTGCCCGATGGCGGACTGCACATCCAGGCCCACGGTATAGTTTTCATCCCCGGTGCTGGTCAGGTGGCCCAGGGATTCGCCCACCTCCACGCCGGTGGCCACGCCCAGGCCCAGGCGGTTGGCCATATCGGCACAGGCGGCCAGCCCGGCCCGGCGGCCCACATCGTAGAAGTACACGTTGCAGCTGTGCTGCAAAGCGGTGTACAGGTCCACCTTGTTGCCGGGATGGTAGTGCTGGCAGCGGGGGGTGTAGCTGGGGGCGTAGTAGGTATAGGTGCCGTTGCACTCGATGATGTCGGAGGGGCTTACAATGCCGTTCAGCAGGCCGGTAAGCGCCACCGAGGGTTTATAGGCCGAGCCGGGGGCGTACTGCCCGGTAAAGGCCCGGTTGATCAGCGGCAGCGCCGGGTCGGACGCATAGTCGCTGTAGTTGCTGCGGTACAGGTTCAGATCGTAGCTGGGGTAGTTGCTCACCGCCAGCAGACCGCCGGTATCCACGTCGATGACCACCACGGCCCCGGCGTTGCATTCCTTGCCGGCGTTTTCCGCCTTGGTCTGCTGCAGGGTCAGGATGTTGCGCTCCAGCGCCTCGTCCACCCGTTTCTGGAACTCCCGGTTGATGGTGAGCATCACGGTCTTGCCGGGGGTGGGGGTCACGCCGGTGCGGATCTCCTGGATCTCCCCGTCCCCCACCACGATTTCGGTGGTACCGTCGGTGCCGCGCAGCTCCTCTTCGTAGACCTTTTCCAGGCCGGACTGGCCGATCAGGTCGTTCATGTTATAGCCGGCATCCCGCAGCGGATAGCTCACGTTGCCGTCCTCGTCCTCCACCCGCCACTGTTCGGCGGTGATGGAGCCCACGCTGCCCAGGATGTGGGGCAGGATGGTGCCGTCCGGATAGTTGCGGCGGCTGGTCCCAATGACCTGCACGCCGGGCAGATTCATGCTGCGCTCCTTGATGGTAGCCATGGTCACCGAGCCGATGTCGGTGGCAAAGACAAAGTTGTTGCGCACGCTGAATTCTTCCAGCGTCATCTGATAGCGCACACCGGCAATCCGCCGCTGCCACAGGGGTTCGTAGTCTTCCAGCCCGTATTTTTCCACCAGAACGGCCATCACCTGGTCGGCGGTGCCGTACTGCTGCTTGCCCAGGCTGTCTTTCAAAGCGGCCAGGCGGGCCTCCTGGCTTTCATTGCCGGGCTCGTTGGTAAATTCATAGTGGCCGTTTTCATCCGGCTCACTGATAAGCATGGTGTCGTTCCACTCTTCGCCGGAGGCTTCCAGAATCTCGATCAGCTGGCGGATGATCTCGTTCAGGTCGGTGTCCCCCATCATGAGCTGGTTCAGCTCGATCTGGTAGACCGTCTCGTTGGTGGCCAGGCTGCGGCCGTAGCAGTCCACGATCTCGCCCCGGGCAGCCGTGGCGGAAAAGGAGTAGGTACTGGTACTTTCCGCGTGGGAAAGATATTCGTCACCGTCGATCAGCTGCCACTGGACCAGCCGCAGCAGAAAAGCGCAGAGCACCACGCACAAAAATCCGATCAGGATATAGATCCGGTTGCGGACCTGCTTGTCGTTCAAGGGAATCACCGCCTTTCACAAAGCGCGCAACGGTTCATTCGGTGCGGGTGAACCGCTCAAAGACCCACCGCACCGCCAGGAAAGAGAGCGGCGCGGCTGCGCTGGTAAAGATCACAATGGGCAGAATCACGGTGCCGTAATACCAGGCAGCCCGGGAATAGCCACGCATCAGATAGTTGAACAGAAAATCTACCCCGGTGACCAGCGCCACCGCCGCGGCACACAGCAGGATGAAGTTCATGTGGTTGACCCGCAGGAACAGCTGCACCAGCACCGAGGTCATGAAACAGACCACCAGCAGCTGGATGGCCAGCAGCCCGGCTACCCGGCCGGCGGTCAGGTCCCACAAAAGGCCGCCCACCGCGCCGAACAGCGCGCCCCGGAACTCGCCCTCGTAGATGGATACCGCCATGCACAGGGGCAGGATAAAGAGCGGCCGGGCCCCGGCGATGGTGAGAACCCCGGGCAGGGTCTGCATCACCGCGGCCAGCAGCAGCAGCAGGCTGTAGCAGGACCATTTGCCTGCCAGCAGCATATGTTTTTTGCGCCGTGTCTCCATGGTTGCTCCTTACAAACGGAATGGGCCGGTCACCCGGTCTCGTCGGTGATCACGAATACATGGGTCAGGCTCAGGATATCCGCGCCGGGCTGCACCACCGCAATGGTGGA
Organism: Gemmiger sp. An120; assembly: GCF_002160955.1. Taxonomy (GTDB): domain Bacteria; phylum Bacillota; class Clostridia; order Oscillospirales; family Ruminococcaceae; genus Gemmiger_A; species Gemmiger_A avium. The sequence goes on from NZ_NFLN01000010.1 coordinate 90,689, forward strand.
CTGGCCGCTGACCTCGGGCACCAGCTGATCCACCGTGCCCACCAGGATATCGGCGGGAATCTCGCCGCCCAGGCCGGTGGTGATGACCTCATCCCCCACGCTGGCCAGGGTGTCCCGGGTCAGGTTGTTCAGGGTGCACTGGCCCTGGGCCACATAGTCCGCGCTGCCGGACAGGATGCCGTTGTCCCGGGTGCGGCTGATAATGGCCGCCGCGTTGAAGCTGGGGCTCAGGATGGTAAGCACCTTGGAGCTGGTCAGGTTCGCCTCGGTCACCCGGCCTACCAGATATCCCTTGTCGCTGACCACCACGTCCCCTTTTTCCACCCCGTCGGTGGTACCCAGGTCGATGGTAAAGCTGCCGAACTGGTCCAGCGCGTCCCGGCCGATCACAAAGGCGGACGCATAGGTATATTCCGGGTGTTCCTGCTGGATCTGGTACAGGTCCCGGAAGGCCTGGTTCTCGGCCTGGAGTTTTTCATAATCCACCAGCTGACGGCGCAGCTCGGCGTTTTCTTCCTCCAGGGCTTCGTTTTCGGCCACAATGCTGTCGATGCTGGTGTATTTTTCCCACAGGTCGGCCAGGCCGCCGCTGCCCAGGGCGGCGATCTTCTGGAATGGGGTCAGGATCGCCCCCAGCAGCTCCTGCGGGGCGGCGGTAAGCCGGTTGTTGGCGCCGGCCCAGGCCATGATGCCCGCCAGCACCACCAGCACGCAGAGCAGGATCTTGAATTTTACGGTGGAAAAGAAATCCTTCATCAGGCCACCTCACGGTCGGTTGGATAGGCAAACAAGACGCGGGCCGCCGCGGGGATGCCCCGCGGCCGCCCGCGCCGAACACCGGTGCTTCCGGTTTGTTTACAGGTGAGAGGAATTGTCGTCCAGCACGTCCTGCAGGATGTCGATGTGATCCAGCACGGCGCCGGTGCCGGCGGCCACGCAGTCCAGCGGGCTTTCGGCCACATGCACGTCGATGCCGGTCTCGGACTGCACCAGCTGGTCAATGCCGCGCAGCAGCGCGCCGCCGCCGGTCAGCATGATGCCGTGGTCGATGATGTCGGCGCTCAGCTCAGGCGGGGTGCGCTCCAGGGTCTCCTTGACCGCTTCCACAACCCGGGCCAGGCTCTCGGACAGGGCCTCGCGCACCTCTTCAGAATGGATGGTGATGTTCTTGGGCAGGCCGTCCACCAGGTTGCGGCCCTTGATCTCCATCTCCATCTCGGCGTCCAGAGGATAGGCGCTGCCGATCTCGATCTTGACCTGCTCGGCGGTGCGCTCGCCCACCAGCAGATTGTACTTGCGCTTGATGTACGCGATGATGGCCTGGTCAAACTCGTCGCCGCCCACGCGCACGCTGCGGGCCGCTACGATGCCGCCCAGGCTGATCACGGCCACCTCGCTGGTGCCGCCGCCGATGTCCACCACCATGCTGCCGGAAGGCTCGCTGATGGGCAGACCGGCGCCGATGGCCGCGGCCATGGGCTCCTCGATCAGGTTGACCTGCTTGGCGCCCGCGTTGAACGCGGCGTCCTTCACGGCGCGGCGCTCCACCTCGGTAACGCCGGAGGGGATGCAGATGACCACGCGGGGCCGCACAAACAGGCTGTTGCCGCAGACCTTTTTGATGAACTGGCCCAGCATGTTGGCGGTGATCTCAAAGTCGGCGATAACGCCGTCCTTCAGAGGACGCACGGCCACGATGTTGCCGGGGGTACGGCCGATCACAGCCTTGGCCTCATGGCCTACGCTGCGCACGTCGTTGGTCTTGGTGTCTACCGCCACAACGCTGGGCTCCCGCATAACGATGCCCTTGCCTTTCAGATAGACCAGGGTGTTGGCGGTGCCCAGGTCAATCCCGATGTCCCTGCTGAAAAATGCCATACTCTCTTACTCCTTTATCTTCCCTGCTGTGCCCGTTTGCTGCAGTATATGCAAGTACGCAGAATTTTACGTTCCTATTATAACCGCAAGTTTCCGGTTTCTCAACGGCGACGGAAGGTTTTTTGCATTTTATTCACTTTTTCGCCCTGTCAGCACGCCCAATTCGTCCAATTTGCGGGCCAGGCGGGACACAGGCAGCCCCATCACGTTGTAGTAGCAGCCCTCGATCTCCTCACAGAACAGCGCCGCGGCCCCCTGGATGCCGTAGCCGCCGGCCTTGTCGTAGGGCTCGTCGGTGGCGATGTAGGCCTCAATCTGGGCCTCGGTCAGGGGGAAGAACCGCACCCGGGTGGTGGCGGTGAAGGTGTGGGAGGAGCCGTTTGCCCACACGCAGACGCCGGTGTGGACGTAGTGGTCGGCCCCGGCCAGGGCGGTGAGCATGGCGCGGGCGTCCTCCTTGCTGTGGGGCTTGCCGAACACCTTGCCCTTGTACTCCACCACCGTGTCACAGCCGATCACCACCTCGCCGGGGAAACGCCCGGCCACGGCCATGCACTTGCCGAAAGCCAGGTTCTCGGCGGTCTGTTTGGGGGTGGGCGCGGTGAGCACGCTCTCGTCAAAATCGCTGACCTCCACCCGGAAGTCCGGGGTGATCATGGACAGAAGCTCCCGGCGGCGGGGGCTGCCGGATGCGAGGATCATAGACATAAACGAAACACTCCTTGGGTTTATTTCAGCCGCGGGGCGGCCGGGGATGATTTTTTACCGGATGTTGCTGCGGTTATACAGGAAAATCGCCGCGCCGATGGTAAAGATCTGGGCCACGCTGATGCCCATGTAGAAATCCAGCGACAGGCGGATGACGCTCAGGTCCATGGCGGGGGTCAGCCGGATGCCCTGGGAATAGGCCAGCCAGCTCAGCCCCCGCACGCCGGTGCACAGCTGGGCGATCATGGCGCCCAGGATAATGCCGGACAGGATGTAAAAGCAAAGAAGCAGCGTCTTTTTCATGGTTTCCTCTCCTCACAGGTTGTTACAGGCGGCCGGTGGAGCCGAAGCCCCCTTCGCCGCGGCCGGTCGCCTCCAGGGTTTCGGCGGGCACAAAGGCCGCCTGCGCCACCGGCACGATCATGATCTGGGCCACCCGCTCGCCGGGCTGGAGGGTATAGGCCTCCTCCCCCAGGTTGACCAGGCCCACCCCGATCTCGCCCCGGTAGTCGGAGTCAATGACCCCCACCCCGTTGGACAGGGTGATCCCCTTGCGGATGCCCAGCCCGCTGCGGGCGAACACCAGGGCCACCCATTCCGGGCCGGGCAGCTCGATGGCCAGGCCGGTGGGAACCAGGGCCCGGCCGCCGGGCTGCAGGGTAAGGGGCTCGTCCAGCACGGCGCACAGGTCGGCGGCCGCCGCGCCGGGGGTGGCGTAGCGGGGCTCCTGGGCCCCGGGACGGGTCAGGCGGTATCGGATCTGCATGGATGTCCTCCTTGGTATCAGTTGGTGCCCTTGTAGTACAGGCCCCGGGTGAACTCCCCGTCAAAGGGGGCCCCGGCGGCCAGCAGCTCCAGCACGCGGGCGGCGCGGGGCGCGTCCTCCAGCGTAAACCAGGCCAGCGCCGTGTTCACCGGCATCTCGCCCAGCCGCTCGCCCATGTACAGGGGCACGGGATTGTAAACGGTACGCACGCCCCGCAGCCCGCCGCTGCACCGCACCGGGAACTTGCGTCCCTTGCGGTCGGTGAGCTCGCCCTGGCCGCTGCAGCCCGCGCAGTTGTGTACATTGTGCAGCGGGCAGGCCCGGGTGAGCATCAGCGGCATATGCCCGTAGGCAAAGGCCATGGTGGGCACGCCCGGCTCGATGGCCGCCATCTGGGGCAGGGTCAGTTCCGGCAGCAGGGTCATGCCGGACAGCCCCAGCCGCACATATTCCGCCGCGGCCAGGGGGTTGGTGATATTCAGGCCGAAGCCGCCGTACATCGTCCAGCCTTTGGCCAGCCGCAGCTGGGCGATGTTCTGCAGCAGTACCCCGGCAAAGCCCGCGTCCTTCCAGCGGGCCAGCAGGCGGGCGGTCTGTTCTTCCCCGTCGCCGAATATGGCCCGGGGCAGTTCCAGAATCACGGCGGAACGCTTGTCCGGCGGCACCTGCCCGGCCTGGGCGATGGGCAGGATCACCCGGGCACAGCGGGCCCAGACGGTCGCGGGCATCTGCTCCGCGCGCTCAAAGCGGGCCCAGAGAGCCTGCCGGGGCGGGATCGGGTGCTTCTGCGGCGCGGGCAGCACCGACGCGGCGCAGGGCCAGGGCCGGGGGGCTTCCCGCCGGGCCAGCAGCTGTTCCAGCACGGTGCGGCGCAGCTCGTTCCACTCGCCGGCGGGCAGATAGCCGGGGGCCTCGCTGCCCTCGGCCAGGGTCAGGCCGCGCACAAAGAACGGGGTGCCGCCGGTGCGGGACAGGGCTTTTTCAATGCCGGGCATCGGGTCTTTCTGGGCGGGTTCCGGCGCGCCGGGACGGGATGCGCGGACGGTATGGCCGTCGTCATCCCGGGCGGTAAGGGTCACCCCGTCCGCCCCGCAGGCCAGCACAAGATCCACCGGCACCCGGGGCATCTCCCGCCGAAACAGCTCCCGCAGCGCGGGCAGGGCGGCCTTGGTGGCAGCGGAATCCTCCGCGGTGCGCACCCCGAACATACGGCCGTCGATCCGGCCGGTCAGGTAGCCATCGGTAAAGCCGGAGCGGGAAAACGCCGCTTCCAGCCGGGCTTTGTCGTAAGGTTCGCCCGCCAGCGCCCGGCGGCAGGCATCCACCGCGGCGGCCACGTACTCGGGGGTGCGCAGCCGGCCCTCAATTTTAGCGCTGCCCACCCCGGCGGCCTGCAGCCGCGGCAAAGCGTCCAGCGCGCTCATATCCTTCAGGGACAGGTGTGCCGCGCCGGAACCGTCGACGGCAAAGGGCAGGCGGCAGGGCCCGGCACAGCTGCCCCGGTTGCCGCTGCGGCCGCCCAGAAAAGCGCTCAGGTAACACTGGCCGGACACCGACATGCACAGCGCCCCGTGCACGAACACCTCGGTGGGGATGGGGCTGGCGGCGGTGATAGCCTCGATCTCGGCAAGGCTCAGTTCCCGGGCCAGGATGGCGCAGGAAAAGCCCATATCCGCCAGCTGCTTTGCCCCCTCCAGCGTGTGCACCGACATCTGGGTGGATCCCCGCAGCGCCAGGCCGGGGGCCATCTGTTTGACCAGAGCGGCCACCGCCAGGTCCTGCACGATGACACCGTCCGCCCCGGCGGCGGCCACATCCGCCACCGCCCGGGCAACCTCCGGCAGTTCGGCGGCGTACAGGGTGGTGTTCAGGGTGACCCACACCCGCACACCCCGCCCATGGCAGAACGAAACCGCCCGGGCCAGGGCCTCGGGCGTGAAATTTCCCGCCGAGCGGCGGGCGTTGAAAGCGGTAAGCCCCAGATACACAGCATCCGCGCCGCTGAAAACGGCGGCGCGGAGCATCTCCTCATTGCCGGCGGGGGCCAGGATCTCCAGAGGGGCCATCAGCTTTTCTGCTCCTTGAGATACTGCAGTTCACGGCGCAGGCGCTCCACCTCGCGGCGGGCTTCCTCGGCGCTGAGCTTGGCTTTGGCGGCGTCCTCCAGGTATTCCTTGATCTGGCCGCGCATATTGTCCGCCCCGCTGGTGGCCTTGTTCAGCCGGTCCAGATAGTCCATGGCGGCCAGCACCGCGGCGCTGGTCACGCTGGCGGTGGGGCACTCGGTCAGAACGTTGCTCATGTCCTCATCCAGCTGCTTGGCCAGCTCCAGCACATACTGCTCGCTGTCTTCGGTGCCCAGAATATATTGCGAACCGCACACGGTAATGCGTACTTTGCTTACAGACATAGTCGGTTACTCCCTTTTCTGCTTTGTTTTCATTATATTATAGTATAAACCGCCCGCATAAAAAAGCCCAATTTTCGTTTTTCAGCAGATTTGCCTGCCAAAACCGCGGCGCAAAGCCGTTAAATCGCATTTTTTCCTTGAAACAGGCGGCTAAAGCGGGTATAATTATCGTGTTGTGTGTAGCAAAAAACGCGGCGGCCGGTCCGAGGGAAGCGGCCCCGTATGTTTGGAGGAAGTATTGGATGATCCATTATACCAAGCGTGAATTTGATCGTCTTCTGAAAGACAAGCTGACCAGCGAGTACGGCGTTACCCTGGATGTAGCGTCCAACCAGCAGGTTTACCGCTGCCTGGCCCTGATCAGCCGCCAGCTGATGAGCGATCAGCACAAGAAATACCAGAGCAAGGTGTTCGGCACCGGCTCCAAGCAGGTGTACTACCTGTGCATGGAGTTCCTGATGGGCCGCAGCCTCAAGACCAGCCTGTTCAACCTGGGGCTGAACGAGGTGGCTGAGGCCGTTCTGGCCGACGCCGGCATCAAGCTGGAAAATATCTATGAGGAAGAGCCCGACGCCGGTCTGGGCAACGGCGGTCTGGGCCGTCTGGCCGCCTGCTATCTGGACGGCATGGCCACCACCGGCATCCCCGGCACCGGCTACTCCATCCTGTACGAGTACGGCATCTTCAAGCAGAAGATCGTGGACGGCTGGCAGCAGGAGCGCGCCGACAACTGGCTGCCCGGCGGCCAGGTATGGCTGCGCAGCCATCCGGACCAGGCCATCGAGATCAAGTTTGACGGCCATATCCAGGAAACCTGGGACAACGGGTTCCATCATGTGACCCATCGGGATTACAACAGCGTACTGGCCGTGCCCAGCGACATGTATGTGCAGGGCTACAACAGCACCGGCGTAAGCAAGCTGCGCCTGTGGCAGGCCAAGGCCCCGGACTTTGATATGAACAGCTTCAACGCGGGCGAGTATGGCAGCGCCATCACCAAGAACGCCTCCGCCGAGCTGATCAGCAAGATCCTGTACCCCAACGACAACCATCTGGAGGGCAAGATCCTGCGGCTGCGCCAGCAGTATTTCCTGTCCGCCGCCTCCATCGGCGACATCATCCAGAACCACCTGAGCCAGTACAGCACCCTGAACAACCTGCCGGACAAGGTGGCCATTCAGCTGAACGACACCCATCCCACCCTGGCTATCCCCGAGCTGATGCGCATCCTGCTGGATGAGTGCGGCTACGACTGGGAGGCTGCTTTCGATATCTGCCAGCGCACCTTCGCTTACACCAACCACACCGTCATGAGCGAGGCGCTGGAGAAGTGGAGCATCGACATCTTCAAGATGACCCTGCCCCGCATCTACACCATCGTGCAGGAGATGGACCGCCGCTGCCGCGCTGCGCTGGAGCAGGCGTTCCCCGGCGACCAGGGCAAGATCGACTACATGGCCATCCTGGGCGACGGCCAGGTGCGCATGGCCAACATCTGCTGCTACACCTGCCACTCCATCAACGGCGTGAGCAAGTTGCACAGCGAGATCATCAAGAAGAGCGTCTTCCACGACTATTACCTGTATAAGCCGAACGCCTTCAAGAACGTGACCAACGGCATCGCCTACCGGCGCTGGCTGCTGGCCTCCAACCCCCGGCTGACCAATCTGCTGTGCGAGACCATCGGCGAAGGCTTCAAGACCGACGCCGCCCAGCTGTCCAAGCTGGCCCGCTTCAAGGACGACAAGAAGGTTCTGGAAGCCCTGGACAAGGTCAAGGCCGACAACAAGGCCGGCTTTGCCGCCTATCTGGAAAAGACCACCGGCCAGGTGATCGACCCCTCCAGCATCTTCGACTGCCAGGTCAAGCGGATGCACGAGTACAAGCGCCAGCATCTGAACGCGCTGAACATCGCCGCTCAGTACCTGTATCTGAAGAACAATCCCAACGCCGACTTTGCCCCCAAGACCTACATCTTCGGCGCCAAGGCGGCCCCCGGCTACTACATGGCCAAGCAGATGATCCGCCTGATCTGCAAGCTGGGCAAGCTGATCGACGAGGATCCCGCTGTGCGCCAGAAGCTGCGGGTGGTGTATCTGGAAGACTACTGCGTGAGCCTGTCCGAGCGGCTGATGCCCGCCAGCGAGGTGAGCGAGCAGATCAGCCTGGCCGGCACCGAGGCGTCCGGCACCGGCAACATGAAGTTCATGCTGAACGGCGCGATCACCCTGGGCACCCTGGACGGCGCCAACGTGGAGATCGCCCAGGCCGCCGGCATGGAGAACGAGATCATCTTCGGCATGCTGACCGAGGAAGTGGAACATCTGAAGCAGATGGGCTACCATCCCAGCATGTTTATCCGCAACGACGACGAAGCCATGCAGGTGCTGAACTTCCTGGAAAAGGGCTTCGGCGGCGACGACTTCCACGAGATCGTCAACAACCTGCGTACCGCTGACCCCTACATGGTCATGGCCGACTTCAAGGCCTACCGTCAGGCCCAGCAGAAGGTGCAGCAGCTCTACGCCGACCGTACCCTGTGGAACAAGATGAGCCTGGCCAACATCGCGGGCAGCGGCATCTTCAGCGCCGACCGCAGCGTGATGGATTACGCCAACGACATCTGGCACACCAAGCCGGTGCGCTGAGTTTCCGGTTTCCCTGGCATTCCGCCACGCCCTGCGCGCCCACCGGCCGCGGCGGCGTGGCGTTGCCGTTTTTACGGCGCATATTCTTGACACAATGGGGTGTTTTTGACTATGGACCGTTTGTTCAACAGTTTTCTTGACGCATACAAATCGCCTTTCGGCGCCGTGCCGGCGGGCACACCGGTGCGCCTTTCCCTGACCATTCCGGAAAGCTACGGTTTTGTGGAGCCCCGGGTGGTGGTGGCCCGGGACCGGGGCGAAACCACCGAATACCGGATGGAGTACCGGGGCGTGGAAAATGGCATCCACCAGTTTTCCTATACCCTGACCCTGCCGCGGGTGGGACTGTACTTCTACCATTTTGACCTGTACAGCGATTTCCGCAAGCTGAGCCGGGGCGCGCTGGGCGAGGCTTTGGTGACCCGGGACCGGCCGGTCCCCTGGCAGCTGACCGTCTACGAGCCCGGCTTCACCACGCCGGACTGGCTCAAGGGCGGGGTGCTGTACCAGATCTTCCCCGACCGGTTCTGCGAAGGGGTCAAGGATAAGCCCATGCCCTTTGCCGACCGGATCTACCGGGAAAACAAGCATGGCGAACCCTATTTCTGGCCCACCGAGACCGGCGGCTATCTGAACGCCGACTACTTTGGCGGGGATTTTGAGGGCATCCGCCAGAAGCTGCCCTACCTGAAGGACATGGGGGTCAGCTGCATCTATCTGAACCCCATCTTTGAGGCCCATGCCAACCACCGGTACAACACCGCCGACTACCTGAACGCCGACCCGCTGCTGGGCACCAACGAGGAGTTCGTCACCCTATGCGCCGAGGCGAAAAAGCTGGGCATCCGGATCATTCTGGACGGGGTGTTCAGCCACACCGGGTCGGACAGCCGGTATTTCAACAAGGAGGGCCGGTACGGCATCGGCGGGGCCTACCACGACCCCAACAGCCCCTACCGCAGCTGGTACGACTTTGGCCGGCAGTACCCCAGCGGATACCGGTGCTGGTGGGGCTTTGACACCCTGCCGGAGGTAAACGAGTTTGACCCCGCCTACCAGGAATTCATCTGCGGCACCGGCGGGGTCATCGACACCTGGATGCGCCGGGGCGCCAGCGGTTTCCGGCTGGATGTGGCCGACGAGCTGCCGGACAGCTTTATTGAAAAGATCCGCCTGGCCGTAAAGGCCCACGGGCAGGACAGCTACCTGCTGGGCGAAGTGTGGGAGGACGCCTCCACAAAGGAGGCCTACGGCCAGCGGCGCACCTACCTGCTGGGCCGCGGGCTGGACGCAGTGATGAACTACCCGTTCAAGAACGCGATCCTGGACTATCTGCGCACCGGTTCGGCCCACAACGCCGCCGAGCAGATCATGTCCATCTGCGAGCACTACCCCGCCCCCGCCCTGAACGTGCTGATGAACTTCATGTCCACCCACGACACCGAGCGGGCCATCACCGCCCTGGCGGGCGATCCGCTGGGCCAGCACGACCGCTACTGGCAGAGCGGGCGGCGGATTCCGCCTCAGCGGTACGACCGGGGGGTCAAGCTGCTGATTCTGGCCTACGCGCTGCTGTATATGCTGCCCGGCGTGCCCTGCATCTACTACGGGGACGAGGTGGCCATGCAGGGGTACAAGGATCCGTTCAACCGGGCCTACTTTGACTGGGACAGCCAGGAAAAACGCATCCGCCCGGTGCTGCGCAACCTGGCCCGGATGCGCCGGGACTGCGACGCCTTTACCGACGGCACCCTGGAACTGGTCAAGGCCCAGGGCGGGCTGCTGCACCTGCGCCGCCGCGGCCGCACCCAGACGGCCGAGATAATCTTCAACTGTTCCAACGCGCTGATTGCCGAGCAAGCCTTCGGCAAGGCCGCCGAGGTGAATCCCTGGGGCTTTACTGTGCTGGTGGAGGATAACGAGGATCTGTGATTTTTTAAACGGACGTGTTCCGGAACACGTCCGTTTTTTTCGCCCGTTTTTCTGTCCCGGCAGGCCGGTTTTTCCCCAGTAAGAATTGTATGTTTTGCGACTTGTATTCCGCCGCCGGATTGCCTACAATAATTCGCAAGGCCCTTTCACACGCCAACGCCGCCCTTTGTGCGGCAAGGAGAGCAACACCATGGAGATCCTACTGGAAACTTTGACCCTGCCCGGCGCGGCCCTTGGCCCGCAGAACCCGCTGCCCCGCTTCCGGGACCCGCAGCATGACCGGGCCCCCGCCAGCGACGGCACCCTGACCGACGAGCAGCTGGCCGGATTCGGCAAGCACACCGGCGCCCGGCTGCTGCCCTACTGCGCCCAGGACCGCTTTTCCTTTGACAAGCCGATGCGGGATTACCCGGTCATCCGCATGGAAAACGACCGGCTGCGGGCGCTGTTCCTGCCCGGATTCGGCGGGCGGCTCTGGTCGCTGTACGACAAGAAGCTGGGCCGGGAACTGCTGTTCCGCAATCCGGTGATCCAGCCCGCCAACCTGGCGCTGCGCTGCGCCTGGATGAGCGGCGGCATCGAGTGGAACGTGGGCCAGCTGGGCCACGCCTATTCCACCTGCGACGATGTGTTCTTTGCCCGCTGCACCGGCCCGGACGGCCGGCCGTTCCTGCGGATGTACGATTACCTGCGCACCACCGGTCTGGTCTGGCAGGTGGATTTCCACTTCCCGGAAGAGGACAGCGCTTTCCTGGCCGCCCATGTGCGGGTGATCAACCCCACCGACCGGGTCGCCCCCCTCTACTGGTGGACCAACATCGCTGTGCCCGAGACCGGCGCCCGGGTGCTGAGCGGCTGCGGCGATGTGATCTACATCAACCCCAACACCCTGACCAAGGAGGGCACCGTGCACGGCTACGGCGCGGCCCGGATGCCCCATCTGCCCCCGCTGGGCAACGCGGATGTGAGCTATCCGGAGAACTTCCCCTACTCCAACGAGTATTTCTTCCAGAACCCGCCCACGGATCCGGCCCCCTGGGAGGCCTCTCTCTACCGGGACGGCTTCGCCTTTGTGGAGCGCAGCACCCAGCCGCTGCGCATCCGGAAAATGTTCTGCTGGGGCATGCACAAGGGCGGCCGCAACTGGCAGGATCATCTGGCCCTGCCCGGCCAGGGCGCCTATATGGAGATCCAGGCGGGGCTCTCCCCCACCCAGTGCCACGGGGCGGACATGGCCCCCGGCGCGGTGCTGCGGTTCACCCAGTGTTTCGGCAGCATGGAGCTGGATCCGGCCCTCTGGAGCGAGCCTGACTGGGATGCGGCCGTCCGCTGCGCCGGGGAAGAAGCTGAGCAGGTACTGCCCGCCGCCCGTCTGGCGGAGTGGGACCAGGCTTTCACCGCGCTGGAGGACGCGCCGCAGGCCGAACTGCTGCACGCGGGCCACGGCTGGGGCGCGCTGGAACAGCGGCGCCGCGCCCGGATGGGCGAGCCCCCGCTGCCCGGCTGGCCGGAGGACGGCACCCACACCGTGTTCTCCCCGGAAGAGCAGCCCTGGGCCGAACTGCTTGCCGACAGCCGGATGACCCCGCTGGAGCCGGGGCAGCTGCCGGTGAGCTGGATGACCGACCCGGCCTGGCGGCCGCTTCTCACCGACGCCTACCGCACCGATCCCTCCAACGCGGCGGTGGCCGCCGCCCTGGGCGTGCTGGAGTACGAAAACGAAAACTGGGACGAGGCCGCTGCCATCTGGCGGGAGAACTGGAACATGCAGCCCACCGCCATCGTCTGCCGCTGCCTGGCCCAGAACAGCCTGCGCAAGGGCAAGGAGCCCCAGGCCCGGGAACTGATACGCCAGGCCATGGCGCTGCAGGGGGATGCGCCCCATCCCGCCCTGGCCGCCGAGTACCTGACCATGCTGCAGGCCCAGAGCCGCTGGCAGGAACTGTGGGACGCCTTCTCCGCTTTGCCCAAAGCTGTGCAGCAGGATGAGCGGGTGACCATTCTGGCCGCCACCGCCGCCGGGCATCTGCAGAACGACGAGTTCCTGGACCGGGTGTTTGCCCATAAATTTGCCGTGATCCGGGAGGGCGAAACCCAGCTGACCGACGTGTGGTTTGCTGCCATGGCCCGCCGCAAGGCCGCTGCCGAGGGCCGGGATGACCTGGCCGCTGTGGAGCAGGAGGTGCGTGCCACGATGGCGCCGCCGGATACCATTGATTTCCGACTGACCGGCCGCTGAGCCGGCTGCCGGGGGATGTGTACGCATCCCCCGGTTTTGTTTTGCCCAAAAAGTTGTAAACCCCTCCCGGCATTTTATGTTGACGATGGTTTGCGCCGCCCGGTATAATGGCACCGTTACCCAACGCTGTGAAAGGAGGCCGCCCCATGCCCACCACCCGACAGGCCCTGTTGGCGCTGCTCTGCGAACAGCCGGGGCAGGACATATCCGGCCAGGCCCTGGCCGACCGACTGGGGGTAAGCCGGGCCGCGGTGCACAAGGCGGCGGCGGCTTTGCAGAAGCAGGGATACGCCATCCAGGCGGTGAGCGGCCGGGGCTACCGGCTGACCGCCGAAAGCGACTGCCTGACCCGGGAGGAACTGGAACTGCTGTGGCCTCACCGGCCCTGCCGGGTTTTGCCGCAGGTGGATTCCACCAACCGGGAAATGCGTCGGATGATTCTGGAGGGCGCATCCCACGGCACACTGGTGGTGGCCGGGGCCCAGACCGAGGGCCGGGGCCGGGCCGGGCGGGTGTTCGTCAGCCCGCCCGGCGGGGTGTATCTGAGCCTGCTGCTCTGCCCGCAGCCGGACGCGCCCGGCGACGTGACCGCGGTGACCGCCGCGGCAGCTGTGGCGGCGGCCCGGGCGGTGGAAACGCTGTGCGGACGGCAGCTGCGGATCAAATGGGTGAACGACCTGTACTGGCAGGGCCGCAAGGTGGGCGGCATCCTGACCGAGGGGCTGCTGGATATGGAAAGCGGCCGGCCCAGCCATGTGGTGGTGGGCATCGGGCTGAACCTGCGCACCCCCGCCGGCCTGCTGGCCGACGCGCCGGAGGCGGGCAGCCTGTTCCCGGACGGGGCGGCCCCCTGCGGCCGGGCCCGGCTGGCGGCGGCCATCGCCGGAGAGCTGCTGCGCTGGGACGGCTCCCCCGCCTGGTGGGAGGAATACCGGGCCCGCAGCCTGGTGCTGGGGCACTGGCTTACCGTGACCGAACCCACCGGCCATACCTACACCGCCCTGGCCCAGGCCATTGACGATGAGGGGCGGCTGGTGGTGCAGCTGCCCGGCGGCGGCGTGCGGGCACTGCGCAGCGGCGAAGTGCGCACCCGCCCCGCGCCCCGGCCCGGCGAATCATTTTAATTGCATGGAGGAATCCCGATGAAAACCGCAAACAAAACCCGTCAGCTTACCACTGCGGCCCTGTGTGCCGCCCTGCTCTGTGTGGTCTCTCCCTGGAGCATTGTGATCGGCCCCATCAGCCTGACCCTGGCGGTGTTCGGGGTATTCTTTGCCGGGGCGATGCTGGCCTCTCCCGGCATGGCCGCGGCCGCGGTGCTGGTGTATATGGCGCTGGGCGCGGTGGGCCTGCCGGTGTTCAGCAACAACATGGGCGGCGCCCAGGTGCTGGTGGGGGTCACCGCTGGATTCCTGTGGGCGTATCCGGTGATGGCGGCCATCCTGGCAGCGGCCTGCCGCCGCTGGCAGGGTCTGCTGCCCCGGCTGGGCGCGGTGCTGCTGGGCCAGCTGGTGTGCTATACGCTGGGCACCGCCTGGTTCATGTTTGTGATGAAGATGGGCCTTCTGCCCAGCCTGACCGCCTGCGTCTTTCCCTTTATCCTGCCGGATTTTCTCAAAGGTCTGGCGGCGGTGCTGCTGGCCCGGGGCCTTCGTGCCCGGCTGGGCTGAACCGCCTGTTTTTCCCGCCCCGGACGGCCTATCCGTCCGGGGCGGTTCTTGCTTCCAAACGCGCGTTGACAGACCGGAAACGGGGTGGTATAGTAGGTGGGTAAAAAATGCGGAATTGTTACGATATGCGCGGAGGAGGACAGGGCATGACACTGGATCAGTTGCATGTGGGGGAAAGCGGCGTCATCCGGGCCGTAGGCGGCCAAGGGGCGCTGCGGCGGCACTTTTTTGATATGGGGCTCACCCCCGGCACCTGGGTGACCCTGCGCAAAACGGCCCCCATGGGGGACCCGGTGGAGCTGGAACTGCGGGGGTATGAACTGACCCTGCGGCTGGCCGACGCCGCCGATATCACCATTGAAAAGATGGACCTGCCCCTGCGGCGGGAGGCCGGCGCCATCCATCCGGAGGACACCGACCACCCCGGCCACGGCGAGGCGGCATTTGCCCCCCGCAAGGGCGGCCGGGAGCTGCCGGACGGCGCCCCGCTGACCTTTGCCCTGGCGGGCAACCAGAACTGCGGCAAGACCACCCTGTTCAACCAGCTGACCGGCTCCAACCAGCATGTGGGCAACTTCCCCGGCGTGACGGTGGACCGGAAGGACGGCCAGATCCGCAAGCATCCGGAGGCCACGGTGGTGGACCTGCCGGGCATCTATTCCCTGTCCCCCTACTCCAACGAGGAGATCGTGACCCGGGATTTTCTGATCGGGCAGCATCCCCAGGGCATCATCAACATTGTGGACGCCACCAACATCGAACGCAATCTGTACCTGACCCTGCAGCTGATCGAGCTGGACATCCCCATGGTGCTGGCGCTGAACATGATGGACGAGGTGCGCAGCGGCGGCGGCACCATCCTGGTGAACCGGCTGGAGGCGGAACTGGGCATCCCGGTGGTGCCCATCAGCGCCGCCAAGAATGAAGGCATCGACGAGCTGATTGCCCATGCCCTGCTGGTGGCCCGCCAGCAGCAGAAGCCCGGGCGGCTGGATTTCTGTTCCGGCGCGGTACACCGGTGCATCCACGCTATCAGCCACCTGATTGAAGACCACGCCGAGCGTGCGCAGGTTCCGCCCCGGTTCGCCGCCACCAAGCTGGTGGAGGGCGACGCGCCCATGCTGGAAAAGCTGGCCCTGAGCACCAACGAGAAGGAGCTCATGGAGCACGCCATCACCGAGATGGAGGACGAACTGGGCACCGACCGGGAGGCCGCTCTGGCCGATATGCGGTACAGCTTTATTGAACAGCTGTGCGTCCACACGGTGGTCAAGCCGGCGGAAAGCAAGGAAAAGGCCCGCAGCGTGGCCATGGACAAGGTGCTGACCAACAAATACCTGGCCCTGCCCATCTTCCTGGCCATCATGGGCTTTGTGTTCTGGGCCACCTTCGGGCCGGTGGGCAGCACCCTGAGCGATCTGTTCAGCGCGGGGATTGACTGGGTCACCGCCCGGTGCAGCGACGCATTGATCGCTTATGGCATCAACCCGGTGGTGCACAGCCTGGTGATCGACGGCATCTTTGCCGGCGTGGGCAGCGTGCTAAGCTTCCTGCCCCTGATCGTGGTGCTGTTCTTCTTCCTGTCTTTGCTGGAGGATTCCGGCTACATGGCCCGGGTGGCTTTCGTCATGGACAAGCTGCTGCGCAAGCTGGGTCTGAGCGGCCGCAGCTTTGTGCCCATGCTGATCGGTTTCGGCTGCAGCGTGCCCGCCATCATGGCCACCCGCACCCTGTCCAGCGAACGGGACCGGAAGATGACCATTCTGCTGACCCCCTTCATGAGCTGCAGCGCCAAAATCCCCATCTACGCCATGTTCACCGCCGCTTTCTTTGCCAAATTCCAGGCGGGGGTGATGATCGGGCTGTACCTGCTGGGCATCCTGGTGGGTGTGGTGTTCAGCCTGATCCTGAAAGCCACCGTTTTCAAGGGCGAACCGGTGCCTTTTGTGATGGAGCTGCCCAACTACCGGCTGCCCAGCGCCAAAAACGTGGGCCAGCTGATCTGGGACAAGGCCAAGGATTTTCTGACCCGCGCCTTTACCGTGATCTTCCTGGCGTCCATCCTGATCTGGTTTTTGCAGACCTTTGACGCCCGGCTGAACGTGGTCACCGACTCGTCCCAGAGCCTGCTGGCCATGCTGGGCGGGCTGCTGGCCCCGCTGTTTGCCCCCCTGGGCTTCGGCGACTGGCGGGTGGCCACCGCGCTGGTCACCGGCTTTACCGCCAAGGAGGCGGTGGTCAGCAACCTGGCGGTGCTCACCGGCTCCACCATGGCCACCCTGCCCCAGAACCTGAGCAGCCTGTTTACCCCCTTCACCGCCTTTGTGTTCCTGGTGTTCACCCTGCTGTACACCCCCTGCGTGGCGGCCATCGCCGCCGTGCGCCGGGAGATGGGCAGCGTCCGGGCCGCGCTGGTTGTGGTGGTGGAACAGTGCGCCATCGCCTGGGTGGTGGCGTTCCTGGTGCGCTGTATCGGGATGCTTTTCATCGGATAAACGGAGGTTTTTTATATGGGTACCTGGATTGTTCTGGGCGTTGTGATTGTGGCGGCCATTGCCGCGCTGGTTTTTATCTGCAAAAACGGCGGCTGGGGCGGCTGCGGCGGTGACTGCGCCCACTGCGCCGGCTGCGACGCACAGAAAAAGCAACAGAACGGGCAGTAACCGCCCATACACAAGCCCGCCGGAGCGTTGGCTCCGGCGGGCTTTTTCGTCGCATTTTTGTCCTCTATTGGCGTACATTTGTAACTTGAGTGAATCCACACGGGTGCGGGCGGCTCATTTTTGTGCAAAAGCCGCACTGTACCACAGTGCCGAAATAGAGTATAATACTCTGTATAAACCGCCGCGAGGCGAAAAAAAGGAGAGTTTGATCATGGCACGAGTGTACAACTTCAGCGCAGGCCCTTCCATGCTGCCCGAACCGGTCCTGGAGATCGCACGGGATCAGCTGCTGGAATACGGATGTTCCGGCCAGTCCGTCATGGAGATGAGCCATCGAAGCAGTACCTTCGATGCCATCATCAAGGACACCGAAGCGGCGCTGCGCCGGGTGCTGAACATTCCGGACAACTACAAGGTAGGCTTTATCCAGGGCGGCGCCTCCACCCAGTTCGCGATGGTGCCGATGAACCTGATGACCACCGGCCACGCCGACTACATTGTTACCGGCAACTTCTCGAACCGGGCCGCCAAGGAGGCCGCCAAGTTCGGCCAGGTGGACGTGGTAGCCTCCAGCAAGGACAAGAACTTCACCTACATTCCCGACCCGGACACCATCGCCTATACCCCGGGCGCCAGCTACGTGCATATCTGCGAGAACAACACCATCTTCGGCACCCGCTACACCAAGCTGCCCCAGGTGCCCGGCGTACCGCTGGTGGCAGATATGTCCAGCTGCATCCTGAGCCGTCCCACCGATGTGAGCCAGTACGGGCTGATCTACTTCGGCGTGCAGAAGAACGTAGCCCCCGCCGGCATGGCCATTGCCATCGTGCGGGAGGATCTGCTGGGCAACGCGGGCCCCGCGGTGCCGGATATGCTCAACTACAAGACCCTGATCGACGCGGACAGCATGTACAACACCCCGCCCTGCTGGTGCATCTACATGACCGGCCTGGTGCTGGACTGGATCGAGAACCAGGTGGGCGGTCTGGCCGAGATGGAAAAGCGCAACAACGCCAAGGCGGCGGTACTGTACGATTATCTGGACAGCCAGGAGTTCTACAAAAATCCGGTGGAAAAGGAATTCCGCAGCATCATGAACGTGACCTTTACCAGCCCCACCCCCGAGCTGGACAAGAAATTCTGCGCCGAAGCCGCAGCCGCCGGGTTCGTGAACCTGAAGGGCCACCGTCTGGTGGGCGGCATGCGCGCCTCCATCTACAACGCCATGCCTGCTGAGGGCGTGGCCAAGCTGGTGCAGTTCATGGAAGACTTCCGCAAGGCAAACGCGTAAAAACCGTGAAAAGTTCGGCGGCGCCGATTGACAGCCCGGCGCCGCCGTCATACTATAAAGGAGTGTGGATCATGTATACCATCAAGACCCTCAACAGCATTTCGGCCGCCGGTCTTGGGCGGCTTTCGGCCAATCTGTTCCGTGTGGACAACGACTGCGAAGAGCCCCAGGGCATCCTGGTGCGCAGCGCCAAGATGCACGATATGCCCCTGCCCGGCAGCCTGCTGGCCATCGCCCGGGCGGGCGCCGGTGTGAACAACATCCCGCTGGACAAGTGCAGCGAACAGGGCATTGTGGTATTCAACACCCCGGGCGCCAACAGCAACGCGGTGGCGGAGCTGGCGGTGGGCGGCCTGGTGCTGGCCAGCCGCAACCTGGCCCCGGCGCTGGCCTGGGCCGCCGGGCTGAAAGGCCAGGGCGACGCGGTGGGCGCGCTGGTGGAAAAGGGCAAAAGCCAGTTTGTGGGCCCGGAACTGCGGGGCAAGACCCTGGGCGTGATCGGCCTGGGCGCCATCGGCGTCAAGGTGGCCAACGCGGCGGTGCATCTGGGCATGGATGTGTACGGCTATGACCCCTACATCTCGGTGGAGGCCGCCTGGAATCTGAGCCGGAGTGTTGTACACTGCGTAAACCTCAACGATATTATTACAAAATGTGATTATATCACCCTGCATCTGCCCCTGAACGCCCAGACCCGCGGTTTCCTGAACGGCAACACGCTGGCCAGCTGCAAGCAGGGCGTGCGGGTGCTGAACTTCGCCCGGGGCGAGCTGGTGGACAACGCCGCCATGCTCAGCGCGCTGGAACAGGGCAAGGTGGCCACCTACGTGACCGACTTCCCCTGCGAGGAACTGCTGGGCGTGCCCGGCGTGGTGGCCCTGCCCCATCTGGGCGCCTCCACCCCCGAGAGCGAGGACAACTGCGCCGTGATGGCCGCCGAAGAGATCGCGGATTACCTGCTCAACGGCAACATCACCAACAGCGTAAACCTGCCCAACGTAAGCCAGCCCCGGGCCGCGGGGCGACGCATCTGCGTGATCCACAAGAACGAACCCGGCCTGATCAGCGCCATCACGGCGGTGACCACCCAGGCCGGCCTGAACATCGAGAACATGGTGAACAAGAGCAAAAAGGAAATGGCCTACACCATGCTGGACGCCACCGGCCCCATCGGCCGGGATCTGGAACAGCAGATGGCCGCCATTCCGGCCGTGGTGCGGGTGCGCATCCTGTAAAGCCGATTGCCTGTTCACCGGAAAGTGTGAACTGTGCAAGACGAATCCAACATACGGCCACGGGCCAAAAAGCGCTGGCTGGTGCTGCTGGTTCTCCCCCCGGCGGCACTGGCTGCGCTTGGCCTGATCTTCTGGGGCCAGCTGCGGGGGCTTACCGCCGCCGAGCTGCTGAACTATCTGCCCGCCAGCGTGCCGCTGGCCGCCCTTTCCCTGATCGGGCTGCACGGGCTGAAATCCCTGAGCCTGGTGTTTCCGCTGGCGGTGCTGCAGGTGGCGGGCGGTCTGCTGCTGCCCACCGGCTGGGCCTTTGCGGTGAACCTGGCGGGCATGCTGGTCAGCCTGTCCCTGCCCTACGGGGTGGGGCGCTTTACCGGCAACCAGCTGTGGCGCTGGCTTTGTGCCCGGTTTCCCCGGATACAGGCCATCGAGCGGTTTGAAGCCGGCAACAACCTGCTGTTTGCCGCCATCCTGCGGCTGGTGGATGTGCTGCCCTTTGACCTGGTAAGCTGGTATCTGGGCAGCACCGGCGTGGCCTACGGGCCTTATCTGGCCGGTTCGGTGATCGGCAACCTGGCCGACATGGTCATGAACACCTGGCTTGGCATCGCGCTCAGCGACGGGCTGGACTGGCGGCAGCTGCTGCTGTGGCTGGTGCTCAAGATCATCAGCCTGCTGGCCGCCCGCGCGCTGAACCGCCGGGTAAACGAGCGCTGCCGCAAACCCACTGAAACATGAAAACGGAACTGCCTGCGGGCAGTTCCGTTTTTTGTCTGTCGGTGCCGGTTATGGCTCCGTCTGATATTTGGGGCTGTCGGCATAGACAGGCCGACCCCCGGAATAGACGCCCGGGCGGCGCATCTGGCCAAAGCCGGTCACCGCTTCCCGGCATCCGTCCACCGCCGGGTCGGCGTAGGTGCAGTACCAGTTCTGCAGCCGGTCCAGCATCCGGGCCTGGATCTCCGCGTACTCCGGGCGGCCGGCCAGGTTCTCCCGCTCGCCCGGGTCCCGGGCCAGGCAATAGAGTTCGTGGGGGCCGTAGGGGTAGCGGTGGATGTACTTCCACTCCCGGTTGCGGATCATCCGGCTGCTGCCGTACTCATCCAGAATCACCACATGGTTGTCCGCCTCGGCGCCGTTCACCAGCACGTCGGCAAAGCTGTGCCCCGGCAGGTCGGCGGGCAGGTCGCCCCGCAGGTCCAGCAGCTCGTTCAGGGTCTGGATGATGTCGTAATGGCTGCACATGCTTTCGGTGACCCGGCCTGCCCGGACATGGCCCGGCCAGCGGGCGATAAAGGGCACCTTGACCGCCGTGTCGAACAGATTGAACGGGAAGGTGCCGTTGCCCTTGCCCCAGATGCCGTGATGACCCATGTTCATGCCGTTGTCGGCGGTGAAGATCACCAGGGTGTTTTCCGCCTGGCCCCGTTCTTCCAGCCGGTCCAGCAGCCGGCCCACCCCCGCGTCCATGGCCGTGACCGCCGCGTAATACCCCCGCAGCAGCCGTTTGCGCTCCTCCCCGGTGCCCCCGGGGGCGGTGGGGATGCGGTCGGGGTGCAGCGGCTCGTCCGGGGTGGCGGTAAAGGCGCAGTTCCGGTACAGGTCGATGTATTCCTTCGGGTGCTGATCCTCATCCCAGGGGTCGTGGGGCGCGGTATAGTGCACGCTGATATAGAAGGGATTTTCGCTGCCGGACAGCGCATCCAGATACTCCAGCGCCCGCTCGGTAATCAGGTCGGTGATGTAGCGGCTTTCAAAGTGCAGCGTTCCGTTTTCCACCACGTCCGCCCGGTTGTACAGGCAGCCGCCCTGGCCGATGGTGTACCAGTGGGAAAACCCGTGCTGGGGATGCAGGCTGTCCCCCAGGTGCCACTTGCCCGCCAGCGCGCAGGTATACCCCTGCCGGGCCAGCAGGTCCGGGTAGGTAACCAGCCCCTCCAGATACCGGACGGGCCGGTCCTCGCTGGCAAAATAGGGATCGCCTGCCTGTTCCCCCAGCGCCTGCCGGTCCAGGCTGCCGCTGCGGATCCAGTCGTGCACCCCGTGCTGGGAGGGAATGCGGCCGGTCAGGATGGAGGCCCGGGCCGGGCTGCACACCGGCGAAGCACAGAAGAAATTCTCAAACCGGGTGCCCTGCGCCGCCAGCCGGTCCAGGTTGGGGGTGTGGATGTCGGTGTTGCCGGCGCAGCGCAGCGCCCAGGCACCCTGGTCGTCGGTCAGAATAAACAGCAGATTGGGTCGTTGTTTCATAGATTTGGCCTCGTTGTTTTTACAGATAAGGGCCGGCAGCCCGCGGGCTGCCGGCCCTTGCCGGTCATGGTTTCCGGATCAGCCTGCCGCAAACTGGGTCAGCTGGTTGTTCACCTCCGCCACCAGGGCTTCGGCGCCGTTGGCGTTCAGGGCATCCAGGAATTTGGGGATATACTCGGCCGGATCCACCGAGCCGGTTTCCAGCGAGGGGGCATATTCGCTGATCACGTTGGTCAGGGCCGCCACCTGGGTCTCCACCGGTACCGCGTCAAAGGTAAAGCCGTTGTTGGGCGAGATGATGGCGGAATCGTTGTAGGCCTTGAACAGTTCTTCAATGTTGTCGGGGTAGCTGATATCCCACTTCTGATTGAAGGGGGTGCCGAACTGCCAGCCGTAGGTGTAGTCGTAGCCGTTATCGGTCAGGGTGCCGCCCATGGTCTTGTCCACCTGGTTGTCGCCCACGGCGCTGTGGTGCGTACCCTCGATGCCGTGGCGGATCAGGGTGCCCACATACTCGTCGGTGTTCAGCAGGTTGATGAACTCCAGCGCCTTCTCGGGATGTTCGCTGGCCGAAGAGATCGCCAGCAGGCCGCCCATGGCGCTGCGGGTTTCAAACAGGGGGTCCATCAGGGGCACAAAGCCCACGCCGTGGCCGCTGGAGGCGGTCATGGATTCCGCGGTGCCGGGTGCGTACTGGATAAAGTAGGAGAACAGCGCGCCGTTGTTGAAATCGTTGTCCCGGTTGGCGGTATCACTGTCGTAGTTGACCGGATCGCCGCCCAGGTACCCGGCCTGGTTCCAGCCGCGCACGGTCTGGCAGTAGTTCATATACTCCTCACTGGCGTACTGGTTGAACACCGCCTGGTCCTTCATATCGGCAAAATTGCTGAACTGGGGCACCGCGCCCGCGGCGGGCAGCTGGGGATTGCCGGTGAGGGACTCATAGGGGGCAGCCATGGGCCAGGCGTTGGTCAGGCCGGAAACGCCCACCACGTTTTTGCCCTCGGCTTTGCTCTTGGCCGCCACAGTTTCCAGCACCTTGGTGTAGTCTTCCAGGCTCTTGACCGCGCTCATGTCAATGCCGTAGGCCTCGGCCATATCGCTGTTGTAGACGATACCGCCCTGCCAGCCCATCTCCTTGTAGGAGGGCACGCCGTAGATGGAGCCGTTCACGCGGACGGCGTTCCACTCGGCCTCGGGGATGAACTCCCAGGTTTCCTTGGCGTACTGGGGCAGCAGTTCGGTGATGTCCAGGAACGCGTCCTTGCCGGTGAACTGCAGGTAATCGGTGGTCCAGTTGGAGGTAAAGCAGATATCGAAGTATTCGCCCGCGTTGATCAGGTTGGGCATCTTCTCCTTGTAGTCCGGGTTGGCCATGACCTTGTAGTCGATCTCCACCCCGATCTTCTCGCGGGTGTACTCGTTCAGCGCCTGGATGACCTTGTCGGTATCGGCGGCCACCGGGTTGATGGACATATACCAGGTGAGGGTGGTGATATCGCCGTCGCCGGACGGGGCGGAACCGCCGGCGGGAGCCCCGCCGCAGCCCGCCAGCAGACCGGCGGCCAGCGCGGCGGACACACCCAGCGCCGCCATGCGTTTCATGGTATTTTTCATAACGTGCCTCCTTGAAAATGTATATCCTTGTTTATGGCCCGCCCCGGCGGGACAGACCGGATGAACTGGTTTTCAGCCTTTGACGCCGCCCACCGTCAGGCCCTTGACGAAATACTTCTGGAAGAAGGGATAGGCCAGCAGAATGGGCAGCACCACCAGCACAGTCAGGGCCATGCGGCCGCTGTCGGTGGGGGCGTTGGCGGCCATCTCGGCGTATTCCAGGGCGTTGGCCGAGGACTGCTTCATAAACTCCAGGCTGTTCTGCATGCTCCACAGCAGGGTCTGCACCGGGTATTTTTTCTGGTCAATGATGTATAGCATGCCAAGGAACCAGTCGTTCCAGTAGGCGATGGTGGTGAACATCCCGATGGTGGCCAGGCCCGGCTTGGACAGCGGGGTCACGATGCGGAAAAAGGTTTTGAACTCCCCTGCCCCGTCGATGCGGGCGGCCTCGATGATCTCCATGGGGATGCTCTTGTAAAAGGTGCGCAGCACGATCACGTAGAACGCATTCAGCGACATGGGAAAGATCAGCGCCCCCAGGCTGTTGCCCAGGCCCAGGATCTGGGTGTTGACCATGTAGGTGGCCACGATGCCGCCGTTGAACAGCATGGTGAACAGCATCAGCAGGGTGAACAGCCGGTTGTAGGCGTAGTCCGCCCGGCTGAGCACATAGGCGAACATGGCGGTGATAATCAAACTGAACAGGGTGCCCGCCACCGTGACGAATATGGTGATACCGTAGGAGCGCACCAGCTGGTCGCCCAGGCGGAAGAAGAAGCGGTAGGCGTCCAGGCTCCACTCGCTGGGGAAGAAGCTGTAGCCGTTCTGGAAAATGCTCTGCTCGCTGGAAAAGGATACGATCACCACCAGGATCAGCGGCAGCACACAGGCCAGCGCCCAGAGCAGAAAGATCAGGTTCAGGATCCGGTCGGCGCGCCGGGAGATGCGGTTGATGGCCAGGTCGCCCTCGCCCTCATCCCGCGGATGTTTTTTGAATGGCAGCATGGTGTATCCTCCTTGTCAGAACAGGGCGCTGTCCGGCTCGATGCGGCGCACCGCCAGGTTGGCGCCCACCACCAGCACAAAGCCCACTACCGACTGGTACAGGCTGGCCGCGGCGGCCATGCCCACGTTGCCGGTTTCTTTCAGGGCCCGGTACACATAGGTATCAATGACCTGGGTGACCGGATACAGCGGGCCGGAATTGCGGGGAAGCTGGAAGAACAGACCAAAGTCGGCGTAGAAGATGCGCCCGATGGCCAGGATGGTCAGCACGATCATCATGGGTTTCAGGCAGGGCAGGGTGATCCGGCGGATCTGCTGCCATTTGGTGGCGCCGTCGATGATGGCGGCTTCGTAGTAATCGTTGGAGATGCCGGTCAGGGTGCTGATATACATAACGGTGGAGTAGCCCACGGTTTTCCAGATCTGGAAGAAGGTCAGGATCAGGGGCCATTTGCCCGGCTCGGAATACCAGTTGACCCCGGCAAAACCGAAGTAGGCCAGCAGGTGGTTGAACAGGCCGTCGTCCACGCTGAACAGCGAGAAAGCCATGAAGGAAACCACCACCCAGGACAGAAAGTACGGCGCCATGAAGATGGTCTGGTAGACCTTGGCCCGCCGCTTGCGCAGCAGTTCGCTCAGACCGATGGCCATGGATACCGCCAGCACCAGATCCAGCAGGATGAACAGCGCGTTGTACAGGATGGTGTTGCGGGTGATGACCCAGGCGTCGGAGGTTTTGAACAGGAACTCAAAGTTCTGCAAAGCCACCCAGTCGCTGCCGAAGATGCCCTTGGGCACGCTGAACCGCTTGAACGCCAGCAGCAGGCCGGACATGGGCAGATACCGGAACAGGAACATTACCACCAGCGCCGGCAGCGCCATGATGGTAAGGGGAAGATTTTTGCGGAATGTTTTCAGAAAGCCTTGTTTTCTGCACACGGTGTCTGTGCAGGGGGCGGATCGTTTCATGCGGCGCTCCTCCTCACGGCGGCGTTTCGCTGCCGGGTTTTCGTTCTGGCATTATTATAAACGCCGCCCTTGCCCCGCCACAACGCTACAATTTTCGCATAGGGTGCACTTTTTTTAGATGCGCCTTTTTCACAACAAATTTCTCCACCCCACCCAAAATTTTGCCACAAATGTATGTACCTGTGCAAAAAATATGCTATACTGGGGGCCAACGGCCGGCTATCGGCCCACACCGGGAAAGGAGATCCGCCCATGAAGATTCTGCTTGTAGACGACGATCCCCTGGCGCTGGAGGGCATCCAGCGCATGCTGCACTGGGAAGCCTTCGGCGGCGAACTGGCAGGCTGTGCCGCCAGCGGCGAGGAGGCTCTGGCCCTGCTGGAGAGCGAACGCCCCGACGTGGTGATCTCGGATATCCGGATGCCCGGCATGGACGGGCTGGACCTGGCCCGGCATATTTACGAGCACTGCCCCCACACCCGAATGATCCTGATCAGCGGCCACGGGGAGTTCAGCTACGCCCAGCGCGCCCTGCAATACCAGGTGACCGATTACCTGCTCAAGCCCATCACCCGGGCCAAGCTGAACAGCCTGGAAGAGCGGCTGGCCGCCATCCAGAAAGAGCTTACCGCCGATGTGCCGCCCTGGTACGCCTGCGACGAGGAACTGCGCAACCGGGTGGGCCAGGCGCTGCGCAAGGGCGACATGGCCGCCATCGGCGAGCTGCTGATCCAGCCGGATGTGTTCCGGGCGCTGTGCAGCCGGCGGGATGTGCTGGGCATCCAGCTGCTGAACTATCTGTTCCTCTATCAGGAAGAACTGGGCAAGGACCGGGACTCGCTGGACGCGCTGCGCCAGGAGGCCATGGCTGAATACTGGGCCCTCACCTCCGCCGGGGAACGGCGTGCCTATCTGGCCGCCCGGTACTACGACCTGATGGAGTATGCCGAAGCCCGCAAGGGTGAATACGCCAACCCCATCGTGCGCTACTGCCTGCAGGCCATTGAGGAAAACTTCTCCGATTCCAACTTCAACGTTTCCAACCTGGCGGACACGCTGCATCTTTCCCTGTCCTATCTGAGCACCGTATTCAAAAACACCACCGGCCAGAACGTGAGCAGCTATCTTTCCGCCCGGCGGCTGCGCCAGTCCCAGCAGCTGCTGCGGGACCCCTCCATCCCCATCCGGGAGGTGTGCTTTCTGTGCGGGTATGACGATCCCCGCTACTTTGCCAAGCTGTTCAAAAAACACGCGGGCATGACGCCCAGCGAGTTCCGCAACCTGTATGCAGCCGGGCCGCTGCCGGCGGAGGAACCCTCATGAGCATCACCAAACGCACCTTTCTGAGTATCGGCGGGCTGTTCTGCCTGGTGCTGCTGGCACTGAACGCCGCCACCTACCTGCTGTTCCGCCAGTCCATCACCCGGCAGCTGATCACCTCCCAGGAGGCGGTGACCGAAGCCAACGTTCAGCTGAGCCATGTGTTCACCCAGACCACCGACAAGCTGATCTATCAGTATACCAGCGACACGGAACTGGGCGAACTGCTCAGCCGTCCGGTGGGGCGGGACGAACTGGAGGACCTGAACACCAAATCCCTGCTCAACAGCCGGATGACCTACCACCTGAACGCAGAGAATCTGCTGACCAACAACGGGTTCCGGATGGAGCTGTATCTGGACCCGGCTTTGCCGGTAAGCGGCCTGTTCACCCCGGAAAACACCATTCTCAACGTGAGCCGGGTTTTCAGCGGCGACACCGTGGCCGATACCGAGTGGTACCGCACCGTGCGGGGCAGCACCCAGGGCCGGTATGTATTTCTGGATGAGACCCGCCAGCGGCTCTGCTTTGCTTTCAAGCTGCAGAACAGCGCCTACGCCGGCGCCCACCGCAAGGCGGGGCTGGGGGTACTGCTGGGCAGCCTGCCGCTGGACCGGCTGCCCAACCTGCTGTCTATCTTCCCCCTCACCGAACACAGCGGCTTTCTGCTGCTGAACCGGCAGGGGCGGCAGGTATTCTGCTCGGAGAATCTGGACGGGCTGCCGATGGATGCCGCCCTGCCCCTGTCCGGCGAAACCAGCACCCGGCTGGATCTGGGCGGGCAGCGGTTTCTGGGCACCGCCGCCAACCTGGAATCGGGGCTGCGGCTGGTGTTTCTGACCCCGTATTCCGACATTACCGGGCAGGTGTGGGGGATGATGTCCCCCTATCTGCTCTGCTCGGCAGTGTTTCTGGCGCTGGGTGTGCTGGTGGCACTGGGGCTGTCGGCGCAGGTGTCCCGGCCGGTGGTGCAGTTCACCCGCAAGCTGGAGGCCATCCGGGATACCCGCAGCGTCCGCCCGGAGACCTTTGCGCCCCAGGGCCCCCGGGAGATCCGGCAGCTGAACCGCAGTTTCGGGGAGCTGATCGGCCGGGTCAACGCCCTGATCGAAGAGGTGACCCGCAAGGAGGATCAGCGCCGGGAAAGCGAGCTGCGGGCCCTGCAGGCCCAGATCAACCCCCATTTCATGCTCAACGCCATGAACGCGGTGAACTATATGGCGCTGGCCCGGGGTGAGGACGACATCGCCGCCACGGTGGACTCCATTGCCAGCCTGATGCGGTACAGCATCACCGAGCCCGACCGGCTGGTGACCATGAGCACCGAACTGGACAATATCCGGGAATACATTGCGGTGTATGTGCTGCGGTTCCGCCAGGATATCCGGCTGGAGGTGCTGCCCGGGCTGGACCCGGCCCAGGTGGTGATCCCCAAATTCACCCTGCAGCCGCTGGTGGAAAACTCGATCCGGCACGGTATCACCCGCCAGGACCCGGGCATCGTGATCCGCATCCGGGCTGTGGAAACCGACGGCGGCGTCTGCGTCGAGGTGACCGACACCGGCCGGGGTGCGGACGCGGCGCTGCTCAACGACTATCTGGATTACCGGCAGGTAGATCTGAAGGTGACCCACGGGTTCGGCATCCGCAACGTGAACGAACGGCTGCAGCTGCGGTTTGGCCCCGGCAGCCATCTGCGGTACGCCAACTACGAGGGCGGCCGCCTGCTGGCCCGGCTGACCCTGCCCGGCAGCGGCCCGGCCTGACCGGCAAAAAAATTTGCACCGGATACAAAACAATTCCCCCTTTGCGGCGGCGGGTTTCTCCCGTATAGTAAAAGCAGAAAAAACACCCGCTGTACGAAAGGATTCCACGGCCATGAAACAACCCATCGTTGCCAACGGCGTACACAACTATACCCCGCCGGAAGAATACGTACCGCCCCGGTCCGACCGGGTGCGGGAGCATCTGGACTGGTTCATGGGGCTCAAGCTGGGCTTCATGATGCACTGGGCGCCCGGCTGCCAGCTGGGCACCTACGAAAGCTGGCCCCTGAGCGACGGCGACGCCGCCTGGAGCCAGGAAGATTTTACCTGGGCGGACCCGGAAACCTGCAAGCGCCAGTACCGGGAGGCCAACCGCACCTTCAATCCGGTCAAGTTTGACCCGGCTGGCTGGGCAAAACTGGCCCGGGAGTGCGGTTTCAAGTACCTGCTGTTCACCACCAAGCACCACGACGGGTTCTGCATGTTCGATACGCAGACAACCGACTACAAGATCACCGCACCGGACTGCCCGTTCCACACCCATCCCGACGCGGACGTGGTGGGGGCGCTGTACCGGGAGTTCCGGCGGCAGGGGCTGGCCATCTCCACCTATTTTTCCAAGCCGGACTGGAACAGCCCCTTCTACTGGGCGCCGCAGTTCGGCCCCGCCCCCACCCGCAACGTGAACTACGATGTACAGGAGCACCCCGAGCTGTGGGAGCAGTATGTGCAGTTCACCCACGAGCAGATCCGGGAACTGGGCACCCGCTACGGAAAGATCGATGTGCTCTGGCTGGACGGCGGCTGGGTGCGTCCCGACAACCAGGGGCAGGACATCCGCCTGGGTGAGATCGTGGAAGAACTGCGCGCCGGCCCGCAGCCCCATCTGATCGTATGCGACCGCACCTGCGGCGGCGAGCACGAAAACTTCATCACACCGGAAAAGACCATACCGGACACCGCCCTCTCGGTGCCCTGGGAGACCTGCACCACAGTGGGCGACAAATTCTCGTTCCACTACACCGACCGGTTCAAGAGCGGCCGGGAACTGGTGCATCTTCTGCTGGAGGTGGTATGCAAGGGCGGCAACCTGGCGCTGAATCTGGCCCCCCAGCCCGACGGGGCGCTGCCCGCCCCCGCGGTGCGTTCCTTGCGGGAGATGGGCGCCTGGCTGACCGCTTTCGGTGAGGGGATCTACGGCACCCGGATCTGTGCGCCCTACTTTACCGACCGGCTGTGCTATACCCAAAAGGACGGCGCCATCTTTGCGTTCTACCGGTACGACGAGGTCCCCCGCCTGCCGGACCGTCTCACCCTGCGCACCGACCGGCCCATCGCCCAGGTATTCTGCATGCGCACCCGCAAACCGGTACGGTTCCGCACCACCGAAGAAGGGCTTGTGCTGGATCTGCAGGAACTGCCCATGGGCGGCGCGTTCTACGCCGAAGGGTTCCGCCTGATTCCGGCTGAATAAACGTTTTCTTTTCCTCCTCCTTTTTTGATAACGCAAAAGCCTCCCTGCCGGAGGGACAGTCTGCCGCTGTTCCCCCGCTGACAGGGAGGCTTTTGCCGTTGTTGTTCAGAAAATCAGCGCCCGCTGCGCCAGCTGTACCGGCTGTTTCTGTATACGCTGAGCACCAGCCCCACGCAGATATACAGCATCAGCACGCTGCTGCCGCCCGCCGAGAAGAAGGGCAGGGTCACGCCGATGACCGGCAGCAGCATCAGGTTCATACCCAGATTGATGATCAGCTGGAACGCGATGGCGGCAAAAACGCCCACGCACAGGTAAGTACCCATCCGCTGGCCGCTGTTGGCCCCGATGGTCAGGGTGCGGATGGCGATGGCAAACAGCACCCCCAGCACGATCAGGCAGCCCACAAAACCGATGCTCTCGGCCATGTAGCTGAACACAAAGTCGTTTTCCGAACGGGGTACATAGGTGTGGGCGTCACTGAACAGCCCCCGCCCGAAGATCCGCCCCGCGCCGATGGCGTTGCGGCCGTACTTCTGCTGCAGGATCACGTCTTTATATACCGGGTTGTCGGGATCAAACAGGCTCATGATCCGGTCCATCTGATAGCCCTGCAAAAGACCCGGGAAGAAAAAGATCACGCCCAGAAGCCCCGACACCGCCAGGCCGATCCCGGCGCTGATATATTTCCAGGACAGCCCGGCACTGAACAGCATCATGGCGCCGATGGCCGCAAATACGATCGCGGTGCCATCGTCACCCTGAATGTGCACAGTCAGTACCGGCGCCCCCATATGGGCCAGCAGCCCCAGCAGCTGTTTGGGCTCGTTGATGCGCTCCCGCACATTGTCCAGGTGCATGGCAAAAGTAAGCATAAAGCTGATCTTGGCCAGCTCGGTGGGCTGCAGGCTGATGCCGCCCGGCAGCAGGATCCAACTGTAGTTCTGGGTGTTGGAGGGGGCGTAGCCGATGGTGAAACCGGCAATATCCACATTGTGGAACACCAGGGTCAGCAGCACCAGGAACCAGGTCACCGACACATGCAGCGGCCACAGCCGGGCCAGCGTCTGGTAGTCCAGGTAGGACAAAAACACCGCGCAGCCCAGGCCCAGGATAAAGGCGCCCGCCTGCACCACCGCGTATTTGTACCCGCCCAGGCCCCGGGCCCCGGTGAGGGAATCGTAGCTGAAGCCCCCCGCGTAATAGCGGCCCACCGAGATCAGTACGATCACGGCAAAGATCGAGCAGGCCATGCAGAGGAACAGATAGGTTTTATCGGTTGTTTTCAGATAATTGCGCACCGCTTTCATGCTGTGTGTCTCCTTATAAATCAAACCGGCCGGACTGTGCCCGGCGCGGCAAAAGCCGGTTTTGCCCCAAAGGGCATATGTAGGTATTATAGCATACCCGCCCGCAAAATGGTATGCCCGGGCGGATTGCAGTTTCCCTCGGATTATACTATAATAGTTGAAGTTTACACACCTTATATACGAGGCAGGCCGCCCGGATGTGACAGCGGGCGGCGGCAAGGAGGGGCACATGGCGGTTTTTCACACCTCAAACCGGGAGGAAACAGTGGCCTTGGGCCGGCGGCTGGCCGCTAAGCTGGCGCCGGGCGCCCTGGTAGCCTTTACCGGCGGGCTGGGCATGGGCAAGACGGCGTTCTCCCAGGGCATTGCCGAGGGGCTGGGCTGTACCGACCCGGTAAGCAGCCCCACCTTTGCCATTGTAAATTACTACCGCGGCCCCCGGCCGATGGCCCATTTTGATCTGTACCGCATCCATTCGGAAGAGGATCTGTACACCGCCGGGTTCTATGAATATCTGGACGAAGGCGCGGTGGTGGCCGCCGAGTGGAGCGAGAGTTTCGCCGCCCTGCTGGACGCGGAAAACCCGGTGCGGGTTGACATCCGCCCGGGCGCGGGCCCGGATGACCGGGAAATCGAGATCGAGGGGGTGGAGCTGTGATCTGTCTGGGGCTGGATTGTGCCGGCAAGGTGGCCGGCGTGGCCGTTACCCAGGACGGCCGGCTGCTGTACGAATGTTTTCTGGACCGGGGCCTCACCCACAGCGAGACCCTGCTACCCATGGTGCAAAGCGCCCTTTCGGCGCTGGAGCTGACCCTGGCGGACGTGGATCTGCTGGGGGTATGCGCCGGGCCCGGCAGCTTTACCGGGCTGCGGATCGGGCTGGCGGCGGTCAAGGGGCTGGCGCTGCCCCGGGATATTCCCTGCGCCGGGGTATCCACCCTGGAGGCGCTGGCCCGCTGCTGCACCGGCAGCGGCGTGGTGATCCCCGCGCTGGACGCCCGCCGGGGGGAAGTGTACTGGGCGGCGTTCTCTCTGCCCGGCTGTGAACGGCTGACCCCCGACGCAGCCCAGCCGGTGGGCACCATCGAGGATTTTTTGAAAAATTGCAAAAATCCGGTGTTTTTTGTTGGTGACGGGGCAGGCCTATGCTATAATAGATACGATACGCGGGCGCAGGTGATCCCCTGCCCCGCACCGCTGCGTCAAAGCCGGGCGCTGGGCGTTTGCCTGGCGGCCGAGGCGGCAG
This sequence comes from Gemmiger sp. An120, assembly GCF_002160955.1. GTDB lineage: Bacteria > Bacillota > Clostridia > Oscillospirales > Ruminococcaceae > Gemmiger_A > Gemmiger_A avium. The sequence continues at coordinate 123,089 of NZ_NFLN01000010.1, forward strand.
CCGCCGCCGGCGAAGCCGTAAGCGCGGCCGCCCTGGCGCCCCGGTATCTGCGGCTGAGCCAGGCCGAACGGGAACGGGCCGCCCGCGGGATGTAACGTGCACGCCGCACACGGCGGCGGGCCATTTGCATAACTGAATGAAGAGGAGCGATACACAATGAGCAAACAACCCATGATCCTGGATCATCCCCTGGTGCAGCACAAGGTGAGCCTGCTGCGCAACAAGAACACCGGCACCAAGGAATTCAAGGAGCTGGTAAGCGAGCTGGCTACCCTGCTGTGCTACGAGGCCACCCGCGATCTGCCCACTGAGGAAGTGGAGATCGAGACCCCTGTTGCCGTGGCCCATACCCGGGTTCTGGCCGGACGCAAGCTGGCCCTGGTGCCCATTCTGCGGGCTGGTCTGGGCATGGTGGACGGCATGCTGACCCTGCTGCCCGCCGCCAAGGTGGGGCACATCGGCCTGTATCGCAACGAGGAGACCCTGGAGCCTGTAGAGTACTACTGCAAGCTGCCCGCCGACATTGCCGAGCGGGATGTGATCGTGCTGGATCCGATGCTGGCCACCGGCGGCAGCGCCCGGGATGCCATCACCCAGATCAAGAAGCGGGGCGCCCGCAGCATCAAGTTCATCGGCATCATTGCCGCGCCGGAAGGCCTGCAGAAGCTGCATGAAGCCCATCCCGACGTGGACATCTACGTGGCCGCGCTGGACGATCACCTGAACGAGAACGGCTACATTGTGCCCGGCCTGGGCGACGCGGGCGACCGCATCTTCGGCACCAAGTAATTCATTCCGCGCGCAAAGGAGGTGGCGCATCGTGAAGCAAAAACTGATTTTACCGTTTGCGGTAAGCTGTGTGCTGTCGGTCGGGGTCGGCTGGGCGCTGCAGCTGCTGATTACAAGCGACTACCTGCGCGGCGCGGTGCGCTATCTGGTGATTGGCTGTGCCGTGCTGCTGCTGGTGGCGGTCTGGTTTGCCTTTCTCGGGGAACTGCTGGACTTTTTCCATTCGTCCCGAAAAGAACAGACCCAGGCGCAGAAGCAGCAGGCTGTGGAGGAGCTGACCGCAGCCGCCGCGCTGGATGAACCCGCCGCCGAACCGGCGGAAGAAGCCGACGCGCCTCACCTGCCCCAAGCACCGGCACCCGCAGCGGAGCCGGAGGAGCCGGAATCCCCGCCTGAACCGGAGCCGGCTGCCCCGGATGCAGCGGATGCCGCCCCTGTGGAGGCACCTGCCGATCCCCCGGCACCCGTATCCGCTGAGCCCGTACCGCAGCCCGAGCCGGAACCGGCCCCGGCCGCTGTACCCGCGGCCGCGCTGTCTGCCGGGCCCCGGCCTTCCGCCCGGGAATCCGCCCGCGCCATGCATGCGCAGGCGGAAGCCGCCAAGCGGGAGCAGGAGCTGCAGCGGGTCCAGGAGGGCGCCAGCCGCCGCCTGGCCCAGCAGGCAGCCCGCCGCAAGGCCGAGCAGGAAAAGCTGGAAGCCCAGCGGCAGAAAGCCCTGGAGCAGGCTGCCCAGATCCAGCAGGCACGGCGCCAGAAAAACGGCAATCCCTGATTGCACCGTACATTTTACAGCCCCGCGGCTTTTCGGCCGTGGGGCTGTTTTTTTGCGGCGGGCAGGCAATGCCGCTTTCTGCCCGGCAGTGCCGCCATTCGGTTACAAACGGAAACCCGGACGGGCTTTGGTGGAGAATTATTTTTTTCAGTGTCCGCATCTCGCGTACAGATGCTTTATTGCTTTTGGTTGCAAAAGCACAAGTTTTTGGCAGTTTTTATCATCTGACCAAAAAAGAAAAGGCCCCGGCCTTCCCACAAGGGGAAAACCGGGGCCGCTGCGCGTTTACGCCCTGTTACGCAGGCGGCAGGCTTCTGCCTGCCGCATTCCGTGCCGCTTACTGCACCACAGAACGGTAAACACGATCCAGTTCAGCCTCGTTCTCGCTCACCAGCTTGACAGGGGCGGAATAGTCCAGGCTCATCAGGCCCAGGATGCTCTTGGCGTCAGCAATACTGCCGTTTTTATCATGAACGCCGATATCGTCCAGGCAGCTGGAAGCAGCCGAAACGATCTCTTTCACTTCGCTGAAGTTGGAAACACGAATTTCTTTTACCATAACTTGTTGTCCCTCCGTTACTAAATAATATAGACAGGTTGGGTCAAACCACCAAAGGGGGCTACGCGCAGCGGCGGGCGCGGCACGGTTCGTTTTTCGACAGGATCTACCGCCCGCTCAGGGTTGCCTCACCTTTGATATTGTGCATTATAGCATATAAAATACAGTTTGTCTTGTGGTTTTTGCACAACCGGGCGCTTTTCTCCCTGCTGGACAAAAGAAATCAGGACCGCCCGCCGGAATTTGTGCGTTTTGGATGCAGAAATGTTGCACACTCGTCACATTTGTGTGCGTCCCACGCACAGGCGCCTCTTGCAATTTTCCGCATGTTCTGGTATACATATACTCATCGGGCCTGCACAGGGCAGGCCCCTTGATTTGGAAAGGAACGTGATTGTTTTTGGATTCTCCTGGCCCTAGTATACTTGCGTTTGTATTGCTGCTGGCATTTTCGGCGTTTTTCTCCGCCAGTGAAACGGCGCTCTCCTGTGTGAACAAGATCCGCCTGCGCAATAAGGCGGATGACGGCGACAAGCGCGCGGAAACGGCGCTGCACCACGCGGAAGACTACGACCGCACCCTGTCCTCCATTCTGGTGGGCAACAACGTGGTGAACCTGTCCGCCTCTTCGCTGGCCACGGTGTTCTGCTCCACCCTGCTGGGCGAGCAGACCGGCCCGGTGGTGGCCACCGTGGTGGTGACCATCCTGGTGCTGATCTTTGGCGAGATCATGCCCAAGAGCTTCGCCAAGACCAACTCGGAAAAGGTGTCGCTGGCAGTGGCCCGGCCCATGACCCTGATCAAAACCATCCTGAAACCGGTGGTATTTCTGTTTGCCCAGCTGCAGAAGCTGGCCACCCGCGGCGGCGACGACAGCCCCAGCGTGACCGAGGCCGAACTTAAAACCATCATTGACACGGTGGAAGAGGACGGCGTGCTGAGCCAGCAGGAAACCGATATGATCCAGAACGTGATTGAGTTTGACGACATCACGGTACAGGAGATCCTGGTGCCCCGGGTGGACATTCTGGCGGTGGATGTGGACTCCCCTGCCGACGAGATCATCCAGAAGGCCCTGAACAGCAGCTACACCCGCATCCCCGTATACGAGGGTGATATCGACAATATCATCGGTATGCTCCATACCCGGGATCTGTTCCAGTGCCTGGCGCAGAACAAACCCGTGGACGTGCGGGCGCTGTGCCGGGATATCCCCTTTGTCTACCGCACCAAGCACATCAACACCCTGCTGGCGGAGTTCCGCCGCAAGCAGCAGCACATGGCCATTGTGACCGACGATTTTGGCGGCACGCTGGGTCTGGTAACGCTGGAGGACGTGCTGGAAGAGCTGGTGGGCGAGATCTTTGACGAGACCGACGAGGCCGAGCCGCCCGTGGTGCAGAACATCGGCGAGAATCTGTACCGGGCCGCGGGCGAAGCTCCCATCGACGAGCTGTTTGAGGCGGTGAACTTTGACGACCGCCACTACGACGGCGACTGCACCACCGTGGCCGGCTGGGCGCTGGAATGTCTGGAGCATATTCCGGTGGCCGGCGAGGACTTCGATTTCGAGAACCTGCACGGCACCGTGGAAGAAGTGGACGACAAGCGTATTCTGAGCGTTCTGGTTCGGGTCTATCCGCCCGAGGAAAAGGACGACTGAGCCGGTTTTCCACAAAGCAGCCAAACCCTGTGAAAAAGTTAAACCGCGGCGGGGGGG
>NZ_NFLN01000011.1 GCF_002160955.1 Gemmiger sp. An120
AGGTCTATGCTGCGCACCGCTCGAGACAGGTCCAGACGGGCCACCACCGTATCGATACGGTCCAGTTCTTCCGCCGCCTGCACCACCAGAGTGCGGCGGTTCGGTTCAATGCCCATGGCCCCCTGGATGTGGCAGGAGCCCGGCTCCACCGCTACCTGCATGCCGGTATCCACTACGACCTGCAGGGCGTTTTCCGGTTTATAAAAGACACCATCCGAAAAATACTGCGCAAATACCTTGCGCAGAAAAGCACTGTCCACCGCGCGGTCATACTTCGGCAGACCTTGCTCATCGTAGGTAATCTTGTCAGATGTAAACGGATAACTTTGCATTCAGTAAATCATCCTCGCTTTCTGCAGCTGTGTCAGCTTTTTGTCCCCCAGCTCTATCTCGACCGTGTGGTTGTTCTGCTTGAAAACCTCCCGCACCGTTACGATGCGGGCCTGTACGGCCAGGCCGATGTCTTCCACGATTGCATCCACCTGGTCGCCCAGATCCCAGTCCTCAAGGTAAACAAAACCGCCAGCTGCCGTCTGGATGTCCACATTACGGATGATTGCATAGTTCAGCAGCTTATCCAGGCCTTTCTGTTCCAAACCGGCAAGATACTCGCTCTCCGTTTGTTCCTCCGGGTCCCATCGATCACTGCGGGCATCCACATATAGCACCCTTTTGTAGCCGCCGCCGGACAGATCCGCATAGGCCACCTTGCGGTTTTCGGCCTGGTCCTGCCCGGCCACAATGGCGTAATTCTTATAGTTGGATCGATCTACTGATGCATCCACCTGTGTCAGGTTACCGAAGCCATCGCTGAAGGTCACGAAAGGGTTGGCCGTTTGCTCCTGGGTGCGGTCCAGGCCCTGCCAGACCTCGGCGGTGATGGTGTTCGCCTGGTAGTCGTACCGGCAGCGCAGCGACATCTGCACCGTCTGAAGCTTGGTGTAAGCCACATCGGCCAGTTGCCCGCCGGTCTCCTGCCAGTTGGTTTCGTCCGCCTGAGTGGCCGGAGCATCCGCCACAGTCAGCAGCGGGATATCATCCTTGTATTGTCGCAGCATGGCCACTACCGCCGCCGGGATAGTGCCCGTAGCGTAGTATGCAGGATACACTACCTTGTCGTTGAGGATGACTTCCAGAAAATATCCCGAAAGCTGCACGAACCTTCCCTTGACCGTCTCGGTGAGCTCCACCTTCTGGATGATGCCGGTTTCCGGGCGGTCGGGAGTGTACAGATAGGCCATGGTCGGCTGGTAGTCAGCCGCCGCGATCTGTACGGAGAAATTACCAACCTGGTAATACTCCCGGGTCCACTGGAGATTGAAGAAAGGCAGATAGGCCACCGGCTGAAAGTCGGCGTCCAGAGCAAGAAGCTGCATGGATCACACCCCCAGATACTGCTTGTTGTACCGGATAACCACATGCAGGCTGTTGTCGCCATAGTCGGCGGCAAAGCTGTATACGTTGGTACCTGGCTGCAGGGCCAGGCCGGCGAAGTTGCTGGCGCGGTCCACCCTGTTGAGCACGTTCTGCCCGTTCTTTGTGATGCGGATGCGCTGAGGCGCCGTGGTGATGACCACGGTGTCGCCGGCCGCCAATTCGTCGATGAGCCGCACGAAGGCGGTGCCGTTTACGATCTTCGGGTTGGTCACCGGGGCGTCCACCGTAAGGGTGATGACAGGCCAGGCCGGCACGTCGCCGTCGTAGTCGAAGGTCACTTTCCGGGCAAAGTTTGCCACATCCACCAGCACGCCCAAGTCCGGGTGATCCATATACGGGAACCCCCACCGCGGCGTGATGGCTGCAATGTCCTGGCCGAAGTCGTCCACACTTTTCCAGTACGGATCTGTGGCAAGGAAGTAGGCGCTGAATTCCTGCGGGAGGTCAATCTGTTTGCTGGGTGCCTGAAAAGCTTCAAGCTCGGCTTCAAGCCAAGCAGTAGTTCCCATATAGGTCAGATAGACTCGATAGGTGGACTTGGGATTGAAGAACCGTTTGGCCTGTTGTCGAAGTTCTGCGTTAAGACGCGTGTCCATAACGGCGGCCTGGAGCTCCAGATCCCGCGCGGCCACCCGTTTTCCTGTGGTGGTATCTCCGTCGCCGGTTCCGTTCTTTTGGGTGAACAGCTCATACTTGGCTGCATCTGCACCGTCGATGGCTGTCAAACCCCAGTCAGTTTCGTCCACTATAAACTCAGTGTTGTCCGAGCGAACGAAGCGCGCGATCACTTCCGTATCCATTTACCGTTCACCTGCCATTCCATAGGTGTTTTGAATACGCAGTGCCCGGGCGATTTCGTCCGGGGCCTGCATGGTATCTTCGAAGTAAACGTTCTGCGTGTAATTCGTAATATTACCTGTCGCAGACCCCTTTTCGTGAATAGCGGTCGGCCCTGCGCTGCGAATCTGCCCGGCAAACGCGGCCTGCATATCTGCCACGCTGGTACGCATAGAGCGGACAAGGCCCGCCGGGTCTGTACCTCCGGCGACTTCCCGGCGTAGCGATTCCATCGCGTCTACGACGCTTTGCGAGACCAGCGGTTCGCCGTCCTCCACACCCAGAGCCCAGCCGCGCATAATGTTCAAGCCAATGACTCTGCGGAATACCTTGGACGGAGAATGGATGTCTGCTGTAGCTTTGGCGGCGGCTACCGCTGACTCCACCGCGGCCACCATCGCGTTCACCAATCCGGATGCGCCAGCATTCACACCAGCGGTGATCCCGTCCATCATCGACTTGCCCACGGAAGGAAAATCATTGGCGGATACCGACGCTTGCGCGGTGCGCTTTGCGTCTTCGATCAGTTTCTGCGTCGAAGCTGTCAGCGAAGCATTGGCATCAACGCCCGCTGCCACATTGTCTACAAGGCTGCTGCCTGCTGAACCGGCAGACTCAGCTGTCTCCGGCAGCCCCAATTCGGTCAGCAGCGCCTGGACCGCCACATCAGTGCCATTGGCAAACAGCTCGCTCATGCGCTGGAGCTGGGCATCCGTAGCATTCACCAGTGCAGCTACCTGGCCGGCCGCCTCCGGGCCAGCATCGCGCAGGTGCTGCAGCAGTCCCTGGTCGATCCCTCTGGCCGCCAGTTCATCCAGATTGGCTGCCCATTCTGCTACGGCCTTCTGGTTATGTTCCAGGTTTGCGATCATGTCACTCACACTGACTTCCGTCTTAGTGTCAAGCTGATCCATGTAGTTGGTTGCTGCCGCAGTATAGGTTTCCAGCGCCTTGGTCTGCCGCTCCAGTTCCTGTTCCCGGGCCTCGGCTGCCGCTTCATTGGCTTCCTGTACGGCCTGGGTGTTGGCAATGGTCTGTTGAGCCCAGGTAGTGTCCAGGTCCGCAAGCTGGCTTTTCAGCTCCTCCTCCTGCGCGGCGATCTCCTGCTCCTGCTCAATATACCCAGCGCGGGTATCATTCAGCTGCTCCAACAGTTCGTTATACTCGCTTGTGGTCAGGAGTTTTTGCTCCAACTGACTTTCGAGTTCGGCCTCTTTATCGGTTAATTCCGTCTGGTTTTGACGGATGGTCGCCTCTTCCTCCAGAAGTTCGTTATACCGCTCCTGTAAGGTCGCTGCCTGCTCCATCTCCTTATGAGCCCTGATATAATCCCGCAGCTGCTTAGTGGTCATGTTCAGCTGATCTGTTTCGTCATCGTAGACAAGGCACAGATCCTGGTATTGCTCGTTCAATTCCGCAACAATAGCACCCATCCGCAGCTTTTGTGTGGCACTTTTTTCGTCTGCCTTGTTCAGCTCATCCATCTCGCGGGTCAGGGCAGAGGCTGCGTCGGCGTTCGCACTGAGAGCCTTTACGCTTTCCTCATAGGTCTTCAAGCTGGCCTCATTACTCTGCGCCAGTTCTTCCTGCGCACTGGCCAACTGATCTATCGCATCCGCTTGCTCAGTGTACGCCTCGCTATCTGCGGTGATCCACTTGTACAGGGCAGTGGCGCCTGCTACAAGCAGCGTGATCCCTGCAGTAATCCAGCCGACAGGGCCCATAGCGATCTTGATCGCAGTACCCAACGCTGTGGTGGCTGCGGTCAGCAGTCCCGACGCCACAGTGGCCAACCCCATACCGGTAGTCATGCCGCCCAGCACAAATGTACCTGCTGTCATAACGCCATTCTGCGCCATTTGTGCAGCTGTTTGCGCAGCGGTTGCCTTTGCGCCGAGGGTCTTAGCCGCTGTCGCCCGGGCTTCTGCAACTGCCTGGGCGTTCAGGGTTGGAACGGCGGCAATACCTGCAGCATCCGCCGCGAGGATCGCGGCTGCCGCCACCTTTTGCGCGGCAGTGAAGGCAGTTACCGCCTTGTTGGCACCGTAGGCTACTGCAAGCACGCCCAAGACTACAGCCAGTGTATCCGCATTCGAAGCAACAAGCCCAAAGGCAGGGGCCAGCGCTTTCAAAGCCGCCTCGGCACCCTTTCCCATGGTTTCGATGCTATTCTGGATACTCTTGAATTTCGTCTTGGAAAGGCCTTCATCAACGCTGGTAACAATCGAAGCGGTACCACGTACCACAGCCGTGGACATGTTTGTCCAAGCGGTACGGATACCAACGCTGGAAGTTTTGGCCAGATCTGCGAAGCCGCCCACGCCGTTGTTGAGTTCTATCAGCCGTGCGTTAAACTGCTGAATAGTGATATCACCATTCTTCAAAGCATCATACAGCTCGGTTTGCGCGCTTTGTCCCGCATACCCGAAACTTTCCGCCACACGGGTCAAACCGATTCCCATGGTCTCCTGCAGGGTTCGCCAACCTTCCAGATCCACCTCGCCGCGGCTGAGCATCTGCACATACTGTTCCAACCCGCGGGCAGCGCCTTCGGCACCAGACCCACTGGCCAGGAATGCGTTGTTCAGTGCGATGGTCGTATCGACAGACTGTTCCAGGTTATCTGTCAGGATAGTCAGGCGCTGGGCTGTGGATACCACGCTGTCCAGCGTGGTGGGAAGGCCCTGCACTCCCTTGGACAGCTTATCCACGGCGGATTGGGCAGCCTCGGCGCTGTACCCCATTTGTTCCATCATCATGGGGAACCGGTTCATCGTGTCCACCCGGTCGATGGCAGAGTCAAGGGAAGCCACCACGGCACTGACACCCTTTTCAATCACCTTAAATACAGCGCCGCCTTTTACGATGTCTTCCAGACGGCCAGCACTTTCGGCTGTTTTGTCGAACTCCTCCGGCAGTTCACCGAGCCCGCGGGCAGCGTCTTCTGCGCCTTTACCGATGTTGGAAAGCTCATTGTTTACATCTTTTGTGCCCGAGGTGAAGCCGCTGGTGTCTATGTGCGTATCAAAGATGATCGAACCGTCATAGCCCATGCTGCTTCCTCCTCTCAAGTTCCTTCCTTGCTTCCGCGTGCCGCCGCTTTACGCGATCAGACAGGCTTTCTGCCCGCTGGCCACGCGTAACTGCTTTGCGGGGTAGTGCGACCTGCTTTTGCATCTTGTGATACTGTTGCCGGAGCTTGTTATCTTTTATCTCCGACAGTTCCATTGTCCGCAGGTGCATCCGCTGCGCCATGGGAGTATCTTCCGGCAGGTTTTCCAGCAGGGATGTAAATGCCCACCAGTGCAGGAATCGCACCTTTGTAAGGTCGATATGATACGCCTGCAAAAAGCTTGCATAAATGCAGCCCGCATCCATGACAAGGTCATAGGCCCGCTCATTGCTCTTTCCGGCTCCGGCGCGCACATCCTTCGGATCGCGCCCCCTGCGGTAAAACCACTGCAGCCGGTCCACGGCTCGGGCCATGCCGCCCGGCGGCAGCTCCTCAAACAGCTGGTTCACGCCAAGGATCGTTTTTTCCACATCGTTCAAAGCGTCGTCATCCAGTATCTGCTCAAAGCGGATCATGTTGCGGTAATCCGGGTAGATGGTCACCCCATCAATGCTGTCCGGCAGACCGTTCTCCAACAACAGACAGGTCATTTTTCGCCCTGGGTTGCACGGTTGGGCATATAAGCAGCGATCCTCTCACCGGCCTGCTGGCCCTGCGCGGCAACAGCTTCCCGCAACGCAGCCACCACATCCATCAGACCACTCAGGCTGGTCTTGGGACCCAGCAGAGCGTTGCAGGTGCCGTCCCCAAAGGCATTGTCCACGAAGTCGGTCAAAAGCTTGCACTGACCTTCGATATATGCAGTGTACGCCTGCAGTCCTTCCCGAGTGGAAAGGGCTTCGGCTTTCGGCAGCGGGGGCGCGGACGCTGCGGCTTCATCCATGGCTTTTGCGGCGTCCAGGTATCGGTGAAGATCGTCCGGAGCGGTGATATCGAAACCCAGCTCCAGGCCGTTTACTTTCAGCATATATTTCTCTCCTTATAGAAAAGGGAGGCCCCCATGGGGGCCTCCGGGATCAGGAACTTTTCTGGGTTGTGGTCTTGGCGGCTACCGAAGCGAGAGATTCCATTTCCGCCGGGCTATAGGTGTACGCCTTCGGCGTTCCGCGCGCGGTAAGGGTAGCGGACCAGCCGGCATTCTCACCAGCTGCGCCGCTGTTGTCGTCCTCCACCGCGATGCTGATGCTGCCCTGTTCGCCTTTGCCGGTGAGCATGTTGAAATACACATACTTCTTGATCACCGTCTGGCCGGTGCCGTACTTGAGTCTGTGGTCCAGCAGCGCGTCCTGAAACTCATCCCCCGCAAAACGGTCGCCGGCAACCGTAAAGCTGCGGGTGGTGCCGGTCTTGGTAGTGGAAGTGCCGCTGCGCAGATACGTGCTGTCGGCAGTAGTTGCTTCCAGGGTGCCGGTCTGCTCGGTAACGCCCTCATCCGCCACAATGTAGTCGGCAGGACTGGCGGCTTCACCAGAGAAGTCCACAGCCAGCACCATGTCCCCGGCTGTGACGATACCCGCGAATTCGGGATCGGGCGTCACGCCGGTCATCAGTTCAGACAATTTCATCTGTTTCTTGCTCCTTTCTGGAAATAGACCAGCCGGCACTGGATCTGATACTGTCCTTCCGTGCCGGTGGCGCTCATTAAGTAACCGGTGCTCATGGCCTCCATGAGCACCGGCTGTTTGTCTGCAGGCAGAGCCGGGAAATGCCGTTGACGCGTTTGCGCCTCCATCCAGGCTGCCATCTTCTCATAAAATCCGCTGTTTGCCAGGTTCTGCGCCACACCCTCGTCTACCGGCGATTTGGACGCCAGCACGAACACATACTGGCGCAGGGATGAGCCATGCACATACGCGCGGAGGACCTCATCCACCGGCGACGGGCTGATCATATATTCCAGCGGTCGGGACGGCAGGAAGTCCACGTTCAACCGTGCTCCGTCCAACAGCGGACAGGCCTGCAGGTATTCTTGAAGCGCCTGGATGATGGTATCAACCATATCGTGCCCCCGCTTTCTCTGCCGCGCCTTTCAGGATATACGCCTTGCGGTCCACCTTCATGCGTTCAAACCACTTAGCGCCACGGCGCGGGTCGTATTTTCTGGTGATGTCGGTACGGTAATACTGCATGGCCGCATACGGGGCGATCTGCTGGACCTCGCCACTCCCGATCACAGTGCCCAGCGTGGCCGCCTTAATCAGCAGCCCGCTCTGCATGGGTGTGTAGGGGGCCATCAAGCGGATCACTTCGCTGTCCACAAAAGCCTGTACCGTGTCCAGCTGTTTGGTGCGTTCGGCGGCAAAGGATGGTGACCAGGTCAGCCGCGCCTTGACGGTGCCGCCGGCTGTTTTACGCTGCACCAGCTTGCCCCGGGGCGTGGTAATGGTCAGAAGCGCCATTTGTCACTCGCCCCCGATCCGCCAATGGGCAAGCCCGCCGCGCCGGTTATCCCGAACAAGGGTCACGCGCCAGCTTTCCGGATATTTCTGGGTAAGCTGTGATGCGCTGGTGATCTCATCCGACACAATGCCTTGTACCACGATATCGCCAGGCTGGACAGTTACCGCCTCGTTGGTGAAGATCCGCACGGTATACCCATCCGCAGCAGTATCGCCGCCGGTTCCGGTAGTCACTTCGCGGCCTCCGTACCAGCTGACGCCAGTGTACGGCGTACGCGTCCATACATCCTGACCCTGCTCCGGGTTGTATTCCCGGTGGTACAGTGTGATGTTCGCATTGCGCACGCTCATTTACTCCACCCCCGCATACATGAGGTTAACAGGCCAGGTGAGGTAATCCACGCAGAGATTGTACATCTCAAGCCGGCGCGCAGCGGCACGGTCATTCGGCTCCGCTCCGTTCGTGCGGTAACTTACGCTGTACCCATCTACGGTTTCCGAGGTCACAAGGCCGGACTGGGTCCGGGCGTCCTGATCATGCCAGGTACGCAGCTGATCCGCTACGGCACAGCAGCACAGCGACAGCGCTCGCTTCATACTTTCCGGCGCACAGGCTGCACGGCTCCTTGTGAAGCGGTCGATCTGCAGCTCGGCTTTAGCGGCCCAGCGTTCGAACTCCTCCGCGCTCATGTCGCCCTTATACACATCCGTGTAAAATGTGTAGTCTGCATATGCCATGCCGTTGGCCTCCTCTCCTTACTTCTCCGGCTCTGCAGGATGATCCTTGACCAGGTGATCCTCCAGGCCCTTGGCGGTCTTGTAGACCTTGCCGCAGTGCGGACAGGAAAATACCGACGGCGCGGCAGCGGGCTTTGCCGAAGTCTGGGCCGCATATGCTTTACCAATCTTGTTCGCCATATCTGATCCACTCCCTTCTTACACGCCGGCAGACTGATGGTGGCAGAACACGCCGCTGAGCTTGTTCGCGTACACATCCGCAATGCCCACCATGCGGTACCCGTACTTCCAGGCATCAGCGTCCTGGTTGACCTCAGGGGAAACGATCTTGGGGGCTTTATGCTTCGGGAACTGGATGAGCGCAGGCTTGTGCAGAATCATGAAGTTGATCTTCGCACCCTGCACAGCACGCACATAGTCGTTCTCGATAGGGGTGTAGTCAGGGTCTGCCACAGGCGTGACTTCCGACACCTTGATTTCGCTGCCAGACGGACTGGCACCGTCCGCGACTACCTTCAGCGCGCCGGGGTCACCCTCGCTGCACTTCTCATAGTGCTTCGGGTACGGGCGGTAACCGCCCGCCTTCTCGTCATTTTTGCCGCTCAGCTGCTCGATGGCGGTATAGAAGCGCTTCTGGGGGACCCGCTTGATGCTGGCAAAGCTGTCCAACACCTCACGGCTCTTGGTGGTATCCAGATTACGCACCATGCTCAGCAGCGTGGGGGTGATACGAAGATGGCGTTCGTTTTCCGGCACGCCTTCTTCGTCCATGTAGTTCTGCGCGTCGCTCAGCGCCTTGATCACCGCCGCGCCATCTTCCAGGGTGCCCTCCATGCTGCCGATACCCGCCTTGCCGGCATAGCTGGCAAAACGGAACGCATCCAGCTCCGGCACCACCTTGGTGCGGATGAACTCACTGGACAGCTTGCCGAACGCGAGGCCCGCCGTCTCGGCGTTGTCGCAGTTGTCCACCGAAAAAGAACGGCCGCGGTCAAAGTTGCACTTGACCGTTTCGTTGCGCATGGTGACGTCGCCTCCCACATACCCGCTGTTCCGGTCATAGTCGGCCAGACCCTCCATGTCCAGCATGGGGATCACCAGCTCGTTCGCGTTCGCACCCTCCTTGACCAGTTCGGGCGATCCGTCCAGGTCGGAGGTACAGGATTCCAGCGCATACACTTCGTCCAGCATAGGGACGTAGCTCGCTGCCAGTTCGATAAGGTTTGCCATATTCTTTTCCTCTCTTTCTATTACTGCTTATTTCTTCTCAGCCGGCAGACCCATGGCCGAGCGCATGGCGGCATTGTTTGCCATCACAACGGTCGTTCCCGTGCCTGCCGCATAGGGCGGGGGAGGCGGGGTCATATCCTCGAAGGCATACGCGCTGTCTTTCTTCAGCTGCTCGAACAAGGTCTTCGCATCGGCATCCCGGTTGGTGCTGGCGCGCAGGGCCTGCATTCTTTCCTCGCCGGCCAAAGTACGCAGCACCGCCGCGTTCCGGCCCTTGTTGGCCGATACCTGGCCGTTCCACCAAGTGTCAAACTTGTACTCCTCCAGCTGCGCAGCCGCGTCCTTCTCCGCCTGCTGGGCACGGGCCTTATACTCCGCGGCTTCCTTGCGCACCGCTTCCAGGTCCTTGCCCTGCTCCTGCAGGCTCTCGATGGTCTTGGCTGCGTCGGCCAGCTGATCTTTGGCGGCTTTCAGCTCGTTGTCCTTGGCTTCGAGATCGCTTTTTTCGACGAAGCGCTTGCCGACCTCCTCGCTCACGCGGGTGCCGATATCCTCGGTATAGGCATCGCCGAGGATCTCTTTCAAAAAATCCAGCATCTTTTACTCCTCTCGGTTTTATGGGTGGATATTCGGTCAATTTAAAAATGCCCTTGAAACAGGCGTGTAAGCCCGTTTCAAAGGCATTGAAAAAAGGACCCCGAAAGGTCCTTTTTGTCACAATGTTCAGTTGTCTTTTTCGTGGCGCTCCAGATTCGCCTTTACATATTTATAAACAGAAGAATCCGGGTTGAGTGCAAACATCTTGCAATCATGTACTTCTGCTTCTCTAACTGCGACAGGGATTTCAGTGGGGTATCTATCGCACTCGTTTTTGCCTCGGTGCCAATGCCTGCAAGCATTACACATAGGAACAGCAGTTTCGAATACCATATAGTCCTCGCAAAGCATGGAGGCGCTGAATTGCCGTTCGTCCTTTTTATCCATTGGGGATCACCTCGGCCCTAATGCCTATCGTTTTCCTTTTCGTGGCGAATACTGTTACAGACCATGGTAAGAGTTTCGCCTGCATCGTGTGCAAATGCTCCAAGATCATCTAAAGACAAGCCCTCATCCTCAATGAATTGCCGCACTTCTTTTTCCAGCTCCAGCCATTCGTCGTCTGTAAGCCGAGGCCGCGCAAGATAGTGGGCGATTGCGGATTCACGCTTTTCCCGGTCGAGCACAGGTCTTTCGCCGTTCAGTATTGCGATAATATCCTGCTGAGCCTGTTCCTCTTCCGGATCTGGTACACCCTTTTTCCCGGACAGGATCATCGTCCGATAGAATTCAAGCTGCTTTTTTGCTTGCTCGGTCAAATTGGATCACTCCCCCAAAGCATATGTACAGCGCTCTTGACTGCCCCTTTGACATCTTCTGAAATTTCTTTACTTGCAAGAGTGTCTTCAACGTGCTCCAGCAACCAATCATATCTTTGATCCAGTTCCACTTCAAATAGCGCGACGGCAAATTCGAGGTCGGTTTTGTAAAGGCCCACCGCCTTATTGATTCCTCGCAGCAAAGCCGTCTCTTTGCTGTATGCAGAAAGTGAGGGCAACCCATTGTCCCTGCATATCTCCTCAGTCAGAAGTTGAACAACACCTTCTTCAATATGCACATTTTCTGCATATATAGTTCCCTTGAACCGGTTTGCCGAACGCATATGCAAAAGTTCATGCAACAAGATTGATGTATCTGCGTTCTCGCTCAGTGATACTGTGCCATCCCATTCAGCTGATCCAAGTTCGTGTTCAGAGTGCTTGTCAAAGCGAACTTTACAATTCCATGCGCTGGGTACCTGAGTGTACTTCTGGATTCCGGCTTCGAGCAGCATGGCAGTTTGTTGGGCATTGTTTTTAGTCAAAGGAGTACGTCCTGCTGCAAGTATAGCATCACTTGCCATTTTAGGCGAGTGTTTTTTGGCGGAGATTTTTATGCCCAGCTTCCTTGCTGCCCAGGCATCCCGGCTGGCCCGGCTGCGGCCGTATTCGGCGGCCATGGTGCGCCATGGCTCCGGTGTCTGGCCGGTGGCCTGGCAGAATCGGTTGTATTCCTGCCGGATGCGGGACAGCCGCAGCTGCGTTGTGCGCAGCCATTCCGGATCACCCTCCGCTGCCATAACGTCGTACTTGGTGGAGGTGATCAGGCTCTCCAACTGCCGTTTGCGGGCCTTTGCCTCATACAGGGTGTAATGCTGGCCCTCGTAGGTAACGCCTGCTTCATTCTCATCCAGATAACGCTGCAGCTGCTCATCACTGTAAGCCGGCTCGCTGATACCCAGCAGGATAGGATATACGGTATGCATACAGCCCCACCAGCCGAACTTGCGTTCCAGGCTGCCATTGACCTGCTCGTATTCCTCTGCGGAATACTGGTGTCCCTGGTAGGGCGCATGATCCGGCGCGGGCGCGGCGTGAGCGCTGATCTCCCATCCATCCGCGCCGATGGTTTCGTAGTTCATCTGACTGATGGCATTGTGCATCTCGCCCATGCGATTGACGAGGTACTGCCGCACCGCGTACTCGATGCGCATACTGCGCCCATCCGCCCGAGGAATCGTGCGGATGCCGCGCTGCAGCAGCTCTTTCAGGGACCGGCGGATCGCCGTCTGGTAGTCCAGCGCGCCGGTGGCTGTCTGCATATAGGCAAAGTCCATGATCTTGCCGTATGCCTCTTTCACCGTGTATAGTTTTCCATCCGGCCCGGGGGCCCACAGGTTGTCGAAGTCTTCCGCTGCCGCGCGGCGGGACACGGTGCTGTACGCCTCCACCAGCTGCTGCAGCTGCCCGTTATCCGAAAACTCGGCGGTCAGATCGGCCATGTCCTCGAACAGCGCGTCGATCACCGTATCGGACACCTGCAGCTGCTCCGAGATGGCTTTTTTGATCTCCTTCTCGGCCAGTCCCAGCTGCTCGGCCCGGTAGATCTGGTATTCTGCTGTGGAGGTGATCGCACCGGTGCCGCGCACCCGACGCACAATATCCTGCAGCAGCATTTCATGGATGGGTTCGGCCACTGCTGCCGCTTTCTTTCGCAGTTCCTCCAGGGCCTCCTGCCGTTCTTCCCGGTCCATTTAGCTCGACCTCACTCCCGCTTCACGCAGCATGTCGGTCAGTTCCGGCATGTACTTCTCGCGGATGGCCTCCAGATCCTTGGGAGTTTCCCAGGGCAGATCGTACTTCCAGGCCAGCGCGATCTCCGGCTTGAGCATTTCGCTCTGCACCATCTGAAGGATCTCGCTCCAGTTCTTGTCCGGGTCGTACAGCACACCGTTGCCCCAGCTGATGCTCAGCTGCTCCCGCGCATCCCAGCTGGTGTCATCACAATAGTGGTACATCCGGCCCAGCGTATCGCACAGGGTCAGATACTCCCGCACCGCGTCAAACCAGACTCGCTGCAGGTCAATCAGACTCAGGTTGTAATCACCCGCCGTGCTGGCGATCTCATAGGCGGTCTTTTCCACCTCCTGCACATCGCTCAGCAGTCCGCGCTTCATGCCGATGACATTCTCAACGCTTTTCAGGTAACTCTGTTTGCGGGCCTCATATGATTCATGGCGCAGGGTCGGGGAAAAGGCCGTGAGACCAATGCCCCCTTGCGCCCGGAATTCTTGCAGGCCCACAAACACCTGGTCGTCCAGCTTACGCTCGCCATGGTCCCCGGTGCGCAGCATTTCTGCTGGTGCCATAATGCGGTGCTGGCCCAGTTCAAACTCCCGGCCCAGCTGAGCCTCGTTACGGTTGATGTTGTGAATAAGGCCCATGGCCGGCTCGTAGATGCTTACAGCCTCCAGGCTGCCGTCCACGCAGTTGGCCATGGGGGTGCGCAGCGGCACCAGTCCTACGCTGCCCACCGGTTTGGGATACACCCAGGATTCGGACAACCCGGCATACCGGCTCAGGCTGTCCAGCGCACAGGGGGCACCCAACAGGTGGGCCCCCGAACTTCTATACAGCTTATTGTGCATCTGGAGAAACCCGGCTGCATCCACCGTGCGGGATTCCACAAGCGTGTACCAGCTCCCGCCCTGGGCGGTCTGCTCTATTGTGCCGATGGATGTGAGCCTTCCGTCCGGATCGCGCCCCATCACCACCGCCTGGTTGCGCCGGATCACCTGCGGGCGGAAGAATGTCCTCCCGTCCTGCTGAAAGGGAACCGGCTTGAGCCAGGCTTCTCCGGCAATCAGCATCCACTGCATCGCGGTGCTTTTCGCCAGATCCAGCTGTGTCAGGTTCTCGCTCATCCAGCTGCCCTTGGCGCTTTCCTTGTCCTGCAGGTCGCTGTCGTACTCAGCGAACATTCCTTTTTCCAGCTTATGGACAATGGTGTAGGGCAGCCGCTGGCAGGGGTCCGAATCTTTATCCGGAGTGCGGTTGAAGTATTCTGCGATCCAGCTGTTGATTGCAATCCGCATCTCCTCGCTGGCCACATCCCGTCCGCCGAACGCCTCGTCCAGTCCTGGAACGCTTTTATCAAGCAGTGCCCGGATAAGAGCCATCCTCGCCACCTCCGATCCGTACCCGTACGTCCTGCCGCCCCAGCGCTTCCAGGGCATATTCAAGCCCGTCCGCGTATGCACGCAGCTGCCGGTTCTTTGCAATTTCCTGTTCCAGCCTTCTGTGCAGCCGGGCCTGGTCCTCCTGCATGGCTGCGCGGGCATATGCCGGCAGATAGGTCTCTACCAGCCATTTTTTCAATCTGTTCATATCAGGTCCCCCTACGCAGCCAGATCCGGTTGGTGGCGTAACGCACCGCATCGATGTGATGGTTGTCCGCGTCCACATACACCTGAATCGCTTCGCCCTCTTTGTTTGTCTCATACTCGTACTCGGTGAACTCCCGGGCCGTGTCCGGGCATTTGTCCGGGTCGATGACGATGGCGGCCAGGCTCTGCAGCCACTTCATGCTCTGGTTTACGCTACCGGGGCCTTTCACTGCCTCAAAGCACCGCAGACCAGCGTCCCGATAATCCGCGCAGCTCTTGGGCTCGGCGCTGTCCGCGATGATCTGCTCCCCCTGCGGGATACGCCTTTTTATCATCGCCGCCGTTTCAAAGTTGTTCAGTTTATTTAGGGTAAGTTCATCGATAATATACAGGGTACGGCGGCCCGCATCGTACCAGGTGCGGTTGAAGGCAAAAGCGTCCGGGTACCAGCCCCAGTCGACCCCGCTGATGATCTCGCCAAAGGTACGGATACGCTTCTTGTCGATGGATTCCAGCCGGATGTTATCAAACACCTGGGTGCCGTTGCCCACCGCTTCGCCCAGGTATTCATGCCGGTATGCGGTAGGCTTGGTCTGCCGCAGCCAGTCGGCCTGGGACAGAAATTTAGGCCCCAGCCATTCCGGCGGGGCCTGCAGGTATGTGGTGGGGTGGACCAGTTTGCCCGGACGTGATTCCCGCGCATACCGGTTGGCCCAGTTGCGGCTGGAGGCGGGCGGGTTGAAACTGATCAGTGTCAGCGCCTTTGCGCCGCCGCGCAGTGCTGACTGCTGCACGTTTCGCACTGCCGACTCGCCACCCTTGATCTGGTCGGCTTCCTCGAACCAAAGGCAGCCGATATACCCGAACGGCAGCTTGATGGATTTGATCTTGTACGGGTCATCCAGGCCGCGGAACAAAATACGCTGCCCAGTGGGTTTATAAATACACTGCATGGGGCTCTGGGTGCAACGGAAGCTGCCACCCAGCCCCAGCTTGTCGATGCACCACAAAATCTGCGCGTATACACTATCGCGCAGCGTGTCGGCGACCTGCCGCAGCACCAGCGCATGGCAGTCCGGGTTCCGCAGGATGAACAGAACCACTTCCGCGCCACAGAACGAAGACTTCAGACTACCGCGGCCACCCGGCAGCACCGCTTCCTCCACGGCTCCCGACCTGATTTTTCGGTGGGGTTCGTAGAAGGCCGGCCCGAGAACGTCTTTCAGGTCCACCCGAGTTCCGGCATTAGATGCTGTCAACGATGGTCACCTCCTGGCATTCACCGCCGGCCTGCTGTCGCATCTGCCCATACAGCCGGATCGCTTCCACGTCTCCAGCACGGCATTTACGCAGCAGGGCGGCATGGACCTCGGCCGCTTCGTCTACGCTGTATTTTTCCGCAAGCTTTTTCAGCAGCTGCAGGTAGTCCCGCTTGCTGGTCTTGGGGTATGCGGTCTGCAGCATTTGCAAATCTTGCAAAATATTGAACTCTTTCTGCTCTGCCGCACGCTGGATACCTTCCAGCAGCCCGGCAACGCTCTCGGTTTTGGTCCTCATTTGTTTTCTCCTTCTGCCCGGAACATCAAAAGCGCCCCAAATTTCGCCTGTAACGAAAAAAAGCCTCCGAGCGGCCCGTTTGACCGTCCAGAGCCTTGCAACGTTTTGCAACGGCTTTCCGGCGATTGTAGAGGGGTATGTAGGCATAGCGGGAAAAACTGACCCGTTTTTGATAGGTACGCTTCGCCATCCGGCCCATTTAGCCCGGATGACTGCCCCTCTATGCCCGCCGATCACGCCGTGGGGGACGAATCAACCCCACTTTGCTCCCGGTTTCCTTGTAGCTTTTGCAAAGTAGTTTCGCTGGCTTTGCAAAGCGCGTTCCTCGCTATTGCTTTGGCCATTCATCCGCTTTGCGCACGCACCTGCTGAAAGGGCAGGCCAAACGCCCGGTATCCTTCAGCATCCAGACGCACCGTGTACATAAATACGGTGGGCGGTTTTGAACCAGCCGGTCAAACTGGCGGCACGCTGCTCGCCAGTTGGCGTCAAGCTGCTCGCGCTCTTTTTTCTTCACGGCAGCGCCTCCGTGATCCCGAACCGAAGCCGGCGCGGATGCCCCAGGATCTCTGTCCGCACCGTGGCCCGGCGCTGACGCCGGTCCATCTGCACGATCTGCTGTTCAAATTCCCGTAACGGCCCGTCCAGCACGCGCCAGCCGCCCGGGAAAAACGCCACTGTGGAGAGCCCGATCTCTTCTCCGGTATCCAGCCCCCAGCGCAGCGCCTCGTTCGCATCCAGCGCCTGCGGGAGGCCATCTTCCAGGCCGAGCCAGCGGATGACCCCCGCGATGGGGGCCAGGCGGTGGTACAGGGCTGGTGTGTACTCTGCGCTCACAAACACATACCCGGGGATCAGCAGGCGCGTTTCTTCCTGCCACTGGCCATGCCGCCGGATCTGCACTTTCTGCTCCGGCGCTCTGGCCTGTACCCCGGTCCGGCGCAGCTTGCCGCACACATCCTGTTCTGTGCCGGTCATAACCTGCAGAACATACCACGCTCTCATTCTTCCGCCTCCCTGGCTTTCCGTTCCAGGATCTGCACCACCTGCCGGTACAGATCCGGGTGCTCAGTGCCCAGCGCAGAAAAGAACTGCGCTTTCAGCTCGTCCGCAGCGGCCTGTGCGTCCGTTTTGTTCTGCTGGTCGATCCGCTGCTTATACGCCACGGCTTTCGTCATGGCGTTCATTTCCCGCAGCAGCTTGTCCAGCCCCACCTCGGTCCATTCTTCCTCCGGCTTGTTGATCACGGCCTGCAGCATCTTCTGCCCGGCGATGCGGTTTATGATCTCCACCGCATCCATCTCCGGCACCTTTGCGGCCGTTTCCATCATGACGCGCATAGTCTCCTGCGCCACCGTCAGTGACTCAAGGTTTGCCCTGAGCTCCCGCGCATAGGTGCCGATGGCCGACTCGCTGATCGAAACCTCCTGCTGTGCAAGATACGCCCGGATGTCTTTGTAGGTGAACTGCGCCGGGGCCAGCGACATGGCCTCTACGGTGCTGCGGATCTCCGGCGGCAGCTGGCTGATCTTGCTCCGGCTGCGATTTTTTCGCCGTGCCATCCCCGCCACCTCCTACATATCCACCAGCGGATCTCTTACCACGCACCGCTGCAGCTGCAGGCCCCGGGGCGTCAGCTTGACCTCCAGGTCTTCCATCTCCGTGTCGGATACGCTGGCCGGTGCCTTATCTTCGATGCTGCGGACAGCCAGATACCCACTGTCCGCCAGGTAGTTTACACTGCTGCACAGTGCCCCTCGCTCCATACTGCCCGCCAAAGCCAGCAGCAGGGAGCGCAGCTTCAGGTACTTGTAGTCGCTGCCTACCACGGCCAGCGTGCGGATCACCGTCCCATTGTTCGAGGCAAGTTCACCCGCCTGTACCTTTCGCACAAGATCCTGCTCCTTCATTTAGCTCGCTCCCTTCATCATCAGTTCCATGAGCCGGTCCAGCTTGTTCTCCAGTTTCAGCTGGCTCCTCAGATATTCTTCACGGCGGACGCCATTCTCTTTGATGTCTTTGACATCCTCGCTCATCTGCCGCATTTCGGTGCGCATTTCGGTGCGCATTTCCTTCATGTCACGGCGCATCGCCTCCAGGTCCTTCTGGTGACTGGTGCGGGTCGTGTAGTTTTCCCGCACCTCCTTGATGTCCGCGCTGTTCTTATCCAGCTGAAGAAAAATAGACCGGCTCACCAGGGCTCCTACAATCCCCAGCAGCGCTGTGAGCAGGATTCCGATAAGCCACCAGGTGCCTGTATCAAATGTCATCTGCGTTCCCCCGTATACGAAAATAAGGTATGATGCCCTCGCTGTGAGGTCATCATACCTTATATATCGTTTTCCCTTCCACCATACTTTTAGAGCAAATCTCTGCTACAGGTCGAACAGGGAGACTTGCCCATCCATAGGGCGGCGGCGTAATTCATTAGCTTTTTCTGCGACGATTTTCCGTACATACCCTTCGCTCAGATCCCATTTGCGGCAAAGTTCATAGATGTTGGAGCCATCGTATTCTTCTCGGATTTTCGCGTCGCGGACCGGTATAAGCAGCATATCTGGTTGCGGTATGTACATGCGCCCGGTGCCCCCGTATACGCTCACAAGTTTACGGAAAGCATCCATGCCGATCAGTTCAGCCAGATCCCGAGCCTCACCCTGCAGGTCCTCCAAAGTCAGAAGTTTCAGCAACTCCTTATTCATAGGCCGCCTCCTGGTCCTGCCGGTACTTCGAGCTGTGCAGGTATTCCAGCTCGGCGCGCGTCGCTTGGTCCTTCAGCCCCTCGATCAGGGC
This sequence comes from Gemmiger sp. An120, assembly GCF_002160955.1. Lineage (GTDB taxonomy): Bacteria > Bacillota > Clostridia > Oscillospirales > Ruminococcaceae > Gemmiger_A > Gemmiger_A avium. Next base: position 18,806 of record NZ_NFLN01000011.1, read on the forward strand.
CGCGCCCTGCTCCCGTGTGAGGAACCGGCAGGGCTGGGCGGGAAACGCTGTTACATGGAACTGCTTTTCGATCATCCCGCACAATCTGGCCTGCAGGCTGACTCCGGGCTTCGGGTCGTATGTGGCCAACTCGCCCATCAGGTACCAGATCTTGCCCTGCTGTGCCGCCGTGACGCCACCCGGCATTTCTTCATATTTCCGCTTACGCCGCTGCCGCTGCCTGGGCTGTGTGCCCTGGTGCTGCCGCGCTTTGCGTCGGATCAGTTCCTGTTCCACCAGCTGGCCTTCTGCGGGCGTCAGGTCGGATATGCCTTCTTTGCCCGTGAGGCCCTGCACAAGCAGGTGCAGCGGGTCCTCATGGTCATGCCCCTGCACCATGCCCAGGCTCGCTGCGATGGCATAGATGCGCCGCTTCGAGCCGTTGTCTATATTCAGCATACCCATCCTGTTACCCTCCTTTAGGTCATGGAGGCCGTGTCCTCCACGTCGTAGTAGAATTCGTCCGTCACCTTGATGTACGCTCCGACCTGTTCCAGTACGCTCTGCGGCTGCTTCTTCAATGCTTCCCGATCCAGCGTTTCGGTGGTCTTGATCAGTTCCGTGCGCCCCATCGCCTTGAGTGTGGCAATGGCCTCTGCCGCCTTGCTGGTTGCCAGCATCAGCTTGCTGCTGATTCGGTACCCCACCACGCCAAAGGTGAGGGTTCTGCTCTTGCCGCTCAGTTCTGCGCGATGGGCGTCCACATATTCCTTGACTTCGCCCTCCAGGCGCTTGATCCGGTTCTGGATCGGCAGCGCGTTTTTAGCGTACTCGTCTTTGATGCTGTCGATGCGCCGGTCCTTCTCCACGCCCATCTCAATCAGAGCGTGACGGCACTCACGGATATCCCGCAGAGCCTCGTTCACCGCCGCCCAGTCCCGCAGTGCGGGTTCGCTGAGCACTTTCTTTCTTGCCATTTTACCCTTCCTTTCCAAGCAACTCCACAATTTTGCAGATGCTGCATTTCTCATCCAGCTCAGTCTGACTGCGAACTTCCCGCGGCCACCGACAGTAGTCATCACATATGACCTCCATCAATTCATCGCGGCAGGCAGTGTGACTCACTGTCTTCACATTGGATGGCTGATTGCAGATTTTGCAAGCTGACATTATCTGCCTCCTTTACCTCCCTCTGCATTTCTTCGGGCTTGGGACCGATGGCCTTATCGGCCAGCTGCATTAAGGTGAGGCCTTACGGCCCCAAGCTGTATTTCTGCTAACCGTTCCACGCTTATTTTTCCTTCTGCGGGCCGCGCCATAATGGGCAGTTATATCGCGTATCTTCCCCAATTCCCGGCACAAACCTGCATCCTTTCACATCTTCACAGTCATTGCAATCGCCATGGGTGGTAATGCGCTCGAGAACGCTCTTGTACATATCACGCTGCTGCGTTATCAGTGCCAGTTCTCCCTGCAGTTGGTGCACGACGGGAAGATCATCGGGTTCGATAGTCGGCGTGTTCTCAATAGTGAAGGCGGTAACGCCGTGAAACAGGACATGCCCCCGCATGTATAGGTTCTCACATTTTTCGATCAGATTGTCGGCATCAATCAGCCGCATTTTCTTCACCTCCTTTTGGTTCGAAATTTCTGCAGTAAAAGTTCGCGCTTGGCCTGCCATCATCAGTACCGGGTGGCCATTCCCGGCAGACGGCCCCGGGGTGGGGCCGTTTCGGCTTTGGTATCAGCGCAGATGAAGCAGCATTCGAACCACATGCTCGCAGCATTGCTCAATCTCTTCATCGCTGGGGAGATCGTGATGCCGGATTTCCAGGTAGTAGATGATCGCATGCAATGCGATCACGTTCTTTATCCAGCCGTAGGCGGAGATCATCAGGGCCGCCACCAACAATAATGTAGTCATCATGAACCTCCCCGCGCCTGGGTGTTGGTGCGTTCTTCCGGGGGCCAACCGGAGAGCACAACATCCTTTATGTCAAACTCTTCGGTTTTTTCGTTCTGACCCTCATCGTGGTACCGAATGGTGACTTTGCCTGTATTGGCGTCCACGCGATACCAGGCTGTGTTGGGGAATGCCCTGTCTCCAACAACAGGCATTGCCAACTGAGCGTCGATCTGTATTTCTCCGGCTTTGACCTCTACTGCGCGGGGATATTCCCACTTGTCGTCCATAAATGCTCCTTTCCGCCCGCCTTGCGTGGGCTTATCGCTGGCCTGCCATCGTCAGTGCCGGACGGCCATTCCCGGCAGACGGCCCCGGGTGGGGCCGTTTCGGCTATTTTGGTATTACCGTCTTCTGGTGCGTCGGCGGTACCATTGCTCCATGTCCGCCATCGCGGCCAGCTGGCCCAGCTGCCAGCCGAACCCGATCAGCACCACGATCAGCGGCAGCACCAGCACCTCGCCGCCGAACACCATCGGGCGGCCCGTGTACACCCATGCGGCCAAAGCCAGCATCAGACCGGAGAGCAACCCTCCGGCAAAACTCACCCAAAGCCTTTCCTTTCTCCGTTTCATGGTCTGCCCTCCTTCACGATACCCGCAAATTCATGGCCGTGGCGACCTTGCGCAGGCCGCTATAGCTCACATCTTCCATCCTGATCGCATTTTCATAGATGTTCTGTGCGGTGCGGATGCTGTACACGCTCCGCGCGATCCCAAGCAGGAAACTCAGCTCTTTTTCCCCATTCAACGCAGGGAACAGCTTCTTTACATCTTCCAGCGTGATACTGCGGGCCAGATAGTGCCGGGGCATCTTTACCCGGGTGAAGGTCTGTGCAAACTCGGCCTGGGCTTTGCCCTGGATACGGTCATATACCTGGCTGTTGCCGATCAGGCAGACTCCGTTCCCCGGGGTACCGGTCTTGCTATCCATATCGCTCAGCGTCCGCAGTACCTCGATGGCGGGCAGATTCAGGAACTGCGCTTCATCCACGATTATTACCTTGTTGGTGTTCGCCAAACGCTCCCGGATCTCCAGCATGAGATCCATTTTGTTGCGCTTTTCAGGCATTTTCAGCTCCCTTGCAAGCAGACGGACAACACCGTTCACGTTACTGGTGATGGGATCCACGCTGATGTAGATGGTGCTGGACGGGTTTTCACGCAGGAACTTCTGCGCCCCCTTTGTCTTGCCCACACCGGCGTCCCCATGCAGTACGGTCACGCACCGATGAAGCTGGCAATACTTGATGCTCTGGTAAACATCCTCCGAGATGCTGGTGGGGACATAGTCGCCGGCGGGCCGATACGGGGCCGCTTTCTCGGCAGCCTTGTCGGCTTCCATCTGAGTCCGGAAGAACTCTTCCAGGCTCCGCTCTACCTTTTCCACATCGCCACTGTAGGCGCTTTTCAGCCAGCGGCTCAGAGTGCTGCTGTTCGTCATGCCCAGACGGCGGGCGAGTTCAGCCTGGCTTGTGCCGGTGGTCTCCATGTACTCCCGGGTGCGGTCCTGCAGGGCCGTGTTAAAAATCTTCTCCATCGTCTGTATCTCCTTCCATCCAAGTCATGAAGTTTCTGTTCATCCGAGCTATGTCCAGGTCTCCAGGGTCGCCAACCGCCATAGGCAGCGGCGGCGCGGTGGCAGTCTCCCGGTCGTACATGATCTCGGTCTGCCGAATGTTCTTTTTGGCCACCGGCCCGGCTGCGTTCCGCGCCGCGATGTCCAGCGCAAGTTCCATCGGACTCACCTCTCTGCCAGCAGCCCGCAGCACCTGTACCGCTTTCTGTATCGAACGGGCCGAGTGACGCTGCACCTTCAGCAGTTCCTTCAGAACCTCCGGGTCCTCGCCATAGCTGGCTTCCAGCGGACTCCGGCCTACCGTCATGAGGTACTGATCGGTGTCCGCAGCGTACATCCGCACGCTGCTCAGATCGGCAGGATCGTAGCGAATATACACTTTCTGATCCATGTAGTGCCGGATTTCCTCGTTCCAGAACTTCATCGGCACGCCGTTGATGGCGGTCACGATTCCGGCGCGGCCCACCTTGAGCGGGCGAGTAGAGCGCATCAGCATCAGCTGCAGCACACCGGGGTCTGCCGGGACCTTTTCCCGTACGCAGTTCTCGTTGTACACGTCGATTTTCCGCTTGCCTTTGTCCGCCACCACCGGCCCGTCGTACTTTGAGTAGTTCAGGTCGTACTGGATCAGCTTGTCCAGGGTATCCCGGGCCTCTGCGTCTGTGGGAACCTGACGCCCGCTTTTCAAGATTGCTTTCAGGTCTTCCGGCTTCTCCTGGGGCGATCCGCCCGTGAAAGTGGGGAACAGCCGCATGAGCCGGTCTTTGAGCGCCCGGAAACTTCTCTCCACGATCTTTGCCCGGGAGTTCTTCGGGATGGCGTTCACCATCTTCACTTCCATCCGCTCCATAATGGTAAGTGGCTGGAACTTCGGCTCCCCGTTTGCCGTGGTTTTCTTGGCCCGGTGGCCCAGACCGCCAAAGTCGAAGGTCAGGTATTCTCGGCCATTGTCGTTGTACAGGTTCATCAGCGGCAGTGTGCCCTGGCGTTCGCAGGCGTCTCGCAGCGCGTTCACGCTGTTCTGGCTCTTGGTCCCATCGCTCATGCCCCAGCCCACGAAGATGCCGCTGCGGGCATCCACCCAGGCGGATAAGTACATCCGGTGCAGCTGCCCCGACTCCGTCCGTGTCACGATATCCATGGTGTAGGTATCGCCCACCCAGATGGCGTTGCTTTCAATCTCATCGTAGCGGCGCGAGATGTAAGGGCTGTACTTCGCCCACCATTTGCGCGGGCCCTCCCGCGCATAGAACACGACTTCGGGCGGAAGTGCCCTCACGCCGCGCTGGAAGGTCTGTACGCTGGGCAGCGGAAGCGCCTCCGGGCGGTTCTGCAGCGCCCACTCCTCGGTCAGTTCCAGACATCGTTCCGCGCTCAGCTGACGCTGGGTCAGATACAACCCGCAGAATATGTCCCAGGCTGCCGGGTGGATGCTGCTCTGGCCCTTCCGGGCCTTGCCCCGATTGTCCACCAGAGCGTCCCAGTCATCTGCACGCACGGCCTGCCATTTGCGGTACAGTGTGCCCCGGCTGACCTGCAAGTCCGGGTATCGGGCGCGCAGGCGCTCCACAAAGTCCTCATCCAGATCCGCTGCTTTGCCTGTGCCCTGTCGGAACTCCCGCCATTCAGCCACCGTGTTCATCCAGAACGCGATCTGTTCGCGCTCGGCCATGGTGTACTCATCCAGGGGCTTCTTGCCAGGGGCTTTTCGCCCCGGCCTCGGCTTGTCCGTCGTACGCTGCTCCGCTGACGCAAGCAGCGCCGTGGTCTCAGCCTTTTCGCCCTGCTGTACGTACCAGCGTCGCTGGATGTCGGCAGGAAGCGAAGCTAACGGAATAGCATACTCTGGTTGGTTTCGGCTATTTTGAATTTGTGTTGCGCTTATGCGCGAGCATTGAATCTGGCGCAACACCGTGGTTCTATGGCATCCCATCAGAACTGCAACCTGCCCTGGATTTAATGTTATATTCAAAGGATCACCTGCCTCTGGCCTGCCATCTTCAGTGCGGGGCGGCCACCCCTCCGCAGACGGCCCCGGGGGCCGTTTCGGCTTGTTCTTTTGCCTTCCAGTGTGCTATCCTGTTGGTGAGGGCGGCGTTGCCGCGCCGCTTCCGTATCAAACACTAAGGAGGATGATTAGATGCAAAAAATATTTGACGTACCCTTAAAAAATGGAGCTAATCTTCCCTGTTTAAAGTATGATATTGCTCTGTACTGCCAGGTTATAGAAGAAGTTCTCCCAAATAAAGCGCCTGCGTATTTGAAAAATTATGCCAAACAAATACGGACTCTATCTAAGAAAGTTGGTTTATATCGTCCAGCTGAATTCCCAGACTGTACCCGGACATATATTTTCGATAGTCGTTTGCGAACATTATTTGCGATGCTCGATACGACTAAAGTCACCACAGCTGTGATGTACATGTATGGACAAGAGGCTTTTCAGCCGTCTGACTACGTTTTCGGCGATGCACCTCCACCCTGTGGAATCATTGATGAGGGAGAGAACTTAGAACTGTTTGTGAAAGACTTCCAGTTTATTCCAAATGACTTTTTCGCCTTTAACCACTTAGCCTTTTTCGACCAAGACCGTTTTATTTCAATGACCCATTTGTCTACATACCAAACTGCTATTCTTTTGGATCGCTACAGGCGACAGAACCTGGTAAATTTTAAGAGGCTGGCTGAACTGGAGGTTCAGCAATATCGCTCGAGACTCCCGAAGTGATTAAATAGCTAATGATTGTTTCACGACATTCTTCGCGGTACACAGCGCTTTTTTCCTTCACTTTGTCACGTGAACAACGTACGATGAACTCTTTTAAACACATCAAAATCTCCTTTCTGCCCACCCTGCGCGGGCTTTTTCATTGGCCTGCCATCTTCAGTGCGGGGCGGCCACCCCTCCGCAGACGGCCCTGGGGGCCGTTTCGGCTCAAATCGCTTCTCGCAGAAGATTGAACTGGTTCTCATATTGCCAGCGCAGCGCATCGGCAAGAGATTCCCGGGTCATCTCAAGGGTAGAACCCAGATTCGTATAGTAGCCGTTCACGAATATGGCATTTCTGTCGGCTTTCAGAATGTCGCGCAGTTCTGCCAGGTCGTCCTTGTCATGACAAAAGTCATTACTTTTGTCATGATACTCAGGCCAGAAGCACTCTGCACCCCAGCCGCGTCCTTCCTTATAGAACGCGATCCACGCGATACCATCACGGGCTTCTTGAAGCACTCGCTGTGCCGTTTCCCTTAAACTCGCCATCGTATAACCTCCTGCTGCATTGACCTGCCATCATCAGGCGCGGGGCGGTCGGCCCCCGCACGACGGCCCCGCCGGGGCCGTTTCGGCTATCGCTTGCTTGTTGCGTAGATCTCTGCTTTGAGCGCCATGAGTTCCTCATACTCGCCCGGATCACGCTCCATCCAGGGCGTATCCAGATACCGCTGTACCCGGTCCAGGTAGTTGTCGATCCGTTCTTCAATACTCATGTGTGCCACTCCTTTGCATCCGCCCTGCTGGTAAGTTTTGGCCTGCCATCATCAGTGCCGGGCGGCCATTCCCGGCAGACGGCCCTTATCGGGCCGTTTCGGCTTTAAGGGTTCAGCAGCTTCACTGCGTCCAGGATCGTTTCGGTGTACCCGATCATCCCCTCGTTCTCCAGCCACATGCCGAAGATCTCCCGGCCGGTGTATTCTTCCAGCGCGGCCTCCAGACTGCTGAAGTCTTTGCCCGTTGTCTCCTGAAGCATCTCAAGCAGCTCTTGCTCCATGGTTACGCCCCCTCTCTGTCCATGGGAGTGAAGCGCCCATTTTTGCTGTAGTCCCACAGCAGCTCGACACCGCGATCCGTAAGGTAAAGCGCTGCGCCCACCGCATCGAGTTCCCACCCGTCCTTGATCCGGCGCAGGTGAATGCTGGTGTGCAAACAATCATCGTTGAAGCTTTCCACCCGATACAGGCTCATGCCATTTTTGTAGATCCCGCCGGCCAGGATCGGCTGGTTCAGTAACTGATACTTCTTGCTCATGGTTAGGCTCCTTTCTGGCTCATCAAATGGTTGCCAATTTTCTGTGCCACAGAGGTGTCCCCGTTGAAGTCCTCGTATCCAAAAAGTACATTTGGACTCACGCCAAGCGTTTTTGCAATGGCTTCAATGTCCCTATCAGTTATGATTTTTCTTCCGGTAAGCAGATTGTTGAAGGTCTTTACCTTGTATCCTGCCCTCTGTGCAACAGCGCATTGCTTTAATCCGCGTTCCTGGATTATGCGGCGCGTGTTTTCCGCTATGATCGACATATGACACCTCCAAGCATCAAGAATCTTGATCGCAATTCAATAATACATCAAGTTTCTTGGAGCGTCAAGTCGTTTATGTAAAGATTCTTGATGTTTTTTCTTGACTGGCTGGGATTTTGCCCGTATCATTATGTATAAGCAGAGGTGATAGTATGGGGATTGGCAAACGCATAAGAGAAGCACGTGAAGGGTGTGGCCTTACGCAGAAGCAGCTTGCAAAAAAAATAGGAGTGACCAGTTCCGCAATTGCAAATTACGAAAACGAGATAAGTCACCCTAAAGAAACTGTTCTTTACGCACTTTTGGACGCCTTGCAGGTAGATGCTAATTTTTTGTTTCAAGACTGCGTTGCTTTGGAGAAAAAAGTAGTCTTGTCACAAGAGGACAATGATTTTCTGCAAAAGTTTCATGCCCTGGATCGGCACGGACGCGAAGTTGTTAATGCTGTATTGTTACTCGAATATCAACGTTCTAAGGAAGAAAGTACCAGGCACTCGTCAATGCCCTTAAATATTCCTTTCCAAGTATCTTCTCAACCCGCAAGTGCAGGTACAGGCACCTATTTGGGCCCTGATGGTTTTGAGGAAATCTTGGTTGAGCCTGAGCAGGTTGCCGGTGCCGATTTTGGTGTTCCTGTTCGCGGGGATAGTATGGAACCTCGCTTCCATAATGGTGACATTATCTTGATCTCCATGAAACAACCAGTTGAAGTCGGGGATATTGCCCTGGTCACGATGGACGGCTGCGGCTATGTCAAAAAAATCGGCCAGGACGAACTCATATCTTTGAACAAAAAATACGCACCTATCCCTATGACTGGGGACGTGCGCATAAATGGAAAAGTAATTGGTGTTCTCTCTTCCCATGATTAAGGCGATGCAACAATATTTCATATTCCTGTGTGTGCATGGGAATATCAGAAATTCGTCCTATTATCTCCATAATTCCGCATATTACTGTAAGTGTGCATGATTATTCTAAGTGTGCAAAAATGCACACTTAAAATGGATCTGGTTTGCTTTTCCAATGCGGATTCACCATATGAATTAAGCATCTTCAAATGACCTTTGCAAAGCCCTAATTTTTAGGCTTTGCAAAATTCGGAAAACGGCTGTATGAAGCCATTTCACCCAATTCCTTGTGTTTTCATTTGCAAAGCTTGCGCCCCCACTTTGCAAAGGCTATGCAAGCCTTATTCACCGCCTTCGCAAAATCCCCGCAAAACGCAGAAAAGCGGCCCGTTCGGGCCGCTTTTCTCATTTTAACCCCGCGCGCAAAATGCGCCGATCTGCGCCGATTACCAGCCCGACAACGCCCAAAAAACGGCTTGATACAGCCATTTGCAGGAAAAAACAGGCTTTTGAAGGTTCACGGTGCCGGAATTCTCATTCTACGTGACCCCTTACACCCAGGTGGCGGCCCGGGTGCTGGGGCTGCGCTGCCGGGTGGGCGTCAGCCGCACCGTGTGCAGCCTGACCGAGCTGCACGACGCCTACCGGGAGGCCATGGAAGCCCTGCGTCAGGGCGGCACCGAGAGCGCCGCCCAGTTTATCGGAGACCTGGCCCCGGCGGTCAAGGGCGGGGAAGGCCTGTGCAAGCGGGCGCTGGAGGCCATCAGCCAGCATTACCGGGAGGCGGACCTGTCGCTGGTGTCCCTGAGCGGCATGCTGGATGTGAGCCCCAACCATCTGAGCGCCTGCATCAAGAAATACACGGGCGAGACCTTTATCAACATTCTGATCCGCACCCGGATGGAGGCGGCCCGGCAGCTGCTGACCGATTCGCCGCTGAAGATCCAGCAGGTGGCGGCCCAGTGCGGCTATACCGACCAGCACTATTTCAGCTACTGCTTCAAGAAATACTGCGGCGAGTCGCCGGTGGCGCTGCGCCGCCGTCTGGAAGCGGAGAAAGCGGGGGCGGCTTTGTGAAAAAACGGGTCTCCTCCACCGGCCTGCGCATCACCACTATCCTGGTGGCCATGGTGGCCGGGGTGGTGTCGGTAATCCTGTGCTGCTGCATTCTCTTTTTCCTGGACCGGTACCGCAGCGCCATGGTGCAGAGCGCCCAGACCAGCAGCGCCCAGGCGGTATCCCAGGTGTCCAATACGGTGGACAACTATCTCAGCGATATGGAACAGGCCATGCGGCTGGTGGAACAGTCCATGACCGAGAGCGCCGACACCCGGGACCGGCTGCTGGACGCTTTTCTGGAGTTCCGTCCCGACGTGGTGGCGGTGACAAGCTATTCCGCCGACGGGGAGCTGCTGGACTGCTGGTGCCTGGACCGGGAGCCCCGCGATCCCATCTGGCAGAATCTTTCCTTTGATCTGGAACGGGCCCGCGAAGCGTCGGGGGCCTATCTGACGGCGCCCCATGTGGAAAGCATCTTTGAGGGGTACTATCCCTGGGTCGTCACCATGACCGCGCCGCTGCCCGCCGGGGGCGAGGCAGCCTGGGTGTCGCTGGATCTGAGCTTTGCCAGCATCTCCAGCTACATCAACAACGTGGGTATCGGCCAGCGCGGCTACTGCTTTTTGATGGATGAAAGCGGCAACATCGTCTACCATCCCCAGCAGCAGCTTCTGTATGCCGGCCTGAAAAGTGAGGACACCGCCGCGCTGGCCGCCCTGGAGGACGGCAGCCATGCCGACGACACCGTCATCTACAGCCTGACCAGCGTGGGGGACAGCGGCTGGCGGGTGGTGGGCGTCAGCTATGTGGACGAACTGGTCAACCGGAATGTGACCGAGATGATCCGGCTGTCCACCCTGCTGGCGGCGGGGGTACTGGCGGCGGCGCTGCTCACCAGCTGGCTGCTGTCCCGGCTGCTGGGCCGCCCGCTGCGGGGCCTGGCCGACGCCATGGAAAGCTTTGAAACCGACGCGGACCACTTTGCCTACCGGCCGGTGGGCGGCACCCGGGAGGTGCAGGAGCTGTCCGCTTCCTTTGAACATATGGTGCTGCGCATCCAGCAGCTGATGACCACCGTGCGGGAGGAAGAGGTCAACCTGCGCAAAACCGAGCTGAAAGCCCTGCAGGCCCAGATCAACCCCCATTTCCTGTACAATACACTGGATTCCATTGCCTGGATGTGCGAGCAGGGCCGCAACGACGACGCGGTGCGGATGGTGCACGCCCTGGCCCGGCTGTTCCGCATCAGCATCAGCAAGGGCCACGAGCTGATCCCCATCCGCCGGGAGATCGAGCACGCCGAAAGCTACCTGCAGATCCAGAAATACCGGTACAAGAACCAGTTTACCTATTCCTTTGATGTGGATCCGGACTGCCTGGATTACCTGTGCAATAAAATCACCCTGCAGCCCATCATCGAAAACGCCATCAACCACGGGCTGGATCTGATGGTGGACGAGGGTTGCATCCAGGTGCAGGTGCGCCAGGACGGGGAGGATATCCTGTTCCGGGTGCAGGACAACGGGGTAGGCATGAGCGAGGAGCAGATCGACGCGATCCTGCACCGGGGCCCTGCCGACTGCACCGGCATCGGCATCCGCAACGTGGACGACCGGCTGAAAATCTATTTCGGCAAACGGTACGGGCTGCAGATCACCAGCGAACTGGACGTGGGCACCTGCGTGGAGATCCGGATGCCACGGGTACGGGAGGGCGACTATGAGACCAAGTAAACGGGCGGCGCTGGCGCTGGCTCTGATCCTGGCGCTGCTGGCGGGCTGCGGCAGCGCCTCGGCGGTACCGGCCCGGCAGCATTCGGTGGCGCTGGTGGCCAAATCCACCGAGACCGAATTCTGGCTGTCGGTGTTTGCCGGGGCGCAGGCTGCCGCCGCCGAGTACAACCTGAAACTGACCGTTACCGGCCCGGACACCGAGGAGGACTACGAGTCCCAGAACGCCATGGTGGAGCAGGCGGTGGCCGACGGGGCCGAAGCGCTGGTGTTTTCCGCCATTGATTTTTCCAACAACGCTTCCGCCATCGACGCGGCGGCCGCCGCCGGGGTCAAGATCGTGGCCATCGACAGCAATGTGGACTCCACGGCGGTGAGCACCTACATCGGCACCGACAACTACGCCGCCGGCCGTATGGCCGCCCAGGCCGCCCTGGACCGGGTGGAGGGCGAACTGCGGGTAGGGATCGTGAACTACGACATATCCAGCGCCAACGGCCAGGAGCGGGAACAGGGCGCTGTGGACATGTTCGATGAAAGCGGCCGGGCCCGGGTGGTGCAGGTGATCAACACCCTGGCCGAAGCCCAGCACGCCCAGGCAGACACCGCCGCCATGCTGCAGCAGTACCCGGAGATCAACGTGCTGCTGGCGTTCAACGAGCCCACCAGTGTGGGCGCGGCCGAGGCGGTGCGGCAAAGAGGCGTGTCCGATGCGGTGTTCCTGGTGGGATTCGACTCCAACGTGGCCACCATCGACGGTTTGCAGGAGGGCTCGGTGGATGCCCTGATCGTGCAGAATCCCTATGCCATGGGCTATCTGGGGGTGGAGAGCGCCTGGCGGCTTCTCACCGGCCAGACTGCCGGCATGGAAGAGGTGGTGGATACCTCCACCCGTACTGTGGACCGGGACAACATGTTCACGATGGACAGCCAGAAAGCCTTGTTTGCCTTTGAACGGCGAAGTGAATGAGCGGAGTGCACAAAAAATATGACATGTTATAGGATATATTGTTCAACAGGAATAAGTATTTGCCCTCCGTTCGGTGAATTTTTCCCTTGTTTCCGGGTGAATTTTCCGGTACCATAAAGTTGTCAGGCGGGACAGAGTGGGTCTGTCCCGTGCAAATGAGAGATAAAAAAGGAGAGCAACTATGAAAAAGGTACTGGCATTCGTGCTGGCGGCCCTGATGGTTTTCAGCCTGGTCGCCTGCGGCTCCAACTCCACCGCGACGGGATCTTCCTCCGCCGCTGCCGGCGGTTCTTCCGCCGCTCCTGCGGGTGACGCTTCCGGCGTCAAGGCAGCCGTGTTCTACTACAACTACTCCGATACCTACATCTCCAGCGTGCGTACCGCTCTGGACGGCAAGCTGGAAGCTGCCGGCATTGAGTACACCGACTTTGACGGCAACAACAACCAGACCACCCAGAACGAGCAGATCGACACCGCCCTGTCTTCCGGCTACAATCTGCTGATCGTCAACATGGTCACCTCCGGTTCTTCCGACACTGCCACCGCCATCGCCGACAAGGCCAAGGCTGCCGGCGTGCCCGTGATCTTCTTCAACCGCGCGGTGGAAGAGGACGGCAACGAGGGTGCCGTGCTGGGCGCTTACGACAACATCGCCTTCGTTGGTACCGATGCCCCCGAGGCCGGCCATATGCAGGGCAAGATGATCGGCAACTACCTGGTTGAGAACTACGACGCGGTTGACCTGAACAAGGACGGCACCATCCAGTACGCCATGTTCATGGGCGACGCTTCCAACGTAGAGGCTATCTACCGCACCCAGTACGGTGTTGAGGACTGCGACGCGGTTCTGACCGAGGCCGGCAAGCCCGCTCTGGAGTACTTCGACTCCGCCAACACCAACAAGTACCAGCTGGATATGAACGGCGCCTGGAGCGCGCAGGCTGCTCAGGAGTACATGCAGACCAACCTGAGCCAGTACAGCGAGGCCAACGGCAACATGATCGAGCTGATCATCTGCAACAACGACAACATGGCTGAGGGCTGCATCGCTGCCCTGCAGGCTGCCGGCTACAACAACGGCGAAGGCACCACCACCATCCCCGTGTTCGGCGTTGACGCCACCGATTCCGCCAAGGCCCTGATCGCTGCCGGCAGCATGACCGGTACCATCAAGCAGGACGCCGACGGCATGGCCGAGTGCATCGCTCTGCTGGCTGGCAACGTGGCTTCCGGCTCCGACCTGCTGGCCGGCACCGACAGCTACACCAAGGATGAGGCCAACGGCCTGGACAACAAGATCTTCATCCCCTACCAGGAGTACACTGGCGAATAAAACCCAATAGCTCCGCACGCAAACATTCAGAGGGCGGCTGTTGCTTAAGCGCAGCAGCCGCCCTTATTTTAGAGAAAAGGAGGGGTATGCATGGGTGAAGAAGTTTTGCTCCAGATGAGCAACATCTCCAAATCCTTCCCCGGCGTCAAGGCCCTGGACAACGTTTCCCTTACCGTCCGCAAGGGCACCGTCCATGCCCTGATGGGGGAAAACGGCGCGGGCAAATCCACGCTGATGAAATGCCTGTTCGGCATCTATTCCAAAGACAGCGGCACCATCCAGCTGGAGGGCCGCGAGGTCAACTTCAAGTCCAGTAAAGAAGCGCTGGAAAACGGTGTGGCCATGGTGCACCAGGAACTGAACCAGGCGCTCAAGCGCAGCGTTATGGATAACCTGTGGCTGGGCCGCTACCCGCTGGTGGGCGGCATCATGGTGGACGAGCGCAAGATGTATCAGGAGACCATGCGGATCTTCAAGGAACTGGAGATCGACGTGGACCCCCACCGCATCATGAGCACCCTGCCGGTTTCCCAGCGGCAGATGGTGGAGATCGCCAAGGCGGTTTCCTACAATTCCAAGATCATCGTCTTTGACGAGCCCACTTCCTCCCTGACCGAGCAGGAGGTGGAACACCTGTTCCGCATCATCAACATGCTGCGGGACCGGGGCGTGGGCATCATCTACATCAGCCACAAGATGGCCGAGATCCTGCGCATCAGCGACGACATCACCGTCATGCGGGACGGTATCTGGGTTGCCACCCGCCCGGCCAAGGAGCTGGATATGCCCACCATTATCAAGCTGATGGTGGGCCGTGAACTGGGCAACCAGTTCCCGCCCAAGACCAACAAGCCCGGCGAGGTGTTCCTGGAGGTGGAAAACCTGTCCGCCCAGTATTCCCTGCTGCGGGACGTGTCCTTCACCGCCCGCCGGGGCGAGGTGCTGGGTCTGGCCGGTCTGGACGGCTCCGGCCGTACCGAAACGCTGGAGAACATCTTCGGCGTGGCCACCCGCAAGTCCGGCACCATCAAGCTGAACGGCAAGGTGTGCGCCAACAAGAACGCCCGCCAGAGCATCCGCAACGGCTTTGCCCTGCTGACCGAGGAACGCCGGGCTACCGGTATCTTCGGCATCCTGAGCATCCGGGAAAACACCGTGATCTCCAGCCTGCGCAAGCATCTGCGGTTCGGCTTCATGCTGGATTCGGGGAGCATGAAGAAGGATACGGCCTGGTCCATCGACGCGATGCACACCAAGACCCCCACCCAGGAAACCAAGATCCGCAGCCTGTCCGGCGGCAACCAGCAGAAGGTCATCCTGGGCCGCTGGCTGCTTACCGATCCCGAGGTGCTGCTGCTGGATGAGCCCACCCGCGGCATCGACGTGGGCGCCAAGTACGAGATCTATCAGCTGATCCTGGATCTGGCCAACCGTGGCAAAACGATCCTGATGGTTTCTTCCGAAATGCCCGAGCTTCTGGGTGTGTGCGACCGCATCCTGGTCATGTCGGGCGGACGTCTGGCCGGCGAGGTGGACGCACGCAACACCACCCAGGAAGAGATCATGACCCTTGCCGCCAAATATGTATAAGAGGAGGAACCATCCATGAGTGCGATTGCCAATATGAAACGGGGCATGGCAGAATTCAAAGCGATGGACGCCAAGGATAAACGCAGCAAGGTCATTGATACCCTGCTGAACAACGCCATCTACATTCTGCTGATCATTTTCGTCATCTACACCGCCACCCGCAACGCGAACTTTCTGAAGATCAGCTCGCTGGTGAACATCGTCAGCCTGGCGGCGTCCTCGCTGCCCATTGCGCTGGGTATCGGCGGCTGTATCGTTCTGACCGGTACCGACCTGTCCGCCGGCCGTGTCGTGGGCCTGACCGCCGCCATCTCGGCCGCGCTGCTGCAGGCTTCCGGCTGGGCCAACAAGATGTTCGACACCCTGCCTGAAATGCCCATCCCCCTGGTCATCCTGGCGGTGATCGTTGTGGGCGGCCTGGTAGGTCTGGTCAACGGCTTCTTCGTTGCCAAGTTCAGCCTGCATCCCTTTATCGTAACCCTGGCCACCCAGCTGATCGTCTACGGCCTGGTGCTGGAGTTCTACATGCTCAACGGCAACAACGGCCAGCCTCTGTCCGGCCTGAGCGATAAGTTCAAGAACTTCGTCACCGGCACCATGTTCAGCATCCCCGCCGGCAACGGCCAGACCGTGGCCGTGCCCTGGTACGTGCTCTACGCCGTGATCCTGGTGGGCGTGATGTGGTTCATCTGGAACAAGACCACCTTCGGCAAGAACATGTTCGCCGTGGGTTCCAACCCGGAAGCCGCCAACGTGTCCGGCGTCAACGTCTTCAAGACCACCGTTCTGGTGCACACCCTGGCCGGCTGTATGTACGGCATCGAGGGCTTCATCGAGTCCGCCCGTATCTCCTCCAACAACGCCGGCACCGGCCTGAACTACGAATGTGACGCCATCGCGGCCTGCGTTATCGGCGGCGTTTCCTTCGTAGGCGGCACCGGTAAGATCAGCGGTATCGTGCTGGGCGTGTTCCTGCTGCGTATTATCTTCGTGGCTCTGAACATGCTGTCCATCAGCGGCAACACCCAGTACATCATCAAGGGCCTGATCATCCTGATCGCCTGCTCCATCGATATGCGGAAATACCTTGTAAAGAAATAATCATGAGCGATCCGAAAGAAAAAACCGGGGCCCCCGCCGCCGAAACACCGGCGGGGGAGAACCCCATGGTAAAAAAGCGCTGGTTCGGCCGGGGTATCTACGGCAGCAAGGATGTGCCCATCCGGGTGCTGGATGCCTGCATTGGTCTGATGATCCTGGCGGCGCTGGTGCTGACGTTGTGGGGCGCTACCCACAGCGGCTTTGCCATTCAGTTTGATACCGGCGTGGATGACCTGACGGTGGAAACCCAGAAGGTGCAGCATGGCGGTACGGTTGCCGAACCGGAAGCCCCGCTGCGCCCCGGCTACGATCTGGTGGGGTGGAGCACCACCCCGGAACCGGAGGTGCACCTGTGGAGCTTTGCCGACGCCACCGTGCAGGGGGACATGACCCTGTACGCGGTGTGGGAGGCAGCTTCTTTCCCGGTCAAGTTTGACCTTGCCGGCGGCACGGTCAACGGCGCGGCCGAGGCCGAAGCCATCACCGTGACCTACGGCCAGCCCTACGGCGAACTGCCTGTGCCCGAAAAGGAGGGCGCGGTTTTCGCCGGCTGGGTGTACAGCGGCCAGACCATCACGGCGGATACCCCGGTCACCATGACCGGCGAGCATGTGCTTACCGCTTCCTGGCAATAAGTGAAAAATCCCCCGCACGGAAACCCGTGCGGGGGATTTTTTGTGCGGTTTATTCCACCGTCTGCAGATACTCGTCCATGGCGCGGGCCACGTCCTTGGAGTGGCGCACCGCCTCCACCACGGTGCGGGCGCCGCTTACCACGTCGCCGCTGCCGAAGATGCCCGGGCGGCTGGTGCGGCCGTCCTCGTCCGCGGCCAGCAGGCCCCGGTCGGTCACGGCCAGGCCGGTGGTGGTGTTCACGATCTTGTCCTTGGGGCCCTGGCTGGCGGCGATCACCACGCTGTCCGCCCGGAACAGCTTCGGCTCGCTCAGCCCGGTTACCTCGTTGTTTTCGTCAAAGGTAGCCTGCTGGTAGACCACGCCCTCGTCGGTGATCTCCACCGGGCGGGCGCCGTAGTGCATCTCCACCCCGTCGGCCACCGCGTATTCCAACTCCCGCACGCTGGCGGCGGCCTGGTTGCGGCGGCAGAACACATGCACCTGCCGCACCCCCTTGCGGATGGCGGTGCGGGCCACGTCCATGGCCGAATTGCCCGCCCCGATCACTACCAGGCTGCGGCCCAGATCGTACACGTCCGGGTTGACCAGATAGTCGATGGCAAAGTGCACGTGGCCCAGGCTCTCGCCGGGGATGCCCAGCTTTTTGGGCCGCCATACGCCGGTGCCGATAAAGATGGCCTTGTAGCCGTCCCGCTGCAGGTCGTCCACCGTCAGCGCCCCGCCGATCACCGTGTTGGGCCGGATCTTGATGCCCAGCTGCACCAGCTGGGCCTGGTACCGGTCCAGCACGCTCTTGGGCAGACGGAATTCCGGGATGCCGTACCGCAGCACACCGCCGATCTTGTCCCGGCTTTCAAACAGGGTCACGTCGTAGCCCTTCTGGGCCAGCAGCACCGCGATGGTGATGCCCGCCGGGCCGGAGCCGATGATGGCCACCCGCTTGCCCTTGGCGGCCTGCCGCTGCAGCTGCAGCCGGTCCAGATGGGCGTCGGAGATGTAGTTCTCAATGCTGGAAATGTGCACCGGCGCGCCCTTGCGGCCCAGTACACAGTGCCCCTCGCACTGCTTTTCGTGGTCGCATACCAGCGAGCAAACCACACTCAACGGGTTGTTTTCAAACAGCATCTGGCCCGCCTCTTCGGTGCGGTGTTCCAGAAACATCCGGATCATGTCCGGGATCGGGGTATTGATGGGGCAGCCTTTGCGGCACTGGGGAACCTTGCAGTTCAGACAGCGCCGGGCTTCGTTCACCACATGGATGGCCATGCGCACTCCCTCCTGACTGTAAAGATAAAGCGGACGGCCCGGCCGTCCGCTTTATAGTTATACCAGATTCGGCTGCTTCATGCAAGAAACCGCGCTTTCTTCCATGGCCGCCTGCAGCCGGCGGGCCAGCTCCCGCATGGGGGCTTCGTCCAGCTTCACGGTGCGGCGGTCGTAGGTCACCAGCCCGTTGATTTCGTCTTCCACGTCGGACAACTGGGTATAGATGGCGGCGCACAGCCCTTTCGGCACCACCGGCAGCACCCGCTGTTCGTACAGTTCCCGGATGGCCCGGGCGAATTCTTCCCGGGTCTTGCAGGCGCTGTACCCGTAGGCCTTGTCCGGGTGGAACATGTGTCCCTCCACCGGCAGGCAGCAGCCGCCGAATTCGCTCAGCACCAGCGGCTTTTCACCCGCGTCCAGCTTCCAGGGACCAAAGTAGATGTGGCGGCTGTCCACGTCGGTCTCGCCGCCCCGGAACCAGCCGGAGGTGCTGTCGATGAACCGGCTGCCGTCCAGCTGGCGCAGCCGCCGGAATGCCCGGGACGATTCAAACTGGCCCCAGCCCTCGTTGAAGATGGTCCAGTACAGGATGCAGGGGTGGTTTTTCAGCTGGGCCACGGTGGCCTCCATCCCCGACAGGAACGCCGCCCGGGCCGCCGGGTCCCGGTGCATGCCCGTATCGTGCCGCCGGTGCTGGAACCCCACGGTGGGCAGCACCGTGTCCCGCAGGTACCGGTAATCCCCGTTGTTCACCATGTCCTGGAACACCACCATCCCCAGCCGGTCGCAGAGGGTGTAGAAGATGTCCGGCTCCACCTTGATATGCTTGCGCAGGGTATTGAAGCCCAGCGCCTGCATGGTGCGGATGTCCTGTTCGTAGCAGGCGGGAGAGGCGGGGGTGAACAGCCCGTCGCTGTAGTAGCCCTGGTCCAGCACCCCATGGAAGAAATACGGTTTTCCGTTCAGGCACAGCCGGGCATAGCCGCCCACCCGGCGGATTTCCAGGGTGCGCAGGGCAAAATAGCTCTCCACCCGGTCGGCCCCGGCCTCGATCGCGCAGTCGTACAGGTAGGGGTCCTCCGGGCTCCACAGCCGGGGAGAGGGCGGCGCGACTTCCGCCCGGCCATTTTTCAGCGGAACCGTCAGCGGCCCCTCCGGGGTATGTACCGTCACGGTGCCGGTCAGCGCCGGGTCGCCGGTGTCCA
Organism: Gemmiger sp. An120; assembly: GCF_002160955.1. Lineage (GTDB taxonomy): Bacteria > Bacillota > Clostridia > Oscillospirales > Ruminococcaceae > Gemmiger_A > Gemmiger_A avium. The sequence continues at coordinate 38,360 of NZ_NFLN01000011.1, forward strand.
GAATGGCCCGGGCGCCGTCCGCCTGCACGTCCAGCCGTCGGATATACCGGTCGGGCACGCTTTCCAGCCAGACGGTCTGCCAGATGCCGGACACCGGGGTGTACCACATACCGCCCCGGTTCATCGTCTGCTTGCCGTAGGGCAGCACCGGGCTGCGCAGATCGTCCCGCACACGCAGCACCAGTTCGTTTTCCGCCGCCAGCGCCTGGGTGATGTCAAAGGTTATGTGCTCGTAGCCGCCGGTGTGGCTGCCCACCGGCATCCCGTTCAGCCAGGCGTCCAGCACCTGATCCGCCGCGCCGATCTGCAGCAGCACCCGCCCTTTCACAAAACCATCCGGCAGGGTGAACCGCCGCCGGTAGAACAGGTGCCAGCCCTCCGGGAAGTGGGTGTGCACACCGGATAACAGGCTCTCCGGGCAGAAAGGCACAAGAATGGTCCGGTCATAGGCGGCGGGCAGATCGCCCTCCTCCCGGGCGGTGAACTCCCACCGGCCGTTCAGGTTGAAAAAGCTGTCCCGCCGCAGCCGGGGCCGGGGATAGTCCGGCCAGGGGGTACCGGTCAGGACCTCGCCCTCGGGGGTGTAAAGATCATAAAACATAGGGATTCTCCTATTCCGATTTGGGATAGCAGCGGTGCAGATACCGCCAGAACAGCCCGGCCGCCCGGGAGTGCTCCGCCTGGCGCAGCCGTACAAAAGACAGATAACTGCGCCAGTCCGACTGCAGGGGAACCACCGCCAGGCCGGGGGTGTGCTGGCGCCGCACCGCCTGTTCCATCAGGATCGAGATGCCCATGCCCTTGGCCACCAGATCCAGAATGTTGTCGATGTGGTCACTGGTGAACAGCGCCCGGGGCTCAAACCCGGCCTGGGCGCAGATCTGCTGCACCACCCCAAACAGCCGGGTTTTCTCGTTCAGCTGCAGAAAGGCTTCCTCCCGCAGTTCCGCCGGGTCGATCTGCTGCCGGCTGCTCAGCGGATGGCCCGCCGGCAGCACCACCGCAAACCGGTCTTCCATCACCGTCAGCCGGTCAAACCGGTTCGGATCGGCCCGGTTCAGCCGCATGTAGGCCACGTCGCACCGGCCGCTTTCCAGTTCCTGCAGCAGATCGATGCTTTCGCTTTCCACCACCTGCAGCTGGATAAGCGGGTGTTCCCGGCGAAATCCCGCGATCACGTCGGTTACTCCGTGCATCCCCATCACCGGAATGGCGTACAGCCGCAGCGGCGTCTGCTCCCCGTTGTAGGCAGCCATGGCCCGGCACAGCTGTTCCTGCGCCGCCACTACGGCCTGGGCCCGGGGCAGCAGCGCCTGGCCTGCCGCCGTCAGGTTGGCCCGGCGTGCCGTGCGTTCAAACAGCTGCACCCGCAGTTCCTTTTCCAGCGCCAGGATCTGCTTGGACACGTTGCTCTGGGTGGTGAACATCAGTTCCGCCGCTTCGGTATAACTGCCGGTAGCCGCCACCTGCAGAAAATATTCCAGCCGTTTGCTCTCCGTACTGCCCGCCTCCTTTTTGTATTCCATTTTGGAATAGTATACCACGAAAGTTGAATTGCTCCAAGCCCCCGGCGGGACTACAATACAGATGCTGACAAACTTATATCAGGAGGTGCGCCCATGAAACAGCGAATTGTGGTGGGGGTCAGCGGGGCCTCCGGCATGCCGCTGGCGGTGGAGGTACTGAACCAGCTGCGCCGGCAGCCGGATGTGGAGACCCATCTGGTGCTGTCCCGGGCGGCCGAGATCACCCTGCGGGAGGAGAGCAGCCTTACGGCGCAGCAGCTGCGGGGCCTGGCGGATGTCTGCTACGACAACGGGGATATTGGCGCGGCACCGGCCAGCGGCAGTTTCCGCACGGCGGGGATGATCGTGGTACCCTGCAGCATGAAAACCGTGACGGGCATCGCCACCGGATACAGCGACAGCCTGTTGCTGCGGGCCGCCGACGTAACCCTGAAGGAACGCCGCAAGCTGGTGCTGGCGGTGCGGGAATGCCCCTTCTCCACCATCCATCTGCGCAATATGCAGGAGCTGAGCAGTATGGGAGCGGTGATCCTGCCCATGGTGCTCAGCTTTTACAACCGCCCGGACGGCCTGGACGACTGTGTGCGCCATCTGGCCGGGAAAATCCTGGATCAGTTCGGGATTGAGGGGCAGGACTTCCGTCGCTGGCAGGGGAGGACACAGCCATGATCCAGGTCACCCGCAGCCTGTACGGCTTTACCATTACGGCCTGCGTGACCCTGTTTCCGCAGGATATTCATGTGCTGCTTACCGGCGGTCAGCTGGCCCATACCGGGGCGGTGTCCATGTGCCGGGCCGGGATTGCCGAGGGCGCCATCCAGCCGGAGGGGCATCGGGAACGGGCCCTGACCGATCGGTGGGCCAAGGCGTTGTCCCGGCAATTTAACTGCAGAGCCACGGTGGTGGGAGGCGTCCATTACGACAACGCCCGCCCCGATCAGATCGCGGCGATTGTTTCCGTCACAGAGGATATGCTGGTGGAGACGATCCGCTGTATTGGCCAAAGAAAAAAGGAGGATAAACAAGATGAACAAGGTGAATGACCTGCGTTCGGCGCTGGCGCTGCTGGAAGGCCATGCCCGGCAAGCTGGTGCAGACCGATGTGGAAGTCGATCCGATGGCGGAACTGTCCGGTGTATACCGGCACGTGGGCGCGGACGGTACCGTGCAGCGCCCCACCCGGGAGGGCCCGGCCATGGTATTCAACAATGTCAAGGGGCATCCCGACGCCCGGGTGGCCACCGGCCTGCGGATGACCAAGATCAAGTCGTTCCCCATTGCAGACATGATCCCGGCCATGGTGCTGGCCATGCCTTTCAGCTGGCTGTGGAGCAGCTGCATTGTGCCCCTGCTGGGCTGACCGTACATTCCCGTACACCGTAATCATACAGCAAGGCGCCCCGGAACCATGGTTCCGGGGCGCTTTGCGTATTGCGTATCACAGTGAGATGGTCTCCAGGTCATAGGGAACCTGCAGATCGCCGGTGTAGTACTGTGCTCCCTCGGCGGTATACAGTTCCTTGCGCTGGCTGTAGTGTTTGTCCTCGGTGTGCCAGAGCACCAGATGGGGCACCCCCAGGCTCTGGGCCAGCTCGCAGGCGTCCTTGACGGTGCTGTGGTGCTTTTCGTAGGGCTTGAACCGCTCCCGGTCGCCATACAGGCAGAACGCTTCGCTCAGCAGCCAGTCGCTGCCGGCCACGTACGATTCGCACAGCGGGTTGTAGGGCTCGTCTCCCAGGCAGGTGAGCTTTTTGCCGGGCCACCGGGCAGTAAATCCGTACTGGGGCGCCTTGGTGGAGTGAATGTCAAAAAAGGTGAACGCGCTGCCCAGCAGGCTGGCGGTTTCCCCGTCGGTCACCGGATGCAGGGCGATGCGGCCGCCCAGCAGGTCGCTGAATTTCTTCTGCAGGGTCAGGCGGCAAAGGGTGCGGATGGTTTCGATCAGGCCGGCGTGGCACCACAGGTGCAGGGTGCCCTCATACCCGCCGTTCAGCATCAGGGTGCCGATCTTGCGCACGATCCACACCACACCCAGCAGGTGGTCGCAGTGCTCATGGGTCACAATCAGATGCCGGATGGCTGCCGGGTCGATGCCTGCCTTTTCCAGCTGCACCAGAATGCCGTTGCCGCCGCCTGCATCCACCAGAATGTACTGCGCGCCGCATTGCAGCGCAAAGCAGGTGTTGTAACAGTGGGTCGCCAGCGCATTGCCGGTGCCCAGAACGATCAGGTTTTCCATTATTCCATCCCTTTCCTTCCGCCTTGTATGCCGCGGCTTACAAGGCCCGGCAACAACAGTATAGGCCCGGAGAACAGCTGGTGTCAATCAACAGGGGTGGCCGGATTGTACTTTGCGGCGAATTGCCGTATACTAATGAAAAACTCTTTTGCAAAGGCCGCAGAACCGGGAGGAGGATACCGATGTCTCAGCTTGCCGGCGGCAATGCTCCCGCCTATGATTTTTCCTGTATTGAACCGCTGGCCGACAGCCCGCTGCAGGGCGGGCATATCGCGGTGCTGGGCTCCTCGGTGGCCCGGGGCGAGGCCTCGGAGGGCTGGGCCGTGGGGGAGTATCTGGCCGCCCGCCTGGGCACACAGCTGACCAAAGAAGCGGTCAGCGGCACTACGCTGGCGGACACCGGGCCGCAAAGCTATGTCCGGCGCCTGTACCGGCTGGACCCGAATACCCGGTATGATCTGTTTCTGTGCCAGCTGTCCACCAACGATGCCACGCTGCATCTGCCGCAGGGCGTGGTGGCGTCGGGGCGGGATCCGGCGCAGTTTGACCGTGCCACCACGCTGGGGGCGCTGGAGACGATTCTGGAATATGCCCTGCGCACCTGGCGCTGCCCGGTGGCGGTGTTTACCGGCAGCCGGTACGACAGCAAGGACTATGCCGCCCTGGTGGCTTGTCTGCCCGCGCTGCGGCAAAAGTGGGGGATCGGTGTGCTGGATCTGTGGAACAGTGAACCGTTCAACGGGATTCCGGATGCCTCCCGCCGGCTGTACATGCGGGACCCGATCCACCCCACCAAAGCCGGATACCGGGACTGGTGGGGCCCGGAACTGGAACGGCAACTGTTGGCATTTTTGAAGCAGTAAACAAAAAAGGAAGGCCGTACGGTCTTCCTTTTTTCATGTGTTCAGCAAACCATCGTATGGTTTTCCCCGGCCCTATTTTTTATCACGGATGGGGGCTTACCGCCTGTTGCAGCAATCCGATAAAGGTGCGCATCTGCGGGGTGACCCATTTATTTTTATGATAGACAAGCTGGCTCCACATCTGTACCTTGGGGCAATCCACGTCCAGGCAGACCAGGCTGCCCGCCTCCAGACGGGACTGTACCACATACCGGGGCAGGAAAGACACCCCGCCCCGGCGGCAGAGCAGCTCGGCAATCACATCGGTGTTGCCGGTTTCCAGAAAGGGATGGATTGCCAGCCCGCGGGCGGCCAGAATCTGCTCCAGGTCATACCGGTAGCTGACCCCTTTTTCGGTAAGCAGAAAGGGCTCGGCAAGTACCCGTTTGAGGGGGATTCGCCGCCGCCCGGCCAGCGGATGGTCTGCCGGGGCGGCAAACACGATGGGCTCGGGCCGTTCCAGTACCTTGATCCATTCGGGGAAATCGGTCTTTTTGTCCAGAAAGAAGAGCAGGTCCACGTCATTCTGGCGCACCATGTCAAACAGATCCGCAATCCGCCCGGTATGCACACTGGTCTCCACCAGCGGGCACAGCCGGTGAAATTCCGGCAGCAGAGGAACCAGCGTGCTCATGAACAGGGACTCCGCCGTGCCGATCCGCAGGCTGCCCGCTGCCCGGCCCTGGTCCTGCAAAAAATTCTCCGCTTTCCGGGCTGCTTCCACCAGTTCCATGGCGCGGGGCACAAACTGCGCCCCGTGCTCGGTGAGCTTGGTGCGCCGCCCGATCCGCTCGAACAGCTGGGTGCCCAGTTCCTGTTCCAGCTGCTTGATCTGTACCGTGACCGCCGCCTGGGAATAGCCCAGCTGCTGCGCGGCCCGGGAAAAACTTTGCAGCTCCGCCACCCGCAGAAAGGTGACCGCCGTGCGAACCTCCATACCCTGCCTCTTTTCCATTAAAAAAAGTAAATGAATCAATAAAAAGCTTTCGTTTTACAAAACAATAATTCAATGGTACACTGTTTCAAAGTGAAATGCAACAACCAAAATGGGAGGACGCGGGACGATGGCGCTGTTCAGGGCAATTTACAATCTGCTGTGGGGGGATCTGGTGCAGATCCCGCTGCCGGGGGGCAGCAGCCTGGTGCTGAGCCTGCTGGTGCTGATCCTGATCCCCGCGGGGCTCTACTTTACGGTGCGTACCCGTTTTCTGCCGTTCCGGCTTTTCCCTGAAATGGTGCGGGTCACCCGGGACAAGGGCAGCGACCAGGAACGGCAGGGCATCTCCGGCCTGCAGGCGCTGATCGTATCCACGGCCTGCCGGGTGGGCATGGGCAACCTGGTGGGTGTGGTGGCGGCCATCTCCGCCGGCGGCGCGGGGGCGGTGTTCTGGATGTGGCTCATCGCGCTGGTGGGCTCCTCCACCGCCTTTGTCGAGGCGACCCTGGCCCAGATCTATAAGGAAAAAGATCCCCTGTACGGCGGCTGGCGGGGCGGCCCTGCCTACTACCTGCACCGGCTGTTTGCCGGCAGGAAAAAGCGGCGTTACTCTCTGTTTGCGGTGCTGTTTGCCATATCCGGCCTTGTGTGCTGGTGCGGTATCAGCCAGGTGATCGGCAACTCCATCTCTTCCTCTTTTGAGAATGCGTTCCATATTCCGCCGCTCTGGTCCACCATTGCGCTGGTGGCGGTGGCCGCGGTGGTGGTGCTGCGCAAAAACGCCACCGTGCGGGTGCTGGACATTGTGGTGCCGGTGATGGCGGCTTGTTACTTCTTTCTGACCCTTGTGCTGATTATAATGAACGCCAGCCAGCTGCCCGGTGTGTTTGCCCGCATCTTCTCCGAAGCCTTCGGACTGCGGCAGGCGGTGGGCGGCGGCCTGGGCGCGGTGATCATGAACGGCGCCAAGCGGGGGCTGTTCTCCAACGAGGCGGGTTCCGGCTCGGCCCCCTGCGCCGCGGCGGCCGCCGATGTGAGCCACCCGGCCAAGGCAGGTCTGCTGCAGGCGCTGGGTGTATTCATCGACACGGTGGTGATCTGCAGCTGCTCGGCTATGATCATGCTGCTCACCCCCGAAAGCCTGACCGCCGGGTTGGAGGGCATGGACCTGCTGCAGGAGGCCATGCGCTACCACCTGGGGGAATTCGGCGTGGTATTCATTGCGGTGATCCTGTGGTTGTTCAGCTTCTCCACCTTTCTGGGGGTGCTGTTCTATGCCCGCTCCAACGTGGCCTACCTGTTCGGGGACAACTGGCTGTCCCAGACGCTGTACAAGCTGGTGGCGCTGGCGATGCTGTTCATCGGCGGGCTGGCGGCCTACCAGTTCGTGTGGGATCTGGGGGATGTGGGCATCGGTCTGATGACCATCTTCAACATGATCGCCCTGATCCCGCTGGCGCCCCAGGCGCTGGCATCCCTGCGGGATTACGAGCAGAACCACCTGTACAAAACCAAGGAATAACCTCCGCCGGGGCCCGCCCGTTCTGCACGGGGCAGCCCCGTTTTTTTGTGCCGTTTGGCAACCGTTGCCGCCGCAACCGACGGGCCGGAAAAGAGCCCGTATAATGGCCTCAGCACCCGACAGGCGCAGCGGGCATTGCCGACGGCTTTTTTCATTGACGGCCGCACGCCGGCGGGGTATACTCAAAGCAGAAAGGGCCGTTGGCCCGCAAGCCCGGACGCCCCCAAAAGCGGCCAGAAAAAGGAGAATGACCATGGAACTTTTGCAGCTCAAGCCCGGTTTTTACTTTACCGGCGCGCTGGACCCGGATCTGCGGGTCTTTGACGTGATCATGTACACCGAGTTCGGCACCACCTACAACTCCTATGTGCTCAAAACGGCGAACCACACCGTGCTGTTCGAGACCGCCAAGGTCAAGTGTCTGGACAGCTGGCTGGAAAAGGTACAGGCCATCACCCCCCTTGAGCAGGTGGACTATCTGGTGGTCAGCCACACCGAGCCGGACCACAGCGGCAGCGTGGAAAAGCTGCTGGAACTGAACCCCCGCATCAAGATCGTGGCCACCGGCTGCGCCATCAACTTTTTAAAAGAGATCGTCAACCGGGATTTCTACTCCATCGCCATCCGGGACGGCCAGACCCTGACCCTGGACGACAAGACCCTGGAGTTCATGGTGGTGCCCAACCTGCACTGGCCCGACACCATGTACACCTATATCCGGGAGGACAAGGTGCTGGTGACCTGTGACTCCTTCGGCTCCCACTATGCCTGCCCGGACATCCTGGCCAGCAAGGTCACCGACCGGGACGGCTATCTGCGGGCCACCAAATACTACTTTGACTGCATCATCGGGCCCTTCAAGTCCTTCATGCTGGACGCGCTGCGCCGGGTGCGCACCCTGGATGTGGCGATGATCTGCCCCGGCCACGGTCCGGTGCTGGATACCGGCATCGACTGGATGCTGGACACCTATGAGGAATGGTCCACCGTGATCAATCCCAACCCCCGGCCCACCGTGATCATCCCGTACGTGAGTGCCTACGGCTACACCGGCCGCCTGGCCGAAGCTATTGCCGAGGGCATCCGCAGCGCCGGGGAGATCGACGTGCGCAGCTACGACATGGTCACCGCCGACGCCGGAAAGGTAGCCGAGGAACTGCTCTATGCGGACGGCTTCCTGCTGGGCACCCCCACCATCGTGGGCGAGGCGCTGAAACCCATCTGGGACCTGACCACCGGCATGTTCGCCGCCACCCACGGCGGCAAGCTGGCCAGTGCTTTCGGCAGCTACGGCTGGAGCGGCGAGGGCGTGCCCCATATCATGGAACGTCTGGGCCAGCTGAAGCTGCGTCTGGTGGACCCGCTGCGTGTGCGGTTCAAGCCCAACGAGGACCAGCTGGCGGAAGCCCGGGAATACGGCGCGGCCTTTGGCCGGGCCCTGCTGGCGGACCTGCGCCCGGTTCAGCGTGCCCCCAAGGAAAAGGTGCGCTGCACCATCTGCGGCGCGGTGTTTGACAAAGGGGTGGAGATCTGCCCGGTCTGCAAGATGGACGCCAGCCACTTTGTGCCTGCCACCGAGGCTGCTCCGGAACCCAAGGCGCCCGAGCAGGTGCGCTGCACCGTCTGCGGGGCCATCTTTGACGGCGACAAGCCCCGCTGCCCGGTGTGCGGCGTAGGCCCCAACTACTACGAGCCGGTAAAGCCGGTGGAAAAGCCTGCCGCTTCCTCCGGCGGCCCCCGCAAGCTGGTCAAGTGCCTGGTCTGCGGCGAGATCTTTGACTCTTCGCTGGATACCTGCCCGGTGTGCGGCGTGGGCCGGGACAAGTTCGTGGAGGTGGAGCAGGAGACCGTCTCCTACCGGCACGACAGCCAGAACACCTATGTGATCCTGGGCAACGGCTGCGCCGGCGTGAACGCCGCCGAGGCCATCCGGGAACGGGACACCACCGGTAAGATTATCCTGATCTCCAACGAGGGGCCCGCCTACCAGCGGCCCATGCTGACCAAGGCCATGTTCTCCGGGCTGGACGAGGACCAGATGGCCCTGCATCCCCAGGGCTGGTACGACAGCCGGAACATCACCCAGATGCTGCACCGGCAGGTGGAGCGCGTGGATGCCGGGAACCGCACCGTGGTGCTGGACGGCGGCGAAACGGTGGGCTATACCAAGCTGATCTTTGCACTGGGCAGCGAGTGCTTTGTGCCGCCCATCCCCGGCCATGAGCGGGAGGGCGTGATCGCCATCCGCCGCCTGGACGATGTGCGCCGGGTGCAGGCCATCTCTCCGCTGAAACAGGCGGTGGTGATCGGCGGCGGCGTGCTGGGCCTGGAGGCTGCCTCCGAGCTGCGCCGCAATGGCTGCGAGGTCACGGTGCTGGAACTGGCCCCCACCCTGATGGGCCGTCAGCTGGATGACGCCTCCGCCAAGCTGTTGCTGGCCAAGTGCGCCGACTTTGGCGTGCGGGTGGAACTGGGCGTGCAGATCACCGCCCTGGAGGGCGATACCCGGGTCACCGGCGTGCGGCTGGGCAGCGGGGAAGTGATCCCGGCCCAGCTGGTGGTGGTGTCCTGCGGCGTGCGGGCCAACACCGCCATTGCCCAGGCCGCCGGTGTGACAGTGGACCGTGCCATCGTGGTGAACGAGGGCATGGAGACCAACCTGCCCGGCGTGTTTGCCTGCGGTGACTGCGCCCAGCTGAACGGCATCAACTACGCGCTGTGGCCCGAAGCTCAGGCCCAGGGCAAGGTGGCGGGCGCCCGTGCGGCGGGCGACGCGGTCACCTACACCGCCGAGCAGCCCATCCTGTCCTTCCACGGCATGGGCACCGAGCTGTTCTCCCTGGGCGATCCGGGCAAGCGGCCGGATACCCATTACCGCACCCTGGAACTGCGGGACGACGCCCGCGGCCACCTGGCCCGCTACTACTTTGCCGAGGGCAAGCTGTGCGGCGTGAACCTGGTGGGGGATGTGTCCGGCATGGCCGACGCCATCACCGCCATGGAGGAACACCGCTCTTTGAAGGACTTCCTGGCCTGATCCTTTCCAAGTAAGCAAAAACCGCCCGCGCTCAGCTGAGCGCGGGCGGTTTTTTGTCATTCGGCGGGCTTGGTGTAATACTGGGCCTGGGCCTGCCACAGCCGGTGGTACAGGCCGGTTGCGTCCGCCACCAGATCGGCGTGGCTGCCGGTCTGCACGATGGCCCCCTGGTCAAACACCGCGATGGTGTCGCAGAATTTGCAGCTGGACAGCCGGTGGCTGATATACACAGCGGTGTGATCCCCGGCAATGGCGTCGAACTTTTCGTAGATCTCCGCCTCCGCGATCGGGTCCAGGGCGGCGGTGGGCTCGTCCAGAATCAGGAAAGGCGCGTCCTTGTACAGGGCCCGGGCGATGGCCACCTTCTGGGCCTCGCCGCCGGACAGGTTCACCCCTTCCTCCATGTCCTTGTACAGCCAGGTGTCCAGCCCCTGGGGCAGTTTGTCCGAGGGCAGCGTCAGCCCTGCGTCAGCCAGGCAGCGGGCGGCCTTTTCCCGGTCGTAGTCCGTGGCCCCGGCCACGTTCTCGCCCAGCGGCAGGGAGGGCAGCTGGAAGTCCTGGAACACCACCGAGAACAGGGCGATGTAATCGTCATACCGGTATTTGCGGATGTCGATGCCGTTGAGCAGGATGGTGCCCTCGGTGGGGTCGTACAGGCGGCAGAGCAGCTTGATAAAGGTGGTCTTGCCGCTGCCGTTGGGGCCCACCACCGCCAGGCGGCTGCCCACCCGGAAGGCCACGTTCACATGCCGCAGCGCCCAGGCATCGCTGCCCGGATACCGGAAGGACACATCCCGGAACTCCACCTGATACTGCCGGTCAGACCGTTTTTCGGTGGTCAGGCTGCCCTGGTACATGGGGTTGGGCAGGTCCAGAAGCTCAAAGGTCAGCCGCAGGAACACCCCGTTGGCCCGGATGTAGCTCAGCGTCTGCAGCGCCAGCGAAATGCCGCCGAACAGCTGGGTGGCGGCCCCCACATACTGGGTCACGGCCCCCACATCGAAGGCTCCGGCCCAGGCTTTCAGGCAGACATACAAGTATACCACCCCGGTAAGCAGCGCCGAAAGCGCCTGGGACAGCCCCTGCAGCAGCCCCATCCGACCCCGGGACAGCCGGGCGATGGGGGAGCGGGGGGTGAAGCCGTGCTCCCGCATATAGCGGCGGCAGACGTTTTCCTGTTGGCGGTAGATGCGCAGATCGGCGGCGCGGGGCAGCTCGATCGCCATGAAGCCAAAAAAGCTGAAATACCGGTTGCCCTCCCGCATGGTGGCGGCCTGCTGGCTCAGCAGCAGGTCGGCCCGACTGCCGCAGGCGCTGGAAAGCAGCACCGTCATTACCATGGCGGCCAGCACCCCCGCCATGCACAGCGGGCTGTTCAGCACGGCCAGCGGGCTGTGCGCCGGCACGTTGGTAAAGAACAAAGTCAGGGTAAAGCCTACCCCGGCCAGTACCTGCACCGCCGCCTGGCAGAACTCGATATAACATTGCACCGCGCGGTGTATACCATAGCCGCTCCAGTTGTCGTTCTGCTTTATCTGGCTGTACAGGTCCTGCACCTCCTGCCGGTCGCAGTCGGCATAGTCCAGCGCGGCCATCTTGTCCATCAGCAGCTTGTGTTTCTGTACGGTCAGCGCGTTTTCCTCATACTTGGCCCAGCGTTTCAGCAGCCCGTTGGCCAGTGCCATCACCGCCGTCAGTCCTACCGTCAGCGCCGCCCAGAAGGCCAGCTGTCCCGGGTCCCGTCCGCCGGCCAGCTCCGCGATGACCCGGGCGGACAGCCAGATGGTCACATAGGGGGCCAGCGCCTGCCCGGCCGCGCTCAGCGCCGCGGAGACAAAATAGCCCGGCCTGCGGCGCATACAGATCCGCCAGGTTCGCCAGTTCAGCCGCCAGGCCTCCCGGTAACTGCAGGCGTTTTCTGCTTTACTCGCCATCTGCCTCGCCTCCCTCCTGATAATAGCGGCTCTGCACCTGGAACAGTTTAGCATAGCCGCCGCCCCGGGCCAGCAGTTCCTCGTGGGTACCCTGCTCGGCAATGCGGCCATCCTCCAAAAACAGAATCCGGTCACAGAACCGGGTGGACGCCAGCCGGTGGCTGATAAACAGCGAGGTGCGCCCGGCGGTCATCTCGTTGTATTTGCGGTAGATATCGTCCTCCGCCAGGGGGTCCAGCGCGGCGGTGGGCTCATCCAGGGCCAGGATGGGGCCGTCCTTGTACAGGGCCCGGGCCAGCATCAGCCGCTGGGTCTGCCCGCCGGACAGTTCCACCCCGTCCTCGTACACCTTTCGGCCCAATTTGGTGTCCAGCTCGCCGGGCAGCGCCCGGACGGCTTCGGTCAGCCCCGCCTGGGCCAGGCACTGCCATACCCGATCGGTGTCGATGCCCTCGGTGCATTGGGCCACGTTCTCCGCCACGCTGGCCTCCAGCAGGGAAAAGTCCTGGAATACCGCCGAGAACAGAGCGTAGTAGTCCTGCCGGTTCAGCTGGCGTACATCCTGCCCGTTGAACAGCACCCGCCCCTCGGTGGGGTCCAGAAAGCCGCAGACCAGCCGCACCAGGGTGGTCTTGCCCGCGCCGTTCAGCCCCACGATGGCCAGCTTCTCCCCGGCATGGATGGTCAGGTCGATGCGGTGCAGGGTGTCTTTTTCTGCCCCGGGATACCGGTAGCTTACCTGTTCCAGCTTGATTTCGCAGTCCATCCCCGGGGTGCGGGGCACCGGTGTGCCCCCGGTCAGCCGGAAGGGCTCCGGCCAGTCCAGTACCTCCCGCAGCTGGGACAGCTCCAATGACTGCCGGTGCAGTTCGGCGCTCTTTTCCAAAATGCCGCCCACCCACTGGGTAAAACCGCTCACCGCGGTGAAGTAGAGCAGAAACTGGGAGGCAGGCATCCCCTGGCGCAGCGCCAGCGCGATCAGGTAGGCGTAGGCGATGCCATCCCGGGCAAAGGTCAGCGCCAGGTCGGCCACATCGTTCCACAGCAGGTGCCGCTCCAGCCGGTTCAGGTAATCCCGGTACAGCCGCATCAGCCGTTCCCACACCTCGTCCATCCAGCTCCGCAGGCCAAAGATGCGCAGATCCTTGGCAAAGGGCCGGCCGGTGACGGTGGTGCGCAGATAGTGGATCTGGCCCATGTAGCGCTCCTGTTCGTCCCGGTGGTCGTAGACCCACCGGGCGGTGCGCCGCCGCACCAGCCAGCCCGCCGTCGTGGTGGCGATCACCACCGCCAGCAGCGCCGGGTGCAGCCCGGACAGCAGCGCCAGATACACGGCAAACCCCAGCAGGCTGGCCAGCAGGTCGGTCAGGGTGGTCCAGATCGCTTCGGCGGTTTCGGAATTATCGGTGCAGGAGTTGGCCGCCCGTTCCAGCCGTTTGAGAAAGGTGGAGTCCAGCGTGTTCACAAAGGAGGTGCCGGCGATCTTGTCCATGGTCATCCGCAGCAGCTGCATCCGCACGGTGATCCGGCCGTACATGGCGTTAAAAAACAGATAGGACCGCAGCCCGTACAGCACAAACAGCACTGCACTGAACAGCAGGATGGTACCGGCCAGAGCGGTCAGGGGGGCGCGGTTCTCCACCTTTTGCAGCACCAGCGGGGCCAGCAGCAGCTGGGCGGTGGTGCCGCCCGCCGTGGCCGCGGCGATGCCGATACAGTAGAAGGGGATGCTTTTGGCCTCCTGCCAGGCAAGCCCCAGCATGAAGCCCAGGTTCTGCCGCGTGGAATACCGCGGCTTTTTGGTTTGTTCCATTGCTTTCACCTCTTGCCTCTACTCTAGCACAAGAAAAAATCCCCGGCGGTTTCCGGGGATGAATGGCGGTCTGCGGGGGACGAACTGCATTATACCTGCGGGATCAGGATTTCGGTGGTAAAGGCGCCGTCCTCGCTGTTGCGGCTCAGATACCCGTCCAGGCGGTCGATGATCTGGTCGATGCGCACCAGCCCGAAACCGTGGCCCTCCCCCTTGGTGGTGGGGAACAGCCGCCCGACCCGGGCCTGTTTGCGGCTGGCTGTAAAGTTGGTAAAGCTGATGTACAGCTGGGTGCCCTTCATGTCCATGTACACGCGGATCATCCGCTGGCCCTCCGGCAGCGCCAGACTGGCCTCGATGGCGTTGTCGAACAGGTTGCCCAGAATCACGCACAGGTCCAGTTCCGACATCCGCAGCTGCACCGGGATGTGGGCGTCCGCCTGCACCGGGATGTTCCGGGATCGGGCCAGGCTGATTTTGCTGTTCAGAATCGCGTCCGCCATGGCGTTGCCGGTCTTGATCACCGTGTCCACCGTGTTCAGGTCGGTGTCCAGTTCATCCAGATAGGCTTTCAGCCCGTCCAGGTCGCCGTTTGCGGCCAGCGCCTTCATCACCTGGATGTGGTTGCGGTAGTCGTGCCGCCAGCCCCGGATCTGCCGGTACATGTTTTCCACTTCCCGGTAGTGGGTGTCGATCAGTTCCCGCTGGTAGGCGGCCAGCTGCCGGTCAATGCGCCGGGAAAACCATCCCATATCCCGTTACCCCCTTTGAATGATCGCCCGGTTGATCCGCTCATAGGCGCCCCGGGGCAGCGGCAGGGTGCTGCCGTCGGCCAGGGTCACCGCCGTGCGGGTCACCCGGGCCACGCTGCCCAGGTTCACCAGCGCCGACCGCCCCAGCCGGAAAAAGTTCTCGTCCAGCTGGCTTTCCAGTTCGCTCAGGGTCATCTTGACGGTGTAGTCTGCCCGGGCGTGGATGGTCACATAGTTGCCCTGCACCTCGGCGCAGCGAATTTGATACACCGGCAGCCGCACCAGCTCCCCGGCCAGTTCCAGGGTCAGCACCTTTTCGTTGCGGCGCAGCTTCTCCGCCGCCCGGTCCAGTACGGCGAACAGCTTGTCCTCGTCCACCGGCTTCATCAGGTAGTGCAGTGCCTCCACCTCGTAGCCGTCGGCGATATAGTCGGAGTACCCGGTGATGAACACGATCTGCACCCCGTCGTTGTCCCGCCGCAGGGTGCGGGCCATGGTCACCCCGTCCATTTTGCCCATCTCGATGTCCAGCAGCAAAATCTGCACCCGCTTATCCTCCGCGTACTGGAACAGAAAACTCTCCGCCGAGGGGTACAGCGCCAGCTGCACCCCATGGCCCCGGCCGGCGGCCCAGCGGCGCACCAGCCCGGCCAGGTAGTCCCGGTCGGCGGCGCAGTCGTCACAGATGGCAAGACAAAGATTCACGGTGGGCCTCCTTTGTGCCGGCGGGCGGCATATACTCTGTTTGCTAGTATACACCGCCCGGCAAAACGCGGCAAGCGGAAAACTCAACCGGCGGTTGGGTGCTTTTTGGGCCGGGTTGGAGTATACTGGAAGCACCGAAACCAGGAAAGGATGAACCCAGGATGGACAACCAGAAAACCGGCGCCCTGATCCGGGAACGCCGCAAACAAAAACGGCTGACCCAGCAGCAGCTGGCCCAGCGCCTGCACGTGACCGACCGGGCGGTCAGCAAGTGGGAACGGGGCCTGTGCGCCCCGGACATTGCCACCCTGGAACCCCTGGCCCGGGAACTGGATGTGACGATTCTGGAACTGATCGCCGGGGGACGCGCCCCCGCCGCCCCCCAGCCGGACGCGGTGGACAGCGCCGTGAAACAGACGATCCGCTATTCGGAACAGGAGATGCGCCGCCGGGGCAAGGCCCTGATCAAACGGTTCCTGCTGGCGGTGCTGGGGGTCTGCCTGGCGGCGGTTCTGGTGCTGCCCACATTGAACGGGCTGCTGTTCGGCAACGGGTTTGCCTGGCGGTGTATCCCCGCCTGGCTGTGCGCCCGCAACGCCGCCCAGGCGCTGGAGAACTACGACGAGGACGGGATCGAGCGGTATATCGCCCGCGCCGATGGTCTGTATGATACCCTGACCGAACTGCGGGAACAGGGGGTGGTGATCCGGGATGCACGGGCTGATTTTGGCAGAACCCGGCTGGATGATATGTTCCTGTTTACCGAAATGGAACTGACGGTGTGGCAGGATGAGCTGACCTACCTGTTTACCTGCCAGGGCACATGGCGCGACGGCAAGGTGGAGTGGATGGAAATTTACGCCCCCAGCGAGGGGTACGACGGCCCGGGCTGGATCCCCCGGCTCAGCGGGGCGCTGGCCACCTATGACCCGGGCTGAAAAAATTTCGTCTGACCCCTTGACTCTGCCGTACCGTCAACTGGTACACTGAAAACGCGGAAAGGAGGGAACAGAATGGAATATTCCATCCGGGAACTGTCGCGCCTGTCGGGGGTGTCCACCCGCACCCTGCGCTGGTACGACGAGATCGGTCTGCTCAAGCCCGGCCGGGTGGCGGAAAGCGGCTACCGCTACTACGGCCCGGCCCAGGTGGACCGGCTGCAGGATATTCTGTACTACCGGGCCCTCGGGGTGGAGCTGGCCCGCATCAAGGAATGTCTGGACATGCCCTCCTTTGACCGCCTGGCCGCGCTGCGGGAACATTTGGCTGCTTTGCAGGCGCAGAAAACGCGGCTGGAAACGCTGATCCGGTCGGTGGAGGAGACCATCGGCTGCGAGGAAAGGAAGGAAACCATGGAGGACGAGAAGAAATTCGCCGCCTTTAAGGAAAAACTGGTGGCGGACAACGAAGCCGCCCACGGCAAAGAAGCCCGGGCAAAATACGGGGACGGAGCGGTGGACGCCGCCAACGCCAGCGTGATGGGGCTGAGCCGGGAGCAGTACGACGCCTGGAACGAACTGGACGCGGAGCTTCGCCGCCGTCTGGAAGCTGCCGTGACCGCCGGCCTTAGCCCCGACAGCGAGGAGGGAAAGGCATTGTATGAACTGCACCGCCGCTGGCTGGCGGTGACGGTAAAAGACCTGACGCCCGCAAAACACCGGGGCATCGCCCAGCTGTATGTGCTGGACGAGCGGTTCACCGCCTACTACGACCGGGCTGTGCCCGGCTGCGCACAGTTTCTGCGGGATGCGGTGGACTGCTGGGCAAAATAATAGGGGAAAGCCCGCGGAGCCAAAGGTTCCGCGGGCTTTTTGTCATATCAGAATCCCCTCACAGTGGTCGATTTCATGCTGGATGATCTGGGCGGACCAGCCGGTCCAGGTTTTGAACCGCACCCGGAACTGCTCATCCTGGTACTGTACCTTGATGGCCTTCCAGCGCTTTGTTTTGCGGGTACCGGTCAGGGACAGGCAGCCTTCCTCTGTTTCGTAGGGGCCGCTTTTCTTGACGATCTCCGGGTTGAACAGCACCCGGTAGGTACCCTCGTCGTCAAAGGCGATGATGCGTTTGGCTACGCCGATCATATTCGCGGCCATGCCCACGCAGCCGTCCGCGTGGGCTTCCAATGTTTCCAGCAGATCAGCGGCCACCGGCAGATCCTCCGGGGTGGCGGGTTCGGACTTACGTGCCAGAAACAGCACATCTTTGCAGATGTCTCGGATCATGGTGTGTCTCCTTTTGATGAGGAATAAGGGGCGTCCAGCAGCTGTTCCAGCGCCAGAACAAAGGCGGTGTCCTGCTCTTTTGTGCGCTTGGCGGGCCCTTTGGGATGCTTGCCGGCGCGAAGCAGCTTTTTGTTCTGCCACCGGCGTTCCAGCAGCGCGTCGATGTTGTCGGCTGTGTATTCCAGGCCGTTCTGGTTCAGCACCCGGGCCCGGCGTGCCAGGCACATACTGGCCAGACCGTAGTCCTGGGTCACCACAATATCTCCGGGGCAAACCCGGTTGACCAGGGCAAAGTCCACGCTGTCGGCCCCCTTGTCGAACACCAGCGTTTCGGCCCCCTCCCGCTGGATGCGGTGGGCGGTGTCGCAAAGGATACGCACCGGTATACCGCGGCCTTTGCAGGCGCGGATGGTCAGGCCTACCACAGGGCAGCCGTCCGCGTCAATCAGTACAGTGGGCATGGCCGGATTATCCTTTCTTTTTGTTCAGCTTCAGGCTGATGCCTGCCCGGTCGGCTTCCGCCTGCAGCAGGGTGGCCGCGGCCTGGGCCTTTGCCTTGACCGGTACATCGGCGGGGGTGTCCTGGGCGGTCAGGGCATCCATTACCCGGCGCAGCGCGCCTGTATCCAGCAGGTATGCCGCCGCGCAGTAAAGAGTTTTGCGGCGGCCGTCGTTGTAATGGGCCAGCAGCGCATCCAGAATGGCCCGCTTTTCCCGCAGATCGGCCCGCCAGGCGTCCAGCCCCATTTCACGGGCGCGGGCCAGATCGGCAGCCCGGCGGCTGTGGGGCACAAAGGAATCCGCCGCGTCAAATTCCGCATAGCGGGCACAGGGATAGGCGGCGCAGTCGCTGCAGAACGCAAAGCCGCCCTGTTCCAGCGAGCACCGGGCGATCACGCAGCTCTGGTTGCCGGCGCCGCCGCCACAGCCCGGGCAGTAGCCGCCCATCTGCATGGGGCAGAGCAGACAGGCAAGACCGCACAGGCTGAAATCGGTATAGGTTCGCGTAAACCCTTTCATAGCAGCTTCTCCTTCCGGATCGGATGCCGGATGACCGTTTTCAGATTTTCCGGCTTGCAGCGGCGCACATCGCTCAGATAAATCTCGTGGTGGAACCGCGTTTCTCCATAATCCGGCAGATACCCCTGGGCGCGGGCATACTCGTCCATCGCTGCTACGGTGGCGGGCTCATCGTCGTAGGGACCCAGGTGCAGGCACTGAACGCAGAGCCCCTCCTCCCAGGAAAAGAACTCTACCCTGGAAAAATCCCGCTGCTTTTTTTCGGCGGCTTCCCGGATGGCCCGGTCAAATACCTCTTTGGTCACAAACTCCGGCAGGCGGATCAGGCTGATCCAGCAGAAATCCTCCTTGCGGGTGTAGTCCACCCCCTGCACGCCTTCCTGCCACCACAGGCCCTCCAGCGGCGGGACTACATAGTCAAAGTATCCCTCCGGCTGATGGTTGCCCCGTTTGCTCGTCTTGATGGTGTAGGCCACCGAATACAGCAGTTCCAGCGCTTCTTTGTATGCGCCGTCCGTCTGGTTAGGATCGCCTTTCCCACGCACCGCCAGAAAATTCATGGCGGGCACGGTGACAATGCCCGGCGCTTTGGGCGGCATGTACAAATCTTTGTATGTTTTTTTGTAGTCAAAGGGCATGGTCATTTCCTGCCTTTCTTCTGCGGGTGCGCGGCCAGCGCCTCGCAGGTGATGCGTACCAGTTCCGTCATCGTTTCCCGGTCATCCACGTCTTCCACCAGAAAATAGTCCCGTGCGCCCTCGTAGGGTGGGGCCTTGGCCAGGCCGGGAAACGCAGCTTCCCCCTGCGGCGTGATCTTGACAAAAAGCTGGTCATCGCAGATCACACCAAAAAACACCCCGTTGCAGAATAAGCCGTATTCGCCGAACATCTTCCGGCTGCGGATACAGCCGGCTTCCCGCAGCTGGTCGGCTGCGTAGGTTGCAAAATCCGGATGCGATGCCATGTCAATTCCTCCCGTAACGGCTGGCCAGTGTCCGGGCCAGGTGATGCAGCTGTGTGCGCAATTCTTTTGGCTCCACCAGTTCGGCGGCTTCTCCAAAGGTGAGCACCCAGCTGAGTGCGCTCTCCGCGTCAGGAAAACCGCCGGTAAAGCGCAGGCGGCCGTCCGGTTCCGGGGTGAAACGGTCCGTGCCGTATTCCTCCACCAAACGCCACCGGCAGGCCGGGTCAAAGAGTACCGTGATCCGGCACCTTGCCGGGAAGAACCGCTCCGGTTCCAGATCGGGCAGAGGGGCGGCGCGGGGCTCAAACGGCTCTCCGGCGGTGAGTTCCGTCATGCGGTTGAGCTTGAACAGGCGGAAGTCCGCCCGCGTGCGGCACCACCCCCACAGGTACCAGGCGGACCAGTGAAAGACCAGACAGCAGGGTTCCACCGCGCGCGCCGATTCCCCTTTCGGGGAAAAGTAGAAAAATCGGACGGTGCGGTGCAGCCGGATGGCACTTTGAATCTGTTCAATCTTGGGGGCAAGACTGTCCTTGTACCAGGAAGAAAGGTCGATCAGCATGTCGGAACTGCCGGGCACCAGTGTGCCGGATCCCGCGGAGAGCTTTTCCATCAGCTGGGCGTACCGGCGGCTGCCGCTGACGCTGTCCAGGCTGCGGAGACCTGCCAGAATGGCCTGCATCTCCGGGGCGGTGAGAAGGGTTCGGTCTACCCGGTAACCCTCAACCAGGGAGATGCCGCCGCCCGCCCCCTGCGCGGTGGTCAGAGGAATGCCTGCCCGGCAAAGGGTGTCAACATCCCGCTGAATGGTGCGGCGGGATACCTCAAACTGTTCGGCCAGTTCCACCGCGGTGACCTTTTCCCGCTGGAGCAGGATGGAAAGAATCCCAATGAGCCGGTCCAGCTTCATCCGCACACCGCCTTTCCTGGGTTTGCCTGTATTATAGCACAGGAACCGGACAGCTGTCTGTCATGTTTCCGGAAGAGACGAAACAAAAAGCCTCCGCCCTGTGGCATGCTGCACAGAGACGGAGGCAGTCCGGCCGGATCTATCTCAAAAGCAGCGACGTTCCAATCCGGCTGGCGGCGGGGGCCAGTCCCTCAAATCCTACGCACCGGCTGGGGCGGGCATTGACCGCCCAGTCCAGCATGGGCTGCGCCGTGCTGGCGGTATCCAGGCAGGTGTCCAGCGCCAGCACATCCTCCCAGGCGCGGTTCAGAAAGGCCACCTCCCGCCGCCCGTGGGTGCGGGTCAGGCTGGCTGCGCCGCTTGCCTGCAGATAGGTATGAGTCTGATCGGAGGAAAATCCGGCGGCAGCCAGGCTCTCCGCCAGACCGGTGCGAAACAGGCCCGGCAGATCGGCCCAGAGCAGGGGCGGCACATCAAATCGTACAAAGGTATACCGGCTGTGGCAGTGCACGGCCAGCAGGCACGGTCGCCCCCGCAGATTAATGACATGCAGATCCCAGCAGAAGCGCCGGTCGGTTTCGGCCCCGTAGGGCGGCGGCTTCTGATGCAGAAACCGCTGCAGGGGAAAGGTCAGGCCCAGTTCCATCAGGTCACCTCGTGGGGAATCAGGATTTTTTCCACCCGGATGTTCCTGCCGGATATTTCGGCCCGTATCAGGGTGATCTCCTGGTGAAACCGGCGCGGACCGCAGCTGCCGGGATTGAGCCACAGCATACCCCCGCGCCGTTCTTCGCTGTACTTGTGGGAATGGCCGAACACCACCACATCCGCCCCGCTCAGATCGGCAGGAATGTCTTTTTTGTTGTGAACCATGTAAAACCGTATGCCCTCAAGGGTTACGGTCAGGTCCCGGGGCAGGGATTCGGCCCATTCCTTGTCGTTGTTGCCCCGTACCGCATACAGCGGCGCAAAAGAAGCCAGTTTGTCCACCACCGCCTGGGAATTGATGTCCCCGGCGTGGAGAATGGCGTCGGCCTCTTGCAGCAGTTCCAGCACGGCCGGACGCAGCAGACCGTGGGTGTCGGAGAGAATAATCAGATTCATGGCAGGCTCCTTTCAATAATGTGGCTTTATTATACCGGGTTTTCACGGCATATACCAGCCGGCAGCGCAGCCCATATCTTGCCGAAAGAGGCGCCTGCTCCTATAATAAGTATAAAAAGGAGGTTGGAGCGGATGGTAGAAGTGGTAGCGGCCCTGATCTGGGACAAAGATAAGTTCATGATCTGCCAGCGCCCGGCCCATAAAGCCAGAGGACTTTTATGGGAGTTTGTAGGCGGCAAGGTAGAGCCGGGAGAGACGAAGCAGCAGGCCCTGATCCGGGAGTGTCAGGAAGAACTGGCCGTCACACTGGACGTGGGCGACGTGTTCATGGAGGTCACCCACGAATACCCCGACCTGACGGTGCACCTGACCCTCTTCCACGCCACTATCCGGGAGGGCGTGCCGCAAAAGCTGGAGCACAACGATATCCAGTGGATCACCGTAGGTGAGATTGACCGGTATGCGTTCTGCCCGGCAGACGAAACGATATTGGAGAAACTCCGCCGGGAGTACTGAGAAAACAAAAAGCAAAGCCCCGCAGCAAGTGCTGCGGGGCTTTGCTTGGTGCGCCCGACTGGATTCGAACCAGCGGCCTTCCGGGTCGGAGTTCCCAGACACACAACGCCAAACGGCGCTGTGAAGCCATTTTTCGTTGGTTGTGCACAAAGTTGAAAACCATATAAAAAGCCCGCGAAGCCTTTTCAGAACTGGCTTCGCGAGCTTTTTCATGCGTGGTGGTCAATTGGTGGTCAAGAAAGTGGTTAGTGTAGGACGGATTTGGTGTCAAAAGGAATATATGATGAAAATGATGGTTGGGTATGCGTTTTTTACTGGGTTTTTATAATTCGAGTGAAGCATGATACTCTAGCTTTCCGATAGTAACATTTCAGTTAATATATAAACTTGGCAAAAGCAGTCCTAGGCTTTTTTACATGGTTATCGATTTGGATTTTACACGGGCGTATATATACCGAAGATAGCGTGGATACGGTAGTCCAAGCGCTGCGTAGATGCAATTGGGAAAAGTGCATAACACGACGCTGTGGAATTCGGCAGAACAACAAATATGTCTCAAATGACTTGACGAAATGTACGATTTAGATATATTATGTTGTCATGACAAGATAATTCTAGTGAGACTGATGAGGCTTGGCTTTGAGAACTGTTACACGCTATCAACAAATCATCAACTACTATCAGGAGCTGATCAAGAGCGGGCAACTTTCCGAAGGAGAGCAAATGCCCACGGAAGAGGCCATCGGTACCTTGTTTGGAGTCAGCCGAATCACTGTCCGGCAGGCGCTGGATGGATTGGCCCAAATGGGGCTGATTCACAAGGTTCAGGGAAAAGGCAGCTTTGTTTCTTCCGCAAAGACCGGTTTGCAGCTGGATCACCTCAAAGGGTTCAGTGATGAGATGCGGATGTTGGGGCGCATTCCTTCTACGATTCTTGTGGAGAAGGCGCTGATCACACCATCAGAAGTCGTAGCGAAAGCGCTGCAGATTGAGCCAACGCAAAAGGCTTATCTCTTTGTTCGTTTGCGATGTGCGGATGGCATCCCTATGGCAGTGGAAAAAGTTCACATGCCTTTCGCGCGCTTTGCGGGCATCGACTCAGAAGATTTGAATACATCGCTGTATATGCTGCTAAAAGAACAGTACGGCTGCGAGAGCAGCAAAGCTGTGCAGAGCATTCAGGCTGGCGCTGCGAACTCCGGGGATGCAAAACTGCTGCAGATCAAGACTGGCGCACCAGTCCTTTGCATTTCCCGTACAACACTCGATACATACGGCCAGCCGTTCGAATATGTCCAGTCTACTTATAGAGGCGACAAGTATGTTCTGAATGTTACCCTCAGCAAATAATAAAAATGGGTTGTTTCCATACAATACATGTGGTAAGAACCCATATTTTTTAGCCTATATTATCATGACAACATAACAATTTGTTTTGTTGTATCAAGTGTTCCAGAAAGGTAGGTCGTTATGCAGCAGGCACCGCACACCGTCAAATCCCACAAGCGCAGGCTCAACCTGAAACGGCGCGAAGCCTTTACCGGCTGGCTGTTCGTATCCCCCGCGCTGATCGGTTTCAGCATTTTCACGTTCGGATCGATGTTGTATTCGTTGTACCTTTCTCTGACGGACTACAATCTGCTCAGTGATCCGAATTGGGTTGGGCTTGCCAACTACATCCGGGCCTTCACCGAAGACCAGTATTTCTATCCGTTTTTCGGCAACACGATCTATTTTGTGGTGACGCTGGTCCCGATCGTTCTGGTCCTGTCTTTGCTGTTGGCCATTCTGATCAACAAAAAGGCGGGCCCGCTTACCAAAGGATACCGGGTGGCACTGTTTCTGCCAAGCATTACCTCCACCGTTGCGGTGAGTATGGTCTGGCTTTGGATCTTCAACCCGGACATGGGCATCCTGAACAACTTCTTGACCGCGATCGGTTTCAACAATCCCCCGCTCTGGCTGGCAGACCCGGCCTGGAGCAAGCCGGCGCTTGTGATTATGCGCGTCTGGCAGATGTGCGGTTATTACATGCTCATGTTCCTTGCGGGGCTTCAAACCATTCCCGAGAGCTTGTATGAAGCCGCAGAGGTGGACGGAGCGTCCGTTTGGCAGAAGTTTATCCGCATCACGGTGCCCATGCTCTCCAACACCACCTTCGTGGTGGCGATCCTGTTGGTGATCGAAGCGTTCAACATGTTTGAATCGATCTTCATCATGACCCAGGGCGGCCCCCTTGGCTCCACCAGCACGATCATGTATTACATCTATGAACAGGGCTTTACCAATTACAACATGGGTTACGCTTCTGCTCTCGCCTGGATCTTCTTTGCTATCGTTATGGTGATCACGCTGATCCAATACAGATTCCGCAACGAACAGGGGGGTGAATGATGATGGAAAAACTGTCGCTTGGAATGTCGGCTCGCAAAAAGATCGGCAACACTTTGTATCATGCATTCATGCTGATCCTGAGCTTCATCATGATCTACCCCTTTGTCTGGTCGCTGCTCTCCTCGTTCAAGCAGTCTTCCCAGTTGTATGGCGGAAACCCATTGGATATGATCCCGCGCCCCTTTACATTGGAGAACTACACCCGTCTGTTTGAGGTCCTGCCGTTTGAGCGCTTTTTGATAAACTCGGTTTTCCTGTCGGTGGCGATGCCGCTTTGCATGATCGCCGTAGCTTCTTTAACGGCCTATGCCCTCACCCGGCTGGAATTTCCGGGGCGCAACATCCTGTTCCTGGCATTCATTGCCACAATGATGATCCCGAGCCATGTAACGCTGATCCCCAACTATAAGATCATTGTGGATATGGGGCTCATCAACACATACGCGGCGCTTTTCTTGAACTGCATGTTCACCGGTGCGAATGCGTTTAACATCTTCTTCTTCCGTCAGTTTTTCCTGAGCATCCCCAAGGATCTGGAAAATGCGGCCATCATTGATGGATGCTCCCGCCTGGGCGTATTTTTCCGGATCGTTCTGCCCAACGCAAAACCGGCGATCGCGACCACGGCGATCTTGTCCTTCCGAAGCGTGTGGAACTCGTTCCTGTGGCCGATGCTGGTCCTGAACGACTACGACAAACTCACCCTTACCGTTGGTCTGAAATACCTGAAAGAGTGGGAACCCAACTGGGCGGTGCTGCTGGCCGGGTCTTCCCTGAGCATCGTTCCCATCGTGATCGTGTTCCTGATTTTCCAGCGCCACTTTATGGCGTCCACCATGAACTCCGGTTTTGGTGGAAAGTAATACCGTAGCTGGCGGCCAGGACAGGCCGCAGATATAAAAAAATGGAGGTTTATTATGAAAAAGTTGTTGAAGAAACTCGTGGCCGGCGCGCTGGCACTGGCCCTTACCTTCACGCTGGCGGCGTGCGGCGGCACTCCTGCGCAGACGTCTGGCTCTACCGGGGAAGGAACAGGCACTGCCGAACCCACCACCCTGACGGTTTATACCTGGTGGGATATCACCAAGTTCGCCCATCTGCAGAAAATGCAGGAGGACTTTGAGAAAGCCAACCCCGACATCAAGCTGGACTTCGTCACCATTCCCACCGATTATGCCAACTCTATGATCACCAAGCTGGCCGGCGGCGAGATCCCCGACGTGATGATGCTGGCGATGGATCAGGTGCCCCGCTACGCGCTGAACGACATGCTGCTGCCGCTGGACGATTTGGCCAGCCAGGAGTATAAGGATGCTCTGTACCCTGTGGTGAAGGACGCGCTGACTGTGAACGGCACCATGTATGCTGCCGCCCGTGACGTCACTCCCAAGGTTATGTATCTGAACACCAAGATGTTTGCGGACGCCGGCATTGAGATCCCCGAGGATACCTGGACCATGGATGAGTTCGTGGAGATTGCCAAGCAACTCACCAAGGGCAGCGGCGCCGACGCCCAGTGGGGCTATTACTGGGCCAACTTTATGGACCAGACTTATGCCATGATCGCGGCCTTCGGCGGCAAACTGTACAGCGAGGACGGCAAGTCCAGCGTGCTTTCCACCGATGAGAACACCATGCGCGGCGTGCAGTTCATGTACGATCTGTACAACACCTACAAGGTCTGCCCCAGTGCTGCCCAGGCTGCACAGTTCGGCGACAACGAGTTCTCCGCCTTTATGGCCAACAAGGTCGCCATGCAGATCGGCTCTCTGTCCACCGCTTCCACCTTTGACGCCAACAACGTGGAGTATACCGTTCTGCCCATGCCTTATGTGGACGGTGTGAGCCAGACTTCCTCCTTCGTGAACACCTGGGTCATCCCCAAGGAAGCCGCGAACCCCGAGCTGTCCTGGCGCGTTGTGGAGTTCCTGTCCGGCAAGGAAGGCCAGCAGATCGCTCTGGATATGAACTACGGCCTGCCTGCTTCCACCATGGTGGACACCACCGAGTTTGAATCCAAGACCCCGTACAACAAGTACTTTGTGCAGGCCCTGGAAACCGCCATTCCGTTCCCCACCAACATCAACGGTTCGGAATTCCAGAGCATGTTCCAGAAAGAATGCGAATCCCTGTGGGCGGGTGCGATCACTCCTGAAGAGTTCGCGCAGCGCGTGGACGAGCAGGGCGCACCGATCCTCAGCAAATAATTGCAGCACCGATCAGAAGGGGCGGCGGATTCCGCCGCCCCTTCTTTTCAGGAAGGAAGATTTGTCATGACCACTAAATTGTTGCAGGATGATATGTATCTTGCTAAGATATGTTCCATGCTCACAGAAATCGAACAGGAGGAAGAACCCGCTATGGAGGCTGCCGCCCGTGCGGCATATGCCTCTATTCGGCAGGGCGGCCTGCTCCATGTCTTCTCCACCGGGCACTCCCATATGATCGTGGAGGAGATGTTCTATCGCAGCGGCGGCCTGGTACCCATCGATCCGATCCTTTCCGAAGATCTCATGCTTCACACCGGAGCCATCACCAGCACACGGCTGGAGCGGCAGCCCGGAAAGGCTGCGGAGGTCCTGAGCAAAGCCAGCTTACAACCCGGAGATACGATTTTGATCTCTTCCAATACCGGCATCAACACCGTGCCGGTGGAAGCAGCTCAGTATGCTAAGGAACAGGGACTTACCGTGGTGTGTGTGACATCCAAAAAAGTGTCTCAGCAGTTGGTCTCCCGGGCGCCCAGCGGAAAAAAACTCTATGAGGTGAGCGATATTGTGATCGACAACCACTCTCCGAAAGGAGACGGAATGCTCACCATTCCCGGCACACAGCAGATCACAGGAGGCGCCTCCACCTTCGGAAGCTTGTTCATTGCACAGCGCATTGTATTGAAGATAGAAAACATGTTCCTGGCCCAAGGCGAAATGCCGCCCATTCTGTGCAGCGCAAATCTGCCCGGCGGAGACGAACACAACGCGAAAGCGGTGGCGGCCTACCAGAGCCGGATCCCGGCGCTGAGCTGAAAACGGGGTGAAAATGTTGTACCTTGTATGCGATGGGGGAGGCACCAAAACAGACTTCCTTTTGTTTGACGAAAAGGGAAACGTTTTGGCAGCGGACCGCCAGGGCGGCGCAAATGCGAACTTCATTGCGCCGCAGCAGGCTGCGGACGCAGTGTTTGAAGGAATCTCCCGCTGCCTTTCTCAGGCAGGGGCAAGCCCGGCGGACATACGGTTGACCAGCTTGTTTATTCCCGGTTTCCGCCCGGCGATGGGGCTGCTGGAGGCGCGGCTTCCGCAGATGGAGTTCCGCCAGGCAGGCGATGAAAAAAATGCGTTTTATGCCGCACTGGGCCTTCCCTACGGTATCGCCGTGCTTGCAGGAACGGGCTCGTTTGCTACCGGATGCAGCAGAGATGGCCGCAGCACGAAAGCAGGCGGCTGGGGGCCGCTCTTTGGCGATGAAGGAAGCGGCTATCATATCGGCGTGCTTTGCCTGGCCCGTCTTGCAAGACTGTCCGATCAGGGACGAGCCGGGTCCGTGCTGGAACAGGAAGCATTGCGC
Organism: Gemmiger sp. An120; assembly: GCF_002160955.1. Lineage (GTDB taxonomy): Bacteria > Bacillota > Clostridia > Oscillospirales > Ruminococcaceae > Gemmiger_A > Gemmiger_A avium. The sequence continues at coordinate 66,427 of NZ_NFLN01000011.1, forward strand.
TTTTTGAATCTGGAGGACGTGCCGGCATTGCGGGAAGCGGCCTATCAGCCGGATTTTACCCGGGCGCGTGTTGCCCAGCTGAGCCGCGTTGTGGCAAAGGCTGCCGCACTGGGAGATGAGGATGCGTGCGCCATTCTCGATCAGGCCGCGGCGGAACTGGCGGAGCTGGCGACAGTGGTCGCCGCGCGACTTGGCGAGCAGGACCTGCCTGTTTCGCTCACGGGCGGGCTGACGGCCATGGGCGAACTGTTTTGCGGACGCTTTCGCACAAAGCTGAGCGCGGTGCTGCCCCGCAGCACCTATGTGCCGGCGAAGTACACGCCGGTGATCGGAGCGGCTCTTTGCGTTTTGAGTGAAGAGGCGGGGGTGGACATCCACTCCGCTGAACTTTTACAGAATCTTTTGCAGAAAGAAAAAGGTGATACCGATGTTGATGGATGAATATTTTAAAGGCATGAAACAGGTGCTGGACAAGGTGGAGAACACCCAGCGGGAAGCGATTCTGGCGGCATCCACCGAGATCGCCGAGCGGCTGGCCCGCGGCGGCGCCTGGCATATCATGGACACCGGCCACATGCTGATGTTTGAGGGCGTAGGCCGTACCGGCGGCATGATGGCGGTAAAACCCATCCGCATCACCTGTGAGATCCAGAATCCGGTGCGCCACCGTCCGGCTCCGGCGCGGGGCATCGTGGGCTATGATACCATCCCGGGCTTCGCGGATTACGTGCTGGGCCGTGCAAATATCCTGCCGGAGGACGTGGTCATGATCGGGTCTGTTTCCGGCTACCAGTATTTCCCGGTGGATCTTGCCCTCAAGGCCAACGAGATGGGCTGCGCCACGGTGGCGATCACGGCAGTGGAATATTCCAGCAGGCTCACCAGCCGCCATCCCAGCGGAAAACGCCTGTTTGAAGCCTGCACCTACTGCCTGGACAATTGCACCAATTACGGCGACACGCTGGTGGACGTTCCCGAGCTGGGGCAGCGTATCTGCCCCGCCAGCGGCATCAGCGCCAGTTACCTGATGTGGGCGGTGCAGAGCACCGTCGTGGAGAAACTTCTGGAAAAAGGCCTCAAACCCAGCGTCTACATCTCCAACCACATGCCCAACGCGGCGCAGATCAACGGAGAGGCCTTGGAAAATTATGAGAAATTCGGTTTCTGAGGTGGCCCTGAAATGAAATTGGAAACTTCCGCGTTTTGCGCTCGCTTCAGCACCGAAACAAACAATTTTGCAAGCCTCGTCAATCTGGCCACAGGGGACGAATACATCAAGCGTCCGGCCCGCACAACACTGGTGGAGCTGTATGCACTGGTCAACGGGGAAAAAACAAAGCTGCTGCCGGGCGCCCCGCATGTAACAGAAGGCGAGGGCACGCTCTCCATCACCTATGAAACGTTTGGTGATAAACCCATCCGGATGGATCTTTTGTGCACAGGCAGAGAAGAGCAGCTTTCCATTACGGCAACGCTTGAAAACCATTCGGATGTGGACGTGGTGGAGATCCTGATGCCCTACATCGGCGGCATGTATCTTGGAGACGACTATGCCGACGACAACCTCATCTATCCCCATCACGCCGGTGAAAAAACGAAGAATCCCGTGCTGGGATATGGCAAAAACAAAAAGGATTTCTGGCGTGCCAGCAGCGTCGCCTTTGAAGACATCTATCGCCGGGAAATCAATTACTGCGGTCTGGCTTCCATGAGCTGGATGTATTATTACGATGCAGAAAACGGTTTCTATATCGGAAGCCACGATCCCCGCTTCCCCGTCACGGGCGTCCTGGCGGACACCAGCGGCGACCCGCAGAATCCGTGGATGGCCTTTGCTTTCCGGAAACACCACCGGATCCGCCCGGGCCAGAAGTATGACGTTGGCGAGTATGTGCTGGCGATCACAACGAAGGATTGGCACGAAGGCGCAAAGATCTACCGCGCCTATATTGCGCCGCATCTGGATTTTGACCACAACCCGCCCTTCCTTGAGGACGAGTACGCATTGAACCAGTGCTACAATTTCAAACGCGTGGGAAACATCGAGCATCGCTTCCGGGACATCCCTGCCATGTACGATGAGGGTGCGGCCTGGGGCGTTCGGCACATGTTCATCGCAAGCTGGAACAGGACCGGCTTCGACTCGTACTATCCGGAATACTATCCCGATATGGAATTGGGCAGCGCCATGGAGTTCCGGCGCGGGCTGGAATATGTGCGTCAGCAGGGCGGCTTTTCCACGCTGTATATCAACGCGCGCATCTTCGATGTGGAATCGGATTTCCACAAGACCGTCGGCGAGGCCATGGCGATCCGAAATGAAAAGGGCGAACCTTACCGCGAGACCTACGGGCCTGCCCATTTCACGGTGAACTGCCCTTCGGACAAGCTGTGGAGAGAGTATTTGCTGGACACGGCGGAATTCTGCGTAAAGGCGTATGGCTGCGACGGCATCTACCTGGATCAGCTGGCCTCGGCGGAACCTTTTGCGTGCTACTGCGAAGAGCACAGCCACGAAAACATCGGGGAATTCAACAACGGCTACCGCTATGTCCTGAAAGAACTGCTCAAACGGCTGCGGGACTATAATCCCAACGCCTATATCATGACCGAGAACTGCGGAGACATCTACGGCAGCTACACATGGGGAAACCTGACCTGGAATGGCGCCGAGTACGACGAGCATTACAATGTGTTCAAATACACCTTCCCGGAATTCGTTCAGGTGAACATGGTCAATCCCCGTGGGTGGGAGCAGGACGAAGAGAAACAGAAAAAGTGGTTCTACCGGGATATGCACCGGGCAATCGCGTTGGGCAGCGTTCTGTGGATGGGCATCACCACGCGGCTGCAGCAGAACGCCGGGGAGTATCATGAATATTCCCGCAAGGCGTTGGAATTCCGCCGGGAACTGCAGCCTCTGCTGCATTCCGCCCGTTTCCTGGATGATGCGTGGCTGGACGGCCAGCTGCCGGAGCATTGCCAGCTGACCTGCTGGCAAAGGGAAGAAGGCCGGCAGATGGTGCTGGCAGCCAACGACAGTGACGAGCCGGTAACGCTGCGGCTGGCCCTTCCGAACATGGACGGAACGCCCCAGATCGCATGTGTTGAAGGGCCGCTTCCCAAAACGCAGCTGTGCGAAAACAGGCTGCTTGTGACCCTGCTGCCGGGTCAGATGATGCGGTTGACGCTGTGAAACAAAGGAACGAAAGGGAGTGGGCCTGATGAAACTTACGGTGTTCGGAAACAACGCCTCCTGCCCGGAGGCCGGCGGCGCCTGCTCCTCGTTTTTGGTGGAAGCGGCAGGCAAACGCATCCTGTTGGACATGGGCTGCGCCAGCCTGCCTCAGCTCCAGCGTCAGTGCGATCTGGCCGAACTGGACCTTATCGTCATCAGCCATCTGCATTTTGACCACTGCGGAGACCTGTTCTGTGCCAAGTATCAGCTTGAGACCCGTATTGCCCGGGGCCAGGCGCTGGCGCCGCTGGCTCTGTGCAGTCCTGCGCTGCCGGAGTGGGCGGCAAAGGAACTGTTACAAGGAGAAGTGTTCCGACATACGACTGTCTTTGATGGATCCCAATACCAGTTGGAAGGGGTCGAATTGACTTTCTTTCAGGTACCGCATCTTGTGGAAAGCTATGCGGTGCGTGTGTGCGCAGAAGGAAAAATCTTGACCTATTCTGGCGACAGTGGACCATGTGAAATTCTGGCGTGTGCGGCAAAGGGGGCGGACTGCTTCCTTTGTGAGGCCAGCCTGGTGGAAGGCCAGCATGCGGAGTCGAATCATCATCTGATGGCAGGGGAAGCGGGTCGGGTTGCGAAAGACGCACACGTTGGCCGCCTCCTTCTGACGCACTACCATTCGGAGGATGCCCAGCAGGTGCTGATACAGGCGCAAAGGTGTTTTCCCAATGCATCGCTTAGCTGCATTGGAGAAAGCTATGAAATATGATTTCGCATGTGCCCGCCCTTGAAAAAGGGCGGGCAACTTTGTAGCGAAAGGAGGCCGAGCTTGTATGCTTTGGTGGCGCGAGTTTTCCGCCTATTGTGCGTCCTGGTGCGCAGGTGCAGTAGCATTGCGCCTGATGGCGGCTTTCATGGTGGGCATTGTGGTCGGGATAGACCGTGGCATCAAACGCCGCGGCGCGGGAATCAAAACACATACTCTGGTATGCCTGGGCGCGGCTCTTGTCATGACAACGGGTCAGTTCATATATGTGACGACGGGAGGAGCAAACTCCATCGACCGATTGGGTGCACAGGTCATCAGTGGTGTTGGGTTTTTGGGAGTCGGAACGATTTTGGTAACAGGACACAACCAGGTGAGGGGACTTACGACTGCGGCAAGCCTGTGGATCTGTGCCTGTCTTGGGCTGGCAGCAGGTATCGGCTTTGTGGATGGTGTGCTTCTGGTGCTGGCTCTGGTGCTGATCACGCTGAAAATACTGAGTCGGGTGGATGATACCGTGCATCGGCAAGCCCATGTTCTGGAACTCTATCTGGTGTTTGAAACGCCGCAGGACGCAGCGGATTTTGTCCATCAGATGCACCGGATGCAAGTAAATATCAGCTGTTTCAACCTTGTTAAAAACTCGCGGGAAGAGGATAATGTCGCGGCGGTCGCCACCCTGGAACTGAATCGTGGCATGACCCATGACTACTTACTGGAGAAACTGCGAGCCGCGGATTATCTGCGGTGTGTTGAGGAGGTGTAAAACGAACGCGTTGCGATTCGAACGACAAGAAACAACAAGGGACAGTGAGGTGTAAAAATATGAAACGTGTAGTTTCTTTTCTTTGCAGTCTGGCGTTGCTCTGTAGCTGTGGCTTTCCGGGTGCAGGTGTACTGACATCCTATGCGGATCACGCGGAAGAGCAGCCTAATGTGTCGACGAGCATTGCTGAGGAAGTGATACAGGAGGTCGTAACGGAAAACCCTGAGGAAGAAGTTCAGCAGCAAATTCCGGAATCCGATTCGATGAATGCGCCGGAGTTTACTCCTGTACCTGAACAGAGAGAAGCAGAGCTGCCCGCGGAAGTACGTGAGATCACTGCTACGGAAGGCTCGACTGTGGAACAGATTTTTGAAGAGCGGTCGCCTTCTTCAATGCTTTTGACTTGCGGCACTCTTGCCACCGGAGGAGAGGTGGATCTCTCCTTTCGCGATGGAAAGACAATGACGTTGGAAGCTGCTCTGCAACCTGAAGGAGGCTACAAGGCAGAAGCTGAGTTTGCCTTTGTCCTGGCGATACTGCCGGGTGACTTATCAGAAGGAACTGTCAGACTAAGCCTTTCCGGCGCAGACACCAACATTGCGCAGAACATCAGCGTCTATAACTGGGACAGCAGCGAATATGAGGAAATTAATACAGAAACCTCTGCTGAAGAAAGGGATCTTGACCTGCCTCTTCCTGTGTCTGCCTATCTTTCGGAACAAGGCCAGGTGAAGGTGAGGGTCGCTTTCACAGGAGCGGACGGCTTTTAGATCCTCATGGTCAGCTCCAGTTCCTTTATGCTTATCGAGCTGCAGCAAATGCTATCCAGATAGAGCATCATTCGGTATCCAGTGCGGTTTTGGAACAGGGATCTTTCGCTTCAGGATCGTCTTTCGAGGCGCTGAAGGAACGGGACGGTGCGACCGCCGATGTTGCTTCTGCGGAAAATAAAGTGGCTTGGCATGCGGTCGTACCTTTATACCAAAACAAGGCAAATGTCAGATCGTTGAGGATAGATTATGCTGGCGGACAGTCTGCTCAGACGAATGATGTGTGGCTTTCGGTGTACCGTTTTGACACTGAAAACTGGGAGGCGATTGGCCTGCTGCCAGGTGAAGCGGGGCAGAGCCACCGAACTTTTGTGCTGTCGGGGGATAAATTGAAAAACTATCTTTCTGGTGACGGGGATTTTCGGGTACGCCTGTACAATTCAGCCGGCAGCAGCTTTACGAGGCAGACGGATGCACTGTCGGTCACGGCGTATTCCAATGTGACCGAAAGTCAGCAGAGCTGCATCCCAGTCAGTTTGTATACGGAATATGGGGCGAGTGAGGGGGAAGTAACGGATCTTGCCAAGCCGGATGGTGCAGCTGTGGTCACACAGAGCAATGATCAAAAGAAGGCCGCAATACAGCTGCGCTTTGAAACGGGTGTTCCGCTGGATAATATTCAGGAACTGACGTTTACCCTGCGAATGAAAGCGGCTGGAGCTACCAACCCACAATACATCTCTCTGCTCAATAAAGATACCGGGCGTTTTGCTGTGGTCAAGACTCTTTCTGCAAATAATACCATGGAAACGGTATACGTGACACTGGACTCTCTGCACGAGATCGAACGATACCTGGATAACGGCCAACTGACCTTGCGAATCTACAATTCCTCGGCCGCGGCCTTTACAAGAGAATTGGATCTTGCGCAGATGACGGTCACATACGGGAACTTTTCACGCTTCACTGTGGCGCAGATATCGGATGTTCACGAGTTGATCGGAACAGAGAATTTCAAAAGCATTATCAACGAAGTGAATCAGAACATCAACGAGTCGTTTACCATCGTTACGGGCGATATCTCAGATCATGGCACGCCGGCACAGTATGCCTTGTACCTGGAGGATCGGGAATTGTTCCAGAACCCGGTATACACCACGCCGGGCAATCACGATGTGCGCTGGTGGAATGCGAACGGGAAAAAGACTTTTACAGACAGCATTGGCCCGTTGTATCAATCGTTTGATTATGGTGGAGTACACTTCGTACTTCTCGATTCAACGGTCAACTATGAGTTGGACGGAAAAATCAACAAGGCGCAGCTGGAGTGGTTGCGGCAGGATATGGCGAATGTCCCGGCCGACATGCCGGTCATTTGGTTTGCACACCACCCGTTCAAAATCAACAACAATGTAACAGCCCGGCATGAACTGTTGGAACTGGCCAAAGGGCATAATGTCATTGCTTTTATGGCCGGTCATGTGCATTACTATGGGAACGTCCGGGAAGATGGTATTCCTGTCAACTATGTTACATATGTTAAAGACAATGCGGCGCAGGAATTTGTGACCATAGAATTTACGCCGAACTATTATTATATTTACAAACATAAAGCCTCGGATCACAGTCGTACGTTGTGGCTGACCGGCCGAATGAATAATACTCGACAGATGGAATTGTCAATCGATCAGATTCAGGTGAACAATCAAGGGCAGATCCATGTGCAGGCATCTGCAACAGTCGCGCCCGATGGAGTCGCATCGATGCAGGCGCGGATCGACAATTACGGGCCTTACACGCAAATGGAGAAGAACAGTGATGGCAGTTGGAGCTGCGATATCGACCCTACGGCCTATACACCGGAACTGGTGCCTGGAGCTCACTTTGTGGGGGTGGAGGCGTTCGACAGCAACGGCGAGAAATGGACGGACTATGCAGACTATACTATGATGTCCAGCCAGGCGGGAATTCGCTGGACTTTTGAAACTGGTGACATGATCCAATCCAGCGCAACGGTCCTGGGAACGCGGGTTTTCGTCGGTTCGAACGATGGTTTCCTTTACTGCATTGACGAACAGACGGGGACAGAGAACTGGAAATTTGAAACGAATGGGCCGGTGATCTCCAAGCCGGCGGCGATAGGGGAAGATAGGATCGTATTCGGATCCGAAGATGGAAAGGTGTATTGCCTGAATGCCGCGGATGGTGCCAAGGAGTGGGAATATACCGCAGGCGGAAGTGTTCTCTCTGATCCTCTGGTAGACCAGGAAAGGGTATATATAGGTTCCGGTGACGGGAAAATTTCCTGTATTGATGTGGCAACCGGCTTGCTTCAATGGTCGTATCAGACGGACGGAGTGATGCGGCAGAGGCCAACCATATCCAACGGCGTTTTGTATGCTTATGTGAGAGACACATATATTTGGTATGCATTGGATGCTCAAACGGGTGAGCTTCGTTGGCGGGGAAATGCGGAGACGGATGAGTCCTTGTTCGTTTGTGGCGATGTACGCCCGATTATCGCTGGCGGAAAACTTTGGTGCATCGATGCCCAGAACACTCGGCCGGGATATCTTGACCTGCAAACAGGGGAGCTTGCCTGGACGGGAGCATTGGAAAAGGTATCCTCGCGAGGAATGGCAACAAACGGCGAATTGGTATTCTACACCTCAAACAATGGCCGGCAACTGACAGCATTCGACTCAGACACGGCACAGGTTGTATGGCAAAAAGATTTGCGATATAACAGCAGAGACGGTGATCTTCAAGCCATGCAGATCGATTGTGCGCTGGTATATGAAAATGGAATGCTGTTTCATTTGGCAGAACGCGGAAGAGTTACGGCAATGAATCCCATTACAGGCGCAACACAGTGGTGCTTTGATGCTGCAGGCTTCCCGGAACGTGTCTTTTGGTCAACGCCGGAAGTAAATGGCAATTTGTTGCTGGCAAGCGGTATCGATGGGAACCTTTACGCGGTAGAGATATCCTGAGCGTATGGAAAAGAGAAGCTAAAATCCAAAAGCTTTGGGGTAGGAAGTGGAATTACGCCAAAGCGCCCCCGCAGCCAAAGACTGTGGGGGCGCTTTTATGTTATTGCTATAAAAGTTGCCTGATGCAAAAGCATAAGACATAGAAGAGTGAAAAATGAGAGTCCGACGGACATGCCACAAAGAGACTGTAGCAGCCATTTCTTCAAAAAGGCACTTTCTAAATCATATAGATCTTCACGTTCAAAATCGTGGATGTTGTGGCCGGCCCCTTCAACGATGTGATACTGTACGTGGTGGCCATCGGTGGCGTGTAGAATCTCACTGGCAAGGTTCATGCTTTGCAAAATGGGGATACATCTGTCCTTGTTTCCGTGTAAAAACAGGAACGGTGGGCTGTTGGGCGAAACATAGTTGCAGGGATTTGCCATTTGTACCAGTTCAGGCGCATCTTTTGCTCTGCGATATCCAAACAGAACACCTGCCATGGAATCGGCTTCGCCAAATTCTTCTTGCTGAGGCTCTACCCCCAGTACTTTAAATTGCTCGGCGATCAGACCCAAGTTTGATGGACAGTACACGGCGATGACAGCCTGAACCTGATCTGAAATTTTGTGGTCCGCTTCGTCAGGATCTTCAAGCTTTCCACAAGAAGCGGACAGCGCGGTCAGAGCAGCAAGATGAGCTCCGGCTGATTCGCCCATCAGAGCAATGTGATTTGGATCGAGTCCGTATTTTTCGGCGTTTACGCGGATAAAGCGGATAGCGGATTTTACTTCATATATTTGTGCAGGAAAACGTTTTTGCCAGCTTAACGAGTAATTGATGCTGACGACAGCAAAGCCGCGACGTAAAAGTGCAAGTGCCGGTTCTAATTTGTGTGAACTCTTGTCGCCGAAAAACCAGCCGCCAAAAATGTCGATGATGTGGGAAAGGGAGGAGCGCCATCGTTTGGAAGATAGATGTCAAGCATATTTCGCTCACCACCCTGAGCATAAGGGATATTCAGATATTTTTGATGAATGAAGTCGACTTTGGCTGGAATATGAGTTCGTTTCTGTTCAATGAATTTCATTGTGATACCAATCCTTTGTCTGAACATATCAATGCTTGCAAAGTAATCGGGACTAATCATATAGTCTTGAAATCGACATTTTTTGCTTTTCCCCGCGACTGGAAACATACAGCGGATGTGTTTATATCGTTATTATACCATATTCTGAGTAATGATGGCGAGGGCCTTTTCTCCGGTTTCTATATGTTTGGAGTCGGCTGTTTGGTAATTGGAACGAGTACAGTTAATTGTAGTAGTTTGGTTGGAGTAAACAGAAATTAAGACTCAGTTGTGCTAATCAGAGAGCAGAAACCAGAATAGGAAGCAAGTGCGGTTGTAGAATGAGCAAAGGGGGGGATGGGGCCGTGGATAAAAAATAAAGGCGAATCGCTGCGTTGTTGCTTCAGTGGCTAGCGTGCAACAAATGATTATAGCAAATCAGGACAAGAATGTAAAAACAGGCGGTATTGTCACCGCAAGAACTCTAAAATCCGCGAAAACAAGAAATAATAATCCATTAACTTCACAAGACAGTAAAAGGAGAAAAGCGGTTTGCATAAAGAAATTCGCGAATATATTATATGATGGTTAAGGAGAGCTTAGTCAACAATAATCCAGTTTATCGTAGTAGTCGGGTCGGAGTTCCCAGACACACAACGCCAAACGGCGCTGTAAAGCCATTTTTCGTCGGTTGTGCACAAAGTTGAAAACCATATAAAAAGCCCGCGAAGCCTTTTGAGAACAGGCTTCGCGGGCTTTTGCACGCGTAGTGGTCAAATGGTGGTCACAGTGGTCAATTTCGCCGGAAAAAGAGGTGTGAGGGAGGAGAGAAGTGGTCAATATCAAAATCTGTCACAGGGGGCGTTTTTGTATTGATGATTCTGTGTCGACCTTGGCAACCATTTCTGGGCTGTCAGTAAAGCATGTGACGCAGGGCGAATAGGTCGTGTAGGGTATCGATTTTATGAGAATAGTTGCTTTATGAATTTTTCAGAAAACTTTTGAGCTTGGTGTGACACCAGGGTGTATCGAAAGGATGAAAGACGATGATCAGGCGGAATACTCAACCAAATGGGTAGAAAAAATCTTGGAATAACTCTTGATATGAGTCGTTACTACGAAAAAGTCGAAAAAGTGAAACTCCTTCCGGCAAACGAGAGTCGCAATCCAGTAAATAACTAATAGGTGGTCTTGTCTTGATTTATATGTTTATTCATATCTGATGAGCGTAAAACTGTGGTATCCTCACGATTGTGTCGTGCAAACACATCATTAATTCTTGCTTTTTGTCGAAGACGCTGCTATCATTATTTTGGCGTATTATATATGCAGCACTCATTGCGAAGATAAATGAGGTGAAAGTTATGCCCGTAAACTATAAAAAGCTCTGGATTTTGCTGATCGAAAAACATATTACAAAGGCCCAACTGAGAAAAAGCGCGAAGCTATCTCCGGCCACATTGACAAAGCTTAACAAAAATGAATATGTTTCGATGGAAATCTTAACTCGTGTTTGCAGCGTGCTGAGATGTGATATTGGTGATATTGTGGAAGTTGAACTGCCGGAGGATAAAAATGATTAATCCGAAAAATAAATGGCGGCGTTATAATACGCCACTCGGAATTTGTATCAACGAGAAATGTGAAACTGTTATTTCGGAGTATCTGGTCCCTAATTATCAAGGACAGATACAGTTGATTTTTACATCTCCGCCATTTCCCTTAAACAGAGCAAAAAAATACGGGAATTTAAATGGGGATGAATATAAAAAATGGCTCTGTGATGTAGTTAAATCAATGTTGCCGCTGTTAACGGAAGATGGTTCTATCGTAATTGAAATTGGCAACGCATGGAATTACGGTGAACCCACGTTTTCAACACTCCCTATGGAGACATTGCTTAGTATAAAAAATGAATGTGGCCTTTCTTTGTGCCAAGAGTTCATCTACTACAATCCGGCGAGACTCCCTTCGCCCATTCAGTATGTTAATATCGATAGAACTCGTGTAAAAGATTCTTTTACACGAGTGTGGTGGTTCTCGCGAAGTGCAACCCCTAAAGCAAATAATAGGAATGTCCTCAAACAATATAGTAAGCAAATGAAAAAGCTACTTGAGACAGGTCAATATAATGCTGGAGAACGCCCTTCAGAGCACAGCATTAGTGAAACTGCTTTTAATCATAACAATGGAGGAGCAATTCCTTCTAATGTCATCATTGCCTCAAACACAAACAGCAGAGACCCATACCTTCTCAGATGCAAAGAAAAAGGCATGAAAATTCATCCTGCACGTATGCCATTCGAAGTTCCAAGATTTTTTATTAACCTACTAACGGATGAGGACGATATTGTAATGGACTGCTTTGCTGGCAGCAATACTACCGGCTACTGCGCGGAGAAGGCAAAGCGTCGCTGGATAAGTGTGGAGGCAGATAAGGAGTACTATATGGGGTCTAAGTACAGGTTTGTGAGGTGAGAGAAATGGCAACGAAAACAATCACATTTCCTGATGCTTTTCCTGACAGCGCTACCCTTATGTGCAACATTCAAGATACGGTTACATATTCATGGGCGCTTCAGAATTTCACTGAGTATAATGTTTCTGCTTGGCTAAACAATTTTCAAGGAGAAATCTTTCCAAAAGAGGATGAGGAAAGAATAGCATTATGGTTGTTATCAAATTATACTCACTATAACGAAAAAGAAGTTGATCATCTTTGCAAAAACCTATATAAGAAATTTATTCATACATATGTAAACGATCAAAGCCTCACTGAAAAAACACTGTTGAAAAGCATGAAAGACTTTTGCTATATTCCGCTTGGCAGTGCAAGCGAAAGCGGAGGCTTTATTGCATATCAATTCAGAAAACAAGCTAAGATTGGTATTGACCGCTTCTTTTTTTTAACGGAAAATACAAGCATAAACGGAAATGTTGCAATCTTTATTGACGACGTCACATTAAGTGCGACTCAAGCAAAAGACCCTATCACCGATTTCGTCAAAAATCATTCTTTTGATAGCGTATACTTAATTACACTAATATCATCTTCCCAGGCCGAAAAGGAACTTCTACAGAATGGAATAAAAACCATTAGTTGTATTGAGATTGATGAGAAAAATCAATGCTTCTCTGACCAATCCATTCTATTCCACAAGTTTCCTGATTTATTAGATCCGGTTAAAGACTTTTGTACTCATTATGGAAGCAAAGTGTTTAGCAACTATCCCCTCGGATATAAAGATGGTCAGTATCTCTTTGGCTTCTTTTATAATACGCCCAATAATACTTTGCCAATCTTTTGGTCCAATAAGAATGGCTGGATTCCTATATTTGAACGAAAGGAGAAGATTAGAACAGATGCAAGAATATGGCGCACTTTTGAGAAATACATTTAAAAATCCATTTGATGATTTTAATGCTTCTCTTATCGATACGGATAAGATTGTCAGATTTTGGTGTGATCCTACTGATAAAGGGCTCAAAGAATTATTGTCTGCTTCGGTGTTTTTTACACAAAAAATGCCATTTATTATTCAGGGATCTCGCGGCTCTGGCAAAACCATGCTATTTAAGTACTACTCCTATGATGCACAAAAAATTGTCGCAAAAGAATATGGCAGTATTATTTCACATTTAAGAAAATGTGGAGGTGTCGGCTTTTATTTCAGGTGTGACCCTCCTTTTATCAACTCGCTGAAGGCGGTCTGTGCTGATAGTTCCTTAGAAGAATGGGAGGATGTTTTCTCATATTATATGCAGATGCATATTTCTCAAAGTATTATTAATATGATATTGGATTTGGAAGCCGAGGGAGAATTATCGTCCGATAAATTTGAACAAAAAATTCTTGGTGAAATTTCTGCCGTATATGCCATTGAACCATTTAAAAGTTTCAAAGACTTGTATACCTCAGTTGTAAAAGAAATTAAAGCAATCCAAGACTACAAAAACCTTTCTATTTTTTTGGACGATGATATTAAGATCGCTCGGAAGTTTAGTCCTTTCAGCTTGGCCGAAGTGCTTATCGACTCTATCAGAAAATCTGTACAGGAGTTGTCGTCTATTAACTATGTTCTAATGGTAGATGAATACGAAGCGCTTCCACCAGAGTTGCAAAGAAGCTTCAATACTATGCTAAAGTATGCTAACGATAAACTTACGCTTCGAATCGGCAGAAGAACTGAGCGAAATATTGAAACTGCAACTATTAATGATACAGAGTATTTAAGGATCAATAATGACTATCTGCTTGTTGATTTAGATGAAAATATGAGAACTGGTGATCCTAAAAAATACTTTTACAGCGTGGCTCAAAAACGGATTGATTTAGTTTTCAAGGATGTTTCTGTTGATGTGAAACGGTTATTTGGTAGTACTGAAGACCTTTTAGAAGAGTGCAAAAATAATGCAGGTAGTAGAAAAGAACATATCCGCCAAATTCTAAAGACGGACACGGCTCTTTCTGGAGAACAGATCAATGCAATCATCAGCATAATCGAAGCACCAGATAACCCCATAATGGAAATGCTCAATGCACTATGGGTAATACGTAATCCGGACAAAGATAAGTTGAAAATTGCCCGCGATGTTCAGCAAGTGATGTGGGATTATCTTAATAAATGCCATACGCTTGAAAGCCAAAAGTATAAGCTTGATTATGAGAATAAATATCGGTACACATTGACAGTGCTTTTGTGTTCGATTTATAAAAAGAACAAGATGTACTATAGTTTTAATACAATTGTTCATTTGGCTAACGGTAACACACGCGTTTTTATCAATCTTTGTCGTGAAATAATTTCTGATGCCTTATTTTATGAACCCGATGCTTTTTTTGATAATCTTTCTGTTTCGGCGCTAACTCAAAGTAATGCAATCCATAAGTTTTCTGCCAAAGAATTTGACGATATCTGCTCCATCATCCAGTACGGTGAGAGCATCAGAAAACTAATCCTAAACTTGGGTAATATGTTTGCCGAATTCCATAAAGACAGGCGAGCCCGCTATCCGGAAACTAATCAGTTCGTTCTTGATAAATTAGAGCTCGAGGAAATGAATTCTACTACTTTGAATATGGCATTAAGATGGTCTATGATAGTAAAGAAGCCCACTCCTCAACGGTTATCTGTAGATATTAATAAGCGGGGCGATATCTTTTATATTGATCGTATTTTCTCACCTCTGTTTAATATTTCGTACAGAACTCGTGGCGGATTTAACGTATCCATTGAAAAAGAAGAGTTTTCAAAAATGTGCGAAGGTATTTTTACCCCTTCTGCAGTTGGAAAAGTACTGGGGACAAAAAAAGAAGAATCCGCCGAACAACTATCCCTCTTTGGGGAGATTGGAGATGGTAGTTGTTGAGTAATAGCGTTGTTTATAAAATGGAACAGATTGGCGGTTATATATTTGATACTGTAGACTGTTTTATTTGTGCTGCACATGACGACGAAAGATCTACTGAGGGGATTTCTAAGATGCTTGCATCTGGTGTACAAGTGGAACATGCTATTATTATCAAGTACGATAATGGAAGCCATTCCACTGCTCTAAATAAACTGTTCGAAGGCCGAGCGCAAGAAATCTCTGTATCGAATGATGTGAACAGCTTCATCCTGCAATTCAAAAAACTAATTAAGCCTTATATTAACAAAAACATGGCTATAGACATTTCTTGTGTCCGAATTCCGGATATGTTTTCGATTATGAAAATTCTAAAGTTAAATGATCATACAAAGCATATTCCGTGCATCTATTCTGTCCCATACGATTATGAGTATTTTGCAGGAGATTTTTCTTATAAATCCTCTCTTGGTGATTTGCGAAATTATGAATTAGCTGGTTATGGTGGAGATTATAACCCTGATGACCCGAATTCGACTTATGTTGTTTTTCTTGGATTCGAAGGAGCCCTATCGCTAAAAGTTTTGGAAGAAGCTGCTTACAAACATTTGACGTTTGTCAACAGTTTGCCATCGCTTTCGCAAAAGTATAAAGATATTAGCATCCTAAATAATCGAAGTTCGATTAAAGGAAAAAAGTACGACGCAATCCTTTATGCGCCTGCTGATAATCCATTTGAAGTATATAATTTTCTTGAGAAAAGGTATTCTGACGAGCCATCGATATGTATTTCTCCATTAGCTACGAAACCTGTAGCTTTGGGGGTATGTATGTTCGCTTTGAATTACGAGAAAGCTCGTATTGTGTACCCAATTTCTGACGTTTACTCTTCACATATAACTAATCAAGTTACAAAGAGTTTAGTGTATGAGATTTCACTGGTACAGTAAATGGTCTCTT
Organism: Gemmiger sp. An120; assembly: GCF_002160955.1. Classification (GTDB taxonomy): domain Bacteria; phylum Bacillota; class Clostridia; order Oscillospirales; family Ruminococcaceae; genus Gemmiger_A; species Gemmiger_A avium. Next base: position 82,266 of record NZ_NFLN01000011.1, read on the forward strand.
AAACGCCAAACTAATTATTGCCGGCAAACTCCATTCATGCTAGAGTCTGCAAACCAATTTGCGAAAAACTCTTGACACCACCATATCCGCCCGGAAACCATGTAAGACGGAAAGAAAGGATATTTCCCGGGTTCTCTAAAACGGACCCGTGTGTCACAAACGGACAGATAAATGGATTGAGAGACGCCACCGTATGAACCATAGCGGCGTATGCTATGTGGGGCTCCTAGATATAGGTGGAAATGAGGGGGCGATACTAATCTGTAGCGGAAGAGCTCTCTCACTCCACAATTAGAACAGTAAATTCATAGTCTTGCGTTCTTCATATTTGCTGAGCTTTTAAAACAAGGAAGCCTGATTAGGCTTCCTTGTTTTCGTATAAAGCGCCAATTAAACCCATTAAGGAAGTCTAATTAGGCTTCCTTGATCCAGGTGCCCGGGCGGAATCTGAAACACCCTGTTCTGAACAAGGATTGAAAGTCCGAATTATCGTATCTCACTTGTGATATTCTGGAAAAGGAGAAAAAGAATGTTGCGAAGAAAACCACCCCGTTTCCGTATCTTGCCCGTATCACAAACTGTATTTTGTGAGGCAAGAAAAGCCTTATAACATGAGGCTTTTCGCGGCGTGATGCGATTTGTGGCAGGGTAAGGCTGTTCTTTTCCACGGCGTAGCTCTGTTCGTATTCTTTTGAACCGCCCGTTCGATTCCATCTATGTCCACTCAAAGAACACCGCATTATCGTGCCGAGGATGACGGCAATGGCAACCCAAAGAGGCACATCTCGGTTTGAAACCATGCCTCAAACACGGAGGTTATTGCCACACTATCATCGCACAATATGGTCTCTCCCAGGAGGTGTCTAGCTTTGCAAGCATAGCGTTTGGATATCCAAACGCTGTTTGCCTTGGGCGAACCCAAACCCCTGGCAGACGAATCTACATGTCAAGAATCTCCCACGTAAGTCGAACTGCCTCATAGGTGGTTTTGATAAGCAAGGATATCATAAACGATATCCTTGGCGCCGGAAGAACCAACATACCCCTTTCAAAGGATATCGAAAACGATATCCTTGTATGTCGCATGCATTGTGAACGGACATGGTGCGCGGAGAATCAGGGTAGCTGTTTTGAAGAAGCGGCGTTACAAGTTCAATTCCGGCGCCCTTCTTCTTCAAAATAAAAACATTAACAAGGAGGAATGTGAAAGAGGACAATTATCACGTTCGTAAAACACCAAATGATACAATAGAGAGGATGTTGCGATGAACCAAAACCTGAATCTGTATACGATGCAAACTTTGTTTGAGCAACCCGTGGAACCGGTGGATTTCATTGTGGAAGGCTTGCTCGCACCGGGACTATACATTTTGGGTGGTTCGCCTAAGGTGGGAAAAAGTTGGCTGGCATTGCAGCTCTGTCTGGCGGTGTGCGACGGGACGGCCTTCCTTGGACGTGCTACCCACCAAAGCGAGGTGCTCTATCTGGCATTGGAAGATGGCCCGCAGCGACTGCATTCCCGTGCGCTGCGCCTCACCCAAACCGCACCTTCCGGGCTTTACCTTTGCGGGCAGGCGTTGCCTATCGGACAAGGGCTGGAGCCGCAGCTGGAACATACGCTGGACGAGCATCCTGATATCCGTCTCGTTATTCTGGACACCTTGCAAAAGGTGCGTTGCGTGTCCGGCAGCGGGATGTCCTACGGCTCGGATTACCAGGATGCGGCGGCGCTCAAGAGCATCGCTGACCGCTACCATGTTTGTCTGCTGGCAATCCACCATTTGCGCAAGCTGCCGGACGAGGATCCGTTTAACCGGCTGTCCGGTACGAACGGCTTGACGGGTGCGGCGGACGGTACCCTTATTCTGGTACGTCCTAAACGACAGGAGAATGTGGCGGTACTTACCGCGACCGGGCGGGACATTGAAGACCAGGAGGAAACACTGGAGTTTGACGATTGCCGCTGGAACCGAACGACCGACCCGGAACAGCTTCAGTTTGGCCTGCTTGTCATGCTGCTGCAAAAACTGCTTCGGCAGGATGCGTTTCAAGGCACTGCAACTGAGCTGGCTGACTGGCTGGGAAAGGAAGGCCTGCTCTTTGGGCCGGCACAGCTTTCCCGGTATCTCCAGAGTCGTGGCCGTCAGCTGGCAGAAGCGGGAATTGGGCTGGAAGTGAGCCGTACCAACAGCAAAAGGTCCCTTCGGCTCTGGCTTGGTGACAGAAGTGACGGTTGTGACGGCATTCCCGGAGAAGAAATCGCGGCGAATATGCTGTCACTGCCGTCACCGGCGTCACAGGCTTCGTAATGGGGGTGAGCGGAATAGCGTCCATCAAACAAAGAGGCGAACGAAAATTCAAGATCACCGTCTGCAACGGGTACCGCCCCGGAGGACAAAAGCGGATGCAGAGCCGTACCATCGACGTGCCAAAGGAGATCCCCAAACGCAGCGTGATGCAGTACGTCTACGCAGAAGCCCAGAAGCTGGAGAAGCGGTTTCGCTGCGGAATGGACGAAGACGACCGAACCACCTTTGAGCAGTATGCTGAGAGCTGGCTCAAACGCCAGACTCATTACAAGCCCAGCACCCTGGCTGGCTATCAGCGAGAGCTGAAAATCGTCTATACCTACATCGGCGGCATCGCACTGAACAAGCTCCGTCCGCTGATTCTGGAAGAAATGTGTGCGGAGCTGCGCAAACGGAAAAAGCGCAACGGCGAACCGGTGTGTGAAGACACGGTTCGCAAGTATCTCCAGACGGTCTCGGCGGTACTGGAAGACGCAAAGCGGAACGACATTCTGCTCTATAATCCTGCCCATCGGGTGCGGGGCATCCGGGTGGAAAGAAAGGTGCAGCCCATCCCCAGCGAGTTCGAGATGCGCAAATTGTTGCAATGCATTTTGCAGGAGCCGCTCCTCTACCGGGTGTTTTATCTGACCGCCATTGCCACCGGGATGCGCCGGGGCGAACTGTGCGCCCTGCGCTGGAACGACCTGCACAGCGGCGGGGCAGTGTTGGTGCAGCGCTCCCGCAGCTCGGTGCTGGGGCAGGGCATTGTGGAGAGCAGCACCAAAAACCACCGCGCCCGCACCGTGGTGATTCCGGATCTGGTGCACGACTACATGGGTGAGCTGTTTCTGGAGCAGGCAAGAGAGGGGAGAATTATCCGCCCGGATGACTACATCTTCTCTACCGCCGAAGGGCCGGCCCACCCGGACTCTTTTACCCGGCGGCTTCGCAGGCTTTACCAGAAGAACGACTTCCCCGCAGAGTATCATCTGCACACCCTGCGGCATTTCTTCGCCACCTACCTGCTGCAAAACAATACCAGCAAACAGGTGGCGGCTGACCTGCTGGGGCATGCGGATACCAGCTTTTTAGAGCGTACCTACTGCCATCCCCAACTGGAGAGCAAGCAGCAGGCGGCGCTCATCTTGGAGAGCATGCTGGAACCGGCGGAACAAGAAGCCTGGGAGCGGGAACAGCGCGAAGCGCAGTGTATGAGTGCGGCAAACTGAACAGCAGGGGCGACGGGCGACCGTCGCCCCTGTTGCTGTTGATGAGGCAGAGTAAAATGCAGAGCCCTCTTCTTGTTGGATTTGGTGATAGATATCTGTCGCAGTTGTCGGTATGCTTTGTGGTACCAAAACACAAAAGGAGTGGTCAACGATGGCAAGCATCCGAAAACGCGGCGAGAACAGCTATCTGCTGGTGGTGTCCCGCGGGTACGATTACCAGGGGAACCGTTTGAAGCCGGCCCAAAAGACGGTCCATCCACCACTGGGCCTGACGGCGAAGCAGACGCAAAAGTGGCTGAACGAGCAGGCGGTGCTCTATGAGCAGGAGGTAAAGCACAGCCCTGCGCAGCCGGTGGACCGCAGCATCACCCTGGCCAAATACATTGACATCTGGCTGGAACAGGTCGCGCCCAAAAAACTGGCGGCCAGCACACTGTCCCGAGACAGGCAGGACATCCGCCGCATCCTACCGGCCCTTGGCCACTACAAGCTGACGGAACTAAACAAGGAAATCCTTCGAGATTTTTACGATGCCATGCGGCAGGTGCGTAGAGAAAGCACCGGAGAGTTTCTAGCAGAGGGAACGGTGGAAGGAATCCACTCCTGCCTGTGTGGCATCCTGTCCGACGCAGTGGAAGCCGGTTATATCACTCATAATCCTGCGTGGCGGGCCTACAAAAAGAAGGGCATCTCCAAGGAGCGGCCGGTGGCGGACGAAGAAACAGTGCAGCGGCTTATCGCGGCGCTGGAGACCCAGAGTTTGAAATACGAGGTGTACTACAAACTTATCCTTGCCACCGGAATGCGTCGGGGCGAAGCCTGCGGTTTGCGCTGGTCGGACATCGACTGGCGGCAGCGGGCGCTGCACATCCGCAGAAACGTGGTCAAATTGAGCCGACAGCCCATTATGGTCAAGGAACCCAAGACCAGAGCGGGGGTGCGGGTGGTGTACCTCTCCAAAGATATGTGTAAGCTGTTGCGTGCTTGGGAAAAAGAGTGTCAATGGGAAAAAGAGCAGCAGGGAGACGATGAACTAACGCCGGATGAATACTTGTTCCAACAGTCCAATGGGAACCCAATGGTTCCATGCACCTTTACCTACCGCTTCAAAATGATTCTGCGGGAGAACGGCCTGCCGGACGACCTGAATGTGCACAGCCTGCGGCATACAAATGCCAGTATGCTCATTGCCCAAGGGGTAGATGTGCGTACAGTGGCGGGTCTGCTGGGCCACGCGCAGCCCAGTACAACCCTGGACATCTACAGCCATGCTTTCGACAAAAACAAACGCCTCGCCGGGCAGAAGCTCAGCGAGGCGATGGGGCTGTGAATGAATCTTAAAAAGAAGGCGGTTGGAAAAACAGAGGCGTGCGAAAGCAACACAACTTTTGTGGAAGCCTGCACGGTTAGTAACATTGAAATGTAAATGGACATATACTAAAAACTTCTAGCAATTGTGGTAATAAATTTTTCGGCATCCGAAGATTCGTATTCCTGTTGAATTAAATCGAAAACACGCTCTAAAACCTTTCGCTGTTCCATTGTGAGTTTCAGATTGATATTTAAAGCGCGATACTTAGTTTGAGATTTCTTTTGGTCAATTAATGACGATAACCTATCCATATAGTCCATTTCAGCGACTATTTCAGATTCGCTACTGCCTAAAAAGTCACTTTCTGTAATCTCCTCTGCGTAGCTATAATCTTCATAACAAAGATCATTTACATCTTCAAAAGATTGAGCTTCTACAACTGCCCTTTTTTCTCTTGAGAGGCTCCTTTCGTAAGATATGCGACGGATATCTTTTGAAACAGAAAAGGCCCATTCCTTGAACATCTCAATTAACTCATAATATGCCTCGTTCTTTTCAAAGTCATCTCGACGTGAATTCGCAATCAAATCAGGATCAAGAACATATAATTCACCCATGATCCATCCATTAAAGCGATCTTCCTTGAAATACGAATTGCAGGTCGATTTGTCTCCGATCAGAATGTTACCCTGGCGCACACGGATCCCTTTTATAGCATTATCATTAATAGTTCCGTAAAAAGCAGTGTGGGCATACCAAAGAACTGCACTTAATGCTTTGCCTCTATAAAATTTCTCTACGCGAATATCTTGAATGCTGTCTGTGATCTTTTTTACACGATCCGAAACAAAGCGATCAGAGTAAGGTTTATATAGTTCCTCGCCATTAAGGCAGATGCAGTATGCAGGAACAGTATATCCCGAAATTCTTAATTTTTCTTGTATTATACTGCTCCATTTGAAATCTTTCCCAAACGGAAGAGGGGAATGCTGGATTAAATAATCACGTACACGGCCTTCATCCATTAATCCGCTATTACTTGTCACGCCAAGCATTTTTACTTCGAAATAGTGTCGGCTTGCTTTTTCAGCAAGTGCTTCGACAGAGATAATTTGGTTCATGACATCATGTACACTAATATTGTCTTTACTCGAAGTAAGCAAAAGCTCCCTTAACAACTTGGCATTATAATGGATCAGAGTCTTTGTATTCTCGCCAGAGAAAGATGTGACGAAAATGAGTTCATCACAATACCCTAAACCGGCCAAGCGTCCGATTCCACGAAACCCTCTATTCTGAGCTCTTCGTTTATTTGAATTGCCGATGTCAATAAGAGTTGAGATGGCTTCTTTTTGGCAAAGTCCATGGCCATTATCGAAGATTGAGAGAGAGTTCTTTTCGAGATTCAGATTTATTACGATTTCAAAATAATCGGGCCGTTCAAGTCCTTCAGCAATAGCAGTATCTATGGAATCTGCTGCGTTTTGAATATATTCTCGATAAAGATCGAGAGGCGAGGCATACATACCATTGGTAAGGGACTCTAGGGTGTATTTCCCTATTACAAGTTCGTGATTCATAATTATACGTCATATATTGAGAGTTGTTTGTAAACATTGGTAAGCTGCTTATCTAGTTCTTCAATAATATAAGTAGCACCAACTTCCCCCTCCGTGGCATTCATTAACACCGCGGACTTAAAGCTTTCGAAATGCTTTAGAAGGAGCTCTCGTGTGGTCCTTTCATCTAAGGTCTTGATAGAATTAATGATCCTGTTCCTCTCTCTGCGGTTTAGAATTCCATACTGAGAATACATGAACAGACATTTGATAAGTTCAAAATCAAAGAAGAATTTCTTTATCATAGTTTGAACTTTTGACAGATTATGGACAACAAAAGGAAGTTCTTCAGCTTCATAATCTAAGAAGTTAAGGATATCAACTACTACTTTTTTGTCCATGACTCGGCATATTCCTAATAAAGAGGAATAAGGAACTCTTCCGTTCGTAATATACCTAATCAAACGTTGATACATAATTGGGAACTCGTTTGTAATATAATCAACGTAGATTTTTCGGTCATTTTCCGATTCCATAGAAAAAGCCTTTAACATCGTTGAAGTAGTAAAATAATGAATAAATAGCTTTTTCTGTGTAAGATCGGATAAGGCGACAAAACGGTCAATAGTGGTATTGTTATCCCCAATTGTAGAAATAAAAGTCTCACGGGAATCTCCCAACATATCGAACAAGCGATTCCATTCTTTCAAATAGAGCTGGTTTTCGTCCCATACTGCTTTTCTTGCTTTAATTTCACCTGGGGTTTCATTTTTATGGGGAATAAAATCTCCTCGCCATCCAAGGTGGCTTTCCGGCATTGCTAAGGCTCGAACAAACTCCTCTGGAGTTTTCCCGAAATCTGCCTCGAAGAACGATCTAGAGGAAACTCCTTTTCCTTGTGTAGGAATCAGCATTCTTTGTAAGGCACGAAGATATTTTGGGTTCCAATGTGTTCCTACAAAACCTCGTTTAAGATCTTCCAATGGAATATATCTCATCGGGAAAGAGAAAATGGCCACTTTATGTCCGGTACTTTTAATCAATTCTTCTTGCAGGGCCATGGAGATATGCATACGCTCATATAAATCTTCAGGAGTATCTGCATGATAGCTGTGCCCTTTCCCAGTAAAATCCACGCCATTGTAAAGCAGGTAGTTCGACATATGCGTGATGCCGTTTTCAGCGCAAAGACGGATAGCTTTCTTATAAGCTTCGGCATCTTCAATATGATCAAAGGCAATTCTGGCAGGCCTTATCGCTAATTCTCCAAGCCTTTTTGCCTTATGCGGGGTTAGAAGAAATGCATCTAACCCTTGGTTGAAATCAACAAAGCGTTGTACACGTTTTTTAGTTTTAGGATTTATATAAGTTGCACCTTTTGCAAACCCCAAGTCTTTTATCTCATCGATAATTTCATCAAATCTCGGAGATCTAAGAACATTATTATCCATAAGCAACAGATCCTTTTTAGGCCCAAATTGCTCATCAACTCGCCGTACAGTGTCTGTGATTGAAATATACGGATAATACTCAGGTTCGAGGGTTTGAACTGCACAAAAAGCACATTTCATGCCGCAGCCACGTGTCATGTATGTGAAATATGCATCGTGTGCAGGGTAAACATATTCGTCGGCAATATCATCTAAGATGCCATAATCAAGAGTCAATCTGTCAATGCATTCTTCATGTTCAAGCCCTAGGGTACCTTTTTTGTCCAAAAGGCCCGGGTTGTTTTTCACCGTTGGAAAATTTTCAGCAATCAACTCCGGCATCAGAGTGGCTAAAATTCCGCCAGTGTATACTTGAGAAGGATCTTTTACCACACTAAGAGCATATTCTAGGGCCTCTTTAGTTTTTTGCCATTCAAAAGTAAATAGAGTAGTGACGTAAACCCTATCCCATTTTTTTTCCTTAAATGCATCAGGGAGTTTACCTTTTGCAAAACGCACATAATCATGATGTATATATTTATGGAAATAGGAAATTTTCATTAAGCCAATAGGTGGATACTTATTTGCATATCCTGGCTCAAGTAATAAAATGTCTGCCATCGGGTTCCTCCAAACACAAGCATATTTGACTTGTGGTTTATAGCGGCTTCTCGTAATCAATTACATATAAATAAAAACGAGCTCTGGTTAATGCAGTGTACTGAATAGCTCTAATATCTTCTGATTTGGCTTCACCTTTATAAGTATGGTTAATAAAGATTACGATATCTGACTCCAAGCCTTTGAAATCTTCAACTGTTGCAAATACTATTCCCCCTGGAATTTTTTTAGACAATGAGGTTAATGGATATCCTCCTACATAGCTTACACCATTTAGCACTGAGTGATCCAGTCCCAGATTACTCAAAATCACAATTTTCTCAGAAGAGACGCCTTCCTTGTTAATCAGCTTATTAACAACTGAATCGACAAACGAAATCACTGCTTGCTTTCTTGTTAGTTTTCTTACATCGGGCTGTACACCTTCAATCTGATTTACTAAGGTGTCAGTGCCTAGAGCAGTTCTTTCTAAGGTGTATTGATAAATGTTGGAGGTGTTCCGAATATTATATCTAAGGACAAATGGCTCACTATCGATAAAAAACTTATCTCCAAAATGGCGTGAAAACACGTTTTGGCTTTCGTCATAAAATACATATAGTGAACCGTTTTCTTTCATTAACAGATTTGCACAGTACGCCCAGTCTTCGGTAAAATCCTGTGCTTCATCAACAATTATTAGATCGTATTGTGGCAAGGTAGGTAGCTGTTCCAGTAGATTAGCATATTCTTTGCAACCATTTACCACTGGGGCAGTTTTATATGCAGCTCCAAGAATTTTTTGGGCAAATTTATCAATGCTATAAACATCTGCTCCATCTATTCCTATATGCTCTTTTACTCGGGCAGCAAGGGTTGCATTATAACAAAGATAAAGCGCACATTTTCCGATTAATACACAGCGTTTTATCTTCTTAATGCCAATCCAGGTTTTCCCCGTTCCGGCCCCACCTATGATAAATGCCCTGGGATAATGCATCAGTAAATCGATAACAACGTCTTGGGTTTGATTTATTTCTGCAAGTTCTCGCTCCTTATCTTCAATGAGTGCACCCGCAGCAATAGAAAGTGCTACCCGCTTATTGATTAAACCAATAAACTTTTTTTGAGCATCGGGAGACATAAAGGAAGCGTGTCCACCACGTTTGGTGTTAAAATACCGGAAAATTTCGACAATTTTCGGTTGCAGATTTCCCATATCCTTAATGTCGATAGTCAGAGCAAGAGGGGATTCCACTGTGATTGGTATAGAAACTGCAAATTTGGGAAAGGCCACAGCATTCCCATAAATTCCAGGATATGCTATCTCGAGCTCATCTTCATAGTATCTTTTGAAGAATCGCATGCTTTCTTCAGCCTGTTTATACGGAGAACATCTTAGCTTCCGATCTCCGCCATATTCCTCAAGGAACCATGTGTCGTTGTCATCCACATAGATCCCATTACCGCCTTTGCATTCAACGCATAAAAAGCCGTAATCAGGATTGAAAATTAAGAAATCACATTCGCTGTCTATTCTTTTTCCGTCTTCTTCGGAATACCAACGAACAGAGAAGAATACATGGTACTTGTCACTAAGTTGATCTCGGCATGCATTGAAGAAAGATTCTTCTGATTTGACATGCTTCCTTCTGGTTATATCCGACGGGTGCATGATGGCCATAATCTATTACTCCCAAAAACCTTTGAGTCGTTCTTGTTCCTGTACATCGAAGTATCCACAGAGATAGCTTCGATCCAAATCTTTATTAAAGTGCTTGCAAGAAACCTCATTTAGGAATAAACATCCCGCACATGCTTTGTCATGGTTAATACAGATCGGATCAAAAATACATTTTTTGGAGTTTTCTTTGGCATGTTTTAGCCATTTGTCAAACTGCGACTGAAATGCGCTATACAAAGCCCCCATACTAAATCCTTGAGAATTTGCACAATAGATGAAAATCGCAGGAATGTTTGGTAGTATGTATTCGGACAAAGAACTTTTGTCAAGGCCACATACTTCAGCAGCTTCTCGAATTAGCGCGTGAGAAATACTATGAATTAATGTATATACGGCCTTTGTTATTCTCCCTTTATCACTCGTATTATCGATTTCAGTAAATGGGGTAATCAATCCAGCCTGAATTCTATCCAAAAACCACAACTTCAGATCGTATTCGCTCTCTGATTTTGGCTTGTCTAAATCAGAAATAAATCGGTTTTCCAAAAGCCAATCAATGATACGTTTTCTGTCTATTTCAAAAAGAACACCCTCTGTCTCCAAGCGAGCAGCATAAATATTTCTTCTTTCCATTTCTCGAGGGAATCCCCGCAATTTGATACGGTCACCGAATTGCTCTTTTCTCGTATATCCATAAGAGCAGAATACGATAGGGACACTGGAGCACAACTGGACATTTGAAAATCCAAATCTTCTTGCCAATTCCCTATAGTTCGGCTTTATACCATCATTGATGAGTTCTGCATCATCCGCCGCTTCCTCAAGAGACAAAGTTACTTTGGCGTGAAACAGTTCATTATATTCTAAAATTGCTTCGGCGATAGGAGTGTATTCCTCTGGAATGCTGATTGATAACCCATTCGATACTTTACCTATCGCCTCAAAAATACGAGTGTTCGGATTACCGCGCCGCTTAGCATCAATTACTGCCGCGATGGCGGACTCATCGATGCCGAGTGCACGATACGAATCGGCTTCGGCTTGAAGTGATTTTTCAAAATCATCTTCTCGTGTGAGGCTACCCTTTGCCACTATGGCCTCATACTGCTCTGGGGAAACTAAACCAAGATAATGAGAAACAACAACTTTTTCGCCTTGATAATCCGTTTCATTATCCAGAAAAACGTCTTTTCTCTTATCAAGGAGGTCTATCAAAGTTACTGTGGCGGGGATAAAGTGGGAAGAATCCAGTGCAGGACGTATTTCTAATGGGTTATGGCAATCAGGGCAAGTGTGAGACATAACGGCTTTTTTGCCGCATTTACTGCACACAAAGTCGGTTCCACTACCTCGACGGTACATATACTTCGTGCCATGCTCTGGATTTTGACATTTGGGAACATAAATTCCGTCTGCATAACCGCACCTGCAAAAACGGATCATTTTTATTTGCGTCATGTGCTTCCCGCATTTGTCGCAAGGCTGATGCTCTCGACGCTTGAACTCATCATATGAATAATATTGTCTTACTCGTCCACATGAACTACAAGCAAAAACCCACGGTTTGACTGAAGTATGAATTGCCGCGATAGTATCGCTTACTTTTGGAGTAAGCACCTCATAGGATTCTTCATCAATAGTTGGAGCAAAGTCAACAACAGCAGCTTCGCCCTCACTACTATGTTCGATAAATTCATGAACACGTTGATTAACAACTCGGAGCAATCGCTTATTATTAATTCCTGCAAGCTGTATACTATTCCAATAATCTACATGAACGGCGTATGTTACTCCGCCCCCGCTTTGAGTATAATCGACCCAACTGCCAGGTAGATACTTATAGAGGGCTTGTTGAACACCGCGACGCATCTTTTTTTCTGCCATATATGTATCCCTCCTTTATTACCTCATTTCTACAATAATTTGTTTGTCGGTATCGCGCAGGCTACTCATAACATGACAATAACACCGGTCAAACGCCTCTGTCAGATAAGTTCTTGCCTCGATTGATCCGTTCTTTAACGATATTACAAGATTATCGATAATTCTATCAATTGTAATGCGATATAGTTTTCCAATAGAACTATCATTATCTGAACACTTATAGATTTGATATGCGTGATTTTTTAACATTTCTGCTGTAATTGCACCGCTAGTTAAAGCCTTTTTTAAGTTGCCAAATTTGCTTACGTCGCCAACGGTAAACTGTAGTTCATATTCGTAGTAATTTAGGATAAGACTGGACAATACCCCGGGAAGAGTATTTTCAACCGCTTTAGTTGCCCAACGATTTATAGAAACAGAATCAACCAAGATGTCTTTATACTCGTGGAATTTAACGAAGTTTTTCAAATAACTTTGATCTTTTTCACGTGATGGTCTCATTATATCAATGACGACACCCGTGTGCTTACGCCCGACGCGAGAATAGGCTTGAATGTACTCAGCAGTGTTTCCAGGCATACCATAAAAAAGCATTAGATTGAAGCGATCTGCGTCAACGCCATGAGAAATCATGCTTGTAGCAGCAATCATATTAAAGTCTAGCTTGTGGATGACACTTGGTGTGTGTTCAATTGACGACAGGGTGGCTCTTACTTCTTGGAAAGTATCATCGCCGGTCATTTTTTTTGCGATTAACGGTTGAATGCCTTCCGCAATAAGCTCGGTGTTAATAGGGTCTGCTAGTGCTTGGAGAACGCGATTGCTTTCCATTTTTACGTTATTGTATTCAAGAACAATCCAATAGTCCTCCAGTAACCTTAACGCAGCAGCTATTTTTTCCTCTTGCGAGCCCTCAAAATCCATTCCTGGAATTTCAAAAATTTGCTCGGGTTTCTGATACAAATCATAAACAACGCGCTTAAGGTACTGTAACGAATAAGCAACGCTATTTACAATAGCTTTTCCGAAAGGTGCGTAACCTACAATGATACGGCTTATATCGTCTTTGTCTATAAAAGAATAAAAATCATGATCAAGATATGGTGAGGCAGCAGGGAAACGTATTGCGTTTTTCCAATAAAGATGCCGGGCTTGTTCAGCATAGGCGGAAATAGTTGCAGTAGCTCCAATTACCTTGATTCCTCTATTGCAGCCGGATAAATGGCGAATAAAATATTCAATGAGTGTCTCGTAATGAGAATCGTATGCTCCAAGGGATTCTTTAATCAAATGCAGCTCATCTTGAATTAATAATGTTGGTGCAGGGTCCTTCATTCGAACACGCTGAAATTCAGAAGGAGAACAACTACATTCATCGGCCAAACATTTTGTTCGTGCTGTGTATCCGTGTTTTGGACATTTATAAGAAGCTCCACACAAAAGATTGTGGAACCGCATATTTAATCCAATTGCTGTCATTTTATCAACGGTTGAAATGATAACACTTGGAATATATCTGTAAATGTCCTCATCCACCAAAAAAAGTGGTAACCGCCCACCAGAGGGACATGCTTTATTTGTGCAAATATGGAGCAAAGAGTTGGCTTCGTCGTCGTAAACCACATGAACGGTGTTCGAGCCACAAAACGGGCAAACATCCAATAAACGATATTTCCCATCGATTTCCTCAGTAGAAAGTTCCTTCAGCGTTTTTCTCAATTCTTTATCGATTTTATTGGGGGTGTTTCCTTCGCCGACAAAATAGCCTAAACTGAAAGTCTCACCGCCAAGATTTTCTTCGACTCGAATTTGTTCTGCAGTTGCTAGAATATTCGACACGCGTTGAACCTGTTGGATCGAAAGGAGCCTAAGCGGATATTTAAGCATGGCAGTTACGCCACACTCTTTTCCGCGTAATCTGTCAAAGAAAAGGTTGAAAATCAAAATGCCTAAAAAGGCTTCTGTTTTACCGCCACCGGTAGGGAAATATAGTATATCAACGTCATCCGTCTTGGCTTTTCGTTTAATCTCGTCATCTAAAATTAACTCTGGTTCGTTTGCGGTAATATCAAGGATAAGCGAAACAACAAATACAATCTGGAAAAGACGCCAACTGTCATATCCTTTTGCAGAGCGCTTGAAGGCTTGGTTCATGTATTTGAAGGCAGTGCGTATCATGTGATAACTATCAATCAGTTCCACACCTGTCTTGAAGCGTTTGATTTCCAAACGGAAGGAATTTATTTCGTGCTCAAACTGCCGCTTCCCGTTTGGAGTGAGTCCATTCTTAGACGCAAAATCAGCTTCCCACGAACTTAATTCGTTTAACATACTTTCGTAAATTGAGTTTAGCGTACTAACAGGATCTCTAATCAGATCATCAAACTTTACGGCCATAGAATTATTCGTTTTAAGACGCTTTTGAATAAAAAATGGCACGTGTACTGTTTGGATTACGGTATTATCTTCTACGCACTCTACATTACAGTTGTAGCCAAGGGCATAGACGTATTTATCATACTTATAGTCATCTGCAAAATAGTCCAACTCAACAGGAATCAGTTTCCCATTATGCACTTTTACCTTGATGCCGGAATTGAACAAAGTATTAATTCGATAAGGATCAGCCTTTGCCGCTCGCATTTTTTTATCGCTTGTTTCATCGCCAAATGCGGTTTCATTACTTAATGCGATGGTAATATCCAGATAATCTTCCACTCCCTTAACGTCGACAGAAATGTCAAAATCAAAACGGGAGAACATTTCAAACTCTTCGCGCGCAATTTGTTTCTGCTTATATTTTTCCCATGCGTCTGCCGTGATGAGGTTATCGATAGTAAGCCTATCTCGGAATTGACAAGGTATAACTCCAGAATATGCCTTGACTTCGGAACACAAAGAGTCGACTATTGCGTGTAACGCTTTTTTAAAAGATGAGTCTGGTGCGAGTCTACCACAATCAAATTGCGCATTATAAATATCTGAGATCTTTAGGGACAGAAATACCGGCTTTCTGTCAATTGCAATTTTTTTGTATATAGGGAGAAGAGATACTTTGTGCTCAAGCATCTCTTTTGATAACCCACCTGACTGCTTCTGTGTTATCAAATCTTCAAACGTTGAAATTTTCTGATCTGTAAACGTAGAAAGGAAGTCTTTCAAGAAGGCCTGTTTTTGCTGCTCATAGGTTGGAATAATCCGAAAGAAAAAATTGCCTTGTGGGAATACATCCAACTCTAGATTATCCATGTCCGCTTTGGAAACTCGAAAATTCACGCCGATTTGCTTTATTAAAACGCTAGATGAAAAAGTATCAGATGCGCTTTGTGGAGACAGCTTACCAACATAGATTCGATCGTTAGGGTTGTAGCCTACTATTGTATCAATCTCGGTCCCAGATATGGAAGCGACAAATCGCTTAACGATTTCTTGGGCTAATAGCTCTCTATTATTTGACATTAATTCCACCCCGTTTCTTTAAAACGATCCTCGACAAATTTTGATTTGAGTCCAAGTTTGGAAAGCAGCAGGTTGTAGATTGTCTCGTATAAACTGTTACCCAGATACTCTTTATGAATAAGTATTGATTGTAAGGCTGATAACCACTCAGGATACCCCTCGATATTACACTGGAGAGAAGATTTTACTTCGTCTTTAGAGGGGGCTTCGCGTTCACTTAGTATGGAAAAAAACTTAAGGGAGTCTGGCAACGGAAATTTTTTTTCGCCATGAGCTGCAAACTCAACTATTGCCATACGGGATGCTTGTCCTCCGGATGACGTCTGGAGTATAGAGCGAACGATACCTCTACCGTATTGCTTATGCAAAACAGTATAGCCTTTATCTAGACTGACTGCAGGTTTTGGCTCATGTACCCCAGAGCACTTTCCTTCTGCCATTTCCTTGAAATGTAAAAGGACCATTTCAGTCCATTCTTTTATTTGGGGCCAATCTTTAAAATAAACGCTGGTGGATATTTCCAGCAGCCATATTAATAATGCAACATCTTTAAACTCAGAAATCGATCCTGGATATGATAGTTCCACCGTTTTTAGCACGGTATGATAACGCCTAAACCTTACTTTCAGATTTTCATCTGGAGTCTTCATGAGCTCTGCGAGAAATCCAGAATAATCGTTGTCTTGGGAATATTTTGCAGATTCTTTTGAGAGTTCGGAGACGCAACTATTGTTTGATTTGGGAACATATTGAAAGGGAGAGGAAAGCGCCTCTTCTCCATCATCTAAATCCAACGGCTCTACAGTTAGAATATTTGATGCAACAATTTTTCCTGCACCGTATGCGGTCTCGCCACAAATTATATTCTGATGTGTTTTTGCATTCTCCTCTATGGCGAGAGTTTTGCCTACAATGATATTACCATCTGCGATAACGCTATCTGCATCAATTGACTGTGCCACAATTCGATCCTGGCAGATTACAGATTTTGCTTGGATGTCCTCAGCCCAAATATCATTTTGAACAATAAGAGCACCAGAGATATTGCATTGGCCCAAACAAACAAAACGGCCCTTAATATCCATTTCCTCGGCGACAACGTCGCCGAAGACAATTAAGTCAAAGAGCGCAGATACTTTTCCGGCACAGTGCAAATCACCCGAAATAATATAACTTGCCTTAAAAGTAATATCATCAGAAACATTGATTTCGGGGAAAATAAACTTGTTTTCAGCTTTTAGCGCATCTTTGGTCCTATCATCATACAGCATCATATTTTATTCTCCCATCGCGTCACGAAGCAAATCCATATATATTGACTCACCTCTAGGTGCTGACAAAATAATCGTCAATTCATCTTTAGCGCGTGTACATCCTGTATACAAGAAATTGATGTTCTTTTTAAAGGCTTCCTGCTTTTCCTCTAATTTTTCTTCAGGCAAACCGTCAAAATCTTCAAGAATCTGTACTTTTTCATGGAAACCAAGTGGTCTGAGTCCGGCTAAAATCACGGCCCTAAAATCCAAACCAAGAGAGCCTTCGATCGTTGCTATTGTAACTCCGCGCCGGGAACCGTACGTTGAGCCTTCTGGTTCCCCATGAATTAGAATGGATGGAGTTTCCCAGTTCTCTTTATAAAATATCTGCTTAATATAGGGGAGAAGATTATAATAGTGAGTTTTCCAGCCTTTTGTTGTATATGATCGGCGGTTATATACAATTACTGCGATATCCACTTCACTGTAGCCCTTTTTAAGAAGCTCCCGAATAGCAGAGCAAATAGCCTCCGCTTCCCCTTCATTGCTCAGCTCATGCACCATAGATAATGTGGGTTTATTGCCCTGGCGATATGATGTCCCACGCAAGAAGAGCTCTGGGTCGGAGGTGAAATCAACACCGAGTTTTGCACCCAAGGCCTTAGCACAATTAACATATCTATCAATAGCATCGTTAATCGGTTTGGAATTTCTATAATTTGTCTCGATGGGAAGTGTTTTTCCGCGATACTCTGGGTAGGCGCTCCCACCGCCTTGCCAAGGGGCTTTGCCATGCTTGATATTATTCTTTATGTCCTGAGACTTGTCCCCGGCAATCACAAAATAGTGGTCGCTATCGTTCTTACTTTTCAGTAAGTTAAAACAAAATCTGTACCATTCTGGCTTGAAAACCTGGACCTCGTCTATAAATATTCCGTAGAATCGTTCCTTAATATGACCGGCAGCTAATGCATTATTAGCTTTTTCAAATAACCTATCATAGTAATCATTTTGTTGATGGGCATAATTGGTTGGGAGAGAGAGACCATTGCTCTCCAAAAGCTGTTTGCAGAGGCCCAAAAATGTAGTGCATTTTACGTTTCTGTCGATAAAACCCGCTTGCGAAATTGCCCACTGATAATAGTTGTTAAGATTACGGTTATAGCAAGTAATCAGAAAATTTTCACACGGATTTAAACTTGCAAGCTTAAAACATTTGGAAATGAGTAAAACACTTTTTCCACTACCTGCACAAGCTAGAATTAACTGGTTGCCCCTATTAATCCTGTTAACGATATCGATTTGCCAATTATCAAGTCGATAAGACTGAACAGCACGATCCATTTGTGATAGTGCTGCTTCATTGATCGAAATTTCTGTGTGATCATCCAAGATGAATTTCCTAGGAATCGTAATCTCAGGACACAGTCGTTGGAAAATATTGTTTACGATTTCTTCTTTAATTTCATCAGCTGGGGAAAATCTTTCTAAAAGCAGCGTTTTCCCTTCCTTGCGCAAAAGCTGGATGTCATTTTTGAAAAGCACATGTTTAAAGCAAAATGCTTTTTCGGCTTCGGACAATTCAGACTCGATCTGTGGAAGATTAATGTTGGGGAAAACAAAGGTGATATTAAGGGCAAATCTTAGGTTTCCGCTCTCTCGAACTAAATAGTTGCTTCCTTCTAATTTCGACTTAATATCACTTTCTAAAATAGAATAAACCAGGGGATTTCCAAGCGCTTTGATGGTTGTAGAGGTGACCAGGGGAATATCAGTATCAAAAAATCGAAGTAACAGTATTCCTTCTGATACGATTAACATGTTAAAAAGTTCTGCTTTGCCTTGACCTGCATCTCGTTTTCTTGGGTTAATATGAAGAACATAGTAGGCCAATTTAGCTCCGGAGAACCCCCTTTCGATGGTTCTAAGGAAAGACCGTTCGTTCACTGATAGATCCAACTGGTCATATTTTTCAGGATATATCTGCATTACTTTTTCCCCTTCGTTGTAATCTCGCTGAGGAATTCTTTATAAAGGCTATCAACGGTTTCTCGCGAAAAATTTCGTGTCAGCACTTCTAACATTGCCTGGATTATTTTCTTTTCGGCTTTTGAAAAATCCGATGTAATAGTATTCTTGGCACGGTAATTTGTTGACTGTATTACTGTTTCGCCGAGCTCTTCTAGTGTCTGAATAAGCTGGACTTTTTGTTGGACAACCTCTGGAGCGGCAGACTTTGGGATAATACGTAATTCTTTTTTTATGGCCTCAAGTCCTTCAACAATCTGTTCCTTTTCAAACGAGGAGTTGAATCCGGTAGTTAGTATTGTTTCTGCTTGGGCGATTGCTTTTCCTGCCTTCTTGATAGTTTTGGCGGCGGGATTATTACGCGCCTTAGATGCGGCGCGTATCTTGTCGGACACTTCGGAACCAACGGTTGCCCGAATACCATTCTCAAACTGAGCAAAAGTATCATTTCGCTCAAAATCATCTCGCCGTGCATTGGGGATTAAGTTTTGGGATATGATATAAAGCTCTCCTGCCACCCATCCATTAAAACGAGATTCCTTGAAATAGGGAGATAATGTTTTAGCCGTTCCAATAAGTATATTTCCTAGACGAACTCTAATACCGGATAATCTATCATCCGCCAAAGTGCCGGAGAATTCACTGTCCGCATACCATCCACAGGCCAGAACAATACCGGTATTATCGACGACATCGAAGAACGATATGCCATTGATCTCGTCTCTTGTGATGCCTGCTCTTGAAGAGACATCAAGCGTCAATTTGTAGGGCTTATATAATTGTGTCAGATGCTCGAAAGAATGGCCAATAAAGATAGGATACTCTGCGATGAAGACACCTTTTGCTTCAAGATCCTGTTTGATGGTACTTCCCCAATAAAAGTTTTTTCGATAGGGAAGTGGAGCTACTTGAGATATGTAGTCTTTGACCATATCTAAATCTAGAAGGCTTGCTATATCATCAACGTCTTCCATTTTGACAATAAAATAATGTGCTGCCTCCTGTTCTTCAAGAACATTAACAGAGGTAACGGCCTCAATAACGCTCTGCAGTGTATGCTCATCACCCTGTCCGGGAATTAGTAATTCTCGTAATCGCTCACAGTCAAATGTAACGATTGTTTTGATATCTTCACCTTTGAAAGTAGTGCAGAAACTAAGTTGCTTGCAATATGAGAGTCCGCCTAAACGACCTATTCCTCGGAAGCCCCGATTGACAGTGTGGAGTTTACTTGAATTGCCAATATCTAAAAGAGTGTTTCGTGCCTTATTTCCGCATATACCAATTCCATTATCTTTAACGCTTATAACTTTCCGTTCATCGTCAATAATTATTTCAATACGGCTTTCTTCAACTGTAAGAAGTTTTTCCTCGATAGCCATATCAATGGCATCAACTGCGTTCTGGATGTATTCTCGAAAGCAAGATTCAGGCTCGTTATACATTCCCGTTGTCAGAGACTCTAATGTGAATTTACCAATAGATATTTCCATAAAATAAAATCCTTTCACTAATTTTATGGTTCGCAAGACGGCTTGCTTTTCATGTGTTCCCAGATTTAATTCTTGCATCCGCAGGTTTTACGGTATCTTTTGAAATTACCCAACACGAGCCAATTTTCAGTGCACTAGGGATTCTGCCATCAGTGCAAAGATCGCTTGCCCATCTTTTGGGAAGGTGCCATTTTGGGGATATTTGGGGATATTTGTCTAATTGATAAATTGTCCATACTTTTTTCCGTTTTTATTCTAGGAGATGATATATTTATACAATTTAATAGTACTCTAAACCTCTCGGAAAATCAATTTGTATAGTGTTCTATGTCGATCAAAAATGCGAGTTATATTGATTTGTAAGTTCTATCATCTTATAAAATCAGACGAAAACCTAAAAGAACGAGCCAGGCAACGGTGTGGAACCATGCACATTCACTTTCAAATTCAAGAAAATTCTGCGAAAGAACGGCCTGCCAGAAAATTTGAACGTGCACAGTCTGCGCCACAACAACGACAGTATGCTCATCGCCCAAGGCGTGGATGCCCGGACGATGACGGACCTGCTGGGTCACGCCCAGCCCAGCACCACCCTGGACATCTACAGCCATGCCTTTGACAAAAACAAGCGTCTTGCCGGACAGAAACTCAGCGAAGCGATGGGGCTGTGAGAAAAGCAGGGCGCGTGTCGCCGGCAAACGGCCTGTATCGCGCCGAATGAGGTAAGGGCGAGGGAACATACCATGGAAGCGAAACCCGCCCCAAACAGCGAATTTGGGGCGGGTTTGGAGGAACAGAAAATCGACCGAGAGGCAGCCCTGCCAAATCATATTGTATATGATTTGGTTTGTGACACAATGTGGTACAAACCAAAATCCATACAAAAAGACCGCTGCGTGAACACACAGCGGTCTTTTTGTGGTGCGCCCGACTGGATTCGAACCAGCGGCCTTCCGGGTCGGAGCCGAACGCTCTATCCAACTGAGCTACGGACGCACATCTATGAAAACCGTCCGAAGACGGATTCCAGCTATTCGGTTGTAAGTGGTCAAATAGTAGTCAGACTACCATAAAACCGGAGGATGCGATGCCGAAAAATGGCTCTGTTATGCGGTTTTTCAGTTGCGCCCGGTGGGGTGTCGGAGTTGTCGGAGCCGAACGCTCTATCCAACTGAGCTACGGACGCATAGCAACCTTTTACAGGTGCAGACAATATAATACCACACTTTTTCCCGGAGGGCAAGTGCTTTTTTGATTTTGAACCTAAATATCTCAGGTCCGGATGTGGACTATATTATAGTATAATAAAAAAGCGTAAAACTGCCCTCTGCAAAAAAAGAAGAAAAAACCTGAAAAAAGGTGTTGACATTCGGGTGGCAGAGTGGTAATATAATCGGGCACCCTTTGAGGGGGCACGGCGCTGAAAAGCGGCTCGAAAAAATCTCAAAAAAGTGCTTGACAAACAGCACTTCACGAGATATAATAAATGAGCTGCCCACCCGAGAGGGTACGGCGCACAGGACCTTGAAAATTGAACAATATCGAAGCTTGAACGGAACCCTTTTAAAGTGAGGAAACACTTGAAAAAATTCCAAACAAGTAATTCGCAGGACGCAAGCGATTGTGTCTGAGAATCACAGAGATTTAAATTCAGATAGTAATCTGGTTTAGATACCATTTACTAAAGAGTTTGATCCTGGCTCAGGACGAACGCTGGCGGCGCGCCTAACACATGCAAGTCGAACGGAGTTATTTTGGCTGAAGTTTTCGGATGGACGCCGGGATAACTTAGTGGCGAACGGGTGAGTAACACGTGAGGAACCTGCCCTTGAGTGGGGGACAACAGTTGGAAACGACTGCTAATACCGCATAAGCCCACAGAGCCGCATGGCTCAGGGGGAAAAGGAGCAATTCGCTTAAGGATGGACTCGCGTCCAATTAGGTAGATGGTGAGGTAACGGCCCACCATGCCGACGATTGGTAGCCGGACTGAGAGGTTGAACGGCCACATTGGGACTGAGACACGGCCCAGACTCCTACGGGAGGCAGCAGTGGGGAATATTGCACAATGGGGGAAACCCTGATGCAGCGACGCCGCGTGAAGGAAGAAGGCCTTCGGGTTGTAAACTTCTGTCGTAAGGGACGATAATGACGGTACCTTACAAGAAAGCCACGGCTAACTACGTGCCAGCAGCCGCGGTAAAACGTAGGTGGCAAGCGTTGTCCGGAATTACTGGGTGTAAAGGGAGCGCAGGCGGGGAGGCAAGTTGGAAGTGAAAAGCGTGGGCTCAACCCACGACCTGCTTTCAAAACTGTCTCTCTTGAGTAGTGCAGAGGTAAGCGGAATTCCCGGTGTAGCGGTGGAATGCGTAGATATCGGGAGGAACACCAGTGGCGAAGGCGGCTTACTGGGCACCAACTGACGCTGAGGCTCGAAAGCATGGGTAGCAAACAGGATTAGATACCCTGGTAGTCCATGCCGTAAACGATGATTACTAGGTGTGGGGAGATTGACCCTCTCCGTGCCGCAGTTAACACAATAAGTAATCCACCTGGGGAGTACGACCGCAAGGTTGAAACTCAAAGGAATTGACGGGGGCCCGCACAAGCAGTGGAGTATGTGGTTTAATTCGAAGCAACGCGAAGAACCTTACCAGGTCTTGACATCCGATGCATAGTGCAGAGATGCATGAAGTCCTTCGGGACATCGAGACAGGTGGTGCATGGTTGTCGTCAGCTCGTGTCGTGAGATGTTGGGTTAAGTCCCGCAACGAGCGCAACCCTTATCGTCAGTTACTACGCAAGAGGACTCTGGCGAGACTGCCGTTGACAAAACGGAGGAAGGTGGGGATGACGTCAAATCATCATGCCCTTTATGACCTGGGCTACACACGTACTACAATGGCGATCAACAAAGAGAAGCGAAGCCGCGAGGCGGAGCAAACCTCATAAACATCGTCCCAGTTCAGATTGCAGGCTGCAACTCGCCTGCATGAAGTCGGAATTGCTAGTAATCGCGGATCAGCATGCCGCGGTGAATACGTTCCCGGGCCTTGTACACACCGCCCGTCACACCATGAGAGCCGGGGGGACCCGAAGTCCGTAGCCTAACCGCAAGGAGGGCGCGGCCGAAGGTAAAACTGGTGATTGGGGTGAAGTCGTAACAAGGTAGCCGTATCGGAAGGTGCGGCTGGATCACCTCCTTTCTATGGAGTCAGGCAGGCACTGACCAAGGTCAGTTGTCTGGTACAGGGTTAGAGTGAGAGCATTCGATATTGTTCAATTTTGAGGGCCCTGAAAAGGAACCTCAAAAAAAGAGAGCAAGCAACCGAAGCGCGAAGAGCGTGGGGGTATAGCTCAGCTGGGAGAGCACCTGCTTTGCAAGCAGGGGGTCAGGAGTTCGAACCTCCTTATCTCCACCAATATGGGCTCATAGCTCAGGTGGTTAGAGCGCGCGCCTGATAAGCGCGAGGTCGGTGGTTCGAGTCCACTTGAGCCCACCAGTGGCGATGAAAGAGGAGAGGCACGAAACGCGCTTATACGAAGTATAAGCCATTAAAGCGTTGAGTGACTCGAGTCTTGAAGCGCCAACA
>NZ_NFLN01000012.1 GCF_002160955.1 Gemmiger sp. An120
TTATGCGGTATTAGCAGTCGTTTCCAACTGTTGTCCCCCACTCAAGGGCAGGTTCCTCACGTGTTACTCACCCGTTCGCCACTAAGTTATCCCGGCGTCCATCCGAAAACTTCAGCCAAGATAACTCCGTTCGACTTGCATGTGTTAGGCGCGCCGCCAGCGTTCGTCCTGAGCCAGGATCAAACTCTTTAGTAAACGGTATCTAAACCAGATCACTATCTGAATTTAAATCTCTGTGATTCTCAGACACAATCGCTTGCGTCCTGCGAATTACTTGTTTGGATTTTTTCAAGTGTTTCCTCACTTTAAAAGGGTTCCGTTCAAGCTTCGATATTGTTCAATTTTCAAGGTCCTGTGCGCCGCGCCCTCTCGGGTGGGCAGCTCATTTATTATATCTCGCGAAGTGCTGTTTGTCAAGCACTTTTTTGAGATTTTTTCGAGCCGCTTTCCAGCGCCGTACCCCCTCAAAGGGTGCCCGATTATATTACCACTCTGCCACCCGATTGTCAACACCTTTTTTCAGGTTTTTTCTTTTTTTGCAGAGGGTAATTCCGCTGCATTTTTCGCCCTGCTGGCAGGGTCTTCCAGCCCGGACAGATAGCTGCGGGATCCCACCACCTGGGCCAGCTGCTCGTCGGTGAGTTTGCCCTGCCAGTAGCCACGGGCCGCCAGGATATAGCCGGAGCCCACCCGGGCCCCCTGCTCCAGCAGCTGGAACACCGACGCCTGCACCGTCTCCTGGGTAAAGGGATGGGTCCAGCTGTCCGGCAGCGGCCGCTTATCCCGGGGGCCGGTGCCCTTGAGCCGGGCGGGGCTCACATGGCCGGTGATTGCACCCCGGCCGCCGAACAGCGGTTCCACCAGCCAGAACAGCCCCCGCTTGATCTTGAAACGGGAATTGAACAGCCGGCGCACCCAATAGGTGTGATGGAAGGTATCCGCCAGAGCCTCCCGGCTGACCTCCATACCGAACACGGTCTGTATCGCCCCCTGCAGCTGGGCGCCCACCTGGGCCAGCGGCGCCCCCACCAGATGAGGGCAGGCATGGGCGGAGGGCACCTCGCCCCCCTTGCCGTCCTCCTTATGCAGATAGCTGTCCAGGGCAATTTCAAAATACCCGTGCCCGCCCTTGCGGCCGTACAGCTGCCCCTTTTCGGTGATCATGACCACATAAGGATGCACCGCGCAGTCGGCGGCGTAATGGCAGAGGAACCCCAGCGCGTAATCCCGCTGGGCAGGGGTCTTGGCCCGGCGCACCAGTTCCATCAAAAATGCGCCGGTGCACTCGTCGTGCATGCGGCCGCCCAAACCGGGCAGATCCACCGCCCGGCGGCGGGCGGGCTTCCAGGCCTGGTAACAGAACAGAATGTCCGGCCCGTTGGCCCCAGCCTCAAAGGCCTTGGAAACCACCGGCACGTAATCCGCCAGCACGGCTGCCTGGCGGGCGGTTCGGATATGGGTGTAGCCTTCCGGCATAAAAGTCCCTCGTTTCTTTATATAAGGTATAAAAGGGCACAGGGGCCCTGAAGCATCCTTTTCATTGTACACGAATCCGCCAGATTTCTCAACGGAAACGCAAAAATCGCCCCGGCAAAACCGGAGCGATCAACAAGCAGTATACTTTACAATCCGTATAGTCACGGCAGGTTCGGCAACAGCACAAAGCAGCCAAGCCACCCCGCGCCGAATCCAAACACCAGCCCGGCCAGCACGTCCCGGGGAAAATGCACCCCGGCCAGCACCCGCACCGGGGCCAGCAACAACGCCGACACAGTGAGCAGCAGCCCCAGCGGCGGGCAGACATACCAGAACGCCGCGGCGATCACCGAGGCGCTGAACACGTGCCGGCTGGGGAAGGAGTCATCGGTCTTGCCCCGGTGCACCAGCGGCTCATAGTCGGCCAGCTGATAGGGTCGGGGCGCGTGAAAAGCCCGGCGCACCGCGGTGCCCAGCACGAACACCACCCCCGGCACCAGAATAAACCGCACCAGACGCGGGTCCCGCTGCACCAGCAGCCAGACCGCCCCCAGCGGGTAGAGCAGATACGCGGCAAAGGGCAGCAGCCGGTTGAGCAGCCGCACCGCGGCGGCCAGCGCCGGCCGGCGGCGCAGCGCGGCCATTAAAGCCGGATAATGGTCAGCCTTCATCGCCATCCTCCATGAGATTTTTATAGTGAGGAATGATATCCAGCCAGCGGCCGTCTTTGGCGTGGAAACCGCCCGGAATAATTCCCAATTGTATAAACCCCAGCTTTTTATACAAAGCAAGGACCGGAGCATTGGTGGCCACTACCGCGTTGAACTGCATAATCCGGAAGCCCAGCTGCCGGGCGGTGGTCAGGCAATGGGACACCAGGGCCTCCCCTGCTCCCAGGCCCCGGGCGTCGGCGTCCACGGCGTAACTGGCGTTGGCGATGTGGCCGCAGCGTCCCACGTTGTTGGGATGCAGGATGTACAGCCCCCGCACCCGGCCTTGATCGTCCCGGGCCACCCCAGTAAAGGACTGCGCCGCAAAGAATTCCCGGCCGGTTTCCTCGGTCAGAGGGCCGGTCTGCGGAAAGGCCACGCCGTCCTCCACGACCCGGTTCCAGATCCGGCACAGGTCCGCCAGATCTTCCTGCCGCCACTCCTCAATACGCCACTGCATTGCATATCCTCACCTTTTTCTTTATTGTATTACATTATAGCACCCGCCGCGGGTGCTGCCAAGGTTTGCTGCCCTCGAAACTGAAAACGTTTTCATTAACAAAAATCGGTAAGAGCCATTGACAACCCCCAGAATACAAGGGTAAACTGGAACTATACGGCATCTGGTAACTGTGAGAACGGTTTCACTTTTTGCGGAGGTGCTGCGGATGACACAGGAAAATCGAAAAGCCACCATCCGGGAGGTAGCCCAGCTGGCGGAGGTATCGGTCAGTTCGGTAAGCCGCTATCTGGCCGATCCCGGCAGCGTGCGGGCCTATGCGGCCTACCGGATCCGGGAGGCGATCCAGCAGCTGGGATACGAGCCCAACACCTTTGCCCGGGGGCTTCGGCAGGGCCGGGGCCGCACGGTGGGCATGGTGGTGCCGGATCTGGAGTTCTTCTACGCCAAGGCCTGCCGGGCGGTGGGCGACTATTTTTATGAGCGGGGCTACGCGGTGTTTGTCTGTTCCAGCGACGGCGACCCGGCCAAGGAACAGTTCTGTGTGCGCCAGCTGCAGAGCCAGCGGGTGGCGGGGCTGATCGTGAGCAGCAGCGGGCTGAACCCGGTGTTTCTGGAACAGCAAGCCCGGCAGGGCGTGCCGCTGGTGCTGCTGGACGGGGAAAGCCTGCCCCCCTGCGATTTGGTGTGCGCCGATTACGAGCAGGCCGCCCGGCGGCTGACCGCCCGTCTGCTGGCCACCGGCGCGCCGGCGGGGCTGCATCTGCTGCTGGGCGAGGAGGCCGCTGCCCGCACCCAGCTGTGCGAAGCGGGGGTGCGCGCGGCCCTGGTCGGGGCGGACAGCCCGACGGTGTATCCCCATTACGGCTGCCGGCGGGAGGGCCGTCTGCCCGCGGCCGTGGAGCAGATCGCCCGGGACGCCGCCGCCGGACGTACCGGCGTGATGGCCTTTGAGCCGGAATTTCTGGAACAGACGGTGATTCAGCTGAACCGGCGGGACACGGCGCTGCTGAGCCGGGTGGCGCTGACCGGCATGGCCATGCCCAACACCTGCGACAAGCTGGGCACCGATCTGGACTGCCTGGTGCAGGACGCGGCCTGGGCCGGTGTAACGGCGGCGCAGGCGCTGTACCATCGTATAACCGAACAGCAAACGCAGGAACCGCCCCGCACCTATCCGGTGCCGGTGCGGGCCAGCTGGGAATAACGAACCGTATCTTTGAAAGGAGCGCACTATGTCCTATAAGAAGCTTTGGACCGACCTGCACGCCAACATCCATCACAACCAGATGGGCGATCTGGACGCCTGGATCGGGCAGGCCCGTCAGGTACTGGATTTCTGGCCGGTGGCCTATTATCCCATGTACATGCGCCACAACGAGGCGGGCGCGCCGCTGGAGGATCTGTATCCGGAAGAGGCCATCCAGGCCGACTGGGAACAGCTGCGTGCCGCGGTAAAGCGGGTAAACGAGGAAGGCTGGCCCATGTTCATGGGCTACGAGTGGCAGGGCAACGGCAGCGACGGGGATCACAACGTGTTTTTCCTGCATAACGACGCGTCGATGCTGCACCCGATGCTCTACACCCAGCTGCGGGACGCCTACAAGGACACCGAGGCCATTGCGATCCCCCATCATGTGGCCTACCAGCTGGGCAGCCGGGGCAAGAACTGGGCCACCCACGACGAGCGGTTCAGCCCCTTTGCGGAGATCTATTCCAGCCATGGCTGCAGCGAGCGGGACACCGGCCCCTTTGATATGGAGCGGCATCCCCACATGGGCCCGCGCACCGGCGAAACCTGCTACGAGCGGGGGCTGGAGCAGGGCTGGCGGGTAGGCTGCATCGCCAGCGGCGACAACCACAACCTGCCGGGCGTCTGCGTGCACGGCACCATGTGCGTGCTGGCCGAGGATGCTACCAAGGAAGCCATCTGGGAAGGCCTGCGGGCCGGGCGGGTGTACGGGGTGAGCCGCACCCGCATGGAGATTGATTTCGCGGTAAACGGCGCCCCCATGGGCAGTACCGTGGCCCCGGGCGAGGGGCAGATGGAGATTGCCATCACCGCCGCCGACGCCATCGACCGGGTGGAGGTGCTGCGCAACAATGTGCTGCACGAGATGCTGGTGCATTCCGGCAGCTGGGAGCGTCAGCCGCTGCCGGAGCGGTTCCGGTTCAAGTTTGCGCTGGAATTCGGCTGGGGGACGAACCCCCGGTTCTATCCGGATCAGCTGTCCAAGCACTGGGTGGGCAGCCTGCAGGTGCCGGGCCGGCTGATAAGTGTAGAAAAATGCTGGAATAATTATGGGCAGAAGTTGTATAATCAGACCAAGACCGGCTGCGAGTTTGAGCTGACCACCTCCATGCGGGGGGACGGCGACCACTGGATGGGTGCCAGCGGCGCCCGCACCGAGGGCTTTGTCTTTGAGGTGGAGGGCGGTATCCATGACGTGCTGACCCTGACGGTGGACGGCAAGGAATACGCCCTGCCGGTGAGCGAGCTGCTGTATACCGGCAAGATCCACGCCGAGTATGAGGAGAGCGTGCAGCTGGCCGAGCGCACCTTTGGGGACGTGGCCCATTACCGGGACGACCTGTTCTGGCACAACGCCTACAAGGTACGGCAGCGGCAGGCGGTGCCCGAGGCCGCCTATACCCTGCGCCGCAGCCTGACGGTGCCGATGGAAGCCGGGGACAACTACCGGCTGCGGGTCTGGCTGCGCAACGGGGACTGTGCCTGGGTCAGCCCGATCTTCTGCCGCTAACACACACGACACAACAAGGAGAACACAATGGCAAACGCAACCATGACCCGGCGGGCGATCGCGGCGGGGCTCAAGGAACTGATGGAGACCCGGTCTTTTGAAAGCCTGTCGGTGGGCGACATCGCCCGTCAGTGCGGGGTGAGCCGCAACACCTTTTACTACCATTTCCGGGACAAGTACGACCTGATCAGCTGGGTATTCCACACCGAGATCACCCCCATTGTGGGCGATCCCACCGAGCGGGGCGACTGGGCCCAGGGTCTGCTGGCCTTGTGCAGCTACATGCAGGCCAACAAGAAATTTTATCTGAATGTGCTGCAGTTCCACGGGCAGAACAGTTTCAGCGATTGCCTGATGGAGTTTTACCAGGAGCGCATTGCCCGGGTGATCTGCGGCCAGACCACCGACGAGGCCAGCGCCAGCGCCCGGTTGATCGCCCGGTTCTATGCCCATGCGCTGGTGGGGGTATTGCTGGACTGGGCCTCCGCCGGGATGCAGCAGGACCCGCGGCCCTTTGTCAAGATGCTGGATGAGCTGCTCAGCGGCCGGGCCACCGCCCGGGAGCTGTCCGCCCGGCCTTTCCCCGAGGGGGAAAGCACCGGCACCCTTTGCTGAATTCAAAAACCGGATGGAACGTTTGTTTCGTCCGGTTTTTGTGCACATGGTCAATTTTGCCCCTTGTTTTTCTTCCGGGTTGCAGGTGTATAGTAAAAAGCGTATATACCGAAAATGACCCGGAAAGGAAGACTGCCTCATGCGCATCGCCATCATGACCGATACCAACAGCGGGATGACCGCCGACGAAGCCGGGCGGCTGGGGGTAGCCCTGCTGCCGATGCCGTTCACCATTGACGGGGAGGCATTTCTGGAAGGGCGGAACCTGACGGCGGCGCAGTTTTACGGGGCGCTGAAAAACGGGGCGAAGGTGGCCACATCCCAGCCGTCGCCGGCGGACACGCTGGCCATGTGGGACGAGCTGCTGCAGACAAATGACGCGGTGGTGTATCTGCCGATGAGTTCGGGGCTTTCGGGCACCTGCGCCACGGCACGGATGCTGGCGATGGAGGAACCCTACGCTGGCCGGGTGGAGGTTGTGGACAACGGCCGGATTTCGGCCACGCTGCGGCAGGCGGTGCTGGATGCGCTGGCGCTGCGGCAGCTGGGGCTGGATGCCCGGACGATCCGGGACGCGCTGGAACGCACCGGCCCCCAGAGTCAGATCTATCTGGCGGTGGATACGCTGAAGTATCTGCGGCAGGGCGGCCGGATCACCCCGGCGGCGGCGCTGCTGGGCAGCGCGCTGAATCTGAAGCCGATCCTGCAGCTGGCAAACGGAAAGCTGGACGCTTACAAAAAGGTGCGGGGCAACGCGGCGGCGCAGGCCGCTTTGCTGGAAGCGCTGCGGCAGGCCATCGATGCCCTGCCCGGGGACGGCCCGCTGCGGCTGATGACCGCCTATTCCGGCGACGAGGAGCTGGGCAAGGCCTGGAACCGTAAGGTGCAGCAGGCCTTCCCCGGCGCAAAGATCTATGGCGCTCCCCTGCCGCTGAGCATCGCCTGCCATACCGGCCCCGGCGCCCTGGGCGTAGCCTGCGCCCGCGCCGCCGTGGAGGAGGCGTAAGGAGGGCCAATCTGGGGGGACAACGTCCCCCCAGACCCCGGAAATCGAGGGCCGAATACTCGGCCCTCAGGAAAAAACAAAAAAGCAAGGCCCGCGCTGACATTTTTGGTCAACGCGGGCCTTATTCTGTATTAAATTTTCCTATGGCCGGAGTATTCCGGCCATGTGTTCCGGGGGGTATGGGGGGATAGGTTCTATCCCCCCATATCAGCTTCACCGGATAAAGTTCGTGCGCACCTTTTCCTCGGTTTCGGGCAAGGGCACGCCGGCGGCCTTGCCGGCCTCGATGCAGCGCAGCATCCAGGCCATGTTGCGGGCCAGCTGGCGCATGATCTGCAGGCCTTCCGCGTCCTGGCGCACCTCGTCGGGGCAGGTGCCGTGCACCATGTTCCAGTACTGGCTGGACACCAGCGGCATCTGATTAAAGGTAAAATACTTGTTCAGCTGATCCAGCGCGGCGGTGGTACCGGCGCGGCGCGCGCTGGCCACGGCTGCCGCGGGCTTGTACCGCAGCGACGCGCTGCCCGCATAGAACAGCCGGTCCAAAAAGCCGGTCACGCTGCCGGACGCCGCCGCGTAATGCACCGGCGTGCCCACGATCAGGCCGTCCACCTCCCCCAGCAGTTCCAGCGCCTCGTTCACCTTGTCCTTCTGCACACAGCGGCCGGTCCTGGCGCAGCCGCCGCAGCCCAGGCACCCGCCCTGGGGCGCGGGCCCGATCCAGAACTCGGTGCTCTCCACCCCCTGTTTTTGCAGCTCGGCCGCGATCTCGGCCAGCGCCGTATGGGTGCAGCCCTCCCGATGGGGGCTGCCGTTGATCAGCAATACCTTCATGGTCATCCACTCCTTTTCTTTCATTGTACCACACCGCGCAACCCTCTTGCTTTTTTATGCCGAAACCGCTACACTCAATATTATGGGGGTTTGCGCGGCAAACGCCCGTTTCCATTCTATGAGAAAGCGGAGGTCGTTCATCCGTGAGCGCAGCAACCATTGACAGCAGCACCAACCCGATCCTGCACGGCAGCATCGGCAAGCAGCTGCTTTTGTTCTTCTTCCCCATCTGGCTGGGTACCTTCTTCCAGCAGCTGTACAACACCGCCGACGCGCTGATCGTGGGCCGGTTCGTGGGCACCCAGGCCCTGGCGGCGGTGGGCGCCACCAATACCCTGGTCAACCTGCTGGTGGGCTTCTTTGTGGGCCTGGCCAGCGGCGCCTCGGTGGTGCTGGCCCAGCGGTACGGCGCCCGGGATCTGCCCGGCGTGCAGAAAGCCGTACATACCAGCATCTGGCTGGCCCTGACCGGCGGCGCGGTGCTGATGGCGGTGGGCATCCTGTTCGCCCGGGTGGTGCTGCAGGCCATGAACACCCCCGCCGATATTCTGGACGCCTCCACCCTGTACCTGCGGGTCTACTTTGCGGGCATGATCCCCAGTATGATCTACAACATGGGCACCGGCATCCTGCGCGCGGTGGGCGACAGCCGCCGCCCCATGTACTTTCTGATCACCGCCGCCTTTGTGAACATCGTGCTGGACCTTTTGTTCGTGGCGGTGTTCCACTGGGGTGTGCTGGGCGCGGCGCTGGCCACCATCATCAGCCAGCTGGTCAGCGCGCTGCTGACCCTGGCCAGCCTGATCGGCGCGGAACTGCGCCCCTATCACCTGAAACTGCACCGGGTTGCCATGGACGCGGCCACCCTGGCGGACATTGTGCGCATCGGCCTGCCCGCGGGGCTGCAGTCGGTGATGTACAACATCAGCAACATCATCATCCAGACCAGCATCAACGCTTTCGGCACCACCACCGTGGCCGCCTGGACCGCCTACGGCAAGCTGGACAGCCTGTTCTGGATGAGCATGAACAGTATGGGTCTTTCGGTGACCACCTTTGCCGGGCAGAACTTCGGCGCCAAACAGTATGACCGGGTGCGCAAGGGCGCCTGGGTCTGCCTGTTCTTCTGCGCGGTGCTGGCGCTGGGCCTGGGCGCGGTGATCTATGTATTCGGCTCGCCGCTGGTGGGTCTGTTCAGCGACGATGCCCAGGTGGTGGAACGCGCGCTGGAGATCATCCGGCTGCTGACCCCCTGCTTCATCACCTACGCCTCCATCGAAGCCCTCAGCGGCACCATCCGCGGTTCCGGCGACGCCTGGGTCCCCATGGTCCTCACCGCCGGCGGCGTGTGCGGCCTGCGGATTCTGTGGGTGGTGCTGGCCGCCCCGCTCTTCGGCACACTGACCGGCGTGCTGGTCAGCTATCCCATCAGCTGGGGCGTGACCTCGGTGCTGTATATCCTCTACTTCCTGGCGGGCGGCTGGCTGCGCCGCTGCATCGCCGTGCAGGAAGCCCGCCAGGCGGGAGGTGTGTAAGATGGGCAGTTTCTGGGGTCATCTGCGCACCATCTGCCACCACAAACGGCTGGTGGCCCGGCACTGCTTCAAGGTGGGCCTGTACCGCCAGGGCCTGACCCACGATCTGAGCAAGTTTGCCCCGGTGGAGTTCATCCCCGGCGTGAAATACTTCCGGGGCTACCGCAGCCCCAACGAGATCGAGCGGATCGAAAAGGGATACTCCGCCGCCTGGCTGCACCACAAGGGCCGCAACCGGCATCACCTGGAATACTGGATCGACTACAACCCGGAGGGTGACCACCGGATGTGCGGCATGCGGATGCCGGAAAAATACGTGGCGGAGATGATCTGCGACCGGATCGCCGCCAGCAAGACCTATCAGAAAGAAAACTATACCGACGCCCATCCCTGGGAATATTACCAGCACGGCAAGGACCACTACCTGCTGCACCCGGAGACCCGGGCCCAGCTGGAACAGGCCCTGCTGGTGCTGCGGGATCAGGGCGAGGACGCCTGTTTCGCCCATATCCGCACCCAGCTGCTGGGCAAAAGGAAATAACTGCAAAAGGCGCGCTGCCAACCGGCAGCGCGCCTTTTGTTGTTCTTTCTGTTACCGCCGCCGGATCCGCCCGGCCAGCCGTTCGTTCAGATCCTGGCGTAGCGCCCGCAGCGAGTTCTCGTACCGGGTGCTCTTCAGGGTGGGGAACGCCCGCAGCAGGCGGGACGCGCCCAGCCGCCGGTCCAGGATCTCCGCCCGCAGCAGGTCCCGGCGCATCTCCAGCTCCGCCCGGGCCGCGTCGGTGCGGTCCTCCAGCATCTCCCGCCCGGCGCTCAGCCGCTCGTCGGCCACCAGGGCCGCGCCGCCCACCTGTTTGGTCAGCAGGTCGCTGCTCTTGTGCAGCAGGGCGGTGATCCGCTCCAGTTCACCCAGCTGGCGCATCAGGCCGGTCACGGTGATGACGGTGGCGATCAGGTCGGCCACAAACAGCCCGGTACACAGCCCCAGCAGGATCGCCCCCGCCGGGTTGGTCAGCGCGCGGCCCACCAGCGTTTCCACCGCCGGATGCAGCACCCGCATCACCGCGGTGACCGCCACGCCCCACAGCAGGCTGAATCCCAGGCAGATGTACCCGCCCAGGTTCAGCGGCTGGTCGGAGTAATCCCACCAGCGGGCATGGAACAGGGTCTTGAGGGCCCAGCCGCCCACCAGTTCCAGGGCGGTGGCCAGCAGCGCGCCGCCGATGAACAGCGCGGGCAGGCTGCCGGATACCGGCCCCAGCACCGTGACCGCCGCCAGCATGCCGAAGCCGTAGATGGGGCAGACCGGCCCGTTCAGGAATCCCCGGTTGACCAGATGCCGTGTTTTGATGGCGGCAAAGGCAACCTCGGAGCACCAGCCCAGAAACGAGTAGATGTAAAAGTACCAGCACAGCGTGTAGAGGCTATGAGCCTGAGGCACGGCGTGTCCCTCCTTTGTTTGTGAAATATGAGTGGATTATACCATACTTTGCCTCCGGGCGCAAAACGTGCTACAATCAAAGCAAAGCCAAGGAAGGGAGGCGCCGCCCATGACCCCGGACCGCTGGGTGCTGCACTGTGACTGCAACAGCTTTTATGCCAGCGTGGAGCTGCTGGAACACCCGGAACTGAAACAGAAACCGGTGGCCGTCTGCGGCGACCCGAAAGCCCGCCACGGCATTATCCTGGCCAAGAACGAGCCGGCCAAGGCCTTTGGGGTGCGCACCGCCGAGCCCATCTGGCAGGCAAAACGCAAATGCCCGGATCTGGTGCTGCTGCCGCCCCACCGGGAACGGTACCGGCATTTTTCCGCCGTCATCAACGGCATCTACGCCGAGTACACCGATCTGGTGGAGCCCTTCGGCATCGACGAAAGCTGGCTGGACATCACCCATACCTGGCATCTGTTCGCCTCCTCCCCCACCGCGCTGGCCGATCTGATCCGCCGCCGGGTGCGCGAAACCACCGGCCTGACCATCAGCGTGGGGGCCAGCTTCAACAAGGTATTTGCCAAGCTGGGCAGCGACTACAAAAAACCGGACGCCATGACGGTGATCCGGCCGGAGGACGTGGCCCGGATCGTCTGGCCGCTGCCGGCGGGGGATCTTTTGTATGTGGGCCGTGCGGCGGGCGAGCGGCTGGCCCGGCTGGGCATCCGCACCATCGGGCAGCTGGCGGCGGCGGACCCGGGCATCCTGACCGACAACCTGGGCAAGCTGGGGGCGGAGTTAAGCCGCTACGCCTGGGGCGAGGACGAGGCCCCGGTGCATCCGGTGGGCTGGCGGGAACCGCTGAAAAGCGTGGGCAACGGCATGACCTTCCGGCAGGATCTGACCAGCCCGGAGCAGGTGCGCAGCGCGCTGGGCGCCCTGGCGGAGGAGGTGGCGGCCCGGCTGCGGCGGCACGGGTTGTGGGCGGGGGCGGTGCAGGTGACCATCCGGGACACCGACCTGCACACCATCACCCGGCAAAAGCAGCTGCCCATGAGCACCCACCTGGCCCGGGACCTGGCGGCGGAGTGCCTGGCGCTGGTGCAGGCCAACTGGGACCCGGCCCGCCGCCCGGTGCGGATGCTGACGGTGACCGCCCTGGCGCTGACCGACGAGCCCTTTGCAGTGCAGCAGAGCCTGTTCGGGGACGCGCCCGCCCCCGACCCGAAACGGGAAAAGCTGGAAAACGCCCTGGACGGCATCCGCCGCCGGTACGGCGCGGCGGCCATCGGGGCGGGCAGCCGGGTGGGCAACCAGCTGGGGCTGGACGGGCTGCACATGGAGGAAAACGCCCCCGCCCCCGGCGAGGAGGACTGGAACGAAAAGGTCAAAGGGCCGCTGTGACCCGGCGAACGGACGCTCTCCGTTCGCCGGTTTTGTTTTCCGCCAATTCTTGCGGTTTTGTGAAAACAAGGCGAAACCGGTCGGGCTTTACTGGAATTTTACACAACCCGGCGGTATAATAGGATGTCACGGGCCTTTTGCGGCCCGATTTTCAAGCGAAACGGAGGGGAACGAGGGTTGGCGTCGGTCACAACGGAAAACGCGGTGCGCCAAACCGCCAAACAACATACGGACACTTCGCCCATCTGGCTGCGGGCGGCGGCCACGGTGCTGGTGCCGCTGGTAGCGCTGCTGTGCTGCGAGTGGATCCACCGGGGCAAGCTGAACGGCCAGTTCTGGACGGAATATCTGGGCGGGCACATCGGCAGTTATCTGCTCACCTGGGTGTTCCTGATCGGTATCTATCTGTTTTTCAGCCATCTGGCGGGGCGGCACACCGCGGCGGTGCTGGCGGTGGGATTGATCGCCTGCATCCCGGCGGCGGTCACCCGGCTGAAGCTGGATTTCCGCGGCGAGCCGTTTCTGCCCTGGGACCTGTCCCAGTGGCAGGAGGCCGCGGCGGTGGCGAACAAATCCAACCTGAAGCTGACCGGCCCCATGTGGGCCAGCCTGGCGATCTTTGCGGTGCTGGCGGTGCTGGGCTGGTGGCTGCGGGTGCCGGTGCACGGGCAGCGCCCGGCGGCCCGGCGGCTGCGGCTGGCGGGCTGCGGCGCGGGCGCGGCGGTAACCATCCTGTGCCTGCTGTTCTACTTAAGCCCCACCCTGACCCAGGCCATCGGCATCTGGCCGGACATGTGGCTGCAGGACCGGTATTACCGGAACTACGGGGTACTGAGCGGGTTTCTGACCAACCTGCAGCAGCTGCAGATTTCGGAGCCGGAGGATTACAGCGAAGAATCGCTGACCGCCCTGAAAGCGGAGCTGGAGCAGCGGGCCCAGGACCACGAGAACCTGTTCCCGGAAAGCCCGGCCTCCTCGGGTGAAGAGCAGACGCCCCACATCATCTACATTATGGCGGAGGCGTTCTGGGACCCCACCGACCTGCCGGGGATAGAGTTCAGCGAAGACCCGCTGGTCAATTATCACCGGCTGCAGCAGGAGGCGGCCAGCGGCCGGATCTATTCGCCCAGTTTCGGCGGCGGCACCTGCGACGTGGAGTTTGAGGCGCTGACCGGGTTTTCGGTGGAGCCGCTGCCCATGGGCTGCAAGCCGTTCCAGCAGCATGTGACCCATCCCATGTTCTCGCTGCCCTGGTATCTGTCGGACACCAAGGGGTACGAGACGGTGGCGGTGCACTGCTACTGGGCCAAGTACTGGAGCCGGGACCGGGCCTATCCGAACCTGGGGTTTGACGACTACATATCGCTGGAGGATTTTGACAATCCGGAGAAAAAGCGGTCGGCCTACTGGACCAGCGGTCTGGTGAGCGACGACGCCATGGCGGACGAGATCATCGCCCAGTTTGAAGAGCGCAGCGGCGACGGGCCGCTGTTCCTGCACGCGGTGACGATGGAAGCCCATTCCACCTATACGGCCAGGAATTTCCCGGAGGAGGAGCTGCTGGAACTGACGGCGGCGCCCTCGGGGCTGAGCAGCGAAACGGTGGGGGCGCTGCGGGATTTTGCCACCGCCATGAAGGATACCGACGCGATGCTGGGACGCCTGACCGATTATTTCAGCCAGGTGGACGAGCCGGTGATCCTGGTGTTCTGGGGCGATCATTACAACCTGATCGGCAGCGGGTATGAGCTGTATGAAAAGACCGGGTTTATTGAAAAGGGCGATTACCAGAGCCCGGCCCTGCGCACCACGCCCCTGCTGATCTGGAGCAATTACCAGAGCGAGGCCATCGACCTGGGTGTGATCGGGTCGTATATGGTGTCGCCGGTGATGATGGAATTGTACGGGCTGGAACAGCCGCTGTTCTATCAGCTGCATCTGAGCGAGCTGCCCATCATGCGCAGCCGCAGCCGCGGCGTGACCGTGAATCCCGACGGCAGCTATGCGGAAGAGATGACCGAAGCCCAGCAGGCCGCTTTCAATGACCGCTGGCTCGCCCAGTACGACCTGATGTTCGGCCAGGATTACCTGGGCCTGGGCCCCGCGCAAGAAGAATAGCGAATCTGGGGGAGATAACATCTCCCCCAGCGCTGCGGGCGCAACAACGATGCGCCCGCTCGGCTGCGCCGACCGCGCTGCCGGTCCGGGTCTCCACCGGAGACCCGGCCGCTTCGCGGACCCAGCCCCCCTGGAAATCATGGCCGAATATATTCGGCCATAGGGAATTTTATACAGAACAAGGCCCACGCAAGCCAGAAATGGTCTGCGCGAGCCTTGCTTTTGTTTTATCCCAAGGGCCGGAGTATTCCGGCCCTGTGTTCCGGGGGGTATGGGGGGATAGGTTCTATCCCCCCATATCCGCCCCCGTCACATGATCTGCTGGTCGTGGTACAGGCCGGTGCCCCGGCAGATGACCCACTCGCAGATATTCACGGCATGGTCGCCGATACGCTCGGCGTACTTGCCGATCATCAGCCCGTCCAGGATGGCGTCGGCGTCGGCCTTGCCCTCGGCCACCTGATGAATGAAACTCTCTTTCAGGCGGCAGAACGCGCTGTCGATCTCGTCGTCCCGCTGGATGGTGGCGTGGGCCCCCTCCAGATTCTGGTCATCGGCGGCGCGCAGGGCGCTCTCCACCATGGCCCGGGCGATGCTCAGCATCTCGCCCAGCGGCGCGGTCAGAGGCACGTCCAGCGTGCGGGCGATCTCCGCGATGTCGGCGGCATGGTCGCCAATGCGCTCCAGATCGGTCACCAGCTTCAGGCTGGTGCTCACCCGGCGCAGATCGCTGGCCACCGGCTGCTGCCGCAGCAGCAGGGTCACGCACAGCTGCTCGATCTCCCGCTCCATCCGGTCCACTTCCGCGTCCCCGGCGATCACCCGGTCCGCCGCGGCCTTGTCCAGGCTGGAGGCGGCGGCCACCGCTTCGTCCAGCGCCGCCAGTACCCGGGCGCCCATCGCCTGCACCAGCTGGTCCAGATGGGTCAGTTCCCCGTCATAAAACACACGATTCATCCAAAAATCCCTCCCATCAGCCAAACCGGCCGGTAATGTAATCTTCGGTACGCTTGTCGGCCGGATGGCTGAACAGATCGTCGGTCTTGCCGTACTCCACCAGCTCGCCCAGCAGGAAAAACGCACAGTTGTCGCTGATACGGGCGGCCTGCTGCATGTTGTGGGTCACGATCACCACCGTGTACTCCTTTTTCAGTTCCAGCATCAGTTCCTCGATGCGCATGGTGCTGCCCGGGTCCAGCGCGCTGGTGGACTCGTCCATCAGCAGCACATCCGGCTGCACCGCCAGCGCCCGGGCGATGCACAGCCGCTGCTGCTGCCCGCCGGACAGGCCCAGCGCGCTCTTTTTCAGCCGGTCCTTGACCTCGTCCCACAGGGCCGCGCCCCGCAGGCTCTGCTCCACCAGGGCGTCCAGCTCAGCTTTCTTGCGCACGCCGTGGATACGGGGGCCGTAGGCGATGTTGTCGTAGATGCTCATGGGGAACGGGTTCGCTTTCTGGAACACCATGCCGATCTTGCGGCGCAGCCAGGTCACGTCCACACCGGGGGCATACAGGTTCTCGCCCCGGTAAAGCATCTCGCCCTCCACCCGCACGCCGGGCACCAGGTCGTTCATCCGGTCGATGGTGCGCAGGAAGGTGGACTTGCCGCAGCCGGACGGCCCGATCAGGGCGGTAATTTCCCGTTCCGGGATCTGGATATTCACCTTTTTCAGCGCCTGGGTCTGGCCATAGTACAGATCCAGGTTTTTCGCTTCCAGGATCGTGGGATTCATAGTTATCGCTCCTCCTTGCGTTTCGCCCGTTTGCCGGCGGCCTTGGCCGCCAGATTGATCAGCAGGGTCAGCACCAGCAGCACCACCGCCACCGAAAAGGCGTTGTCGTATTTATACCGTTCCTTGGCGTAGACGTAGAGGGCCACGGTCAGGGTGGCGCCGCTGCTCTTGACAAAGCCGCCGTTGCCGAAGAAATTCTGCATCGAGGTGCTCATGCCCGCGGTGAAGATCAGCACCGCCGACTCGCCCACGATGCGGCCCACCGCCAGGATGCAGCCGGTCACGATACCGTCCAGCGCGCAGGGCAGCACGATGGTGCGGATCATATGCCAGCGCCCTGCGCCCAGGCCCGCGGCGCCTTCCCGGTATCCGGCGGGCACCGCTTTCAGGCTTTCCTGGGTGGTGCGGATGATGGTGGGCAGGGTCATGATCACCAGGGTCAAAGAGCCCGCCAGCAGGGTGGTGCCCAGGTTGCAGAACTGGCAGAACACCAGCATGCCCACCAGGGCGTACAGGATGGACGGGATGCCCGCCAGGGTCTCGGTGGCAAACTCGATGGCCTCGGTCAGGCGGCGGTTGGTGGCGTATTCGGTCAGGTAGACCGCCGAGCCCACACCCAGCGGCAGCACGATCACCAGGGTGACCAGAATTACGTAGATGGTGTTCTGAATGGCGGGCAGGATGCCGTCGGTGCCTTTCAGGATGCTCTCCTGGGTGGTAAGGAACTCCCAGGACAGCCCGGGCACGCCGCGCCACAAAATATACCCGATCAGGCCCAGCGCCAGCGCGCAGGTGATGGCGGCGCTCAGGTACATGACCGCGCGCATGGCCAGATGCCAGGCGCGGCGGCGGCCGCTCAGGCCCCGGGTTTCCAGCGGGGTCGTTGCAGAGGTCTGCATGGTCGTATCACTCCTTGTCCTTTTTGAGGATCCTGTTCAGCAGCACGTTGATGAGCATGATAAAGACGAACAGCACCAGGCCGATGGAATACAGGGCGTTGCGCTGCAAACTGCCCACGCTGGCGTAGCTCATCTCGCTGGCGATGGCGGTGGTCAGGAACTTGACGCTCTTGAACAAACCGGGCATGTTGGGGGAGTTGCCGGCCACCATCAGGATGGCCATGGCCTCGCCGATGGCGCGGCCCACGCCCAGCACCACCGAGGCCGCCACACCGCTGCGGGCGGCGGGCAGGATCACCTTGAAGCTGGTTTCCAGCTCGGTGGCGCCCAGCGCCAGGGAACCCTCGGTATATTCTTTGGGCACCGCCTTGAGGGCGGTTTCGGACACGCTGATAATGGAGGGCAGGATCATCACCGCCAGCACCAGGATGGCCGCCAGCAGGCTGTCGCCGGCTTTCAGATCAAAGAGATCCTTGATGGCCGGTACCAGCACCATCATGCCCACCAGGCCGTACACCACCGAGGGGATGCCCGCCAGCAGGTCCACCGCGGGGCGCACCGCCGCCGCCAGTTTGGGCGGGGCCACCCGGGCCAGGAACACCGCCGTCAGGATGCCCACCGGCACGCCCAGCACGATCGCGCCGCAGGTGCCCCACACCGAGGTGAGGATAAAGGGCAGGATGCCGTAGGCGGGGTCGGTCTTGTTGGTGGAATCCCACCGGGTTCCGAACAGGAAATCAAACAGGCCTACTTCCTTGATGGCGGG
The DNA here is from genome assembly GCF_002160955.1 of Gemmiger sp. An120. Taxonomy (GTDB): domain Bacteria; phylum Bacillota; class Clostridia; order Oscillospirales; family Ruminococcaceae; genus Gemmiger_A; species Gemmiger_A avium. Next base: position 17,748 of record NZ_NFLN01000012.1, read on the forward strand.
CAGGCCGCTCAGGATCAGGTACACCGAGATCAGCAGCACAAAGGCGATGGCGATGAACCCGCAGACCGTGAAGATCAGCCGCATCGCTCCCTCGATACTGTCTCGGAACGCGCGCTTGCCGCGTGCTTGTGGCTGCATAGCTACCAACCTTTCTGTCGTAAAAAGAGGCCCCCGACGGCGCAGCATCGAGGGCCCGGATTCAAGGGTTTGCCGGGATCAGGCGTTGGCGGAAACAGCGCCCGCAGCGGCGATGATGGGGGCGGCCTCAGCGCTCATGGCGTAGTCCAGGAAAGCCTGGGCGGCGGCGCTCAGCTCGGTGCCCTCCTTGGTGACCATCACAAAGGGACGCTGGATGGCGTAGCTGCCGTCCTTCACGGTGTCCTCGGTGCACTCCACACCGGCCACCTTCACAGCCTTGACGGTCTCGTCCACAGCGGACAGGGAGGCGTAGCCGATGGCGTTCTCGTTGCCGGCCACGTTGCCCACCAGGTCACCGGTGCTGCTGTACTCGTTGGTCAGCTGGCAGGCGTCCACCACGCCCACGATCTCCTCGAAGGCGCCGCGGGTGCCGCTGCCGGCCTCACGGCCGTAGACAGCGATCTCCATGTCTTCGCCGCCCAGCTCGCTCCAGTTGGTGATCTTGCCGGAGAAGATATCGGCGATCTGCTCAACAGTCAGGTCTTCCACACCGTTGGCGGGGTTCACGATCACGGCCACGCCGTCCTTGGCCACCACATTGGCCACAGCACCGGCGGCGGTCTCTTCTTCCTTCAGCTCACGGCTGCTCAGGCCGATGTCGCTGGTGCCGGTCTGGGCGGCTTCGACGCCCGCGCCGGAACCGGTGCCGCTGTAGTTGACGGTCACATCGGGGTACATTTCCTTGAAGGCCTCGCCCAGGGCCAGCACCACGCTCTCCATGGAGGTAGAACCGGACACATTGACCACGCCGCTCACGCTCTCCTCAGCGGGCTCGGAAGCGGGGGTGGAGGCGGAAGAGCTCTCCTCGGCGGGAGCCTGAGAAGAAGAGCTGCTGGCACCGCAGGCGGTCAGCAGACCCAGCGCCAGAACCAGCGCCAGAACGATAGCAAGAATCTTTTTCATGTTGAATGACACTCCTTTTTCGCGTCAGTCGGCCGGGACCACCCGGCCTCATTTTCCCTTTTTTCAAGGCTGGCGTTATTGTAGCACGGCCCCGCGGGGCGGTGCTATCAACCATTCGCATGATTTGCGTAAAGTCCCGGTGCAAAATGTAAAGTCCATGCCAAAAGGTAAAGTTTAGGTAAACGCAGCAGGACCGGACGGGGCAACCCCGTCCGGTCCTGCGTCTTCTTATATATAGGGATCAGTTGTCCTCCTCGGGCAGGCCCTCCCCGTCCGGCCTGACCGGCAGGCCCAGCCGCAGGGCGGCGGCCCGCCGACAGCGCACCAGCCGCTGGCGGGGCAGCAGCCAGTTGATCAGCAGCGCCATGGCCACCCCCACGCCGGTGTCCAGCATGCGGTTCAGGGAATACTCCACATAGGTCTCGGGCGGGGTATTGTACAGAATGATGCACAGCACCACCCCGCCGGGCTGCACCGCGCCCACCCAGAAACACTGGCTCAGAAAAATCAGCAGCAATACCCCCGCAAAGAGCAGTGCCGCCAGCAGCAGCTGGCTGTCCCGCGCAGGGCAGATGCGCAGATACAGCCAGAACAGCCCCATGCCGATAAACCCGCCGATCACGGTGCCGAACAGGCGGTTGCCGCCGTGCAGGCGGCTGCCGGGCATATCGGGGCCCAGCCCGAAGATGGCGCCAATGCAGGCAAAGGTGGGGTTGCGGTCGATCAGGGCGTAGCCCAGCGCGCAGAGCACCGCGGCCAGGGCGGTTTTCAGGCTGCGCAGCCCCACATGGGGGCGAAAACCGGATGACATGAAATAAACTCCTCCTCACAAACACTCGTTTGTTCCACAGGCGATTATACCCGCCGGCGGGCCGCCTGGCAAGGGTTTTTCTTGTATGGGCCGGTGTACTGTGTTACAATAAAGCGGGCCCCACAGCCCGGAAAGCGAGGAATCCCGCCATGAAAGTATCCCGGCGCACCCGCACCCGCAGGGTGCTGTACAATATGCGGTTCAGCCTGATCCTGCTGGCCGCCTTTGTGTTTTTGTCCCTGTTCAGCATCTTTCTGCTGCGCACTTCCCTGCTGGAAAGCGCCCAGGAGACCGGCACCGCCCTGGCCCGCAGCTACGCCATGGAGGAGCAGAACAACCTGACGGTGTACGAGACGCTGCTGTCGCTGGGCAGCCAGTATCTGGAAGCCAAAGTGGAGGCCGGCGCCACCGACGAGGAACTGCGCGACTGGCTGGCCACCTATTTCCAGAACATCACCCAGGTGCTGGGCAAAGAGGTGGTGGATCCCTACGCGGTGGTGGCGGGCCATATTGTGGCGGCCAATCCCTGGGACGGGGATGAGGATTACGACTACTCGGTCACCGACTGGTACCAGGCGGCCCTGGAGGCGGACGGGGATATCGTGGTGACCGACTCCTATGTGGACGCGATCTCGGGCAACTCGGTGGTGACGCTGGCGCAGAAATGCGGCCGCAGCAACACGGTGGTGGCCTTTGACGTATTCCCGGACAATTTCAAACTGCACGACAAACTGCTGGATCTGCCGGAGGGCGGTTCCTATTATCTGTGTGACCGGCAGGGCACCCTGCTGTATTACCAGACCCCGTCGGATCTGTCCCGGGATACCCTGCAAAGCTTTTTATACAGCATCTTTGACGATCTGTCCGCGGGCGTGCTGGACCCGGCGGACGCCTTTATCGACGCGCCGGACGGTACCCGGCAGGTGGTATATTACGCCACCTTCAGCAGCGGCTGGATCTCGGTGGTGACCCTGCCGGCCCAGACCATTCTGGCGGACCTGAACGTGGTGATCCGCAGTTTCGCCATTGCGATTTTGCTGTTCCTGGCAGGTTCTTTCTTCATGCTGTGGCGGGATTTCTCGCTGAATCAGCGGATCGAGCGCACCAACGAGACGGTGCGGGTGCTGGGCAACAGCTATTTCTCCCTGTACCGGATCAACTGCCTGACCGGCAGCTACGAGGTGATCAAGGGGTCCGGCCATGTGCGCAGCCGGCTGGAACCGGACGGCGCCTACCCGGCCCTTCTCTCCACCCTGGCGGAGGTGATCGAACCGGACGCCCGGGCGGAGTTTACCGAATGCTTCTCGCTGGAGAATATCCGCAAAAAGGCCAAGCGGGAACGGGATTTCGGCGGGGATTTCCTGCGCCTGTTCAACGGGGAGTTCCGCTGGGTAAGTGTGCGGGCCCTGGCGGACGACAGCCTGGCCCCCGGCGAGGTGGTGCTCTGCTTCAAGGAAGTGGACCGGGAAAAGCGGCAGGAGATCCAGCGCCGGGCGCTGCTGGAGGACGCGCTGGCCCAGGCCCGCAAGAGCACCCAGGCCAAGACGGCGTTCTTCAGCCATATGTCCCATGACATGCGCACCCCGCTGAACGCGGTGATCGGTCTGACCGAGCTGGCCGAGACCCAGCCGGGCAATCCCCCGGCGACCCGGGATTACCTGGCAAAGATCGCGGTATCGGGGCGGCAGCTGCTGGGGCTGATCAACGATATTCTGGAACTGAGCCGGATCGAGAGCGGCGCGCTGACCCTGAATCCCGCGGATTTTGATCTGAGCACCCATCTGCAGGAATGGGCCGGGCCGTTCCAGGCGCAGGCCCAGCGAGAGGGCAAGCAGTTCGAGGTGGTATGCGAGCTGCGGGATTCCCGGGTACGGGGGGACGCGTTCCGGATCGGGCAGATTCTGAACAACCTGCTGTCCAATGCGTTCAAGTTCACCCCGGCGGGGGGCACGGTGCGGCTGCAGCTGCGGCAGGTGGACCCGCAGCCCCATCCCAAGTACCAGATTCTGGTACAGGATACCGGCTGCGGCATGACCGAGGACTTCCTGGCCCGGATCTTTGAGCCCTACGCCCAGGAGACCCGCAGCGGCGCGGCGCAGGCAGGTACCGGGCTGGGCATGCCAATCGTGAAGAGCCTGGTGGAGCAGATGGCGGGCACCATCACGGTGACCAGCCGGGTGGGCGAAGGCAGCACCTTTACGGTGACCCTGCCGCTGGAATGCGCCGAAAGCCAGCCGGAAACCGCCCCCACGGAAGCCCAAACCGCCGATCCGGCCACCGGACTGGCGGGGCTGCGGCTGATGCTGGTGGACGACAACGAGCTGAACCGGGAGATCGGCCAGGCGTTGCTGGAGCAATACGGCGCCCAGGTGACCACAGCCTTTGACGGCCAGGACGCGGTGGAGCAGTTCGCGGCCAGCGCGCCGGGCAGTTTTGACGCGATTCTGATGGATATGCAGATGCCCCGGCTGGACGGCTGCGGCGCGGCTCGGGCCATCCGGGCGCTGGAACGGCCGGACGCGGCCACGGTGCCCATCGTGGCGGTGACCGCCAACGCCTTTGCGGAGGATATCGCCCAGACCACCGAGGCGGGCATGAACGCCCACGTGCCCAAACCCATCGACTACGCCGTCCTCACCGCCACCCTCCATCGCCTGCTGGGACGATGAGAAGCAATTATGGGGGGATAGAACCTATCCCCCCATGCCCCCCGGAAACAAGGGCCGGAATACTCCGGCCCCGGGGAAAAGAATAGAACAAGGCCCGCGCCGACCGTTTCTGGTTTGCGCGGGCCTTGTTCTATATTGAATTTCCCTATGGCCGAATGTATTCGGCCATGATTTCCGGGGGTCTGGGGGATATGTTATATCCCCCAGATTCGCTCCCTTTACTGCCTGTCCAGCAGCAGCACGGTCAGGTCATTGACGTTGGTGCCGGTCGGGCCGGTGATGATCAGGCCGTTCACGGCGGCCAGGGCATGGTAAGCGTCGTTGTCGGCCAGGGTGGCGGGCACATCCCAGCCGGCGGCGGCCAGCGCCGCCAGGGACTCCTGGTCGCAATACCCGCCGGCGGCGTCGGTGGGTCCGTCGGTTCCGTCCGAACCCACACTGAACACCGCCGCCCGGTCCAGCCCCGCCAGCAGCGGCGCCGCCGCCAGGGCAATCTCCTGATTCCGGCCGCCCAGGCCCTTGCCGGTCAGCTGCACCACCGTTTCGCCGCCCGCGATAAACGCCAGCGACTTCTGTGTATCGTTGTGGGTGCGGGCGATCGCCCCCAGGAAACTGCCCGCGTCCCGGGCGGTGCAGCACAGCTGATCGGTCAGCACCACCGGCTCATAGCCCAGTTCCCGGCAGGCTTTCTCGGCCGCGGCGCACAGCTGCCGCACGCTGCCGGTGATCTGCGTCTCCACATTGTCCAGTTCCTTCGGGGTCTCCTGCTCCAGCAGCGCCCGGGCCTCGTCGCTCAGCCGCAGGCCGTACCGCTCCACGATCGCCGCCGCCTGGGCGCAGGTGGAGGAATCCGGATAGGCCGGGCCGGAGGCAATCATGTCCAGCGGATCCCCGATAATATCGCTCAGCACCACCGAGAACACCTTCGCCGGACGGCACAGCCGGGCAAACCGCCCGCCCTTTACCGCGCTCAGCCGCTTGCGCAGGGTGTTGATCTCCACGATCGAGGCCCCGCAGCCCAGCAGCTGCCGGGTGATGTCTTCCAGCTGCTCGGCGGGGATCAGCGGCTTTTCAAACAGCGCCGACCCGCCGCCGGACAAAAGAAACAGCACCGTGTCCTGTTCGGTTAGCCCGCTCACCAGGTCGATGGCTTTCTGGGTGGCCGCGAAAGAGTTCTCATCCGGCACCGGATGGCCCGCCTCGCAGCATTCCACCCCCGGGATGGGGCCTTTCACGTGGCCATATTTGGTCACCACAATGCCCGCGTCCAGCCGCTCGCCCAGGATACCGCAGGCGGCCGCGGCCATCTGCCAGGCGGCCTTGCCCGCCGCCACCAGCACCAGCCGTCCGGGCCCAAAGTCCCGGCCCTCCAGCGCCCGTTTCACCGCCGCATCCGGCAGCGCGGCGGCCAGCGCCGCCTGTACGATTTTGTCCGCGTCCTCGCGAATCTTGCTCATGGCTTGTTACCTCCGGGATCAGAATGAAAAACCGGCGGCGCGGCAACCCAAAAGCCGCGCCGCCGGGCGTTTACGGAACGATCAGAACAGGAACAGGCTCAGCACATACAGGATCGCCACAACGGTCACGCCCATCACGGCGGTCATGCCGGTCTGGCAGCGGTAGGCTTCGCCGGTCTTCATGTCAGAGAACTGGCTCACGACCCAGAAGTACGAGTCGTTGGCGTGGGACGCCACCATGGAGCCCGCGCCGATGGCCATAACCACGAACACGCGGCCCAGAGGGCTGGTCAGGCCCATGTTCTCCAGCATGGGGGCCACCATGCTGGCGGTGGTGATCATCGCCACAGTGGAAGCGCCCATGGCCAGCTTCAGGATCATCGCGATGGTAAAGGGCACCAGCACGCCCAGCCCGGTGGCCAGCAGGCCCTGGGTGGCGTCGGCGATGGGCAGAAGCTTCAGGATCGCGCCAAAGGAGCCGCCCGCACCGGTGATGGCCAGGATGGCGGCGGAATCGGTAACGCCCTGGGTGACCCACTTGAGGGTGTTGCCCCGCTCGCTGGCAGGGATCAGGGTCAGGGACAGGAACACGCCCAGCATCAGCGCGATGACCGGGTTACCGATGAAGTTCAGGAACGCATACACCGCGCCGTCACCGAAGGGCAGGGCGGGCAGAGAAGCCACGGAGGAGATACCGATCAGCACGATGGGCAGCAGGATGGGCGAGAAGCTGTGCAGCGCGCCGGGCAGCTTGCCGTACTTGGCGGTGAGTTCCTCGATGGTGTATTCGGGGTTGGCAGGGATGTCGATCTTGCTGGAGATCTTGGTGGCGTACAGGATGACCACGGCCACTGCCGGGATGGAGAGCAGCAGGCCCACCAGGATGGTCAGGCCCATGTCGGCTTCCAGGGTACCGGCCATGGCGATGGGGCCGGGGGTGGGCGGTACCAGGCAGTGGGTGGCGTACAGACCGCCGCTCAGCGCGGTGGCCATCACCGCCAGGGAGGTGTTGCTCTGGGCAGCCAGCGCGCGGCTGATGGGCGACAGCACCACAAAGCCGGAATCGCAGAACACCGGGATACCGGTCACGTAACCCATGGCGCCCATGGTGATAACGCTGCGCTTTTTGCCCACCACCTTCAGGATGGTGTTGGCCATGGTCAGCGCCGCACCGGTCTTTTCCAGGATGGTGCCGATGATGGTGCCGCACAGGATCACGATACCGATACTGGCCAGAATATCACCGAAACCGGATTTGACCGTGTCCACCACCGTAACGGTGTCCAGGCCGCACACAAGGCCCACCGCCACGGCCACCACTACCAGAACGATAAAGGGGTGGACGTTGAACTTGGAGATTGCGATCACCATGGCCACAACAGCCAGTATGATCACAGCGAACAGGAAAAACGGCGACATACTTCTTCCTCCTTCTCAATAAAGATGCCAAGTTGCCGTATCACGAAGGCTCCGAGGCCTTTCGCACATGGTATTGGATGCACAGCCGCAGCAGGTACTCCCGCTCAAAGCGGCCGGTGGTGCCGGGGCACACAATGTCCCACAGCCGGTGCATCCGGTACTGGAGGGTATTTTTGTGGATGTGCAGCCGGTCGGCCGCCTGGCCCACGCTGCCGCCGCAGTCGTAGTAGGCGTCGGCGGTGGCCAGCAGCATCTCCAGCTCCCCCGCGTCCAGCTGCTGCTCCAGCAGGCTGTGCATCTCCCGGATACAGTCCTCCTCCCGGAAGGCGGTGCGCTGCATCAGGTACAAGAACCGGCAGTCCGGGTCCTGAATATCCTGCACCCCGCTCACCGGCGCGGCGCAGAGGGTCAGCGCCTGTGCGCCGGACTGGGGCGCCTGCCGCAGTGTCTGGCACGGCCGCCCCGCGCCCAGCCGGGCGGGCGCGCCCACCGCCGTCTCCGCACAGGTAAGCATCCGGTGCAGACAGCGGGTTCCGGTATCGCTTTTCAGCATCAGCAGCCGGTCGCCGGTCACGGCCCATACATCCCGTTTGGGGTCCAGCAGGTTCTGAAACTGCAATTCTTCTACCGCCCGGTACAGCCGCTGGCGGCAGACCAGCGCGTCCTGCCGGCCGCAGAATTCCAGCGCCAGCACCCGCACCGGGAACTGCAGCCGCAATCCCAGCGCCTCCCCCACCTCGGTCAGTTCCTCGGTGCCGTACCGGTCCAGGTTCAGCAGCAGCCGCAGGTAGGTAGTGCGCAGCTCACCGGTGATCCGGTTCTGCTGGTCCAGGGCGTTCTGATGAAAAAACTGCTCGGTGTAGGCCGCCAGGATATAGGCGCTGTCCCGCACCTGCTCCGGCTCGCCGAAGATGCCCACCACCGCGATCAGCCGCCCGTCGCTGAATACCGGCAGGTTGTAGCCCTCCCGGGCGCCGGGCCAGCGGGCCAGGTCCGCGGGTTCGATGGCCACCGGCCGCCCGGTGCGCACCACCTGGCAGGCCCCCGCGTGGAGGGTTCCGATCCGGCTTTCCTCGGTGGAAGCCACGATCCGCCCCTCGGTATCCATAATGTTAATGATCCGCCCGCGCACCAGCCGGGACGTGGTCTCCACCAGCTGCCGGGCGATCTCCTCAAACCGCATAGTTCCTCATTTCGTTTACAAAGCCAGGCAGTCCCCCACCGCCATGTGGCAGGCGGTCACCCGGCCGTCGCTGTGCAGGCACTGTTCGGCCAGCGCGCCGGAGCAATGGCTCAGCCCCAGCACCTGCAGGCCCATGCCCCGCAGCTCTTCCAGGGTGGCGCGGATGCGCGCCTCGTCGGCCTCCACCAGATGGGTGCCGCCGAACACCCCGTACACCGGCCGGTGCAGCGCGTCGTGCACCCGGGCGATCATGTTCAAAATGCCCGGATGGGAACAGCCCACCAGCACCACCAGGCCCTGGGGTGTATCCACCGCCAGGCAGATCTCGTCGGAAAAATCGTCCGGTTCCGCGGCGCCCGGCTCCCCCCGCACAAAGCGGGGCTGGATCACCTCAAAGGGATGCACCCGTGGGAAATCTCCCACCAGCCAGCAGCCCTCCGCCAGGGGCAGCACCCCTTCGCAGACCCGGTGCTCGATGCCGTGCACGGCCAGAAACTCCGGCCCGAACCCGGCGGACAGATCGGTGTATTTCAGCCCGTCAAAGGCGTATTTGCGTTTCCAGAAGCCCGGCCCGGTGATCAGCGTTTTGCCGCCCAGCCCCCGCTCGGCCAGATCGCGGAACCCCGCCGCGTGGTCATAGTGGCTGTGGGAGCAGACGGTGAAATCCGCCTCGGCCAGCGGCACGCCCAGCCGGTGGGCGTTGCGGATGACCCCGTCGGACGCACCGCAGTCAAACAGAAATCGCATTCCCCCGGTTTCGACCCAGTAGGCCAGGCCGTGCTCGGCGGTCAGAGCCTTGTTTTCCGAGGGCTGGTTGTCCATCAGGGTGGTCACGCGCAGCATTGCTCTCTCCTCCTTGCCGGGGCCGTAAAGGGGCGGCCCACGCCCCATCGATGGTTTCATTATAACACCGTGCACCGGGTCCTGCATCGTTACCGGTACCAATAATGTTTGATATATTGTACAAAAACATTGTTTTTTGTCAAATTTTAACGAGATTTATCGGTTTTTTTCTGCTTTTCTTTTCCCAGGCCGGGGTGTATAGTTAAGGCAAAACGCGCGGGGAGGCGGACGGTATATGTTCCGGTATTTCGGCAAAAGCCGCGGGGTATTCGCGGCGGGGCTGGTGCTCACGGCGGCGCTGGCGGTAACCATGGGGGTGCGCCGGGCCCAGGGCCCGGTGTGGATCGCGGTGATCACGGTGCTGCTGGCGCTGGCGCTGGGCACAGCGCTGAGCGTGCTGGTGGCCAACCTGATCGCCACCGGCTGTGAGCAGTCGATCCAGGAAACGCTGCATATGGATCTGGATCCGGAGGGCTTTATCCAAGCCTATGCGCCGGCGGCGGCCCGTATGAAGCCGGGCAGCGCGGCCCGGTGCGCGGCGGCCGCCAACCTGGCCGAGGCCCACTGCGCCGCCGGCCGCTGGCAGCAGGCGCTGTCCACTTTGGAGGAGCCCGGCCCCGGCCTGCCGCCGGCCCGCACCGCGGCGCTGCGGGCGCTGGTGCTGCGCTGCCGCTGCCGGTACCTGCTGTGGGGACAGCAGCCCGCCGAGGCCCGCCGGGTACTGGACGAGCTGAAAGCCCTGCTGCAGGAGCAGACCGCCGAAAACCCCGGCCTGGCGGTGAACCTGCGGCCCCAGGTGCGGCTGTACGGGGTGTGGGCCGCGATCCTGGAGGGCCACCCCGCCGACGCGGCCGGGCTGGAGGAACAGATGCGCCGCCTGCCCACCAAGCTGGACAAACTGGATACCTGCTGGATGCTGCGGCTGAACAGCCGCCTGACGGGCGACACGGAGGCCGAGCAGCGCTTCACCGCCCTGCTTGCCTCGGAGGGCGGCCAGCTGGCCTGCGCCCGGGTAGCCCGGGGCGAAACCGTTTAATACTATCTGTATATATTTGCATTATCATTACACCGCGCCGGTTTGCACCCCGGCGCGGTTTTTGTTACAATAAAACAGGGTACATGGTTAAGGAGGACGGGGGATATTTGCGGATTATTTTTCCACCTATTACCTTCATCTGCAGTACGGCACCATCTTTGTGACGGCGAACTATTTTATTGCGGTCATGCTGCCGGTGCTGTTTGCCGGGCCGCTGCGCCGCCCGCGTGCCTGGGCAAAGCTGGCAGGGCTGATTCTGCTCAGCTGCGCCGGGAGGGCACCCTGCTTCTGTAACACATATATTTTACACTTTCTGTATAATATCGCCGGTTTTGCTTAAAACCGGCGATATTTTTTGGCAAAATGGCGATACCGTTTGTTCCGTTTTGCCCGCCGTTTGTTCCGGCGTGTGAAATTTGTGTGGAACTACCGCGGCCGTTGGTGGCCTTTTTCTTGTCCGCGGGGGCGATTCTTTGTATCATGGCAAAGCAAGGAGCTCCGACGACACACACCCGACATGTAAGGAGGAACATTATGCAGATCGTGAAAAAGGGCACGGCTCTGCTGCTGGCGGTGCTGCTGCTGTGCGCGCTGACGCTCAGCGGCTGCGGCGCGGCAAAGATCGAAGCCGGCGATTACACCGGCAGCGTGCGGTTTAACCATCCCATGGAACTTGAATCCGCCGGCATGGACGGCACAGCCACCGTGGAAACGGTGGAGGACTGGGGTATGGACGTGGTGATCACCGTGGATGAGGACGGCATCATCTGGAACATCTCCTACACCACCTTCAGCCAGGAATGGGACGGCGGGCCCACCTACGACGAGGCCGCCGGCACCCTGACCTTCCCGGTGAAGGTGACCAACACCGGCAGCGTGGCTTCCAAGACGGTTGTGGAGCTGTACTGTGAGCAGCCCTACACCGCAGGCGGCGTGGAAAAGGCGAAGGTTGTTCTGGTAGGCTACGACAAGACCTCCACCCTGGAGCCGGGCGCCAGCGAGACCGTGACCATCACCGTGAACAAGGACGAGCTGGCCTCCTACGACTACAAGAACGAGGGCTGCTATGTGCTGGACGCGGGCAGCTACACCTTCTACAGCGAACTGGGCGCCAACGGTTCCCAGTGCTGGGCCGCTCAGGACGGCAGCGTGCTGAGCCAGAGCTTTGAACTGGCCGGCGAAGTGTACGACGAATCCAACCCCCGCTCCACCGATCAGGTGGCCGCGGTGAACCAGTTTGACGATGTGACCGCCGGTGACGGCAGCTACAGCGCCGACGACTACATGACCCGCGCCGACTTTGCCGGCACCTTCCCGGTTGCCAACCTGGAGCGCAGCGCCACCGCCAGCGATGAGGTGATGGCCACCATCCTGGACGCCAACCGGGGCGCCCAGATCCCCGAGGACGACGCCACCCTGACCATGCCGGTCACCGGCGACACCTCCATCGCCACCTACTGTGAGGATCTGGTGGGCCTGCCCTGCGACGATCCCAAGTGGGACGAACTGCTCAACCGCCTGACCGTGGACGAGATGGTCACCCTGACCGGCGCCTGCGGCTGGCAGAACCCCTCCATTGCGTCCATCAAGAAGAAAGCCTGTATCGACATGGACGGCGCCGAGGGCCTGCATGACCTGGTAAACGGCACCAGCCTGAACATGTACAACAGCTCGGTGGTAACCGCCTCCACCTGGAACACCGACCTGGCCTACGCGATGGGCTCTGTGTACGGCGACGAGTGCACCACCCAGAACGTGACCGGTATGTACGGCTTCTCCATGAACACCCATCGTTCCCCTTTCGGCGGCCGTAACTTCGAGTACTACTCCGAGGACGGCCTGCTGGCCGGCTACACCGCCGCCGCCCAGACCTCCGGCCTGCAGAGCAAGGGCATCGCGGTGTACACCAAGCACTTTGCGGTGAACGATCAGGAGACCAACCGCGCCGGCGTGCACACCTGGCTGAACGAGCAGGCCATGCGGGAGATCTACCTGCGCCCCTACGAGATCTGCGTCAAGAACTCCACCTTTGAATACAGCGATGTGCTCACCGGCGCCAGCGGCATCATGACCGCCTACAGCGCCATCGGCACCTCCTGGACCAGCGCCAGCTACGCCCTGTGCACCACCGTGCTGCGGGATGAATGGGGCTTCATGGGCCGCGTGATCACCGACGCCGCCGGCACCGACGGCTACAACGTGGGCAACGCCGCCGTGCGCGCGGGCACCGACATGTTCCTGTGCCCCACCGGCGCAGCCGGCCGCTACACCGAGCTGACCACCGGCACCGCTGCCGGCGTGGCCGCCCTGCGGGAGGCCTGCAAGCACCAGCTGTTCGTCTACGTGAACAGCGCCGGTATCGGCAGCACCACCCAGTACAATACCGCCTGGGTTGCAATCCCCGTGGCCGTGTCGGTGGTTCTGCTGCTGGTCTGCGTGGTACTCTTCTTCAAGCTGGTCAAACCCGCCTTCTTTCCCAAGAAGAACAGCCTGACCGTGGAGTAACCACAATACGTTTGGTATCCTCCTTCGTTTCCTGTGCACGCCCTGTACCGGGGCCGGGCTTCCCTGCGCCCGGCTCCACCGCATAATCCCTGTCCCGGGCGTCCGCACAGCATAAACGCACAGGCGCGCTGCCTTTCGGCAGCGCGCCTGTGTCTTTTTTTACAGCAATTCCCCGTGGCGGCGGATATAGGCCTTTTTCAACAGGGTGGCCAATACCATATACAGCAGGATGCAGGGAATGAGATAGGCAAAGAACATCGGCGGCAGGGCGGCAAAGCCCAGGGCCGGGGCCAGCGGGGTAAAGGGGATCAGGGTCAGCGCCCCGATGCCCAGGCCGGTCAGCAGGGTCAGCGGCGCGGCGGCGCGGCTCTGGATAAAGGGCAGCTTGGGGGTGCGGATCATGTGGATCACCAAGGTCTGGCTCCACATGGATTCCACGAACCACCCGGCCTGGAACAGGGCGATATAGGCCGCGCGCATCTGGGCCAGCTGCACCCCGGCAAAGTGAGCGCCCAGCTGGCTGAACAGCACCCCGCCGGACACCACCGCCGGGCAGAGCACAAAATACAGGAACAGGTAGGTCAGGATGTCGAACACCGAGCTGGCGGGCCCCAGCCAGATCATGAAGCTGCCCACCGAGGAGGCGTCCCACCGGCGGGGCCGGTCCAGGAATTCCTCGTCCACGTTGTCCCAGGGGATAGCGGTGCAGGACAGGTCATAGATCAGGTTGAGCAGCAGCAGCTGCAGGCTCTCCATGGGCAAAAAGGGCAGCAGCGCCGAGGCCGCCAGCACCGAGAACATGTTGCCGAAGTTGGAGGAGGCGGTCATCTTGATGTACTTGAGCATATTGGCGTAGGTCTTGCGGCCCTCGGTGATGCCCTGCTCCAGCACGGTCAGATCCTTTTCCAGCAAAATCACGTCGGCGGATTCCTTGGCGATGTCCACCGCCGAATCCACCGAGATGCCGATGTCGGCGGCCTTCATGGCGGCGGCGTCGTTGATGCCGTCCCCCATAAAGCCCACGGTGTGGCCGTCGGCCCGCAGCGCGCTCACCACCCGGGCCTTCTGCTCCGGGCTGAGCTTGGCGAACACCCGCACGGTGCGGGCGGCCTGGGCCAGTTCCTCGTCGTTCATCCGGTCCAGATCGGTGCCCAGCAGCATCCCCTGCACCGGCAGCCCCACCTGGCGGCAGACGGTGCGGGTGACCTTTTCGTTGTCGCCGGTCAGGATGCGCACATCCACCCCCCGTTTGGCCAGCGCGGCGATGGCCCCGGCGGCGGACTCCTTGGGCGGGTCCAGGAAGGCCAGATAGCCCAGCAGCACCATGTCCCGCTCTTCCTCCGGGCCGAAGGTCCCGGCCGGGGACGGGTCGTTCTTCTGGGCCACCGCCAGCACCCGGAAGCCCTTGTCGTTCAGCTCGTCGGCGGTGCGCAGGATGCGCTGGCGCACCTCGCCGGTGAGGGGCCGGATCTGCCCCTCGTACTCGGCCCAGGCGCAGACCGCCAGCATCTCCTCCACCGCGCCCTTGGTAACCATCTGGGTCTTGCCGCGGCCGTCCCGCACCACCACGGTCAGGCGGCGGCGGGCAAAGTCAAAGGGAATTTCGTCCACCTTTTCATAGGCGGCGGACAGATCGGTCAGGGTGGCGTCCTCCGCCTCCAGCTCCTCGGTGCGGCGGATGACCGCCCGGTCCATCAGGTTGCGGTAGCCGGTCTGGAACCAGCTGTTCAGATAGGCGTGACGCAGCACCCGCACGTCCTCGCTGCCCATCACGTCCAGGCTGTACTGCAGCGCCACCCGGTCCTGGGTGAGGGTGCCGGTCTTGTCGGTGCAGAGCACATCCATCGCGCCGAAATTCTGGATGGAGTTCAGGTTCTTGACCACGGTGCGCTTGCGGCTCATGGACACGGCGCCCTTGGCCAGGCAGGTGGTCACGATCATGGGCAGCATCTCGGGGGTCAGGCCCACGGCCACCGACACCCCGAACAGGAAGGCGTCCACCCAGTCGCCCTTGGTGATGCCGTTGATGAAGAAGACCACCGGCACCATCACCAGCATGAACCGGATCAGCACCCAGGACACCGCGTTGACCCCTTTGGTAAAGCTGGTCTCCACCGCTTCCCCGGCCACGGCGCTGGCCATGGAACCAAACAGGGTGTCGTCCCCCACCGCCAGCACCACCCCCACGGCGGTGCCGGAGATCACATTGGCGCCCATAAAGGCCAGGTCGGCGCAGTCGGTGACGGTGTCCGGATTCGGCACCGGGGCGGCCAGCTTTTCCACCGGCTCGCTCTCGCCGGTCAGGCCCGCCTGGCTCACAAACAGGTCCCGGGCCTCCATAATCCGCAGATCGGCGGGCACCATGTCCCCGGCGTGCAGCCGCACGATGTCCCCCACCACCACGTCCTCCAGCGGCACCTCCTGTTCGGGAGCGCCGTCCCGGCAGACGGTGCAGGTGGTGGTGATCAGGGCCAGCAGGGCTTCGGCGGCGCTGCCGCTGCGGCTCTCCTGCACAAAGCGCAGCGTGCCGCTGATGCCCACCATAGTCAGGATGATCACCACGGTGACGCAGTCAAATTCTTCAGGGGTGCTGCCCAGCAGGCTCAGCGCGGGCAGCAGCATGTCGGTCACCGCCGACACCGCCGCCAGGCAGAACAGGATGGCGGTGAAGGGGTTCACGAAGGCCCCGGCCAGGCGGCGGGGCAGGGATTTTTTCTTTTCGCGGGTCACCCGGTTGACGCCCCAGCGGGCGCGGCGGGCGGGCACGTCGGCGGTGTCCAGCCCCCGGCGGGTAGCTTCCAGCTCGTCCAATACCTCCCCGGCGCCGGACGCGGCGGCGCGGCGCAGCCGGTCAAGCCGGTCCTGCCGCTGCACCTCCCGGGCGGCCTCCCGCCGGATGCGGGCGATATTCTGCTTTTTGTTCTTGATGGTCATGGCGCATTCCTCCCTTGGGCGCGGCGCACCCGGGAGTGAGCGCGGGCCGGACAGGCCCCCGCCCGCCCCCTGGCAGCGCGGCGCGGATTTTCTGGTTGTGACTTCGATCCGGGTCCATCCGGTTTCACCTCGCTTTGCGCAAAATGTCGGGGCGTGGTTTGCCCCGCCTGTTTATCCTACTCCCTTTGCCGCCTGGGGGCCATGACCAAACCCTTGCGATTTTCTTGCGGCAAAAAACGCCGGTGCGCTTCTTTGGCGCACCGGCGTTTCTGGTTTATTCTGCGGCAAGGGTCATGCTGGCGTCCGCCAGATGGCAGAATTCAAAATTTCCCTGCCTGTACATTGCAAAGGTGCCCTCCACCGTGACCGTCTGGCCCGGCTCCGGAAATTCCTCCGGCCACGCCGGCTCCCCGGCGGGCACAAATTCCAGCCCCTGGGCGCAGCAAGCCAGGGCGTCCTGCACCACCACCGCGTACAGCCGCCCGTCCGGGTCATCGTAAACGGCAAACTCCCCGGCGGCCCGGATGGTCTTGCCCAGGTAGTCCTCCGGGCAGTCCAGCATGTTGTACACCTCGGCAAAGACCATGGTGCTGCTCAAAGCGGTCAGATCCACGTCGATGCCGCTGTCCGGGGTGGCGGTGGGTTCCGGCGGGATGTAGGTGGAGGGGATCTCCCGGGCGCAGCCCGCCAGCAGCATCAGCACCGCCAGCAGCCCGGCAAGCCGGGCCCTCATGCCCGCCTCCTTTTGCCGGCCAGCCAGAACAGCCCCCAGACGGCGATCTCCACCGCCACGATGGTGGAGCCCACCGGGGTGCCCGCCACCACCGCGATCAGGATACCGGCCGCGGCGCAGCCCACCGCGAACAGCGCCGCGCAGAGGGTGACCCCGCCGAAGCTGCCGCAGACCCGCATGGCCGCCAGCGCCGGAAACACCACCAGCCCGGTAACCAGCAGCGAACCCACCAGGTTCATGGCCAGCACGATCACCACCGCGGCGCTGACCGCCAGCAGCAGGTTGCAGGCCTTGGCCCCCACCCCGGCGGCGCGGGCAAAGTCCTCGTCAAAGGTCACGGCAAAGATGCGGTGGTAAAACAGGGCAAACACCGCGGTGATGCCCAGCGCCAGCGCGGCGCTGAGCCATACCTCCCCGGCGGTAAGGGTCAGGATGGAGGTGGCGCCGAACGGGGTGGCGCACACATCGCCGCTCAAATTGGCGGAGGTGCCGAACAGGTTCATGAGCAGATAGCCCACCGCCATCGCCCCCACCGAGAGCATGGCGGTGGCGGCGTCCCCCCGCAGGGAGGCGTTCTGCCCGGCCCGCAGCAGCAGCACCGCGCAGACCACCGTGACCCCCAGCACAAAGGGCATCTCCCCCGCCAGGTTCAGCACCGAGGCCACCGCCATCGCCCCGAACGCCGCGTGGGACAGCCCGTCCCCGATAAAGGAAAACCGCCGCAGCACCAGCGGCACCCCCAGCAGGGAGGCGCACAGCGCGATCAGCACCCCCACCGCCAGGGCGCTGCGCACAAAGGGATACTGCCAGTACAGCGCCAGTGTTTGCATCAGGCCCATGCGTTTTCTCCTTTCCAGTTCTCATACTCCGCCCGGGTGCCGAAAAAGCTGGTCTGTGCCCCCAGGTACAGCACATGGCTGGCGTACTGCCGGGCCCCGGCCAGATCGTGGGAGATCATAAAGATGGCCGTGCCCTGCCGGTTCAGCTCTGCCAGCAGCCGGTACATCCCCGCCGCGGCCTGGCTGTCCAGCCCGGTCACCGGCTCGTCCAGCAGCAGCAGCTGATCCCCGGCGCAGAGGGCCCGGGCCAGCAGCACCCGCTGGCGCTGCCCGCCGCTCAGTTCCCGGAACCGCCGCCGGGCAAACCCGGCCATGCCCACCTGTTCCAGCGCCCGGGCCGCGGCGGCCCGGTCCTCCCTGCCGTAAAAGGGCCGCCAGCCCCGGCGCCCCTGCCGGCCGGACAGCGCCACCTCCCACACCGAGGCGGGCATATCCCGCTGCACCGCCGTCTGCTGGGGCAGCCAGCCCAGCTGGCCCGGAACCAGGCCCGGGGTCTCCAGGCAGCCCGCCACCGGCGGCAGCAGCCCCAGCACCGTGCGCAGCAGGGTGGTTTTGCCCGCGCCGTTCTCCCCCAGCACCGCCAGCCAGTCGCCCCGGCGCAGCACAAAGTCCACCGGGCCGCTCACCGCCCGGCCCTCATACCCGGGGGTCAGCCCCCGGGCCCGGATCCGTTCTTCCATATCTTGTCTCCTTTCAGGCCAGCGCCGCCGCCAGCACCTCCCGGTTGGCCTCCATCACCGCCAGCCAGGTCAGCCCGTTTTCGATCTGTTCTTCACTCACCGCCTGCATCGAGTTCAGCACCGCTTTCTCCAGCCCGTTCTGGGTGGTGGCCGCGATGGTATCGGCCAGGCTGCCGTCCGAAGTCTCGGTGATCAGAATGGTGTGCAGCCCGTTTTCCTCCGCCGCGGCGGCCAGCCGGGCCACGGTGGCAAAGCTGGCCTCGGTCTCGGCGCTGCAGCCCTCAAAGGCCGCGTAGCAGGTCAGGCCGTAGTCCCGGGCCAAATGGGCAAAGGGGAACCGGTCCCCGAACAGCAGCACGGCGCGGCTGCCCGCCTCCACCGCCTGCCGGTAGCTTTCGTCCAGCGCGTCCAGCTGCTCGCCGTAGGCGGCGGCCCGGGCGGCGTAGTCCCCCTCCGGGTCCAGTTCGGCCAGCGTTTCGGCCAGCACCCCGGTCAGGGTGCGGGCGTTCGCCACCGACAGCCACACATGCTCGTCCGCTTCTTCCTCATGATCGTGGTCGTGGTCCTCCTCCGCCTGGGTGCCCAGGGCGGGCAGGGCGGTGTAGGCCTGCTCACCCAGCGCCTCCACCAGCCGCACCACCCGGGGGCCGTCCTCCGTGCCGGCCAGCGCCCGCTCCAGCCAGGCGTCCGACTGGCCGCCCACGCAGACCAGCAGGTCACATTCCTGCACCGTCAGCAGGTCGCGGGCGGTGGGCTGGTAGCTGTGCATGTCCACCCCGCCGCTCTGCAGCAGTATCAGTTCCACCCGGCCCTCCTGGCCGGCGGTCAGTTCCCGCAGCCAGTCCCAGGCGGGGAACACGGTAGCCACCACCCGCAGCGGTTCCTCCCCGCTTTCGGCGGCGGAGGTTGCCGGGGCGGCCGCCCCGCACCCGGTCAGAACGGCCAGCGCCAGCGCGGCGATGACCCCGAAAAATTTGTTGTATTGCATGGCAAAAAAGCCCTCCCGTTGTTGGTTCTGCCCAAAAAAGGGCGCAAAAATGCGAGGGCGGGCGCAGCGCGCCCCCTCTCGGTCACGGAAAGGCTTTTTTAATTGTTCAATCGCACACGGCGCCCCACCGGCGTGACGCGCACCGGCATCCGCCGCACCCGTACCGGGCGGCAAAGCCGGGCCAGCCCGGCCAGGGCCAGCCCCGCCGCCGGGAGCAGCCCCGCGGCCAGCAGCCGCACCAGATTCGCGGCCAGGCGCAGCCCCATGCACACCGGGCAGGCGTCGTCCCCGTCGCAGTGGTGGGCGGCCTGCCCGGCCAGCAGCGCCGCGGCCCCCAGCGCCCCGGCCAGCACCAGCAGCGCCAGCAGCCCCGCCGCCAGACGCAGTACCCGGCCCCTCACAGCCCGGCCTCCCGGCAGGCGGCGCACACGCCGTATACCACCGTGCGCCGGGGATCCACCGCAAAGCCGTGGCCCGCCAGCAGATGGCGGCCGGTCTCGCGGGCCTGTTCGCACCGGATGCGCAGCAGCTGGCCGCACCGCTCGCACTTGCAGTGCAGCCCCGCCGGGGCGGCGTCCAGGTATTCAAACCGGGCGCCCTCCCCCTCCAGGGTGTACTTGGCGGCCCGGCCCTCGGCCACCAGCCGCTCCAGATACCGGTAGACGGTGGCGGTGGAGACACTTTCCCCCAGCGCGGCCCGCAGCTGCCCCGCGGTAAAGGGCTGCCCGGCGGTCTGTTCCAGCCAGGTCTGCATGGCCCGCTGCTGGCGGGTCTGGTAGGCGGTGCGCTGCATGGTGTGTCCTCCTGCGAATTTGAGAATCGTTCTCATAGTATACCCGAAGCGCCCCGCCCCCGTCAAGGGCCGCGGGCAGGTTTCACCGATTCTCCACAATCGGCAAAATCCGCCCTCAGCATACCAATTCCGCGCTTTTCTTGGTTAATTATGCAAAGCAGCCCCCCCGGCGATTGAAAAGCCCGGGGGCGAAACGTACAATGAATCTGTTAATAAAGTATTCACAAATTCCACATATGCGGGAGGGTTCCACCATGGCGATCAAACTACTTTTCTGCTGGCAGGACCGGTATTTCGGCGAGCAGCTGAACCTGCTGCTCAGTGAGGATCCCCGCTCTTTCCGGGTGCTGTACTTCACCGACCCGGCCCGCGCGGCGGACTGGCTGCGCACCAGCGGCGAAACGGTGGACTGCATCCTGGGCGCGCCGGGCTTTCTGCGGGGGCTGGACCCCTCGTATGGCCTGCCGGTAGCCCTGGGGGAGGACACCAGCACCGAGGAACCCCTTTCCGTTAATATGTACCAGCGCCGCCAGGACCTGGTGGACGAGCTGAAAAACCTGCTGCGGGCCAAGGGCCTGCTGGCGGCGGCCGCGGCCTCCCGCAGCCAGGGCCGGGTGATCGCCTTCTTCTCCACCCAGGGCGGCGCGGGCAAGACCACCCTGGCCTACCTGACCGCCCTCAAGGCGGCGGAGCAGGGCAAGACGGTCTACCTGAACCTGGAAACCGCCCCCTGCATCGATTCCCTCTATGCCCCCTGCGGCACGGTGAGCGCCGAGGAATACCTCTGCGCCGTGCAGGACCGGGAGGATCCGGCCCGCACCCTGCTGCCGGCGCTGAGCCGCAACGAGCACGACGTGCTGGTGCTGCCCACCCCCGCCAGCGTGCGGGACCAGAGCGCTTTGACCGGCGCGGACGTGCAGTTTCTGGTGGAATCCATCCTGCGGGGCGCCTCGCCGGACTGGCTGATCCTGGATCTGTCCTCGGTGCTGAACGAGGTATCCAGCCGGGCGATGGATCTGGCCGA
This sequence comes from Gemmiger sp. An120, assembly GCF_002160955.1. Classification (GTDB taxonomy): domain Bacteria; phylum Bacillota; class Clostridia; order Oscillospirales; family Ruminococcaceae; genus Gemmiger_A; species Gemmiger_A avium. Next base: position 38,763 of record NZ_NFLN01000012.1, read on the forward strand.
CCGGGTGGTGCTGGTCTACGGGGACGACCGCCTGGGCGAGCACAAGCGCCGGCGTTTCCTGGCCGACCCGGCTTTCTCCAGCCTGCCCTGCGCGGGCAAGGAGCTGGTGGCGGGCAACCGCTGCCGGGAAAAGTACGCCGACGGCCGCTATCAGGTGGCCTTCCCCTACTCCGCCAGCCTGGCCAGCGTGCCGGACGTGCGGGCGGTGCTGCGGGGCAACCCGGACCTGGAAAAAGGCTGCGCCGCCATCCTGAGTTTCTGAGCGTAAAGGAGCAACCGGCATGGACGTTTCCCAACTGAAAGACCAGCTTTCCGCCCAGGTGGCCCGCCAGCTGGAGGGCACCCGGGAGATCACCGACGAGCAGGTGCGTCAGGCAGCCCAGGAGGCCCTGACCCGGCTGCTGGGTGGCGAATACCTGAGCGTCAGCGACCGGCGGGAGCTGGTGAACGAGGTGCTCAACCGGATGAAGAAGCTGGGGCCGCTGCAACCCCTGCTGGACGACCGGTCGGTCACCGAGATCATGATCAACGGCCCGGAGAACGTGTTCATCGAACGGGCGGGCCGCCTGACCAAAGCGGATATGCGGTTTGAGAGCCGCAAGCAGCTGGAGGACATTATCCAGCGGATCGTATCCAAGGTGAACCGCACGGTGGACACCTCCAACCCCATCTGTGACGCCCGCCTGGAGGACGGCTCCCGCGTGAACGTGGTGCTGAACCCCATCGCGCTGGACGGCCCGGTGGTCACCATCCGTAAATTCCCGGAAAAGGTGCTCCAGTTTGAGGACCTGATCCGCTGGGGGGCCATCACCCCCGAGGCCGCCCGGTTCCTGCAGGCGGCGGTCAAGGCCAAATACAACATCTTCGTCAGCGGCGGCACCGGCTCGGGCAAGACGACCTTTCTGAACGCCTTGTCCAGCTTCATCCCCGCCGACGAGCGCATCATCACCATCGAGGACTCCGCCGAGCTGCAGATCCGCACCGTGCCCAACCTGGTGCGGCTGGAGACCCGCAACGCCAACACCGAGGGCAAGGGCGCGGTGACCATCCGGGACCTGATCCGGTCCTCGCTGCGTATGCGGCCGGAGCGGATCGTGGTGGGCGAGGTGCGCGGCGCCGAGGCGCTGGACATGCTGCAGGCCATGAACACCGGCCACGACGGCAGCCTGTCCACCGGCCACGCCAACTCCCCCGCCGATATGCTCTCCCGTCTGGAGACGATGGTGCTGACCGGGGCGGACTTCCCCATGGACGCCATCCGCCAGCAGATCGCCTCCGCCATTGACCTGATCGTGCACCTGGGCCGCATGAGCGACAAGAGCCGCAAGACCCTGGAGATCGTGGAGATGGTGGGCTACCACAAGGGCGAGTACGAACTGAACCCCCTGTTCCACTTTGTCAAGGAGGGCAACGGCCCCCACGGCGAGGTGCTGGGCCAGCTGCGCCGCAGCGAAAACCCCATGCGCCATATGCAGAAATTCGAGATGTCCGGCGTGGACACCACCATCAACGAAGGGATGCGGTGATATGAGCAAAAAGCAGAAAGCCCCCAAAAAGGTCAAGGAGCCGCCCCGTCCGGAGCGCACCGAGTCCGGCGGGCTGGACTATTCGGTCTACTACATGAAGCCCGCCGAAAGGCTGGGCTATATCCTGCTGGCCGCGGCGGGGCTGTTCGCGCTGGGGTATATCTTTTACCGGTCGGCGATCCTGGCGGGGCTGCTGGCGCTGCTGTCCCTGAAATACCCGGCCATCCGCACCAAGCAGATCATCGCGGCCCGCCGCCGCAAGCTGACGCTGCAGTTCAAGGATATGCTGTACAGCCTGTCCTCGGCGCTGGGGGCGGGCTGCTCGGTGGAAAAGGCCATGGCGGTGGCCCTGGAGGATATGGAGCGCCAGTACGTGGACCCGCGCACCCACATCATCCAGGAGCTGGAGCTGATCGTCTCCAAGCTGAGCATGAACCAGAACATCGAGGACCTGCTGATCGATCTGTCCGAGCGGTCGGGCATCGACGACATCCGCACCTTTGCCAATATCTTTGAGATTTCCAAGCGCACCGGCGGCAACCTGATCCAGATCATCCGGCAGACCTCCGACGTGATCAGCCAGAAGATCGAGACCAAGCAGGAGATCGACACCCTGCTGGCGGAAAAGAAGATGGAGCAGAAGGTGCTGACCGTCATGCCCATCCTGCTGATGCTGCTGCTGACCCAGACCACCGGCGACTTTATGGCGCCGCTGTTCCACAACCCCGCGGGCGTGCTGGTGTCCACCATCGCGCTGGCTTTGATCGGGGTGGGCTATCTGTGGGGCCTGAAACTCACCGACATCACCATTTAAGGAGGAAAGCGGTATGGAAAGCCTGATCTACATTCCCTTTCTGGTGGTGATGGTGGTGTTCGCCCTGCTCTACCTGAAAGGCAAAGCCAAATACGCCGCCTTCGTGTCGGCGCTGGATAAGGAGACCTTCGGCCTGCGGGACTTTTTCCCGGTGGGCTTCATGGCCATGGATCTCAGCGGCTACAAGTACGCCTCCAACCTGGACCGCACCCTGCGCCGCCAGCTGGCCGAGCTGTATACCGCCGAGTACCAGGAGTTCTACCTGCGGGTGATCTGGGCCCAGGCGGTGACCAACGCGCTGATCGGCCTGCTCATGGGCACTTTGTTCTTTGCCGCCATGGGGGGCGACCCCCTGATGCTGGTGGTGGGCGCGGCGCTGGGCGGCGTGCTGGCCTGGGCGGCCTTTTCCGATGTGAAGAACCGGGTGGAAAAGCGCCATCTGCTGGTGGCGGTGGACCTGCCCGATCTGACCAACCAGATCATCATCCTCTCCGGCGCGGGGCTTACCATCCGGGCGGCCCTGCTCAAGATCAGCGCCGAGATGCCCGCCTCCGGCCCGCTGTACCAGGCCCTGGCCAAAACCACCGAAAAGATGGAGCACGGCGCCACCGATGAAGAGGCGCTGGACCAGCTGACGGTGGCCTGCAACATGCCCCAGGTGCGGCGGTTCGTGTCGGTGATTTTGCAGAATATGCACCGGGGCGGCGCGGACGTGCTGGTCGCCTTGCAGGACATCGGCAAGGAGCTGTGGGAGGCCCGCAAGGCGGCCGCCCGGCAGATCGCCGAAGAAACATCCACCAAGCTGCTGTTCCCCATGATGTTGATGCTGATCGCCGTCATCCTGCTGGTGGCGGCCCCGGCGGTCATGGGGATGGCGATATAACCGTCCCGCATATTGCGGGGCCACGACCAGAGGAAAGGAGGAAACCACCCATGAAAGAGATGCTTCGCCGTTTCTGGCAGGAGGAGGAAGGCATGGGCACCGTGGAGATCGTGATCATCATCGGCATCCTGGTGGCCGTGGCCCTGATCTTCCGCAAAGCGCTGCTGGGCTTTGTTCAGGATCTGATGGACAAGTTCTTCAACACCGGCAATGTGCCGGGCGTGACCGATCCCGCCTGATCCGCACACAGCACCCCGGGGCGGGCCGCCGGCCCGCCCCTTACCAAGATTTTCAGCAAGGAGGCAACCCCATGAAAAAACACGGCCGCTGCAAAGGCTCCATGACGGTGGAGATGGCCATTCTGTTCCCGGTGATCTTCTTCACCATTCTGGGGATGCTGTACCTTTGTATCATAAAATACCAGAACATCGCCGCGGGCACCGCCGCCATGCGGGCCGCGGCCCGGGGCGCTGCCTGCTGGGACAAGCTGGGCGGCGACGGGGCCTGGGATTTCCAGACCCTGGAGGGCGAGGAGAGCGGCGGCGGCCTGCTGGTGGCCGCCAACTACTCGGAGCACGACCCCTACCGTTATATTCTGGACACCAAGTCGGAAAAGCGGCTGGCCAATATCCAGGCCTATGCCCGCTGGCTGGTGGAGGGCAATCCCTCGGTCATGGGGGAGGACGCCGGCTCCAAGGAGCCGGTGGTGACCAAAACCGGCAACATCCTGCAGAAATACGTCACCGTTTCCATCACCAAGCGGTACACCAATCCGTTTGAAGATGTGATGGCCCAGGTGGGCCTGTCGGCGCCGGACGAGGCGGTCATCACCGCCAGCGCCCCGCTGAACACCCCCGCCGAATTCATCCGCAACGCGTCCTTTATCTACGATCTGGTCAAGGGCGACGGCTACAAGGGGGGCTGACCGATGCACCGCCGATGGAAAAAGCGTCTGACCGGCGCCATCAGCATCTTTCTCACCATCATTTTTGTCTCCAACTATGCCCTGATCGGCCTGCTGGTGGACAGCGGCCGCCTGCGCATGGCCCGGGCCGTGGCCGAGGGCGCGCTGGACAACGCCGGTGCCTCGGTGCTGTCCTACTACAACCGGATGCTCTACGACCTGTACGGGCTGTTCGCCACCGACTCGCTGACCGAGGAGGACATCACCCGGCTGCTGGGCGACTACGCGGAAAAGACCCTGGGCACCGTGCCGGTGGAGGAAAGCGCCCTCACCAGCCTGGTGGACGCGGTCACCAGCGCGGTGGGCGGCCTGACCGGCGAGGACGGGGAGGAACTGCCCACCTTTGACCTGTACAGCTTTGACGCCGAGGTCACCCTGGTGGACGGGGCCAGCCATACCCTGGCCAACACCGAGGCGGTGGAGGCCCAGATCATCGACCACATGAAATACCGGGCGCCGGAAAACCTGTTCAACGCCGCCACCAGCGGCGACAGCTTCCTGGGCAAACTGCAGGGGCTGTTTGATCTGACCGAGCGCATGAGCGTCACCAAGGACAAGCTGGAGCTGACCGGGGGCAAGGAAGCCCTGTTCCGCAGCGCGTCCGACATGATCACCAAGATCGGCAACTTCAACGCCAACGTGGCCGCCTTTGCGGCCAATCCCGCCGACCCCTACCAGTACCTGCGGGAGCTGGATGAACGGTTCACCGAGATCGGCAACGAGTACGAGATCGAACCGGAGGAGACCCCCGCCCAGACGACGGAGGGCGATGCCTCTTCCACCCAGACATCGGAGAGCGAGCCCTCCGTCACCCAGGAAAACGGCGGCAGCAAGCGGGATGAGCAGATCGAAGCCGCCCGCGCCCAGTACGAGGAGGCCGCCGGCCATACCGGCGACGCCTACGCCTCGCTGTACAGCCAGGCGCTGAGCCTGTACCAGCAGGCCAACACCCTGCGGGACGAGACCACCACGCTGGTGGCCAACTACGAAAGCTACATCAGCCAGCTGCAGGCCAAGCTGGACGAGGACCCGGACAACGAGAACTACAAAACCGTCTACCTGCCGGAGATCGAGCAGGCCCAGGCCACCTGCGGCGAGATGCTCAAGAACATCGACCTGGTGCTGATGACCCGGCCCTACCTGAGCGACCTGGCCGAAAGCGCCGGGGAGATGGACAGCGCCTTTACCGGCCTGAGTTCCCAGGTGATCGACTACCGGCTGTACGGCGAGGCAAGCGGCGAAAGCCAGGTCTCCGCCAGCCTGGTCACCACCGTGGAGGGCTCCATGGGCCCCTACGGGGAAGCGATGAACACGCTGCTCAGCGAGCTGGGCACCACCAAGGCCACCCTGGCGGACATGGCGTCCAGCTTCCGCCAGCCGGAGCAGCCCAAAATCCAAACCGAGGTATCCGCCGACGGGAACAAAGCCAGCCAGAACGCCGAAAAGGACGCCAAGAAAGAGGATCTGCGCAGCCTGAACGCCGACGATCTGGCCGTTCCCTTCGAGACTACCGGCGAGCCCAACTGGAACGGTGTGATCTCCGGCTCGATGGACACCGAGAACACCAGCGCCATCCTCTCCGCCGGGCTGGATCTGATCGAAAAGATCGGCCAGGTGCTGGAGGGCGCGCGGGACAGCCTGTACATCAACGAGTACGCCATCGCCTACTTCCCCAACTATGTGCAGCACTACAACGCGGCGGACTCCGACCTGGCCAAGGACGCGGACAACGCCTACCTGATCGACGACAGCAAGTATTTTGCCCCCTATAACGCCAGCCAGGCGGAGCTGGAATACATCCTCACCGGCAATGCCAACGCCACCGCCAGCGTGGCCACCATCTCGGCCCAGCTGCTGGGTATCCGGATGGCGCTGAACACCGCCGCCATCTTTACCGATTCCGCCAAGGTGGCCCAGGCCAACGCCCTGGCCGCCGCCATCTCCGGGCCCCTGGCCCCGCTGGTATCGGCGGGCCTGCTGATCGCCTGGGCCCTGGCCGAGTCCGCCCTGGACGTGGCCGACCTGCTCAAGGGTGAGGACGTGCAGCTCTTCAAACAGGGGGCCGACTGGAAGATCTCGGCGGAGGGCCTGGTCAAGGAAGCGGTCAGCGAAGCCGCCGAGTACGTCTCCGGCGAGGTGGCCGACGCGGTCAACAGCGCCATCTCCGACGCCGCCGCTTCGGTGGAACAGGCCGCTAACCAGGCGGTCTACAAGGCCTACCAGGCCATCCAGTCCGGCGCGCAGGACGCGGTCAGCACCGCCGGCTCCACCCTGACCGACTGGGCCGGCCAGCTGGGCGGCCAGGTACCGGGGGTGGACGCGGGCACCGTGAGCAGCGCGCTGAACAGCGAGCTGGGCGCGGCGGAATCCGCGGCCATCGGCCTGCTGGACAACGCCAAGGACCAGGCGCTGGTCAAGGTGAACCAGGCGGTGCGCAACGTGAGCACCACCCTGCAGGACAAGGTCAGCACCCTCACCGGCGAGGCCGCGGAAAAGGCCGCTGAGGCGCTGTCCAACGGGCTGAACAAGATCCTTCCCAGCGGCCAGGTGGTCAACACCGGTTCCAACACCGGCAGCTTTGACGTGACCCTGAACTACATGGACTATATGCGCATCTTCCTGCTGTTCGCGGGCAACACCACCAAGGTACAGCGGATCCAGCAGCTGATCCAGGCCAACCTGCGCTACGGCGGCCAGAGCGAGTTCTCCATGGCCGGGTCCTATGTGTCGGTGGCCAGCAAGCTGGACGGCTCCACCCGTTTCCTGTTCATGAGCGCGGCGTTCCTGCCCATGTCCATGAAGCGGGACGGCCGGATGAACTTTACCGTATACAGCCGGATGGGCTATTAAAGGAGGGGTACGATGGGCAAGAAAAAGGGCGCGATGACGGTGGAAGCCGCCATCGTGCTGCCGCTGTACATCCTGCTTCTGACCTTTCTGGTCAACTTTCTCAACATCTACTATCTGCACACGGTGGTGCAGCACGGGCTGAACAGCGCCGCCTCTACCCTGGCCCAGTACTGCTACGCGGTGGACCTGACCCTGGGGGTGGAGAACCTCTCCCTGCAGGAGGAGACCAGCGCCAAAGCCCAGCAGCTGGGGGACGCGATCAACAACTTCTACGACGCCTCCACCGACGCGCTGACCCTGTTCAACGACGGCATCTCCCTGGACAATCTGGGCAAGCTGCTGGACAGCGGCAAGACCTTCATCAATGCCTCCTCCAACCTGGTCAGCAAGGTGCAGGGGGTAACCGGGGAGGACGTGGCCAACCTGGTGCTCACCGGCATGGTGGAGACCGGCGGCGGCATGCTGGTGGAAGCCATGGTGGACGACTACCTGGACCAGATGAAGATCAACCGGGATCTGCTGGGCGGGGATATCCAGTACGGGCTGTACATCACGTCGGACGGCCGGTATGACCTGATCCTGACCGCCGCCTACCAGTACAACGACCCGCTGTTTGCCCTGTTCACGCCGGGCTTTGCCATCCGCCAGCAGGCGGTGGTGCATCCCTGGATCGGCGGCGCCACCCCCGGCCTGCGGGGCGGCGGCTGATCCTTTCCACAAGAGGTGTTTTGTTTGTTAGACTATGGTTTGGGCGCTTTGTGCGGCGCGGTGCTGGGCTTCGGCGCGGCGTTTTTCGCCCAGGGCGGCCTTTTGGACCGGCGGCTGTTTCTGCGCCTTTGCCGGATGCCGGGCCGCTGGCACCGCCAGCGGTGGCTGCTGGCCGGGCTGGGGGCGCTGCTGGGGGTGTACATCGTCTGGGTGCAGGAGGGCTTCGGCCGCGGCGCGGCGGGGCTGCTTCTGCTCACCGGGCTGCTGCTGGCCGCCTCGGTCACCGACCTGCGCCGCCGCCAGATCCATACCGACTGCCTGGCCGTCTACGCGGTGCTGCTGCTTATCTGGCAGTGCACCGGCGGGCTGTGGAGCCTGCTCAACGGCGCGCTGGGCGCGGCGCTGGGGCTGGCGGCGCTGGGGATTCCCCGGCTTGTGCGCCCGGCGGCGGTGGGCGGCGGCGACGTGCTGCTGCTGGCCGTCTGCGGCCTGGCCGCCGGATTCCCCGGCGTGGTGTATCTGATGTTCCGGGGAATGGTGGTGCTGGCCCTGGTGGGCGTGGTGCAGCTGGCGCTGCGCCGGGCCGACCGGAAAAGCACCCTGCCCCTGGCCCCCTTTCTTCTGCTGGGCGCGCTGGTGTAAGCCGCCCCTTATCCCATGAACGGAGGAGATCCCCATGAAAGCCAACATCCGCAAGATCGAGTACATGGTGGTGCAGCCCCACACCTATCTGGTGGCCGAGCTGGAACCCGGGGCCCGCACGGTGGGCTTCTGCCTGGAAATGGCCGAGCGGTGCCGTATCCCGGGCCTGCTGCCGCTGCACCGGCAGATGGTGGACGGCGGGGTGCGCCTGTGCTACGACATCACCGGCAAGAAGCGGCTGGCCGACCTGGCCGCCGAGATGAGCCTGTCCGAGGACGGGGTTCTGCGGCTGGTGCGCAACCTGCTGGAGGGCCTGGCGGGCCTGCCGGAATACTTCCTGCGCACCACCCAGTGCCTGCTGGAGGAGGACTACACCTACGCCGACAGCACCCTGGCGGTGTACCTGCCCCTGGCCCCCATGGAGGATGACCCCGCCGACGGGGACGCGCTGCTGCGGGATTACCTGATCCGGCTGCTGGGCAGCTGCACCAGCGCCGGGCGCACCGGCCCCCGCCTGAACGAGCTGGCCGCCTGCCTGATTCGGCCGGACTTCTCGGTGCCCGGCCTGCTGGACAAGGTACGGGCGCTGTCCGCCGGGCAGACCCCGGCCCAGCCGGCCGCCCCCGCCTGGCAGGCCGCCCCGGTCACCGCCCAGCCCCGGCCCGACCCGGCCCCCGTGCCTCCGGTGACCCCTGCGCCCCAGCCGGCGGCCCCGGCCCCCGTGCCGGAAACCCCGGACAAGAAAAAGAACGCCCTGGGCGGGCTGTTCGGCCATAAGGAAAAGGCGGAGAAACCGGCCCCCGCGCCGGTGATCCCGGGCTTTGCCGTGCCCGGCATGGCCGCCCCGGCCCCAAAGCCCAAGGAGGAAAAAGCGGCCCCGGCCTTTGCGGTACCGGGCGGCGCGGGCAAGCCCTTCGCGGTGCCCGGCGCGCCCGCCCCGGCCCAGCCGGCGGCCCCGGAAAAGAAAAAAGGCGGCCTTGGCGGCCTGTTCGGCCACAAGGAAAAGCCCGCCAAAACCCCGGTGGTGGAGATGAACAAGGAGCGGCACATGGGCGGCCAGGACCGTATCCCGCCGGCCGCGCCGGTGCCCCCTGCCCCGGCCCCGGCGGCACAGCCGGTGCAGCCCCAGCCCGCCGCCTGGCAGGGCACCACCCTGCTGCAGCAGACCAAACCCGGCGGCGGCGCCACCGTGCTGATGGGGGCCCAGGCCGCGGGCGCGCCCGCGCTGACCCTGACCGGCGCGGGCCAGGCCGTGCGGGTGGACCGGTTCCCCTTTACGGTGGGCCGGTACGAGTGCGATATGCTGCTGGACGCCCCCACCGTATCCAAAAAGCATCTGAGCCTGCTGCATCAGAACGGCATGTTCTATGTGCAGGATGAAAATTCCAGCAACTACACCTATCTGGACGGGCAGATCATCCCGCCCTATACCCCGGTTCCGCTGCCCGCGTCCTGTGAGCTGCGGCTGGGCAGCGTGGTGCTGCTGGTGAAGGCGGAATGAACAGGATCGTCCGGTACGATACCGGCTATGTGACCCATCCCGGCAACTGCCGCACCGTAAACCAGGACAACCTGCTGCTGCGCCGCGGCGCGGTGGACGGGCAGGATTTTCTGCTGCTGGCGGTGGCCGACGGCATGGGCGGCATGGCCCGTGGCGAAGAGGCCAGCGGCTGCGCCGTGGCCCTGCTGGACAGTTGGTGGAACACCGAGCTGCCTGCCCTGCTGAGCGCCGGCGGCCCGGACTGGCCCGGGCTGGAAAACAGCCTGGCGGTGGCCATCGAGCGGATCAACACCGCCGTGCGCCAGGCCGTCACCGACAAGGGGGAGCCCGGCGGCACCACCCTGGTGCTGGCCTTTGTGTACGGGGCGGACTACCGGCTGCTGCACGTGGGGGACAGCCGGGCCTATCTGCTGGGCGCGGGCGCGCCCCGGCCCCTGACCCGGGACCACACCTGGTGCGCCCATGAGATCGCCCAGGGCCGCCTGACCCCCGCCCAGGCGGCGGTGCATCCCATGCGGCATATGCTCACCAGCACGCTGGGGGTGCGCCCGTCCTACGAGCTGGATCTGGCCCGGGGGCAGCTTGGCCCCGGCAGCGCCCTGCTGCTGTGTTCCGACGGCTTTTACCAGGAGGCCGAGGCCGCCCTGGCGTCCTGCGACCTGACCCGCCCCGCCCAGACGGTGCTGGACGGCCTGCTGGCCGGTGCGCTGCGGGGCGAAGCGGCGGACAACCTGACCGCCCTGCTGGTGCGCCCATTCCCTGCCCGGAGGTAACCCATGATCCCCTGTCTGCGATACGCGGTGCTGATCCTGGCGCTGGCCGCGGCCGTCTGGCTGGACCAGACCCGGGGCCGCATCCCCAACAAACTGAACCTGACCCTGGCGGCGGCGGCGCTGGTGCTGGCGCTGGCCCAGGGCCGCCCCCTGTGGGCGCTGGCAGGCTTTGCCGCCGGCACCCTGCTGGGCATGGGCGGCTGGCTGCTGCACCTGTTCCGCGCCGGGGACGCCAAGCTGTTCATGGCGCTGGGCCTGGCGCTGGGCTGGCGTGGCCTTGTGGGCTGCGCGGCCTGGTCGCTGGTGGTGGGCGCGGCGCTGGGGCTGGTGCTGCTGCTGGTGAAAGGGCAGCTGACCGCCCGGCTGGCCCGGGTGGGCCGGTATCTGAAGCTGCTGCTGTTCACCCGCAGCTTCTCCCCCTACGAGCCCGCCCCCGGTACCGAGCGGGAGTTCCCGTTCGCCTTGTCCATCGCCCTGGGCACCGCCCTGAGCCTGCTGGTGCCGCTGTTCTGAAAACGCAAAAACGCCTGTCCGGCCGGACAGGCGTTTTTTGTATGGAGTTTTTCAGGCCAGAACCTTGCCTTCCGGGAAGGCGCTGCGGAACACCCGGCGCACCACCGGCCCGGCCAGGATCAGCTGCAGCGGCAGCGCCATGAGGAAGTTTCGGGGAATGTTGATCAGCCAGTTCATGGGTACAGCGGCCCAGTTGCCGGTGTGGAACGCCCCCTCGCAGGCCCCGTACAGGGACATCACCAGCACCATCTGCACCACCATCCCCACCGAGATGCACAGCACCTTTTTCAGGGCGCTGTCCCGGGGTTTGACCAGCCAGCGGAACGCCACATACTTGGCCACCTTGGAGGCCACAAACCAGTCGCAGCACATGGCAAACACATACGCAAGGGGGAAACCCAGCCAGCCCGCGGCCACCGCATCCAGGCCAAAGCCCCCCTGCTGCAGCGACACATTGTAAATGCTCATCCAGAGCACCATCACAAAGCACATCATCACGGTACAGATCAGGCTCTCTCTTATTCTGCGGTATAGACAATTCTCTCCTTTTCTGTGCAGGGCCCGTCCCGGCCCGGTGCGTATGCCAGTATAGCACAGAAACGACACGCTTCGTAATTGTGCGTTATTCTGAACTTTTTCTCCTATAAAGCCGCGCATTTTCCCCAAAACGACAGCCCGGGCGCACACCGAATGCGCCCGGGCTGTTACATGGAAGATTGTTTCTTTTTTATCATCCGGCAGGCCGGGTTATTCCCCCCGCCGGGCACGCAGCACCAGCACCGCGGCCAGCACCAGCAGCGCCGCCGCGCCGCCTGCCAGCAGCCATACCGGGCCCATGCCGGAACCGCTCTCCGGGCCGCTCTGGGCCGGGGCTTCGGCGGTGGGGGCGGGGGCCGGCTCGTTCACCGTCAGGGCCGCCTGGCCCTCCACGCTGGTGTAGCGGCGGCTGTCCGCCGGCACAAACACCACCGGATAGCTGCCGCCCGCCTGGGGCCGTGTATCCGGCTCTTTCCAGACGAACCGGCCGGGCACGTCGGCCTTGCCGCCGTTCAGGGAAGCCTGGCTCAGCGCCTGTCCCCGCACCAGCGAAGCGGCGGGCCAGCTGGTCACGGTAACGGTCTTGGGGATGGGGTCCACCTGCTCCAGCGCGGCCTTGCCGGCGGTAAACAGGGCGGCGGGCAGGCCGGTGCTGTCGGCCGCTTCGATCTCATCCAGCGCGCTCTGCTTTTTCTGGGCCAGCAGCGCCGCGTTTTCCGGGGTGTACTGCCAGCCAGTCAGTTCGTTGTACACCGCGTTCAGCTGCTGCACTGCCTCCGCCTTTTCCCGGGCCAGCGCCGCGCGGGTGGTCAGCGCCTGGGCGGCGTCCGGGTCGCAGTAGAACCGGACACCGGCATCCAGGCCGGTCAGCTGCTGTTCCAGGCTGTTCAGCGCGGCCGCATCGGCGGATTTGATCTCCGCCATCGGCTTGCCGCACCAGTCCGCCGCGCCGTTCATCCAGGCCAGGGCCTGCTGCATTTCGTCCAGCCGGTCCAGCCGGTCGGCCACCAGAGCGCGGGCAGCCGCCGCGGCGGCGCTCTTGTCCTGCGGATTGGTCAGGCCGGTCTTGTCCTCCAGGGCGCTTGCTTCCGCCCCGTTCACCGCAGCGGTGGCCTGGGCGGCAGATTCGGTGCGCTGGGCCAGCGGCACAAAGCTGTCCAGCCGGGCCAGAATCGCGCTGTGTTCCTTTTCCCAGGCGTCGGCTGTCTGCCGGGCCCGGTCGGTGCGGGTGGGCACGTCCGCCATAGCCAGCGCGGCGGTGTTCAGCGCCTGCTGCATGGTCTCCTGCACACTGCCCGCCCCTTCGATCGCGCTGCGGGCGGTGTCCGCCGCCCCGGTCAGGGCCGCCCAGTCCTCGGTATAGTAGTCCGCCTCGGTATACCGGGCCTGCAGCGCGGCCACCTGCTCCTTGTAGCCCTGCTGGATCTCCGCGTTGGACATCCACACCGCGTACAGGGTCACGGTGCCGTTCGGGTCGGCGGTCAGGTTCTTCACCGGCTGCCCGGCAAAGAACTCCGGCTGCTTGGCCTGCGGGTCCCGGGCCCAGCCCAGGAACACCCCTTCGCTGTTGGAAAAGCCGTTTTCCGCCAGATTTGCCGGCGTATCGTACACCGCGGCGGTGGCCTGGGTATCGCCGCTGCCGCCGTTGCCGTTGTACTGAATGGTATAGGCGTTGGCCTTCCACTGGGCGTACAGGTACACCGCATCCCGGCTGCCGTTCCCGCCCGCCAGGTTGCGCACCGTCTGGCCGTTGGTGTAGCTGGCGCCGCCGATGCCGTCGGCGTAGGTGTGCCAGGTGTCAAAGGTGTAGCCGGTACGGCTGAAGGCGTTGGGGGTCAGGGCAAACTCCTGGTCATAGACCACCGCCTGATCGGCCATGCTGCCCGTGCCGCCGTTGGCCCGGTAGTACACGGTATAGGGGTTGGGCACCCACCGGGCATAGACGGTCTGGCCGGTGGCCATGATCACGTCTTTCTCGCCAATGGGTCGGGTGTAGCCCTGGTCGTAGTACCATTCGGTACGGTCGTAGCCGGTGCGGGGGTTCTGCTCAAGAAACACCTCCGCCTCCACCGGAAAGTCCGGGATATTGGGCAGGGTCAGGCGGTTCAGCGAGTTGTTGGCCGCCACAAAGCCGTTGCCCTCCAGCACAGGGTTGTGGCTCATATCCAGCTCGGTCAGCCGGTTGTAGTCGATGTGCAAAAACCGCAGCTTTTTCAGCATCGAGGCGTCAAATTGGGTCAGCTGGTTGTCAAAGGTCTCAATAAACACCAGCTCCAGGTTGTGGCTCACGTCCAGCGCCGACAGGAAGTTGTGCCGGCAGTACAGCTGCTGCAGCTTCGGGTTGCCGGACAGGTCCAGCGTGGTCAGCTGGTTGCGCTCGCAGTTCAGGTCGATGAGTTCAGCGCAGCGGGTCACATCCAGCGACGTGAGGAAGTTGGTGGCGCAGTACAGATACCGCAGCCGGGTATTGGCCCGCATATCCAGCGTCATCAGCCGGTTGTTGCTCACATTCAGCGATTCCAGCGCGGTAAAATGCTCAATGCCGGTCAGATCGGCAATGTTCTGGCCGGACAGGTCCAGTTTGGTCACCGCCGCCAGTTCTTCGGCGGACAGGCTACCGTCCGCCCCCGCGCCGTTCAGGTTGGCAGGATTTGTCAGCCAGGCGCGGAAATTCGCGTCGGGGAAGTTCTGCGCGCTGATCTCCAGGTCTGCGCCTGCCGCCAGCACGCCCGCCGGCAGCAGGGTCAGCGCCAGCAGCGCCGCCGCCAGCACCGCACAGAGGGTTTTGTACAGGTTTCTCATGGGTAGTTTCTCCTTTCCTTGCAGGGTCAATGATGCAAAACAGCCCGGACGGATAGGCGCCCGGGCTGCACAGGCGCACCGCAGTTTTTACGCGCCGCGACCGCCATTTATTGCAAAAGGTAAAATTTTTCACATTTCTTTAATCTTGTACAATATTTTTAAACCTTGTCCATGGACTGTTCGCCCCTGATCCGCAAGTATGGTATACTGAAGAAAACCGACCGCCACACACCGGGGCCTTGGCCCCCCAACAAGGAGAAAACGGTTATGAAACATCTGCTGGAAATCTGCGTGGACTCGCTGGAATCCGCCCTGGCTGCCCAGGAGGGCGGGGCCGACCGGCTGGAACTGTGCGGGCATCTGCTGATCGGCGGCACCACCCCGTCCCTGGGGCTGGTGCGGCAGGTACTGCGGCAGGTGCAGATCCCGGTAAACGTGCTGATCCGGCCCCGGTTCGGGGATTTCTGTTTCACCCCCTCGGAAAAGGAGACCACCCTCTGGGAGATCGAACAGTGCCGGGCGCTGGGCGCCGGCGGGGTGGTGCTGGGGGCGCTGCTGCCGGACGGCAGCCTGGACGCCGATTTTCTGGCCCGGTGCATCGCCGCCTCCGGCGGGGGCCGCCATACCCTGCACCGGGCGTTCGACGTCTGCCGGGACCCCTTTGAGGCGCTGGAACAGGCGGTGGAACTGGGCTTTGACACCATCCTGACCTCCGGCCAGCAGGCCCGGGCGGAGCAGGGCATCGACCTGCTGGCCCGCCTGACCGAGCAGGCCGCGGGGCGGATCGCCATTCTGGCGGGCAGCGGCGTGGGGCCGGATAACCTGGCGCGGCTGGCGGATGCCGGGGTGCGGCAGTTCCATTTTTCGGCCAAGCGCAGCGTGCCCGGCCCGATGGAGTTTCGGCGGGAGGGTGTGCCCATGGGGCTGCCGGTGGCGGACGAATACCGCCGCGAATACGCCGACCCGGATCTGGTACGCCGGGCCAAACAGGTCCTGAATTCCCTGCCGGACTGACCTGCCGCTCAAATTCAACCGGCAAAGCAACCAAATCTATCACAGTGTTTTTGTGCATATACCCAGTATTGTCAAATCTTCTTCATAATTTGTTGACAATTCGTGCACATATTGGTACCCTTAAACTGTAAAAACTGGGTTGTTACTGTTCGGCAGGCAAGACCATGTTCAAAACTGGTTCCACGGGCCCACGCCTTTGGAATGGTTTTGAGTGTGGTCTTTTTCTTTTTCTGCCAGCGAGGTCGGGAGAGCATGCAGGTCATAAAATGTATCAATAATAATGTGGTATCCTGCCGCGACGGCAAGGGCCATGAGATGATCGCCATGGGGCGGGGGCTGGGCTTTGCGCTGCGGCCCGGGGATGAAGTGGACGAGGAAAAGGTGGAAAAGCTGTTCCGGATGCAGACGCCGGACGATGCCCGCCGCCTGACCGATCTGTTCTCTACCCTGCCGCCCCGGCAGATCGAGCTGTGCAGCCTGATCGTGGACCGGGCCACCCGGGACCTGGGGCGCAAGCTCAGCCCCAGCGTATACCTGACCCTGACCGATCACATCTGCTTTGCCATCGACCGGATGCGCAGCGGCACCACCTTCCAGAACACCCTGCTGGCGGAGGTGCGCACTTTTTACCCCCGGGAGTACACGGTGGGCAAATACGCGCTGGAGCTGCTGGCCCAGGAACTGGACGTGCATTTCCCCGATGACGAGGCCGCCAACATCGCGCTGCATCTGGTGAATGCCGAGTACGAAAACTCCATCAGCGACACCCTGCGGATCACCCAGACGCTGCACGACATCCTCTCCACCCTGACAGGATGGCCCCGCCTGCATCTGGACACCGCCAGCGGTTTTTACGACGAGTTCACCGTGCACCTGAAATTTCTGGTGCTGCGGGCGTTTTCCGGCAACGGGCAGCCCCGGGGTGACGAGGGGTTTGTGGCGTCGGTGCGCCGGTGTTATCCGGACGAATTCCACTGCGCCCAGCAGATCATCGAGGGGCTGGAACGCCGCACCGGCAATTCCCTGCCCGCGGAGGAACAGGCCTATCTGGCCGCCAGCCTGCACCGAACCTGCCGGCTGGTATAAGCACATGTGAGAGAAGCGGAGGAGACCATGGGTATTTTCGACAAGCTGTTTGCCAAGAAATCGAACGACATTACGCTGGGCGCGCCGGTAGCCGGCGAGGCCGTGGCGCTGAGCCAGGTGAGCGACCCCACCTTTGGGGAGGAGATCCTGGGCAAGGGGGTGGCGATCCGCCCCGCCTCGAACCGGGTGGTGGCCCCTTGCGACGCCACCGTGGACCTGATGTTTGACACCGGCCACGCGGTAAGCCTGAAAGCCGACTGCGGCGCCGAGGTGCTGATCCATGTGGGGCTGGAGACGGTCTCCCTGGCGGGGCAGCACTTCACCATCCACGCCAAGACCGGCGACCATGTGACCGCCGGCCAGCTGCTGATCGAGTTTGACCGGGAGGCGATCGCCGCGGCCGGGTTCGACCCCATCACCCCCATTGTGATCTGCAACACCGCGGATTTTGCGTCGGTGACCGCCGCGGCCCAGGGCCCGGTGCAGGAGGGCGCCCCGGTGCTGACCCTGGTAAAACCGTAAGGAGGGATCGCCATGTACGAGGGTACCGGCAAACCGGTATTTGCGGGGGTGGCCATCGGGCCGGTGCAGCTGTACCGCCCCGCCCAGCGCCAGCTGCCCGCGAGCAGCGGCGATCCGGCGGCGGAGCAGGCGCTGTTTGACGCCGCCCGGGAAACCGCCCGCACGCAGCTGAGCGAACTGTACGAAAAGACCCTGCAGGAGATCGGCGAAGAACAGGCCATGATCCTGGACGTGCAGATCATGATGCTGGACGACGAAGATTTTCTCACCGGCGTGCGGGAGCGCATCGCCGCCGGGGACAGCGCGGCCCGGGCTGCCCGGGACGCCGGGGAGGAGTTCAGCGCCGCCTTTGCCGCGCTGGACGACCCCTATATGCAGGCCCGGGCGGTGGACATCCGGGATATGGCCGAGCGGGTGGTGACCATCCTGTGCGGCGGCGACGGCGGGATCCGGATAACCCGGCCCTGCATCCTGGTGGCCGAAGACCTGACCCCCAGCGAGACGGTGCAGCTGCCCCGGGAGAAGATCCTGGCCTTTGTGACCCGCCAGGGTTCCGCCAACAGCCATATCGCGGTGCTGGCGCGGATCCTGAACATCCCGTCGCTGGTGCAGGCGTCCCTGGAACTGGACGGGGCGCTGGACGGCAAAACCATGATCGTGGACGGTTTCACCGGCCGCTATTATATCGACCCGGACGAGGCCACCCTGGCCGCCATGACCGGCAAACGGGACGAAGCCGCCCAGGCCCGGCAGCAGCTGGAAGCCTACCGGGGGGTGCCCACCGTGTCCCGCAGCGGGCGGCGCATCCAGCTGCTGGCCAACATCGGCAGCCCGGAGGACGTGCCCGCCGTGCTGGAGGGGGACGCCGAGGGCGTGGGCCTGCTGCGCAGTGAATTCATGTATCTGGGCCGGGACGCCCTGCCCACCGAGGAGGAGCTGTTTGAGGGCTACCGCCGGGTGGTGGAGCAGCTGGGCGGCCGCCCGCTGGTGATCCGCACGCTGGACATCGGCGCGGACAAACAGGCGGACTACCTGGGCCTGGACAAGGAAGAAAACCCCGCCCTGGGCTACCGGGGCATCCGCATCTGCCTGACGCGGGAGGACATCTTCCGCCCCCAGATGCGGGCGATCTACCGGGCCAGCGCCTTTGGGCCGGTAAGCGTGATGTTCCCCATGATCATCTCGGTGCAGGAGGTGCGCCGCATCAAGGCGTTCTGTGCCCGCATCCGGGAGGAACTGGCCGCCGAGGGCGTGCCGGTGGGGCAGGTGGAGCTGGGCATCATGATCGAGACCCCGGCCGCCGCCGTGATCAGCGCCGACCTGGCCAAAGAGGTGCAGTTCTTCAGCGTGGGCACCAACGACCTGACCCAGTACACCCTGGCCATTGACCGGCAGAACGCCAGGCTGGACGAATTCTACGACCCCCATCATCCCGCGGTGCTGGCGCTGCTGCGCACCATCGTGGAGAACGCCCACGCGGCGGGCATCTGGGCGGGCATCTGCGGCGAACTGGGCGCGGACCCCACCCTGACCGAGACCTTCCTGCAGATGGGCTACGACGAACTGTCCGTTTCCCCCGGCCGCGTGCTGGAACTGAGAAAAATCATCTGTGAAAGCGAGGTATAACCCGTGAAAGAGATCCGATACACCATCACCGATCCGCTGGGGCTGCATGCCCGTCCCGCCGGGCTGCTGGTCAAGGAGGCCGCCTCCCATGCCTGCGCCGTGACCATCGCGGCAAACGGCGGCGCGGCCGTGGACGCCAAGCGCATCCTGGGCGTGATGAAGCTGGCCGCCAAGCAGGGCATGGAACTGACCCTGACCTTTGACGGCGCCGACGAGGGGGCCGCCGCCGCGTCCATGGAGGCGTTCCTCAAGGCAAACCTGTAATCGTGGCAAAAAAGGACGGCCGTGGGCCGGCCGTCCCAGACTGTCGAAAAAATCTTTTCGACAGTCTGAAACCCCGTTTTTTCTGCTTTGTTCGCAGAAAAAGCGGGAATATCACAAGTGGGAGAGGGCCCTGATGGTCCTCTCCCACCCCCTCTCCCCTTTCGGTAAGAAAAGAGAGAGCCTTTTTCTACGAGCTGAGACGGCCGTGGGCCGGCCGTCCTTTGCTGATAGGCTGCGACCGGCGGCACACCGCCCCGGTCCAACAACCGTGTTAGGAGGACAATACTTATGATGCGATTTTTCCAACGTTTGGGCAAATCCCTGATGCTGCCCGTAGCCTGCCTGCCGATCGGCGGCCTGCTGATGGGCATCGGCTACTGGATCGACCCCGCCGGCTGGGGCGCCAACAACATGCTGGCGATGCTGCTCATCAAGGCGGGCGGCATCCTGATCGACAACATGGCCATCCTGTTCGCTCTGGGCGTGGCCATCGGCATGTCCAAGGACCAGGAGGGCACCTCCGCCCTGGCGGCGATCATCTCCTGGCTGACCGTGCAGACCATGCTCAGCAGCGCCGTGGTGGCGTCCATCATGGGCGTGGAGGCCGGCGAGGTTCCGGCTGCGTTCGGCAAGATCAACAACCAGTTTATCGGCATCCTGTGCGGCCTGATCGCCGCCGCCTGCTACAACCGGTTCTATAAGACCAACATGCCGGACTTTTTGGGCTTCTTTGCGGGCCGCCGCTTTGTGCCCATCATGACCGTGATCTGCACCCTGATCGTCTGCGTTCCCCTGTACTTTGTATGGCCCGTGGTCTACAGCTTCCTGGTGGGCGTCGGCGAAACCATCATGAACATGGGCGCGGTGGGCGCCGGTATCTACGGCTTCCTGAACCGTCTGCTCATCCCCATCGGCATGCACCACGCGCTGAACAGCGTGTTCTGGTTTGACGTGGCCAACATCTACGACATCGGCAAGTTCTGGGGCACCGTGGACGGCGGCGTCCTGGGCGTGACCGGTATGTACCAGGCCGGTTTCTTCCCCGTGATGATGTTCGGTCTGCCCGGCGCGGCCCTGGCCATGTACCACACCGCCAAGGACAACAAGAAGAAGATCACCGCCGGTATCCTGCTGTCCGTTTCCCTGTGTTCTTTCCTGACCGGTGTTACCGAGCCCATGGAGTTCTCCTTCATGTTCCTGGCCCCGGTTCTGTACGTGATCCACGCCCTGCTCACCGGCCTGTCCGTGGGCATCGTGGCCGCCCTGCCCATCCGTGCGGGCTTCCAGTTCAGCGCCGGTTTCATCGACTGGTTCCTGAGCTTCAAGGCGCCCTTTGCCCAGAACCCCTGGCTGCTGATCCCCATCGGCCTGGTGTTCTTCGCGATCTACTACGTGATCTTCCGCGTGGTCATCACCGCCCTGAACCTGAAGACCCCCGGCCGTGAGGACGACAACGCCGACGCCGAGATGAAGATCGAGCTGGGCAGCGACAACTACGCCGCCATGGCCGCCGCCATCCTGGAAGGCGTGGGCGGCGCCGCCAACGTGACCAACGTGGACAACTGCATCACCCGTCTGCGTCTGGAAGTGAAGGACCGCCTGCTGGTGGACGAGAAGAAGATCAAGGCCTCCGGCGCCGCGGGCGTCATCCGCCCGGGCAAGACCAGCGTACAGGTCATCATCGGACCCAAGGTCCAGTTCGTGGCTGACGAGTTCAAGAAGCTGGTCCGCTGATCCTATTTCCCCTCTCCGCGCGTCTGGGCCCACAAGATGCCGCGGAACCCCTTATCACAGAAAAACGGCCGCACCCGAATGGGTGCGGCCGTTCTGCGTTGTTCGGATTACCAGGGCGTCAGCTCCAGGTACAGGTCCTTGTACTGACGGGCGGAATTTTCCCAGGAAACATCCTTGGCCATATCCCGCTGCACCACCTCGTCCCAGTGGTACCGGCTGGTGAAATACTCGGTCTTGGCCCGGTTGATCGCGTCCAGCAGCAGGCCCGCGTCGTACCGGTCAAAGGTGAAGCCGTTGCCCGCGCCGTTGAACACGTTGTAGGGCTCCACGGTGTCTTTCAGGCCGCCGGTCTCCCGCACGATGGGCAGGGTGCCGTAGTGCATGGCGTTCAGCTGGGTCAGGCCGCAGGGCTCAAACCGGCTGGGCACCAGCAGTGCGTCCGCGCCCGCGTAGATGCGGTGGGCCCGGGCCTCGTCGTACTGGATGCAGGCGCTGAACATCCCCTTGCAGGCGTTCTCGTAGTAGCGGAAGGTATCCTCATACTCCTTGTCGCCGGTGCCCAGCACCACCACCTGGGTGTTGCCGTCCATCACCTGGGGGATCACGGCGCTGACCAGATCCAGGCCTTTCTGGTCGGTCAGGCGGGAGATCAGGCCGATTACAAACTTGCCCTCGTCCTGCACAAGGCCCAGTTCCTGCTGCAGGGCCCGCTTGTTCTCGGGCTTGTGCTGCAGCACGTTGGTAATGTCGTAGTTCACCGCCAGCGACGGGTCGGTGGCCGGATTCCACATGCCGTAGTCGATGCCGTTCACGATGCCCCGCAGCTTGTAGCTGTGGTAGCGCAGGTGATCCTGCAGCTTTTCGCCGTACTCGGCGGTTTGGATCTCCCAGGCGTAGGTGTTGCTCACGGTGGTGATCCGGTCCGCATAGGCCAGGCCGCCCTTGAGCATGTTGGCGTTCACATAGTCCTGCTTGAGGGCGCCCATCTCGAACACCTCATCCGGCAGGCCGGTCCAGTAGCGGATGGTGGGGATGTTGTAGATACCCTGGAACCGCAGGTTGTGGATGGTCAGCACCGACTTGGCCCGCCCCACCGGCGAATCCTTGAACAGGGTGCGCAGATACACCGGCACCAGCGCCGCCTGCCAGTCGTGGCAGTGCACGATGTCCGGGATCCAGTTCATATAGTTCAGCGCCGCCAGCGCCGCCTTGCTGAAGTAGCAGTACTTGGGGATGTCGTCCACCAGGCCGATGTAGGGATTGCCCGCGGAGAAGAACTCCTGGTTGTCGATGAAGTCATAGACCACACCGTCCCAGACATACTCCATGATGCCCACATAGTAGCTGCGGCCGGTCTGGCCCAGATCCATGTAGAACTCGCCCCGGTAGACCATCTTGTCCTGGTACTTCTGGGGGATGCAGGCGTACCGGGGCAGGATCACCCGCACGTCGCAGTTCTGCTGCGCCAGCACCCGGGGCAGCGCGTACATCACGTCGCCCAGACCGCCGGTCTTGACAAAGGGATGGCACTCGGAACCGATAAAGGCCACGCTGCGCCGGGGCGAGGTGTACACCGGCTGCGCGGGCGCGCTCTCCACCGGCTGGACGGGCTGCTCGGTCTTGGGTTCTTCCACCTGGGGCGCGGGCTGCTCCGCCACCGTTTTTTCCGCCTTGGGGGCCGCCTTCTTCGCCGCGGGTTTCTTGGCCGCAGGCTTCTTCGCCGCCGGCTTGGCCGCCGGTTTCGCCTTCTTGGCGGCGGGTTCTTCCTTCTTCACAGCAGGCTCCGCCGCCTTGGCAGCGGGCGCCTCTTTCTTCACGGCGGGCTCCGCCGCCTTGGCTGTGGGCGCCTCTTTCTTCACGGCAGGCTCCGCCTTCTTGGCGGCGGGCTCTTCCTTCTTCGCGGCGGGCTCCGCCTTCTTGGCCACGGGCTCCTCTTTTTTCACGGCGGGCTCCGCTTTCTTAGCAGCGGGCTCCTCTTTTTTCACGGCGGGTGCGGGCTTGGTCTGCTCCGCCGTCACCGCCGCGGCAGGCTTTTTCGTAGACGCTTTTTTCTTTGCCACAACAACGCTTCCTTTCACATCGTAATCTGCCGATATCTCCAGGCTGCGAGCCGCCCGCAGGATCCTCCTCCACTTCCCTTTCCCCTGCCTTGCCGCAGGGGGCGGACGGCCCCACGGCCCCGTTTTCGGGGCTCTATAAAACACGTTATCATATTCCCACCCAAAATGCAATTCTCCGGGTCGCATTTCTCCATCTGGTGTCATAAATCGCCCGTATACGACGGGCAGCCCGCCGTTCGGTTGAACGGCGGGCTGTCTGCGTCTTACATGCTCTGTATCCGCTCCTGTTCAAACTGGCGGCGGTACAGGTCCCGGTAATAGCCTTTCTGGCGGATCAGTTCGTCGTGGGTGCCCTGCTCCACGATGGCGCCGTCCCGCACCACCAGGATCAGGTCGGCGCGGCGGATGGTGGACAGCCGGTGGGCGATCAGGAACGAGGTACGCCCCTTGAGCAGCAGCTCGGTGGCGTCCTGGATCAGCCGCTCGGTCTTGGTGTCGATGGAGCTGGTGGCCTCGTCCAGCACAAAGATGCGGGGATCGGCCAGCACGGCCCGGGCAAAGCTGATCAACTGCTTTTCCCCGGTGGACAGCCGGTCGCCGCCCTCGCCCACGTCGCTCTGGTAGCCCTTTTCCAGCTTCATGGCCACCTGGTCGGCGGACACTGCCCGGGCCGCCGCCATGACCTCCTCGTCGGTGGCGTCCAGCCGGCCGTAGCGGATGTTCTCCATCACGGTGCCGCTGAACAGATGGGGGCTTTGCAGCACATAGCCGATATGGCTGTGCAGCCACAGCTGGCTGCGTTCCCGGTAGTCCCGCCCGTCGATCAGCACCTGCCCGGCGGTGGGTTCAAAGAAGCGGCAGGCCAGGTTGACCAGGGTGCTCTTGCCCGCGCCGGTCTCACCCACAATGGCGATGGTGGACCCGGCGGGGATCTTCAGATTGAAGTGGCTCAGCACGTCCTCGTTGCCGTCCGGGTATCGGAAGGACACATCCCGGAACTCGATGTCGCCCCGGATAGGCTCCCAGTTTTCCCGCTTGGGGGCAAAGACGGTGCCGTATTTTTCCACCACTTCGGGGGTGTCGGTGATGAGCGGCTGCTGTTCCAGCAGACCCATCACCCGCTCGATGTTCGCTTGCAAAGACAGGATGTCCGCAATGTTGCGGGCGATCTGCTGAATCGGCTCAAAGATGCCCACCGCGTAGGAGGTAAAGGCCGACAGGGTGCCAATGAGCAGCAGGCCGTCCAGCGCCAGGGCGCCGCCCCGGGCCAGCACGATGGCGGTGGTCAGGGAGCTGAAGAACATCACCAGCGGGATGTACACGGCGGACAGCCTCGCCGCCCGCACCGAGGACAGCCGCATATCCTGGGTGACCGTCTCAAACTCCCGGCTGTTCTGCTCCTCGATGACCAGGGTCTTGGAGGTGCGCGCCCCCATGATGCCCTCGTTGTAGGCGCTGGTAATGCGGGAGTTCATCTTGCGCACCCGGCGGTTCCAGCGCAGGATCTTGTCCTGGAACCAGGCGGTGAGCAGCGAGATGACCGGCACGATCAGGATGACCGCCGCCGCCAGCCCGGGGTTGAGCAGGAACATCATCACGAACACCCCCAGCACATAGAACAGCGCCCACAGGATGTCGATGGAGTTCCAGGCGATCATGCCGGCGATGCGGTTGGTGTCGCTCATGATGCGGCTGAGCAGATACCCCACCGGCGTGACATTATAATAGGACAGGGACAGGGTTTGCAGATGCACAAAGCAGGCCCGCTTCATGTCCCGGCCCACCTGCATCTCGATGCGCATGCTGCGCCGGGTAAACAGGATGACCGCCAGCGCCTGCGCCCCGATCACCACGCCGTAGAACAGCGCGAACCAGGGCAGCCCGGCGGTATCCCCCGTTTCGATGAATTCGTTGATGGCATACCGCTGGAACAGCGGCAGCGCGATATCCACGATTGCCACCAGCAGGTTCAGGGCGATCACCGCCCCGATCAGCCCCCGGTAGGGTTTCAGAAAAGGCAGCAGCTTTTTCCAGGAGCGGATATCAAAGGATTTTGTGTATTCCTGTTCATCAAACCCCATGGGTCTCGCCTCCTTCCTCCCCGAACAGCAGATCCCGGTCCTCGCCGGTCATCTGCAGGTCGTAGATTTCCCGGTACAGGCCCCGGCGCGCCATCAGTTCCTCGTGGCTGCCGATCTCGGCCACCCGGCCGTCCTGCAGCACCAGGATGCAGTCCGCCTGCATCAGGGTGGTGATGCGGTGGGAGATCAGCACCACCGTGGCCGAGCCCTTCGCCTTGTGCAGCGAAGCGCGTATCTCCGCGTCGGTCTCCGCGTCCACGGCGGAGAGGGAGTCGTCAAAAATCAGGATAGGCGCGTCCTGCATCAGGGTGCGGGCGATGGCCACCCGCTGTTTCTGCCCGCCGGACAGGGTCACACCCCGCTCGCCCACGATGGTGTCGTAGCCGTCGGCAAATTCCCGGATGGCCTCGTCCACATGGGCCGTGCCCGCGTGGCGGCGCACCTCCTCCAGCGCCGCGCCCGGGCGCACGGCGGCGATGTTTTCCCGGATACTGCGGGAGAACAAAAACGGCTCCTGCAATACGATGCCGATGTTCCGCCGCAGCCAGGGGCGGCTGATGCGTTCAATGTCCACCCCGCCAATGGTGATATGGCCGCTGTCCGGCGGCAGGTCGTAGAGCCGGTCCAGCAGATGCATCAGGGTGGACTTGCCGCTGCCGGTGGCCCCCAGCACCGCGAAGGTCTTGCCGGCGGGGATGGTGAAGCTCACGTCCCGCAGCACCGGCTGTTCGCCATAGGCAAAGGAGACGTGGTCGAACACGATGTCCTTGTCCATGGGCGGGGTCTCGGCGTCGGCGGGGTCGGATTCCGGCTCGGAGTCCAGGATGTAGGCCAGCCGCTCGATGGAGACGCCCGCCTTGCTCATCTCGGACAAAATGCGGCCCAGGCCGCGCACCGGCCAGATCAGCGACTGGTTGTAGGACACAAAGGCCAGGAATTCGCCCAGGGTGATGGCCCCGTCCACCGTCTGCAGTACGCCCACCGAGATGACGGTCAGGATCTGCAGACCGGTGATCAGGTCGCCCGCACCCCAGTAGGCGCTGAGCAGCCGCCCCAGCCGGATCCACAGGGCGGAAAACCGCTCGTTCTTTTCATCGAACCGCTGCACCTCAAAGGCCTCCCGGCCAAAGGCCCGCACCACCCGCACACCGGTCAGGTTCTCCTGCACCGTGGCGGACAGTTCACCCTCGGCCTCGTCCGCGGTCAGGAACCGCTGGGCAATGCGGGAGTAGAAGAAGCCGGAGTACAGCAGGATGATGGGCAGAAAGGCCACCGCGATCAGGGTCATGCGCAGGTTCATGGAAAGCATCACCACCAGCGAGAAGCCCACCAGAAAGACGATGCGGCATACCTCCAGCAGCTGGTTGGTGACAAAGTTGCGCACCACCTCCACGTCGGAGGTGCAGCGCTGGATGATCTCGCCGGTGCTGTTGCGCACATGCCAGGCGTAGGGCAGCCGCTGGATATGGCGGTACAGCGCGTCCCGCAGCGATTTGACAAAGTTTTCCGAGGCTTTTGCGGTGCCCATGCGGCTGCCGTAGGTGCACAGACCGGACAGCACCGCCACCACCAGCAGAAAGCCCGCCGCCGCCAGCAGCTGGGTCATGGGCGCGGCCGCCAGCAGCGCCCCCGGCGCCAGCGCGGTGACCACCTTCGGAAAGGGTTCCCCGCCCAGGATGGAGTCCACCGCCACCCGCACCACCTGCGGCGTGAGCGACGAGAACACCGTGTTCCCCATGGAGAACACCAGCGTAAGCGCAAAGATCCAGAGATACGGCCGCACAAACCGCCAGATCAGCGCTCGTTTTGACTGTTTCAAGCAATTCCCTCCTTTTACCAAACAAAAAACGCCCCCGGCACAAAGCCGGGGGCGTGAAATGACCGCGCAAAAGCCTGCCGGTTACACCGGGCAGGGCGGGAGTGCGGACAAAGTTTCCCAACGGCTCGCCATTCTTTTCCGATCGTTGTACCGCATATTGGTCATACTGTCCGCCTCCTTTCTGATTGGCATATTGCCAGTATACTGCAAGGTTCACTATACCTTGTCCGGTTCCGGTTGTCAAGAGAATCGCATCTGCCCCGCCCGTTCGGCGGCGGTTTTCGTCGCTTTGCCGAATTCCCGCCGGGATTTTCTTGCAAAGTGACGGAAACAAACGGGCGGCGGACCCGTAAAGAGCCCGCCGCCCGACGTTTCAGGCGTGTAATTTTGTCCGTACCCAGCTGACGGCGCAGGCCGCCGCCAGCAGCAGGAGCGCCGCCCCCAGGGCCGCCTCCACCGTGTATACCATGCCGCTGATCCAGGCAGCCTGCCTTTCCGCGGGGACAAGGGCCGGCACCAGCAGCACCGCGTAGACGGGTATCCAGGTGGCCAGCACCGCCAGCAGCCAGACGCCGGTGCGGACAACGCCGCCCAGCCGGCTTGCGTAAAAGCAGGCAACCAGCGGATTGCGGGGTCTGCGCGCCAGCAGTCAGAGGATCGCAAAGGGCAGCGCAAAGTACAAAAGATAGAAATACCGGTTCATCCAGCCGTTTGCCAGCCCGTCGGCGCCCCAGTGGCAGGCCGCGCGCAGCGGGAAAAAGAACAGCAGCACCACCTGCACGGCAAAATTTTCCGCCGTCACCAGGGTCAGCCGCCTGACCGGCCAGCCTTGTTCTGCAAACGCTTTCATGGCACACCTCCCGGGCAGACGCTCTGCCCTGCTTTGTGCCCCATCATAGCCGCAAATTATGAATAAATCATGAACTGGTTTCCTCGTCCCCGCACCGCAGTCCGGCTTTTTGAAGCAGCCGTATTTTGGCCGCCCGGATCGCCGCCGCCCGGCGGCTGGTCAGCAGCACCCCCACCATAAGCATCCCGAAGGCCAGCCCCATCCCGAAATCCGCGACCTGCCCGTAAGGGGCCGTGCGTTCCAGCCCCAGCGCCCCGATCACCAGCGCCGCGCCGAACCCCGCCAGCCCCGCCAGAAACAACCGGTGCATCCGGGCCAGCAGCCGGTTCCGTTCCCCGCCGCTGTATTCCGCCGCCGCCAGCAGATTCTCTTTTTCTTCCGGCTTCACCGTTCCACCCTTCCTTTCCCCGTTCAGCAACTCCCGGATCTCCACATCGTAATAGTCCGCCAGTTCCACCAGCACCGCCAGATCCGGCAGGTTGTTTCCGTTCTCCCAGCGGGACACCGTCCTGCCGGACACACCGAACCGCTCCGCCAGCTGTTCCTGGGTCAGCGCCCGTTCTTTCCGCAGCGTTTTCAGAAACGCCCCGATCCTCTGCTGGTCCATCTCACCGCCTCCTTCTGTGCCCAGTGTAGCAAATTCCCCTCCCCCAAACAAGGACACAACGCGCCAATCGCCGCGTTCTGCGGCCGGACATGCAGTGTCCGGCCGGCCTTTTCCGCCGCAGGCGAAAGAAAGTTTTTCCTATTGTCCCTTTCCGGGAGTATACTGAAATTACAAACGAGGGACCTGTCCCAAATAGTATCTGACCATTTCATCGGAAGCCGATAAGCTGCCGCCCACCACAAAGGTCCACATCTCTTTCGGCCCCAGCGAAAAAATACCGGCGATCTCTCCGGTTCCATGATCCTATCTTTAATCTGAGGAAGCGAACATGACAAAAAGAACTCTGCGCCTGATGATCTGCCTTATTTTAGTACTTGTTTCGGTGCTTTTCGCAATATATTGTGTAATCAACTCGGATCAGCGATTGTATTTGTCCGTCATCAGCGTAGCTGGAACAACCGCGATCCTTGTTCAGGAAATGCGCAGCAGATAAGCATACACATCACGTACCATTTCCGGGGGCCAAACCCGTCCCCTTTACAGACAAACAGAAAACCCGGTCAGCCAATGGCTGACCGGGTTTTCTGCATACGGGAATCCCGCTGGTGATGCGTCAGGATAGCGGCGAACAAAATGATCCATAACGCCCACCTCATACCCGTTTATACTATATGACACCATATAGCGGCAGTCGTTCGTTCAAATTCTAAACAACCCCAAAACTGGATAAACACCCTTGCGATTGGGATAATGCCCTTTTCTGGCATTGCCTGCTCAACGGCTTGCCTTATCCATCTGTGCGCAATAGAGGCAGTAGTCCTGATGCACTGTCCGCAGCTTTCCGCATCGGCTGCATCTGTACCGCTCATTCTGCTGCCGGATAAATTCATCAAGGCCGTTTTCCTGAATGAACGCAAGATTTTCCAGCATGCTCATGTGGTATTTTGTGCGATACCGTTTATCCAGCGCTTTCAGCCTGTTACAGGGATATTTTGCGCATTCAAAGCAAAAGGTTTTCTTGTTTTCGTATTTTCGGATGGAACAGTTCTGACAGGCTTTTCGTTCGCCTCCATGGCCGCAGCCACGGCAGGCAAGCCCCTTGCCCTGGTAGGCCTGGCTCAGGGCACAATTCATCCCGCAGGGCGCCACAAGTTGCTGCAAAGTCATTTTCTTTTCTCCATAAGCATACTGTTTTCGGATGCAAAAAACCGGTCAACCAACGGTTGACCGGTTTTGTGGCGTGTCGTTCCAAAAAAGATATTTTGAATTTAACCTATCTGATTCAAAAAAATTGTGAATCAATACATTTTCGGCGCACACCGAAAATGAGGACATTTATTTGTTCTCTATTTTAGACATATACCAACTAATTTTTTGAATACCGGCCTTTGTAAAAGCGTTACTCCTTATCATAGTCGCTACTATTTCGGTACCTATTTTATCAGTAATAGATATAAGAGTCTCAAGAGAGGCCTTTCCTTTTATTAACCCTTCTCCCTCTACGCTCATTTCAAAAGTGCGGTTTCGAATGTTCACACCATTCAACATTCCACAAAGAGTAACGTCCTCATTTTCAATTTTGTCAATGGTATCCAATGTTGTAATAATGCTCGGAGCTCGCTCTTTTAGTATGTGTAGCTTTCGAGTCCGTGCAGAGTCATCCACCCAGTCAACTTCCAAGTTAACATCATTATCCCGCATATCATCGATCCACTGTCGATAATGCATAACTGTACGTTTTCCACATGGTGTTATAACCGAAAGCAACTGCTCACTGTTATCTAAAGTTTCTAGGACATTAAACAATTCATCCAATGCCCTATTGATATCTGTGTCTCCAGAGGACATACCGCTTTGTAGAACCTCACGTTCAAGGCGAACGCCAAACGAGCCCGCAAAAGTTCCAACAACTTCAAATTCTGTAATATCCTTAATATGGCCCGGAATTTTACCACGCGAGGTAGGTGAATTTAACATTGCGTTTGCGACAGAATCAAGCATTGATTGGAACCCACCTAGCGCAGCCAGCAAAACTCTACTAGATATCTTGCCTGTTTCAACTTTATCCCCATAAATTCTTATAGAAATAGTTTCTTTGGAGAAAGCCGCCAACATTGCTTCTTTTTGCTTTTTCAATTCTGACAGCCTATAATCTAGTTCAGAGGTCATAATTGTGCGCATGGTATCATCAGAAAACGCGACTAAGTTCTGCAATTCTTTCTCGGTATCTTGAATTTTTCTTTCAATCGCTGTAAGTTCAATATGTGGCACAATCTTCACCTCCCATCAATTTTTCTTCAATAGACTTACAATCTATGCGGATAATTCCTTTTGGTCTGTCCTCGCGGTCAAATCCGAATTGTCCTCTCCAATAATTTCGTTGGTTAATTATCTGGTTATAATCGGCAGGCTTTAGTAACCGTTCGTTTTCAGGAGACTTTGCATACCAAAAATATATGTCTAGCACACCAGCATATTTCTGGCGAAAAGATTGCCATAACGGTTGAAGTTGCACCATGTGTTGGTACTGAAAAAACAGAATTATATCTGCATCATTCGGATTGACTTTTGCTGTTGCATAACTACCGTCAATCCAAAATTCACAGGGAACACCTATGGCAAATACTTCCCTAGAAAACTCTAGCAGTGCCTCTGCAATCATCCTACGCCTCTGCGAAGTAGGAAAGTCTTCTACAAAAGTTTTGCAGAATTCATCATATGTATAATCATGAAATCCTGCTGGCAATACACCATTTGTTTCAAACGTCACTTTCCCACCGCCTTATTACAAGTATCTACAACTTTATAATAAAGCCTTGCTACTCTTTTTTCAACATCACCGTATGTGTGAGGGACATATTTTTAACAAGGGTCAATCAGCACGCATATTGTTATGTTTACGGCTTGATTATACAACATCAATGGTACCATAAAGCACCTTTCTAAATGACCAGAGCGACTTCTATAAATTTTTGTATTACCCTGAAAGAAAGGCAAGTCTTGACTAATGGAATCGGGCACAACTTAACTTCCTTTCAAGATTATACACCGTATTTCTCTTTCAGTGCATCAAGAGCTTCCTTTGCCGGAAGTATTTTGCCGTTGTCAGCTTGCTCTTCTGCTGCAGCCAATTTGGCCTGAACTTCTGCCAGTATGATTTTCTGTTTACCAAATACTTTTTCCACCACAAAAGTCATGGCTGCTTTCCTTCTTTCTTTTCGCCGGGGGCGTCGGCTTCTTCCGGATTACGGTTTATTATTGCATAGATAGCAGGATTTACCTTTTCAAACAACTCCGGGCTGATGATCGCGGGGTGAGCAAACTGGTACAGATACCGCAGCTTCTCGCCCATATTCTTGCATTGTTTTCGACTAAATAAATCCTGCACATAGGTTTTCTGGAGCAACACACTCCCGATATATTTTTCATTCTGGAGCAGTTTCTTGATGGTCTCTCGGCTCCAATGCTCTTTTCCCCTTGGAGAGGGAACGCCTTGTTGATACAACCAATCAGATATAGCACCGAGACTGGCACCGGCGGCCCGCATCTCAAACATCCGGCGAACGATGGAGGCGTTCGGTTCATCGGGACAAAGCGCACCGTCCCGATCCCTTTTATATCCAAAGCAGACAAACTCCGCATAGCCAGAGGTTCCGTCCATAAAGCTGTGCTCGATGCCCCAGCGGATATTCCGGCTTGCGTTCTCGCTCTGCGTTTGCGCGAAGGCGCAGTAAATCGTGAGATAATACTGCACCTGACGATCCTTGCTGTGAATTCCTTCTTCCTCGAAAAAGACATCCACATCCAAGGCCTGCAATTCCCGAAGGATCTTGAACATTTCCAGGGAATCCCGCCCGAACCGGCTCACGGATTTTACCAGGACCATATCGATCTCACCGTTCCGGCAGCTATCCAGAAGTCTTTGAAATTCCTTGCGGCGCTTTATGCTCAGCCCGGAGGCTTTTTCTGCAAAAACGCCGGCGTTTACCCATCCCGGAGTGCTTTCGATCCGCTGTGTATAATATCGGACCTGAAGGTCCAGGCTGGTTTCCTGTTCCGGGCGTTCCGTACTGACGCGGCAATAAGCGGCTACCCGAAGGGGAGGCTTCTCTTTCTGCTTTTTCTTTGCGCCGGGAGGGGTGATTCTTGTGATGATACGCAACCGAAATCACTCCCCCATGTGTTTTCTTCATTGTAGCAAAAAGTTGTTCAGCTGACAATTTTTGCCCGACTGGCTTTCACTTCCTGTACACTCCAAAACAGCTCGTCCGAAATAATGGCCGCATGGGCGTTTTCGTACAGATATTGCCATTCTTCGCCTTCATTCTTTACCTGCACTCTGCCGGTGCGGATTGTTTTCTGCAACAGAACACGGCCCGTATATTTTTCATTGGACAACAGCTTGTGGATGGCTTCCCGGCTCCATTGAGCTTTTCCGGTTGGAGAGGGAATCTGCTGTTTGAACAGTTCAGCGGCAATCGCTCCTAAGCTCATGCCACTTTGGTACTGCGTAAAGATACGGTTGACGATTTTGGCCTCTTCCGAATCAATGACCAGTTCGCCGTTGGCGTCAGCCTTATATCCGTAGCACTTTCTCTTTGCCAGCTTTGACTCGCCCGACTGGAAACGCTTGCGAAGACCGGCTTTGATGGATTCGCTTTTATTCATTCGGTATGACCTCCTTAAAAAAGAGTGATATAGAAAAATAGGATTTCTGAAATTTTTACCGATAAAGCAAAAAGCCGCAGGAAATCCTGCGGCTTTTCGTTGGTTTTGGGTATAAAAAAGTTGACAGATTCCATTCGAAATCTGTCAACTTATCATGGTTGCGGAGGCTGGATTTGAACCAACGACCTTCGGGTTATGAGCCCGACGAGCTACCGGACTGCTCCACTCCGCGATATTTGCCCATTTCTTTGGGTGCTTGATTAGTATAGCACAGCCCGCAGGGTATGTCAAGAGTTTTTTTGCGGGGGGGCACGAAACGGACAAAACCGGCATATCCGGGCGGGGTGCGGAATAGGCATATACAAATGCCGCAGCTTCAAAGGGAGGAGTAATCGTCATGTTTGTGCTTACACTCAATAAAAACGCGGTGAAACGGCTGGGGGCGCTGGCGGTATGCGGGGCGCTGCTGGCGGGCACCGTGTACGGCGTGAGCCGGTATTCCCAGGTACAGAGCGCGGCGGCGCTGCCCGAGGGCGCGCCGGCCGCCATCGAGACCACCCAGGACATCGCGGCCTTTTTCAGCGGGTACGGGCTGCAGGTGGATCTGGCCAACACCACGGTGGATAAGGTAAAGGTGCCCAGGAAATGGGACGACAGCTTTGCCGCGTTCAACGAGGTGGTAAAGGCCAGCGGCCTGGACCTGTCCGGCTGCAAGGGCAAGACGGTGGAGAAATGGGTAGCGCTGTGCCCGGGGCGCAGTACCGGCGAGGAGACGGTGAGCGGGGTTCTGCTGGTATACAAGCAGGAGCCGGTGGGCGCCTATCTGCTGAGCCAGCCCTCCGGCGAGGTGACCGCCCTGACCGCCCCGGCGGACGGCACGTCCGGTGCGGACGGCGGCGCGTCCAGTGAGACGGCGGTGCCGCCGCTGACCGAGGAAGAGGTAGCCGCGGGGGCTGACTTCGGCACGGAGGCGCAGACCGAGACCGCCGCCCCGGCCGATACCGGCGCAGAGGCGGACGCCGAAGCCGCCGCCCCCGCCGACACGGGCACGGAGGAGGGCGCCGAGGCCGCGGCCCCCGAGGTATCCATGGAGACCGCCGACATCTGGCCCACCGATTGACCGCCGTTCCCCTACACAGCAGCAGGCCGGTGCGTATGCCCTACGCACCGGCCTGCTTTTTGTATTCTCTCCCCTGCCCGCTTACCGCAGCGTGCGGTTCCACAAACGGGCGTAGGCACCGCCCAGGGCCAGCAGTTCCTCGTGGGTGCCCTGCTCCTGGATGCCGCCGTCGTCCAGCACCAGGATGCGGTCGGCGTCCTGGATGGTGGTCAGGCGGTGGGCGATGGTCAGGGTCGTGCGGCCCTTGGCCAGCTGGTCCAGGCTGCGGTTCACCAGCACCTCGCTCTCGTTGTCCAAAGCGCTGGTGGCCTCGTCCAGGATCAGGATGGGCGGGTTCTTCAAAAACACCCGGGCGATGCTGATGCGCTGTTTCTGGCCGCCGCTGAGCTTTACGCCCCGCTCGCCCACATAGGTGTCGTAACCGTCCTTCAGGTTGCGGATGAACTCGTCCGCGCCGGCCAGCTTCGCCGCCGCGATCACCTCGTCCCGGCTGGCGCCCTCCGGCTTGCCGTAGGCGATGTTCTCATACACCGTGCCGCTGAACAGGTACACGTCCTGCTGCACGATGCCGATGGCCCGGCGCAGGCTTTCCAGCGTTACGCTGCGCACCTCCTGGCCGTCGATGGTGATGCGGCCGCTGGTCACGTCGTAGAACCGGGGGATCAGGTTGCACAGGGTGGTCTTGCCGCCGCCCGACGGCCCCACCAGCGCCAGCTTCTCGCCGGGACGGATGCGCAGATCCAGATGGCGCAGCACCTTGTTGTGGTCGTCCGGATACTCGAAGCTCACGTCCTCCAGGCAGATCCCGCCCTTTTCCACCCGCAGCGGCTGGGCGCCCGGCTCGTCAAAGATCTCCACGTCCGCGTCCATGATCTCGCAGAACCGCTCGATGCCGGTCATGCCCCGCTGGAACTGCTCGGCAAACTCCACGATGCGGCGGATGGTGGCGATCAGGGTGCTCACATACAGCATGTAGGCCACCAGGTCGCCGGGGGTGATGGCCCGGTAGACGATGAACAGCCCGCCCGCCAGCAGCACCACCAGATACATCAGGCCGTCAAACAGGCGGGTGCTGGTCTGGAACGCGGCCATAAAATAATAGGTCTGTTTCTTGATGGCCTGGAACCGCTCGTTGTCCTCGGCAAACTTGCGGTCCTCCACCTTTTCGGCGGCAAAGGCCTTGACCACCCGCTCGCCCAGCAGGCTGTCCTCAATGCGGGCGTTCAGCTCGCCGATCTGCACCCGCTGGCGGCGGAAAGCCGCCCGCAGCCGCTGGTTCAGGATGGTGGACACCACCGCCATCAGCGGCACGCAGAGGAACAGCAGCACCGTGAGCATCACGTTGACCCGGCACAGGATCACAAAGGAGGCCGCGATCTTGATGCCCGCGATAAAGAATTCCTCCGGGCAGTGGTGGGCGAACTCGGTCACATCAAACAGGTCGTTGGTGATGCGGCCCATGATCTGGCCCACCTTGGTGTTGGCGTAGTAGCTGTGGCTGAGCCGCTGCAGATGGGTAAAGGCGTCCCGGCGCATATCGGTCTCCACATAGACGCCCATGATATGCCCGATGCTGGCCATATAGTAGGCGGCGATGCCGTCGATGATCCGCAGCACCAGATACAGGCCCGCCAGCTTGAGCACCAGCCCTACCGTGAGGGCGGCCAGGTTGTTGGTGGCGGTATCGGTGATGGTGCGCATCAGAAGCGGCAGCACCAGTTCGCAGACGGTGGTCAGGGCGGCGCAGAACAGGTCCACGCACAGGGTTTTGCGGTAGGGGCGCATATAGGGCCAGAACCGCCGGATCAAGGTACGGCTGCTCTGGGTGCGCCGGTCCTGCTGCTGGGGCATGGCAGATTCCTCCTTTGGTATATCGTGCAAAAACGGCCGAAGCAGGGTTGCTTCGGCCGTGCGGAAAGGCAAAACGCGGGATCAGCCCGCCGGCTGGTCCGTCCCGCCGCCCTGGCCCTCGGATGAATTTCCATTCGTCGGGGGGGCAACCGTGGGCACCTCGGTGGGCGCGGTGGTGGGCGCCGTGGTAGGTGCCGTGGTGGGCGCCGGCGTGGGTTCCGCGGTAGGCGGCGCCGTGGGCTGCTGGGTTACATCCGGGGTGGGGGTGATCTCCGGGCTGGGAGAGGTCTCCGGGGTGGCGGTAACTTCCGGGGTGGCGGTGGGCGCCGGCGTGGCCGGGGCCGCGGTGGCGGTGGCCACAAAGTGTGCCTTGACCACCACGCCGTTGGCGTCGGCATCAGCGGGCACAGTGAAGGTCAGGGTATCCCCCGCGCCGCCGGCGCTGCCCACCGGCTCAATGGTCCAGTGGGAGAAGGCATAGCCCGCGTTGGCCACCGCGCGCACGGTGGAGCAGGTTCCGCCCTTGGCAACCGCCTGGCTGGTAACGCCCTCGATGTAGCCGCCCTCCGAGGCCAGGAACTCCACCGGCACGGTAACGGTGTTCCCCTCGCCCCGCACGGCGATGGGATCCTGGCTGATCAGGCCCGGCGGGGTGCCCTTGGCCTTGGGGATGGTCTTGAGGGGCTTGGGCCGGGTGTCTTCGGTGATGTAAGCGTGGGTGCGCACATATTCCATGTAGGCGGTGACGCCCTCTTTGGACAGGTGCACCCCGTCGGACAGGGTGTAATCTTCCTTGGCCCAGCCGGTCTTTTCGTCCTTGAGGGCCTCGCTGGAATCCAGGAACTTATATCCCTCTTCTTCGCACACGGCCACGATGGCCTGGTTAAACTCGTCCACCTGGGTCATGGTCAGAGCGGTGTTGCTGCGCTGCTTATCCAGCGGCGGCA
This sequence comes from Gemmiger sp. An120, assembly GCF_002160955.1. Taxonomy (GTDB): domain Bacteria; phylum Bacillota; class Clostridia; order Oscillospirales; family Ruminococcaceae; genus Gemmiger_A; species Gemmiger_A avium. The sequence continues at coordinate 75,525 of NZ_NFLN01000012.1, forward strand.
CGGCGCTGACAATGATGTCCGCGTAGGGATAGGCCTTGTGGATAGCGGCCAGGCCCTTGGCGTACTGTTCGATGAAATTGTCGGTGCCCTTGCCGGCAGCGGACAGGTTGTTGGTGCCGAAGCAGATAATGATCCGCTTGGGCTGCATGATTTTGACCGCTTCGGGGATGGTCACCGGTTCGGAATACCCCACAAACTCCTCACACTTCAGGCTGGTGATGGAGCCCACGCCCATGGACACCACGCCGATGGTGTTCTGCAGGGAGGTAAAGGGGGTCTCGTCGTCCTCACCATACATCATGTACCGGTAGGTATTGGAGTCACCGATGAACAGGGTCTCGTCCAGATAGTCCTGCCCGGCGTCCTCGGTTTCGGGCAGCACGGTGCCCTCGTATATGTCCTGATCGATCACGCCGCCCTCGGCGTCGTAGCTGGCGTCCTGATCCACCTCTTCCCAGTCCACATTGCTGCCGGACGCGGGGGCAGGATCGGGATCGTGGCTGCCGCTTACATACAGCACCACGCCGGTCAGCACCGACACCACCAGCAGGCCGCTCACCACATAGACGGCAACCTGGCTGGTCAGGCAGCGCACCAGCTTTTTGGTCCACTCTGCGCGCATAGATTCGCTCTCCTTTATCACGCCCGCACCGCGGGCAGAATCGGGCCGGGAAAGGCATACCGCCCATCCCGGCGCAAGGCAAACACATGAATAGTGTACCATATCTGTATGCAAAAAGCAAACAGAACGGCGGTGAAATCTGTGTGGTAACGCCGGTTTTTCCGCCTCAGGCAGCCAAAAACAGGGGCGGCACCCGCCGGTACCGCCCCCGTTCCGTTTTTGCTCAGCGCACACGCACCCCCAGCAGCCGGGCCAGTTCCACCGCCTGCAAAGGGCTCACCACGGCCCCCCGCAGCTCGGCGGCGGATTCGCTCAGCACCAGCCCCTCAATGCTGCCCTCGCTCAGGTCCTGGTCCCGCAGCAGGGTGCCCACCACACTGGCCCGGGTCAGGTCGCACCGTTCCAGCTTCCAGTCCCGGGCGCGCAGGCCGGTCAGCCAGGCCCCGGCCATCCGGCAGTCCGCAAAGACACAGCCCGCCAGGCTGGCCCCGTCCAGGTTGACCCCCTCCAGCCGGCTGTCCTTGAGCAGAACATGCTCCAGCCGGGCGCCGCTGACATCCGCGCCCTCGGCCCGCACCCCGGTGAGGGTGCAGCGCAGAAACCAGATATCCCGCAGGTTGCTGCCGGAAAAATCGCAGTTCACAAAGACGCAGTCCCGGAACACCGCCCCCCGCAGATCGCAGCCCAGCAGACGGCAGCTCTCCACCCGGCAGCCCTCCAGGCGGCATTCCCGCAAATCCTCGCCCGCCAGGCTGGCCCCATGCAGCCGGGCCCCGGCCAGTTCCCCGCCGGGCCAGGCGGCCGCGTCGGTCAAAGCCGCGGGCAGTACCGGGGCCAGGATGCGCACACCGCTCATACCACTTCCACCTGACACACCTGCATGGCCTCCAGCGCCCGGGTATGGCTGGCCGGGCTGACCCCGGCGCACAGGCTGCCGTACACCCGCACCGGCACCTCCGGCAGGGCGGCTTTCAGCAGCAGGGCGTTGCTCAGCACGCAGATGTCGGTGCAGACGCCAACCAGGCTGATGCGGGCAAAGGGTTCCCGGGCGTGCTCCATCGCGGCCCAGTGGGCCAGCTGGGTGCTGCCGAAAGCCGGCTTGTCAAACACCTTACAGCCCCGCTCTTTGGCCAGGGCGTCCAGTTCCGGGGCCAGCTGCCAGCCCTCGGTGCCCTGCACGCAGTGCACCACCGGCAGGTTTTTGCCCTCCTGGGTGTTCAGGTAGTCGGAGGTGTGGGTGTCCCGGGTAAAGACCAGCTCCCCGGCCCAGTCCCGGGCCAGCGCCGTTACCCCGGGCAGCACCGCCTGCCCCTCGGGGGTGCCCAGCGCCCCGGTGAGAAAATCGTTCTGCATATCCACCACGATGAGAAGTTCCCGCATGGCTGTTTCCTCCTGTTTTGTAAAAGGAGCCGCGTCAGCCCGACGCGGCTCCCTGCCGGATATTCGGTTACTTGCGCGCGATCACACGCAGGGCGGCCGCGGCGATGTCCTTCGCCCGCAGACCAAACTCGCCCAGCAGCTCGTCGCCCTTGCCGGAATGGCCGTACACGTCCTGCACGGCCACCTTTTCCACCGGCACCCGCACGTCGGCGTCGGCCAGCGCGGCCAGCACCGCGTCGCCCAGGCCGCCGATGGCGTTGTGCTCCTCGGCGGTGACCACGGCGCCGGTCTTGCGGGCCAGTTCGGCCACCAGCTCGGCGTCCAGCGGCTTGATGGTGTGCATGTCGGCCACGGCGGCGTTCACGCCCTGGGCGGCCAGCAGCTCGGCGGCGGCCAGAGCCTCCTGTACCTCCAGGCCGGCGGCCAGCAGGGTCACGTCGGCGCCCTCACGCAGCACCTCGCCCTTGCCGATCTTCAGCCAGCCGGCGGGACGGTCGTGGTAGATGCTGTTCACCGCCAGACGGCCCAGGCGGATGTACACCGGGCCCTCATGGTCCAGCATGGCCCGCACCGCTTCCCGCATGGAGAAGGCGTCCGCCGGGCAGAGAACGGTCATGCCCGGGATGGTGCGCATCAGGGCCACGTCCTCCAGGCACTGGTGGGTAGCGCCGTCCTCGCCCACGCTCACGCCCGCGTGGCTGCCGGCGATCTTCACGTTCAGATGGGGATACCCCACCGAGTTGCGGATCTGCTCAAAGGCGCGCCCGGCGCTGAACATGGCAAAGCTCGCCGCCACGGGGATCTTGCCCGCCGCCGCCAGACCGGCCGCCACGCCCAGCATGTTGCACTCGGCGATGCCGCAGTCCACAAACCGGTCGGGCCAGGCCTTGGCAAAGATGTCGGTGCGGGTGGCAGCCGCCAGGTCCGCGTCCAGCACCACCAGGCCGGGATATTCCGGCGCCAGCTCGGCCAGCGCCTTACCGAAACTTACTCGGGTTGCTTCCTTGATCGGTTCCATTTACTCCACCTCCCAGCGGGCCAGTTCGGCCTCCAGTTCCTGTTTTGCCTGGGCATACTGCTCGGCGTTCGGGGCCTTGCCGTGCCAGCCGGCCTGATCCTCCATGAAGCTGACCCCCTTGCCCTTGACGGTGGACGCCAGGATCACGGTGGGGCGGCCCTTCTCGGCGCGGGCGGCGGCAAAGGCGGCCTCCAGCGCGTCAAAGTCGTGGCCGTCCACCTTCAGCACATGGAAACCGAAGCCCTCGAACTTCTTGTCCAGCGGGCCGGGGCCGGCCACGTCCTCCACCCGGCCGTCGATCTGCAGGCCGTTGGAGTCCACGATCCAGCACATGTTGTCCAGCTTCTTGTGGGCGGCAAACATAGCGGCCTCCCACACCTGGCCCTCTTCCATCTCGCCGTCGCCCAGCAGGGTGTACACCCGCCAGGACGCGCCGTCCAGCTTGGCGGCCAGCGCCATGCCGCAGGCGGCGCTCACGCCCTGGCCCAGGCTGCCGCTGGTCATGTCCACGCCGGGGATCTTCTTCATATCGGGATGCCCCTGCAGGATCGAACCGCTCTTGCGGAAGGTGGGCAGCAGCGCCGGGTCAAAGAACCCGCGCCGGGCCAGCGCCGCGTACAGGCCGGGGCTGCTGTGGCCCTTGCTCAGCACGAAGCGGTCCCGGTCGGGCCAGCGGGGCTGGGCCGGGTCAACGTTCAGTTCCTTGTTGTACAGCCAGGTGAAGATTTCAGCGCTGCTCAGCGCGCCGCCCGGATGGCCGGACTGCGCCGAGAACACCTCTTCCAGCACGTCCAGCCGCAGCCGGGCAGCGGCGCGGCGCAGGGCGATGCGTTCGGATTGTTCCATGGTGGGGACCCCCTTTGTTCATCATCCTTGAGTGGCCGGCCCGTCGGCGGGCGCGGCCTATACATTTCTATAGTACAACCAATCCCCCATCCGCCGCAAGCCTTTTCGGGCAAAAAGCCGATTGCATTTGCCCGGCCGACCCGATACAATAGGAAAAGCGGCCGAAAAAAGCCGCGCAACGATGCAATAATCCGGGAGGTCCGTGCGTATGCAGGACAGAAGCCTACAAGAAGGAAGGGCGGGTACGATGACGGCGGCCCAGGTGCTGACGCCCGAACAGGCGCTGGAATACTACGGCGACATGGTGGTGCGCACCGCTTTCGGGCTGGTGAAGAACATGGCCGATGCCGAAGATATGGCCCAGGACGTCTTTCTGACCCTGGTGCAGCGTCAGCCTGCCTTTGAGAGCCCCGAACACCAGAAAGCCTGGCTGCTGCGGGCCACCATCAACCGGTGCAAGAGCCATTTCCGCAGCGCCTGGCAGCGCCGCACCGAGGGGCTGGACGAAACCCTGCCCGCCTTTACCCCCGAGGAAAGCGGGGTGCTGGAGGCGGTGGCCGCACTGCCGATGAAGTACCGGCAGGTGGTGTACCTGCATTATATCGAGGGGTATTCCACCGCCGAGATCGCCCGCCTGCTGGACCGCAGCCAGAACACGGTGCTCAGCCAGCTGAGCCGTGCGCGGGCGAAGCTGAAAGACCAACTGGAAGGAGAGGAATTGCCATGAGCCGACCGGAAGACGCCTACCGCAGCGCCCTGAACAAGGTGACCGCCTCAGACGACTGGAAAGCCCGCACCCGGGCGGCGATGGAGGCAGCCTCCTCCCCGGCGGCGCCCCGGCTGCATGTGGTCAAAAACCCGCGGCGCGCCTGGAAAGGCGTGCTGGCCGCGGCGGCCTGCCTGATCCTGATCGCCATCCCGGTGGTGAAATACGGCCCGATGCTCGGGCTGGACGGCTTTGGCGCGTCGGGCGGTGCCGCGGCCCCGAACATGGCGGCCGCCTACGACGCGGCCGGTGAAGGGGCCGAGCCCCGCGCCGCCGCCCCCCAGGCAATGGCCATGGCCCCGGATGAGGAAAGCGCCGCCGAAAAGTCCCAGGTCACGGCGGACACCGTCACCGCCCCGGCCGTAACCGCCATCGAAGGCCTGCCCGAAGAGGGCGAGCCGGTGGATACGGTGCTGACCCGGGTGGGCGAAGACGAGGGATCCGTCTACTACCTGACCGGCAGCCTGGAGGGCGTCACCGCCCTGTACGAGGACGGCAGCAGCGAACCGCTGGCCGACGCGCTGGAATCCGGCCGGGTGACCCTGGCCGACCTGCAGCGGCTGGGGGTGCCCCTGACCGCCGAGCCGAAAGAGGGCTGAAACCGCGCCATATCACAAGGATTTTACCCGCCCGCCGCTTGACGGGCGGGTTTGTTTTTACTACAATACAAGTTGTATAACATAGCTCACAAAAGCGCCGGAACACCCGGCGGGAGGGAGTTTACAGATGGACCCGGATGGTCTTACGATTTTGCTGGTGGCCCTGGCGGCAGGGCTGGTATGTTTTGTGGTGGGCTGGGTGCTGGCCAAGAAGCTGACCCTGCCCGCCTGGCTGGACCGGCTGCTGGCCCCGGCGGGCCTGGGCGGCAAGGAGCGCGTGACCGAGGAGGAGTTCCTCGAAATCATGGACGACGCGGACGAGGAAGAGATCGACGAAAGCCAGAAACGGATGATCAACAACATCTTTGATCTGGACGATGTGTGCGCGGGGGACATCATGACCCACCGCACCGAGGTCACCGCCGTGGAGCTGACCGCCAGCTGCCGGCAGGCGGTGGCGGCGGCGCTGAAAAGCGGCAACAGCCGCCTGCCGGTATACAAAGGCAGCCTGGACGACGTGGCCGGCATGCTGTATGTAAAGGACCTGCTGCGGCTGGTGGATCACCCGGAGGAGCTGGACAGCCCGGTGCAGTCCTTTGTGCGCCAGGCGATGTTCGTGCCGGAAAGCCGCCCCGCCCGGGAGCTGCTGCTGGACTTCAAGCGCAAGAAATGCCTGATCGCCATTGTGGTGGACGAGTACGGCGGCACCGCCGGCATCGTGACCATGGAGGATATCCTGGAAGAGATCGTGGGCAACATCCAGGACGAGTACGACAACGAGGAAGAGCCCCTGACCCGCAATGAGGACGGCAGCGTGAGCGTGGACGCGGCGCTGGATCTGGAAGATCTGTTTGACGCGCTGGATCTGCCCCTGCCGGAGCGCAGCGAGGACGAGGAGTTCGACACGGTGGGCGGCCTTGTGGCGGACCGCCTGGGCCACATTCCCGCCGAGGGCGAAGCCGCCCGGGTGGAATGGGGCGGCGTGGAGTTCACGGTGCAGCGGGTGGCCAGCCGCCGGGTGGTGCGGGTGCTGGCCCGGTGCGCCGAGGCAGCCGCCGCCGCGAAAGGAGAGGACTGACCATGGCGCATTTTGAGACCCGGACCGGCAGCGAGGAGATCTACCGCGGCCGCGTATTCACCGTAACCAAGGACACCGTGACCCTGGAAAACGGGGCCGAGGGCATCCGGGAGATCGTGCATCATCACGGGGGCGCCTGCGTGGCGGCCCTGACCGAGGATAACCGGGTGTACCTGGTGCGGCAGTTCCGGTATGCGTTCGGGCAGGAGATCTGGGAGCTGCCCGCCGGCAAGCTGGAGGCGGGCGAAGACCCGCTGGAGGCCGCCAAGCGGGAGCTGGGCGAGGAAGCGGGCCTGGCCGCCGACCATTGGCGGGACCTGCACCCCATCTGGCCCACGGTGGGCTACTGCAGCGAGATCATCTATACCTATCTGGCCACCGGCCTGCATCCGGTGCCCATGCATCTGGACGAGGACGAGTTCCTGACCCCGGAATCCCTGCCCCTGGACGAGGCCGTGGCCATGTGCCTGGACGGCCGCATCGTGGACGGCAAAACCATCGCCGCCCTGCTCAAGATCCAGGCGCTGCGGGCCAAGGGAGAGCTGTAAGGGCTGATATGGGGGGATAGAACCTATCCCCCCATCCCCCCCGGAACACATGGCCGAATTTCTTCGGCCATAGGGAATGATATAACAAGGCCCGCGCAAACCGGAAACGGTCTGCGCGGGCCTTGCTTTGTATTTATCCCCAGGGCCGAAGATATTCGGCCCTGATTTCCGGGGGCCGGGTCTGCAAAGCAGCCAAGGCCGCAGTGCGGCCTTGGACCGGCAGCGCGGTCGGCGCAGCCGGGCGGGCGCATCGTTGTTGCGCCCGCAGCGCCGGGGGGACGTTGTCCCCCCAGATCGGCTTACACGAACTCGAACAGGTTCAGGCCGATCTCGTCGCTGAAGCGGCGCTCGACGGTGCCGTCCACAACCCGCACCACCATCTCGCAGGTGGCGCTGACCACGGCCCGGTTCAGGTGGCCGCCCACCACGGCGCCGGTCTCGTCGCCGGCGGCCAGATGCAGATGGGCGTAGAACGCGCCCTCCTTGGTGGTGACGGTGCCGGTCAGGCTGACGATCTCATGATCGCCGGTGAAGTTGTTGGCCTTGTACTGCTTCTCGGCGGTGCGCAGCACCCCCACCGTAAACTCGTTGATGGCGCCGATGGCGCTCACCTGGGCCAGCTTGACCTGCTCGGCGGTGCAGACCTTTTCCATCTGCTCCAGAATTTCCTCGCCCTTGTCCAGCCGGATGAACAGGGTATCCTTAAAACGACGATATTCCATTCTCGGTCACTCCTTTTTATGCTTCGTCCGGGCCGGGCCCGGCGTTTGCCTGTTTGCGCCGCGCGGCGTGCAGCGCCACGCTGAGCACCGCGATGTCCGAGGGGGACACCCCCGGCACCCGGGCCGCCTGCCCCAGGCTTACCGGCCGGATACGGGCCAGCTTTTCCCGGGCTTCCAGCCGCAGGCCGGTGAGGGGCGCGTAGTCAAAATCCGGCGGGATGGGGGTGTTCTCCTGCTGCTGCACCTGCCGCACCTGCCGCTGCTGCCGCTCGATGTAGCCGGCGTATTTCAGCTCGGTCTCGATGCGTCCCGCCATGCGGGCGTCCACCCCCTCGCCCCGGCCGATGATGCCGGCCAGCAGCTCGTAGGTCACGCCCGGGCGCAGCAGCAGCTTGTCCGCTTCGCCCCCCTGAGGCGCAGGGGCCAGCCCCGCCGCCGCAAAGGGTTCGGCCAGCGCCGCGCCGGGAATCCGGGTGGCGTGCAGCCGGGCCAGCTCCGCCTGCTTGATGGCCATGTCCTGCTCAAACCGCGCCCAGCGGGCATCGTCCACCAGGCCGTATTCCCGGCCGATGGGGGTCAGACGCTCGTCCGCGTTGTCCTGGCGCAGGGTCAGCCGGTACTCGCTGCGGCTGGTCATCATCCGGTAGGGATCCAGCACCCCCTTGGTGACCAGATCGTCCACCAGGGTGCCCAGATAGCTGGACGACCGGGGCAGGATCAGCTGGCTTTTGCCCAGCGCGGCCCGGGCGGCGTTCAGCCCGGCCAGCAGGCCCTGGGCCGCAGCCTCCTCGTAGCCGCTGGTGCCGTTGAACTGCCCCGCCCCGTACAACCCGGCCACCGCCTTGCATTCCAGCGTGGCGGCCAGGGCGGTGGGGTCGATGCAGTCGTACTCGATGGCGTAGGCCGGGCGCATGATCTCCAGATGCTCAAACCCCACGATGCTGCGGTACATGGCCACCTGCACATCCTCCGGCAGGCTGCTGCTCATGCCCTGCAGGTACATCTCGTCGGTGTCCTCGCCGCAGGGTTCCACAAAGATCTGGTGCCGGTCCTTTTCCGCAAACCGCACCACCTTGTCCTCGATGGAGGGGCAGTACCGGGGCCCGATGCCCTCGATCTTGCCGCCGTACAGCGGGCTGCGGTGCAGGTTCTCCCGGATGATCCGGTGGGTCTCCGGGTTGGTCCAGGCAATGTGGCAGGCCACCTTGTTCCGCATGGGGGTGCGGGTCAGAAAACTGAAGGGCTGCAGCAGCTCGTCCGGGTCGCCGGGCTGGCACTCCAGCTTGTCAAAATCAATGCTGCGCCGGTGTACCCGGGCCGGGGTGCCGGTCTTGAACCGGCGCAGCGGCAGGCCCAGGGCTTTCAGGCTTTCGGTCAGGGCGGTGGCGGCGTGCTGGCCGTCCGGCCCGCTGGGGTAGTCCGCCCCGCCCACAAAAATCTTGCCGCCCAGGTTGGTGCCGGTGGCAATCACCACACACTTTGCCCCATAGTACCCGTCCAGACGGGTGCGCACCCCGGTAACATGGCCGTTTTCGGCCAGGATGTCGGTCACCTCCGCCTGTTTCAGTTCCAGGCCCGGCGTGCGCTCCAGAAACAGCTTCATATAATCGTGGTAGCGCCGCCGGTCGGTCTGCACCCGCAGGCTGTGCACCGCCGGGCCCTTGCCCCGGTTGAGCATCCGGCTCTGCAGATAGGTGGCGTCCGCCGCCAGGCCCATCACACCGCCCAGCGCGTCCACCTCCCGCACCAGATGGCCCTTGGCGGTGCCGCCGATGCTGGGGTTGCAGGGCATATTGCCGATGCCGTCCAGGCTCAGGGTAAACAGCCCGGTGTGCGCGCCCAGCACCGCCGCCGCGTGGGCGGCCTCGATGCCGGCGTGGCCCGCGCCGATCACGATCACGTCAAAATCTCCCAGATGGATCACTGTTTTTCTCTCCTCTTACTTTCCCACACAGAAGCGGCTGAACACTTCCTCAATCACCGCTTCGTCGGCGGCTTCGCCGGTCAGTTCATACAGCGCGTGCAGCGCCTCATCCACGCAGACGCTCACCGCGTCCAGGCCGAAGCCCTGCTGCCCGGCGGCCAGCGCGTCGTCCAGCGCATTGCGGGCGGCGGTGGCGGCGGCCAGCTGACGCTGCCCGCTCAGGCAGCCTGCCGAGGGGTCCAGGTTGGCCACCCCCAGCAGGGTCTCCACCCGGCCTGCCAGCAGCTGCAGGCTGGCCGGGTCTTTGGCGGACAGGTGCACCACGTCGGAGAAGCACCCGGCCAGCACCGCTTCGTCAAACACCTGCGCCCCGGCGTCCTGCTTGTTCACCAGCGCCAGCGCCGGGCGGCCCCGGCACAGCTGCGCCAGCCGGGCGTCCTCCTCGGTGGCGGGTTCGCTGGCATCAAACACCGCCAGCACCAGCCCGGCGGCGTCCAGCGCCCTGTAGCTGCGGCGGATGCCCTCGGCCTCCACCGCGTCGGCGGTTTCCCGCAGACCGGCGGTGTCGCTCAGGTTCAGCCGCACGCTGCCCAGCTGCACCGTCTGCTGCACCACGTCCCGGGTGGTGCCGGCCACCGGGGTCACGATGGCCCGCTCAAACCCCGCCAGCAGGTTCAGCAGGGTGCTTTTGCCCACGTTGGGCCGGCCCACGATGGCGGTATCCACCCCGCCCAGGGCCACCGCCCCCGCGCCCCACTGGTCGATCATGGCCTGGATCTTATCCCGGCAGCCGGTCAGGGTGGCGGTCAGGGCCGCCGGTTCCAGGGCGGGCACGTCCTCTTCGGGGAAATCCACCCAGGCGGCCAGATGGGCGGCCAGGGCGGTCAGATCCTCCCGGATGGCCCCGATCCGCCGGGCCACCGCCCCGTCGAGGCTGGCCGCGGCCAGCGCCGCGCCCTGCCGCCCGGCGGCCTGGATGGCGTCCATCACCGCTTCGGCCTGGGTCAGGCTGATGCGTCCGTTTTCAAAGGCGCGGCGGGTGAACTCCCCCGCCCCGGCGGGCCGGGCGCCCGCCGCCAGGCAGGCCTGCACCAGCCCCTCGGCCATGGCGCTGCCCCCGTGGCAGCTCAGCTCCACCACATCCTCGCCGGTGTAGCTGCGGGGCGCGCGGAAACACAGGGCCACCGTCTCGTCCAGCACCGAACCGTCCGGCCGCAGGCTGTGGCCGAACAGGGCGGTATACCCCTTGGCCTGGCTCAGTTTGCGGGCGGGGTTGGCCGGGCGAAAGACCTTTTCCGCAATGGAATAGGCCTCGGGGCCGCTGATGCGCACCACCGCGATGCCCCCCACCCCCGGCGGGGTGGCCAGGGCGCAGACGGTGGCCGAAAGATCCATGGACATGGTAATTTCCTCCTTGCCGGAAAACACGGAAAACCACGCGCGGGGGCGTGGTTTTCCCGAAAGATTTACTGGAACAGAACGCCCGGGTTCACGTTGCGCCAGACGCTCCAGGGGTCCAGCGCCGCGCCGCCCAGCCGCATATCGCAGACCACATGGCCCTGGGTGGTGGCCACGGTCTGGCCCTGGGTGACATAGTCGCCCTCGCTGACCTTGATGCTGCCCAGCAGGTAGAACAGGCTCTTGAGCCCGCCGCCGTGCTCGATGACCAGGGTGCGGCCGGTGGCCCCCAGGGTACCGGCAAAAACCACCCGGCCCGCCGCGGGGCTGCGCACCGCGCTGCCCGCGGGGGTGGAGAAGGTAACGTTGACGCTGTGGCGGGGGGTGATCAGGGCGTTGGCCGCGTCGATCTGGGCCTGCAGCACCGCCTGCAGCTCCACCGGGTAGGTGGCCATCAGGGCCGGGTCGGCCTGGACACGGTCGGTGTATTCATACACGTCGTAGTCCCGCACCAGGGTGCCCTGCACCGGCTGCACAAAGCCGTCCTGGGCCCAGTACACATCCGGGTCCACAATGTCCATGACCTCGTCCAGCGCGGCGGGCACCGCCCCGATGTAAGGGGCGGCGGCGGTGCCGTCGGCGGTGTAGGTATCCAGTTCCCGCACCTCGCGGCCGTAGACCCGCACGGTGGGGGTCAGTTCATATTCGCCGGAACGGATATGCAGCACATACTCGCCGCCGGGGCAGTCGCCCGGAACACCCAGATAGGCCAGCCAGGCGCCGTTGTACTTGATAAAGACCGCTTCGCCCAGATCGGTGGTCAGGCTGGGGGGCACATCGCCCAGCACACCGGTCACCCGGATGCCCAGCACACCGCCCTGCACCACCGATTCGCCGCTCAATTCCACCTGGGGCTCGGCGTTCATGGTAAAGGATACCCGGTACACATCCTCCCCGGTGACCCCCTGCCCCACCTGGGCGGCGGGCTGGGTCACGGTGATGGCCAGGGTATAGTCCCCGTCGGCGGCAAAGCGGTAGCTGGCAAACTGTTCTCCGCCGCCCTCAAACAGCACCGAACCGTCGGCGCCGGTCAGGGTGATTTTGGCGTCCATGCCCTTGGGCAGGGTCAGCTGGGGATCGCTTACCTGCACATCCGCCAGCACCGCGCCGTCCGCCTCCGGGTTTGTGCCCGAAAAGCTGCGCTTGATAAACCCGGCCACCGGCACCTGCCAGTCCCACTGGGCAGCCGACAGGGTCTGGCCCGCAAAGGTCACGGTGCGGTCGGGCAGGGCCTCCTCGGTGACGGCCCGGTACATTACCAGCACCACGCCGCCCACGATCAGCGCCACGATCAGCACCACCATCCCCAGCCATACCAGCAGGGTACCCCACCAGGGCCGGGCAGCGGTTTCCTCTTCCTGTTCCTCCTGCTGTTCCAGCAGGCTCTGCTCCTGTTCGCTCACGAAACGATCCCTCCTTGCCGCCCGCGCCGGGCGGCGGTCTGCGCTCAGGCCGGGTTGTAGAACAGCCCGCCCTGCCCCCGGATGGCCATCCAGGGATCAATGCTCTTGTTGCCGATTTTCAGTTCGTATTTCAGCGCCTCGCTGCCGGCGGTGCCTACCGCCGCGCCGCGCTCCACCGCCGCGCCGGTTTCCACCGTCAGGGAACCCAGCCGGTACAGATAACTCTTGACCCCGCAGCCGTGGTCGATGACCACCGTGTTGCCGGTCAGCAGCAGCTTGCCCGCAAAGGCCACCGTGCCGGCGGCCGGGCTGACGACCTGGGCGCCCTCGGCGGCGGCCCATTCCACGCCGGTGCTGCGCACCGCCTGCTGGCTGCCGTTCTTGTACTCAAACACGCCGAAATCCAGGCTCACGTCCCCCTCCACCGGCTGGGCAAAGGCCCCGTTCCAGCGGATTTCCCCCGCGCCGGTGGTGTAGAGCGGCCAGATCTTTTCCCGGAACTCGGTGCTGGCCCCGGCGGGCTCGTCCGTCTCGGCGCCGGTGGTGTAGACCTTGGCAAAGTCCCGGTGCTGCACCGTGACGGTGTCCTCCAGCACAAAGCTGCCCACCGTGACGGTGAGGGCGTGGTCCCCGGCCTCGGCGTTGTAGGCGGCGGGGATAAAGCCCAGCCAGCCGCCCTCCACCGGGGCCAGCCAGACGCTGCCCAGTTCGCAGTCGATGGACGGGGCCGCGCCCGCGTCCAGGATGTTGCTTATGTAGATCGCGCACACCTCGCCCCGGGTGATGGTGTCATCCGAGAGGGTCAGGGTGGGCTGGGCGGCCAGGGTGAACCGGAACCGGTACCGGTAGAAGCCCGCGGGTTTGGCGGGCTTGCCGCCCATCACCCGCCCGGCGGTAAGCAGGCCCTGGTAGTCCCCGTTGGCGGGCAGCCGCACACTGGAAAGGCCGGACACTGGCCCGTTGTAGACCTGGGTGCCGTCCGCGGCGGTGAGCACCAGAAAGCTGCCCTCCGGGTCCAGGCCCTCGGCCAGCACCACAGCGGGGGTGACCTGGTCGATGGTGCCCAGATCCTGCACGTCGGCGGTGACGCTCTGCTGGAAGGTGCGCCAGACCACCCCGCCCAGCACCGGCACGCCCCAGCTGTAACCGTTTACGGTGAGGGTCTGCCCGGCGAAACTCGCGCCCTGGGCGGGCAGCGAAGCGGCGGTGGTGCGGCTGTAGAGAAAGCCCACCGTGCCCCCCACCACCAGTACCACAAACAGGGCCACCATGGTAAGCCAGGTGAGGAATTTTTTCATGCCGCGCACCTCCTTGCCGGGTGGGGGCAGCGGCCGCGTAAAACAGCGCGGGCCTTCTCCCCCATTGTATTTTATGATTATACCATAGATGCGCCGGGGCGAACAAGTGGCAGTGTGGGGCGCAAAGGCCCGCAAAAAACCGCCGGCCCGACGGGCCGGCGGTTTTGTTTGTGCAGATGCTTACTCAGCAGCGGGCTCCTCGGCGGGCTCGTCGGCCTCGGGGGCCTCGTCCTCGTCGAAGTCCTCGCTGAACAGCAGGCTCTCGTACTCATCCAGCTCCTTCTCGCGGCGGCGGATGTAGAGGTAACCGGCGGTCAGCGCGCCCACGGCGGCGGCCAGGAACAGCAGCACCGCGGCAAAATGGGATTTCTTCATCACGATCTCGTTCTCCTTTCTCCACGCCGGCAGCTCCCGGACGCGGGTGTGCAGGGCTTTCGTGTTTTTCCGGACGGCCGCGGCCAGCGCGGCGGCGTCGGCAGCTTTCACCGGCAGGATCGCCAGATCTCGGACGGTCATGCGGCAGGCCCCCTCTGGTTCGTTTTTTCACAGCCGGGCGGCAAAGCCCGGCTCTGATTTAGCTTTATTATACCCGCCGGCGGGCAAAATTACAACGTCCCGGCGGGCAATTTTTCGGTTTCCATCACCCGCCGCCAGGCCTTGAACGCACCGGGCAGCGGGCGGGTGTCGGCCAGGTCGGCGGCGGTGGCCCAGACGCAGCCCTCCGGCGCGGGCAGGCGGCGGGTCAGGGTGAAGCGCCAGCCGGTCATCCGCCACTCCACATGACTGAATATATGCTTTGCCTGCCCCGCCGGTGCGCCCGGGCCGGGGTCGGCACCCAGCAGCCGGGCAACGGCCTCCCGCAAAGCGGCCTCGTCCAGGGCCGTGTCCCACAGCGGGGGCTGCCACAGCCCCGCCAGCAGACCGCCCTCGCCCCGGCGCTGCAGCAGCCAGCCGTCCGGGCCGGCGATCAGCGCCACCGTTACCGGCTGGGCCGGGCGGGGCTTTTTCGGGGGCTTGCAGGGCAGACGGCCCGGGTTGCCCGCGGCCCGGCCCCGGCAGATGTGCGCCAGCGGACAGGCGGCGCAGTCCGGATTGCCGGGGACGCAGACCAGCGCGCCCAGCTCCATCAGCGCCTCGTTGTAGGGGCCGGAGGCGTCGGGGGGCTGATGGGCCATCACCCGCCGGGTAAAGGCCCGTTTGACCGCCGGGCGGGTGATGTCGGAATCGTCGTTGTACAGCCGGGCGAACACCCGCAGCACGTTGCCGTCCACGGCGGGCACGGCCTTGCCGAAGCAGATGGAGGCCACCGCCCCGGCGGTGTAGTCCCCCACGCCGGGCAGGGCGCGCAGGGCCTCCCAGTCGTCGGGCAGCTCGCCGCCGTACCGTTCGCAGACAAGCCGGGCGGCCTTTTGCAGGTTGCGGGCCCGGCTGTAGTAGCCCAGGCCCTCCCACAGTTTGAACAGCTGCTCCTCCTCACAGGCGGCCAGATCGGCCACGGTGGGCAGGGCGGCCATGAACCGTTCGTAGTAGGGCAGCGCGGCGGTCATGCGGGTCTGCTGCAGCATGATCTCGCTGACCCAGACCCGGTAGGGGGTGGGATGCTGCCGGAAGGGCAGCTTGCGGCCGTTTTCATGAAACCAGGCCAGCAGCGGCGGGGCGATGGGGGCAAGTTCGGGCATAGGGGCACCTCATAGACGGCGGGGCATTGACAAACGGGCCCCGGGGTGGTATATCGGATACATATTCTCTGTGGAGGGATGCGGCTGCGAGGTGAATCGGCCCGCTCAGAGGGCCGATGAGCCCGCAGACGCCCCTCTTACCCAGCGGACGGGCGAGAAGGTGGGCGGGGGCCCGGACCCGGTGGGTCCGGGGTTCCGGGTCTGCGAAGCAGCCAAAGCCCCGGTGGGGCTTTGGACCGGCGAAACGGCCCGCGAAGCGGGACGGGCGCATTGTTTTTGCGCCCGTAGTTTTCGCAGGCCATTTATCCCGCCCCCGTATCGATCGGGAGCGGGCGGTACGCACAGCCTTGTTGACGATATGGAGGGATGCGGAATGTCGGTGGAAGTGGTACGGGCGTATTTGACGGAAAAGGGATTCGGGGACCGGGTGCTGGAATTTACAGAGAGCAGCGCCACGGTGGCGCTGGCGGCCCAGCGGCTGGGCTGCGAGGAGGCCCACATCGCCAAGACCCTGAGTTTTGAAACGCCGGAGGGCTGCGTGCTGATCGTGGCCGCCGGGGACGCGAAGGTGGACAACGCGAAGTACAAGGCGATGTTCCACACCAAGGCGAAGATGGTGCCGGCCGACCAGCTGGAGGAAAAGGTGGGCCATCCGGCGGGCGGGGTGTGCCCCTTTGCGCTGAAGGACGGGGTGCGGGTGTTCCTGGACGAGTCGCTGCGGCGGTTTGATACCATCTATCCGGCGGCGGGCAGCGCCGCCAGCGCGGTGCGCCTGTCCTGCGAAGAACTGACCGCCTGCGCGGACGGCAATGCCCAGTGGGCGGATCTGTGTAAGGGCTGGGGGGATGCGGCTGCGAGGTGAATCGGCCCGCTCAGAGGGCCGATGAGCCCGCAGACGCATCCTTTACCTAGCGGACAGGCGAGAAGGCGGGCGGGGGCCCGGACCCGATGGGTCCGGGGTTCCGGGTCTGCGAAACAGCCAAAGCCCCGGTGGGGCTTTGGACCGGCGAAACGGTCCGCGAAGCGGAACGGGCGCATCGTTGTTGCGCCCGTAGTTTCCGCAGGCCATTTATCCCGCCCCCGTATCGCCCGGGAGCGGGCGGCACGCACAGC
This sequence comes from Gemmiger sp. An120, assembly GCF_002160955.1. Classification (GTDB taxonomy): domain Bacteria; phylum Bacillota; class Clostridia; order Oscillospirales; family Ruminococcaceae; genus Gemmiger_A; species Gemmiger_A avium. The sequence continues at coordinate 91,979 of NZ_NFLN01000012.1, forward strand.
CTTTTATCCCGCTTCCTAAAAAAGGCGCACGTTGTGAAAACGTGCGCCTTTTTATTGGTATACGGGGGATCAGAACCCGCCGGCGGTGCGGGGGAAGGGCAGCACGTCCCGGATGTTGGCGATGCCGGTGACGTACATGATCAGGCGCTCGAAGCCCAGACCGTAGCCCGCGTGGGGCGCGCTGCCGAAGCGGCGCAGGTCCAGGTACCAGTCGTAGTCTTCCCGGCCCAGGCCCAGCTCATCCATGCGGGCCAGCAGCACGTCCAGACGCTCCTCACGCTGGCTGCCGCCGATCAGCTCGCCCACGCCGGGCACCAGCATATCGGCCGCGGCCACGGTGCGGCCGTCGTCGTTGAGCCGCATGTAGAAGCTCTTGATCTCCTTGGGATAGTCGGTCACGAACACCGGGCGCTTGAACACCTGCTCGGTCAGGAAACGCTCGTGCTCGGTCTGCAGGTCGCAGCCCCAGCTGACCTTGTACTGGAACTGGTCGTTGTGGGGCTCCAGCAGGGCCACCGCGTCGGTGTAGCTGACCCGGGCGAAGTCGGCGCTGACCAGGGCGTTCAGACGCTCCAGCAGGCCCTTGTCCATGAACTGGTTGAAGAAAGCCAGCTCATCGGGGCACTGTTCCAGCAAAAAGTTCACCACGTACTTGACCATGGCCTCGGCGTTGTCCATGTAGTCGGACAGGTCGGCAAAGGCCATCTCCGGCTCGATCATCCAGAACTCGGCGGCGTGGCGCGGGGTGTTGGAGTGCTCGGCCCGGAAGGTGGGCCCGAAGGTGTAAACGCTGCCGAACGCCAGGGCGAAGGCCTCCGCCTCCAGCTGGCCGGAAACGGTCAGGTTGGTGGAACGGCCGAAGAAGTCCTGGCTGAAATCCACCGCGCCGTCCTCAGTGCGGGGCGGGTTGTTCACGTCCAGGGTAGTGACCCGGAACATCTCGCCGGCGCCCTCACAGTCGGAGCCGGTGATCAGCGGGGTGTGCACATACACAAAGCCCTGCTCCTGGAAGAACTTGTGGATGGCCCAGGCGGCCACGCTGCGTACCCGGAACGCCGCCGCAAAGGTGTTGGTGCGGGGGCGCAGATGGGGCATGGTGCGCAGGTATTCCAGGGTGTGGCGCTTTTTCTGCAGGGGGTATTCGGGCGGGCAGACGTCCAGCAGGGTCACGCTGTCGGCGTTGACCTCAAAGGGCTGCTTGGCGCCGGGGGTGACCACGATGCGGCCGGTCACCTGCATGCTGGTGCCCACGCCGGCCTTGGCAACCTCCTTGTAGTTTTCCAGCTTGTCCGCCTGGAAAACCACCTGCAGGTTCTTGAAGCAGCTGCCGTCGCTCAGTTCGATAAAGCCGATGCTCTTGGAGTCCCGCACGGTTTTGGCCCAGCCGCAGACGGTGACGATCTCGCCGTCGGCGGGGGTGGCGCGGAACAGTTCGCGGATGCGGATGCGTTCCATAGTGTGATTTCTCCTTCCGATTTTGGGCCGCAAAGGGGGCGGCCGGATACAAATAAAGGCAGCAAACCGTCCTGCTTTAGGACGGATCGCTGCCGGATCCGCGGTGCCACCTAAATTGCCGCCCGAAAGCGGCCCCCTTTGCCCGGTCCATACCGAACCGGCGGCCCGTAACGCTGGCCTGCGTCGCCCCTACTGCCGGGCCGCTTTTACCGCCCGGGTTGGGTTTGCGGCTCGCAGAGGTTCTTCTCCCGGGGGCAGGCGCGCCGCTTTCAGCCGTGGCGGCGCTCTCTGGGGGCTGCGGGGTCCGGGGTACTGGGTCTGGTCATCGCCTTTGATACTGCCGATTGTACACCCCGCGGGGCCGCTTGTCAAGCCGTTTGCGCCAGCAGCGAGGCCAGTGCCCGGGCGGCCAGGCCCCCGGCCCGCACCGCCTCGTCCAGGGTATTGGCGTGGCCGCCCACCTCGATCAGCAGGCTGCCGGTGGTCAGGTCCTGGTTGTAGTACCGGTAGGCAAACATTACCGGCCTGGTCAGGCCGGGGGTCTGGGCCTCCATAGCCGCCTCCCAGGCAGCGGCGAACCGCAGGTTCTGGGTATAGTTGGGCAGGTTGCCGCCCTTGTCGGCCCCGCAGATGATCATGACCTGGGCGGCGGGGCCTTCTTCCGTTTGCAGGGTGGGTTTCAGCCGGGTGCCGTCCTCCTGCTCGATGGCGTCCCGGTGCACATCCAGCACCACCTTGATGCTGGGATATTTCTCCAGCCAGCCGCGCACCGTCTCGTTGCTGCGCTCGTAGCTGCCGTTGTAGCTGGGATAATCGTGCAGGGTGGTGTCCTGCACGGTGTTGATGCCGGCGGCGTTCAGCACCCGGGCCATCTCGGCGCCCACGGCGGTCATGTTGACGGCGTTGTCGGTGCTGCGGCAGGTGAAGTCCGGGTCATACCAGCCGTTGTCGGCCAGTTCGTAGGTCTCGGTGGCGTGGGTATGCATGATGAGCACCTGCGGCTCGTCGCTGTGCAGTTCGATGCCGAACGGCATACCCCGGGAAATAATGTCCGCCACCTGGCTGTCGGCCAGGGAGGTGCTGTTCTTGATGCTGCCGGTACCGGCGGGGATATAACCGTCGCCGCTGCCCTGTTCATAAAAGGTGGTGCGGATGCTGCCCGCGTCCTCGGGCGCGGCGGCGGTACTGGCGGTGGACAGCCTGGCCTGTGCCGGGCCGGAGCGGC
>NZ_NFLN01000013.1 GCF_002160955.1 Gemmiger sp. An120
CGGTAATCGCCATGGGCTGGCTCAGGTCAGAGGTAATCATGAACGCGATCACCGATACCAGGGCAGGCACCACACCCAGCAGGTGCAGCGGACCACCGCGGCCGGTAAACCGCATGCCCCGGAGGAGATCCCCGAGGAGGAGACCGCCCAGGCCGCGGCCGGCAGCTGGGCGCTGCTGGACCTGATCCTGGCGATCCTGACGGTAGCCGTCGGCCTGGTGATGCTGGGCATGCGGTTTACCGGCCGCGGTGGTCCGCTGCACCTGCTGGGTGTGGTGCCTGCCCTGGTATCGGTGATCGCGTTCATGATTACCTCTGACCTGAGCCAGCCCATGGCGATTACCGGGCGCTGGACATTGCTGATGGCCGGTCTGGCCGTGGTGCAGCTGGTGCTGCTGATCGCGGGCCGCGGATTCCGCAGCACAGAGGAATGAACATCTGCCGACATCCGCTGAACTTCCCATAGAAAAGCGCGCCGCCCGGTTTCGGGCGGCGCGCTTTGTATCCGATAGATTCTTTACATTTCCAGCGGCAGGTGGGCGGCGCGGTAGCGGTTGACGCTGCGCACCCGCAGCCGGAACCCGCAGGGCAGCTGTATGGTCAGGTTGCAGCGACCCACCGACTGGGCAAAGGGGGAGGCATACAGCCGGAAATTTATGTCCGGCGTGAACACACAGACACAGTGCCGGGTAAAGATGCGGCTGTACTGCACCGTCAGCACCCGGCCGGGGGTGCGGGCCGCGCCTTCCAGCCGGTAGCCCTCGGCGGAGATCAGCACCGCCGCCGCGCTGAGCACGCAGGGGATGACCAGCAGGCCGGTCACAGCCGGCAGCTGCCACATGGATACCCCCAGCAGCGCCAGGCTGAACGCCAGGCAGGCGCCGCTTTTCCAGAAAAACATGGGAACGGAACGGCCGATCCGGTTTTCGGTGGGGCCGCCGGGGGGCACAAAGCCGGGCATCAGCGCCTGCAGCAGGTCGGTCTGGCCTTTTTTGCAGACCAGAATCGGCACGTCGCCCGCATGGTAGGAGCCGGCGGTCAGGTAGACCGGATACCGGCGCAGCAGCCGGGCCACCGGGGTAATCCGCACGTCGCAGGCGCTGACCGCCGCGGCCAGGATCCGCCGCTCGGTACGCAGGATAAACCCGCCGTGACACAGGATAACCCCGCCGCTGTGGGCCACCGTGAACCCCACCGTGCGCAGCAGGCTTACCAGCAGGCTGGCGCCCCACAAAAGAAACACCGCCGTAAACAGCCAGGCCACGCCCGCCGGCACGACCTTTTCCACCAGCTGCTCCAGGCGGGTGAAATTGTCCCGGATGGGCAGGGTCACCGCCGCGCCCAGCAGCTCTTCGGTCTGGCGCAGGCTGACCATCAGCAGCAGCGCCGTACTGATCACATTGGCGCTTACCATCACAAAGGCCAGCCGCTGCCCGCCCACCGGCTTGAACAGCGGCGGTTTCCGGGGCGGCGGCAGCAGGGTGTCCGCCAGGGCCATCGCCGCCCGGCGGGGCAGATACAGGGTGATAGTCTGGCGCACCCGGCATCCGTACAGGGTCACCCGGGCCGCGCCCAGCAGCTGCAGAAACGGGTTGCGGGTGATCTCCACCACCGCCAGTTCACTGCGGCGCAGCACCCGCGACCGGTGCAGCAGCACCCCGCTGTACAGCTCCAGCCGGTCCGGGTACTGGCGCCAGCCGGTGTTCCGCCACAGCACCAGCGATACCGCGGCCAGCGCCAGCAGGATCAGCGCCTCCTGCCGCAGCACCCCGTACAGGCTGGGCAGGTCCCAGCTGATCAAGGCCTGCACCAGCGGAACCAGGCAGAAAAACAACCCCTTTTTCAAAAGGTGCAGCGAATAGACAATATGATACCGGCCCTGTACCGCCGGGGTCTGCGGGGCGGTCACAGGCGGCCTCCCGTCAGGGCGGATTCCAGGCGGCGGGCGTCGTCCGCGTCCAGGCCGGGCAGCAGCAGGGTGCCCGCCGGGCTGTGCACCACCACCAGGCTGGCATGCAGGCGGCGCAGCAGCGGTGTTTCCACCCGGGTGACCCCGCTGATGAATCGGGTGGGCATGCGGCGGGTGGTCTGGAACAGAACCCCCCGGCTGACCGACAGCTCCCCGGCCCGCAGGCGGCCCAGCAGACTGCCCAGCCGCACACGGCAGGTCAGGATGGCCGATCCGCACCAGCCCAGCACAAACAGAAACCCGGCCGCCGGGCTTTGCCAAAAGACAAAGGGGCTGAGCAAAAGGCCCGGCACGCACCACCAAAGCCCCACGGCCAGTGCGCCGGCCGTACTGCAGCGTATCTCCATAAGGGGCCTCCTTTCCGGGCCGAACAGCGTTTTGTATCAGTATACCGTATTTTGGGCAAAAGAACAAATCGAAACGGGGCGCGCTTCTGTTTTGCGGCGCTCTATGCTATAATGTACCAGTAATAAAACCGAACGCGGCCCCGCCGGCCGCGGCAAACCGGGAGGTTTTCTATGGATTTTCTGATAGCGGCGATCATGGGCCTGATCGAGGGTATCACCGAATGGCTGCCCGTGAGCAGCACCGGTCACCTGATCCTGGCCGAGCGCATCTTTTTATTCAATCAGCCGGAGGAGTTTGTCTCCATGTTCCGGGTGGTGATCCAACTGGGGGCGATCCTGGCGGTGGTGGTGCTGTTCTTTGGCAAGCTGTGGCCCATCGGGCGGCGCACCACGCGGGACGGCGAATTCCTGATGTTCAAGATGCCGGTGCTGCGGCTGTGGGGCCGGGTGCTGGTGGGCACCATCCCGGCGCTGGTGCTGGGCCTTTTGCTGGACGACTGGCTGGATGCTCATCTGTACAACTACATCGTGGTGGCGGCGATGCTGATTCTGTACGGCATCTTCTTTATCCTGGTGGAGCGGTTCCCCCGGCCGGTAAAGGTGCGCACCGTGCAGGACATCACCCTGACCCAGGCGCTGATCATCGGGTTCTGGCAGGTGCTGGCCATGATTCCGGGCACCTCCCGCAGCGGAGCCACCATCGTGGGCGGCATGCTGCTGGGGCTGAGCCGGGCCGCTGTGGCCGAGTTCACCTTCTATCTGGCCATCCCGGTGATGGCGGGGGCCAGCTTTTTGAAGGTGCTCAAGTTCCTGCTGGGGGCGGGCAGCTTTACGCTGATGCAGCTGGGTATCCTGGCGGTGGGCTGCCTGGTGGCCTTCCTGGTCAGCCTGTTTGCCATCCGGTTCCTGATGAACTATGTGAAAAAGCACACCTTTACGGCTTTTGGCTGGTACCGCATCGCCCTGGGCGTGCTGGTGCTGCTGGTAATGTAAACCCTTGCCGCGCCGGATTTGGGAGAAGCCGCGCGCGGCGGATTGTACAAGGAGGATAAGACCGATGGAAAAAGCAAAGGTATGGTTTACCGATCTGCGGGCGGTGCCGGGCACCAGCCTGCAGGACAAACTGCGCCGCCTGCTGAACGCAGCCGGGTTCGCCCAGCTGGATCTGGAAAAGAAGTTTGTGGCCATCAAGATCAATTTTGGTGAGCCGGGCAACCTGTCCTACCTGCGGGCCAACTGGGCGCGCACGGTGGCGGAGATGGTCAAGGCCAAGGGCGGTATCCCGTTCCTGACCGACTGCAACACCCTGTATGTGGGCCGCCGCAAAAACGCGGTGGAGCACATTGAAGCCGCCTGGGAAAACGGGTTCGGCCCGCTGGCCGCCGGATGCCCGGTGATCATTGCGGACGGCCTGAAAGGCACCGACGAGGTGGAGGTGCCGGTGGTGGGCGGCGTCTACTGCAAGACCGCCAAGATCGGCCGGGCGGTGATGGACGCGGACGTGGTGATCAACCTGGTTCATTTCAAGGGGCACGAGAGCACCGGGTTCGGCGGCGCGCTGAAAAACCTGGGCATGGGCTGCGGAAGCCGCGCCGGCAAGATGGAACAGCACAACACCGGCAAGCCCTCGGTGCACGAGGACAAGTGCCGGGGCTGCCATGCCTGCACCCGGGTCTGTGCTCAGAGCGCGATTTCCTTTACTGAGAACAACCGCGCCCATATTGATCACGACAAGTGCGTGGGCTGCGGCCGCTGCCTGGGCATGTGCAACTTTGACGCGATCGAAAACGAGAACTGGTGCGCCAACACCGACCTGGTCTGCAAGATTGCCGAGTACGCCAAGGCGGTGGTGGACGGCCGGCCTTGCCTGAACGTGAACTTTGTCATGGATATCAGCCCCTACTGCGACTGCCACGAGGAGAACGATCTGCCGATCCTGCCGGACGTGGGCATTTTTGCTTCGGCTGACCCGGTGGCGGTGGATCAGGCCAGCGTGGACGCCTGCCTGGCGCAAAGCCCGGTGCCCGGCAGCCTGCTCTATGAGCGGATCAAGGCGCCCGGGTTCAAGGACAAAGGCGATCATTTCACCAACACCACCCCCGAGGTGGAGTGGAAGGCCGGCCTGGCCCACGCCGAAAAGATCGGCCTGGGTACCCGGGAGTATGAGGTCACCGTGGTGAAGTAAGCGCGGGGGAACGGAGCCAATCTGGGGGACCAGTCCCCCAGCCCCCCATTCAGGGCCGGAATACTCCGGCCCTGGGGAAAAAGAAAAGGAGAGGCCTGCCGCAAACACGGCAGGCCTCTGTTTGTTATATGCAGGGACTGTGCGCCGGGTTTTCCACAGAAATTTGACCGGTTGTGGAAAACCTGACCGGGTGTACCGGCCGTGTTTCTCGGCAGGCGGTGCGCCCCTTTTTTCATTGCGGATAGTTTACAGGCTTTGCGCCCCGGGCCGCTGCCGGGGGCTCCGGTACGCGGGATAAATGGCCTTGCGGAAACTACGGGCGCAACAAGTATGCGCCCGTTCCGCTTCGCGGACCGTTTCGCCGGTCCAAGGTTCCACCGGAACCTTGGCCGCTTCGCGGACCCGGAACCCGGGCCTTGCCCGGCCCCCGCGCACCTGCGCCCCCGTTCGCTATGTGAGGGGGACATCTGCGGATTCATCGGCGCCCTTTGGGGCGCCGATTCACCTCGCAGCTGTTGCCCCTTACTTACCCGTCGACCGGTTCACCGCGTTGTACAGCTTGGTGTAATTGGTCAGGCTGTAGGCGGTTTTGCTCAGGGTGACGCCGGCGCTTTCCAGCAGGTCTTTCTGGGAAGCCGGGTCCTCGATCAGCTGGCGGCAGAAGGTATCCAGATCGGCCCAGTTGTCCCAGAATTTTTCGTAGTTGGTCTCATCCAGGCCGCTGATCCAGTCGGCTACCAGCACCGCCAGGGTATCCTCGTCGATATCGGCGGCGTAGCTTTCGCTCCATTCCAGCAGCCCGGCGGCCGCGGCGGCGGTTTTCAGGCTTACGCCCGCTTCACCCTGGCCGTAGCCCACGCAGGCATCCAGCGCGGCGGACAGTTCCGGGTAATCCCCGATCACCGGTACCGGCGTGGGGGTGGGTGCGGGTTCGGTGGGCGCGGGGGTGGATACCGGCGCCGGGGTAGGGGTGGCTTCGGCATTCTGGCCGTCGGGATTTTTCCCGCATCCGGCCAGCAGGCTCAGCGCCAGCAGCGCCGCCGTACAAGAGATCCAAATCTGTCGTTTCATTCTGATTCCTGCCTTTCCCGGGCCGTGGGCCCGTTGGTTTCAGGGTTGCGCCCCGGGCTTGCTGCTCGTATAATAGAGGCAGCGCTGCAGGGCCTTTACCCTATATATGCGCCAGATCGTCAAAATATTTCAAAATCCCACGATTTGAAAGGAAGTTGTTATAGATGGCTATCCAATCCCTGTTTGATTACCTGAAAGAAAGCCCCAGCCCCTACCATGCGGTGGCCGCCGCCGCCCGGCGTCTGGAAGCCGCGGGCTTTGCGCCCTTGGCCGAGCACGAGGCCTGGACCCTGGAGCCCGGCAAGGGTTACTACGTCACCCGCAACCAGAGCAGCCTGATCGCGTTCCGGCTGCCGGAAGGCCCCCTGACCGGCTGGCGGATCACCGCCGCCCACGGGGACGCCCCTACATTCTATGTAAAGAACACCAGCCTTGGCAGTGACAGACAGTACGAACGCTGGGAGGTGGAGGGCTACGGCGGCATGAACTGCGCCACCTGGCAGGACCGCCCCCTGGGTGTGGCCGGGCGGCTGGTGGTGCGCACAGCCGCCGGGGTGGAGAGCCGTCTGGCGGCCAGCGACCGGCCGGTGGCGGTGATCCCCAGCCTGGCCATCCACATGCAGCGGGATGTGAACAAGGGCCACGAATACAACATCCAGCGGGACATGCAGCCCCTGGCCGGTCTGAACGGCGCCGCCCCCGATCTGCTGGACGCGCTGGGCCAGCTGGAGGAAGGGGAGACCCTGCTCGGCGCCGACCTGGTGGTCTTCCCCTGGCAGGAGCCGTGCCTGGTGGGCGGCGGGCTCTTCATGGCCCCCCGCATTGACGACCAGGCCTGCGCCTGGGCCACCCTGGAGGGTCTGCTCACCGCCGAGGTGCATCCCTTTGCCGGGCAGGTGTACTGCCTGTTCGACAACGAAGAGGTGGGCAGCGGCACCCGGCAGGGCGCGCTGAGCAGCTTTTTGCCCGATGTGCTGACCCGGGCCGGGCAGGCGCTGGGCCTCTCCGACGAGCAGCGCCGCCGGGCCCTGACCGCCTCCTTTGCCCTGAGCGCCGACAACGGCCATGCCGTGCACCCCAACTTCCCGGACAAGTCCGACCCGGAGAACAAGGTCTACCCCAACAGCGGGGTGGTGGTCAAGTTCAGCGCCGCCCAGAAATACACCTCCACCGGCCTGACCATCGGGCTGTTCCGGGCCCTCTGCGACCAGGCCGGCGTACCCACCCAGCTCTTCGCCAACCGGGCCGACGAGCCCGGCGGCAGCACCCTGGGCCACCTGCTGGGCCAGCAGGTGAGCATCCCCATGGTGGATATCGGCATGGCCCAGCTGTCCATGCACTCCGCCGTGGAGACCGCCGGCGCCGAGGACCCCCAGTACATGGCCGACGCCTGCCGCGCCTTCTTCAACAGCCGCTTTGCCCCCACCGCCGACGGCAGCTGGACCCTGTAAAACACCCCGCAACCGCCAGTTGTATAAACGAACTGTATAGCGTTTACAATTCGTATAACACGTGAATCGCATCTAAATCAACAATCTGTAAATTCATTACTTTTTGTATAGAATGGCGGCAGTAAGCCAATAGGGGAGAATAAAGCCCTGCGTAAAGGATTGAATTTCCCTGAGGGCCGGAGTATTCCGGCCCTCGATTTCAGGGGGTGTGGGGGCCCGGGTCCGCGAAGCGTCCAAGGCCACGGTGTGGCCTTGGACCGGCAGGGCGGTCGGCGCAGCCGAGCGGGCGCATCGTTGACGCGCCCGCAGACCCTAGTTATTCCCCCCACATCGGCCCAAAGGAGCGTGAACCCATTGTCGCAAGTTGTGGGGCGGTTTGCCCCGTCGCCCAGCGGACGGATGCATCTGGGCAACCTGCTGTGCAGTCTGCTGGCCTGGCTCAGCGCCCGCAGCGCCGGTGGCCGGGTAGTGCTGCGGATCGAAGACCTGGACGCCATGCGCTGCCCCCGTACCTTTGCCGACCTGCTGGAACAGGACCTTTCCTGGCTGGGCCTGGACTGGGACGAGGGCGGCAGCAAGGGCGGCCCCCACGGTCCCTACTACCAGAGCGAACGCAGCGAAATATACAATTCGTATTATCAACGCTTGGTAGAACGCGGGCTGGTCTATCCCTGCTTTTGCAGCCGGGGCCAGCTGCACGCAGCCAGCGCCCCTCACCGTTCGGACGGGCAGGTGGTCTATCCCGGCACCTGCCGGAACCTGACCGCCCGGCAGGTGGCCGAAGCCGCCAAGCGCCGTCCGCCTGCCTGGCGTCTGCGCCTGCCGGAGGACCTGACCCTTTCGTTCACCGACGGCCACATGGGCCCCGTGACCGAAAACCTGCCCGCCGACTGCGGCGACTTTGTGCTGCGCCGGGCGGACGGGGTGTTCGCCTACCAGCTGGCCGTGGTGGTGGACGACGCGCTGATGGGGGTCACCCAGGTGGTGCGGGGCGGCGACCTGCTCTCCAGCACCCCCCGGCAGCTCTGGCTGCATCAGCTGCTGGATCTGCCCGCCCCGACCTTCTGCCACCTGCCGCTGCTGCTGGCCCCGGACGGCCGCCGCCTGAGCAAGCGGGACGGTGACCAAAGCCTGGAAAATCTGCAGGCCCGCTTCACGCCCGAACAGATCATCGGCAAGCTGGCCTACGCCGCCGGGCTGCGCCCCACGCCCGACCCGGTGCGCGCCGCCGATCTGGTGGCTGATTTCTCCTGGGACAAGGTTCCCCGGCAGGATATCTGCCTGCCGGACGGACTATTTTGAAATACTTTTTGTATAACTACACGCAGATATAACAAACGGGACGCGCCTTTGCGCGTCCCGTTTGCTGTATCAGGCCAGCGAGGGTACCTCGCTCAGGTCGGTGTTCAGCAGAACCTCTTTTATGTCCATCAGGCTCTGGCTGGCCATGGACAGGCTGCTCACCCCCAGCTTCACATAGAGCGGGGCGATCTTCGGGTCGGCCGCTGCCCGTCCGCAGACGCAGACCGGGATGCCTGCCTCCCGGGCGGCCCGGGCGGTCATGGCGATCATCCGCTGGATGGCCAGGCTGTCCGCCTTGTAATACATGTCCAGCCGGGCGTCCATCCGGTCCACCGCGTGGGTGTACTGGATCAGGTCGTTGGTGCCGATGCTGAAGAACGCCGCCCCCGCCGCCGCCAGTTCCGCCGCGCAGAGCGCCGCCGACGGCACCTCGATCATGCAGCCGAACTTCAGATCCTCGTCAAAGGGCAGGCCCCGCATCCGCAGGTTGGCCTTGGCTTTTTCCACCTCGTCCATCGCCATGCGGAAATCCATCACCCCGCCCACCATCGGGAACATCACGTCCATGGGCCCCTTGGTGGCGGCCCGCAGCAGCGCGCACAGCTGATCCTGGAACAGGTCCCGCCGTTCCAGACAGAACCGCAGCCCCCGCAGGCCCAGCGCCGGGTTTTTCTCCGGCAGCATCATGCCCTCCACCAGCTTGTCGGCGCCCACGTCAAAGGTGCGCACCGTCACCAGCCGCCCCTGGGCCGCCGCCAGGCAGCTGCTGTAGAAATAGTATTGCTCCTCCTCGTCGGGAATGGAGCCTTTCATCAGGAAAAACTCGGTGCGCAGCAGGCCGACGCCCTCGGCGCCCTCGGCCACCGCCTGTTCGATGCCGCCCGGCTCGCTGCAGTTGGCCAGCAGCGAAACCGGCACGCCGTCCCGGGTGATGCAGGGGGTGCCCCGCAGCCCGGCCAGACGGGCCTTTTCCCGGGCCATCTCCTCCCGCTGCCGGCGAACCTGCTGCTGCAGCGTCTCGTCCGGGTCCAGGATCAGCCGGCCTTCCAGCGCGTCCAGCACCGCCTCGTGCCCGTCGCAGTGCTTCAAAAATTCTTCGCCCAGCTCGATCACCGCCGGGATGCCCATGGTGCGGGCCACGATCGCCGCGTGGCTCTGGGCACTGCCCTTGCTGGTGGCGATCCCCAGCACCATGCCCCGGTCAATGGAGATGATGTCGCTGGGCAGGATGCTCTCCGCCGCCAGGATCGCCGGCTGCTCCAGCTCCAGCTTCTGGCGGGGCTTGCCGTCCAGAATCTCCACCACCCGGCTGCACACGTCCAGTACGTCCGCGCCCCGCTGCCGCAGGTACTCGTCCGGCAGATCCCGGATGCGCCGGGCAAAAATCTGCCCCGCCCGCTCGGTGGCCGCCGCACTGCCCGCGCCCGCCGCTATGTAGTTGCTGATCTCGGTCAGCAGCGCCTGGTCGTCCAGCATCACCAGCTGAAACCGCAGCATATCCCGCTCGTCCCCGTCGGCCTGTTCCATCAGGCCCCGCAGCTCGTCCTTGGCCAGAACCACCGCCGCTTCAAACAGCGCCCGCTCCTTGCTGCGGTCGTGGATCAGCCGCCCCAGGCCGCTGACCCCCCGGTCGATGCGCCGCACCGGCCCCATGACCAAGCCTTCCGATACCGTTACGCCTGTGTATTCCCGCATGGATACCTCTCCTCCTCGGGGCGGGGCAATGCCCGCCATGTACCGCGTTGCTGTCCGGCCCACGCCGGTTCAGTCGGGAAATTCCGGGCCCTGGATCACCCGGTAAACCGCCGCCGACACAAATTCCGCCGGCTGCAGCGAGGCCAGCGCCCCCTCGGCCCCCGCTTTGCCCTCAAACAGCGGCCACAGCCGCCGGGCAGGCACCGGATCCCAGGCGTCCACAAACGCCTGCTCCAGTTCCTCCAGTGTGTAGGCCCGGGCCGGGTCCACCCCGGCGGTCAGCGCCGCCAGTTCCAGCGGCGCCAGCGCCCGGTCGGCCTCCGGGCCCAGACGGTTCAGCGCCAGCCCCTCGGTCAGCGCCAGGGTGGGCCAGCGCCGCAGCACCGGGCTCAGCACTTCCGCATAGGGGGCCGCAAACGCCCGTTCCGGATCTTCGGTGCGGATGCCGTAGGCCACCCCCCGCAGCCGCCCGAACGCCCGGTAGGCGTCCAGATACCCCAGCGCGATGTTCCGCCGGGCGGTTTCCGGCTCAAACTGCAGGATGCTGCCCAGTTCCCAGAAACTGCGGATCAGGGTGGTGGGCAGGCCCGACCGGTTTTTCCGGGTGATGCCCACACCGTCCACATCCACCGCCACCAGCTCCTCCGCACCCATGCGGGCCGCCAGGGCGATGGGCATATTGTCGTTGTACCCCCCGTCGATGAATTCCACCCCGTCGATCTGCCGGGGCCGGAATGCCGGAAAACAAGCCGCCGATGCCAGCAGGTACTGGGCCAGCTGCCCCTGGGGAATCTCTTCCAGCGTCAGCTGGCGGGGTTTCAACCCCCGCAGCTCCACCGTCACCAGCCCGAACCGGACAGGGGAGGCCCGCAGCGCGTCTTCATCCAGAACCCGCTGCACAATGCCCTCCAGCGGGGTCACGTCCAGCCCGCCCTGTTCCACAAACTGCCGCAGCATCACCCCCGAGGGATCCGCCGCCCGGTCGCCGGGCAGGGCCATCACGTCGTGGCTGTTGATGGTCAGCCACATGTCCCGGGCCACGTCGGTCAGCCCCAGGGCAAACATCGCCCCGTTCAGGCAGCCCACCGAGGTGCCCGCGATCACACCGGGCTCCCAGCCCATCTCCTGCAGGGCCTGCCAGACACCTACCTGGTAACTGCCCCGGGCCCCGCCGCCGGCCAGAACCAGCCCCCGCACCGGGGTCTCCCGCCGGGTCATGGGCGCACCTCCCGGAAACAGGATAATTTAGCAAAGTATTGCGTTATCATATTGAATTGAAACAAGTGTACCATATTTCACCCGAAAAAGAAAGAGCCAAAGCCGCCCGCCCGGGCGATCCGGGCTGTTTACAGGGCCAAAGTCTGTTTTTCTTATTATAACACACTGTTTTGGCGGGTGTGTGTCGGAATCATTAACCTGCAAAGATTTTCCGTGCCCCGGCCGCCGGCAAAAAGATTGACGCGGCCCGCCCGGTTTGGTATAATTAAGCGTAGCCCGCGCCGCAGCGGGCTCCATACAGGGAGCAGCACTCAAGTGGTCGAAGAGGCGTGACTCGAAAGTTTGAGGCTCTCTGGCTGATTCGTCCGCGGGGTTTGGCTTCACACGGGGCTGAATCCGGGGTGTGTATCAAAATTTTTCCCGCTTATCTTGCATCGAAATCTTGCATTTGTCCGAAGGACGCGCAAGGCGGTGCTGGAGAAAATAGAATATGGAGAGTTGTCCGAGTGGTCGATGGTGCAGCACTCGAAAGACTCTCGCCCTTTGGTCAATTTGTCCGCAAGGAATGGCTTAACAGTGGGCTTTTCCTTGGGTGCGCATCCGATTTTTCCTGCGTTATCTTGCATCGAAATCTTGCATTTTTCCAAATATCTTGCAAGGCGGTGCTTGAAAATTAAATATGGAGACGTATCGAAGTGGTCGTAACGAGAACGACTCGAAATCGTTTTGTCCAGAGATGGGCACGTGGGTTCGAATCCCACCGTCTCCGCCAGAAAACGGCGCTATGTCGAGGTTTATCGGCATAGCGCCGCTTTTTATTCTCCTGACGCCGACAGCATTTTTCTTGCCTTACCACCGGCTTTCGGGAAGTTCTGCGGGCAGGGCCAGGGCTTTTTCCATTGTGGCGGCGCTCAGCTGTTTCGACTGGGAATCCAGATGGGCGTAGATGTTCGCCGTGGTGGAGATGTCGCTGTGCCCCAGCCATTCCTGAATCTGCTTCATGGGTACCCCCTGTTTCAGCAGCAGGCTGGCACAGGAGTGGCGCAGATCGTGGAAGCGGATATGCCGCAGACCATGTGCTTTCAGGAGCTTTCCAAAATTCTCGGAAACTGCATTGGGAAGAATGAGATTGCCCATCTCATCTACGAATAGATATCCTTTGTATTTTTTGTTATAGCAGTTTCCGCAGAGCCGCTCGTTGTATTCCTGCTGTTCCTTCAACTCCTTCAGCCGCTGGGCAAAGCCTGCCACCAGTGGCAAAGTACGCAGGCTGGAACTGGTCTTGGCCCGGTCAGCCTGGATGAGAATGTGCTTGCCTTCAATATTCGCACTGGTAACAATGTGCCGGATGGTCAGCGTTCCAGCCTCAAAGTCGATGGCGTCCCACCGCAGGCCCAGCACTTCGCTGCGGCGCAGTCCATAAAATGCCGCAAATAGGATGATTAGTTCCAGACGACTGCCTCGGGCCGCCTGAAATAACTCCTCCATCTCCTGGGCGGTATAGTAAGATGCCATATACTTCTGCAACTTTGGCCGCTCTACTTTGTCCACCGGGTTGCCGGGGATGAGGTCCAGCTTTACCGCATACTTCAAAGCCTTGTGCATGTTAGCATGCTGCTTGATCACGCTTGTGGCTTTGAGGGTCTCCAGCTCATGAAGGTAGAAGCTCTGGATATGGCTGGCTTTCAATCCTCCCAGCGTGATGCCGGTGGGTTCGAAGTACGGCACGATATGGTCCTTCACGTTGAAACAGTAGCTGGACCAAGTGGTTGGTTCCACAGAAGTTCGGATGATTTTCAGCCAGTAAAGCATATAATCGCTGAACAACATGTCCGGACTTAGGTCGGTGGAACGATCGGGTGCAGGCGGGGTAAAGCTATGGCGGGCCTGCCGCAGCAGATCCTCGGCCTTTTTCTTGTTGCCTTTCACCGGCAGTCCGGTACCCTGCCATTTCTGCACCCGCTTGCCGTCGGGGCCTTTGTAGCTGAGCACAATGTAAAAATACCCGTTCTTTTCGGTGAGTCGACCAGATACCATGGACATTCCTCCTTTGTTTGGTTGATGGTATTCTCCGGGTCCGACACAAGAATACCCGGAAGTTGTCTCGAAAGCTATTCACAAAACTGCACAAGGTCACGCGCCTGGAATGGGTACACATCCACCAGATTACCCGCGCCGATTCGTCCGGCGCGGGTGTTTTGGCTTTAGCGGATTCGGTCTTTGTTCCGGTGTTTCTGGCGTGACTTGTCCCGCTCCTGCTGGCGGCGGTATTCCTCCCGGCAGGCGGCGGTCTTTTCCACCTTCTCGATGATACGTTTGGCGGCTGCATCCTCTTTGCGCAGGGCGGCGATTTGACGGTTCAGTTCCGCCCGCCGCTGGGCTGCCCCGGGCGGTGGCTCCTTCCACCGCAGCTGCCGGGCGCAGTCCGCCCGTTCTTGGCAAAGGGCGGTGATTTGTCCCGCCAATGTTTCCTGGTGGGCTTTTACCTCCGCCACCGTGGAAAAGCCCCGCCGACTGGTCAGGTGCAGTTCCTCCAGCGTCTTGTCGACGTCCCGCCACAGAGCATTGATCTCCGGCCAGTTCACCCGGGGCGCGGGCCGTTTCGGGTAGATGCCCAGCTGGTAGCAGTAGTAGAGATACAGCCGGAACAGGCTGCTCTTTTGATGGGTGAACAGCCCTCGGCACCGATATCGCCGTGCGGGCGGATGATATGCGGGCCGGGGCCGCAGGCTATACTTGGGGTTGAAGTTCAGATCATAGAAGTGGAGGCCGTACCGGGCAAAGTTTTTGGCCAGCGCCCGCTCCAGGGCGGGCCAGTCGTATTCCGCTCCCAGTCGGTACACCCGCACCGCCCGGCCGCCGTCCAGCGAACGGAGGGTGGCGTATTTGCGCCCCTCCTCCCGCCGCCAGAGATACCCCTGCTGCCGCAGCACCCGGGCGAAGTCCCGCTCGGTGCTGGTCTGGGTCAGGGCCTTGCGGATGGCCTGACGCATCGCCTCATACCGGGTCTGGCCCGTGCCCTCGTAGAGAGGCCGGGGCTTTTTGCCGCCGGGCTGCCGGATAACCGACAGGGCGTGCTCCCGGCAAAGCTGATCGGACACCCGGCGCATCTCCCGGTATTGATCTCGGCGCTGCTCGTACTTCTTGCCGTCCACATAGGACACCGCATTGATGACGAAGTGGTTGTGCAGGCAGCCAGTGTTCAGATGGGTGGCCACCAGCACCTGAAATCGCCCGCCCCACACCCGGCGGGCCAGCTCTACCCCGATGGAGTGGCACTGCTCCGGAGTCACCTCTCCAGGCTTGAAACTCTGGTAGGCGTGCATTGCCACCACTCCTTCGGTCTTGCCGAACTGCTCCTGCACCGCCCGCATCTCCGCCCAGGCGGTCCCCGGACGGCAGTGGACGCCGCTCACCAGCTGGGCCGTTTCCCGCAGGGTGGTTTTGGCGTCGTTCTCCGCGTAGTGCAGCGCCTGGGCCAGACCGCTGTACTCGGTCTTGTCCGGGTTGGCGGCGTAGTCCACCACCCGGCGCAGGCTGTCCCGCACCGGCCAGATTTTAGTGGTCGCCAGAGGCATCCTCCTTCCGCAAGAGGCTGTCCAGCAGCCCTTCCCGGCAGCGGCGGTACTCTTCCGCCAGAGGCGGATCCAACCGGGCCAGCTGATCGGTCAGGTTGTCCATCCAGGTCAGGTAGCTAAAAAACGCCTGGGGCGGGTGGAACCGTGGCTCATGCCCCAGCGCCCGCTGGCGCAGATATTCTGACAGGGTCAGCCCACACCGGCCGGCCGCTGTTTGGATTCGTTGTTTCTCGGCGGGGCTCACCCGCACATTGAGGCCCACGCTTCTTGTTCTCACAGGGCCACCTCCGCACGGGGGTTCGGGGCGCTCCCCGTACCGGCGAAGGGTTGCCCGGCGGCAACACAAAGCCCATGCTTGTTACCCCCAAGCGCCTCCTGTGACGATGATGACGGTGCTGACGGTGTTTCTGGGGTATACCCGCCGTCCGGGGGTGTGCCGGATTTATCGTCATCCGCGTCATCACCGTCATACCAGAGTCGGAGCTGCCGGGCGCTGGCGGTGCGGCGGCTCTCGCAGCGGATGCCCAGGGGCGCCAGGTCGGTGGGATAAAACTCTACCAGTTTGCGGGTCAGCTGGTTGGGCTGCAGATCGGGGATGCCGGCGGCGGCCAGCAGCTCGGTGGCGGTGCCCTGCCAGCACTTCTGCCGCTTCACAAAGTCAGCCACCGCCCACACACAGGCGGGCACGGCCTTGCGGGCCAGCTCCTCGGAGGTCTCCTCCTGCTCCAACTCCCAACGGCAGTCCTCCCAGCGCAGGTCCAGGGCGCGGCTCTCCATGTCCCGGCCGGTCACGTGCAGCTGGGCGTTCAGGCTCATCCGCCGGCGGCGCAGCACCCAGCTGGTGTCCGCCCCGCCCATCAGGGCCACTGAGCCGGAAATGTCATCGAAGGGATCGTCGGTCCGGTCCTTGCGCTGGTGGTGCACCAGCAGAATGCCGATGTTGTGCCGGTCGGCCAGAGATTTCAAGGTGCTCATATCCCGGTAGTCGCAGGCGTAGACGTTGCCGTTGGCATCGCCGGTGCGCACCTTTTGCAGGGTGTCGATGACCACCAGCCCGGTGTCCGGGCGGACGGCCAGGAACTGCTCGATCTGTTCCTCGAGGCCGTGGCCCAGCCCCTCGCAGGCGGTCTGGAAATAGAGGTTGTCCGGCATCTCCTCCTCGCTCAACCGGAACAACCGGTTCTGGATGCGGCTGTATGTATCCTCGAGGCACAGGTACAGCACTGACTGGGTGCGGACCGGCCGTCCCCAGAGTTCTCCACCTTTGGCCAGCTGCAAACACAGCCAGAGGCAAAGCCAGCTTTTACCGATTTTGCTGCCGCCCGACAGCATGGACAGCCCACCGGACAACAGATCGGGAACGAGCCACCGCACCGGCGGCAGCGGAGTGATGGAAAGAGTTCGCGCGTCAATGGGTTCGAATTTTGTCAAAAGCATTTCTCCTTTTCCGTTGGTTTGATCGGATGGGGCGGGATGCGGCCGCAGCGGCCCAAAACAGGCCTGCAAAACGGCCTTGACCCCGCCTGCTGGGGAAAACGCCCGAACCGCCTGTCAGGCCCCGCACAGGGCGAACATCGGGCGGACAGCGGCGAAGGGCGTTTTGCGGCGCAAAGGGTCAGGAACCGGCGGCCCGGGCGGCGGGCTGCACGCCGTTCTCCACCACATAGCGGATCACGTTGATCTTGGGGATCTTGTAGGCGTTGCCCAGCTTCAGTCCCCGGATGCTGCCGTCTGTCAGCAGGTCGTAGGCCGCGTGGCGGCTGATGCCCAGCATGACCTGCAGCTGGCGCACCGTCACGATGTCGGGATAGTCGGCGAATAACAGTTTGTAAAGGGTTTGGATGTCAATATTCTTCATCGATCACCTGCTCTCAAAAGATTTTCGCGGCGCGAAAATGCGCCTGGGCGGATAAACGGACAGCGGACGCCGGCCGGAAGCGGCGCTACCCCTCCTTTCTGTGGGAATGTTTGACGGCGGCCAAGGGTTCCTTATGCAGGGTTCCTTGTTTTGAATGTGACGGGATTCCAGGATTCCTTATGTAGGATTCCTTGCGGCGGCGGACGGCGGAATTTGCCCGAACAAGGAACCCATCATGTAGGGTTCCTCGCGGTGGTAACGTGGTCGGGAAAAAGTCCTCTCGTTATATACCAGTAGCTCAGACCCTCGAAAACGAAACACCTTCCAAAAAATTTTCGAAAGTTTGGCAAATTTGACGGGAAACCGACCATAGAAAAAGTCCCTCGTTATATCCATGTAACACAGACCCCCTCAAAACGGTCACCCTTCCAAAAATTTTTTTAAAGTTTGGCGAATCTGACGGGAAGACGATTACAGAAAAAGCCTTCTCGTTATATACCAGTAACACGGACCCCCTTCAAAATTTCACTGTTCCAAAAAGGAATTAAGAAATCTGGTAATTTAACGGCAAGTTGGCTGCAGAAAAAGTCCTCCCATTATATACCAGTAGCTCAGACCCCCTCAGAATTTCACCCTTCTAAAAAATTTTCAAAAGTTTGGCGAATCTGACGGAAGTCTGGCCGCAGAAAAAAGCCCCCTATCGGGCCATGGCCAAGCGGTTCGAAGAATTTGACCAACTGCAAAAGAACTGAAAAACATTAATAAAAGAGACGCAGCGCCCAATATGGCCGCTGCGTCTCTTTCGTTAAAGGTGTAAAGAATGGCAGAGAAACGAAAAGACGTGTCACTTGTTACATGAATTCTAGGTTTGGCAACAAGCTCGTCGTTCTCGCCAAAGTGTTATCCCAAATCGCGCACGCATCACTTGGACTGTCGGAATTCGGCAGGCGAGATACCGTTGTATTTTCGGAAGTAACGTATCAAGCTACGTACATCATTATAACGGCTTAGATCGAAGTGAATAATTTACTGACTTTCTATGATTGTAGCTTTTTTCCCTTTCTTCTTCGTCCCCATCGCCGTGATCATGGCATAATGCTCCTTGCTTTTCCGGGTAATGCTGTTGTAGTCCTCGGAGGTGAGGAACTCCAGCAGCCACTCCTTGGGCACCTTATAGGCATGCTGGTAGTATCATTGAATAAATCCTATGAGCCGATTATGAAATCCTTGGTTATGGTATTCCCGCCTATTAAACAAGATGCCGTCCTTCCGGGCGGCATCTTACTAAATACGAATTTCCTTCGTATTTGTTCCTTTCTACTTTGCAAACATCCATATAAATTCTATCTGAAGATTGTCTCCAAAAAACTTTTGCGTGATGACTTGTAATCGGCGGACTTTTTATTAACTATATAAAAATAGCGATTTCGTGTAAATTCTATTGCGTATTAGAAGAAAAAATGATATAATATATATCATGACACAACACTGTGGGGTGGAAAAATGGATAATGCAACGCTTAGCCTTTCTTATAACAGCCTTTGGAAACTGTTGATTGACCGTAAATTGAAGAAAAAAGATTTACAGAATATGGCACATCTCAGTTCGTCCGTGATTGCTAAAATGGGAAAAGATCAGCCGGTCCATCTGGATACGATTGTAAAAATATGTGTTGCCCTTCAATGTGATATTTCAGATGTCGTTACACTGTGTAATAAGGAGGCGTAACGCATGGCCAGTTTTACTAAAAAAGCCATTCGGGATTCATTTGTGAAACTATTGAACGAGAAGCCTTTGAGCCAAATTACCATTCGGGATATTGTAGATGACTGCGGCGTGAACCGCAATACCTTTTATTACTATTACCAGGACCTGCCGCAATTGGTGGAAAGCGTTGTAGATGAGGATGCGGAGCGGATTATCCGGAGGCATCCTACCATCAATTCCCTGGACGATTGTATCAATGCAGCACTGGAATTTGCTCTGGCCAATCGGAAAGCGGTGCTTCATATCTATCATTCCGTCAACCGAGACATTTATGAGCAATACCAATGGCGGGTCTGTACTTATGTGGTCAGGACGTATGTAGACGGCGTTCTAGGCAACCGAAAAATGACATCTGAGGATTATACCACCGTTGTAGATTATCTGAAATGTGTCAGCTTCGGTATGATCATGGGCTGGCTGGAAACCGGTATGAACCCGAATGCTATGGCCCGGTTTCGGCGGATTTTAGAATTAAAGTGCGGTGATTTGGAGCATCTCATTGACCGTTGTGAGAAAATGCGGTCATAGTCTTTAGGCAAACCTACCCCCTGTGTCTGAATTTCAGACACAGGGGATATTTTCTCTGTGGAAAGTTTTTGAAAATGATTGATAATATGGTAACAAAATCCGAGTGGATGTTTTTCTTCGCTCTTATAAGGAAAAGGAGGCAACATGAGAATCGAAAAAATACTTTCTGAGTTTGACGGACTGGGGCTGGAAATCGCAGTGATTGTGCCAGAGGGGAATCCCAAAGGCGTTATTCAGTTTTCCCATGGTATGGCTGAACACAAGGAGAGATACTACGACTTCATGAATTATCTTTCCGATCATGGATATGTGTGTGTTATTCATGACCATCGTGGACATGGTGGAAGTGTGGAAAAGGCAGAGGATTATGGCTTTTTCTATACCGAGAATGAACAGGCAATCATTGAGGATCTGCATACCGTTACAAAGTATATTAAACATATCTATTCTGGCCTTCCTGTATTTCTGTTTAGTCACAGCATGGGTACGCTTGTTGCCCGGGGTTATCTGAAAAGATATGATTCGGAAATTGACAAAGTTGTTCTGTGCGGTCCGCCGACCTATAATGCGGCAGTGGGGCTTGGTCTGCTTCTGGCCAGGCTTTCAAAACCCTTCATTAAGGAAAAGGCTCCGAATAAAATGTTGAATGCTATGGCCTTTTCGCAGTTTAATGCCGGAAATTCGATTCCGAATGGCTGGCTCTCAGAAAACCAAGCCAATGTTGCACAATACAACCAAGATCCGAAATGTGGATTTATCTTTACCACAAATGGGTTTGTCAACCTTTTGAGGCTGCAAAAAGCGGCTTTTGAGAAAAGAAACTGGCATGTAAGCAACCCACATTTGCCAATTCTTGTCATTGCCGGTGAGGAAGACCCGGTTATTCGATCAAGAAAGCGATTTGAACAGCTAATCGCTTTTTTATCGGAGCTGGGCTATACAAATATCAGCAGCAAACTGTATGAACATATGCGTCATGAGATACTCAACGAAGAGAAAAAGCTGGATGTATATAAAGATATTTTGCTTTTTTATGATGAATTCCAGCATACAACTTCATATTCCCAGGTATAAGCAGGACTTCGGTCCTGCTTTTTTTGCGATACGAGTCAAAAAACCAGTCAAACCTACCCCCTGTGTCTGAATTTCAGGCATAGGGGGTATCTCTGTCCATAGGAAAGGAAGAATCTTCCCGATATAATGAGGGCGTAAACAAAAAAACACCTCTCAAATAGAGGATGCCAATATAACAAGGAGGAAAAATTATGTATTATTCCAGCGGTAATTACGAAGCCTTTGCCCGTCCCAGAAAGCCCGAGGGCGTGGACAACAAATCCGCCCACATCATCGGCACCGGCCTTGCGGCTCTGACTGCCGCCTGCTATCTGGTTCGTGACGGACAGCTGCAGGGTCAGAACATCCACATCTATGAGAAAGACCCCATTCCCGGCGGTGCATGCGATGGCTGGCAGTACCCCGATGTAGGCTATGTCATGCGGGGCGGACGGGAGATGGATAACCATTTCGAGGTCATGTGGGATTTGTTCCGCTCCATTCCGTCCATCGAGACAGAAGGGGTCAGTGTTCTGGACGAATACTACTGGCTGAATAAGAAAGACCCCAACTACTCCCTCTGCCGGGCAACCGTCAACCAGGGTCAGGATGCCCACACCGACGGCAAGTTCGGTCTGTCCGACAAGGCTGCAATGGAGATCATGAAGCTGTTCTTCACCCCCGATGAAGACCTGTACGATAAGCGCATCACGGATTTCTTCGATGATGAGGTGCTGAACTCCAATTTCTGGCTCTACTGGCGCACCATGTTTGCCTTTGAGAACTGGCACAGCGCTTTGGAAATGAAGCTGTATCTCAAGCGCTATATCCACCATGTGGGCGGTCTGCCGGACTTCAAGGCTCTGCGGTTCACCCGTTATAACCAGTACGAATCTATGATTCTGCCCATGGTCAAGTATCTGGAAGGCTTCGGTGTCCAGTTCCACTATAACACCAAGGTGGTCAATGTGGAGTTCGACATCCAGCCCGGTAAAAAGCAGGCAAAGCGTATTGAGCTGCTGTCTGAGGGCAAACATCAGTTTGTTGACCTGACGGAAAATGATCTGGTGTTCATTACCAACGGTGGCTGCGTGGAGAACGCCACCATGGGTTCCCAGAACACCGTGGCACCCTTCAACCCCGAAATCAAGCCCGGCGGCGGCTGGGATATGTGGCGCAGAATTGCTGCACAGGATCCTTCCTTCGGTCATCCCGACAAGTTCTGCCATGATCCTGAGCAGTCCAACTGGATGAGCGCCACCGTCACCACACTGGATCAGAAGATCATTCCCTATATCAAGAATATCTGCAAGCGTGACCCCTTTACCGGCGGCGTGGTTACCGGCGGCATCGTGACCGTGAAGGATTCCGGCTGGCTCCTGAGCTGGACCATCAACCGTCAGCCCCAGTTCCGGAATCAGCCCAAGGATCAGTGCCTGGTGTGGGTTTACGGTCTGTTCTCCGACAAACCCGGCGACTTCGTGAAGAAGCCCATGCGGGAGTGCACCGGTAAGGAAATCTGTATGGAGTGGCTGTACCACATCGGCGTGCCGGTGGGGGAGATCGAGGAGCTGGCCGAGCACAGCGCCAACACTGTGCCGGTGATGATGCCCTATATTACCGCTTTCTTCATGCCCCGTGCCGCCGGTGACCGTCCTGATGTGGTGCCCGAGGGTGCTGTGAACTTTGCGTTCCTGGGTCAGTTTGCCGAAACCAAGCGGGATACCATCTTCACCACCGAGTATTCCATGCGTACCGGCATGGAGGCTGTCTACACCCTGCTGGACATCGACCGTGGTGTGCCCGAGGTCTGGGGCAGCGTCTACGACATCCGTGATCTGCTGAACGCCACCATCCAGCTTCGGGACGGCAAGCCCCTGACGGAAATGAACCTGGGTTTCAAGGAGAAAATGGTGGTCAAGAAGCTGCTGGAGAATATCCGCGGAACAGATATCGAAAAGCTGCTGAAAGAATATCATGTAATTGAGTGATAGAAGCTTCACTGGGGGGAGGCGTTGCCTCCCCCCCCTTATATATGGAGAGATAAAGATGTCATTTACAAATCAACTAAAAAAAGCAACTCTGCGTACTGCTTTTGGCTACTTGGAGAAAAATCCGGAAGAAAATGCTCTGAAACTGATGTCCTGGGTGGATAAGCTGGCTGGCGATGGCCCAGACAGTTTCCCAGTCCAGCGCGCGGCAGTCCGTCAAGTGCTGGAAGACCCGCAGAACAACATGTATCAGCTCGTTATGAACATCCTGAAGGAGACGGATTCGGAGGTTCTAAAGGCCACCTTTGAAAATTTCTTCCTCAACGCGAATATCATCGGTTGGCCAAAGCAGGAGGAATACCGGAAGAAATATAACTGCAATATTCCTTGGGCCATTCTGCTTGACCCTACCTCTGCCTGCAACCTGCACTGCACCGGCTGCTGGGCCGCGGAATACGGCAACAAGCTGAACCTGACCTTTGACGAGATCGATTCCATTATCACCCAGGGCAAGGAAATGGGCGTATATATGTACATATATACCGGCGGTGAGCCTCTGGTTCGCAAAAAGGACCTGATCGCCCTGTGTGAAAAGCACAGCGACTGCCAGTTCCTTTCCTTCACCAACGCCACATTGATCGACGAAGCTTTTGCAAACGAGATGCTCCGGGTGAAGAATTTTATCCCTGCCATCAGCGTGGAGGGCTTTGAGTCTGCCACCGATGGCCGCCGGGGCAACGGTACCTACCAGAAAGTGATTCAGGCAATGGCAATCCTGAAGGAGAAGCATCTGCCCTTCGGCCTGTCCTGCTGCTACACCAGCCAGAATCTGGATTCTATCAGCTCCTATGAATTTATTGATCAGATGATTCAGTGGGGTGCTCGGTTTGTCTGGTACTTCCACTACATGCCCGTGGGCAATGACGCAGTGCCGGAACTGCTGCCCAATCCTGAGCAGCGGGAATTCATGTATCACCGGATCCGGGACATCCGGGCTACCAAGCCGATCTTCGCCATGGACTTCCAGAACGATGGCGAGTATGTAGGCGGCTGCATTGCCGGTGGACGGCGGTATCTGCATATCAACGCCAACGGTGACTGTGATCCCTGCGTGTTTATCCACTATTCCAACGCCAACATCCGGGACATGAGCCTGCTGGATGTGCTGCGCAGCCCCATTTTCATGGCCTATCACGATGGGCAGCCCTTTAACGATAACCATCTGCGTCCCTGCCCCATGCTGGAGAATCCGGAAAAGCTGCGGGAAATTGTGAAAGCTACCGGCGCTCATTCCACAGACCTGCAATCCCCGGAAACGGTGGATCACCTGTGCGATAAATGCGAGGCTTACGCAAAGAACTGGACCCCCACCGCCACCGAGTTGTGGAGCTGCAGCTGTGCGAAGAAAAATGGAGAAGCGGCAAAATGACAACCTTCTTTACCTCTGAAAGCGTCACAGCGGGACACCCGGATAAGGTATGTGACCAGATCGCCGATGCCATTTTGGATGCCCTTTTGGAAAACGATCCCCATTCCCATGTAGCCTGCGAAGTAACTGCCATTCCCAACGGGATCCACATTTTCGGCGAGATCACCTCGGCTGCCCGTGTGGACTATGCCGCTATTGCCCGGCAGGTGGTTCGGGATATCGGGTATGTGAAGCACGGCTATGGCTTTGACGCAGACACCTGCCAAATCACAGTGGATATCCATGAGCAATCCCCCGATATCAACATGGGTGTGGAGAAGACGGATTCTATGGAAAACGGCGCAGGAGATCAGGGCATGATGTTCGGCTACGCCTGCCGGGAAACAGACAGCCTGATGCCCCTGCCCATTGAGCTTGCCCATAAACTGACAAAGCGTCTGGCCTATGTGCGGCGGGAAGGAATCCTTTCCTATCTCCTGCCGGACGGGAAAGCTCAGGTCACCGTGGAATACCGGGATGGCCTTCCTGTACGGGTGGACACTGTGGTGGTTTCGTCCCAGCATGAAGCGGAGATATCTATGGATAAGCTCCGGGAAGATGTCCTTCTTCATGTCATCCGCCCGGTGATTCCGGAAGCCATGCTGGATGCCGACACGAAATACTTTATCAATCCCACAGGCCGTTTCTGCATTGGCGGTCCCGCCGGAGACAGCGGCCTGACGGGCAGGAAGCTGATCGTGGACACCTACGGCGGCTACGCCCGGCATGGCGGCGGCGCGTTCTCTGGTAAAGATCCCTCAAAGGTCGACCGAAGTGGTGCGTATATGGCCCGGTACTTGGCGAAGAATGTGGTTGCGGCGGGATTGGCGGATCGGTGTGAGATCCAGATCAGTTACGCCATCGGCGTTGCCCAGCCGGTATCCCTCCTGGTAGACACCTTTGGTACGGGAAAGCTCCCGGCAGACCGGATCCGGGAACTGATTCTTAAAACGGTTGACCTGCGCCCCTCTGCTATCATAGACCGCCTTTCCCTGCGAACACCGTTTTACAGACACACCGCAAGCTATGGTCACTTTGGCTCAAATACTGCGGAATTACCTTGGGAACAGACAAACTTGCCGCAGCTTTGGCAGGATATCATCTGATTTCGTGATAGAAGGTCCTAATAGCCGGATTGCCCCAAGGGTTGCATTGGGCAGTCCGGCTATCTGTGTTATGGAGGGGTCAAAGTCCTGTCGGTTTAAAATGAAAAGGGGGACTTATTATGGACTTTGAAAGAATCCTGCAAATGACGACAAGTGAGCGTAATCTGGCGCTCTTACAGGACGAGGCTTTCGTGGATGATGTGACAGAGTTTCTCACAATCCGTCAGTTGTACAATGCTGCAATTAAGCAAGTAAGGACCAAACTTGAGATTCTTAATGATGGATTCCAAGTAGAGCACTGCCACAATCCTATCCACCATATTGAATGTAGGCTGAAGTCTCCAGGAAGTATGCTCGAAAAGCTCAGACGAAAAGGATACCCCATAGAAATGCAATCCCTTCGTGAGGGTATTCTTGATATTGCTGGAGTTCGGGTCGTGTGCAATTACCTAAATGATGTAAATCTAGTCGCTGACCTGCTCCTTTCTCAAGATGACATTCGTTTGCTTAAGAAAAAGGACTTTATTTCTAATCCAAAGTCAAACGGATACCGGAGTCTCCACCTAATTGTTTCAGTTCCCATTTTCTTGGCGGGGACAACAGAACACATTCCTGTTGAGATCCAAATACGGACAATTGCTATGGACTATTGGGCGAGTTTAGAGCATCACCTAAAATACAAGACTGAAAACGATGTGTCAGATTCCCTTAAATGTCGTCTGAAACATGATGCAGATTTGCTGTCTGCAATTGATGCCGATCTGCAAGATATTTTTTGTCAAATGAATGCTTAGTCTGCTCTACATTCAGATTGGCAGTATAGACGGAAGAGTTGGCTGATATGTTAGCTCATGTAGTAAATTACGATGCGAAATCACACTTTTTATATATAAAAAGATTGTCTATGAGGTACGTGACCTTCACGCAACCATGAGAATATTGACAAAACAAGGAGGTATTTTTTGTGCAACTGAACAACCGGATTAAAGCCGCAAAAATTGGCTATATCATGATCTCTATTCTGTTATGTGTATTGGGAATTGTACTGATTGCTGTGCCTGATTTCTCGGTGACGCTGCTATGCAGGCTCGGCGGAGGAATCATGGTTCTATTCGGCTTGGTAAAGATCGTCGGCTATTGTTCCAAAGACTTATACAGGCTGGCATTTCAATTTGATCTGGCCTTTGGCATTCTGCTCGTGGCACTTGGCGTCATTCTGATCATCCGTACAGATGCAATGGTTAATCTTATCTGCATTGTTATGGGCATCTGTGTTCTGGCAGACGCGCTCCTCAAAATACAGATTTCCATTGATTCCAAAGCCTTTGGCATTCAAAAGTGGTGGCTGATTCTCGCTGTAGCAATTCTGACAGGGGCTGCCGGTTTCCTGCTGCTCTTACGCCCATCGGAAAGCGCCCAGGTCGTGATGATCTTGCTGGGGGTGACGCTCATAACCGAAGGTGTGCTAAATCTGATCACCATTCTGACCGCCGTTAAGATCATTCGTCACCAGCTGCCGGAGGTCATCGATGCCGAATATTGCCAGATAGACCCTAACAGAAAGGATATGTAATCATCTATGCGTTTTTCAAAGGCGGTTGTAAAATACCGCATACCGATCTTAGGGGAGCATCTTCCGACCCGGAAAATGCTCCCCCTGCTTCTATTCTTCAGCTCTTCTTGGGCTTCCAGGGCTTCGTTCCCACCGCGGCGATCATGGCGTAGTGCTCCTTGCTCTTGCGGGTGATGCTGTTGTAGTCCTCGGAGGTGAGGAACTCCAGCAGCCACTCTTTGGGCACCTTATAGGTGTGCTGGTACGGGAACGCCTTTAACCTCCCCTCGGTGCACCAGCGGCTGACGGTACGGGAAGCGTAGCCGGTGACCCGGGCGATTTGGTGAGCATCCAGCACATCAGGCTGGCGGGCCAGAAGGTTCTCATACCAGCGGCGCACCCGCCGGCGGGTTGCGTCGGTGAGCAGGAGCGCACCGTTCAGGCCGAAGGCCGGGGGCTTGTGGTTCGGGTAGTTCTTGTACCAGCCGCTGGGCGGGGTGTAGTACTCCGGCTCCGTGAGGCGGCGGCGCAGGTAGGCGGCCACGTCGGCCTTGGCAATCTTGTAGCAGCGGGTCTGTTTGCCGGTGTTTTCGCAGGGCACCAGGCCGCTCTGCAGCAGGTAGATGGAGGTGCGGGTGCCGATGCGGCAGGCTTTGCGGAAGTCGGTGCGGCCCATGGGGTCGGGGTAAGGCGCCAGCAGGTCCTGAATTTCCCGCTCCAGAGTGTCCTGAAAGAGATTGTTTTTCTTCATTTTTGGGGTTCTCCTTTGTTTTGAATTTGGACCCGGAGAACCACTATGTTTTCCACCAAAACAATACAAATTGTTGAAACCCGGAAAGATACTACACAAAATTGGCCCGAAATCTTGCATTTGGCAAATCCCGTTTTCCGGCGGCGGGGTGAAAATCCAGTGTTCATCCGGCAAAACGGCCCCCAATTATCTTGCATGAAATCTTGCATTTTTCCAAAAAATCTTGCCAAACGGGGCCAAAACGGGGGATGCCGGTTTGATTCGTACTAAAGCCATTTTTCGGGCTTTTGCCTATCGAAAACGGCTTGATACCGCCGAAAAATCGGGGACAAACTGACCAGTTTTGACCTGCCCTGTTCCACAAGAGCCTTTCCGGCACAGGACTCGAAAGCACGGAAGACGTCAACAGTAGCCTAAGGTCCAAATTTTTGCTTTGGTTATTTATTGCTTAAAGAATTGTAAGTTTAGAGAGTTTAGAGAAAGTGCATGGCCAACGATTATGTCATCATTTGGAAATAGACGGCCCAAGATATAGCTTGTTTATCTTGTCTCTTGAAACAATCATTTAAAGATGGAGACTATATATTTTTTCTGTGTTGTGATATTCTAAAAATATAGGCTGCAAAAAAGAAACAATTCCCTTTTATGGATGGTTTGCATAATGAAGGCGGCGAACGGTGCTCTAAAAGGAGAATGCTCCATTTACAGAGACGCAGAGGAGGAAATTTGAATTTCCAAATCAAGCCAAGTGCATACTATATCCATTTGTTCGATTATGGATCGATAAAGTGCGGACTGCCAAGAATTAAGGCATATGGCTTCTCTTCCTTCACAGTCGTCCACAAACGACTGTTCCAGAGTAGAGCGACCACAGCTTTGATACATACGATGCCATCTTTGTCTGCAACTGACTATTTCCTGCTCTGCCTGGACGGCATACAGACTTGGTAGTTTACCGCAATGTGTTCTCTGTAACACCTCGCTCCAAGGTGAAGCTGGTGGCAAAGATGCTCAAGGCGATCCATGCCCAGGAGAGCAAGAAAGCTGCCCGGGAGAAAGCCCGAGCCGTGGTAGAAGAACTGCGTTCCATGAAACTGAAGGAGGCTGCCAGGAAAATAGAGGATGGTATTGAGGAGACTCTGACCTACTGTGAGTTTCCTAGTGAACACTGGACTCGCATTCGAACAAATAATGTCATTGAACGGCTGAACCGGGAGATCCGCCGCCGCACCCGTGTGGTGGGCAGTTTCCCGGGCGGCAACTCCGCCCTCATGCTGGTCTGTGCCCGGCTGCGCCATGTGGCCGGCACCCAGTGGGGCAACAAGAAGTACATGAACATGAAGCACCTGGAGGCTGCTTTTGAGGACGCTTCCATCGCTGGCTGACTTCACTCATGCCAGAGCCTGCAAACCATTTTGCGAAAAATACTTGACACTACCTTTTTTTCGCTCATGACTCTCATGGTTTTCACTCCTTCCGCCGATAATGGAACAGTTTATTTCATTAATTCCATTATAAAACCCCTTGTTTCCAGAAACAAGGGGTGATTTTTTAATGGAACACAGGTGCACAAAATTTTGATCAATTGCCCCGCATCCGCCGATGATAAAGCAACGTGCGCATTTTAAATTTGACGCTCTACGCCTTTAGCTTTCCTTCAAAACGTAACTAGCGGAACACTTGCTGCTTCAGGTCTGAAGTGCTTGCATGTATACGCCGAATGTTTCAATTTACTTGGCCTCCCAGATAAGCTAGTTAGTGTATTCTGTGTCCATCAGACAAGATATCCTTCGAAAAAGGCGTTGATATTACCATAGAAAGAGCGCTTCATTATTGCTCTTCGGTCATCATATGCATCAATTCGCAAGTGGAGTCATAGAGCTTATCATATATTGCCTGATACTTCTGGTAGATTTTATATTTTTTGAAATCAGGCTTATATACTGTTCCCGTTTTGATATGCTGAGCCAAGCAAGAAAAATTCTCAAATCCCGGATGTCTCACTCCTACTGCGGCCATCATGGCATCGCCGTAACTCGCTCCCACTGTGACGTTCGGCGTGTTGATCTCTCTGCCCGTTACATCCGCCACAATCTGCATCCACAGCGCATTGTTCACCCCGCCGCCCACAGCAAAGATTTGATCAATGGACACATCCTCATGACTTTCCATCAGGCGTAGCTGCTGCTGAATGGAATACGCTACTCCTTCCAGCGCGCTGCGGTATAAATGCCGACGCGTATGGGAGATCGTGAGTCCAAACAAGATACCACATGCCAGCGGATCATTGACCGGTGTGCGTTCTCCCGCAAAATAGGGCAGCGTGATCAATCCGTCCGAACCTGGCGGTACCTGATCCACTCCCTCCAGCATCAGTTGATAGGCATCAATCCCCGTCTTTTTCTCCTGTTCCAATGCATCACTGAACAGTTCATCTCTATACCATTTGGTTAAACTGCCACCAGTGTTCGTACCCGCGGAGATATCGCACAGTCCGGGCACAATGAATTGCTCACGCCACAACCGCTCGTCGTCCACCAGGTGTCTGGTACCCAGAATCATATAGATGGAGGAACCAAACTGAATCATCATTTTGCCCGGCTCCACCACGCCGGCGCTGATAGCTTCAGCACCAGAATCATCTGTCCCCGTGATCACTGGTGTTCCCGGGGTCAGGCCTGTCTCTTTGGCCGCAGCCTCGGTTACGTAGCCCGCTAGATCCGTTGCCTCCTGTACCTTCGCCAACTGGTCCGGTCGACAAACAGGCGCGCACAGTTCCGGGACCGGTCGCCAGGTTTTCGGATCATACAACGGATTGAAACTGGCCAGTCCCAAGAAACGATCCACCACATAATTGTCTGTCAGCTTTGCCGCAAGAAAACTGGAGCCAGTTAAAAATTTGTAAGTTCTGGCATACACCTCTGGCTCGTTATTTTTGATCCACAGGATTTTGGGCATTACATCGCTGGAGCACAGCGGACGACCATACCAGCGGCGGATTTGTTCTGGGCCATACAGGCTGGTCAACTGTTCAATCTCTTTTCCTGCTCGCGCATCAATGCCATACAAAATGGCCTTGCGCAATGGACAGCACTGTTCATCAACTGGAAGGCAATCAGCTCCCAATGCGCTAAGCCCCACTGCCTTGATCTGAACCGGATCAATCCCGGATTTTTTCAATAGCCCTTGGCTGATACGACAGAAATCGCCCCACCAATCTTTTTCGGCATCGTGTTCGAAGTGATTCGGCTTCGGATTGGTCATCGTGTGCTGAGTAGAACAACACGCCACTACATTGCAATCCTCATCAATGATCACACCTTTGCTGGAATTTGTTCCCGTATCAATTCCCATAAAATATGTAGCATCCATGCAATTCAACCTCCTTGACAACTATTCGCACAGTTCATTGAATTTCTTCGAAAAAATGTGCAACAATATGGGCCACTGTATCTTCATTATTGCAAAAAGGAGATACATAATCTGCCGCCCCCTTGACATGAGGCCTCGCGTTGGCCACTGCTACACCGATGTCACTGTTCTTAATCATTTCAATGTCGTTATCGTAATCCCCAACAGCAATGATCCGGAACGGTCGAACCGGCAGCAGCGAAAGCAGGCGACAAATACCGTTCCATTTGCTGATTCCCGGTGCCATGATGTCTACACTGGTAGGGTCGCTTGGCGTAACACTGAGTGCAAGCCCCTTGCGCCGCACAAACTCCCACACGGGCTTCCAGTCCTGGGTCACAGTAAAGCCCTCGATGTCATCCAGCGGCAACTGATCACAGTGTTGAAATCGGCTGGGCCAAACCCCCAACTGATCAGCATACTCTCTCAGACTGTCATTTTCCTTATTCACCGCCCATAACGGTCCAGCCAGTACATGTAACAGATAGTCATGATGCAAGCAAAATTCCACCAGCTGCCGAGCCGACACTGGATCAATTCGTTCCCGGAACAATACCCGGCCACTGCCGGTCTCTACTAGCTTACCCCCGTTGTTCAGCAACAGATAGTCGGCGCAGTCAGACACGTCTCCCAGTGGAAGCATGTCCACCTCTCGACGACCAGTGGCAAAGCAGACCATATTCCCCTGACTACGAACCCATTGCAACGCTCGCCGGTTCTCCCTGCTGATGTTCCCCTGGTCATCGCAAGTAGTGCCATCCAGATCCAGAACCAACAAGGCCGGAACTCTGTTGCTATCTTTATGCCCCCTCATCTGGCTCGCACCTGGTACACTACCTGCATCAGCTCCCTGACCCGGTCAGCGCACACCCGCACATTCTCCAACTGTTCGTTTTCCAGTCTACCGCCCTCCTTGAAATAGGTCCCCACTACTGCTCCATCCGCCACCGCCAGCTTACGGGCAATGGTATCTGGCCGACATCCTGTATTGCACAGGATCACCGTTTGAGGCGCAGCCTGTTTGACACTGGCAATCAGCTCCTCGTCCACATCTTGTCCGGCCGCATTGGCTGAAACACATAATCCATCCGGATGAACCTTGAAAATAGTGGATCGAGCAATGTCTGCCAATGGCCTGTTATCTAGGTTTTGGTCGGATTCCGGATTGATAAAATACAGCATCCGAAGCTGCTGCAGATACAGCTCCGCACGCCGGCGCATCAATTTGGAAAAATCATTGTTATACAGGCCTCCATCTCCCACATACACGCCGGAAAAGGTCCCACGCACAAAGTCTGCATCCACCGCGGCGGCCAGCTCAATCGTGGCGCGCCCATCCGAGATGCAGTCCACGCCAAAGGGGACTCTCAAATCCTGCTTGAGCCGCCCCACCACATAGGCCATGGCCGCCGGGGTCACAAAGTTCATCTGTCGCTCATAGGGCAGGCTGAACTCGTTGCTGATCAGCACCCCGTCCACGCCGCCCTCCTGCAGCGCCTGCAGGTCCTCCCGGGCATGTTCCACAATCTCTTCCATCGCGGTGTTCGGGCGAAAGCGGGGATCGCCAGGCAGTGGGTCCAGATGCAGCATAGCGATGATGGGCTTTTTTACGCCGAATAAGATTTCACTCCAAAGCATGGTTAGCATCCTCCTTTTTGAAAAGAGCCGCCGCAACGACTCATGCAAGGAATCGCTGCGGCGGCTCGTGCTGTAAATGGATCAATACTCAAATTGGCGGTAGTAGCGGCGGATCGACAGCGGATGGCGCAGGAACAGCTCCATGTAAGCGTCCACGCGATTGTTCACACCGTGCATTACCAGATGAGAAATCGTGCCGCGGAATTCCGGGCTGATGCCCTTCAACGCAAACTCCTTGGTATCGATGATGGTATAATTGCCGCACACCTTGGGCAGGAAACGCGCCACCCGTTCGGCCAGCGGACGCTGCTCATCCTCGCCCATAAACAGGGTAACGGGGGTGTCCCACACCACAATCTCCTGCATGCCGTGGAAGAACTCCTGGCAGGAGATGGACTTGGTGCGAATCCACATCTGCTCTTCCCAGTAGCACATGGCATAGGAATAGGTGGCACCATACTGGTTGCCGGAACCAATGAAGTAGCGCGGCAGGTCCGGATGCTCGTTCCGGAACGCGACACAGGCCTTGGCGTAATCGTAGGCCCAGGCATCGGACTCCTTTTCCACATCCACCAGTACCTGCGCCAGATGAGCCTCCATCTCCCGGTTGTACCGGTCATAGTCCGCAAACTCGCCGTTTTTGTACATCAGGTAGTTCGCTACCATGTAAAATTTCAGCTGTTCGTTCTTGGGATAGACCACCAGATAATCCTGCTTGTCCGGCTGGGTCAGCACACTGCCCGGCGTGTCGATAAAGCTGAACACCCTGCCGCCAATCTGATGCACCCGGTCCACCAGCTGTACCATCTCCTTGGTGTTGCCGGAAACCGAAGAGAGAATCACCACCGAGCGATCGGTGAATCGACGGTTGCCTGTGGTCAAAAATTCGGCGGCATTCTCCACGAACACCGGCAGTTTGGAGTGTCCGCGCATATAGACCTCCACCTGCATGCTGGAGGCGTAGGTGCCACCGATACCAATAAAATAGATTCCGTCGAAACCATCGGCCCAGATCTGGTCGATGATCTGTTCAATCTGGCCACGCAGTGCCAGCGCGCCATTTACACTGTCCAGAGCTTCTTTTTCATCAAAATTACGCAGACACGCACCAGTCTGTTCGTTCCACATAGAAGTCGTAACCATAATACAAATGCTCCTTCTCTTTCATACTATCATGCAGTTTTCCCGCCAAGCGCCGGCTCAGAAAATCGGGCTGGTCTGCAGGTCCATTCCGCAAAAATACTGGAACGCCCGCTGGATCGCCACATCCCAGAAGGGCCACGCATGCTCTCCGGCCCATTCCAGATAGGTGTGTCCATATCCCGCCGCTCTGGCCGCATCCCGAAAGCGCAGGTTGTCTGCATACAAAAAATCTTCCGTGCCGCAGATCTGCAGCAGCCCAGGGCGCCCAGGGTCGTTGGCCCGGTCCCTCAGCAGCTGAAACAAGTCCTCCTGCGGATCAGGCGGCATGCCCGTTCCGTGAAGGGCGTCCAGTTCCTGGGACAGCACATCCGGCCACTCTCCTTTGCGGACCCGTTCCACCATGGCGGCATAATCCATCACGCCGGACAGACTTGCGCAGGCGGCAAAGCACTCCGGCCTGCGCAGGGCCACCTTGACCGCCCCGTAACCGCCCATGCTTTCCCCCGCAATAAATGTGGAGGCTCTTGCTTCGGGCAGTCGAAACCAGGTTTTGCACAACTCACTCAGTTCGTCGGCCACATACCCGAAATAGTCCGGGCCGTACCGGGCCGTGCAGTAAAAACTGCGCTGGACCTCCGGCATGATCACAATGAAATTGTATTTTTTGGCATAGTATTCAATTTTGGAAAAGCGGGTCCATTCGCTGGCGTTGGCCGCAAGGCCATGCAGCAGATACAGAACCCTGGGCTCCCCCGTCCACAGCGGAGTTACATCGTTGGAGGGGTCCGGGAAGATCACATACAGCTGGGTGGTCATGCGGAGCTTTTGGGAATAAAATTCCCCGCGGAACAACCCCATTACAAGCCCTCCCTTCATAGGGCACGCTCATTTTTGAAAATGAACGGTAAAATTGCACTTGTCGCCCCGGGTATAGTTGCGCGAAAACTCAATCACCTGACCGTTTTCATCCTGGCTGGTGCACTCGAACAGCATCACGGCCTGCTCGCATGAAATGCCGAGCAGACGCGCGTCGTTTGCTTCCAGCACAGCCAGGTCCAGCGTTTGCCGCGCTTGTTTGGGGCGCACGTGATAAAAATCATAAACCTCATACAAAGAAAAGACGGACAGATCGATTCCTTCCAGCTTCGGGACCACATAATGCGGAATGAAAACCTCTTCCAACGAAACCGGCTCATCGCTCACATAGCAGATACGCTTGATGTAATAGATGGAGTCTTCCGGCTGAATCCCGAAGACCAACGCATACTTGTTCCCCGCCGGGCGCAGCGCCTTGGTGAGGATTCGGGTGGAGGGCACCGCGTTTTTCTGCCGGATGGTTTGCGTAAACCCGCCCAGATTGTCCAGGTCCCGGTTCATCTTTTCCCCCAGCACATAGACGCCCTTGCCCTGCACCCGCTTGAGCAGTCCCTCGTACACCAGGGCTCCAATGGCTGTGCGCACGGTCAGACGGTTCACATCATATTGGGCTGCCAGTTCATTTTCCGCTGGGATCGCCGTGCCGGGAGGGTATATCCCTTCCTCAATTTGTGCGCGAATGATCTCCCGCAGCTGCAAAGAGACAGGTCCAGTTCCGATGTGTTCCATGTCGAGCCCTTTCTTGTTCGGCTTATGCGGGACCGGTTACAGCCACGCGCCGAAATATTGCAATGTTTCTGTGGAGGTTGCGGCTCCCTTTTCCATGCACGCCTCAATAGGCAATCCGTCCACCAGGCCATGCAGGAAACCAGCGATGTAGCTGTCGCCCGCACCCATCGTATCCACCACATTGGGGCAGGGAACGATCCCAAAGGGATGGAAGGTCTGGCCATCAAAACACAGACTTCCCTGCTCGCCCAGCATGGCAATCACCAGTTTGGGCCCCTGGCTGTGCAGCACCTTCATCAGCTCACGCAGGGTTTCGGTGTCTCCGTCATCCGAGGAAAAGAACAGATAATCCGTATAGGGGATTGCCTCCGCGCAAGCGGCGTCTCCGGGACGAGTGGCACAGTCAAATGCGGTTTTTACCCCGCGCTGCCGGAGCTGGCCGAAGAAACGGCCCACCTTGCCCCACAGGTCGCACACCACCACGTCATGTGTGCTGATGAAATCCATATCTTCCGACGACAGGGTGTACTGCTCCAGCACGCCCTCGTCATAGTCGCCGAATACCCGTTCACCGTCCACTAGGGTCACCTGGGAAACCGCCGTATGCCCGTGCAGCACGTGCAGATGACTTGTGTCCACACCCTTGCGAGTCATAGCTTCGGCCATAATCTGCCCATACACATCGTCGCCCACCGGCCCGATGTAGGAGGCCTGGCCCCCGTTGCGCACCGTGTAAACCGCCATGTTCACCGGGCCGCCGCCGGGATAGGCTGTTCCGCCCTCCACATTATTATAATAATCAATGCAATTGCTGCCAACTGCTGCCAGTTTCATAACTGTTCCACCTTTTCTTTGGGTTGTGTTGTAAGGATACTGGAAAACCGGATCTTGTCGGCGCGCGTGACAGATTTGAACACTTCGATTGGCCTGTTCTGGCTGTCGAACGAGATACCGGACACATAGAACAGCGGCGCCCCCACCGGAACCTCAAGCAGTTCACTTTCCCCTTCGGTGGCGTAAGTGATACCGATAGTCTGGTGACCATGATCCACCGTAATGCCGTAATGTGCCAGCACGTTGTAGAAGGATTCATCGGAAAAATCGTACTGCTCAATCCCCGGGCAGATTGCCGGATCAAGGTAGTTGTCCTCAATCGTCACCGGCTGTCCGTTGATACAGCGCAGTCTCCGCAGCTGGAAGACCGGGCTTTGCTCCGCAAGCCCCAGCTTCCTTTCCACCGAGCGGGGGGCCGCTGCCGTTCGCACGTCCAGCGGCCGGGTCTGCATGCTGCGGTAGTTCTGCAGAACCTGATCGGTGAAGGACTTCACATCCTGCAGCGTCCGCTCCAGCTTAGGCGGCGCCACAAAGGTACCCGCCCCCTTGCGGTGGTACACCTTGCCCTCTACAATCAGTCGGCGGATCGCGCTGCGCAGCGTGGTCCGATTCATTTGCCACATGCTGCACATATCTCGTTCGCTGGGCAGCTTGGAATGCGGTGCAAGATCGTTCTGCAAAATATAGCACTCAATCTGTTCCGTTGCCTGGTCCCGCGGGCGTGCGCGAAATTGCTGCTCCATAGAATCCCGTCTTCCTTATCCAATTGCCGGTCCCGGATTTCCGCGGCTTTAAGCCGCGGAAATCCGGGACCGGCCGATTCACTGTTGTGGTTTGAGGAAACGATCAGGCGTTCCCTTGCTTTTTCTGGTTCTGCCGCTCCATCAGGTAGTAAGCCGGCAGGCCGGTGCCCACCGCTACCACTGCAGAAATGATGCTGGGCAGCGCGGACCAGATGAAGGTGGAGTAGATCAGCGTGGCAGTCATCACCATGGCGATTACCGGCATGGCGTATCCGCCGGGCATTCTGTAGGTGGGTTTGTAATGCTCCTTGCGGCGCAGCACAAAGATGGTGCCGAAGGTCAGGAAGTTCTTCAGCAATGCGATCACGGTGAAGTAACCCAGAAGATCAGACAGGCTGGAGGCGAAGATCAGAACGATAGCCACCATGCACTGAACAACGATGGAGAACGCGGGGGTCTGGTATTTGGGATGCACCTGGCCAAACTGCTTGAAGAACAGTCCGTCACGCGCCATCGCGTACTCGATGCGGGGCTGGAACATGATGCAGCTGGACAGAGAGCCGATCACCACGATGATGGCCATGATCGCAACCACCACGTCGGCGCCCTGGCCGATCACGGGGATCTTGGAGGCCAGCAGCGCGATGGGCGCATCGGAAGAAGCCAGCTCATCGATGCTCAGCAGGCCGGAAGCTACGAAGGTCAGGCCCACATACAGGCCCAGAACGATCAGCGCGGTAAGAATCAGACCACGGGGCATATTCTTCTCGGGCTCTTTGATCTCGCCGGACATGTAGCAGGCAGCGCCCATGCCGTCAAAAGACCAAGTGGTGGCAGAGATACCGGCCAGCAGCGCCGTGATTCCGGTGACCGTGGTGCCCGCCAGAGGAGTGGCCGACAGCAGGGTGGACCCATTCATGAAGAACAGTCCTACACCCATGATCAGTATAAAGGGCAGAATTTTCAGGGCGGTGATGAAGGTCTGGAACTTGCCTCCTCCCTCTACACTGCGCAGATGTACCATCATGAACACCAGCACGAAAGCCGTAGCAACGATCTTCAGCACGATGCCGTGCATGGGCAGGAAGTAAGCCAGGTAGTTAACGATCGCCAGCGCCATAATGGAGATGGACGGGGGATCGGTGGCCCAGAAGCTGATCCAACCGCACAGGAAGGCCAGCGGGCGGGACCCGGCTTCACGGAAGTAAACATACTGACCACCATCCTCAGGGAATGCGGAAGCCAATTCTGCGTAGCAGAAGTTGGCAGGTACCTGAAGCAGACCGCCAATCAGGAAGGCAAGCACCAGGAACAGGCTGCTTCCTGCGGCATTGGCCACCTCAGACAGAGACGAGAAGATACCGGAACCAACGGTGGTGCCGACTCCCAATGCGATCACGGCGCCCAGACCTAATTTGCGTCCCAGCTCCGCGCTGGGTGCAGTCGTTGTTTCGTGTTTCGACATGCGGATTCTCCTTTCACACAACGATATCCCGGTTGCTGCCGGAATGATTCCGCCCCCGTTAGGACCACTCGAGGGCAATTGGCTTTCATCACATAACACATCGGGTTTTTCATACCACTTCGCCAATTATTCTAGCACAATGAACAAATGCCGTCAACACAATTCCAAAAATAAAAAGCACAGTGCTCAAATTTTGACGTTATGCAGGAAAATCTCATTTTCTCTTTGTGGATAGTACAACATTTGAATCCTCAAACCGTACGTTAATAAATAAACAGGCATACCGCTTTTGGAAATTTTTCCCACACGCTTTTCCCCACCCTGTTTTCCGCTCCGTTTTCAGCCCTTTCTTTCTTCGCCGTCCGTCGATCTTTTTCGACGGAAAAGGGCGGGGTTCGAAAGGAATAAATCCATTCTGAACTCCGCCCTTTTGCGTCCGCTTTGTTTTAACGCCTGCTCACTCCTGGACTATGACCAGGATGGTGCGTTTCGCCGGACCGTCAAACTCACAGAAATAGATATCCTGCGCACCGCCCCGAATCATTTCTCCCTCGACCAGAGGGAAATGACAATGATTTCCGGTGAGATACGCCTTCAGGTGACCGGCGGGATTGCCGGCCGTAGATCCGTAATCCCGCAGCATGCGGGCATGGCTGTACGGTGCATCCTCCGGCGCCTGCCGCTGCAGGAACAGCGCAATATCGCTTTCCAGGCATTCCAGGGCCTCGTTCACCGTAATTCCCGTGGTGGTGTGCTTGGTCAGCACGGTAACCATTCCGTTCTGAATCTCGCTTTCCTTTACGATCTGCTCCACCTGAGGAGTGATCACATCCATCTCGTTATAGGTTTTGGTCAAAAGTACGATAGGCTTGATATACATTGCCCCTTCTCCTTTCCACCCTTACAGAGAACCGCCCAAAAACTCCAGGGCGTTACCACCCCGAATCAACTCCAGCGTACTGTCCCGCAACCCCAGCTGATCCAGTGCCTGGGCCATGCGAATCTGTTCAAAGCGGGGATTGTTGGACCCGAACATGACCTGGTGGCGCAGAGATCGATCGATCCAGGTGACCGGGATATCCCGCGTAAAGGTCTGCTGATAAAACTCCCGGGCACAGTCAAAATAAAGCGCACCGGTGTCGGCGTACACGTTGGGATACTTCACCATCAACATCGCAGTCTCCCGCACCCAGGGCCATGCAAAATGACCCAGACAGATGCGCAGTTTGGGATGCCGGGCTGCCACCTCCTCAAAGCAGAGGGGATGGCAATACCTGGTCAGTGTATCCGGCTCCCAGGAAAGGCCCGCATGGAACATCACCGGCCGGTCATACTGTTCGCACAGCGCATAGATCGGCTCCAACCGCTCGTCGGCAGGATAGAAATGCTGGCGGCCGGGATGAAGATTCACGCCTCGCAGCTTCAAATCCGCAAAGGCATGCTCCAGCCGGTCCACCGCGCCCGGTGCAAGCGGATCCGCTCCCGCAAATCCGATAAAGCGGTCCGGCGCCAGTCCAACCAGTTGATGGATCTCTTCATTGCTCACCAGCGTATCCCCCACCGTGCTGGTGTAATCCTGGCCCAACAGGCAGAGTCGGTCCAGCCCGGCGCAGCGCATCTGGTTGAAGATATGCTCCAGCGGGGCGGTTCCGTTGCGGTGGATATCCAGTTCCCGATGGCGCAGTTCCTCTCGCTGCTCGTCCTGGTTGATGGGTTCAAAAAATGCGGGATGTACATGAATGTCGATAAACAAAGGTCCTTCACGTCCTTTCCGTTGATTCGACGGGTCACATACCCGCATGTGCCATCATAGCGCGCACGTTTTCCACCGCTCGGCGGGCATACATGCGGGGTTCGTTGATATACCCCAGCACCAGCTCCAGTGTGGCAGTTCGGTCGTAACCGATACGAGCCAGTTCGTGGAACATCTCCTGCAGAGGCATGCTTCCCTCACCGGGCATGATATGGCTGTCCGTTCCCTGTTCCCCGTCAATGATGTGCATATGATCCATCTTGTCCCCCAGCTTGTCAAAGTAGGCCATGATGCTCTCATGCTGCACAAAAGGCGGCACCACGTCGCACATGCCCACCACGTACGGGTTGTCGATCCGGTGGAACAGTTCGGCCAGATCGTTGGCCCGGGTAAAGAAGTTTGACTCATACGGGGTCAGCGCTTCCACGGTCAGCTTTACCCCCACCTTCGCCGCATGCTCTCCCAGTTCCCGGATGGTCTTTTCCAGACGGGGCCATAACTCGTCGTAGGTGGCAAGATATCCACCGTTGGCGGGGCTGGTCAGCATATATTCCGCCCCCATCTCCTTGGCCATGTCCAGGCACAGTTTCAGATATTCCACCGCGTCTTCCCGCTGGGCCTCGCTGCCAATCATGTAGTTGTAGGGGTAAGCATTGTGTTCCGGGGTGTAGCCCAGCACCGGCATCTCATATTTCTCAATCAGACGCCGCACCTCGTTGATATCGCCCGCCTTCAGATCCGGTGCATAGGCGTGAGGCCGCCCTCCCCAAAGCTCTATGTAATCATAGCCGAATTCCTTTGCATCCTGGAAGCAATGTTCCAACGGGTTGCGCTGGTAACCGGATGTGAACATACCAAGTTTCATCATGATAAAACCCTCCTGCTATGAATTTGTTTTCTATGAATGCGTATCTTTCTATGAATGCGTATCTCAGTCTGTGACGAATGCGTATCTCAGTCTGTGACCCAAGGTTCAAAAACCTGCACCACACTGGAAGCTACCGTCGCTCCCTGCTTCAGGCAAGCTTCCAGCGCTGCCCCCTTCATATACTGATACAAAAATCCGGCGATGAAGCTGTCGCCCGCACCCACGGTATTGACCACCTCAGCCGCCGGCACCACGCCAAACTGGACAAACTGCCGGCCATCGTAAGCCAGACTGCCCAATTCTCCGAATGTGGCCACTGCGACCTTCATGCCTCGATCCACTTTGTCCTTCAGATAGCCCTCGATGAATTCGTCCCGCTGTTTATGGTACGAATAAAACCCGATGTCCACATAAGGAAGTGTACTCTCCACCAGAGGATGATCTAGTCGATCCGCATAGTCAAAACTGATTACCGCCTGGCTGCAACTGCGGATCTTGGGCAGTGCATCCTGGGCATTTCCCCACAGTGCGGTGTGCACCAGATCATGCCCGGCAGCAAATGCGATGTCCTCCTCATCAAACACGATATGTTCCAGGACTCCTTCGATGTAATCTCCATGTACCCGGTCATTGCCATTCAACGTCATGTAGGTGATGGCGGTGGGGCCTTGTCCCACCTTCAGATGGCTCACATCCAACCCTTCGCCCTTCAGGGTGTTCACCATCCACTGCCCGTTCTCATCGCTGCCGGTAGTGCTGATGATGGAGGTCTTCATCCCCAATTTCTGCAGGTTGACCCCGGTGTCCACCACGTTGCCCGTGGGATACTTGCGATCATGGAACACGTTTCCCTGTCGGTCCACGTATTCCGTGTAGTGGTCGATACAGTTGTCACCAATCATTGCTGCTCGCATCGTTTCGTTACCTCCCGTATACTTGATTTTCGAATAGATGAGTCGCATTTCGTTGCAAACCACTTTTCTAAAAATTAGTATAGCGCCGGGTAAACTAGAGGGTCAATCACGAGCTTAACCAAAAAAATCAGGTATTCTCCGTGGAAAGAGAGAAAACTGGTGTGCTTTTTCTTCCGCGCTCAGACCAGTTCCCGGGAATCTGGCTCCCCAGCCCGCAAAATCCCCTCGAAACCGAACTGGTCGTTGCGAATCACCGCAGAAAAGGATTCGATAGGAATTCCATAGTCATCCCGTGTTACGCCCCGCAGCAGGAGTAACGGCTGCAACACCGGAATCTGTAGTAATTCGGCTTCCATCTCATCTGCATAAGTAATACTCAGCGTCTGGTTACCGGAATCTGCATAAATCCCATACTCTGTAGCCATAATCTCAAACAGGCTGTTCTTAGCCAAATCAAACCGTTCCAGATCCCGTACCCGCAACGCAGATAGATATGTGGTTTCCAAAATGGCAGGCGTGCCATCCAGAAAACGCAGCCGACAAAGTCGATAGGCCTCACCCGCCTCGTTCA
The DNA here is from genome assembly GCF_002160955.1 of Gemmiger sp. An120. GTDB lineage: Bacteria > Bacillota > Clostridia > Oscillospirales > Ruminococcaceae > Gemmiger_A > Gemmiger_A avium. The sequence goes on from NZ_NFLN01000013.1 coordinate 41,835, forward strand.
GTTTCAGGAGCCTCGCCACTCGTGGCACAGGCTTGAGCCTTTCCATGGAGATTACTCGGCTGGTAAATTGACGTCGGTTCTGTTGCAGGAAATACCACAAAGGTTCAAAATCATAGAGATTGCGCCGAAAACGTGGCATTGCCACAGTAAATCCGCTGCCCTTCCGACGGGTCAACTTTCCCTCACCCGCCAAACATCGAATAGCCGTACGCAGTGTATCACGGTGGCAGCCAAGCTCCTTCGCCAACGACTCTTCACTGGGTAGGCGCTGGCCTGCCTGCAGCCTGCCACTTTCAATCCAATATTCCAGCTGCTCAGCGATTCCGCTCCAACTTGCTCGTCGGGACGTCTCGTCTTTTTTCATTACCATCCGTCGGCCCCCCCTTCCTTCTTTTCCGGCAGTAGTGATACTGCCAGTTTCGATTATCATATACTTCCACTCCCAGCCAAGTCAAGCAATTCCATTCGTCCTGACCCGAGGAGCTGGTTCATCCGAAATCGGCCAAAGCAGACCAATTTTTGGCAGCTTGAAAGATTCCGTTTTTCCTTTCTGTGTCATCCTCCAAAAATGATTTTAACACCTTGAAATGACCGAATGCCCATGCTATTATTTGGTCAAATTCAGGACAGCGTGTCAGGACCAACACCGCCTGAAATACATAACACACCGGGCTTACCACTTCGGATTTTCTTGCAAAACATTGCGCGGTACGCTGACCACTTCATTCCAGCGTCCGTTAGCAAGATGCTAAGGAGTGACGTAAGTATGGCAGAACATACGCAGATCGTGCTGAGATCCAACTGTATCTTCGACGGGACTGGCGCAGAACCATTCTCCGGATATGTGGTTATCCGGGATGAGCGTATCCTGCAGGTTGTACAGGGGGATCTTCCCTCCGAATTGGCCCATGGCTCCACCGTGTACGAACTGGGGAACCGGACCATCTGCCCCGGCTTTGCCGACGCGCATACCTTTTTTACCGGATGGGCGCTGAACTATCTTGGCGTGGACCTCTCCCCCGCTACAGACAGCAGTCAGATCGGTCAGATAGCACTGGCCTATGCCAACAGCCTTCCACCTGAGAAACCGGTGTGGGGGCATGGCTGGGACCCGACCATTGTCACCGGCGGACCTCAGAATCTGGACCGTGTTTTTCCGGACCGTCCCGCCGTGCTGTTTGCCGCAGGCGCTGAGACTTTCTGGATCAATAGCGCTGCAATTCAGCGGTACGGCTTTGACAACAGCGCCGACTGCAATGAGGTCTTCTGGCAACTGATGGAAGAGTTTCTGGCCGACCATGCCTTCTCCAAACCGTTGTTCCAACATTATATGCAGATGCTGAACCGTCGAGGTGTAACCTCGGTCAAGGAGATTGGCTATGATACCTTCAGCACCTTCCCGGAGGTGCTGGAGCAACTGGAACGGGACAACGCTATGACGCTGCGCGTACACTTTATGAGTCAGCCCGTCAAAGAAGGCGCAAATCTGGATTACGCACGCCGGATGCGGCAGCGGTTCCAGGGTGAGTTCGTCCGATTTTCCGGCTTTAACCGCATGACTGACGGCTCTATCAGCCAGATGTGTGGATATCTGAAACAGCCTTATCGCTGTGCACCGGATACACAGTGTGCTCAAGAAATCGACTGGGCACTGATCGAGCGCGAGGTGCTGCAGGCCGACGCGGAAGGCTTCCGTTTTTCGCTGAACGCACAGGGCGACGCCGCTGTGGCGCGCGTGCTGGATATTTACGAAAAATGCTGCCGAGACTCCCGAGGAAAGGTGTGTAACCGGCATGCCATTACCGAAGCGGAATTCAGCGATCCACAGGACCTGGAACGAATGGGCCAATTGGGTGTAATTTGCGAATTTTATCCTCAAATTCAATCCATCGCCGACCGTGCGGGCAAGGTGGGTATGATCGAGGAAAAGCTGGGCACTGAGCGCGGGGCTGGTTACTGGAATCGGCGCAAAATGGCGGACAGCGGCGTCTTGCTGTGCTGTGGCACCGATCTTCCTCTGGTCATTGATGACATCCCACAGTCCTTGTATCACAGTGTCACCGGAAAATTTCCTGAAGGTGGCGAGCCCTTCCACCCGGAGAACACACTGACAGTTAGCGAAGTATTACAGGCCTGGACAAGCGGCGGCGCATACGATATGTACCGTGAAGGGGACATCGGTACACTGGCGCCGGGCAATAAGGCAGACATCGCTGTTCTTGACGCTAACGTCTTTGCGATGCCTATCGATGAGGTCCGTAAGGCCAAGGTCTGTCTCACTTTGGTGAACGGCGCCGTTGTATACGACGTCTGGTCTACGGAGGGATAAGCCTTGACATCTGTATACGCGGGGGCACTTTCCATTCTTCCGCCAGTTCTGGCTATCGTACTGGCTCTGCTCACCAAGGAAGTTGTCTCCTCTCTGTTGATTGGTATTTTGTCCGGCACGATTGTTTATGCAGTAATGGCGGAGCTAAATCCGGTTGTAGCACCAATTCAGATCATGTTCGACATGACAATACAAACTGTGGACCTATATATCATTCTGTTCTGTTGTCTGCTGGGGGCTCTGGTCCACGTCGTCTCCATGGCTGGTGGCTCCATTGCTTACGGCAACTGGGCCAGCCGCAAGCTGAAAAGCAAGCGCTCGGCTATGCTGGCCACCGGGTTGTTGGGCTGCCTCATTTTCATCGACGATTACTTCAATTGTCTTACTGTCGGCACCGTCATGCAGCCAGTCACTGACCATCACCGAGTTTCCCGGGCGAAGCTGGCTTATATCATCGACAGCACTGCTGCCCCAGTCTGCATTATCGCCCCCATTTCCTCCTGGGCAGCAGCTGTGGGCAGCAATCTGCGGGATACCGCCGCCTTCCCTAGTGATTTTGCCGCATTCTGCGCTACTATTCCATACAATCTCTATGCGCTGTTGACCATTGTTACCGTAATCGTTGTTTGCTCTGCACACCTAGATTTTGGTCGGATTGCCCAGCTAGAAGCCCGTGCTGAACAGACGGGCGACTTGGGTGTGGTGAATTCTTCCGCTCAGGAACTCCCCCAGGGTAGCCGCCAGGGTCGGGTATGGGATATGTTACTCCCTATCGGCGTGCTGATTCTTTGCTCGATCCTAAGTATGCTTTACAGCGGTGGCTTTTGGGGAACAGACCCTGCCTTCTACGGCAACTTCCCCGCGGCGTTGGGCAACTGTAACGCTGGCCAGGCTCTCACCTGGGGTGGATTTGCAGCGTTACTTTGCGCCTTTGTGCAATTTGTTCCCCGTGGGTTGATACGCTTTCGTGACTTCATGGACGGCGTGACCAAAGGGATCGCCGCCATGGTTCCCGCCATCATGATTTTGGTCCTTGCCTGGACCATCAGTGGTGTTTGCCGAGACCTACTGCAAACGGATGTATTTGTAAAAAACATCATGGCATCCAGCAACATTCCCGGTGCAGTTCTTCCCGCACTGATTTTTGTGGCAGCAGCCTTCCTGAGCTTTTCTACCGGAACTGCTTGGGGCACCTTTGGAATCCTGATTCCCATTATCATTCCAGTGGCAGCTACTCTGAGCCCAAATCTGGTCATCGTTTCTCTGTCGGCCACTCTGGGTGGAAGCGTTTTTGGCGATCACTGCTCTCCTATTTCAGACACAACGATTCTGTCCAGTACAGGTGCTGGCTGCAATCATCTGGAACATGTGACTACCCAACTGCCCTACGCTCTATTGGTAGGCGCCTGTTGCATTGTCGGCTATCTGGTAGCAGGATTCACTAATGGCAATCTACCGTTGATGCTTCTAACCAGCCTTAGCTGCTTGCTGACCACCCTTTTTATTCTTCATCGCCAAAGTGTATGTTCTTCCCTATAAGATACTCATTTCATTTTGAAAAAGGAGGGGTTGCACCATGTCTGTCATCACATTGGATCAGCTTGCCGTCATGAGCGTCCAGTATGTTCAGTACACCTTCGATTATTTCTTGGATTCCATGGATCGATGTGGCATCCACAATATCGATTTATGGGGCGGAAGCCCCCACTTTTGCCGCTTGGACTACCCCTGGGGTCCCGCTGCTGCCCGCCGCATCCGGGAGTTGCGTCGGCAAATTGAGGACCGTGGAATGAAGGTCGTAATCTATACGCCTGAAACCTTAGGCTACCCCTTCAGCTACAGCTCTCCTGACCGCGCTCTGCGGGACCGAACACTCGATTACATGGAAGCCAGCATGGAAGACGCATTGGAATTCGGCACGGACAAACTATTTTTAAATACTGGCTGTCACCCCCGTAACTTAAACCGGGAAGATGGCTGGGCACGAACGGTAGATAGCCTCCAACAGTTGGCACAACGTGCGGAACGGATGGGCGTTACCCTAATGCTGGAACAGCTGCAACCCTATGAAAGCAACCTGTTGTTGAACCTGGAAGACATGAAACAGATGCTGCACCAGGTTGATTCCCCTGCGCTCGCGACCTGTGTGGATCTGGTCGCCATGGAGGTAGCCGGAGACAATCTAGAAAGCTTCTACCAACAACTGGGTAACAAAATCCAGTGGATTCATTATTCTGACAGTCATCACGAAATTGTTGGTTCCGGTAACTTTGGTCGTAAAAAACTCGAAGGCTATATCCGTACACTGGAACATTTCGGGTATAGTGGCTGCATCGATCTTGAGATCAACGACTCCATCTACTGGGAGGATCCTCACACATCCATTCAGCAATCGGTGGAATATCTGCGTAATTTTCTGCCTGAAAGGCAATGAAAGCAGCTTTTGAGCAGCAATACCGCGAGAGCCTTGTGCACAACACTTCATATATTTTCTCCCTTTGTAATATGTGAAGCACCTAAAAAACAGAACCCTCTGGAAATGAACAGGTCCAGTAAAAATGGACAGTGACAAAAGACCCCCTGATGTAGGAAAATAGAACTACATCAGGGGGTCTTATCATGAAGAAGCGGAACTACACACACGTACAGGCGCTGCTGCCAGAAATCAAAGCCATGCTGGCAGAAGGGAAAACCCAACGGGAAGTTGCGGAACACTACGGATTTCAGGATAAAATGTTACCTTCACCTTTGCAATCTACGCTAGTGTTTTTCTCATTGTATCAGAATATGGGTACGATAAGAAGGATGTTTAACGGATGTAGGCTCGGAACAGCACAATTTTGTCCGCTTGTTATATCAAAAGCGTAAAAAGTTGTGCGGATTGCGATTAGCCGTTTCCATTCTAACAATTTGCTAGCAAGGATTGTTAGAATGTTAGAATCATGATTAGAAAGGCGCGGAGTGCATCATTTGACATGCTATTCTATGACTTGTTGACAAAACAGCACTTGGCAAGTTGAACAGAGCACATACTGCGTATATCATTTGCTTTGTGCTATACTGAGAATAATAAACAGGATTGGTATTCCTGGCGCTAATGTAAATCAGAAAATAAAGAGGGTGAGTCCAATTATTTCTATTGATCGTATTTGCGGTGCAGTAAGTAAGGTCGCTTCTGCGTTGCAACACAAGTGCCCTTTTGTTCCAAAGGGGGATGCACAAAAAGGGGAAGATTATACCGAATATAGGGCTTTACTTCCAATCGACAATATTGAAAACGGCGATGAATATATCGCGGCATTACGCTGGGCGTTTGAAAACAAGAAAATCAGGAACATCGCATTGACCGGGCCTTATGGATCAGGTAAGAGCAGCATTATTGAAACCTTCCTGACAGAAGATGAAGAAGCTGTTAAAAAGAAGGGCCGGCTAAAAAGACTGCTTGCTCAAAATAAGGTCATAAGAAAATCTGCCCTCAAAATCTCGATGGCAACTTTTGAAAAAGGGAATCCAACACAGGATGGGAAGAATGAACTGATTTCCGTTAATGAGGATGAAGTAGAAAAAGGAATCCTGAAACAGCTTTTTTACAAGGTTGAGCCCGGAAAAATTCCTCAAAGTAGATACAGAAAACTCCATAAAATCCGACGCCTGACGGTGTTTCGCAATATTGCCATAGGACTTATTCTGATTAGTCTACTGGTAGCCATTTTCGGCGCTTCAATATTTGAAAAATACATAAGGGCGATAACAGACTTCTTGCCCGCACGTTTTTCTGCGCCTGTTTTCACAGTGATGATGATGGCGCTGCTGCTTATAGTGCTTTCGGGAGTGGGAAGTTATCTGTATATTACGGTGATTTCCCGGTTCAAAGTGAAGGAAGTAAAATTGCCGACCGATACAACGGTCCAAAGTGACAACGAAACACCGGATTCTGTCTTTAATAAGAACCTGGATGAGATCATGTATTTCTTCGAGAGTACAGGATATAGAACCGTGTTTTTTGAGGATCTGGATCGCCTCACAGACCCCAAAATATTTGTCCATCTTCGTGAATTGAACAACCTGCTCAACAACGATGACGCTATCAGGAAAAGACCCATTGTGTTCGTTTACGCGGTTCGTGATGATATTTTCTCCAGGGAAGATAGGACAAAATTCTTTGACTTTATCATTCCGGTCATCCCGGTGATCAACTCCACCAACTCGGGTGAAATACTGCTCCAGATGCTACAGAAAGCAGCTGAAAACGACCACAAACATGAGGTTTCGGAAGGGTTTGTGCTGGATGTAGCACCGTATATTTCCGATATGCGGGTCCTTCGGAACATCTACAATGAGTTTGTTGTCTATAAAAAAACGTTGCGCACAGCTCAGGGACTTTCGCTGTCAGATGAGCAGATGCTGGCAATGATGGTGTTCAAAAACCTTTATCCGAATGACTTTGCCGACATTCAGGATGAGAAGGGAATCATCAAAACGGCTTTTCTGGACAAGCAGGTTTTTCTTGCAAAGAAACAACAAGAGCTGCAAAAGCGAATCGATACATATACAGATACGATCACCGGGGCCCAGCAAGATGCGATGAAAACCATCCGGGAACTCAAGTATGCGATGGTTGGAACTTTTATGGAGGGGTTCCATGAGTTTGAAGGTTTCAGCGCAGATTTTTCTTATCACCCATCTATTGCGGCCGAGGTGGTAATGCATGATGACTTTGATATGACAGAACTCCTGAAAAAGGGCTGCAAGCATATCTGCGTATATGTTTATAATCGCGGAAGCCAATGCTACAAAATCGATACAACAAGTTTGAATTCCTATATAGAACGCTGGAAGCGGATAAAAGAAGTTTCGGAAAAGGGACTCCAAAACCTACAAGAGGAATTGCAAGAACTCCGTGATGAACAGCACTCTTTGTCGGGAATGACATTTGTACAGATGTTAAAGAGATTTCCCGTCAAGGATGTACTGTCGGATGAGGTGCGCAGCAACAAACTGCTTGTCTTCCTGCTTCGGCGAGGGTATATCGATGAAAAGTATGCCAACTACATAAATTACTTTAAGGGCACCAGCATCACCAAAGATGATATGAACTTTATCCTCTCGGTGAAAAATCAAACGCCGCTGGCTTTCGATTATTCGTTGACCAAGACGCCAATGGTTGTAGAACGACTGCAGCCCTATGAGTTTGAGCAAAAGGCGATTTGCAACTTTGCTCTGATGGAAGAACTGTTGGCCAAGAGCCCTTCGGACAAGCTGACGGCTTTTCTTGCGCAGCTGTCGGATGAAAGTGAGAACAGCTGGAACTTTATTGATGAATTTATTGACAAAACGAAACGGTTGGATCGTTTTATTGGTTTGTTGGCGGACAAATGGCCGGGAATGTGGGCATTTATTTCTGCCAATGAAACCTTAACGTATGAACGGCAATTGCAATATCTGCGCACGCTGTTGAATGTATCGGATGCTATGGCCATTAAAGCCCAGAATCAGGACGGATGCATGGCTTGCTATTTCGAGCAGCACGAAGATATCCTTCAACAATTGGCATCGTGCAACACGGCAAATGTGATAGCGACCATAAACGACCTGGAGGTTCGCTTTGAAGCCTTGCAGATCGCCGGCGTACCGAATGAAGTGTTGGACTGCGTTTTTGATGGCTGCCATTATGTGCTCAGCGATACAATGATCCACACGGTCGTAAGTTATAAGGACACCGATATGCTTGAGAGGCTTGCGGAGCAGCCTTATACAACGATCGTTGACTTGGGATATGAACCGCTGATCCAGTATGTTTATGAGAATTTTGCGTCCTACGTCCGTGATGTGGTTCTGGCACATGCAACGCTTTCAGATCGAGTAGAAGACATTGTGGACATGCTTGTCCGTTTGAAAGATCAACAAGATCTGCAGCTGAAGCTGGTCCGGAAAGAAAATTTCCACCTGGACAGCATTGAAGCGTGTGCGGGAGAGCAGGTCAGAGCGGAAAGCGAGAAGTGGAAGCCAGTTTGGAATGCGCTGTTGGAAAAGAACGCTGTCGGCATAAACTGGGAGAATGTTATTTCCTATTGGGAGGTATACAAACTCGGCGAGGAACTGAAACGGTATATTTCTCTCCATGCGGATGAACTGTCCAAAGCGGACCCCGAGGTTGTTCCGGATGACTTTATACAGGAATTCATTTTGGCAGATGTTGAGCCGACCATCCAAGAAAGACTCCTTCCCGTTCTACGAATGAAGAACTTTACTCTCGCCATCTCGTCCATAGATGATCCGACGCTGCGCATTATGATTGACTGCCAATATTTTGCATTTACAGATAAGGCCTATTCGGAAGTTGCCAGTAAATCACCAGATCTTGGCCTAAGCTTCATTCTGCATAACCAGGATGCATATATGGAGCAGTGCGAGAAAATTCCTATGACGACAAATTTGCTGGAGGATCTTTTGCTTAGCAGCCTTCGACAGGAATATAAGTCCGAATTGTTTTCCGTATACGCAGAAAAGCATATGACAACGAAAATCGCTCTGCAAATGAAGAGGCTTTGTATGCCGGTAACGCAAGATATCTTTGATGCGGCATGGGATTGTGTCGATGAAGGAGAACGCGAACAACTGCTGCTGGAAAACTGTCTGGTATTGGACGCCGTTGATCTCGAACAGAAGTTCAGGGAGATGGGCGGAAACTATACAACCCTTGCGGATCGTACGCGACGGCATGAAGCCGAGCTGTCCGCAACACCGCAGCACGCACTGCTGGCAGAGCATTTGCGGACGATCGGATATATCACAAACTGGGAGGAAAAAGAAGAAAAGAGTTTTGAACCTGTACGGGAAAAAGAAATGACCCCAAAACTTTTGAAATTACGAATCAGGCCGATAAAACTACGGGATTGAATGGGCACGAAACGATCTGCACAATAAAAATCGCATGGCAACATCTTCTGCGTTGCCATGCGATTTTGTTTTTACCAGGCAGACTCCCGGCTTTATTCTTCGAAGAATTCCTGGTTGATGATCTGGCTGATGCGGCTGACATAGGTGCTTTGGCGGGGAAACTGGGCTTTGATGTACTCCACAAGATCCTTGTATTTGTATTGCATCTTGCCGCTTGTCACATAGGAGATGCCTACATCCCGCCGCATGTCGGCGTGCTCAATCGGCAGGAAAACATAGTTGCTGCGTGTGCGCAGGTTCTGCTCATAGTTTTCCCGGGTGGAGAGGAATCCCGCCTGATCCGGTGTCAGCATGCGCTTGTAGTAGGCGGTGTAGTCGTCTTCGGTCACATACTTCAGATGAATGTCGATCGTCTGGCAGATCTGGTCGCAGAGTTTGCGGAAATTGTGATGCACGGTGAGCCCGTGCAGGGGGACTGTCTCCAGCTCCTGCACGGTGACCGACCCCTGCCGGGCGAGAGGATGGTTTTCGGAAAGAACCAGACCGATGGGTTCGGACATGATATTCTCGGTGGAGATCAGGGGATGGAGGATGGGGTAAAAGGAGAGGGCGAAATCGGTCTGGTTGGCCAGCAGCATGGCAGTCGCCTGTTTTACATCCACGTAGCTCAGCCGGACCTGCAGATCGCCAAACTGGTTCAAAAAGAAATTGGAGATATGAAAGACCGGGAAGAAAAAGGCACTGCCCGAAAAACTCACGTTTACATGGTTGTCCATCGGACGCACCAGCCCGGAAGCCTCGCTCACCAGCACGTCGTGGGCTTTGCGAAACTGCTCAAAGCGCGGCAGCAGGATCTCGGCCTCCTTGCTGAGGACCAGTTTGTTTTTGTCCCGGTAAAACAGAGAGAGGCCCAGTTCCTTTTCCAGCCGGGAGATGGAAAAGCTGAGAGCGGGCTGGGTGATGTACAGTTCTTTGGCCGCTTTGTTCATATTCATGTATTTTACGACCGTAAGAAAATGCAAAACCCTTGTATAATTCAGATTCATAAAATACACCTGCTTTTCGAATATGAGGGGGATCGGATAAAACAAGTATAACGTAAATTTATTGATGCATCAAGGATTTGGAAGGACTTTACTGGTTGCTTATTGGTCAATAAAAAGAATGAGTTGGACAAAATCCCCATTAAATATTACCATATAGATAGAATTTTTGAGCGAAACGATCTCTTTGAGGATAGAAAGAGGATCGAAAACCAGAAAAAGAGAGGAAGATGCTATAAGATACTGTGACAAAAAGATTGCGGGAGGTATACAACTCTCTGGTTTCATGAAAAGGGTAAATATAAAAAGGAGGACGACTATGTTTAGGCATTTGAAACGAACCATCGCGCTTCTTCTGGCTGTCTGCCTTCTGGCGGGACTGGTGGCCGGCTGCGGGAACGGTGCATCGGGAAGCAGCGCCGCCGGCGGAGAAGCGGGCGGCGAATCCCTGGCCGCCGACGGGGAACTGGTCATCGGGATGGCAAGCGCCTGGGAGACCCTGACTCCGTTCCGCAACATGACCGCCTACGGCATCCTGTATGCCCGCATGCTGTACGACTCGCTGGGCTACCGGATGGAGGATGGAAGCGTGATCCCGGTAGTGGCCAAGAGCTGGACTGTGCGGGAGGACGGTGTGACCTGGGATATCGAGATCTATGATTATGTGACCGATTCCGCGGGCAATGCCATCACGGCGGCGGACATTGTGTGGGTGCTGGAAGAGCAGAAGGCCCGTGGTCTGAAGCCCATCTTCAACCGCATCGACACCGTGGAACAGACCGGCGACTACACCTTGGCCGTTAAGTTCACGGCCGATATCGCCGGCACCATTGAGAGCATCCTGCAGCACACCTATGTGGTTTCCAAAGCGGCCTTTGAGGCCAGTGGGGATGAGTTCGCCACCGATGTGGTCTCCACATCGCCGTACAAAGTGGTCGACTTTGTCTCCGGTTCCTCGCTGACGCTGGAGAAACGGGATGACTACTGGCAGAAGCCCGAGCTGATCGATCCCAGCATGGCCAATAACCTGGACCGGGTGGTATTCCGGTACATTTCGGAGGCCTCGCAGCAGCAGATCGCTCTGAAGACCGACGAGGTGGACATCTTCGCCTCCATCGACGGGAGCCTGGTGCCCGCCTTTGAGGGCAACGACAGCTTTGTGGTGGCGCCGGCCAACTACAGTGTGGGCAGCCAGATATTCTTCTCCGGTTATGAGGGCAGCCCGGTGGCCAACGACGTGAACCTGCGCAAGGCGATCGCCTACGCGATCGACGAGCAGGGCATCATTGACGGCGTGTACAGCGGTCTGGCCGGTCGGACATATGACTGTGCGCCGGACAGTCTGCTGGGGTATCAGGAAGACTGGAAACAGGAAGATTACTACAGCTATGATCCGGAAAAAGCCAAGGAATACCTGGCTCAGAGCGATTACGACGGCCAGGAGCTGGTGATCATGGCGTCCAGTTCTACCCGTAATACCCGATTGCTGACCATGATCCAGGCCTATCTGCTGGAAGTGGGCATCAACGTGAAGATGAACCTGGTGGACCGGGCGCTGTACTCCGCTTCTATGAATGATGGAAGTGCTTATGATATGATTCAGGTCAGCGCCGGCGGCGCCGATTTCCCCTCTTTCTGGGCCAATCGTTTTGACAGCACTTCCTTCCCCAATGGCGACGCCACCGGGCGTAAAGATGAAACGCTGACCCGGATGATCCAGGAAGCCTCCACCACCGAGGGCTTTACCGCTGAGAACATCAATGCCATTCACGACTATGTGAACGAAAATCTGTATGGCTATAACATCTGCCAGCCCATGGTCGCGGACGTGTACAACAGCGCCATTGGAATGACGCAGGCCTCTGCGTTCTATGCAGGCGGTATTGATTACATCGCGAGCATCTACGAATAACCCCTGCAGCAAGCAGGGATCACACCCTTGCGGAAGGCCGGGCCGTCTCCCATACAGCGGGTCCCGGCCTTCTGCATACTGACAAGGAGAGAGATCATGGGAAAATACTTTCTCAAGCGCCTTGTGTGGATGATCCCGATCGTGCTGGGCGTGGCCATCCTGGTCTTTACCCTGATGACCTTCTGCCCGGGCGATCCGGCGGGGATCATCCTGGGCTCCTCTGCTACCGAACAGGACATGGAGATCCTGCGGGAGCAGATGGGGCTGAACGACCCGTACCTTGTGCGGCTGGGCCGTTTCCTCAGCGATACCTTCCTGCACTTTGATCTGGGCGAGTCCTGGGTCACCGGAGCGGACATCGGCGCCGAAATGCTGGAACGTCTGCCCCGGACGATGACCCTGTCCCTGGTCACGCTGGCCCTTTCGGTGCTGATCGGCATGCCGCTGGGCATCATTGCTGCTGTCAAGCAGAATCGCTGGCAGGACAACCTGTGTATGACCTTTGCTTTGGTGGGTATCTCCATCCCCAACTTCTGGCTGGCACTGCTGCTGATCCTGCTGTTCTCGGTGCAGTTGAACATCCTTCCCCCCATGGGCATCGGCAGCTGGCAGCATTACATCCTGCCTGCGATGGCCGGATGCATGGGCGGCGTGGCTCAGCTGGCCCGGCAGACCCGCTCCTCCATGCTGGATGTGATCCGTTCCGACTACATCACCACCGCCCGCTCCAAAGGCGTGCCGGAGTTCAAGGTCATCACCCGGCACGCGCTCAAAAACGGCCTGATCCCCATCATCACTGTGATCGGCACCCATTTCGGCCGGATGCTGGGCGGCGCGATGGTGATCGAGACCATCTTTTCCATCCCGGGCATGGGCACCTACATCGTAGGCGGTGTGGGCGCCCGCAACTATCCGGTGGTGCAGGCCGGCACGATCTTCCTGGCGATCGTGTTCAGCTTCTGCATGCTAGTGGTGGACATGGTGTACGCGGCGGTCGATCCGCGTATCAAAGCGCAATACGAACGTGGGAAAAGGAAGGTGAAACGCAATGCCTGACGCCGCTGTCATGCAGGCCGGTTCCGTGCCGGTCCGGACAAAAAAGAATTCAAAGGTTCTTCAGGTCCTGAAGCAGATGAGCTACAACCGGATGGCGATGCTGGGCGCGGTCATCCTGCTGATCGAGGTCGTGCTGGTGCTTCTTGCACCGCTGATCGCCCCCTACAGCTATTCGACGATCGATATGAGCGTGGCCATGCAGGGACCGTCCCTGGCGCATCCTTTCGGCACCGACGATGTGGGCCGGGATATCCTGTCCCGCATCCTGATCGGGGGCCGGTATTCCCTGGGCATGGGCATCCTGAGCATTCTGATCTCCATGGTGCTGGGCATCTCGATCGGTTCCATTGCCGGCTATTTCGGCGGTACGGTGGACAACCTGATCATGCGATTCCTGGATATCGTACAGTCGATGCCCGGCATGCTGATGACCATTGTGCTGTCCACCGTTCTGGGGCCGGGCTATTTTAACACCATCCTGGCCCTGGCCATCAACAACATTCCCTCCAACGCCCGGCTGCTGCGCGCGCAGATGCTCAAGGTGCGGGAGAACGAGTACATCGAGGCGGCCCGGTCGATCAACTGCAACAAGCTGCAGATCATCGTCAAGCACCTGATCCCCAACTCCTTTTCGCCGATGATCGTTACCTCCACCATGGGCGTGGCCCATATGATCACGGCTGCCGCCGGCCTGAGCTTTATCGGGTTGGGCGTTCAGCCTCCCACCCCGGAATGGGGTGCCATGCTGAGCGCTTCCCGCCAGTTCATCCGCAGCAGCCCCCATATGGTGATCTTCCCCGGTCTGGCGATCGCCATCACGGTGCTTTCCCTGAACCTGATGGGCGACGGCCTGCGGGACGCGCTGGACCCGAAACTCAAACGCTGACGGAAGGAGGAGCTGAGAATGAACGAGAAACATCCGCAGGATGCAGCACCTTTTCTGGAAGTAAAGCACCTTACCGTGGAGTATTTTACAAAGGAGCAGGTGGTACATGCGGTGAATGACGTTTCCTTCCACCTGGAAAAAGGCAGGACCCTTGGCCTGGTGGGGGAGACCGGCGCTGGCAAGACCTCCATCGCCAAGGCAATTCTCCGGATCCTGCCGGACGTGGGGGCCCGGATCGCCGGCGGGCAGGTACTGCTGGAGGGGACCGATATCATCGCTCTTTCGGAACACGATATGCGACAGATCCGGGGCGATAAGATCACCATGATCTTCCAGGACCCGATGACCGCGCTGAACCCGGTGCAGCGGGTGGGCGACCAGATCGCCGAGGTGGTGGCGCTGCACAGCAAGGGCAGCAAAGAAGAGTGCCAGAACCGAGCCAAAGAGATGCTGGAGATGGTGGGCATCCCTGCCGAGCGATACCGGGAATATCCTCACCAGTTCTCCGGCGGTATGAAACAGCGGGTGGTCATCGCCATGGCGCTGGCCTGCAACCCGGATCTGCTGCTGGCGGACGAACCCACCACCGCCCTGGATGTGACCATCCAGGCTCAGGTGCTGCACCTGATCGACAAGCTGCGGGAGAAGTTCAATACATCTATGCTTCTGATCACCCACGACATGGGGGTCATTGCCAACACCTGCGACGAGGTGGCGGTGATCTACGCGGGCACCATCCTAGAATATGGCACCAAAGAGCAGATCTTCGACCATCCCTGTCACCCCTATACCATCGGGCTATTCAAGGCTATTCCCAACATGAATGTGGAGGAAGAGTGGCTGCATCCGATCGAGGGCCTTCCGCCGGATCCTACCCATCTGCCGGACGGCTGTCCGTTCCATCCCCGCTGCCCCTATGCGGACGAGGGATGCCGCAAAGAGCCTGTCCCGATGCAGGCCACCCCCTACGGCCATCAGTGCCGGTGCCGCCGTATGGACGCGGTGCTGAAAGAAGAGGTGAAATGACATGGCTGTGATCGAGGTCAAAAACCTGAAAAAATACTTCTCCACCCCGCGGGGGGTATTGCATGCCGTGGACGATGTGACACTCTCCATCGAAAAGGGAAAAACGCTGGGGGTCGTGGGCGAGTCCGGCTGCGGAAAATCCACGCTGGGGCGCACGATCATCCACCTGATCCCCAAAACGGAAGGGCAGATCCTTCTGAACGGCAAGGATGTATCCAATGTGAAGGGGGCACAGCTGCGGGCGGCCCGGGAAAAGATGCAGATCATCTTTCAGGACCCGTATTCCTCTCTGGACCCGCGCATGACGGTAGAGGACACCATCCGGGAGCCGCTGACCGTGTCCAGACGGTACAAGCGCAGTGAGATCGACGAGATTACCGGCGAGCTGATGGGCTTTGTGGGGATCGACACCCGGCTGCGCACCGCCTATCCCCACGAGCTGGACGGCGGCCGCCGCCAGCGGGTGGGCATTGCCCGGGCGCTGGCACTGAATCCGGATTTTGTGGTTTGTGATGAGCCGGTGAGTGCCCTGGACGTGTCCATCCAGGCTCAGGTGCTCAATCTGCTGAAAAAGCTGCAGCAGCAGCGAGGGCTGGCGTACATGTTCGTCACCCACGATCTGTCGGTGGTCAAGCACATTTCGGACGATATTTGCGTGATGTATCTGGGACAGGTGGTGGAGCTGTGTTCCTCCCGGGAACTGTTCCGGAACCCTCTGCACCCTTACACCCGCGCGCTGCTGTCGGCGATCCCGTCCATCGACATCCACAACAAGATGAAGCCGGAGATCATCCAGGGCGAGATCGTGAGCCCCATCAATCCGAAACCCGGCTGCCGGTTTGCCGCCCGGTGCAAGTACGCCACCGAGGCCTGCCACCAACCCCAGAAGATGGAAGAAGTCGAATCCGGGCACTATGTGGCCTGCTGTCGGGTGCATGAGGTGAACGGTTGATGGGTACGGCTGAAAAGGAAACCGCTCGTCGGGACGAGCTGGACCTGTCCTGTTCCGTATACGGGTGCGGCTACCTGCACGACGTGGAGTATAAGCGGACCCGCACATTTCCCAAGGGCACCGGAATCTCCGCCCTGAAACAAAGCCTGCACCTTCAGATCCTGTTTCCCTCACCGGTGGGAGAGGCGGAGAAGGGGCCATTTCCCATTGTGGTCTTTGTTCCCGGCGGGGCCTGGCGAACGCCGCAGGTGTATTTCCGGGTGCCGTTTCTGGTGGATCTGGTCCGCCGCGGATTTCTTGTGGCGATGGCGGGCTACCGGGGATGTGAGTTGTTCCGCTGCGAAGACGCCGTCTCGGATGTGCGCAGCGCGGTGCGGTATATGCGTGCCCATGCGGCGGAGTATAACGGGGACCCGGACAACATCTTCCTGATGGGGGAGTCCGCGGGAGCCCACCTGGCCATGCTGGCGGTCTGCGGCGGGCCGGACTTTGACGATCCGGAGGAAACGGCGGCCGGGAGTGTGCCTGTCCGGGGCGTACTGGAGCTATACGGCCCCACCGATTGCAGCGGCCATGTGACCACCCCGGAATTCAGTGCCCTTTCGGACAAAGAGGCACTGACCAGCCCGCTGGCCATTCTGGTGCGGGGCTGCCTGCGCAGCGAGTTCGCGGACCGGCTGCGCCCGCTTTCGCCGCTGTGGCATCTGCAGCAGGGCGCTGTGCCTCCGCCCATGCTGCTGGCCCACGGAGACCAGGACCGGCTGGTGCCGGTCTGGCATGCCGAACGGATGTTTGAGGCGCTGGCCGGTGCGGGATGCCCGGTGGAGTACATCCGGCTGCGAAACGCCGGCCATGGAAGCTGGCTGTTCTATGAAACCTATATGATGGACCGTTACGCGCAGTTCATACGCAAACATACCGGGCCGGCGGCCCCGGGGATCTGAGGAAAAAACTATGAAACGCTGCTTTGTCGTGAATCAGGAAAAGGCGGTCGTGGCCGGCATCGTGAGCGGCACCAGCCTGGTGATGGCGCTGGTCATGGTGTATCTGGGCAGGATGGGCTCTCTGCTGGCGTTTGGCCTGCTGGCGGCACTGTTCGGCTGGATCGCCGCGCAAAATGCAGCTGTGATCGTACTGGACCAGACCGGGGTCACCAAAACACTGCTGGGGCGCCGGGTAAGTCACATGGACTGGAACCAGGTGCGGGAGGCGGGGGTGTGCGGAACCAACCCCCTGAACAAAGGCCGCCCGGAAAAAACCGGCCGCCTGTACATCTACTGCTCCGCCGAGCGGCTGGACGAAGACAGCCGGTATGCCATGATCTTGAAGTGGCCGCCGCCGGACGATCGGCAGCTTTGCTTTACCTATGATCCGCAGCGGCTGGAGGCTCTGCGTCTGTGGTGGACGGGAGAGCTGGAGGAGTACAATACAGGCACGCATCGCCTGTGAACCGACAAAAGGAGAAACCGATGACGGAGATAACACTGCAGTATTGTTCCAAGGCTCTGCGCCGGCATGTGACCGTCTGGATGCTGCTGCCGTTTGATACCTTCCATCCGGATCGCTGCCCGGCTCCGCCCTACAGGACGCTGTATTTTCTCAACGGGTATCTGGCAAACGCGCGGCAGATCCTGGATACCACGACCCTGTGTTTGTGGGCGCAGCGGTACGGCCTGGCTGTGGTGCTGCCGGACGGGGAAAATTCCTTTTATGTGGATCATCCGGAGCGGAACGCCCTGTACGGGACCTATGTGGCCGAGGAACTGGTGCAGGTCACCCGGCAGCTCTTTCCGCTCTCGGATCGTCGGGAGGATACCTTCCTGGGCGGGATCTCCATGGGGGGCTTCGGCGCCCTGATGCAGGGGATGCGCCATCCGGATACCTTTTCCCGGATCGCGGCGCTCTCGCCCGCTGCCCAGTTGTATGAAATGGTACGGCAGAACTGTCTGCCGCTTTCAGAAGTGGAGGCGGCTGTGGGCAGTGAAGAGCAGTATCTCCGGGAGTACGATCCCGGTTCCCTGATCCTGCGGGCGCATCAGTCCGGCCGGAAGCTGCCGGCCCTGTTCTTCTGCTGCGGTACCGAGGACCGCCTGACCTACCGGGTGGATCGGGCGTTGTATGAAACGCTGAAGAAGGCCGGTGTCCCTGTCCGATACAGTGAGGGTCCCGGCATGCACGACGCATTCTATTGGAATGAGGTCATCCCGGAGGCCCTGGAATTTCTGGTGAGCGGTGCCAGTAAGGAGGAATTGTGATGCGCGCCATTATGGTGATGTACGACTCGCTGAACCGGCATATGCTGGAACCTTACGGCTGTGACTGGACGCTTACGCCTAACTTTTGCCGGCTTGCACAGCGGGCGGTGCAGTTTGAGAACAACTACGTGGGCAGCATGCCCTGCATGCCGGCCCGCCGGGAGCTGCATACCGGCCGCTACAATTTCTTTCACCGGGGATGGGGACCGCTGGAACCCTTTGATGATTCCATGCCGGAGATATTAAAGAACGCCGGTATCTATACCCACCTGGTCAGCGACCATCAACATTACTGGGAGGATGGTGGGGCTACCTACCATGGGCGCTATTCCTCCTGGGAGATCTCCCGCGGCCAGGAAGGCGATCCCTGGAAGGCAGACCTGCATGTGGAATATTCCCGGCAGTCGGTGTTCCGGGCAAAGCAGAAAGCTGGCGGAAGCGGCGCATCCCCGCGGGTGATCCAGGACGAGAGAAATCGTCGTTTTATGGACACCGAAGAGAAGACCAGCCAGGCGGTCACCTTTGCCGCTGGTCTGGATTTTATTCGACGCAACCACGACCAGGACAACTGGTTTCTGCAAATCGAGACCTTTGATCCCCACGAACCCTTCTACACCCTCCCGGCGGACAAAGCCCTGTATCCCCATCACTTTACCGGCGATGCCGACCTGGAAGCGGACTGGCCGCCCTACGCACCGGTGGAGGAAGATGCGGAAACGGTGCAGCATGTACGGTACAATTACGCGGCCCTGGTGAGCAAGTGCGACCGGTATCTGGGCCAGGTGCTGGACATGATGGACCAGTATGACCTTTGGAAGGATACCATGCTGATCGTCAATACCGACCACGGCTTTTTGCTGGGCGAGCACGGCTGGTGGGGCAAATCGGCCATGCCGGTGTATGAGGAATTGGCGCACATTCCGCTCTTTATCCATGATCCCCGGCAGCCGGCATGCGACGGCCAGAAACGAAAGGCCATCACCCAGACCATCGATCTGGCGCCCACCCTGCTGGAGTTCTTCGGGGTGGAAATTCCGGAGGACATGGAGGGCCGGTCCCTGACCCGGGTGATCGCGGCGGATGAGCCGATCCGGAACTGCGCTGTTTTTGGCTACTTTGGCAGCCAGGTCAATGCGGCGGACGGGCGCTACCTGTACATGCACTCCGGTGAACGGCCGGAGGTCGCGGTCTACGAATATACGCTGATGCCCTGCCACATGCGGCAGATGTTTTCGCCGGAGCAGCTGCGCAACGCGCAGCTGGCGCCGCCATTCCGGTTTACCAAGGGATGTCCGGTGCTGCGCGTCCCGGCCAAAAAGCGCCGGGTGGATACCACAGGGTTCGGAAGTGCGCTCTATGATCTGCAAGGTGGAGCGGACAGCAACGTGCTGGAGGAGCACCCGGAGGTGGTGCAGGCTATGAAGCGGGAAATCTGTGCGGCCATGCGCCGCAGCGACGCGCCCGAAGAAGTTTTTCAACGGCTGGGCTTTGTGCGCTGAGCAAAGAAAACAGGAGGATACAGCCGATGCTGGATATTGAATCGTTGATCGGACAGATGACCCTGGAGGAAAAAGCCGCGCTTTGCTCCGGGGCGGACCAGTGGCATACAAAGGCGGTGGAGCGGCTGGGGATCCCGGCGCTGCGGTTGAGCGACGGCCCCCACGGCCTGCGGTTCATCGAGGACGGGAAAGCCCGGCCGGCCGTGTGCTTTCCCACGGGCAGTGCGCTGGCGTCCTCCTTTGATCCGGATCTGCTGTGGCAGGTCGGCGCGGCGCTGGGGCGCGCCGCACGAAATGCGGGGGTGCATACCCTGCTGGGCCCGGCGGTCAACATGAAGCGAAGCCCGTTGTGCGGGCGCAATTTTGAATACCTGAGCGAAGACCCCTATCTGGCCGGGGTGCTGGGCGCCGCCATGGTGGAAGGCATCCAGGCGCAGGGGGTGGGGGCGTGCCCCAAGCATTTCGCCGCCAACAACCAGGAATACCGCCGCATGAGCGTAAGCGCCCAGGCGGATGAGCAGACGCTGCGGGAGATCTATCTGGCTGCCTTTGAGCGGATCGTTCGACAGGCCGCTCCCAGGACCCTCATGTGCGCCTACAACCGGATCAACGGCACCTATTGCAGCGAAAACGCCTGGCTGTTGGATCAGGTGCTGCGCAGGGAATGGGGCTTCGACGGCATTGTAATGACCGACTGGGCCGCGATGGCTGAGCGTCCTCGGGCGCTGAAGGCCGGCCTGGAACTGGAGATGCCCACCTCCTTCGGTGAAAACGACCGGCGGATCGTGGCCGCTGTGCGAAAAGGCGTGCTGGAGGAATCGGTCCTGAACGAGGCGGTCCGCCGGCTGCTGCGCTGGATCGACTGGTGCCTGGAAGCTGCGTCCCGTCCGCTTGCGCCGGAGAAGGAGTCTGCCGGGGCATTGGCCCGACGGGCGGCAGGGGAGTGTGCTGCGCTTTTGAAAAACAACGGGACACTGCCGCTGAAACAGGGCCAAAAGATCGCGTTTATCGGCGGGTTTGCGCAAACGCCCCGTTTCCAGGGCGGCGGTTCCAGCAACGTGCAGGTGCGCGGGGCAGTGGGGGCGCTGCAGGCAGCCCAGGAACAAAAGATCGGCAACATCGTCTATGCCGAGGGCTTCAACACGGTGGATGACCAGACCGATCCCGAGCAGCTGGTCCGGGCGGTAGAGGCGGCCCGCGGCGCGGACGCGGCGGTGATCTTTGCCGGCTTGCCCAACGCCTTTGAGGCGGAAGGGAGCGACCGGGAGAGCCTGGCACTTCCCCAAAGCCAGAACGCTCTGATCGAGGCGGTCTGCGCGGTGCAGCCCCATACGGTGGTGGTGATGCATGCCGGCAGCCCGGTGGTGATGCCCTGGCGGGACAAGGTTGCCGCGATTCTGTACATGTACCTGGGTGGCCAGAGCGTGGGCGAGGCGGAGATCGATCTGCTGTTCGGTGTGGTGAACCCGTCCGGCCGCCTGGCCGAGACCTTCCCGGTCCGCCTGGAAGACACGCCCTGCTGGCTGGACTTCCCCGGCGCGGAGGATGAAGTGCAGTATTCGGAAGGGGTCTACATCGGCTATCGCTGGTACCAGAAGCGGGCGATCCCGGTGCAGTATCCCTTCGGCTACGGCCTGAGCTATACCCGTTTTGCCTACAGCAATCTGCGCCTTTCCACAGACCATATACAAGATACCGACGCCCTGACCGCATGGGTGGATGTGACCAATACCGGCGACAGGGAAGGCCGGGAGGTGGTACAGCTGTATGTGGCGCCGCAGGGCAAACGCCGCCAGCCCCGGCCGCTGCGGGAACTGAAGGGGGTGGCCAAGATCGCGCTGCGGCCCGGCGAGACCCGGACGGTGGCCTTCCCTCTGGACAAGCGAAGCTTCGCGTTTTACAGCAGGCGTCTGCCGGGCTGGTACGTGGAGAGCGGGCCCTATGTGGTACAGGTGGGACCGTCCAGCCAGGACCTTCCCCTGCAGGCGGTGGTACAGGTGCAGAGCACCGATACCCTGCCGGTGGTGTATACCGACCATATGACGGTGCAGGACCTTCGGGAGAGCGGCTTGGATGTGGCAGAGGCTCTGGAGGCGATCGGCGTGCGGAAGGTGGACCTGAGTGCGGTGGGCCTGGCCGGCGCGGATCCCCGGGAGGTGCATCTGGATGCGGTGCGCAACGGAATGCCCATTCACGCCACAGTGAGCATCGCAAAACGAAACATGCCGGCGATTTACGACACGCTGCGGCGGATCGAGGGTCTGGGCGGCAAGGAAAATATCCCCCGCTGGGAGACCGAGGATGAAGAGGAAAAACAAAGTGCGCAAGGAGGATAACATGGAAACGCGGCCGAATTTTCTGCTGTTTTTCAGCGATCAGCACCGGGGCGACTGGATGCCCTATCCCGCTGATGTAAAACGGCAGATGGGCGTGGAGAAACTGGATCTGAAGATGCCGGCTATCCGTTCTCTTATGGATCGGGGCGTTTGTTTTACCTGCGGCGTGTCGCCGGCGCCGGTCTGTGCGCCTGCCCGGGCCTGCCTTGCCAGCGGCCGGCGTTACCGGAACTGCCGGGTATACCAGAACAACGTGAATTACGACCCGGCACTTCCCAGTTTTTACGGGCTGCTGCAAAAGAGCGGGTACTATGTGACCGGCGCGGGCAAGTTTGACCTGAACAAGGGCGATCTGGACTGGGGCAATGGGTTCCACGACACCCTGCGCCGGATGGGGTTCTCCGATGCGCTGGACAGCGAAGGCAAGATGGACGCAGTCTGGGCGGTCCTGATGAACGAGCCGGGCCCCTACGGAAAGATGCTGGAACAGCACGGCTGTCTGAAAGCCTATGTGGAGGATATGCTCCACCGGGGCCGCGGCACCGATCCCGCGCCCGTTCCGCCGGAATGTTACGCCGACAACTGGATCGGTCAGGAAGGCCGCGATCTCATTGCCCGTCTCCCGCAGGATTCCCCCTGGTTTTTGCAGCTGAATTTCTCCGGTCCCCACGATCCCTGGGATGTGACGGAAGAGATGCATGCCGCCGTGCAGGCGCGTAGCTTTCCGGCCGGGGCCGGCTGCCCGGAGGAAGAACGGGCGCACAATCTGGCTGTGCGGAAAAACTATGCAGCTATGATAGAAAACATCGACAGCCAAATCGGGCGGTGCCTGGAAGCCCTGCAGGCACGGGGCATGCTGGAAAATACTATTGTGATCTACGCCGCCGACCACGGCGAACTGATGGGAGATCACGGCTTATATGGAAAATCCCGCCCGGAACAGGGCGCGATCCATATCCCGCTGGTGATCGACGCTTCCCGCTGGAACGGAAAGCAGGGCCTGTGCCTGCATACACCGGTGGAACTGCAGGACCTGGCAGCCACCTTCCTGGATTATGCCGGGGTGGCAGTGCCGGAGAACTGGGAGTCCTGTTCGCTGCGTCCTCTGGTGGAGGGAACGGTCGGCTCAGTCCGTCCGTTCGCGGTGTCGGAACTGATCACCCGGCCGCGGAAGGGGCCGTTGGCCAGCTTTGGCTGTGTGACCGATGGTGAATGGAAATTGATCCTTCGGCCGGGCGAAGAGGATCGCCTGTACCATTTGACCGAAGACCCTTTCGAGCAAAAGGATCTGGCACGGTATTTCCCCGGGCAGGTGGAACGGCTCCGGCAGGGATTTGATGACCGGGGCGGCCGCAAACACCCGGCTCTGCTGCAGTACACGCAGGCATTTCACAATTGACGGGCTCAAAGAAAGGATGACACAGAGATGCAATGCAAGTCAACGCGCAAGCCGCAAACCCAGGAGGAGATCGTAGCCAGGCAAGCGGCCAGGGATCCGGCGATCACCTGTGAAACCGTTTGGTATCAGTGCGGTGATGTGCCGCTTGCCATCGACGTTTATCGGCCGAATGCCGAAAAATATCCCGGTATGCGGCCGGGGATCCTGTTTTTCTTCGGCGGCGGTTTTCATGTGGGGACCCGGCTGGCTTTCCGGGAGCAGGCGGAGATCTGTGCAAAGCAGGGCTATGTGGCCCTGTCAGCGGATTACAGAATATCCTCTCTCTATCAAGTGACTTCGGCGGACAGTATACGGGACGGAGCTGCCGCCTGGAATTTTGTACAGGCCAACGCTGCCCGTTGGCTGCTGGACATCAATCGTACTGTGTTGGCGGGTGGATCGGCAGGTGGAACGATTGCCGCCATGTGTGGGCCGCTGACCGGGGTGCAGCCGGCAGGGCTAGTGCTGTTTAATCCCGGTATTCTGGACAAGAATGATCCAGATTCGCTCCTGAGCCGGCTGACAGACTGGACAGTGGATGGGGTACCTTTGCCCAATGCGGGAAATGTACCGCTGGGTATGCCGCCAACTCTGATCCTGCACGGAGAAGAGGATGAGCTAGTGCCGTTTGAGACAGTACGTCGGTTTGCCGCCCGTGCGGCCGCGCAGGGGTGCCGGGTCAAATTGATCGGCTATCCGCATGCCGGGCACGGCTTTTTTAACTTCAACCGCAGCCGGGCGCATTTTCTCCTCACGATGGGAGAGACGCTGCTCTTCCTGAATGAGGTCACAAATTCCGCATCCGCCCAGTGATCTGTCCGCAGGTAGTGAAAAATAGGCAGAAAGAAGAAGGTCTTATATGAGCGTGTCGCTGATAGCACCAATCTCCCTGATCATATTTGTTGTTACCATCGTGGTCGGGATCAAAAAACGAGTAAATCTGGGAATCCTTGCCACTGCGATGGCGTTTGTGCTCGGCCTGTTTGTAATGGTTGAGGGAGGAGCGATGGCGGCTCCGCAACTTAAAGGCGTACCTATCACCAGCCTATTTCCTTTCAGCATCTTTTGGATGACCCTCAGCGTCAGCTTAATGCTGAATGTGGGCTCGGTTAACGGCACCTTTGATCTGGTGATCAAAAAGGTGGTTCGGCTGGCCCGCGGCCGCCGCGCCCTGATCCCGATTTATGTATTCCTGGTGATGTTCGCTGCTTGTTCGGTCGGTGCGGGGAGTACCGGTGTGATGGTGCTGCTGTGTACTATCGCGGCCACCATCGCTAAAGACCAGAAGATCGATCCGGTGTTTATGTTGCTGGCGGTACTTAGCGGGTCCACGGTAGCCATTGGGTCGCCGGTGGCGGTCATCGGCATCATCTGCAACGGCCTGTCGGAACAGCTGTGGGGGGAGGCGATCGCGCCTTCCTACATGTATCTTCGCGGTGCGGCCATGGCAATCCTTTCTTTTGCGGTGATCTACCTGCTGTTCCGCGGCTGGAAGCTGGAGAGCTGGCCGGTCTCCGAGGTAGAGGCGACGCCTAGGCTCAACAAAAAACAGATCCTGACACTCCTGGGTTTTCTGGCCTTTATTATACTGGCCATGGTGCTGAACTTTGATATGGGACTGATCGCGTTTCTGGTTACGGCAGTGCTGCTGCTCCTTGGATGCGCCGATGAGACGCGTGTCATCGCCGATATACCCTGGAGCAGCATTCTGATGATCTGCGGCATGTGCATGCTCATTGGCGTGGTGCAGGCGGCGGGGGGCATCGATTTGCTGACCGGTCTCATGAGCCATATGATGAACCGCTATACCGTGAAGCCACTGTACTCGATTCTGGGCAGTGTGTTGGCGATGGTCTCTTCCATCACTGGCGTGGTGCTGCCCACCATGATTCCCACGATCCCTGACATTGCCGCACAAGTTGGTGCAGACCCTTATGCCCTGGTCACCTCTCTGGCCTTCGGCGCTAATATCACCTGTGCCAGCCCAATCAGCGCACTGGGAGCGGTGGCGCTGGGCATTATGGGGACCAATCCGGAATGGGACAGCAACAAGCTGTTTAAACGGATGTTTGTGTATTCGTTTGTACTGATGGGGGTCGCGGCGGTGTGGGCCGCGATCGGTGTGGCAGGATAAGGCGCCGGATCATTTGGCTGCCTGCTCAGGAAGGCTTTTTGAGAACACGGGGGGAACGGGGGACCGACTGTATCCCGGGGTGGAAACGGCAGAGGATCCGTGTTATGATAAATGCATTGCACAGGGGGTGAAAAACCGGCTTTTTCGTTGATTTCCGGCGGCAGGAAACCGGTTGTACATGTCCCGAGACCGATATACATAGAAAAAGGAGAACCCTATGCCCTGTACCGCGATCCTGGTTGGCAAACAAGCAAGCCATGACGGCTCCACCATCATTGCCCGCACGACGACGGTGCCTTTGAGGCCAAGCGCCTTTTGGCCCACCCCGCCCGGGAGGGGGCCGCGTTTTACAAAACGGTCCTCTCCCACCTGACCGTCACGCTGCCGGAGAAGGCCCTGCGCTATACCGACTGTCCCAACGTGTCCCGGGCCGGCGGCGTGTGGCCCGCCTGCGGCATCAACGAGGCCAACGTGGCCATGACCGCCACCGAGACGATCACCAGCAATGCCCGGGTAGTGGGCGCGGACCCCTACGTCCGGTATCAGGCAAAGAAGGGCCGCGGCACCAAAGAAGTCCCCGGCGGCATCGGCGAGGAGGACTTGGTGACCCTGGTGCTGCCTTACATCCACAGCGCCCGGGAGGGTGTACTGCGTACCGGCGCGCTGCTGGAAAAGTATGGAACCTACGAACCCAACGGCATGGCCTTTGCCGACGCGGATGAGATCTGGTGGCTGGAGACCATTGGCGGCCACCACTGGATCGCCCGGCGGGTGCCGGACGACCGGGTGGTCATCATGCCTAACCAGTTCGGCCTGGATCATTTTGACTTTGCGGACGCGTACGGGGAACAGAAAGAACACCTTTGTTCCCGGGACCTGCGGGAGTTCGTGGAAAACTACCGCCTGGCGCTGGACACCGGCGCAGCGTTCAACCCGCGACTGGCTTTCGGCTCTCACTCGGATGCGGACCACATATACAATACCCCCCGTGCCTGGTTTATGGCCCGGTATTTCCTGCCCCGGACCTGTACGTGGGACGGGGAGAATGCCGACTTCACCCCCGAGAGCAACGACATCCCCTGGTCTTTTGTGCCGGAGCGGAAGGTGACGGTGGAGGATGTGCGGTATCTGCTTGGGTCCTATTACCAGGGGACGCCTTACAACCCCTATGACAAGACCGCTGCCTGCAAGGGCAAGTACCACACCATCGGCGTGCCCAACAGCGATGTCTGCGGCATTATGCAGATCCGGGGCTATCTGCCCGAGGCGATCCAGGGGGTGGAGTGGTTGTCCATGGGCGGCAGTGGCTTCACGGCCTGTTTCCCGGTGTACGCCCATGTGACCGAGTTCCCGAAATATCTGAGCGGCACCACCGACACGGTGTCCACCAACAGTATATACTGGCACAGCCGGCTGATTGCGGCGCTGACCGACGCCCATTTCGGCAGTGCTCTGCTGTTTGACGAGCGGTATGTGAACGCCGTGATGAACCGCGGCCAGCAGCTGCTGTACGAGTACGACGAGAAGGTTCGGCAGGGCGAGCCGGTGGAGGTCTTGCAGGAGGCCAATCGCAAAATTGCCGCCATGGTGAAGGAAGAGTCAGACAAGGCCCTGGCCCAGATCCTCAAGAACGCCTCTGAGCACATGAAGATCCGGTATTACCGGGGGGACAACTGAGCGGACAATACGCAAAGCAAAGCAGCATCCGCCGCTGGAATAGCGGGCGGGTGCTGCTTTCTGTTTAGAGAAAAACAGGAGGATGAAATAGGTGAAAGAAGATCGTTAACCATGGAAATGCAGGTGTATTACAGAGACGCTTTACTATGAATTTGTATAGTACAAATAGTAACATAATTATTAAATAGTAACATAAATTATGTTACTATTTAAAAAAGATGTGACTAAGGGGGTGCCCTTGTGGAAAAACGGCTGGAACAGCTTCTGGGAATGCCGGCCCATCTTACATTGTGGACGCAAAAAGATACGCTCCCTTTATATCTGGGGCATGGCCGCGAATTTTGGGTTGCAAGCGTTGGCCAGACAAATTTTCTCCTGGTGACTTTCTCGCTTGAAGGGCGCTTGAACGCACAGCAATTGTCTGCTCAGGTGAAAAAATCGAGAGCATCGCAGAAATGCCGGTAGCGCTGCAGTGCTCCCATCTTACATTCTATCAGCGGGAAGCGCTGATACAAAAAGGTATCCCTTTTGTCCTTTTGCCCAACTGCGTCTATCTTCCCTTTCTGGGGGTCGTGATGCAGGCAAAGCTGGCCAAGGAAGAAAAAGTGGTGCCTGAGAGGATGCAGGCGGCCACGCAGATGGTATTCCTGTATCTGTTCTATCAACGTGAACATACCCCGCAAATCAGCAAGAGCGAATTGGCGCAAAAGCTTGGCCTCTCCAAGACAAGCATTACCCGGGCGGTGGAGCAGTTATCTTTTTTCCAACTGCTGCAGGAGGGAGAATCTATCCGAGCTCCAATCTCTCTGGTTCGTGGAGAACCCCTAAAACGAGCGGTGCGGGATTTGCTGATCGATCCGGTTCAGAAGCGGGTGCTGGTTTTGCACAAGGAGCTGCCGGATTCCGTTTTCCTTGCAGGGGAATCCTGCCTTTCGGAATATTCCATGCTGAACGCGCCTCGCACGGAAGTATACGCTTGTGACAAAAGGCAAAAGTGGGTCAGTCAACTCACAGAAGTTTTTCCCTTGCCGGATATAGGCAATTATGTGGAACTTGAATTGTGGAAGTATCCTCCGGAACTGTTTGCCGCAGACGGAAAGGTCGATATGCTTTCGCTGTACTGTTCCCTAAAAGCGAATCCGGACGAGCGGGTGGAAGGAGAATTGGAAAGTTTGTTGGAGGAGATAAAGTGGTAACAGGGCTGGATCTCACTCACCAAAAGGCTCAGGGTCAACATGTAAACGACAGAGACCTGCGCAAACATAAGCTGGACGTTTTTCGCTTGCTGCGGATCCTTCCAGGGAACAGCCATATAAACACCAGCGAGGGAATACGGCGACATATCGATGAATTTCTGCGCGCGATGGAACAGGAGGAGATCGCGCTGCCTCAAATCAAGGTGCACATGAGCAAAGAAGAAGCGATCACGATGCTGCGGAAGATTTATCTGCTTTGATTTACATGGGCTAACAATGATAAAGGAAAGGTGAGCGGAATGGCCATTCCCAAATACGATGCGATGTACAAGTCTCTTTTGGCGTGCCTGAGGGATATGCAGCAGCACAGTACGAAAGATGTACGAGACAAAATGGCTGTAAGCTTTTCTGTCACTGATGAAGAGAGGAGTATCCCCTTACCCAGCGGCCGGCAGAGGCTTTTTGACAACCGCGTCGGTTGGACGATTACCTACCTGAAAAAAGCCGGGTTGGTCATCAGCCCCAAACGAGGGATCTATCAACTCACCGAGGAAGGTAAGAAAGTGGTGGATGCCGATCCGCCTGTTGTGGACAATGCCTACCTGGAACGATATGACTCCTTCAAACAGTTTGTAAGTGCCCAGGTTACTTCGGGGAATGGTCAGCAACCGCAAAGCGTCACCGGCGCTGATGATTTGAGCGGCCAGACCCCGCAGGACGCATTGGATGCCGCGTATCAGCAGATCAATCAGGCGTTGGCGGGCGACATCCTGTCTGAAATCATGCGGCAGCAACCAGGCTTTTTTGAGAGACTTGTGGTTCAGCTGCTGGAACATATGGGGTATGGCGGCTCGGTGGAGCATGCGGGGCAGGTGGTCGGAAAAAGCGGAGATGAAGGCATTGACGGCATTATCCGCGAGGACAAGCTTGGCTTCAGCATGATCTACATTCAGGCAAAACGCTGGGACAGAAGCACTTCGATCGGAAGACCTGAAATTCAGAAGTTTGTGGGGGCGCTGGCCGGCCAGGGCGCCAGCAAGGGCCTGTTTATCACGACGGCACAATTCACCAAAGAGGCTCGGGAGTACGCCAAAAAGCAGCACACGACCAAGGTGGTCCTGGTGGACGGTGACGCGCTGGCCAAGCTGATGATCGAGTACAACGTGGGAGTTTCCACCCAGGCGGTTTATCAGATCAAACAACTCGACATCGACTTTTTCGATGATGAGAATGGTTGAAAGATGACTTTCATTCAAATGACACAGCTTTATCCGCTCGTTGATGCAAAAGGGCAAAAAGTTGTGTAAGGACATGGGAAGATGAAAAAAGCTGCTGCGGAACAGAAGAACAGGGATAGTCGAGATACTGGCCGAAAGAAGTTCTCTCCTGCCGATGTAGATGCCATGAAAATGATTCTGGCCGAAGGCTGCACAGTGCGGCAAGTCGCCGAGCGGTTTGATGCTTCCCGATCTACGGTGTCCAGGTATCTGAATCCCAAGCCCAAAAAGGGCTGTACCCTGCGGATGACCTACATGTATGGGAGGCGGCCCTGTACGGTGATCGACGTAGATTTCCTTCATCAGAAGGTATACATTCAAAACCGCACCGATGATCTTCTCCATCGGGCGTTTGGGGTGGTGGAGGATCCCAGCTGGGAGGATTTCCAGGAGTTTCTGAAAAGCCGATGCTTCCCGCCCACACGGGGGAACGTGAAGGAAGAACTGCGGGCGCTGGGCCTCACCGATTATGACCCGCTCCAGATCGTGGAAAAGACCCATGGGCGCACAGCGGAGGATCGCCTGTGGTTGAAATTTCGGTATTACCCGGCAGAAAAATATCTATACGGCGGAAAGACCCTGTAAACACACGTTTACAGGGCTTTTTTCGTGCCCAAACTCCGGATTCAGAATGCAAGATGTTAATACACTGCCAAATGAACCGTTTGGATTGTGCGTTGTATATATTGGTGAGAGGAGGTGCAGTACAATGGATTTCCCGCATGTTGTACTGGTTTCAGTTGTGGATTTCCAGCCGTCATGTTCTCCCCTTGTTTTAGCCTTTTCGCAGAAAGATGAGCCGGAGGGAGTACACAGCTCGCGGCGTCGCCACGCATACCGGAAAAGCCCGTCAGCGCCGGCCGGAGGCGTACTCTCCCATGTTGATGTCCAGCACCGCCCGGGGCGGCTGGATCAAGGCGTCTTCGTACCGGCAGACCCATTGGATCTCCTGACTCATCTGCCCATCCGCCACGCCGTCGATGGTCTCCCCGTCCTGAATGGGATTGTCGTACTCCAGAAGATACGACGCCACGTTGTAGGCGTGGTTGACGACCCAGTTGGGGTTCATGCCGCGGAAGTGGTACTGGAGGTCGGGCAAAAGCAGCGTGCTCATGCCCACCGTGTCGATAATCTTATCCTCGGTTCCCTGAATGTTGAAAAAGCGCACATTGACGCCAAACCGGATGAAGCGGTCCGCTCCCTCGATCTGGTGTGAGCGCACATCCTCTGCCAGCAGCAGCTTGCCGCAGTTCTGGAAGAAGAACGCCTCGCAGGCGGGGTACAGCTCGGCCAGCGCCTCCACAAAGTCGGCGTCCAGGTTGGTCCGTTCCAGAGCCGGAAGGGCACCGGCCAGCATGTCGGTGGCCACCACCTGATACCTGCACTCCCGGAGGATGCGCTCGCGGTCTTTCCGGCAGTCCCACATCTGGCTCATGAGGAAGGCGTCAATGCCCTTGCCGGTGAACTCGATGCAATCCATCACCATCAGCTGCACCGGGGCCTTGCCCTCCTTGAACTCCGCAATGTGGTCCAGGGCGGAAAAGCCGGTCATCTTTTTGTCGCGCCCAAAACATTCCACCGCGCCGATATGCCGCTGCATCACGGCGGTCATGCTTTCCTTGTCCGGCATGGGAACCGGCTCTTTGAACAGCATCTGAACAAGGTACGGGCCGCCGGGCTGGGGGGCCTTTTTATCGTCCGGGTCTTGCTGAAAAACTTGCTCGCTCATCGGTGATTCTCCTCCTTATCCTTTCAAGCTTGCGGCTTCGGCATAACGCCTGTGCCACTCGTTCCAGAAGGCAATGTATCCATTTCGCGCGAAGGTGTCCTCCGGGAGATGCTTTGGCCGGCAGGAACGATAGAAGGCCTCCACCGCATCGGCAAAGCGGATCACTTCGGCCTTGTAGTCGCCGAACGGCACCCATGTTTCCTCGCCGGAGGGGAGGATCAGCCTTACCCCGCCGCCGTCGTGGACAACAGACCAGTCCAAACCACTGTCGCAGCCCAATATCGTCACCTGGGACAGGTCCTTGTTGGCGATCAGGAAATGGCCGCAGCACGGGACCATCTGAATGTCTTCTTTCGACATGATTTTATCCTCGGTCAGGGTTTTCAGAAGATACAGCGCGGTGGCACTGACGGTCCCGTCATACTCCATCACAGCCGTGCCGATCTGCACGGTAACGTGGCCATGGAGGCAGAGATCCTCGGGATCGTCCTGCGGGCCGCAGATCCAGGTGAATCCGTCGGCGTGAATGGAGAAATTCTTCAAATCGACCACCTTCTTTTCCTTTGGACCGGGAACATTCCGGGCAGGGTCCTGTCAGAAATCCAGCAGGATGGACACCTGCTGTTCCTCGGCGAACCGCACCGCCTGCCAGAACAGGGAGAAGGCGAATTTGGCAAGCGACTGGGTGTCGTATTCGGTGTGCTCCTGCAGGCTGGCGGCGTCGATTTTTCCGTCCGGCCCGTACACGCCGTCTGTGGGGTAACCCTCGGTCTCGCCCCAGCGCAGGATGGTATCTTCATCGGCCTGCCACGCCAGCCGGTTCAGTTTCTCCAGCTCCTTCCGCAGCCCGCCTGCCGTGCCGATGACGGCGGTGCCGTCGGTGGGCAGAGGCGCCTGGAACAAAAAGGCGTCCGGCAGCGGCAGCCACCAGGTGGCCCCGCGGAAGAGCGACCACACCTGCTCCTTGTCCGCCGCCAGGCGGGCGATCAGGGGATGCTCCCCGAAGTCCCAGCCCTTTTTCACGGTGGGAGGCACCGGCTCGCCGTATGTATGGCAGGCGGCCACCAGCAGCATGGCGCCAAAAGCGTCCCAGTCCGGCTTGTCGGTGTAGTAGGGCTTTTCGTTGTCCTCCGTCCAGGGAGCGTAGGGTTGCTCCTTGTTCTGGCGGATGGCATCCAGCAGGGAATCCCGCCAGCGTTCCACAGCACTCTGGATGCTGCGGACCTCCTCGGGGGTGAGTTCCTCCTCTACCACAGGGCTTCCGTCCGGGGCGAGCTTTTGGAAGGAGTAGCCGTTTGCCTCCGCCCACTGCTGCACGGCGGTCTTCCAGTTGTGGGAATAATACCGGGTCAATGTTCCTGCGTAAAGATCAAGTCCCATGGTGATGCCTCCTTTGGCGGTTTTTGTTCGCTCGGATAAAAGCCTTGCGTTTTTCTGTGACCAGGTTGCGGGGAAAGTCAAAAATAGGATTTCTGCCGTTGCATATCGGTGACCAGATCGACGTTTCCGTCCTCTTTCATACGCCGGAGCAGCACGGGAATATTGTTCCTGTCCTCCATGACCGCCCCAAGTTCCGCTTCGGTGATGCCCACAAGCTGAAGGAACTCCGTTTTGCCGTATACGGACATCTGCGGTTGTGCTTCCGTGTCGTTTACCAGCAAAAGCGCGGTGATGAGGGAATCCGACCCGACGTGCAGGGAGCTCCCGTTCCCCCGGATAAACTGGTTTGGCTGGAAAAAGCGCTGGGTTTTATAGGTGTACCGCGCCAGGTTGGACAGCATATCAATGGCCCACATGCAGTTCGCTGTGTCTTTTTCCTTCAACTTGATGGTCATCTCATAGCCCCAGCCGTTCCACTCGCCGCCGAATGCTTCTTCATCCCCATAGAGCACGGTCATCCCGTAGGTGACCAGATGCTTGTAGCCCTTTGGTGAACTGTATACCGAAAAGCCATCCAGATACTCATCGCCGCCGAGAGCCGCCCTGGACGGCAGAAGCGTTCCGAAGTGTTCCGGCTGCTGCCCCGGATACAGCGCTTCGAAAGCGTCATCAATGGCCTGCCAGCCGGGCGCATAGGTTTCATCCTCTTGCATGCGCCGCAGAAATTCTTCCTTTGTCATCGTGTCATCCTCTCTTTTGGGAGTATAAAAAAGCGCCCTGCGTCGCACTGCCGTACAGGCAGGCGGACGCAAGGCGCAAAAAGGCCGCACGGGAAGGACCGCATTCGTTTGCCGATGCGGTCTCTTCCACGGCCGGTATCATTTTTTTATGTTGTAAAGCAACGGATGGTGAAGCTCCGGTTCTTGTGCGCATCGTTCGACTCCAACAGGTTTGTGTTTTTGCGGAACGGGGCTGGATTTAAAATAAATTATACCATAGATGAGGGCGTGTTTGATGAGTTTTTGTGGTAAGGCCCGAAATGTTCCTGCTTTTTTGCGAATGGAGCAGGGGGCCGGATGCAAGCAGATTCCTGCTTTTTCAAAGGGAGGAACCTTTTCTGCAACTATCTTTCTTGGAACCGCACGACAAGACGTGCTTAAAAACCAGACCAGAAAATTTAATAAAAGTGAAACAGCTTTTTATATGTGACTGCCGTGTTTACTTTCTTGTTTCGAAGTCTTACTACTTCATGGCATATCACGAAAATGTGATTCTTTTCAATCTTCCGGTAAACGCAAATGTGTATTGTTGGAAAGTAATCACCCTTGTGTATCTTTTATTCACCGCCGTCCTTTTTGTGGGGCCAGCCCCCTATTGTAGCGCCCTTTTTGTAGCTCCGGGCCCAGGGGTGTTTGATATAAAAATTGCCCGCCCAGGCCTCATTCAGCCAAGGTGGGCATCAAAAGCACGGCGCTTGTTGTATCATGCTTCACTATTTATTAGTTAATCCCACTCGGCATAGTGTGGGCAGTTCTTACAGTACTTCAGTGCTTCTTCGCTATCGCAAGGAGGTTTATCCTCTAAAGGAAACGGCAGGTCGCAGCCAATGTTGGCGATCTCAAAGCAAAGCCCCTCATCAATTTTACGCTTATAGATGGGGCAGTACCACTCCCGAAATACAGGATCTTTGGAACTATTAGAATCCATACTTTTTGCCACCTCCATCAGCTTTTTCCGCCAGAGTCCAGATGTCCCATAGAGTAGACTACTCCATCAGACCGCACGACAACAAATCTGTCTGAGGAATAATAAGCGTGGAGCTTTCCGCTTTGCTGCCGCAGCGCAAACCAAACCATGCGTGAACAATGATTTTATCAGCATCGGCAAAAGACATTTCACGTTCAATAATGCGCTAAAAAACATATTCTCGTTCAAAAATCAATATTTCTGGTACTGAGGGCGGCAAAATAAAGTTGCTTTTGCTCTTGATTATAGTCTCCTGGCGAAGTTGATTCAACTCTGAATTTACCGCATCTAAGCATTCCTGCCGCCTTGCTGCGGCCACATCCAATCACCTCAATCCGTTCTTCCCTTGCTGGCCTAAAGCCCCGGTGGCTATCCTAAAAACCTGTAAGGCGCTTGTGGAACCGGTAGACGCCAGCTACAAGCCGCCAATCCACACACTCTCGGTATGCATTCTGGAGGGGCTTGCTTTACCTGTGAGGGGGAACACCAATCATTATTGGAATGCCGCACATCTTCTCTTTATCCTTTCAGCATTCATTCCAGCCCTGCAATATTCAACGGGAATCGAAAAATATAGGGGCAAGCCTTCTTAAGCAAAAGGCTTGCCCCTGTACTGTTTTATTCTTTTATTTTCCTGCCGTTTTCCCCACCGCGGCGATCGTGGCGTAGTGCTCCTTGCTTTTCTGGGTGATGCTGTTGTAGTCCTCGGATGTCAGGAACGCCAGCAGCCATTCTTTGGGCACCTTATAGGTGTGCTGGTGGGAGAAGGCTCTGAGCCGGCCCTCGTTGCACCAGTGGCTGACGGTGCGGGCGCCGTAGCCGGTGATGCGGGCGATCTGGCGGGCCGGCATGTCCTAGATCTGCCGCTCCAGAACATGCTGCAAGAAATCCATTTTCTCTTTTGTTGGGCCCTCCTTTGCTGAAAATTTAGACCAGGAAAACCGCCGCACTTTCAACCAAATCTATACAAATTGTTGAATACTGGAAGGATGCCACACAAAATTGCCCCCGAATCTTCTATTTGGCGAATTCTGTTTTCCGGCGACAGGTCACAAACGCAGTGTTCATCTACGAAACGGGAAAACTTCTGAAATCTACGATAGAGTTGACTAACATAGCAATATAAAGTATGATATTGTTGTAAAAGTTAACAGGAGGATGAGCCTCATGGATTATATTGCGGAACTTAGCGCGATTGCCAAAGAGAATGGCGGCATCATCCAGACAAAACTCGCTGCACAGCATGGCGTTTCCAAGGCGATGCTATGTAAGCTGTGCAAAGCAGACAGGATCCACCGCATTGCAAGAGGGCAGTACATCCTGCCGGACGATTTGGAGGACGAGCTGTTGTCCATCAGCAAGCGGTCGAAACAGATCATCTTCTCCCACGAGACCGCCTTGTTCTTGCACGGCATTTCCGACAGAACGCCCTTTGAACACACATTGACGGCGCCTTCGGGGTACGCTCCCTCGGCGACGATCAAGGCGGAGTGCAAGGTGTATTACATCAAGCCGGAGTTGTTTGAATTGGGCAAAGCGGAGCGGCCCACGCCCGCCGGGAACCTCGTCCCTTGCTACGACCTGGAGCGCACGATCTGCGACTGTGTCCGCAGCCGGAACCGGCTGGGCACGGAGACGTTTCTGGCGGCGCTGAAGGCGTATGCGGCCGACCCGAAAAAAGACCTGAACCGGCTCAACGACTACGCGACCCGTATGCGCGTTGCCTCTGTTCTGCGCCGGTATTTGGAGGTGCTTTTATGAGCAACGCCATGAGTTTGAAGGCAAGGATCCGCAACATTGCCAGGCAGAAAAAGATTCCCGCTCAGGTGGTTTTGCAAAACTATATGTTCGAGCGGCTGCTGGTCCGGCTGTCGGCTTCGCCCTACAAAGACAAGTTTGTGCTGAAGGGCGGTATGCTGGTGGCCGCCATGGTAGGGCTGGACAATCGGGCGACGATGGATTTGGACACCACGCTGAAAAATCTTCCTTTGACGCCGGATGCCATCCGCAGCGCGTTGGAGCAGATCTGTGCAGTGCCGTCCGAGGACATGGTCAACTTTGAGGTGGGGGTGATCTCGCCGATCCGGGAGGACGATGCTTATGGCGGGTACCGGGTCGCCCTGACAGCAAGGTTTGAAACGCTGGTCGTTCCGCTGAGCATTGATGTGTCCACCGGTGATGCCATCACGCCCCATGCAGTGCCCTGCTGTTTTACTGAGATCTTTGACGAAGAAAAGAGCTACGAGTTGTGGGCCTACAACGTGGAGACTATTCTGGCGGAAAAGGTGGAAACCATTCTGCGGCGCGGCGTGTTCAACACTCGGCCGAGAGATTTTTATGACGCCTATATACTGGCGACTACGCAGCCCTTTGATAAGGTCGTGTTTGCGGAAGCTTTGCGAGTGACATCCCGGCACCGAGGCACCGTGGAACAGATCGCGGATGTGCCGGGTATCCTGCATTCGATCCGGCAAAGCCCGGAGCTGCGCGCCATGTGGAACAAATACCAGAAACAGTTCGGCTACGCGCAGAACATCACCTATGAGCAAATTTTGGATGTGGTGCAAGGTTTAGTCGGATAATAGGCTGCTTAGGTGGTGAGTGATTGATGAAAAGGGCAAAATACTTCAGCGATGATGATCGGAGCATTGGCCGCGCCCTGGAGCGTGCGGAAAAAGTGCTGGCGGAATATGAAAGCGGCGCACAGTGCAGCGATATCAACAGTGCACTGGAACTATATAATATTCAAAAGCTTTTTCAAATCAGAGCAAAACTCCCGGATTGGAGCGAAGAGTATTTCCGCCAGCTGACGCAAAAAGCGACAGGCCATACATCCACGATCGGCGCC
Organism: Gemmiger sp. An120; assembly: GCF_002160955.1. Taxonomy (GTDB): domain Bacteria; phylum Bacillota; class Clostridia; order Oscillospirales; family Ruminococcaceae; genus Gemmiger_A; species Gemmiger_A avium. The sequence goes on from NZ_NFLN01000013.1 coordinate 79,454, forward strand.
TTCTGGAAAACTGTGGAAGATAAGAATTTCATCGAGACATATAAAAACACGGAAAAACTGTACAGAGACAACTTTTGGGAAGAATTTGAACGGCACAAAACCTATAGAAGGGTATCGAAAGAAACGTTCCGCTTCTTTTTGAAAACCCAGAAGCCGTTGATCACGTATATCCTGCGGCAGAAGGAAGTTGTGCGCGAGTATGGGCAGGAACTGGCGGAGCATATGCTGGACGATCCCCAGAGCGCGGAACTGCTGTTGGATCACTATCTCGGCTTGGATAAAGCTCCTTGCTTTCTGCCAAGCGAATTAAGTGCTGAGCAAAAAGTGCAGATCCTGGAGAAATACATTTCTTCAGATGACTGCAACATGAATTATCTGCAGAGCCTGTTGAACGGAAGAATCACCAACAACAAAGAGTTTCCGGTAACGCCTCGTTTGAAGCAACGCGCACAAAAGCGCTTGGATGCGTTTTGGAAAAACCATTTTGAAACCCACCAGGGGGTTGAGACAAGCGTCGGCGCAGAGTTTACACCCGATTGCCCGGTGGAAGCCGGGTGCCTTTCCCGGAAAGGAACCGATCTCTGTGCTCAATACAATACAAGCTGGTTTTTAGAAAATCTTGATTACCCTACTTTGCTGAATAACTTTATCTACTTGTTTGGCTATGTAGACTTCCAGTTTCGCAGCGAATTTCCGGCCATTCCTTCCGAAATGTCCGAAATGGAAAAGATAATTGGGATTCATGGGCCACAGGAATATAAATACGGCTGTGCGTTTGAGCAAAGATCCCTTCTCTTTTACACGCAAATGCTCATGTACAGGGGTTTCTTAAAAAAACAGGGAATTGAGATCGAAGCGGTATTGCAGTGGTTTTTTGAAATCTATTTGAAAGAAGAATTTGGTGTAGAGAACTTCTCGTTTCCGGTATGCTCCCCAGAGGCAAGCGTGCTGGAAAAGGCCAAAATGATGGCAACGGAAATTGAGCGGGTGTTCAAACAATATAAGCTTTATTGTGAGGACGGGAAAATCGACCACGAACTGCTGGAACTTGAAACATGTTCGGAAAAGATCGATAGAATTCCCAGTTTGAGAGATAACAAGTATATCTATGCGACTGGGGACGAAAACGCAACGGCACAATTTCTGCTGTTCTCAAATCAGTCTGTTTTGGGGTGGGTAGAAAGTTGTGGGCATAAATACGAAACGCTGTATGAACTGTTACGCAAAGAAACAGTTCGTCTGGAAGATTTCGCAAACTTCCAAAAGCGAGATTTACAGTGGCTGATACAAAGAAATCTGTTGGCAATCGACCCGACAGGGGTTGTTATACCCGCCTGGAAAAAAGTGCGGCTTTTGAAGGATTTGTATGATAAGAGTGTGATCGTTAACGGATACTATTCCGACTGTAGTACCGCATTGGAAGAGTTACAGAGGCAAGGATTTATCCGTTACGAAAGCTCACTCTTTTCGGTGCCGGAACAGCAGTATCTGAATTTTATGCTGAATCAGGCGGAATACAGCAATGGTTACCAGCTCCGAAACAAATACGCGCATGGATCGTATATTTTAGACGAAATCAGGCAACAGCAGGATTATACAGAGCTTTTAAAAATCATGGTTTTGATCATCAAAATCAATGAGGAATTTTGTTTTCGTGAAGATCACCATGAACAGGGAGAAGGAAATTCGTAGCAAAACGGATGACCCCAAAAGGCACATATCCCAAAACAGGATATGTGCCTTTTCTCCGCTACTTGGGTGTTTTCCTTGACCTCCTGGGCTTCGACGCTACCGCCTCGATCATGGCGTAGTGGGCTTTGCTCTTTCTAGTGATGCTGTTGTAGTCCTCTGAGGTGAGGAACTCCAGCAGCCACTTCTTCAGCACCTTATAGGTGTGTTGATACTCTGATCGGAACTGTGGGCATCCCGAAAGCAGCACACTGCATCCCCCGGCGTATTTTTAAGGAACAGTCTTGCAATTTAGGCCAGTTTCGCTATAATACAAATAAATACTATTTTTATATTTTGTATTTTAAAGGGCGGTGACGGCTTGTGGCAAGAAAGGCGTATTCCGATGAGGAGAGAGAACAGGTAAAGCAGGCCCTGATGGCCACCATGATCCGGTGTATCGCGGACCGGGGCTTGATCCACAGCAGTATTGATGTTGTGTGCAGAGAAGTAGGGATCTCCAAGACCTTCTTCTACAGTTTCTTCTCCTCCAAGGAGGAACTGGTGCTTCACGCTTTGCGCTACCAGCAGCCCCAGCTGCTGGACCATGCCAGGTCCCTGATGGAGGACCCCGGGCTCAGCTGGCGGGCGGGAGTGGAAATCTTCCTAAAAAACTGCTGTTATGGAGCCAAAAGTGGAGTCGCTGTCTTGTCCATCGAGGAGGAGCAGCAGGTACGCCGATGCCTTTCCGAGGAGAATTTCCAGGCTTTCCGACAGGACCAGGTCGGTTTTTATGGGAAGTTGCTTTCCATTTTTGGCCTCCCTGTGGAAAGTATGGATCCCCGGCTGTTTGGCAATCTGGCCCTCAGCATGATGATGGTGCACAAGGCCGTCCCCGACACCATGCCGTTTCTGTTCCCGGAAGTGTCGGAGGACATGGTGGATTTCCAGATCAGGGCTCTGGTGGACGAGATGGAGCGGGTAAAAGAGGATGCGCGATAGAGAAAAGCAAATGGATAGAGATCGGTACCCCTGTCCAAACGGATGGGAAAGACAGCAGAATATCGTCGGGCACAGAGCCTTGGGATACAGGTCCTGGTTCTGTGCGGCCTTTTCACGCCCTGCGTCAGCCTGTCCAAGTGACAGTGCGGCGCAGGACATTTTTTATTGTTTGGAAAGAGGTAGGCTGATATGAATTTGCCAAAACGAAACAGTGCGGACGGACGCTGTTACTGGATGAAGCCCGAGGTACAGGAGGAACTGCAGCCGCTCTTTGACCAGTGCATCCAGGACGCCATCGACGGGAGGATCACGCGGCTTGATTCCCTCTGGCCACCGGTAGTGGTCAGCAGCGAAGGCGCACCCTTTGAGGTGCACGCTCTGGTGAGAAAATGGACCGAAGCGCAGCAGGCCGAAACCTTGGATGCGGAAAAGGCCATCGCCTTCAGCGAAAACCTGCGCCGCCAGAGCCGATGGGGTGAAATTGATTACTATTTACTTGGCCTGTTGGAACGGGAGCTGCAGGAGAAGTATTTTGTCGTGACCGGTCGTAAAGATGACCACCGCTGGAATCGGGAGTACTCCCTGAAACCAGGTATCCGTGCAGAGGAGGTTCCGGAGCCGCTGTTGCGTTTCGCCTGCTATGTGGCAGTGAGCTATAAAGTATATGGTATGGACTTTGAGTATTTGGACACCAATTACCTCTTTGGATTGGTAGAGAAAGTCCGTCCTGATATGGTGAAAAAGCTCCGGGAACATGGAACCGGCAGGCTACCGATCTCTCTGCAAAAGAGAAAAACAGAGCACTTCACCGCATCGGCCAACGATGCCTTTGCCGTGATCCGGATCACTGCCGGGGACAACACGGAGGAATGCTGCCGTGAAGTGCTGAACTACCTGTGTGAGGTTCTGGAGCAGGAGGATTTTCCCCGCAGCTATGCGGTGGAGTTCAAAGGGCCGGAAAAGAGGTATCTTCCTATCACAGGCCTGCCCAAAAAGGGAATAAACCAGCTCTTTGCCTGTGCCGTGCAGTACCCCGGCCTCCACTCCCTGATGGAACGGTACGCCCGGCTTGCCATGCGGCAATATGAGCAGTACACCAATCTCAGCGATGAGCAGTGCGCGCTCCCCGGAAGTTTTGCCGTGTTCGCCCTGGGAATGCTGGGGCAAGAGTGGCGGCAGCTGGTATGGGATTATCTCGATCTCTGCGATGATGAGCACTCCCACTTACAGGAAAAATTCATCCGGGAATATGTGAAACAGTTCGGATTTACCGTCGATACCGTCCCTGTATTTGTCCGTGGGGTGCTGTCCATGCAGAACATGAAGTATTCCAAGGACTATGCCGCGTGGATGGCAAACGCAGAAAGCCTGGATGCTCTGCTGGAGGCAAAAATCCACCTGTTCGAGATCGTTCCAAGCGGTTTTTCCTCCGACGAGGATGACGATGATGACGAGGACGAGGAACCCGCCGAAGAAACAGAAGCCAGCCCGGAGGAAGTGCTGCAATACGCATGGGAAACGGTCTGCTACGTGATCTGGGGCAAAGCCAGCGCCAAGGGCGGCCAGAAAGTGGTGGAAGCCGCTCCGGAGGAACTGAAGGAACGGTATTCAGAAATTTTTCGGTAGGAGCAAATGAATGACGATTCTGGAACAACTGCCCCCTCAATGGGGTCAAACGGGAACAAGCGATTCTGGAGCTGGGCAAAGACGCTGCCAAACGGTTTGGCGATGAGTGAGTACAAAAATAGCAAGAAAGCAAGTGCCTGAACTGTGAACTGCGAAGAAAGGAAAAGACAAAATGAAAACCTTCGACCCCAATTACAAACTGCTGGACGAGATGTATGAGGATAATTACTATCCGACTTTTCTGGTAGACAAGGTAAAGGATGAACTTCAAAAGGTCATTGACCTGCTGGAGAGCGGCGAAACGGATACCGAAGTGATACAGAAAACGCTGGATGAAGCGGTCTGCGGCATCAACGATCTGCAGGATGAATTTTACGAAAACAACAGCGAGATCGAAACGGTGGCCCGGGATTGCATCGGCGTCACTGTGGCCTACATTCTGGAGTGGTTCGGTATCCCGATTGACATGGAGGAGGCCATCCGGGAACGGGACTGGTAATTTTTCAGTGCTTTGACCACATGGCTGTCGCTGTGATGTGGGAATTGGGAAAAGGAGAAACTACCTATGGCAGAGTTCAAACAAATCATAGAGGATGCGCTGGACATTCTGAAATTTGACGGAGCCATACAGGACACTCTGGCGGAACTGCGAGAAAAATGGAGCGCGCAGGTCCCGGCGCTGCTGGATGAACGCTTCGATGCCATCGGTGTCCAGTATATGAAACTATCCCACGAAAAAGGAGCGGCAGCGCTGGGACAAGAGCTGTCTGCCTTCGGCTGGGCACTGTATAACCTGGACGATGAGGACGAGTATCTGCTTGCCTTGATCCCAGCGGAAGAACGCAGCGAATGGGAACGCTACTGCAAAAAGCAAGGGCAATATTACCACCTGATGAAACAGCAAGGGCGAAAATGGGGCGACCATGCCAGGGAGCAGGACCCCGGGAAGCAGATGCCCTGCGAGGAATATATCCTTCAGGACGGGTATGAGTATTTCTTCAATTCGCTGGCAGGGGATTTCGCGGCGGGCGAGTGGAAAAGCCGGGACGCGGAGGAATGGAAAAACGGCTGTGTGGCCGACCTGCGCTGCCGTCCGCCCAAGGTGATCCGCGCCCACAGCCTGCCGCACCTTGGATGCCTTACCTATTCCCCGGAACAGGAACTTTATGCCGCGTCCAGGGCCGCCGGCAGCGGGATCATTGGCCGGGCGTTGCTGAGCAAGGATCCGGCCACCCTCAACTGGGCCGAACCGTCCCCCATCGGGTACGACGGTCCGCCCCGCACCCTTTGCTGGGCGGACCATTCCCTCTGGGTGGGGGATCCCACCAACGCTACACGGATCGAACTGACCGACCGGGGCGCCTGCCAGGATGTGAAAAACTGGACTCTGCCGGAAGACGGATGGAGCACCAAATACCATTGCGGCATTGTGGCGGACGGGCTGGGCCGGGTCTACTTTTCCAACGAGTGGTACAAGGGGCAGATCTACCGCTGGGAAAAGGGCAAGGTAACAAAACACGCCTTTTCGCTGAATGGATACGACCATCTCTCCGAGGCCGTTCCCATTCCCGGCACAGGCCGCATTGCCATGATCCACGCCGTAAGCGGCAAGGGGCGGATGGAAGAATGCCTGCTGGACCTGGACATGGACACCGGGCGGTGCCGCATCGCCCCCCTGCCGGGAATGGGCGAGGGACTGAAACTTCGCTGGTTTACCGAAGACTGGCTGCTGGTGCAGGGAAACGGCGAGATCCTCTCCGATGACTTTGCCCAGCTTATCAATAGGAACACCCGTGAAGTGCTGCGCATCCGTCCGGGAATGTTCGGCGGGGAGAAAATGCAGCACATCGGAATGCTCACCGACGGCACGGTGGTCATTGTCACCCGGCGGGATGGGGTCGGGCCGGTGTTCCGTTACCCCACCGACTTCTGGGGCTTTTTGCGCTCGGCCAATAAGCCCAAAAAGCTGGAATGGCGGGAGTACAAAGAAGTGTACCCGGATCTGCCCATCTTTCTGCCGCCCAAGGCCACGGAGCGAAAAATCATTCTCAAAAAAGACAGCCTGACCATCCTGGGGTCGGTGTTCACGCCGCCGTTTACCCTTTCGCAGCTGGCGGATAAACTGGGACCTGCCCGCATTGCCCTGCAACACGGAACAAGGAAAAGCCCCATTACAGGTCGGGAAACTCCCTATACCCAGGCCCTTGCTTTGTGGGACGAGCTTGGACTCCAAGGCTGGTTGGATGAAGATGAGCAGACCATCAAAACCCTTGGCGTCAGGGTAGCGGCACAGGGAGAGTATGCGGTGCGGCAGCCATTTGACGGCGCGGTCTGGATCGGGTCCAAAGACTACCGGGAGGCCCGCTGGAAGGACTTTGGCGGCGTTGCCCATACCCTGCAATTCGGTGGCTTTACCGTTTATACCCGTCTGCCGGGCCCTGTCCCGGAAGAGCGGTCCGCGCAGAGAGCAAAGCTGGAAGCCCTCTCCGCTATGGTACAGATCAGTTGGAAAGAGCCAGAGAAAAAGATGGCGAAAGTGCAGAAATACAAGCTGCCCAAGCCGACGGAATCCGTGTTGCACTTTGATACATTCAACTTCAAGCTGGCGGTCATGGAAGTGCTGATGTACGAAAAAGGCTTGCTGGCCCCGAAACTGGATGCCCATGAGTTTGCCAGAGAGTATCGCCGACGCAAGATCGACCTGGACGCGGAAGGGTATGAACCCATCCCTGAGATCCGGAAGTGGCTGGAACAATACCCGATCCCGGAGCGGCTGGCTTCGGAAGTCACAGAAATTGGGATGGACGGCGGCAGCGAAATTTATACCCAGCTCTGCCCGTTCTGGGATGGCGAGGACGGCGCCTTTGATCTCAACACCATTACCGAGGCGGAACTGCGCCAGTTCCCCAGTCTCAAACATATAACTCTCATGTCCTCCAAGCCGGAACAGGTGCTGCCGATTCTGGAACGGTGCGGCATCAAGGCAGACATGCTGTGAGGTGCGCGGTTATGAACGAGAATTTATTTCGCCCACAATTTGATGCATTGAAACTGTCCGATAAGCTCTGGCTGATGCAGACCCTGGGGGCTCGTTATGGACTTGCCTTCAAGGAACTGTACGCCTTTTCACGCTGGGGGCAGAGCTGCACCACCGGCCTGTTTGAAAAAGACGGCCGGGAGTTTGTTTTTGTCCCGGGCGATACCGTGACCCTTGGCTGGGAGGGCTTTGCCCAAGGGATGGACAAGGCCAACCAGGAGGAACTGGCGGATTTTTTCGCGGAGATCGAATATGCGGGCTCTGCGGAGGAATTTCTCCGGCAGGGCATGACCCCGGTACGCCAGGCAACCATCGGCCCCATGTTTGTGGGCAGAAAACCGGAGGAGATCGGCTGGGAGAGCGTGCCCATGAACGACCCCCGTATCACCGCCCACCCGGACTGGCTGGAGAGTCTGCGGAAGTGGGCCGGCCGGGACGGCCGGAGTTTTGAAATACACGAAACCGTCCGCTTTGAACGCCATGGCGACAGCTGGCGGGCGTGGCTGTGCCATCCCATGACCTACCCGGAGTTTCAGCGGTCCCTGTTGTGGGAACTGGCAGCCAGCCTTCCCACGCCGGATGAGTGGGCCTATCTGTGCGGGGGCGGATGCCGCACCCTGTTTCCCTGGGGGGATGGACTGGACTACTCCCTGCATCTGCACCACTTTGAAAGCGAGGAAGATCAAGGCAAGCCATACGATATGGAGCAGCCCAACTTCTTTGGCCTGTCTATTGCCTATGACCCCTATAAACGGGAGCTGGTAGACGGGAAAACATTGACCACCTGCGGTGGCGACGGCGGCTGCAATATCTGCGGCGGCATGGGGCCTTTGCTTGGGTATCTTCCCTGTTCCCCCCACCGTAAACCGGAGGTCCGGGAGGATAACGAAATACACAATGGCTATGACGTTTTTCGTCCTGTGATCCGGGTGCAGACATCCGGGTGGAGAATGGTATCGCCCGGAGATGAGAGGTGATATTACCAGATGATCGAAGCAATTATGAAAATCCATACCACTTCTTCTTCGGTTACATTTGTATGTGGCGATGTTGCTATTATTGGAAATGGTGAGTTTCGGGCTTCATCAGGAAAAGTGGATGGTTTTATCCTGTATGCCGACACTTTGCGGTATGAAAACGGAGCGAAGCTTTCACGGGATGAACAGGAAAATTTGAAGTGCCTGTATCAGCACTTTGTATTGAACCGTGAAGATTTCATAGACTGGGATATTTGAATGATGATTTATAGTAAAGCAACGACCGCATAGAAAGTCAAAACACGGAGGTACGGATATGGATTTGTTGCAACAGTGCCGGCAATGGTTTGACCAGAATGAAATTCAGAAGGTGATCGACACTCTGGAGGCCATCCCCGCCGGGGGGCGCACCCCGGAACTGGACAGCGAACTGGCCAAGGCATATATCGCCGTTGCCGATGCAGGAGAACGGGAGCCTTATGAAAAGGCGCTGGAACTTCTGGCGCCCCATGAGGAGCATTTTGCGGGCGATCACTGCTGGAATTACCGGATCGCCTGCGCCTATTATTACCTGGACGAGGAAGGCCCCGCCCTGCATTACTTTGAAAAGGCGCTGGAAGCCCGCCCCGGAGACAAGGACACCCAGGAATACATAGACGATTGCCGCCATCGTTTGGCCCTGCCCCGGTTTACAAAGAACTTCCGGGAAAGGACCCGGGAGGCGTGGGCGGCCTTTGCCCGCATCGAGGGGACGCTGCGCCAGATCATGGACACAGACAAAAGCCACCAGCGGAGCGAGGAATTGATCGAACTGTGCAGTCGGGCGCTGGAGATCGCGCTGAGCGACACCGCCTTCGAGTTGGGATTCAACGGGGAAAAATATGAACTGATCCTCAGCCCGGAGGGCCTGCGATCCCGTCTGTTTCCGCTGGTGTATTTCCAGCAGCAGGCCCCGGAACCGGTGCTTGCCCATTGGAATATCCGGGTGGGCCGCCAGCCCGCCCCGGGCTTTCTGCTTCGGACCGGAGAGATAGAGATCCGGGTCGAGGATGTTCAGATGTGGGCAGAGAAAACAGAGGATCAGAGGGTGAGCCTGGGCCTTTACTGCGAGAAGTTGATTCCGCTTTTGAAAGAGGACACAGACAAGGTCTGGTGGGCGCTGTCCATGCTGGTGGACCAAACCATCGGGGAAGTTTCCGACATCGCGCTTGTTGCCGGGATCGACGTCTGTGCCCGGCCGAAAGACGAGCCGTCCATGCCCCTTACCGCGCTGCCGGAACTGCTGCAAGGTATGGGGCTCCCGCTCTGGCGGGATGGCAGCGACTATCTGGAAAACAGCTATCTTACCTATGAGCTGGAACCGGTGGAAGATCCGGATGCGGATTGGCGGTTGGATGTCTATGCCGGCAGCTGCCGCCTGCCGGTGCTCATCAACGACTATATGGCCGCCCGCAGCGATATGGTGGACGAGTACCATAAAGATGGCATCGCGGCGGGGTTCCTCTGCTACCCCTTGGAAAGCTTTACCGGCGAGGAGCGAAGCAAAGCCATTCTGGACTTCCGGGATGCTCTGCGGGATGCCGTCCTGGGGGAGGCGGGCGCACAGGCTGTGACCTTCCTGGGTGGTGCCACCGGCCTGTACTGCGGGTATCTGGATTTCATCGCCTGGGATCTGCCCGCCGTACTGACAGCGGCGCAGGCCTTCTTTGGAAAAAGCGGCCTGCCCTGCGCTCACTTCCATGCCTTCCGGCGGGATGTGGGCGGTGTGCCGCTGCTGGAAGAGGAGGAACCGGCGCCTGCCGTTCACGAGGAAACCGGCTCCTTGCTCTCAGAAGAGGACATTGAAACGCTGGGGTCCTTTGACGAGGGCGTTTCCGGCTATTTCTGGAGAATGCTCCAATGGCTGGAGGATTTCATCAAAAACGGCGTGGAAGAAGGACGGTTCACCGAAAAACAGGCTCACCAGGATCTGCAGATTGCCCTCTGGTATGCCTTCGCCTGCAACAATCTGGATGATTATATCCATTATTACCAGGCGGCAGAGTGGATGAAGGATTCGGAGAAAAACGCCGCCGGCTGCGCCACCTGGTACTACCGGTATTCTGTGGCGCTGATGTACTGCGGCCGGCTGGAAGAAGCACGGAAATATGCGGAGCAGGGCGCCCGGGAGGAACCGGACTACCCCTGGATCTGGCTGCAGGTGGGCAAGCTGCGGGCGCATTTTGGCGATACAGCCGGCGCGCTGGACGCTGTGACGCAGGGACTGGCCCTGGAACCGGGCGACTATGAGTTCCTGACCCTGGAAAAAGAGGTAAAGGCCGGCGCCACTTTGGAACAGATGGAGTACCATTGGATCGATCCTGGCGCCGATCAAATGCTCCAGCAGGGGCTGGGCCAGGATGTGGATGACAAGCAGCGCGCCCTGGCCTGTATCCGGGTGGACGAAGCGGGCCTTGCCGCATTTTATGAGTTGTTCAGCCCGGAGTGGTGCGGCTATGAGAAGAATGCCCCCTGCTGTGAATTCCAATACCCGGTGAAGGAACAGGGGGTGGAGCTCTCCTTCCGCATGAACGAAGCCGGCCTCTCCAAGATGGGAACAGACTGGTTGCGGCAGTTCAAGGAACGGCTGGACAGCGGGGAATGGCTGAACCACACTCCCGAAGGCGAGCCGGAGGGAACCTTGATTGCGGTGTTTGTGGAGCAGAACTACCGTATCAGCCTTGTCTACCAGCAGCCGGGAGAGGATCAATATTTTCAGGTTTTCCTGAATCCGGACGGCACAAAGGTGGATGCTATCTGGTCCTCGACGGAAAACAATCAGCCGGAGGTTTATACCGAAGAAGAAATGTCGGCAGTGGAGCAGCACATCAAAACCACCTTTTGTGAGTTTGAGAAGGTGTTCCATGAATTGGTTTCTCCCGACATCCATGTGGACGTCTGCGTGGTCCCTCCCACGGAGGAGCGGGACTATTACACACTGGTGACGATGGGCATGGGGGCTCACCGGATGCATGTGCCGGAGGAACTGGCGGAATACAAGCTGGAGCGGGCGGAGCTGGCCATCGCGCTGCCGCCGGAATGGAAACTGGATGAGGAAGCCCTGAAGGAGGAGCGGTGGTACTGGCCCATTGGCCTCCTGAAAGTGCTGGCCCGCCTGCCTATTTCCGGCGATACCTGGCTGGGCTTTGGCCACACGATGGACAAGCAATCGCCCTTTGCGGAGAACACGGCTCTCTGCGGCGCAGTTCTGGTGGGCCCTCAGGATGTTGTATGGGAAGGCGGCGAGGTCTGCGTTTTGCCCGGCGGCGAGGAGGTCAACTTCTATCAGGTGATCCCACTCTATCGGAACGAATTACAGTATAAGCTGGAGCATGACGCGGACGCTCTGCTGGAAAAGATGGCAGACATCAGCTTTGTGGTCGATCCCGCCCGCCGGAATGCCATCACCTGAGGAACGCTTGCGGAGGAGAAGGGCACTCTGGAGCCTTCGGAACTTGCGAAAGCCATGGATGCAGCGGTGGAGCAATAGGGATTCTGCCCGGATGTGACAGGCCAAGACCCGGAGGAATCCACCGTGGGCCCATTGGCCGCTGTGCTGCGGCAGTCCGCCGGCGGGCGACACTTGGAATCAGGCGGGAAAGGGGCAGATCTAAAAGGTACGAATTACGGTTTCTTCCTGGGCTTTCTCGGCTTCGGCGCCACCGCGGCGATCATGGCGTAGTGCTCCTTGCTCTTTCTCGTGATGCTGTTGTAGTCCTCGGAGGTGAGGAACTCCAGCAGCCACTCCTTGGGCACCTTATAGGTGTGTTGATACGGGAACGCCTTTAACCTCCCCTCGGTGCACCAGCGGCTGACGGTACGGGAAGCGTAGCCGGTGACCCGGGCGATCTGGCGGGCGTTGAGCACGTCGGGCTGGCGGGCCAGCAGCCTTTCGTACCAGCGGCGCACCCGCTGGCGTGTGGCGTCGGTGAGGACGAGCGCGCCGTTCAGGCTGAAGGCCGGGGGCTTGTGGTTCGGGTAGTTCTTGTACCAGCCGCTGGGCGGGGTGTAATACGCCGGCTCCGCCAGGCGGCGGCGCAGATAGTCGGCCACGTCGGCCTTCGCGATCTTGTAGCAGCGGGTCTGCTTGCCGGTGTTCTCGCAGGGCACCAGGCCGCTTTGCAGCAGGTAGAGCGAGGTGCGGGTGCCGATGCGGCAGGCCTTGCGGAAGTCGGTGCGGCCCATGGGGTCGGGATAGGGGGCCAGCAGGTCCTGAATTTCCCGCTCCAGGGTGTCCTGAAAAAGATTGCTTTTCTTCATTTTTTCGGTTCTCCTTTGTTTTGAATTGGGACCCGGAGAACCACCACGTTTTCCACCGAAACTATACAAATTGTTGAAAACATGAAAAATACTACACAAAATCGGCCCGAAATCTTGCATTTGGCGAAAATCGTTTTCCGGCGGCGGGGCGAAAATCCAGTGTTCATTCGGCAAAACGGCCCTCAATTATCTTGCATGAAATCTTGCATTTTTCCAAAAAATCTTGCCAAACGGGGCCAAAACGGGGGATTCCGATTTGATTCCTACCAAAGCCATTTTTTCGGGCTTTGGCCCCTCGAAAACGGCTTAACACCGCCGAAAAACCGGGGACGAACCGACCAGCTCTGACCCGCCCTTTTCCGGGAAATCCTTTTCGGCACAGGACTCGAAATCTCGTAGGGTGTTAACAGCACCGCCAGGGTTCAAATCCCTGCTGCTCCGCCAAACAGGGTGCAAGGACAATTTTGTCCTTGCACCCTGTTTTTTTATCCGGATTGCGGGCTGTCACCGATGGGTGTCCTGGCTTTGAAACGAACAGGCGTAAACCGGGGCTGGAAATAGCGCGGGGCCCGTGCTATGATAAACGCAGCCCATACGGGCGAAAAAACAGTTTTTCCGTCGATTCTGACTATATATAGAAAGGAAGAACCATATGCCTTGCACCACAATTTTGGTTGGCAAGAAAGCCAGCCATGACGGCTCCACGATCATTGCCCGCAACGATGACGGCGGCTTTGAAGCCAAGCGGGTTTTGTCTCATCCGGCCAGGGAGGGGGCGGCCTCCTACAAGACCGTCCTGTCGCATCTGACCGTTGCGCTCCCGGAAAAAGCCCTGCGCTATACCGACTGCCCCAACGTGTCCAAGGCCAACGGCGTATGGCCCGCCTGCGGTATCAACGAGGCCAACGTGGCCATGACCGCCACCGAAACGATCACCAGCAACGCCCGGGTCGTGGGCGCGGACCCCTATGTGCGATACCAGGCAAAGAAAGGCCGCGGCACCAAAGAGATCCCCGGCGGTATTGGCGAAGAGGACCTGGTGACCCTGGTGCTGCCGTATATTCACTCTGCCCGGGAGGGCGTGCTGCGCACCGGCGCGCTGCTGGAGCAGTACGGCACCTATGAGCCCAACGGCATGGCCTTTGCGGACGCCGACGAGATCTGGTGGCTGGAAACCATCGGCGGCCACCATTGGATCGCCCGCCGGGTGCCGGATGACCGGGTGGTGGTGATGCCCAACCAGTTTGGTCTGGATAACTTTGACTTTGCGGACGCCTACGGAGAACAAAAGGAAAATCTTTGTTCCCAAGACCTGCGGGAGTTCGTGGAGAAGTACCGCCTGGCTCTGGATACGGGCGCCGGGTTCAACCCGCGGCTGGCTTTCGGCTCTCATTCCGACGCCGACCATATCTACAACACCCCCCGCGCCTGGTTCATGGCCCGGTATTTCCTGCCCCGTACCTACAAGTGGGAGGGAGAGAACGCGGACTTCACCCCGGAGAGCAACGACATTCCCTGGTCGTTTGTGCCGGAGCGCAAGGTGACGGTGGAGGATGTGCGGTATCTGCTGGGCTCCTATTACCAGGGAACGCCCTATAATCCCTATGACAAGAACGCCGCCTGCAAGGGCAAGTACCGCACCATCGGCGTGCCCAACAGCGACGTCTGCGGCATTATGCAGATCCGCGGCGGGCTGCCCGAGGCCATTCAGGGGGTGGAGTGGCTGTCCATGGGCGGCAGCGGCTTTACGGCCTGCTTCCCGGTATACGCCAATGTGACCGAGTTCCCGAAATATCTGAGCGGTACCACAGAAACGGTTTCCACCGACAGCATGTACTGGCACAGCCGGCTGATTGCCGCTTTGACCGACGCCCATTTTGGCAATGCGCTGCTGTTTGACGAGCGGTATGTGAACGCCGTGATGAATCGCGGCCAGCAGCTGCTCTACGAATACGACGAGAAGATCCGGCAGGACGAGCCGGTGGAGATTTTGAAGGAAGCCAACCGCAAGATTGCCGACATGGTAAAGGAAGAGTCGGACAAGGCCCTGGGCCAGATCCTCAAGAACGCCTCCGAGCATATGAAGATCCGATATCACAGAGGGGATAACTGAGTACATACAGCAAGGAAGCAGCACCGGTCCGCTGGTGCTGCTTCCTTTATATATAGGTATGCAAACCGGTCGTGGGGGGGGCAGTTAAGAAGCCCGGCCAAAAAAATGGAAAAACATGAAAAAAGGTGTTGACAATCGGATGGTGGAGTGGTAATATAATCGGGCACCCTTTGAGGGGGCACGGCGCTGAAAAGCGGCTCGAAAAAAATCTCAAAAAAGTGCTTGACAAACAGCACTTCGCGAGATATAATAAATGAGCTGCCCACCCGAGAGGGTGCGGCGCACAGGACCTTGAAAATTGAACAATATCGAAGCTTGAACGGAACCCTTTTAAAGTGAGGAAACACTTGAAAAAAATTCCAAACAAGTAATTCGCAGGACGCAAGCGATTGTGT
>NZ_NFLN01000014.1 GCF_002160955.1 Gemmiger sp. An120
TTTTGCTGTAGTGCGGTTGGCGTTACCCGCTTCTATTTTAGCAAAAGGAGGTTCTTTTTTTCCGTATCAACGCTCGTGCTATATTCGCCCACAAGCATAGCTTGTGGTTCTTATATGAACAGAGGAAGGCCCCCTGCTGAATAGCAGGGGGCCTTCTCTTTTGCAGTGCCTTTTAAACAGAATTACGCGCTCAGCTCAGTGGCAGCGTTGGCGCCGGCGATGCGGCCGAACACCACGGACTGGCTGTAGCCGCCGGACTGCCAGGTGACCTCGCCGCAGGCGTACAGACCGTCCACGACAGAGCCGTCCTCGAACAGCACACGGGCCTGCTCGTCACAGGCAACGCCGCCCTTGGTCATGTGCACGGCGCTGGCGGCCTTGCTCACGTAGTAGGGGCCCTCGGCCAGGATGGCGCGCTCGGGGGTCAGGCCGAACTCGTCGGCGGTGCCGGCTTCGGCGTTGGCGTTGTAGGCCTCGAAGGTGGCCTTCAGGGTCTCGGCGTCGCAGCCGATGATCTCGGCCACCTCGTCCAGGGTAGCGGCCTCGGCAAAGCGGCCTTCCTTGACCTGCTTGCGCACGTTGGCGTGGTCTTCCACCTTCTGGGTGTCCACCACCATCCAGACGCTCTCCTGCTCACGGATGGGCTCGGCCAGTTCCAGCTCGCTGTTGCGCTCGTTCACAAAGCGCTCGCCGTTCTGGTTCACCAGCACGGTGCCGGCGCCGCTGTTGGTCAGATCGCGGCTGGGCAGCAGGATCAGGGGGATCATGCGGATCTTGCCCATGTTCTCCAGCTTCATGCCGTACTTTTCAAACACGGGCACAAAGTCGCCGGTGGCGCCCATCTGGTTGGAGGTGGCGTAGCCCACGTAGTCGGGGGCGTACTTCTCCAGCAGCTCCTGGTTCCAGGAGAAGCCGCCGGTGGCGAGGATGGTCTTGCCCGCCAGGATGTTGTAGCTCTCGTTGTGGTTGGTGAGCACGCTCACGCCCTTGACAGCATTGTCTTCCATCACCAGGTCCACGCCGGCGGTGCCGGTGCGGATCTCCACGCCCAGGGCCAGGGCCTGCTTTTCCATCTCGCGCTGGATCATCTGGCCGGCGTAGTCGTCCTTGGTGGCCATGTGGTTGCGGCCGCCGTAGTTGTGGTCCAGGGTCACGCCGAAGCTGCGCAGCCAGGCGTCGATGACCTCCTCGCCGTCCGCCCAGACCTGCAGACGCTCGGGGGTGTTGCCCGCGTCCTTCATGTCCTCGATGAACTGCTCCTTGCTGTCCTCCACGCCGTTGGCCTTCTGGGCCTCGGAGTTGAACATGTCGTAGAAGTTCAGGTCGAACTTGCCGTTGCCGGACAGGATGTCCAGCTTTTCCACAACCAGCACGTTCAGGTCAGGGTTGGTCTCCTTGGCGGTGATGGCCGCGGCCAGACCGCTGGGGCCGCCGCCCACGATCACCAGATCGGTGGTCACGTCCTCCAGGGTGGTGGCCTCATACTCCTTCTTGTCGTTCATGCCGATGGAAGGAGCCTCCATGCCGGCCTGAGCCATGGCATCCGCCACGGCGGCCTTGACCGCGTAGGAGGAGAAGGTGGCGCCGGACACGCTGTCCACATCGGCGGTGTTAGCGGCCAGGATGCGCTCCTGCAGCAGCGGGAAGGCCCGCTCGATCACCACCAGGGACTCCTTGTTTTCACCCAGCTCCAGACCGGTGATGGTACCGTTCTCAATGGTCACGTCCACGGTCACGTCGCCGCCGTAGCCGCTGCCGGTGACGGTGAAGGTGCCGCCCTGGGCGGCAGACTGGCTTTCCGGGGCGGAGCTGCTGCTGCCGGAATTTCCGGACGCACAGCCGGCCAGCAGAGCCAGCGCCAGCAGGGCCGCCAACAGGGTCTTGCCGATGTTTTTCATGTGTACACTCTCCTTTTCTTTTCTCTGGGGTGCGGCGGGCCCAAAGCCCTCTTCGGCCGCCGCGTCCACGGGTGCAAAGACAGGATACCAGACTGTTACATCTCTGTCAATAGGCATTTGCGGCCTGTGCAAAATCGACCGGTTTCCCGCCTTTTTTGGCCGCTGCGGTGCAAAAACAGTATGCCCCTGTTGCGGGCAAATTTTACGCGGGGCATAATAAATATCCCCCGGCAAAGCCGGGGGTTTTTCATATGCGGGCATAGCCCTAGAATACTAGCGTGCGCGTCACGTCACGCAAGTACGGTCTGCCAGCCGCGAAGGTTCTGTTACTTGCCGCCCGTAAACGGGCCCGTTAGAAGTTTGGCATGGTCAGCTGCTCTCCTGCTTTGTCCTGCTCGTACTGACGTTGGATGTACTCCTGTATCTTCTTTGCATTTTTTCCTGCCGTGTCCACGTAGTATCCACAGCACCAGAATTCCCGGTTCCGATATTTATATTTCAGTTCCGGAAACTTCTCGTACAGCATCAGGCTGCTCTTCCCTTTCAGGTACCCCATGAAACTCGCCACCGCTATCTTTGGTGGTATCTCGATCAGCATGTGAATGTGGTCCGGGCACACCTCCGCTTCGATGATCTTGATTCCTTTCCAATTACATAGCGTTCTCAGAATGCTTCCAATTTCTCTTCTTTTCTCTCCGAAGAATACCTTCCTCCTGTATTTTGGTGTGAACACCACATGATATTTGCAATTCCAACTGGTATGCGATAAACTATTTACGTCGTTCATTTTTGAATGACCTCCCTTTGCTTGCTTGTGCAGTTGGCAGACCGCACTCCCAGTATAGCAAAGGGAGTTTTTCTTTTTCCATTATCGACATTAGTCTTCTTTTGAACCACTCGCCTAGCGAGTGGTTTTCGGTATACAAAAAGCGCCCCGGTGCGGGCAGCACCGGGGCGCTTTGAGGGGTACAGGACAAACGGCTCAGGGGCGGGAATCCGGGTCGCCGCCTTGGGCCAGGCGGGCGGCCCAGGCCAGCACCCGGGCCATGGGGATGTTCTCCCGGGCCATGGCCAGCACCCGTTCTTTTTGTTCCGGCGGGCAGAACCGCTTGACCCGGGCCCAGAGCATCTCGCCGGTAAAACGGCCGTCGTAGGCAAAGGGCACCGCGTCGCAGGTGGCCTGGTACCAGCCCAGCATGGCCAGCCGCAGCTGGGCCAGAACCTCCGCCAGCGCCGGGTCGGCAATGCGGTTGACGGTTTCGTGGGGGTCGGTTTCCAGATCGAACAGCTGGTCCTCCTCATACAGGCGGCGCACATACTTGTAGCGTTCGGTGCGCAGCATGGTGGCCTTGCCGTGGGCCACGTCGTCCTCCTGGGCCTTGAGCCGGGGATAGTACTCGTTGGCGGGCTGCACCCCCTCGGGGCCGTTGGCGTGGCTCTCGTCGCAGTGCACCTCGCCCGCCAGGCGGCCGCCCTCGCAGCAGGCGTAGGGGCGCAGCGGCGCGGCCGGGTCGGCCAGGCTGGCCCGCAGGCTGCGGCCAAAGTGGGTATGGTCCGGGGCCACCCCCGCCAGATCCATCACGGTGGCGTACACGTCCACCAGTTCGGCCAGGCCGTCCCGCACACCGGGCACCAGGGATACACCTTTCGGCGGCTTGATCAGCAGCGGCACCCGCACCAGATCCTCCGGGAAGGTATTCTGGCACTTTTCCGACAGGCCCGCCCGGCCCTGGTAATCCCCATGGTCGCTGAAAAAGAAGATGGCGCAGTCGTCGTAGATACCGGCCTCTTTGAGGCCGTCGCACAGGCGGCGGAACTGCTCGTCCACCTTTTTGCACATGGCGGCATAGCAGGCCCGCAGCTCATCCCAGTCGGCTTCGGTGTAGGCCTGCATGCCCTGGCCCTGGCGGATCAGGGTCTCGATGCGGGGTTCGCCCTCCACCGGCCCGGCGGGGCAGCGGGGCGGCAGGGCCGACCGGTCGATGGCGGAGAAATACGGCTCCTCCGCCTGGTAGGGCGGGTGGGGCCATATGAGCCCCAGGAACATACACAGGGGCTTGTCCCCGGGCACCGGGGTGCGGATGCGGCGCAGGGCGGCGTCCACGATCTGGTCGTCCTCGCTGTAGTTGCGGCCCCGGCCGTCGGTTTTCAGGCGGCCCTTGTAGTGGCTGAAATAGTCCTTGCCGCCCGGCTCGCCCCGGGGGTTCTCCCGCTCCGGGCCGGGGGCGGGGGGCTCGTCGCCCCCGTAGAACACCTCGTCCGCATGGCGGGCAAAGGCGTCCGGGTCCTGCCCGGGCAGAAAGTCGTTGCGGGCGTTCATCCACACATGGTAGCCGGCGGCTTTCAGTTCGCTGAACAGGCTGCTCTCCTCCCCGTGCAGCATATACCGCATGGTACGGTGGCCGTGCACATGGGGGTACTGCCCGGTGAGGAAGCTGCACCGGCTGGGCACACAGACCGGGTTCTGGCAATAGGCATGCCGGTAGCTGGCCGCCTGCCCGGCCGCCAGCGCGTCCAGAAAGGGGGTCTGGGCGGCGGGGTTTTCTCCCAGATGAGCCAGGGCGTCCGCCCGCATCTGGTCCGGGTTGAACAGGATGATATGGGGTCGTTTGGCCATGGCCGTACTCCTTTCCTTTACGCGCCGGGCTTGCCCAGGGCGCGGAACATCCAGCCCTTGTAGGCCTCCACGCCGGGCTGGTCAAAGGGATTCACCCCCAGCAGTTCGGCGGACAGGTAGCAGGCAAACTGGAAGAAGTAGAACAGCCCGCCCAGGTTTTCCTCGTCCACCCGGTCGATGGTCAGGGTCACACAGGGCAGGGTGGCGCTGTGGGCGGTGCGGGTGGCGGCAAAGGCGGCCCGGTTCAGGTCTTCAAAGTCCTTGTCGTCCAGGTAGCCGAAGCCGTCCTCCACCCCGTCGGGCGCCAGGGACAGGGACGCCTGCTGCTCCTTCACGTTCAGGAAGGTCTCAAACAGGATATGGGTGCCGTCCTGGATAAACTGGCCCAGGCTGTGCAGCTGTTCGCTGAATTCGCCGGTCACCGGCAGCAGGCCCCGGCCGTCCTTGCCCTCGCTCTCGGCAAACAGCTGCTCCCACCATTTGAACAGGCCCTTCATGCGGGGCTCAAAGCAGCTGAGCAGTTCGGCCCGGTAGCCCTTCTGCCACAGCAGGTAACGCAGCGCGGCGTACTGCAGAGCGGGGTTTTCGTCGGCGGGCTGGCGGCGCAGGGCGGCGGCCATTTTCTCCGCGCCCCGGCACAGGGCGGCCACATCCGCGCCGGCGGCGGCCATGGGCATCAGATGCACCGGGCTCAGGGCGGTGAACCGGCCCCCGATCGGCTCCGGGAAAGGCAGGAAAGTATATCCCTGCTCCTTGGCCAGCTTCTCCAGCGAACTGCCCGGGGTGCCGGTGCAGAGGATGCGGCGGGCGGCTTCCTGCTTGCCGTAGCGGTCGGTCAGCCAGCGGCGCAGCACCCGGAAGGAGGCGCCGGGCTCCAGCGTTTCAAAGTTTTTGGCGATGCAGTCGATCACCGGGCTGCGGCCCTCCAGCTGGGCCAGCATCCTGTTCATGGCGTGGGGGCTGAGGGTGTTGCCCGCCCAGACGATCCGCATGCCGCCGGGCAGGTCCAGCGCCTCCACCACGGTGCGGGCGGCGTTGTTGCTGCCGCCCACCCCGATCACCACAAAGGTATCGGCAAAGCCGCGCAGCTGCTGCGCCAGGGCGGCGGCCCGCCCGGCCCAGTCCTGCCCGCCCCAGAGGGTGGGATCCAGCCAGCCCAGGCTGTCGGCATAGCGTTCCTCGCCGGCCTGGGCGCGGGCCAGCACCGGGGCGGCTTCGGCGGCCGCGGCCTGCCATTCGGCCTGGGTAACGGCGCCGGTCTGATCGGTCAGTTCCAATGTAAGCATGATGTTCTCCTTTCGGCTGGGGGAGGGGAACCCTCCCGGTGTTATTTCTTAAAAGTTTTACATAATTCAGAAAACGCGGCCCCCGCCGGAGCGGGGGAAAGCGTCAGGCCAGCAGGGTATGGCGGATCACATGGGCGGCGGCGCCCAGCGCGCCGGTAAGCGGGGCGTCGGGCATAAATTCCACCGGGGCCTCCTGGGCCGACAGGCCGAACAGGTTGGCCCGCAGAACCTGCAAAAACCGTTCCCGGTGGACGGCGGGGGTAAAGATGCGCCCGTCGGCGGCCAGCAGGTCGGGCCCGATGAAGTTGAACAGATTAGCGGCGGCCAGGCCCAGGGCATCCACCGCCTCGTCCAGCAGGGTAGCCACGGCGGGTTCCTCGTCCCGCACCGCCAGCAGGTCGGCCATATCGGAGGCGCGTCCGGCCAGGCGGGCGGCCAGCGCGGGGGCTTTGCCCGCCGCCAGCAGGCCGGCGGCCCGGGCGGTGAGGGCGGCTTCGCCGGCCAGCGCCTCCAGGCAGCCCCGCCGCCCGCAGCCCGGGCAGACCGGCCCGCCCGGCTGCAGAATGGTGTGGCCGATCTCCCCGGCGGTGGCCCGGGCGCCGGCCAGCAGATCGTTGTGGATCATCAGCGGGCAGGCGATGCCCTTGGACACAAACAGGTAGGCAAAGGTGGCGGGGGCGGGTTCGCCGCTGAGCATATCCCGCCACAGCGCCCGCATCCGCACGTTGTTGTCCGCCCAGACCGGGCGGCCCAGAGCCTGGGCCAGATCGTCCGCCAGCGGGCGGCCGGTCCAGCTTTCCTGCAGGCCGGTGCGCAGCACGCCCCGGCCGCTCTCCACAAAGCCGGGCAGGCCGATCCCCACACCCAGCAGCCGCCCTTCCGGGGCGGCGGCGCAGAGGGGTTCCAGCAGGCGGGCGGTATCGGCCAGCATCTGGTTATAGTCGGCGGGGGGCGGCGGGCCCTGGGTCTGGCAGCGCACGGTGCCCCGCAAATCGGTCAGGCAGGCGTGGGTGCCGTAGGGGCCCAGTTCCACCCCCACTGCAAAGCCCGCTTCCGGGCGGAAATCCACCAGCATGGCGGGCCGCCCGCCCAGGCTGCCGGGGGCGGCCTCGTCCGGGGTTTCGGTGAGCAGGCCCTCCTCCAGCATGGCGGCCACGCTGGTGGTGACGGTGGGCAGCGAGACCCCCAGTTCCCGCGCCAGACGGTTGCGAGCCACCGGCCCCTGCCGGTAGATGGCCCGGCGAAGCTGCCGTCGGTTCAGCGCCTTGATCTGGACCAGGCTGGCCCCTTTTTCGGTTTGCATGGGCGGATTCCTTTCCTTTTGCAGGTTTCTTAAAAGCGTTAACTATCCGGTTTCAGCATACCATCTTCTTCGGCCTTGCGCAAGCGGCATCCCGCACAAAACCCGGCACAGATTTTCAGCATCTTGCCGGACAGCAAACGGCGGAGGCCCCGGGCCCCCGCTGTTTATGCTCTGTCAGTTGCCGTCGCCGGGCACAAGGCCGCAGCAGCAGTAGTCGGTGTCAATGGGATGGGCGATGCACCGGGCCTTGAACCGGCGGGTCCCGCACAGGCTGTGGCGGCAGCTTCCGGAGAGGGTCAGATCCTCCGGCAGCACGAATTTGACGCACCGCACCAGCACATCCCGGCAGCCGGAACAGCTGTGGGCGGGCACGGTGATGGTCTTCATGCCGCGGGGGTGCTCGCCGCCGGCGCTGTCCAGTTCGGTCAGAATCACCGCCAGCGCCACCCGCCTGCCCGGGCAGACGTTCTTGACCGTTACGTCCAGCTGCAGGATGCGGCCTTGGGACTCCATCCACACCTCGCCCATGTCCACCTCCATGCAGTCCCGGCAGCTGTCCATGGTCATCTCCACCGGGGTGGGGCAGGGTTCGGGCTTTACCACCATGCCGCACTCCACCTGCACGGTGGGGCTGGGGAACCGCACCCGGTTGCCCTCGTTGTCGTGGTAGGTGATGGAAGCGTTGACCTGCTTTTCGCCGCAGGTCTGGCCCACATGCCGGATGTAGAATTCCAGCACCGCGCCCTCGTTGCCGCTGACACCCAGCTCCGGGATCTTCCACTGCAGGGTACCGGCGGCCACCGTCATAGCGGTGCCCCGGCTGGGCGGGGTGATGCTGGTAATGATGAAATCGCTGTTGACCACCTCGTCGATCACGATGCCGGTGGCGCCGGGATGGGCGATGTTCACCGCCAGGTCGCGGAACAGCTCTTCCAGTTCGCCCTTGTCGGGGGCAATCGCCACGTGGGCGGCGTTGGGGTCGGTGGCCCAGTCGTTCAGCGCGCCCAGGTCCAGCCCGTCGGAACCGGTCAGCCCGATGCAGTAGATGATGCAGCCGGCGGCGCGGGCGGCGGCGGCCACCGGGGCGGGCGGCGGGCCGGCGGTGGTGCGCCCGTCGGTGAACAGCACGATCACCTTGGCGTTGGCCGAGAGCGGGTCAAACAGGCTCATGGCCCGGGAAAAGGCGTCGGCGTGGTTGGTGTCGCCGCCGGCGGTCAGGCCATCCACGGCGCTTTTCAGCGCGCTGACCGAGGTGACCAGCGCAATGTCGGTGGTGGCGGTGTCGGCAAAGCTCACCACCCCGATCCGGCTGCCGCCCCCGATGTGGCCGTCGGCGGCGCTGTCGGTGGCCCGGTCCAGGATGTCGATGAACTCCTTGGCGCCCGCCTTCATGCTGGCCAGGGGCGAACCGGCCATGCTGCCGGAACGGTCCAGCACCAGCAGGATGTCGGTGGGGTTCTCGGTGATGTCCGGCGCGGCAGCCAGGGCCAGGGTCACCTTGAGGGTGCCGTCGCAGTCCAGGCTGGCGGCGCTGACCTGCTTGTTGGAACTTGTGATTCCCATGGGATCTCCTCCTTTGTTCTGCGGGATGCGGGGGCGCGGGCCCCGTGTGCCCATCCTATGCCGGCGGGGCCGGGGTGTGTGCCCCGCACCCCGGCGGGGCGGTCGGCGTAGAGTGGAGGGGAGGTGATCCTTTGAAGACACGATTTGTTGTTTCGGTGGGGCTGGCCGGCGTATGGCTGGCGGTCTCGCTGTACCTGGCCGCGGGCTGGGTACAGGCCATCGGCGGCGCGCTGCCGCCGGGGTATCTGTGGTGGGCGATCGGGGGCATGGCGCTGCTGCCGGGCTTTCTGATGAGCGCCATGTTCTTTTCCAACCTGCTGCACCGGCGCGCGCCCCGCCATCCCCACACCGACGAGCCGGTGACCGTCATCCTCTGCGCCCGCAACGAGGAGACCAACATCCCGCTGGCGATCCGGGCGCTGCGGCGGCAGCAGTACGCGGGGCATATCCACATCCTGGCGGTGGACAACGGCTCCACCGACGGCACCCGCCGGGCGATCCTGGCCCAGCAGGCGGCGGGCGGGCCGGGCTGCACGGTGGAATATGTGGCCTGCCCCGTCCCCGGCAAGGCCAACGCCCTGAACGCCGGGCTGGCGCGGGTGCGCACGCCCCATTTTCTCACAGTGGGCGCGGACACCTGGCTGGAGGAAAACGCGGTGCAGCGGATCATGGACCACATCGTGGCCCGAAACAGCGCCTGCGTGGCGGGCAACCTGTTCGCGGCCAACGGGCGGGGTTCTTTCTGGGCCCGGATGCAGAACTACGACTATCTGCTGAGCATCGCGGCGGTGAAGCGGTTCCAGGGCAGCTACCGTTCCACCCTGGTGGCGCAGGGGGCGTTCAGCGCCTACAACACCGCCGAGGTGCGGGCGGCGGGCGGCTGGCAGGATGTGATGGGGGAGGACATCGTGCTCACCTACACCCTGCTGCAGAAAGGTCTGCCCTCCACCTACGAGCCCCGGGCGGTGGGCTACACCACCGTGCCGGACACCGCCGGCCGCCTGTACAGCCAGCGCCGCCGCTGGGCCACCGGCATGATCGAGGGGCTGCGGGCGGTGCATCCCTGGCAGCAGGGCACGGCGTATTCCCGGTATTTCACCACCGTGAACCTGGCGGTGATCTGGCTGGACCTGGCGTTTCTGTTCGGGTTTATCCCGGGGCTTTTGCTGGCGGTGTGCGGGTATCCCTATCTGGTGGGGCCGCTGACCCTGTTCACGGCGGCCATGTGTCTGGTGCTGTATCTGAGCATGTACCGGTTCCAGCGGCGGCTGGACATCCCGTTCCGCAACAGCCTGACCGGGCTGGTGGGCTTTATGCTGCTGTTCCAGGCGATCCAGAGCACCGCCGCGCTGCACGGCTATCTGACCGGCCTGGCGAATCGAAAGGAGGCATGGAAATGAAATGGGGCAATCTGTTGTTTGCGCTGGGGGTGGCGGCGGCCATCCTGGCGGTGACCGCGCTGCTGCTGGTCTACATCCGCCGGGGTGAGGCGGAGGCGCCGCCCTCTGCGGCGCCGGCGGCGGCCATGCTGGCCGCACCGGGAAATTTCACTTGACATTTGCACGGGATTCCGATACAGTATATTTGTGCGAATGCGCGCTTCGTTTGATACATTATCGCCAACAAGTGTATGCTTGCTGGCGATTTTTTTGCGCCGTGGAGGGGGCAGACTGAAAATATGGAAAACAACCGGAACAACACATTTTTGACCGGCCCGATCCTGGGGCCGCTGGTGCGGTTTGCGCTGCCGCTGATGCTGTCGCTGCTGCTGCAGGCCTTTTACGGCGGGGCAGACCTGGCGGTGGTGGGCTGGTTTTCGCCCACGGCCAGCGTGTCGGCGGTGGCCACCGGCAGCCAGGTGATGCAGATCATCACGGTGGTGGTGACCGGCCTGACCATGGGTGTGACGGTGCGGCTGGGCAAGGCCATCGGCGCGGGTGACCCGGAGGACGCCGGCCGCACGGTATGCGGCCAGATCCGGCTGTTCGCGGGGATGGCGCTGGGGCTTACGGCGGTGATGCTGCTGGCCGCGCCCGCCGCCGCCCGGCTGATGAACGTGCCCGCCGAAGCCTTTGACGAGACGGTGCGGTATGTGCGGATCTGTTCGTCCGGTATCGTGTTCATCACGGCCTACAACGGGATCAGCGGCGTGTTCCGGGGCGTGGGCAACTCCCGGTCGCCCTTCCTGTTTGTGTTTATCGCCTGCCTGGTAAACGTGGGGCTGGACATTTTGTTTGTGGGCGGCTTCGGCATGGCGGCGTCCGGCGCGGCGCTGGCCACCATCCTGGCCCAGGCGGTGAGCGTGGCGTTCTCGCTGGGGTATCTGCGGCGGCATCCGCTGCCGTTCCCGGTGCGGGCCATGTGGGGGCAGGGCAGCCGGGCCATCCGCGGCATTTTGCGCATCGGCGCCCCCATCGCCTTGCAGGACTGCCTGACCAACCTGTCCTTTCTGATCATCACCAGCATCGTGAACGGGCTGGGGGTGGTGGCATCGGCGGGCGTGGGCGTGGCCGAAAAGCTGTTTGTGTTTTTGTCCATCGTGCCGATGGCCTTTATGTCGGCGCTGTCCACCTTTGTGGCCCAGAACATGGGCGCGGGCAACAAGCACCGGGCCGACCGGTCGCTGCTGCTGGCCCAGGGCATCTCGCTGTGCTGCGGCCTGGTGATGTTCCTGGCCACCTTCTTTGCGGGCGGGGCGCTGGCCAGCCTGTTCAGCCAGGACCCGGCTGTGGTGGCTTCCTGCGCGGAGTATCTGCGGGCCTGCTCGCCGGAATACCTGCTGATCTCGCTGACCTTCTGCTTTTTGGGCTACTTCAACGGCCGGGAACACACCACCTTTGTCATGGCCCAGGGGCTGCTGTCCTCCTTCCTGGTGCGCATCCCGCTGTCCTACGCGCTGAGCCGCCTGCCCGGCGCGGGGGTGTTCCAGATCGGTCTGGCGGTGCCGGTGTCGGCGCTGCTGAGCCTGGGGCTCTGCCTGGGATACTTCTTCCTGCTGCGCCGCCGGGACCGCCACGGCCCGGAAGGCTGGTACAAAAAGGGCTGAGGCCTGCTTTTACAGACAAAACAAAACCCGCCCGGGGATTCTGATTTTACGGATACCCGGGCGGGTTTTCCACATGGTTTGGCCGGAATGTTGAAAAGTCAAAGAACAATCCTGTGCACATGCGGCAGATGCACGAAAGCGTGTACTTTTGCGTGTACCGGAACATAGAGAAAAGCCCTGGAAACGAATCGTTTCCAGGGCTTTTTCTGGCGGAGAAGGAGGGATTTGAACCCTCGCGCCGGTTTCCCGACCTACGCCCTTAGCAGGGGCGCCTCTTCGACCTCTTGAGTACTTCTCCAGAGCAAAGTGATTGGTAATATTCTATTGAAAATGGCGGAGAGGGTGGGATTCGAACCCACGGCCCTTGCGGGTCACCGGTTTTCAAGACCGGCTCCTTAAACCACTCGGACACCTCTCCCCAGTGGACACCCCATCCGCCAGGTCGGAGTGCGTTATATATAGTACCATGCAAATCCGGCTTTGTCAAGCGGTTTTGCCAATTTTACCGGCTTTTGCTCTGTGAAACCGGTGCGGACGGGTTTTCCACACCTTTCCCGGGCTTTCCTTGTGGAAAAGTTGAAAAAATTGTTGAAAGTATACCCCCTGTAAACAAAAACCGGCAGGCCGGTGGGCACCGGTCTGCCGGAACAGGGATCGGGTTATTCCTCGTCGCCGCCTGTGATGGGGGCCGAGGCGCCGCCGCGGCTGGCCAGATACTCCTCAAAACTCTGGAACTTCTGCTGGGGCGGCTTGCGGCTGATCAGCAGCAGGCCGGGGTCTTCCTCCTTGGAAGCGGCTTTGGCCTTGCTGCGGACCACCGGCTGCGGGGCCGGTTTGGCGGCGGGCTTTTCGCTGCGGGCAGGCTGCGCGGCCTTGGGTGCGGGCTGGGCCGCTTTGGCCGGGCGCTCGGCGCGGGCCGGGCGGGCCGCCTTGGCAGGCTGCTGCGGGGCCGGCTGGGCCTTGGCGGGCTGCTTGCTGCGGGCGGGCTGCTGGGCCTTGGGCGCGGGCTGGGCCGCTTTGGCCGGCTGGGCCGGGGCCTCGGCGCTCTGGGCGCGGGCGGCCTGCTCGCCCTCGGCGGCGGCGCGGCTCTGGGCCCGGCGGCGGCGGCGGCGGCGTTTGGCGCTGGCGCTCAGCGGCTGGTTTTCATGGGATTCCCTCTGGTTTTCCGGCATGGGGGATCGGACTCCTTTCTTCGTTTCTTCCTGTTTGCGGGGAGCGGGCTGGGCAAGGGGTGCGTCCAGCTCCTCCGGGCTTGTGAGCACCGGGATGGCCCGGCGATTGAGTTTTTCGATACCGGCCAGGTATTCTTCCTGCTCGCTGGAGCAGAAGCTGATGGCCACGCCCGCCTGGCCCGCCCGGCCGGTGCGGCCGATGCGGTGCACATAGGTTTCGGGCACTTCGGGCAGGTCGTAGTTGAATACGTGGCTCAGCTCGTTGATATCGATACCCCGGGCGGCGATATCGGTGGCCACCAGCACCCGGGTACTGCCTTTCTTGAATCCGCCCAGGGCGGCCACCCGGGCGTTCTGGCTCTTGTTGCCGTGGATGGCGGCGGCGGTGACCCCGTTCTTGTTCAGGATGCGGGCGATCTTGTCCGCCCCGTGCTTGGTGCGGCTGAACACCAGCGCGCTGGTCACCTCCGGCCGCTGTACCAGCCGGGTGAGCAGGGCAGGCTTGTCCGCCTTTTCCACATGGAACAGGTACTGATCGATCCGGTCCACCGTGCTGGACACCGGGTCCACCTTGACCGACGCGGGCTTGTGCAGGATGCTGCCGGCCAGCTGCTCGATCTCGGCAGGCATGGTGGCGCTGAACAGCAGGGTCTGCCGTTTGGCGGGCAGGTGCCGGATGACCTTTTTCACGTCATGGATAAAGCCCATGTCCAGCATCCGGTCGGCCTCGTCCAGCACAAAGACCTCCAACGCGCTCAGGTCCACGTGGCCCTGGCCGATCAGGTCGTTCAGGCGGCCCGGGCAGGCGGTGAGTACCTCCACACCCCGCTGCAGCGCGGCCACCTGGGGCGCCTGGCCCACGCCGCCGAAGATCACCGTGTGCCGCACCGGCAGGTAGGCCCCATAGGCGGCGAAGCTTTCGTCGATCTGGAGGGCCAGCTCCCGGGTGGGGGTGAGGATCAGCGCCCGGATCTTGTTGCTTTTCACCGGGCTCTGGGCCAGCCGCTGCAGAATCGGCAGGGCAAAGGCCGCGGTCTTGCCGGTTCCGGTCTGGGCGCAGCCCAGCAGGTCCCGCCCCTCCAATACCGGGGGAATGGCCTTTTGCTGGATGGGGGAGGGGGTCTCGTAGCCCGCCTCCCGCACGGCCTGCAGCAGCGGTTCGATCAGATTCAGTTGTTCAAATGTCATGCTTACTCCTGTTCACACCTTGTCGTTCCCCGGAATGCCTCAGGGCAGAATACGGCGGCATTCCAGATAATAGCGTTTGTCCCGGGCGTGGCCCATGCTGAAGGTTTTGCGGGGCAGCACCCCGCCCAGTACCACGCCCCGGAAGATATCCTCCTTGGCAAAGGGGGGCAACAGCACCCCCGCCGCCGTGCCGTCCGCACACAGGGCGGCCACCGCGTCCTCCCCGTGGATGAAGTCCACCGAGGCGGCGGGGTGGGCGGGCAGCCAGTCGGCCAGGAAGGCCTCCAGCGTGCCCACGGCCAGCGGGTGCACCGCTTCGCTGGCGGCCAGCGTTTCGCCGCCGGTCAGCCGGAACCGCTGCGCGCCGGGGGCAGCCGGGTCGGCCAGCGCGTTCTTTTCTTTCAGCCAGGCGGCAAAATCCGCCGCAAAAACCGCCGGGTCGGCCCCGAACACCACCCGGTGGATGGGCTCGATGCCGATGGCCGGGCTGTGGATGTTGCACACCTCCGCCAGGCACCAGCGGGCGGGATGGGTTTTCTGTTCCTCAGGGGAGAGGGTGGGTTTGAGCTGCTCCCACCAGGCTTTGGCGGTGGCCAGGCTGTGGTTGCCGTCCCCCACCGCCAGGGTCAGGGGCGGCTGGCCCGCCGCGGCCGGGTAGCGGGCGTCAAAATTTTCCTGCGCGCCCAGCGCCGCCAGGGCCTGGGTGATGGCCGCAACCCGGGCCGGGTCCTCCACCGCCCAGCCTCGGATGGAACCGCCGCCCAGCATCAGCTGGCCCTCGTAGAGCGGGGTCTGCCCGGCGGCGGCGCGGCCCAGCGGGCCCAGCACCGTATCGGCCGGGTCATCAATGAGCATCATCACATGGGGGGATTCCAGCGCGGCCCCCTGCCGCACCCGCAGCCGGGGCGGAATGCGGGACACCACCGTGCCCTCGGTAGGGCGCACGGCGGGGCGGGTGCCGGGGGCGTAGCTGTACTGCTCCAGGTCCACCGCGCCCACCAGCCCCGCCCGGAGATTCCCGGCGAAATCGACGCGCTCCAGATACACATACCCGTTCACCGCCCGGGTGAGCACCTGCTGTTCATACCGCTCCATGGCGGCGTGGATGGCCGCGATCCGCCCTTCCACGTCCGGCTGCTCCAGATATACCTCCGGCAGCACCAGGTCCAGGGCGGTGGGGCCCTCCCCGGCGGCGGCGCGGGCGTCGGCCCAGTAGTCCGGCTGGCTGGTGAACTGGTCGCAGGCCAGGCAGGCCCAGCGGGCCAGCGGCACCGACGGGTCCGGCAGCAGGATGCGGGCGGGCACAAAGCAGGGCTCTGACATGGGCGATCGTCCTTTCCGGGCGGCGGAGGCCGCCTGTTTTGTAATTTCTTTTGAATTTATACCTGCTGTTGAAACGCGGGAGTTGGAAACAGCAAAAGGCGGGGCGGCCCATCGGCACGCCCGCGCCCGCAATTTGCGAAAACAGATTCTCTCTTTTCTTACCGAAAGGGGAGAGGGTGTGGGAGAGGACCATCAGGGGCCTCTCCCACTTGCCATATTCTCGTTTTTTCTGCGCGCAGAGCAGGAAAAACGGCGCAGCAGGCTGCCGAAAACGCCTTTTCGGCAGCCTGGGTGCGGGACGGTCCATCGGCACGCCCGCGCCCTGTTTCAGGCAGCGGTATTACCGCTCAAAGCTTCCGTTCACGCCGGTGTGCAGCACCAGATGGTCGGCGCCGGAGGCGGCGGTGAGGGCGGCGGTGCGCTGGGTGCCGTCATCCTCGGGGGAGAGAGCATCCATATCCAGCACCAGATTGCGCACACCCAGCCCGGCCAGGCTGCCGATGGTGTCGCTGGCTTCCAGCGCGGCCTGGTCGGCGGGGTACTCAAACCAGAGCACCGAACCGTCAGCGTCGGCCTGCTGCTGCCAGGCGGTGATGACCGCGGCCAGCTGGGCGGTCTTGTCGATCTCGGTGGCAAGGCCCGCGTCGTAGCCCGCGGCGTTCAGGCTATAGCCGCTGGGGAACTGCACCCCGCTGAGCAGGAACTGGTCATAGCCCAGGGCCTTGATCTCGGCGATCAGGTCGGCGATATACTGCTGGGCCGCCGTGTCGGTGGGATCCAGCCAGGGCACACCGCCCGCGTCGGCGGCGGCATTGAGCCAGATCACATCCTGGCTGCCGTAATGCACCGACAGGTTCCGGTCGGTATAGGGGGTCTTGGGGTCCTCAAAGGCGCTGAGGGCCGCCACCGGGACGATGCCCGCTTCCTTGAATACACGGGCCGCCATGGCGGCGTCCACCAGCATCCCGGCCTTGGACTGGGCGGCCAGCGCCACCTGGGAATCGTAGTACACGTAGCCCTGCGCGTCCTTGAGGGTGATCACCGCGTAGCGTACCCCCTGGGACGCCAGGTCGGCGGCGGTGGCGGCGGCCTGATCCTCACTGGTGAGGGCACTCAGGGACACATAGGTCCAGCTGCCCTCCACGATGGAGGTGGTATCGGCGGGGGTGGCTTCGGGCTCTTCCGGTTCCGGGGTGGCCTCGGAGGTGCTGCCGGAGGCGGCGGGATCCGAGCCCGCCTGCGGGGCGGAGCTGTCCGACGCGGCGGGACGGTTTTTCAGGCTGTACCACAGCCCGGAACCGAAATCCACCACCGGGCCGGCCACCAGCCAGCCTACCAGGAACAGGGCCGCCAGGCCCAGCGCCCATTTCAGGATGCGGCGGCGCAGCAGGTTCTTGCGGGTATAGCTGCGCTGGCGGTAATGCTTGACCTTGCCCAGACTGTTGCGTTTGCGTTTTGGCATGGGAGCCTCCTTGGGATCAGATCGACACCATGTGCCCGGTGAAGCCGTAGATGGCCAGCGCCAGGATGCCGATGTAGATCAGGGTGATGGGCAGACCGCGGAAGGGCGCAGGCACCGATTCGCTCTGCAGCTTGCGCTGGCCCTCGGCCACGATGGCCACGGCCAGCATGTAGCCCACGGCGCTGCCCACAGCAAAGCCCAGTGTCTGGGGCAGGGTAAAGCTCTGGGTATCGGCGATGAGCAGCGGCCCCAGCACGGCGGTGTTGAAGGTGGCCAGCGGCAGCACGGCGATCAGCTCTTTGGCATGGGGGGCGTGCAGCCACTGGATCAGGTACATCACCAGCAAATAGGCCAGGGTGGCGCAAAGGATGAACAGCAAAGGCCGCACGGCGCGGCGGTATTCCCAGTCGGTCATTGCCTGGCTGCACAGCCAGGCAAGGGGCGAACTGATCAGCAGGATCACGCCCAGCAGCAGCCCGAAGGTGCGGTTGCTGACGGCACTGTCGCCCACCAGGCGCACCAGGCGGGAGACGCCCAGCGCACGGCTGAACACGGCGTTCTGGGCAAACACGGCGGTAACAGCCAGCAGGAAAAAGCTGGCCAGAGCGTTGAGAACAGCGGTCATACGGTGCGATTCGCCTCCCTGTGCACGTAGTTTTTATAGGCGCGCACCGCCCCGCGCCAGATCGCGCAGAGCACGCCCACCAGGATGAAGCCGCCCGCGGGCAGGCTGGCTACCGGCAGCAGGTGCACATTGGATACCGGGCGCCCGAACAGGGTGCCGGCGGCCAGCAGCTCCCGCAAGCAGCCCATGAGCATCAGGATCAGGATATAGCCGCCGGTGATATACAGGCCTTTCTGCAGTGCCACCAGCACCGGCTCCTTGCGGGGACGCTCATACCGTTTGATGATCAGCGGCTCCACACACAGCAGCGGCAGGTACATGCCCACGGCCAGGGTCTGTTCCACCTCGAACCAGCCCCGCATCAGGATATATACCCCGGCGTACAGCACGGCGGCGATGGTGCAGTAGACGATGGCGCGGAACCGGTAGGGAACCGGCCGGGCGGCCAGGGCGGCCAGCATGCGGGTGGGGGTGAGCAGCAGCAGCACCGCCACGCTCAGGATCAGGGCGCTGCGGCCGGTGGTGGCGGCCACCACCAGCGGCGCCAGGCCCATGCCCTGCATGATGACCGGGTTGTTGAGCAGGATACGGTCCCGCCGGGCGATGGTCTCCATATTTTCGGAGAGGAACTTGGCTTTTTTAAGCTTCATGGCGGCGGACCCCCTTTCGTTCCATAAGATCGGTGACGGCCCGGTCCAGCCAGCCGGAGACCGAGTTGATGGCCAGCAGCGCAAAGCACACGCCGGTCTCGTAGGTGCCGTAGTAGCGGAACATCATGCTGGCAAAGCCCAGCAGCAGGCCGTAGATGGCCCGGCTGAGGGGGTGACGGGGCAGGGTGACCGGTTCCGGCACCAGGAACACCGCGGCAAACAGCACCGCGCCGCTGAGCATCTCGTACTTGAGCACGGTGAGCCGCTGGCCCACATACTGCCAGGGCCAGGACAGGGGGATGTCGCCCAGGCGGGGGGCCACAAAGGCCACGGCCGCACAGGCCAGCAGGAAGCAGGCCGGGGCGATCAGGTCGGTGCGGCGGCGGGCGATCAGGTAGAGCAGGCAGGCCAGGATCACCAGGTTGAAGGTGACGCCCATGGGCCCGGCGTAGTTGCCCAGCCACAGATCGATGTTGGAGATGGAGGGCAGGCCGCCGTTTTTCAGCACGGCGCTGCTGCCCTCGCTCAAAGCCACCGAGGCGCAGCTGCCCAGCGGCAGCTGGGTGCCGGCAGCGGGGTAGACGAAGACCTGTTCCGGCCAGCCCACCGCGGCCACCACGTAGCCCACGGCGGCGGGGTGGAAGGGATAATGGCCGTAGCCGCCGAAGGCTTCCTTGCCGATCAGCACCGCGGCCAGCACCGCCACGATCAGCACGTAGTAGTCCACCGAGGCGGGCATGAGCATGGCCACCAGCAGGGCGAACGCCTCGCTGGACAGCTCGCCCCGCTCAAAGGGGCGGCGGCGCAGCAGGCTGACCAGCCAGTCGCAGATGCCGGCGGTGATGATGGCCACCAGGCACAGCAGCGCCGGACGCATGCCGTACAGGTACACGTCCATCGCCAGCAGCGGCAGCATCAAAAGGAAGGTGTCCCGGCATACGTCCGGGCTTGTATAGGGAATTTTGTGTTCATTCATGGGCAGGCTCCTGTCGTTGGCACGGGGATAGGCCCCGCAGGATTGGGGGCGGCACCGCCTGAAACTTCCGCCGTGAAGTATGCGGTGCTGCCTTAGGTTCGGGCCTTACAGCCGCAGCAGACCGGCCACGGCGGCGGCCGGGTCGGCGGCGCGGAACACCGCGCTGCCCGCTACCAGCACCTCGGCCCCGGCGTTGACGCAGGCGGCGGCGGTGCCGCTGGCCTCGTCCACGCCGCCGTCCACCTCCAGCAGGAAGGGTAGACCGCGGCGGCGCTTTTCCTGGGCCAGGGCGGACAGCTTGTCCAGCGCGCCGGGCATGAAGCTCTGGCCGCCAAAGCCCGGTTCCACGCTCATGACCAGAACCAGGTCCAGCTGATCCAGCCAGGGTTCCAGCGCCGAAACGGGGGTGGCGGGCTTGATGCTGATGCCCGCTTTACAGCCGGCAGCCTTGATGGCGGCCAGGGTGGCCCCCACGTCGCTGTCGCTTTCCAGGTGGAAGGTGATCAGGGACGCGCCCGCCTTGGCAAAGGGTTCAATGTAGGCCAGCGGGTCCCGGATCATGAGATGCACGTCAAAAAAAGCGTCCGGCAGGGCCTTGTGCAGCCCGGCCAGAACCGGTACGCCAAAACTGATGTTGGGCACAAAGCAGCCGTCCATCACGTCAAAATGCAGCCACTGGGCGCCCGCGTCCAGCACCTTGCGGCACTCGGTACCCAGGCAGGCAAAATCTGCCGCCAGCAGCGAGGGACTGACCATTGCCATATATGCCGTCCTCCTCGTTGCGCCCGCCGCCACGACGGGCGATATTCGGTTATATTGTACCGTATTCCGGCCCAAAAAGCAATTCCGCCGCCCGGAACCGCCCGGATTTTCCCCGGATTTTCACCCTTTGCACACAAAATGGGCCAATATGGTGGGAACAACGTTCCCCCCATACCCCCTGAAGCTATGACCAAATATCTTTGGTCATAGAAGCATAAAACAGAAAAGGCCCACGCCAACCTTTTCCAGTTGACGCAGGCCTTGATGTATTTTTCCCAGGGCCGGAGTATTCCGGCCCTTTTTCCGGGGTCTGGGGGGACGTTGTCCCCCCAGATTCGCCCTTACCGCCCCGCCTTTTTGGGCAGGTCGGTGGGGGTGGCGGGCAGGGTAAAGGTGAACTGGCACCACTGGCCCTGCTGGCTGGTGACCCAGATCTTGCCGCCGCTCAAAGTGACCAGCACCTTGCAGATATGCAGCCCCAGGCCGCTGCCGCCGGGATTCAGGCCCCGGCTCTTGTCCTCTTTATAGAACCGTTCAAACACGAAAGGCAGCGCGTCCTCGCTGATACCCTCGCCGGAATTCCACACCGTGATGGACACGTCCGGCCCCAGCCGCTGCACCCCGAACCGGATCACGCCGCCTTCCGGGGTGAACTTGAGGGCATTGTCCACCAGGTTCTGCACCACCTGATGCACCAGATCCGGGTCGGCCCAGACCATCGTGCGGGCGGGGGCCAGGCCCTGGATGGTCACCTTGCCCTCCTCAATGCGCTTTTCCGCCGCGAACACCACGCTGGTGATGGTCTCCCACACATCGTAGCTCTGGGCGTGCACCTGGTACTCGCCGGCCTCCAGCTTGGTGATGTCCAGCATGTTCTGCACCAGCCGTGCCAGCCGCCCTACCTCCTGGCTGACCAGGTTCAGGTAATGCTGATGCATGGAGGGCGGGATGGTGCCGTCCAGCATACCGTCAATAAACCCTTTGACGCTGGTCATGGGGGTGCGCAGCTCGTGGGCGATGTTGCCCATGAAGCTGCTGCGGCTGGTATCGATGGCCTCCAGGTTGCGGGCCATGGTGTTGAAGGTGGCCGCCAGCTGGGCCACCTCGTCGGCGCCCTCCACCGGCACCCGCTCGGAGAAATCCCCGCCGCCGAACCGGCGGGCGGCCTCCGCGATGCGGCGCAGCGGCCGGGTCAGCCGGGTGGTGAGCGCCACGCTCAGCACGCTGGCCACCAGCAGCATCAGCCCCGCCGACAGGATAAAGCTGGAGATCATATCCCCCAGAAAGGTGCTCATGCTCTGGGCGCTGGACGCCGCCACCACATACCCCTGCAGGCTGTTGTCCTGCCCGGTGATGGGGCTGACGGCGGTATAGAACTGGCCGTCAAACACCCCGTCCAGGCTGTCCACCCCGAAATATTTGGCGCTGGACGCCTCGCCCAGCACCCGCGCGCTCAGGGTGCGGCCGATATGGCGGCAGTCCTCGCCCTCGCTGCACAGCTGCACCTTGCCGGCGGCGTCGGTGATCAGCACCATCGAACTGGTGGTGCGGCTGATCAGGCTTACGCTTTTCTGGGCCTGTTCCAGCAGTTCCGGGTTATCCCGCAGCAGCTGCGCCAGCTGGCCGCCGTGCGCCACCTGAGAGGTGGTGACCTGCACCACGTCCAGCAGGGCTTCCCGCCGGTCCTCGGTAAAATAGTTGCGGAACAGATATGCCTGCACGCAGCCCATTACCAGGATACTGGCCACCAGCACCAGCGCGGTGGCCGTAAAGTACATGGAACTGATGCTTTTTCTCATGGTTTCTTACTCTTTTACCTCAAATTTGTAGCCCACGCCCCAGACCGTTTTCAGGCCCCACTGGTCGCTGGCACCCTCCAGCTTTTCCCGCAGGCGCTTGATGTGCACGTCGATGGTGCGGGAATCGCCGTAATACTCAAATCCCCATACCTCGTCCAGCAGCTGGTCCCGGGTAAACACCCGGTTGGGATGGCTGGCCAGGAAGCTGAGCAGTTCCAGCTCCTTGGGCGGGGCCTCCACCACCTTGCCGCCGATCTTCAGTTCGTACCGGGACATATCCAGGCTGAAATTGTCGTACTCGATGCGGCCCTCGGTGTCCTCCTGGGCGGTGGCGTTGCAGCGGCGCAGCACCGCCTTGATCCGGGCCACCACTTCCTTGGAATCAAAGGGCTTGACCACATAGTCGTCCGCACCCAGTTCCAGGCCCAGCACCTTGTCAAAGGTCTCGCCCTTGGCGGTGAGCATGATCACCGGGGTATCGCCCGCCGCCCGGATGCGGCGGCAGACCTCCCAGCCGTCCAGCTTGGGCATCATCACGTCCAGCAGCACCAGGTCGGGCTTTTCGGCGGTAAAGGTATCGATGGCAGCCTGGCCGTCGTGAGCCAGGCAGGTGGTGTAGCCTTCCTTTTCCAGGTACAGGCGCAGCAGTTCGCAGATATTCTTGTCGTCATCCACGATCAGGATTTTCTCGTTGGCCATGGGTCAGCACTCCTCACATTGTTTTCCCGAAAACGGCCCGCGGCGCGGGCCGGCATATATCTGTATTATACGCCCCATTTATGAATAAAAAAAGGGCAAACGCCGCCATACCGCCTTTTTCCTTGCGCGGGGGCACAAGGTACGGTATAATGTGGGGTGACGAATACGCCGCCCGGGCGGCGGGATCATACAGAAAGTGAGCGAGCAAGAAATGAAATTAGGAATCGTGGGTCTGCCCAACGTGGGCAAGAGCACCCTGTTCAACGCCATTACCAGCACCCGCAACGCGGCGGCGGCCAACTATCCCTTCTGCACCATCGACCCGAACACCGGCATCGTGCCGGTGCCGGACGCCCGGCTGGACAAGCTGGCCGAGATCTGGGAGACCGACAAAAAGACCCCCGCCATCGTGGAGTTCGTGGACATCGCGGGCCTGGTGAAGGGCGCGTCCAAGGGCGAGGGCCTGGGCAACAAGTTTTTGGGCAACATCCGGGAATGCGACGCCATCGTGCACGTGGTGCGCTGCTTTGAGGGCACCGACATTGTGCACGTGGAGGGCAAGGTGGACCCGCTGCGGGACATCGAGACCATCGACACCGAGCTGATCCTGAGCGACCTGGAGGTTGTGGAGAACCGGTCCGCCCGGCTGGCCAAGGCGGGCAAGACCGGCGACAAGAAGGCCGCCGCGGCCGCTGCCTGGCTGGAGGATCTGGCCGCCCATCTGGGCGAGGGCAAGAACGCCCGCACCTTCTCGCTGGAGGACGCGGACGAGGAGGTGCAGAAGCTGGTCAAGGAGATGGGCCTGCTGACCGCCAAGCCGGTGATCTACGCCGCCAACATGAGCGAGGACGACCTGATGGAGGGCATGGATCAGAACCCCCATTATCAGGCGGTCTGCCAGCTGGCCGCGGCGGAGGGCGCCCAGTGCATCCCCATCTGCGCCAAGACCGAGGAGGACATCGCGGATCTGGACGCGGAGGAGAAGAAAGCGTTCCTGGCGGAGATGGGCATCACCGCCACCGGTCTTGACAACCTGATCAAGGCCAGCTACACCCTGCTGGGCCTGATCAGCTTTTTGACCGACGGCAAGAAGGAGTGCCGCGCCTGGACCATCAAGCGGGGCACCCGGGCGCCCCAGGCGGCGGGCAAGATCCACTCGGATTTTGAGCGGGGCTTCATCCGGGCCAGCGTGGTGGCTTACGAGGATTTTGCCGCCTGCGGCTACAGCATGGCCAACGTGAAGGCCAAGGGCCTGCAGCGCACCGAGGGCAAGGAGTATGTGGTGCAGGACGGGGACATCATCGAGTTCCTGTTCAACGTATAAGGAGGGCGCACAGATGGCGGTATACGGGATTCTGGGCGCCATGCCCGACGAGGTGGCCCAGCTGTGCGCGCGGCTGACCGGCGTGGAGGTGGAAACCTACGCCGGGGTGGAGTACCACAAGGGCGCGCTGGGCGATAAGCAGGTGATCGTGTGCTGCGCGGGCATGGGCAAGGCCAACGCGGCCGCCACCGTGCAGGTGCTGATCACCCGGTACGGGGCGGATCACGTGATCTTCTCCGGCATCGCGGGCAACATGAGCAGTGAGATCGGTATCGGCGACGTGGTGGTGGGCCGCACGGTGGTGTACCACGACGCGGAGGATTCCATGATCAGCCAGAGCGCGCCGTTTTTGACCGAGTATCCGGGGGATCCGGCTCTGGTGGAGGCGGCGCTGGCCGCCTGCGGCAAACTGGGCGTAAAGGCCATCGCGGGCAAGATCGCCACCGGCGACCGGTTTATCGGGGACAGCGCGTCCAAGGCGGACATCGCGGCCCGGGTGCATCCGGACTGCGTGGAGATGGAAGGCGCGGCGGTGATGCAGATCGCCGGACGCAACGGGGTGCCCTGCGTGGTGCTGCGCGCCATGAGCGACAACGCCGACGAGGCCGGCCGGGAAAAGCTGGTGGTGCGGCAGTTCAGCATCGAGAGCTATGTGGCCACCGCCACCGCCATTGTGGCGGATATGCTGACCCGGCTGTAAAGAAAACGGAACACGCCGGGCAGGGCCCGGACAATACAAGACAAGGAGAAACAGAATATGGTACGTATCACCATGGAAAACGGCAAGGTCATCGAGCTGGAGCTGGACGCCAAGGCGGCCCCCATCACGGTGGAGAATTTTGAGAAGCTGGTGAAGGAAGGCTTTTACGACGGGCTGACCTTTCATCGGGTGATTCCGGGCTTCATGATCCAGGGCGGGTGCCCGGACGGAACCGGTATGGGCGGCCCGGGCTGGCATATCAAGGGCGAGTTTTCCGCCAACGGCGTGGCCAACCCCATCAAGCATACCCGCGGCGTGATCAGCATGGCCCGCGCCCAGCATCCCGACAGTGCCGGCAGCCAGTTCTTCATTATGCATGAGGACGCCCCCCACCTGGATGGCAGCTACGCCGCCTTCGGCCATGTGACCTCCGGCATCGAGGTGGTGGACGAGATCGCCAATGTGCCCACCGATTACCGCGACAAGCCCCTCACCCCCGTGGTCATGAAGAAGGTCGAGATCGTATAAGGCCGATATGGGGGGAATCAACGATTCCCCCCATGCCCCCCGGAAATCATGGCCGGAATACTCCGGCCATAGGGAAAAATACAATAGAAGGCCCGCGCCAAACCTTTTGGTTCAGCGCGGGCCTTTCTGTTTACTATTCCCGCGGGACGGAGTATTCCGTCCCGCTGTTTCCGGGGGGTATGGGGGGATAGGTTCTATCCCCCCATATTGGCCTATTTCACCTGCCCTGCCCGCCGGCGCATCTCGGCGCGGATGCGGCGGAAGGCTATGGCGAAGGTGGTGGTGGTGACGGTGACGGCGGTCAGGTCGGCCACCGGCTCGGCCAGGATGACCGCCAGCACCTTGTTCACCGGCAGCGCGGCGGGCAGGATATAGATCAGGGGGATCAGCAGGATCACCTTGCGCAGCAGGGCCAGGAACACGCTGATCTTGGCGCGGCTGAGGGCCACAAAGGTCTGCTGGCAGGCCAGCTGCGCCCCAAAGAACAGCGACCCGCTCATGAACACCCGCAGGCACCGCTGGGCATAGGCGGACAGTTCCGGCTGATCCAGGAAGATGGCCACCAGCACCCCGGGCCGCACCAGGCACAGCGCCCACAGGCTGATGGAATAGGTCAGCGCGCAGGTCAGCAGCAGCCGGAACGCCTTGGCCACCCGGGCCTCGTTGCCCGCGCCGTAGTTGTAGCTGACGATGGGCTGGCATCCCTGGCTCAGACCGGTAAGCGGCAGCATGGAGAACTGCATCACGCTGACCAGCACCGTCATGGCGGCCACCGCGTCGTCGCCGCCGTAGGTGCGCATACTGGTGTTGAAGCATACCGAGATGGCGCTTTCGGTCATCTGCATGATAAACGGCGACACACCCAGCCCGATGCAGGGCAGCAGCACCGAGGGGGCGATCCGCAGATTGGACAGCCGGATACGCAGGTAGGTTTTTCTGCCGCACAGAAAGGCCACCACCCATATGCAGGAGATGCCCTGGGAAATAATGGTGGCCCAGGCCGCCCCGGCCACCCCCATATCAAACACAAAGATAAAGATCGGGTCCAGCACGATGTTGCACACCGCGCCGATCAGCACCGAGAGCATCCCCATCCGGGCAAAACCCTGGGCGTTGATAAAGGCGTTGAGCCCCAGCGCCAGCAGCACGAACACCGTGCCCATGGAATAGATGCGCATATAGCTCCAGGCATAGCCGATGGTGGCTTCGCTGGCGCCGAACAGCCACAGAACCGGCTTGCCCCAGATCTGGAACGCCACCGTGAGCACCGCGCTCAGCAGCAGCATGGCGGCGGTGCAGTTGCCCAGAATCCGTTCCGCCATGGGCTTGTCGCCCTTGCCCATGAAGATCGAGGCCCGGGGCGCGCCGCCCATGCTCACCAGCGCCGCAAACGCCGAGAACATCATGATCACCGGCATCGCCACCCCCATGCCGGTCAGCGCGGCGGGGCCGGTGTCCGGAATATGGCCGATGTACATCCGGTCCACCATATTGTACAGCAGGTTGATCACCTGGGCCGTGATGGCGGGCAGCGCCAGCTTGAACAGCAGCCGGCCTACCGGCTCGGTTCCCAGATTCGGCTGGGCGGTCCCGGCGGGATGTTTTTCCATAACGTGCAAGCACTCCTTTCCCGCGGGGGTACCCCGGCCCGGCGCGGCTCTCTGTCTGTATGATAACGCAAAAAGAGCCGCCCTGTAAAGGGCGGCCCCCCGGAATCAGGACAAACGTTTCCGTTTGCCCCGATCCTCACAGATATGCCTTGTACATCTCGGCGCTGGCCTCCTGAAACCGCAGCAGCTCATCCGCCATTTCCTTGGCGCCGGTGCTGGCCTGCGGATAGGCGTTGCGCGCCTTGACCACGTCCATGACCCCCTGGTTGCTGCCCTCGGTGAGCATCTGCGCCAGCGCCCCGGTGGAATGGTCCATCATGGTGCGCCCCTTGATGCCCGCCTTCGCCATCGTCTTGGCCATCACGCCCTGGCCCCGGCTCTGGGCCCCGCAGGCCGCCAGCGCGGTGTGGGCTTTCTGGTTCAGACGGCGGTATTCCTTCTGCTGCTTGAGCAGCCGCGCCCGGAACTCCCGGTCCTGGGCATAGGGCATCAGCTGCGCCAGGGCATTCTTGCCCATTTCCGTATTGCGCACGATCTCCTGCAGCAGGGCCTCGTTATCGCTTACATTTTCCTGTTTCATGGTTTACTTCCCCCTTTCGCCCGATTTCGGGCCGTTGGGGACAGTATGCCCATCCCGCCCCGCCGCTATGCGCAAGAAAAACGCCCGCGCCAAACCGGCCGGGTTTTGCGCGGGCGTTTGCTTTGTATATTTTTCCCGAGGGTCGGAGAATCCCGACCCGACAGATGGGGGGTATGGGGGACTGGTCCCCCATATCAGCCCATATCAGGTCACCTTGCGGCGGGCGGTGCTGCGTCCCTTGGCCTTGGGCGCCGCCTTGGCGGCGGGCCGGGCCGGGGCCGCGGGGGCTTTCTTCTCCGCTTTGGGCTTCGCCTCTTCGGTTTCCGGCTCTTCCGCCGGGGCCGGCTCACACCGGCCGAACAGGGCGCACTTTTCCCGGATATGGGCCGCCAGCGTCCCGGTCAGTGCCCGGGCCTCGCAGCGCCAGCTCCAGTTTTCCGCCATCAGACGGCCCGGCGTATTGATGCGGCCCTCGGCGCCCAGGCCCAGCCAGTCCGCCATCGGGATCACCGCCAGCCGCGCCGGGCTGGCCAGCGCGCCCCGGATGAACCCTTCGGTCAGGCCCTCCCGGGTATTCAGGCCAAAATACGCCCTGGCCATGGCCGTTTCCGCTTTCGGCGCGGTGGCCAGCCAGTGGGCCGTGGTGGTGTTGTCATGGGTGCCCGGATACACCACGCAGTTCTCCGGATAATTGTGGGGCAGGTACTCGTTCTCCGCCCCGCCGCTAAAGGCAAACTGCAATACCTTCATGCCCGGCAGGCCGGTGTCCCGCAGCAGCTGGCGCACACTGTCGAACAGTTCGCCCAGGTCCTCCGCCACGATGGGCAGCTGCGGGCCGAACGCCCGCTCCATTTCCCGGAAAAAGTCCAACCCCGGGCCCTGCTCCCACTTGCCGGTGCGGGCGGTGGCCGCGTCGGCCGGGATGGCGTAGTAGGTATCAAAGGCGCGGAAATGGTCGATCCGCACAATGTCGTACAACTCCAGCGCGTGGCGCAGGCGGCGTTTCCACCAGGCGTAGCCGGTCTGCTTGTGGTAGGCCCAGTTGTACAGCGGGTTGCCCCACAGCTGGCCATCCGCACTGAAATAATCCGGCGGGCAGCCCGCCACCCGCACCGGCGCGCCGTCCTCGTCGGTCTCGAACAGCTCCCGCCCGGCCCAGGCATCGGCGGAATCCGCCGCCGCATAGATGGGGATATCCCCCAGGATCTTCACGCCCTTGTCGTTGGCGTACTCCTTCAGCGCCCGCCACTGGCCGTCAAACAGGTACTGCACAAATTTCCAGAACTCGATCCGGTCGGCCTGCTCGGCCCGGAACGCCTCCAGCGCCTCCGGATCCCGGCGGCGCAGCGGCTGCGGCCAGGCGAGCCAGGCCGCCATGCCGTGGGTCTCCTTGATGGTCATGTACAGGGCATAGTCGTCCAGCCAGGCCTCGTTGGCAAAGCAGAACCGGTACCAGTCGTCCGGGTAGGGGGTCTCATACCCGGGCACCGGCCGCTGGGTGCGCCAGCGCTGCCAGGCCCGCTCCAGCACCGCCAGCCGGGTGGTGTACAGC
Source organism: Gemmiger sp. An120 (assembly GCF_002160955.1). Classification (GTDB taxonomy): domain Bacteria; phylum Bacillota; class Clostridia; order Oscillospirales; family Ruminococcaceae; genus Gemmiger_A; species Gemmiger_A avium. Next base: position 28,664 of record NZ_NFLN01000014.1, read on the forward strand.
AGCCCGTAGTTCACCCGCCCGGCGGGCAGGGGGGCGCATTCCGCCTCGGTCAGAAGGCCCCGCTGACGCAGAATGTCCAGGTCAATAAAATAGGGGTTGCCCGCAAAGGCCGAACAGCTTTGGTAGGGGCTGTCCCCATAGCCGGTGGGGCTTAACGGCAGGATCTGCCACACCTGCTGGCCTGCCGCCGCCAGAAAATCCACAAACTGCCGGGCCTCACTGCCCAGGCTGCCGATCCCGTGGGCCCCCGGCAGGGCCGATACCGGCATCAGGATACCGCATTGCCGCATTGCACACACTCCTTCGTGCGATTTATATTCCTATTATACCGCGGGCGCGCGCGGTTTTCCACTGTTTTGCGCGGCGCTGGCCGTGGACAAGCCGCCCGCCCGGGCGTATAATAGAACCATTCTTTATGCGAGGGAGCGATGGGAAATGACCGAATCCAAACTGACGGTACGCCGGGCCGCGCCCCGGGATCTGCCCCGGCTGCACGAGCTGCTGCGGCAGGTGGCCGAGGTACATCATCAGGGCCGGCCGGACCTGTTCAAGGCGGGCCAGCGCAAGTACACCGACGAACAGCTGCTGGAAATTCTGGCGGACGATACCCGCCCGGTGCTGGCGGCGGTAAACGAGCAGGACGTGGTGCAGGGGTATGCGTTCTGCGTGTTCAAGCAGTTTGTCAACGACAACATCATGACCGATATCCGCACCCTGTACATCGACGATCTGTGCGTGGACGAGGCCTGCCGGGGGCAGCATGTGGGCACCCTGCTGTACGACGCGGTGCTGGATTTTGCCCGGCAGCACGGCTGCTACAACGTGACCCTGAACGTGTGGAGCTGCAACAAAAGCGCCCAGAAATTCTACGAAGCCCGGGGCCTGGTGCCCCAGAAGATCGGCATGGAGGTCATCCTGTGAAAGACGACCGTTTGTATTACGCGGACCCGTTTCTGGCCCGGTTCACCGCCCGGGTGACCGGCTGCGAACCGGCGGGGGAAACCTGGGCCGTGACCCTGGACGCCACCGCCTTTTACCCGGAGGGGGGCGGCCAGCCCGCCGACACCGGCACCCTGGGCGAGGCCCGGGTGCTGGACGCGCACGAGCGGGAGGGCCGTGTGGTGCACACCACCGACCGGCCGCTGCCGGTAGGGGAGACGGTGGAGGGGGTCATTGACTGGTCCCGGCGGCTGGATCATATGGAACAGCACACCGGCGAGCATATCCTGAGCGGCACGCTGCACCGGCTGTTCGGCACCGACAACGTGGGATTCCACATCGGGGCGGACACGGTGCGGATGGATATGGACAAGCCCCTGACCCCGGACCAGCTGGCCGAGGCGGAGCGCCTGGCCAACGAAACGATCCGCCGGGACGTGCCGGTGGACTGCGCCTGGCCGGACGCGGCCACCCTGGCAGCCACCGAATACCGCAGCAAAAAGGCGCTGGAGGGTCCGGTGCGGCTGGTGACGGTGCCGGGCGCGGACTGCTGCGCCTGCTGCGGCACCCATCTGGCCCGGTCGGGGCAGGTGGGGCTGATCAAGATTCTCAGTGCCCAGCCCTACAAGGGCGGGGTGCGGCTGGCGGTGGCCTGCGGCGGCCGGGCCTTTGCCTGGGTGCAGGATCAGGCCGAACAGGCCCACGCCATCGGCGCGCTGCTGAGCGCCCCGGCGGAGGGGCTGTACCAGGCGGTGGAGCGGCAGGCGGTACAGGCGGCGCGGCTGCGGGTGCAGCTGGCCGAAGCCCGCAATGCCTGGTTCAGCCTGCTGGCGGCGCAGATCGGCCCGGATGAGGCGGTCTGCCAGTGTCTGCCGGATCTGGCGGGGGATGACCTGCGCCGCTGTGCCCTGGCGATGGCGGAGCGCACCGACCGGCCCTGCGCGGTGTTCAGCCCGGGGGAGGGGGATACCCTGCACTACGCCCTGGTGTGGAAAGGCGGGGATGTGAACGGCCTGTGCCGGGAACTGAACGCGGAATTTGACGGCCGGGGCGGCGGACGGCCGCCGCTGGCACAGGGCAGCCTGCACGGGGAGTATGCCCGGGTGGAAGCCTGGTTTGCTGAATTTTTCAACAAGTAACGAATAAACGGAGGAAAACCCATCTATGCGGATGCGATTCAAACCCTACGCCCGGCCGGAACTGCTGGCCAGCCCTTTGCACGCCCATGACCCGATGGCCAACCGGGGGCACTGGCACGAGGTATTTGCCCGGCCCGGCCAGCCGCTGCATCTGGAACTGGGATGCGGCAAGGGCGGATTTTTGTCTCAGCTGGCGTCCCGCCATCCGGAGAACAACTATCTGGGCATCGACATCACCGACAAGGTGCTGATCCTGGCTAAGCGCAAGCTGGAGGCGGCTTACGCCGAAGCGGGGATTCCGGCGGACAATGTGCAGATCATGAGCCTGGACATTGAGCGGATCCTGAACGCCTTTGCGCCCGAGGATACGGTGGACCGCATTTACATCAATTTCTGCAATCCCTGGGATAAAAAGGCGGGGCACCGCAAGCATCGGCTGACCCATACCCGGCAGCTGGCGCTGTACCGGAAGTTCCTGGCGCCGGGGGCGGAAATCTGGTTCAAGACCGACGACGACGGTCTGTTTGAGGACAGCCTGGCCTATTTTGAGGAGGCGGGGTTCCGGATCCGGTGGATGACCCGGGATCTGCACGCCGACGAGCCGGACTGGAACATCCGAACCGAGCACGAGGCGATGTTTACCGGGATGGGGATTCCCACCAAGGCGCTGATCGCGGTGATGCAGCCCGCCGACGAGGAACAGGTGGCCCGCGCCGCCGAAGCCCGCGTGGCCGCCGAAAAGAACCTGGGCCGGGCGATGCACGGCGAAGGGTAAGATAAGCCGATCTGGGGGGACAACGTCCCCCCAGACCCCGGAAATCATGGCCAAATACATTTGGCCATGGGGATATTGTGTAAAAAAGTAAGGCCCGCGCTAACGGTTTTCTGCCAGCGTGGGCCTTGCACTTTATTCACCCCTATGGCCGGAGTATTCCGGCCATGATTTCAGGGGGTATGGGGGGTCCGGGTCCGCGAAGCGGCTGGGTCTCCGGTGGAGACCCAGACCGGCAGGGCGGTCGGCGTAGCCGGGCGGGCGCATCGTTGTTGCGCCCGCAGCCCTTGTTGTCCCCCAGATTGGCCCAATACTATATTGACAATCAATATTATACGTTGTATAGTATTGGCAGAGATACAATATCAACCGGAAAGGATGGTGGGAGGATGGCATTCAACACCGGGGCTGCGCTGATGGATGCGCTGGTACTGAGCATCGTGGCGCAGGAACCCACCTACGGCTACAAGATCACCCAGGAAGTACGGGCGGTGATGTTGGTAAGTGAGAGCACCCTGTATCCGGTGCTGCGCCGTTTGCAGAAGGACGGGTGTCTGGATACCTACGACCAGGAATTTGCCGGGCGCAACCGGCGGTACTACCGGCTGACCGAGGCGGGCCGGCAGCGCCTGACCGACTATCGCCGGGAATGGCGGGACTACCGCCGCAGCATTGACCGGCTTTTGCTGGGGGAGGAGGAGAACACATGACGGGCGAGGAATTTCTGCGTCAGCTGAATGACATGCTGGCGGACGTGACCGAAGAAGAACGCCGGGAAGCGGTGCGGTATTACGAGGAATACCTGCGGGACGCGGGCCCGGAACAGGAACAGCAGGTGCTGGCGGAACTGGGCAGCCCGGCTCGGGTGGCGGCGATCATCCGGGCCAACGTGCCGGGCAGCCGGGCGGAACCGGCCCAGAGCGCGTCCGCGCCGGAACCGGAACCGCCCCGCATCCGGGGGCTTGCGCCGGATACGGCAGCGTATGCCGGAACAGGCGCGGCCGCGGCGGCACAGCCTGCCCCGGCCGGGGTGGGACGCACCCTGCTGTGGTGGCTTGTGCTGCTGGTGACCAGCCCGGTATGGCTGAGCGTGCTGGCCGTGGTGGTGAGCGCACTGGCCGGAGTGATCGGGATCTTTCTCGGGCTGGCGGGGGTTCTGCTGGCGGTGGTGCTGGCGGGGATCATCTGCCTGTTTGTGGGCGGGGTTTTTGCTGTGATGAGCCTGTGGGGCCTGGCTGCCGACCTGCCCAACACACTGGTGGGTCTGGCCAACTGCCTGGCCTCGATGGGGGTTGGATTTTTGCTGCTGGCACTGGGCTGGGCCGTCTGCGGCCGGGGAATCCCGGCGCTGATGCGGGCGCTGGGCCGGCTGCTGCGCGCGGCGGGAAAGGGTATAGCCCATACATGGGCCTCCCTGCGCCGGGCGGTGAAAGGAGGGGACTGATATGCGCGGTTTGACACGGGCACTGCTGGCACTGGGCGCGGGATGCCTGATGCTGGCGGTATTGATCGGCGCCATCGGCCTGTGCCTGGGCGGACAGTTCGGCTCGTTCCAGCCCACGCCGGACGGGCTGCGGTACATGCCGGCCGGGCAGGACGCCAACGACTGGGTGCTGACCGGCGGCGAGGAACGCCAGGAACAGACCGTGCCGCTGCCGGACGGAACATTCACCGGGCTGGAGCTGGACGGCGGTCTGGCAGAGGTGACGGTGCGGCCCGGGGAAAGCTGGAACCTGACCACCACCCATCCGGAACTGTATGAGGTTTCCGGGGAGGATGGCCGGCTGGTGATCGACAGCCGGGAACCGGGTATCAGCGGACACACGGTGCGCAATGCGCGGCTGACGCTGGAAGTGCCCGCCGGGCTGGAGCTGGAAACCCTGGAACTGTCCATCGGGCTGGGCAGCCTGAACGTTCGGGATCTGGAGACCGGGTCGCTGGATGTGGACGCGGGCATGAGCGGCGTGACCCTGACGGGGATCACGGTGCGCGACGATGCGGAACTGGAATGCGGCATGGGCGAACTGACGGTGGAAAACCTGACCGCCAAAACGGTGACAGGGGAGTGCGGCCTGGGCACCATGACCCTGACCGATGTGACAGCGGACAGCGTGGATCTGGCCTGTGATATGGGAACCCTGACCGCCAAAAACCTGACTGTGGCGGGAGACACAGCGCTGCACTGCGACAGCGGTGAAACCCAGGTGACCGGCACACTGGCCGGCAGCCTGACCGCGGACTGCGGTATGGGAAGCCTGACCGTGACCACCCCGGAACCGGAAAACTACGGTCTGGACGGCAGCTGCGGTATGGGTACCCTGACAGTGGGCGAGCGTTCGATCAGCGGTACCGGCAACAGCCTGACCATCGACAGCAGCGCCCCCATCCAGTACCGCCTGTCGGTGGACATGGGTGAACTGACCGTCCGGTTTACGGAGTAAGGCTGATATGGGGGGACAACGTCCCCCCAGACCCCGGAAATCATGGCCAAATACATTTGGCCATAGGGATATTGACAGTAAAAGGCCGGTGCGTATTCCGTGTACGCACCGGCCTTCATTTTATTTTATCCCGAGGGCCAATGTATTGGCCCGACAAATGGGGGGCTGGGGGACTGGTCCCCCAGATTGGCCCTATTCAACCTCGCCGTACTGCGCCGTCATGGTGGCGGCCAGGCGGGCGAGGGCGGTGCGGGCTTCGGGCGGGTCCAGCACCTGGATATCGCCGCCGAATCCGCAGACCCAGCCCCAGAACGGCGGGCTGAGCACCGCGTCCACCCACACGTCGAAATGCTCCCCGTCCGGCTGCGGCAGCAGGGTCACGTCCATACCGAACCGGTCCAGCACCGGCCCCGCCAGCCGGGCGGCGCAGCGCAGCCGTACCTTGGCCTGCGGCCCGCCGAACATCCCGAACGTGCGCCGGGCATAGGCCGCCGGATCAAACTCCTCAAACAGCTTGCGGCCCTGCCGGTCGGCCTTCACGATGGTCAGGCGGGTCATCTTGTCCACCCGGTAATGACGCACCACGCACTCCTCGCCGGTTCCGGTGCAGCCGATCAGGTAATAATTCTCGTTCTCCCAGGCCAGCACCCAGGGGCTTACCCGGTACAGCTGCCCGTCGTGCCGCAGCACCCGGTTCTTTTCCATGTCCCAGTCATAATACCGGAACGTGACCATCCTGTTCTGGGCGATGGCGGTGTGCAGCTCGTCCACCAGATAATAGATGCTCTCGTTCATGGTCTTGACCCGTCCGCTCACCGCCACCTGCCGCTGCAGCTGCCGGGCCTGGTGCTCGCTGGCCAGACCCTCCAGCTTGCGGATCAGCTGCTCCGACTTGCGGCGGGTGAGAAACCGGCTGGCCTGCACCGCGTCCACCAGCAGTTTCAGTTCCGGCAACTGGAACTGCCGTTCCGCCAGGTAATACCCGCCGCCCCGGCCCCGCTGCTGCTCGATGTCATAGCCCGCCTCCCGCAGCGTTTCGATATCGCTGTACAGGCTTTTGCGCTCGGTGGGGATCTCCTGCTTTTCCAGCTCCCGGATCAGCTGCGGCACCGACAGCCGGTGCTCCGGATCGGTACGCCGTTCAAACAGCCGCAGCAGCGCCAGCAGCTTGCCTTTCTGGCCTTCCTTTCGGGGCATGGCTTACACCTCCGGCTTCTTGTCAAAGGCGGCGCGGCGCTGGCTGCTCAGCCGGAACATCGCCTCCAGCCCCGCCGCGTCGCCCGCTTCCAGATACCCCCGCAGCTGGGTCAGCGCGGCGGTGAACTGGTCGATCTCGGCGGTCAGGTTATCCCGGTTGCGCAGAAACAGCTCGCTCCACATGGTGGGATTGATCCGGGCGATCCGGGTCAGGTCCCGGAACGAATCGCCCGTATACTCGTTCAGATGCCCGTTGTCCGAGGCGCACATCAGGCTCACCGCGATGGCGTGGGTCAGCTGGCTCACGTACCCGATCATCCGGTCGTGCTCCTCGGGGGTGAGCACGCTCACATGGGCAAACCCCAGCGCCGCCGCCAGCCGCTTGGCAAAGGCGATGCCCTCCGGGGTATTGCGGTCGGTGGGGGTGATGATAAAGTTGGCAGGGGTGAACTCCACCAGATGGCTGTTGCGGATGCCGCTGACCTCCTTGCCCGCCATGGGATGGCAGGCGATGAACTCCACCGTATCCCCCAGCGCCTGCTGCACCGGCTCGATGATGCCCCGCTTGACGCCCGCCACATCGGTGATCAGGCAGCCGGGTTTCAGCACCGGACCGTAGGTTCTGGCCCATTCCAGCTGCGCCGCCGGGTAGAGCGCCAATATCACCACATCCGCTTCCCGGGCCAGATCGGCGTGGTCGCCGCAGCGGCCCTGCCGGATATAGCCTTTTTCCAGGGCATAGGCCACGGCGGCCGGGTCGGTATCCGCCCCGTCCACTGCAAAACCTGCCCGGGCCAGGCCCATGGCGTACCGTCCGCCCAGCAGGCCCAGGCCCACGATCAGAAACCGCTTTTCCATACCGCACCCCTCGTTTCCGTTTATTCTTCTTCCGCCACCGGCACGCCCAGGCCGCGCACCACGTCAAAGAACGCGGGCCAGCTTTTGGCCACCGCTTCGGCCCCGTGAATCCGCACCGGCAACTCCGCCGCCAGGGCGGCCACCGTCAGCGCCATGACCACCCGATGATCGTTGTGGCCCTGCACCTCGCCCGGCATCACCAGCGGCCCGCCCGCGATGGTCACGGTATCCTCGGTGCTGCGGATCTGCACCCCGAACCGGCGCAGTTCTTCCTCCATGGCGGCGATCCGGTCGCTCTCTTTCAGCCGCAGACGGCCCGCGTTGCGGATCACCGTTTTGCCCTTGCAGAAAGCCCCCAGCACCATCAGGATGGGGCCCAGATCGGGGCAGTCGGCCAGGTCGATCTCCACGGCGGTCAGCTCGCTTTTCGCAAACTGCACCGCGTCGCCGGTGCGGGTGAACCGGGCGCCGCACCGCTGCAGGATCTCCAGAATGGCCGCGTCCCCCTGGCCGCTGGCCGGGGCCAGGCCCTCCACCGTAATATCCCCGCGCAGTGCGCCCAGTACGGCGAAAAACGCCCCCTGGCTGTAATCGCCCTCCACGGTGTATTCCCGGTTGTGGTACCGCTGGTTGCCGGGCACCTCCAGCCGGGCGGCCGCCCCCTGGGGCAGTTCTTCATCCGGCACAAACCGGGCCCTGACCCCGAAATCCGCCAGCGCGGCCAGGGTCAGGTTCACATAGCTGCGGCTCTCAAAGGGCGGGGTGATGGTGATGGAACTGTCCCCCATCATCAGCGGCAGCGCAAACAGCAGCCCGCTGATAAACTGGCTGGACACATCCCCCGCCAGCCGGTATTCCCCCGGGCGCAGGCCGCCCTTGATGAGGATGCCGGTTTCGTTCTGGCAGAACATCCGGCCCTGCTGCTCAAAAATTTCCGCATAGGGGCCCTGAGGCCGCTGCATCAGCCGCCCCCGGCCGCAAAACCGCACCTGCTGCCCGGTCAGACTGCACACCGGGATCAGAAACCGCAGGGTACTGCCGCTCTCGCCGCAGTCGATGGGGGCCCGCAGGGTGGCAAAGCCGCCCCGGCCCTCGATATCGGCCCAGTTTTCCCGAATCTCCACCCGGGCGCCCAGCTGACGCACCGCGTTCAGGGTGGCCAGCACATCCTGGCTGTATTCCAGATTGCGCACCCGGCTCAGGCCCCGGGCCAACCCGGCGGCCAGCACCGCCCGGTGAGCCATACTCTTGGACGGCGGCGCGGTGACCCGGCCCGCCGGTCTGCCCGGCTGCAATACGGCGATCATGGCACATTCACTTCCTTTTTTATCGGTTCCAGTTTCCGCCCAGCAGGTAGTAGCCCGCCCAGTACAGTTTCCAGTAGAGCCATTTTCTTTCGCTCTCGCGGGAATACCACATCCGGCCGATAAGCCATTTCCAGCCCAGGCGGTAGGGCAAATAATATGCGTTATACAGTTTATGGCAGGCACAGGCATGCAGCATCTGCTGGATCTCCGGAATTTTGCGAAGCGGGGGAATCTGCCTGCCAAACCCCTCTTTGGGATCCTTGTACAATCCCATACTCAAACAATTGAAATAGTGGCTGCATACGGCCTGCACCGTAAAGGCATCCTGTTCTTCAAAACGTTGCGGATAACCAGGAAGGCTGCATATCTGGGCTGTATGTTTCCGGTACAGGCCGATCTGCTCCATAAAATAGCTGCCGGTACGGCGGCGCTGCTTCATGGTACTGCTGCTGTTGCCCGGATTGTAGTAGTAAAACAAGCCAAGCAGCACCCGAACCGGGAAATCCAGCCGGGTCTCCTGGGCCATGCGCCGGATATAGGCGCTCTCAAACTCGCCGTCCTCCCCGTAGCGCATCCCCACGGAAAAGCGGATGCCCCAGGCCCGCACCCAGGCTGTGCGGAACAGCTTGTTCCAGACTACACCTCCCGTACCCGCCTGGGCGGACTGGTGCCAGCGCAGGCGTTCCCGGTTAGTGAACACCGCTGCCGAGCAGCCGCTTTGCCCTTCAAAGACCGCTTTTTCCGGCGTATACTGCCAAACAACCAGAGCATCGGGATGGGCCAGCTGGTCGGCCAGGGCGTATTCCACCAACCGGGGACTGACCCGGTCGTCTGCGTCGGCAAAGGTCAGATATTCACCTCTGGCAGCGTCTATCCCCGCGTTGCGGGCGGCGGAAACCCCGCCATTTTCCCGGTGCAGCACCCGGAAACGACCGTCCGCGGCAGCGCGCTCGTCACAGAGCCGGCCGCTGCCGTCGGTGGAGCCGTCATCCACCAGGATGCACTCCCAGCCGGATGGTTCCGTCTGGGCAGCGATGCTGTCCAGGCAGACGGGCAGCCAGATTTCGGCATTATACACCGGCACAACAATGCTCAGCCGACAGAGATCATCCAGCGGAGCTGTGGCTCCGCTGGCAACAGGGTACCCCTGTTGCGCTTTGAACGGGTATCCTGTTTCATGATTTTACCTCGTATGAATTTTTTATCGGTTCCAGTTTCCGCCCAGCAGGTAGTAGCCCGCCCAGTAGAGTTTCCAGTAAAGGCGCTTGGCGCCGCTCTCGTCCGAGTGGTAGACCGCCCGAACCAGGGCGGCGTTGCCCAGCACGAAGGGCCAGTAGTAGGCGTGGTAGTATTTCACCTGCTTCATCCAGGTCAGCATCCGGCGGGTTTCCGGCCCGCGCAGCAGGGCCCGGGGCACCGGCTCGCCCAGTTCACGGGCGGCCCACACGCCGAAAGCGAACCGCCGCAGATACTGCCGGCAGATGCTGTTGGCGTCCTCCAGGGGGATGGCATTGAAATCGCCCACCGCCTCCAGCACGCCGGCGCACTCAGCCTGCACCCTGGCGGCGTAGCCCCGGTACTGCTCCGGCTCCCAGTCCATCTGGTGGCCGGTGCCCTTCTGCTTGGACAGGCTGCCCACGGTGGTGGTGTCCCAGTAATAGAGGGGCATATCGGTCTGGCGGATGGCGCTGTCCGGGTATGCCTTGAAGTGGGCCTCGTGATAGGCCTGGCAGAAGGGGATATCGTTGCTGTTGCGCAGCGTCACGTCAAACCGCACGTTGTACCGGCGGATAACCTCCGCGTGGAACAACCGGTTGTACAGGTTGCCCGATTTATATGTAACGTAATATGCCGGCAGTTTCGCCGCCGGGTAGACCCACTCCCGGTAGGGTTTATCCAGCGCGTCCGGCCCGGCCAGTTCGGCCAAATCTGTGACGAAATCCCAGACGATCAGGTCATTCGGGTACTGGGCCTGGCGGCGCAGGGCCCACTGGATCATCAGAGAGCTGGCCGCGTCGTCGGAGTCCAGGATCAGGAAATACTCGCCCCGGGCGGCCTCGATGCCGGCGTTGCGGGCGGCGCAGGCGCCGCCGTTTTTCTGGTGGATCACCCGGATGCGGCTGTCTTTGGCGGCGTACTCGTCGCAGATTTTGCCGCTGTCGTCGGGGCTGCCGTCGTCCACCAGGATGAACTCAAAATCAGGATCGGTCTGGGCCAGCACGCTCTCAATGAACCGGGGCAGCACCGCCGCCACCTTATACACCGGGCTGATGACCGAAACGCGGGGTTTGGTTTCCATGCTCTTCCTCCTTTATCGGGTACGCCATTTGCCGCCCAGGGCGTACCAGCCCAGCCAGTATACCTTCCAGAACAGCTTTTTGCTGTCACTCTCGTCCGACTGGTACATGGCCCGCACCAGCGGGGTACACTGCATCCGCAGCGGCCAGTAATAGGCGTTGTACAGCTTCTTTTTGCCCATCACGCCCAGCAGTTCCCGGATCTCGGGCCATCGGTAGAAATCCCGGGGCACCGGCTCGCCCAGCTGGTGGGCGGCCCAGAGGGCAAAGGCAAACCGGCGGCAGTACTGGCGGCACAGGTTGACCGCGTCCTCCACCGGCACCGCGTCCAGCCCGCCCATGGAATCGCTCATCTGCCGGTACTCCTGCCGCAGCACGGCCAGGTAGCCCCGGAACTGCTCCGGCTCCCACTCGATGGGATGGGCGGCCACCGCCTTTTTGCTGGCCCGCTCGGCCCCGTTGTCCCCGTGAACGATGTAGAGGGGCAGGTCGTACTGGCGCACGATGGCATCCGGCCGGGCGGCGAAAAAGGCGTGAAAGTAGGCGATGCAGAACTGCATATCCTCGCCCCGGGGCTGGCCCACCGGGTACTGCACCCCGCCCTGGCGGATGACCGAGGCGTCAAACAGTTTGTTGGTCACGTTGGCGCTGGGCACCGTGAAGATGTAGGCCTGCAGCTGGTCTTTGGTGTACTGCTTGCAGGGGGGCGCGTCAAAATCCGGCGGGGTCTGGGTCTGGTCGTGCAGCACCCAGCCGATCAGGTCCCCCGGGTGGCGGGCCTGCCGCTCCAGCGCCCAGGCCGCCGTTTCGGGCAGGATGGTGTCGTCCGCGTCCACGAACAGGAAATAGGGGGCCCGGGCCGCCTGGATACCCGCGTTGCGGGCGGCGGACACCCCCTGATTCTCCTGGTGCAGCACCCGGAACCGGGCGTCCTGTTCCGCCCACTGGCGGCAGACGGCCAGGCTGCCGTCGGCGGAACCGTCGTCCACCAGCACGCACTCCCAGTCGGGGGTGGTCTGGGCGGCGATGGAGGCCAGGCACCGGGGCAGCAGCTTTTCCAGGTTGTACACCGGCACGATGATGCTTACGGCGGGGTTTTCACGGGGCATGGGCACATCTCCTCACAAAGCGGATTTACAGGGTGTCGGGGCGCTTCCACTTCTTGGCGCCCTCGATGTAATAGAACAGCCAGTCAAAATGGCCGAAGTTGGGGTTGTGCAGCTGGCTCCACACGTACATTTGCTCGGCCATCCGCCGCCAGCGCAGCCGCAGCGGCAGCCAGTAGGCAATGTGGATCCGGTTGGCGGCGCACCAGCCCAGCAGCTTCTGCAGCCGCTCGTCCTTCCAGAAGCCCTTGGGCAGCGGCTCGTGCAGCTGCCGGGCGCACCACAGGCCATAGCAGACGGCCCGGTAGTGCTGGTGCATGAAGGGGAACAGCTCCACCGGATCGGCCTGCCACAGATCGGGGGCCTGCCGTTCGCAGTCGGACAGGTCGTTCAGGATATGGGCCAGGTAGCCGGGTTCGGGCTGGGGCAGGGAATAGACCTCGTCGCTGCCCTCCAGCGCCTGACCGGTGATGCTGGCGGCCAGATTGTCCCGGGCGTGGTAGTAGCGGGCGGCGGTGGAATAGGCCAGCGGGGTATCCGGGGCCATGCCCTCCATATACCGGCGCACAAAATCCTCGTCCTCGCCGCCGTAGGTGGATACATGACCCAGCCGCTCGTCAAACCGCAGATGCAGCTGCTCGATCCGGGCGCGGCGGAACAGCTTGTTCCACACATGCACAAAGATCATGCTGCCCCGGTGCAGCACCTGCATCTGGCCCAGCGGCCGCACCGCGTATTCCAGCGGCGTGGCCAGGGACTGGTCGTAGGTTTCCCGGCTGCGGGTCATGTTCCAGAGCACAAACCCCTCCGGGGCGCTCTGCTGCATGGTAAGCGCATATTCCAGGGTATGGGGGTCGATCAGGTCGTCCTGGTCGCAGAACAGCACATACTCGCCCCGGGCGGCATCCAGCCCGGCGTTGCGGGCGCTGCACACCCCGCCGTTTTGTTTTTGCAGCAGCACAAACCGCCCGTCCCGGGCAGCCCGGGCCCGGCAGAGATCGGCGCTGCCGTCGGTGGAGCCGTCGTCCACCAGAATGCAGGCAAAATCCCGCACAGTCTGGGCCGCAATGGAGTCCAGGCAGCGGTCCAGGTAATCCTGCCCGTTGTACACCGGCACGATGATGCTTACGGCGGGGATGGTCTCACTCATGGTTTGCTCTCTCCTTTATCAGTCCCAGCGGCCGCCCAGCAGCAGCTTCTGCGCCAGGATCAGCCGGTAGTACCAGACGGTTTTCCGGTTGTCCCAGTCGTACATGGCGGCAACCAGTTTGGCGCTGCCCAGCCGGAAGGGCAGGTAGTAGGGGGTGTAGCGGCGGCGGGCCAGCAGACCGTCCAGCAGGGCGGTGACCTCCGGGCCGCGCAGATACCCGGCGGGCAGGGCCTCGCCCAACTCCCGCGCGCACCAGGCCCCGTAGGCCAGGCACCGCAGGTAATGGCGGATGGTCACATAGCCCTTGTCCGGCTCGGCAAACAGGTCGGCGTACTCGGTCAGGTTGGCGCGCAGTTCTTCCAGAATGGCGGGGGCGTAGCCGGGCTTGGCCGCGTCCGCGTCCCGCTTGAACTGGCCGTACCGGGCCTCGTACCGGGTGACCAGGGATTCCGGGTTGTCCATCTCGTGATAATAACGGGGAACCGGCAGGTAGGTGTACAGCCGGGGCTTGTCCGAGAAGAAGTTCTCCTGGTACTGCTGGAAGAACACCTCGTCCTCGCTCAGGTTGTGCTCGTAGCCCAGCTCCTTGTCGAACCGCATGCCGAACTTTTTGATGCAGCCGGCCTGGAACAGCTTGTTCCACACCTGCACCCCCTGGCCCTTGGAGGTGAACATCATCTGCACCTCCAGCCCCCGCATCAGGGTTTCGGCAAAGGGTTCGCCGGCACGGCGGGCCAGCTCGGCCTCGTCCAGGGTCAGCTCCCACATGACCAGACGGTCCGGGTGGGCCAGCTGGCTGCGCATGGCGTACTCCATCAGGTGGGCCTCGATGGCGTCGTCCGCGTCCACAAAAAAGATATACAGGCCCACGGCCGCGTCCAGGCCCGCGTTGCGGGCGGTGGACACGCCGCCGTTTTCCTTGTGAATCACCCGCACACGGGGGTCTTTCGCGGCGTAGGAATCGCAGATGGCGCCGCAGCCGTCCGGGCTGCCGTCATCCACCAGAATGAGTTCAAATTCCGGCCAGGTCTGGGCCAGGATGCTGTCCACGCACCGGGGCAGGAATTTTTCGCAATTCCACACCGGCACGATCACGGAAACCAGAGGGGTCTGTTCCGGCTGCATGAGGGTTACCTCCTTGACGTGGTGTTCAGGCCCGCCAGCCCGGGCCGGGGATATGGCGCATCACCGCGGCGGCCCGGTAGTACCAGGGGCTGCGGGTGCGCTCGCCGGCGTAGAGCCGGGCGATCAGGGCGGCGCTTTTCCAGCGGAAGGGCCAGTAGAACGGATAGTACCGGCCCCCGGCACGCAGCGCGTCCAGGCACCAGCGCACCTCCGCCCAGCGGAAGAAGTCCGCGGGCAGACGCTCGCCCAGCTGAGCCGCGCTCCATACGCTATAGGCAAAGCAATGCAGATAGTGCAGGGCGGTGGGCACGGCCTGGTCGCCGGTGAAAAAGGCGGGAAATTTCTCCTGCCGCTGGCGGAATTCCCGGCGCAGCGTTTCCGCGTAGCCGCTCTCCGGCACCTCGTCCATCTCGGTGCGGGGGGCGGGGGCCGATTTTTTCAGGTTGGTCATGATGGAGTTGGGGTTGTTGCGCCGGTAGAAGTAGAGCGGCTCGTCCAGATACCGGAACCCCTGATCCGGCCCGGCCAGGAACAGCTCCATATACCGGGTGGAGAAAAGCGCGTCCTCGCCGGGGGCGTTCTTGCGGCCGTCCGGGTCCACAAAGGAGAAGTTGTTCCGGGTCAGGATATCCCGGCGGAACAGCTTGGTGTTGACCCCGGTATGCAGCGCGATCTGCAGAAAGATCAGCTGCATCTCCTCTTTGGTGCAGCGGCGGTGGGAGCGGGGCATACCGGGCAGGGCCTGGTACTCCTCCCAGTCGCTGGTGGAGCGCCAGATGGCCAGATCCCGGGGATACTGCTTCTGGGTGGAGAGGGCGGCTTCCAGCAGGCAGGGGACCATGGCATCGTCCGCGTCGAAGAAGTAGACCCACTCGGTATCGGCGGCGGCCAGACCCGCGTTGCGGGCGCTGGAGGCCCCGCCGTTGGGCTTGTGGATCACGGTAAACCGGCTGTCCCGCCCGGCCCACTCGTCGCAGACCGCGCCGCTGCCGTCGGTGGAGCCGTCGTCCACCAGCACGCATTTCCAGCCGGTAAAGGTCTGGGCCGCAATGGAGGCCAGGCAGATCGGCAGGAACTCGCCGGCGTTCCACACCGGCACCACGATGGTCAGTTCAGGGGTATTGGGCATGGGGGAACCTCCTCCTTCATTTCCAGCCGGGCAACATAAGATGGGCCAGCTTGTCCAGGCGGTAGTAGAAAGCCTTGCGCCAGCTTTTGGCCTCGTATACCCGGGCCAGCAGCGCCTGCCGGTTCCAGCGCATGAGCAGCCAGGTCAGGGGTTCGGTTTTGTGCTGCCGCCCCAGTTCCAGCAGAAGGCTCACCGCCGGTTCCCGGCGCAGCGGGCAGGGCAGCGGCTCGCCCAAGGCCCGGGCGCTGTATACGCCAAAGGTCAGGGTGGCCATGTAATGGGCAATGGTTTCCCGGGCAGTCTGCTCATTGGCAAACAGCGCCGGACGGCTGCAGATGTCCCGGCATTCCCGGCAAATAACGTTCCAGTAACCGGGCTGCGGCGGCTCCGGCCCTTCCGCCGGGGCAGCGGCGCGCTGCCGGTTGAACCTGGTGGCCTGGGAGTTGTCGTTGGCCCGCTCGTTGTAATACAGCGCCTGTTCAAAGAACACATAGCCGCCCGGCCGGCCGCCAAAGAACGACCGGTAGTACCGGTCAAGAAAATCCTTGTCCTCGCCCATTTTTTCCAGGCGGCCCAGTTCCTCGTTAAAGCGCAGGTGTTCCCGGCGGATCACATCGCCGTCAAACAGTTTGTTCCAGGGCTGCATCTCAATGCCCCGGCTGGTAAACAGCAGCATCATCTCCACCGCGTCGCACAGGCGGGGAGAAGAGGGCAGGGCAGACGCCTGTTCAAAAGCCGCCCAGTCGATGGCATACTGCCATACCGGCACCCGCTGCGGATGCAGCCGGACCTGTTCCACCACATATTCCAGTTCGTGGGGGCCCATGGCGTCGTCGTTGTCGCAGAAAGCGATATACCGGCCCCGGGCCGCATCCAGTCCGGTATTGCGGGCCCTGCTGATGCCGCCGTTGGGCTGGTGGATCACCCGGAACCGGCTGTCCCGGGCGGCCCACTCGTCACAGATCGCACCGCTGTTGTCCGGGCTGCCGTCCTCCACCAGGATACATTCCCAGTCGGTCAGGGTCTGGGCGGTCACCGCCGCCAGACAGCGGGGCAGCAGTTTTTCCGCGCCCCACACCGGGATGATCACGCTGACCAGCGGACGATCCGATTGGTTCATGAACAACTTCCTTTCTTATTCCCCGGCGTTGGCTTTCCAGCCGGGCAGCAGCAGGCGGAACAGCTGGCAGAACCGGAAGAAGGGGGCCTGCTTGAGTTCGTCCCACTGGTAAAGCCGGGCAGCAAAGCCGAACATCCGCCGCCGCAGCGGCAGGTAGTAGGGATTGAAGATGCGGTTTGCCTGCCACCAGTCCAGCAGCTCGGCCAGTTCGGGGCCGTTGGTCAGTTCGACGGGGCGGCCTTCCTGCAATTTCTCCGCGCACCAGAGCGCAAAGGCGAAGCACCGGGTATAGTGCCGCACAAAGGCGATGGATTCCAGCGGGGGAATGTCGGTCAGGCGGGCGGGCATCTCAGCCCGGGCCGCCCGGTATTCCGCCAGGATAAAGGCCGCATAACCCGGCTCCGGGTCGGGCAGGGTCAGTTCCAGACGCTGGGTGGCGGTACGGGTGATACTGGTGCGGTTGTCCGGGTAGTGGAAATAGCGGGGGGTGGCGGCGTAGGCCATGGGCACCGGCGTATCCGGCCAGCGGGCGGCCAGGTACTGTTCCATGAACAGCTTGTCCTCGCCCAGGTTGTCCCGCTTGCCCAGGGTCTCGTCAAACCGGAGCCCCGCCGCACGCACCGCGGCGGTGTTGAACAGCTTGTTCCAGATGGTCACGAAGATGGAGCCGCAGGGATGGCGGCGCAGCATGGAGTCCCCGTCGGTGAGTTCAAACTCCAGCGGCTTTGCCGCCGCGGCGGCAAAATCGGCCGCGTCCCGGGTGTAGCCCCACATGACCAGCCGGTCGGGATGGGCGGTCTGCATGGTCACGGCATATTCCAGGCTGTGGGGATCCATGGCGTCGTCCTGGTCGCAGAAGGTGAACCACTCGCCCCGCAGCTGGGCCAGAGCCGCATTGCGGGCGCTGGAAACGCCGCCATTCTCCTTGTCCAGCAGGCGGAACCGGGGATCTTTTTCCGCCAGGGCGGCGCAGACGGTCCGGCTGTCGTCGGTGGAGCCGTCATTGACCATCAGGCACTCAAAATTTTGGTAGGTCTGGGCCTGCAGGCTGCCCAGGCTGCGCGCCAGCCATTGCTCGCCGTTGTAGACGGGCAATATCACGCTGACCAGCGGCTGTTCGTTCATGGGTTGTCACCTCATTGTGTTGTGAAAATCAGCGGTTCCACCTTCCGCCCAGCAGGTAGTAGAAGCCCCAGTCGAAGCGGCCGAAGTTGCGGCTGTGGCTGGCGTCCAGGTAGTACATCCGGGCGGCCAGGGCGGCGCTGTGCCAGCGCAGGGGCAGGTAGTAGGGCGAGTAGCGGCGGCGCTGTTTGCACCAGGCCAGCGCACCGGCCAGGCCCGGGTGGGCCCACATCCCGGCGGGCAGGGGCTTGCCGGTTTTGCGGCAGGCCCAGATGCCGTAGGCCAGGCTGCGAAGCAGGCTCAGGTGCAGGCCGGAGGTTTTATGCTCATCGCCGCCGTAGATCCAGTCCAGCTTGGCGTCCTGCTCGTAATCGTCCAGCAGCATCTGACAATAGGCGGTGGGATCGGCGGGCAGGGCCAGCTGCTCGTTGGCTTCGTCGGCCATGGCGGCGTTCTCGCCCGCCACCCGCACCTCGATATGGCGGGTGATGGCGTCGGTGTTGGTACAGTCGTAGTAATACAGATCGTTGCCGGTGTAGGCGATGGGCTGTTCCGGGCTGGGATCCAGCGCCAGGCGCATATACCGGTCCACATAGTCCCGGTCCTCGCCGTACCACTGGCCATCCGGATCGATGCGGTACTGATCCTTTTCCGGGCGGATATTCTCGTCAAACCACAGATCGTGCTGCGCCAGCAGCTTGCGGTCGAACAGCTTGTTCCAGGCGGTGAAATACAGGTTGCGCCGGACCATCAGCCGGTCGATCTGTTTGCGCGGCAGGCAAACCGCCGCCAGCGGCCGGTCAAAACCCGCTTCAAAGGCGGCGTGGTCGCCGGTATACTCCCAGATCACGAAAGCGCCGGGGTGCTGCTTTTCCATCTCCAGCGCGTATTCCAGCGCGTGGGGGGAGAGCTCGTCGTCGCAGTCCGGAATGACCACCCAGCGGCCCCGGGCGGCGGCCAGCCCCACGTTGCGGGCGCTGGAAGCGCCGCCGTTGGTTTTATGGATGGCCTTGAAGCGGGGGTCCTTGGCGGCCCAGACGTCGCACACCTTGCCGGAATCGTCCGGGGACTCGTCGTCCACCAGGATGCACTCCCAGTCGGTAAAGGTCTGGGCGGCCACCGACTCGCACAGGCGGTTCAGCCACTCGCCCTTGTACACCGCCGCCACCACGCTCACGGCGGGGGCGTTTTCGGCAAAGGGCTGCCAGCTGTGGTTTTGCATGGTATCCTCTCCTTACATATCCCGGCCCACCACATGGGCGATGGCGCGGCATTTGTCGATCACCTGGCGGAACTTGTCCGGCTTCAGGCTCTGGGCGCCGTCGCTCCAGGCGTTCTGGGGATCGTTGTGTACCTCAATGATCAGGCCGTCGGCCCCGGCGGCCACCGCCGCCAGGCTCATGGCTTCCACGTACCGCCAGTTGCCGGTGGCGTGGCTGGGGTCGATGATGATGGGCAGGTGGGTCTTTTCCTTGATGATGGGAATGACCGACAGGTCCAGGGTGTTGCGGGTGTAGGGCTCAAAGGTGCGGATGCCCCGCTCGCAGAAGATCACGTTCTCGTTGCCGCCGGCCATGATGTACTCGGCGCTCATGATCCACTCCTCGATGGTGTTGGCCAAACCGCGCTTGAGCAGCACCGGCTTTTTCATCTTGCCCACCGCCTTGAGCAGCTGGAAGTTCTGCATATTGCGGGCGCCGATCTGCACCAGGTCCACGTACTGCTCGAACTCCTCGATCTTGTCCTCGCTCATGAGCTCGCTGACGATGGGCAGGCCGGTGAGTTCCCGGGCCTTGACCATGTCCAGCACGCCCTCGGTCCCGAGACCCTGGAAGGCATAGGGGGAGGTGCGGGGCTTGTACGCGCCGCCGCGCAGCATGGAACCGCCGGCCTCCTTGACGGCCTTGGCGATGTCCACCACCTGGGATTCGCACTCCACGCTGCAGGGGCCGCCGATGACGCAGATCTTTTCCTTGCCGCCGATCTTGACGCCGTTCACGTCCACGATGGTGTCGGCTTCATGGAACAGCCGGTTGGCCTTTTTATAGGGGGCGGACACGCGGGTGACGCTTTCCACCCAGGGGTTGGCGGCCACCTGCTTTTCGTTGACCTTGGTGGTGTCGCCCACGATGCCGAACACGTTGTAGTCGGTGCCGCGGATGAGGGTGACCGACAGGCCCTGGGCCTCGAAGCCGGCGATGATTTTCTGGATTTCTGCCTGGGGCGTGCCCCGTTTGGTTGAGATGATCATTGTGGTACAGTTCCTTTCCCGGTAATGATTTGCTGCAAGAAGCGCGCCGCGTTCACATAGCCCTCAATGCCCTGGCCGATGAAGTGGCCCTGGCAGGCCATGCCGGCGTAGCTGATCTGGCGGAAGGGTTCCCGCTTGGTCACGTCGCTGATATGTACCTCGGCGGCGGGCAGCGCCACCGCCTTGAGCGCGTCCAGAATGGCGATGCTGGTGTGGGTATAGGCCCCCGGATTGATCACGATGCCGTCCGCGTACTGCAGCGCGTCCTGGATCGCGTCCACCAGATCCCCCTCGTGATTGGACTGATAAAATTCCGTTTCGATGCCCAGCGCGTCGCAGCAGGCGGCCACATACTCCACCATGGCGTTGTAGTCCACCGTGCCGTAGATGCCCGGTTCCCGGATGCCCAGCATGTTCAGGTTGGGCCCGTTCAGTATAAGCAGTTTCATGCTTCGCTTCCTTTCCGCTGCCAGTCCAGCCCGGCGCTCTGGGTCATCAGATCCAGAAGGCCCAGGGCTACCATGCTGTCCTGCACCACCCGCGCCCGGGGCAGGATGCAGGGGTCGTGCCGGCCCTTGAGCTGCAGGGTGGCCGCCTGGCCGGTGGACAGGTCCACCGTGGCCTGCTCTTTGAAGATGCTGGGGGTGGGCTTGATGACGGTGCTGAGCACCAGCGGCATGCCGTTGGTGATGCCCCCGTTGACCCCGCCGTTGTGGTTGGAACCGGTGACGACCCGGTCTTCCCAGAGCAGGAAGGGGTCGTTGGCCTGGCTGCCCCGCATCTCCGCCAGGGCAAAGCCGCTGCCGAACTCCACCCCTTTGACCGCCGGGATGCTGAACAGCAGATGGCTCAGCACGCTTTCCACGCTGTCAAAGAAGGGTTCGCCGATACCGGCGGGCAGGCCCAGCACGGCGGTTTCCAGCACGCCGCCCACGCTGTCCCCGTCGGCGGCCGCGGCCTTGATGGCCGCCCGCATGGGTTCTTCAAAGGCGGTGTCCAGCACCGGCAGGCCCTCGGTACGGGCGTCCAGCGCGTCCAGCTGACGGGCCAGACGATCGGGCTCCGCGTCAAAGCGGCTGCCCTCGATGCCCGCGCACCGGATGATGTGGGTGCCCACCCGCACCCCGTGGGCAGCCAGCACACCCAGGCACAGCGCCCCGGCGGCCACCACCGGCGCGGTGAGACGGCCGGAAAAATGCCCGCCGCCCCGGCTGTCCTGCCAGCCCTGGTACTTGGCCAGGGCGGTGAAGTCCGCGTGGCCCGGGCGGGGCATGGCGGCCAGCTGGTCGTAGTCCCCGGAGCGGGTGTTGGTGTTCTCGATCACAAAGGTGATGGCGGTGCCGGTGGTATGGCCCTTGTACACGCCGCTCAGAAAGCGGACGGTATCCGGCTCGGTGCGGGCGGTGGTGAGCCCGTCCCCCCGGGCGCGGCGCTTGTCCATCTGGCGGGCGATAAAATCCTCGTCCACCGGCAGGCCCGCGGCCAGGCCGTGCAGCACACCGCCCACCGCCGGGCCGTGGCTTTCGCCGAAAATCGTCAGGTTCACGGCGCTGCCAAAGCTATCCCTCATATACGATTCCCCCTTGCTGTAAAAATCCCCTCAGGCCTTGTCCAGGCCCACCAGTGTTTCCAGTGCCTCCAGCGGCGCTTTGTCCAGCCGCCAGCAGCCCAGCCCCGGCACCTTGACCAGGGTGACGCTGCCGCCCCGGGCCTTTTTGTCGTGCCGCATGTAGGCCAGCACCTGTTCCTTGTTGTAGGTGGCCCGGGCGGGCAGGCCCAGCTTGCGGTAGACCGCCCGTACCCGCTTTTGCAGCTGCCTGTCCTCGATCATGGGCAGCATGCCCAGTGCCACGCACTCCCCGTGGAAATATCCCTTGGTGCGGCGGCCCTTGATGCCCCGCACCGCCTCGATGCCGTGGCCCAGCGTATGGCCGAAATTCAGCGCCGCCCGGGCGCCGTGCTCGGTTTCGTCCTGCTCCACGATCTTCTTTTTCACCAGCAGGCTGCGGTAGATGATGTCCTCGATGTCGGCGTCCACGTCCCCGTTTTCAAACAGCAGAAACAGCTGCGGGTCACAGATCAGGCCGGCCTTGATGGCCTCGGCCAGGCCATTGATGTAATGCCGGCGGGGCAGGGTGGACAGGGTGTCCGGGTCGATGACCACGAGTTTGGGCTGCCAGAAGGCGCCCACGATGTTCTTGGCGTCCCCCAGGTCCACGGCCACCTTGCCGCCGATGGAGGAGTCGATCTGGGACAGGGTGGTGGTGGGGCAGTTGATGAAATCCACCCCGCGCATGAAGGTGGCGGCCACAAAGCCCGCCAGGTCGCCCACCACGCCGCCGCCCACGGCGATCACCAGGCCGCCCCGGTCCAGCCCGGCGTCCAGCGCCTGCTGCAGCAGCTGCCCGTAAACCTTCAGGCTTTTGCTGGCCTCCCCCTGGGGCACGGTGGCGATGGTGCCGTGGGGGCACTGGGCGGCCACCTTTTGGGCGTATTCGGCGGGCACGCCGCTGTCGGTGACGATCAGCACCGGCCGGTCCAGCCAGGCCAGCTGGCTCAGGTTGGCCAGCGCGCCCCGTTTCAGAATAATGTCGTAGCTGCGGGGGCCAAGACGCATGGAAAGTTTCATACAGTTTCTCCTTTTCGGGTATAGATGCCCAGCACCCGCACGGTGCGGCAGACGGTTTCCAGCCCGGTCAGCAGCTGCCGGGCGTCGGGGGCGTCGGCGGCGCCCACCAGCTCCACATAGAAATAGTATTCAAAGGGCACGTGGGGCATGGGGCGGCTTTTGATGCACTCCATGTTGAAACCCGCGGCGGCGATCGCCTGGATGACCCGGGCCAGCGCCCCGGCCTTGTGGTCCACCGTGAACAGCAAACTGAACCGGTTGCCCCGGGCGGGCAGTTCCTTGCCCACCACGATGAACCGGGTGGTGTTGTCCCCGTCGGTGTTGATATCCCGCATCAGCACCTGCAGGCCGTAGAGCTCGGCGGTTTCGGCGCTGGCGATGGCGGCCAGCGTTTTGTCGCCGCTTTCGGCCACCCGGCGGGCGGCCAGGGCGGTGTTGGCGCAGGGCTCGGCGGCCAGGCCCACGCTGCGGATGAACCGCTCGCACTGGCTGAGCGCCTGGGGATGGCTGGTGACCCGGCGCAGGTCCCCCAGCGCGGCCCCCGGCAGCGCCAGCAGGTTCTGGGTCACCGGCAGGTCGTACATCTCCACGATGTGCAGCCGGTGGGCATAGCACAGATCCAGCACGGCGGACACGTCCCCGGCGTGGCTGTTCTCAAAGGGAAGCACCCCGTAGGCAGCGCTGCCCTGTTCCACCCGGTCGAACACGTCGGCCCAGGTGGGGCAGGCCATGGCCTTGGCCTGGGGGAACAGCCTTGTCAGGGCGATGTGGGCAAAGGCGCCCTCCACCCCCTGGTAGGCCACCGTGTCCCGGCCCAGGGCGTGGGCCTGGTACTGGCGGGAAACCGCCATGGCGGCCTTCTGGAACTCCGCATAATAGGGGCGCAGGGCCGCGTCCTGAATACGGGCGGTGTTCTTTTCGATCACCTGTTCCTCCCGGGCGGCGTCCAGCACCGGGATGTCGTGTTCCTGCTTGTAGGCGGCCACCCGGGCCACCTGGGCCATCCGCTGTTCAAACAGGGCGGCCATCTGCGCGTCAATCTCGTCGATGGCATGGCGGGCGCGCTCCAGTTCCTCCATGACAAAACCTCCCTCACACCGCCCCAAAAGGCGGCCCGGCTGCTGCCGTTTTTTCATTCGCTTTAACTGATTAAGTATACCATAGTTGGTATCAAAGGGGCAACCGGTTTCGGGCCTTCCCGCGGGAATTTTACACCCCGTGGCCCGCCGGGCGCAAACGGACGCGTGCGGACGAGCCTGAGCGAGCGCGGATGAGAGCGGCGGAGAATTTGCCCCCCAGCCGGAACGCGGCCGCCCGTGGCCGCCCGCCAGCGCCCGGGGCCGGGTTTGCGGGAAACGCCGGGTTTCTGGTATGATACGGACATGGCAGCTGCACCGCCGGGGAGAAACCGATCCCGGCGGCACACACACGAAAAGAAAAGGAGAAAACCATGAACATTTCCTTTGACCGGGAAAATGCGCGGACCATGCGTCCCGCACCCGATCCCAACCTGCAGCGCAAGGCGCGCACCGCGGCGGTGGTCGTGGCGGTACTGGTGCTGGCGCTGGTTCTGCTGAGCCAGGCGTTCTACACCATCAACGAGCAGGAGAACGCGGTGGTGGTGACCTTCGGCAGCCCGGCGGCGGTGACCGAACCGGGCCTGCATCTGAAGGTGCCCTTTGTGCAGAAGGTGCGCAAGGTGGACATGACCATCAAGAGTTTCCCCATCGGGTACGACATCAACACCAACGAATCCATTCCGGACGAATCCCTGATGATCACGGCGGACTACAATTTTGTGAATGTGGATTTCTTTGTGGAGTACCGGGTGACCGATCCGGTCAAGGCGATCTACGCCAGCCGGGAGCCGGTGGAGATTCTGAAAGCCCTGTGCCAGAGCTACATCCGTGACACCATCGGCATGTATCCGGTGGACGACGTGATCACCACCGGCAAGAGCCAGATTCAGGCGGAGATCAAGGACAAGATCAGCGCCCGGCTGGATCAGGAGGATCTGGGCGTACAGCTGGTGAACATCACCATCCAGGACGCGGAGCCGCCCACGGCGGAGGTGCTGGACGCCTTCAAGGCGGTGGAGACCGCCAAGCAGGGCAAGGAGACGGCGGTGAACAACGCCAACAAGTACCGGTCGGAGCAGATGCCCGCCGCCGAGGCGCAGGCTGACCGGATCCTGCAGCAGGCGACCGCCGACAAGGAGGCCCGCATCAACGAGGCCACCGGTCAGGTGGCCCGGTTCAACGCCATGTACGCGGAGTATGTGAACAATCCTCTGGTGACCCGCCAGCGGATGTTCTACGAGGCGATGGAGGAGATCCTGCCCGAACTGCGGGTGATCATTCAGGACGGCAGCGGCAGTACCCTGAACCTGATGGATCTGACCGGCAACACCGTGACCGCGAACAGCGGGGAAGGAGAGCAGTAACATGAAGGCGACCAAGAAAATTGTGATTGGTCTGGTCGTTGTGCTGGTGCTGATCCTGGCGGGCAGCGCCATGGTGGTGACCCAGCAGAACGAATACAGCGTGATCCGGCAGTTCGGCCGGGTGGTGAGCATCCGCACCGAGCCGGGTGTGAGTTTCAAGCTGCCGCTGGTGCAGACGGTGAGCACCCTGCCCAAGACCACCCTGCTGTATGACCTGCCCATCTCGGACGTCATCACCCAGGACAAAAAGACCATGGTGACCGACAGCTTTGTGCTGTGGCGGATCAGCGATCCCCAGAAGTTCATCCAGAGCCTGAACGGCCAGATGTCGGTGGCGGAAAGCCGTATCAGCACCAACGTGTACAACGCGGTGAAGAACGTGATCAGCAGCCTGTCCCAGACCGAGGTGATCAGCGGCCGGGACGGCGAGCTGGCCAGCGCCATCAAGACCAACATCGGCACCACGATGGATCAGTACGGCATTGAGCTGATCGCGGTGGAGACCAAGCATCTGGACCTGCCCAGCGACAACAAGGAGGCGGTGTACCAGCGGATGATCAGCGAGCGGAACAACATCGCCGCCAGCTACACCGCCGAGGGCGAGAGCGAGGCCACCAAGATCCGCAGCGAGACCGACCGGGAAACTGAGATCCTGATCAGCCAGGCCGAGGCCCAGGCGGAAGTGCTGCGGGGCGAGGGCGAAGCCGAGTATATGCGGATTCTGGCGGCTGCCTATTCCGACCCGTCCCGCGCCGAGTTCTACAGTTTTGTGCGCGCCCTGGACGCCGCCAAGGCCAGCCTGACCGGCGAGAACAAAACCCTCATCCTGTCGCCCGACTCGCCGCTGGTGCAGGTGTTCTATAACCAGCAGTAAAAGCCAATCTGGGGGATATAACATATCCCCCGGCGCTACGGGCGCAACAACGATGCGCCCGCCCGGCTGCGCCGACCGCGCTGCCGGTCCAAGGCCGCACCGCGGCCTTGGCTGCTTCGCAGACCCGGGACCCCCGGAACACATGGCCGAATATCTTCGGCCATAGGGATTTTATACAAAGCAAGGCCCGCGCAAAACCATACCGGTTCGCGCGGACCTTGTTTTTACTTTGCCTACTTCCGTTACAAAACAAACTCACCTAAAATTCCGTATCAATGTCTATTTTCAAAGCAATTAATTATTATTAATGCAATCGGAATAATTTTTTTCAAACTTACCTACAACTCCTTTTAAGATTTCAATCCTGCATTTTTTATCTATTATAATATCACAATTATAAACATATAGGCGCAACGTCTTTGTATAATTCGGATGCCCTTTTTCAAGTTTTCAGATCTTTTAAGGTGCACCTATATTTTCCCACTCATTTCGAAAAAGATCAGGGCTCCTATACTTTCATCTTGCAACTGTTCATATTGGCATTTCCGCCGCCGCGTGGTATGATGAAACAAACTGACGAATCTTGCCGGGAGGAACCTGCCATGCCGCCGATCCATGTAATGATCAAACCCGCGGGCGGGCTGTGCAACATGCGCTGCCGCTACTGCTTCTATGCCGATGAGATGGACAACCGGCAGCTGCAAAGCTGCGGGTCCATCATGGAACCGGCGGTGCTGGAGGCGGTGATCCGCCGCACCCTGGCCCATGCGGAGGGGCAGGCCACCATCGCGTTCCAGGGCGGGGAGCCCACCCTGGCGGGGCTGGACTTTTTCCGGCTGGTGGTGGAACTGGAGAAAAAGCACAACACCCGCCACATCCAGATCGACAACGCCCTGCAGACCAACGGCTATGTGATCGACGAGGAATGGGCGAAATTCCTGGCCGAGAATCATTTCCTGGTGGGCCTTTCGCTGGACGGGCCCAAGGACCTGCATGACCTGAACCGACTGGACGCGGCGGGCAAGGGCACCTATTCCAAGGCGATGCACGCGGTACAGCTGCTGAAAAACCATCACGTGGAGTTCAACACCCTGACGGTGGTCACCCGGTCGGCCAGCCGCAGCTTTCGCAAGATTTACGGATTCTTTGACCGGAACGACCTGCCCTGGCAGCAGTACATTCCCTGCCTGGACCCGCTGGGCCAGGAGCGGGGCGGGGAGGCCTACAGCCTGCGCCCCGAGGATTTCACCCGTTACCTGAAAGACTCCTTTGACTGCTGGTACCGGGACGTGTCCACCGGGAAATTCCGCTACCACCGGTACTTCACCAACCTGGTGGCCATGCTGCGGGGCCAGCCCCCCGAGGCCTGCGGCATGATGGGGGTGTGCGGCATGCAGTACGTGGTGGAGGCGGACGGCTCGGTCTATCCCTGCGACTTCTACTGCCTGGATCAGTGGAAGCTGGGCAACTTCCTCACCGATGATTTTGACGCGCTGGACGCCAAGCGGGAGGAACTGGGCTTTATCCGCCTGTCCGCCCAGCATCACCCGGACTGCCTGGAATGCCCCTGGCGCTATCTGTGCCGGGGCGGCTGCCGCCGCGACCGGGAAGAGATCCCCGGCCAGGACGTACCCGGCAAGAACTATTACTGCGAAAGCTACAAGGAATTTTTTGCCTATGCGGCCCCCCGCCTGGAGCATCTGGCCCGGGGCGGATACCGCTGCTGAGCATTGCAAAAAACTGCCCGCCGCCCGGTCCCGGACCGGGCGGATTTTCTTGACGGAACCGGTGTGCGGCAGGTATAATAAAAGCAAAGATACACACGAAAGTACATGGGGCAATACCGCATACTTCCAGGTGGTGGAGCACGCCGGAAAATTTTTTGTGAGATGAACCCGAAAGCGCAGCCAATCCTTGGTGGATTGGCGAGCATTTCGGGAAAATATCACGGAAAATTTGGGCGGGATACGCCGCCTGAGGCGTTCGCCGTGAAGTATGCGGCGTTGCCATAGGACAGGAGGTGCCTTTTTCATGGCTCCCAGTACGCTGCGGAAACCGGCCACCCGCAAGGACGTGGCCCGTCTGGCCGGGGTTTCGGAAACGGTGGTTTCCTACGTGCTCAACAACAACCGGTATGTGGCGCAGGACAAGCGGGAACGGGTGCTGCAGGCGGTGAAGCAGCTGCAGTACCGGCCCAACAACATTGCCCGGGCGCTGCGCGGCAAGCGCAGCGGGCATATCCTGTTCATTGCAGACAACATTGCCGACGAACATTTCGGCCGTATCATCCGGGAGATGGAACAGCTGGCCTATGACCGGGGCTATCTGATCAGCCTGACCGCCAGCCGCAACGACCCGGATTTTGTGTCCCAGGTGAACAGCCGCCAGGTGGACGGCATCGTGATCAGCTCGGTGAGCCTGGAAGAGCGGTATGTGCTGGAACTGGTGGACTCCGGGGTGCCGGTTGTGCTGCTGATGAACCGGGAGTATTCGCCCCTGATCGACGCCCGGGCGGGCCGGGTATACACCGGCATCCAGCGGGGCATGGAGGAGGCGGTGCGCCTGCTGCATGAACGGGGCCGCCGTTCCATTGTGTACGTGGACCGGGTAAGCCGACGGGGGCATTTCAGCAGCATGGACGACATGCGGTATAACGGGTTCTGCACCGAGATGCAGCGCAGCGGGCTGCCCTTTTCCGCCGAGAATATCGTGACCGGCTACCCGGACGAGGAGGCCCTGTTTGAGGGGCTGTGCAGCCGGCTGCGGCTGGGCATGAAGATCGACGGGCTGGTGGGCCGTAACGACAACCTGGCCTGTCTGGCGCTGTCGGCGCTGCAGCAGTGCGGATTCTCGGTGCCGGGGGATGTGTCGGTGATCGGGTTCAACAACGCCCGCATTGCCGCCTGCACCCAGCCGGGGCTGACCTCGGTGGAGATCGACCGGCCCGCCGTGGCCCGGGCCATCCTGGAAATGCTGGACCGGATGTTCGAGGGCCAGGCCCCCGGCAAGGTGCGGATCGACACCCGCATCGTGCACCGGGGCAGCGTATAAACACACAAAGAACAGCCCGCCCGGGCTTGCCCGGGCGGGCTGGTTTGTTTGCATTGGATTACAGGAACTGCCAGGTGTTGTAGATGCTGATGGCAATAATGACCGCCATCAGGCCCATGAACAGTTTGTCCACGGCCTTGTTGTCCATGCGGCGGTTGCAGGCGCGGCCCAGGATGCCGCCCAGGATACCGCCGGCCACCATGAGCACCAGTTTATACCAGGCGAACTCCGGCACCGTGTTGGTGACGATGGTGGCGCCCACGCTGGTGATCTGGCTGAACAGGATGATGTACAGGCTGTTCTGGGCCGCGGTCTTGGTGTCCATGCTGAAGAAGAAGAACAGCACCACCAGGTTGATGGGGCCGCCGCCGATGCCCAGGAAGCTGGACATGATGCCCAGGGCCAGGCCGATCGCCACGCAGGCGGTCAGGCTTTTGACCTTGTGGGTGGGGATACGGGCCTTGAAGATGGTATAGAGCAGCGTGCCCAGGGTGATGACCGCCAGCGCCGCCGCCTGCACCGCGCCCACGGTGTTGGGATCGGCAAACATGGCCTTGACGGCGGTGAACATCTGCTTGCCCACGATGCCGCCCACCGCCGCGCCGAGGGCCAGCGGGGTGCCGGTGCGCAGGTTGACCTTGCTGTCACGGGCGATCATGCTTTTGCCCACCGAGTAGCAGCTCATGGCCAGCACGGTGCAGCCGGACAGAAAACTGATGGTGGACACACTGTCCAGATGGAACAGGTCCAGGGTGGGCTTGATGATGACCCCGCCGCCGATGCCGCAGATGGCCCCGGCCACGCTGGCCAGCAGACTGATAATAAAATAGGCGATCACTTCCAAGGGTGTCAGGCTCCTTTCCTCATAGCTCGTTGATTTTAGCATACCACATCCCGCCGTAAAGGAAAAGCGAAAGCGGCCGCCAGGGCAAAAAACGTCGGTTTTTCCACAAAAAGGTGAGGGCCGGAGGATTCCGGCCCTCGGGATGGGGGCATGGGGGACTGGTCCCCCATATTGGCAAAGGTGAACGGGACATCTGCGGACCGGGACATCTGCGGACCGGGACATCTGCGGACCGGGACATCTGCGGACCGGGACATCTGCGGACCGGGACATCTGCGGACCGGGACATCTGCGGATTCATCGGCCCTCTTTCGAGGGCCGATTCATCTCGCAGCTGTTACCCGCAGCAGGGATGATTGCCATACTCGTCCATGCAGTCCTGGCCGGGGTCCTTCATGCACAGGTGCACGGCGGCCAGCTTGAAGGTCTGGGGCAGGGCCAGGATGTTGGGATTCTCGCCCACGTACTTCTTCTTCGCGTCGGCCAGGGCCTCCTCGAAGGTGGCGCGGGTCTTGAGGCCCATGCTGCGGGCGATGCCCGGCTCCTGGGCGCCCACGATGTAGATGGCGCTGGTGTTCATCTCGGCGATATGGCCGCAGCTCATCATGGAGAAGCCATGGAACGGATGGAACGCATTGGTGAACCGGTACTTGCGGATATACTCCTCGTTGGTGGCGTAGTACTCGCCCAGGCGGTTCATATCCGGCAGGGTGTTCATGTAGTCATGCTGG
This sequence comes from Gemmiger sp. An120, assembly GCF_002160955.1. Taxonomy (GTDB): domain Bacteria; phylum Bacillota; class Clostridia; order Oscillospirales; family Ruminococcaceae; genus Gemmiger_A; species Gemmiger_A avium. The sequence goes on from NZ_NFLN01000014.1 coordinate 59,189, forward strand.
AAATCGGTCCACTCGGCGCGCAGGTAGGGCCACAGCTCGTCGTGGAAGAAGCCGTTGCAGATGGAAGAACAGATGATCACGCAGTGGTCGCTCATAACGCGCTTGAAGCGCAGCACCTGGGCGGACAGGGCCTGCATCATCATGATCGGGTTGGTGCCCATGCCGTCGCCGTAATGGAACTTCTGGGGCATACCGAACACCAGCACGTCGTACTTCTTCTCGGCCCAGTGCACGTAGGTGCGCTTGTCGGCCACCTTCCAGCTTTCGGGCATCATCTCGGCGGCGTAGCCGGAGTAGATGGCGATCTGGCGGCTCTTGGTATCCAGCACCGCGTCGCAGCAGAAGAAGGGATGGCCCATCTTCTCCTCCATCAGCATGCCGATCTCGTTGAACTTATGGCGCATCAGGCTGCCGCCGTTGACCGGGGTGAAGTCGTCCCGGTGCATGACCTCGGGCACATGGTGGCTGGCGATGCTGCGCCAGTTGGTGATGCCGGTGGCGCAGTGCTTGTAGCCGCCGGAATAGCCGCCGTAGGGGTTGCCCTGCACATGGCCGATCAGGATGGGCAGGTCGCACTCAAAGACGGTCTTGTTCATGAACACCGGATCGCCGCGCTTGGTCAGGCCCAGGTCGATCATGTTGTCCGGGTCTTCGGAGTCGTGGCTGGTCATCTGGTGGGTGTACCAGAACTCATTGAACAGCTCCTCGCCGAAGATGGCCTTGTAATCCTCGGGCTTGGCGCGGGGATGCAGGCCGTTGGAGATGATGAACTTGATGTCCTCTTTCTTCACGCCGGCCGCGTACAGCTCTTTCAGGATCAGCTTGATGCTGACCTTGCGGTGGCTGGTGGGCTGCTCGCCGCCCTTGACCCGGTCGGGCACGATGAAGACGACCTTCGCGCCGGGGAAGGCCAGCTCGCTCAGGGGCTTCATGCCGATGGGGTTGTGCAGGCTTTCCAGATAGGCTTCTTCCAGCTTATCCTCGGGGATATAGGGGGGATCGGCAACGGTGGTGCCGGGAATAAACACGTCGGTGCTGTCGGGCAGTTCCGCGCTCATCAGGCCGTGGCCGTACTCAAAATCCAGTTTCATGGGGATGCACTCCTTTCGTTACTTGCCCAGGTACAGGCGGATGATGTCCAGATACTCGTTGGGGTAGAAGCCGATCTCGCCGGCAAAACGGGTCAGGGCGATCAGACCGCCGTCGATCTCGGGGATGGAGGCCAGCATCTCGGCGTTGTCGGTCTTGAGGCCGCCGCCGTACACCACGTCCAGGCCGCCGGTGCGCTCCTTGACAAAACGGGCGATCTTTTCAATATAGGGCTTGTCCGCGGGGGTCTTGCCCGGGCCGATGCTCCAGATAGGCTCGTAGGCGATGACCACCTTGCTCTTGTCCACACCGGCCAGGCCGATGTCCAGCTGCTCGCCCAGCACTTCCTGCCAGCGCTCCTGCTCCTCGCTCTTTTCGCCGATGCAGTACAGCACCTTCAGGCCCTGTTTCTGGGCGCAGAGGATCTCCTGGTTCAGCAGGCGGTTGACGGCGGCGGTGTCGGTGACGCCGGCTTCGGCCAGCACGCCGGCCTTGTCGTTGCGCTCCTCACAATGGCCGATCAGGGCGGCGGTGCAGCCCAGGGCCTTGGCGGCGGCGGCGGGACGGTTGGAGGTAAACGCGCCGAAGTTTCCGCCGGGGGCTACGTCCTGACGGTAAACGCTCTGGCAGCCAACCTCCACCCGGCTGCCCTCGCAGCGGGCCGCGGCGGCGCTGAGCAGATGGGCCTCCGGGAAGAACTGCACGAACTCCACCTCGGCGGGGTCGTAGTGGGCCAGGCCGGCCTGGGTGCCCTCCACCACGGCGCGGCCCCAGTCGGCCATGGGGGCCAGACGGTTCACGCCGCCCAGCTCCACCGGCACGTCAAAGCGTTTCAGGTTCAGAAAAATGTGTTTCATGGGTCAGGCCCTCCTTACAGGTCGTTCTTGAAGGTGACAAAGGGGCGCAGCGGCTCACCGATCAGCGGGCGGCACCACTCCACAAAGGCGTCGGTCACATCGTTGCCCCGCTCGTTGATGAACTCGGCGGGCATGGTGCGCTCGGTGAGCATGACCTGCTCGATGGGGATGCGGATGGGCTTGACCTTGTACTCTGCACCGGGCAGACGCTCAAAGCCGATCATCACGCCGGTCTGGCCCTCCATGGCGGCCTTGACCGCTTCGGCACCGGCGATCACCGCCTCGTCCCGGTCCACCGAGGACTGGAACGCAATAGAGGCGCGGCCGCAGATGCCCGGCTTCTCGCTGCGGGCCTTGTAGCCCAGCTTCTTGATGACCAGGTTGGCCAGATGGGCGCTCACGTCGCCGTAGTAAGTAGCGCGGCCCACCTGGAAGATGGGCTCCACGATGGGCTTGCCCTCCGGGTCGGTCAGGCCCTCGCTGGCCACGACCACCACACCGCCCTTTTTCTCCACCAGGGCCTTTACATCGGCCAGGAACTCCTCCTCCACGAAGGGGCGCTCCGGCAGGTAGATCAGGTCGGGGCCGTCCCCGTCGCCGGAGCGGGCCAGGGCGCTGGCCGCGGCGATCCAGCCGGCGTTGCGGCCCATGGCCTCCACCACGCTCACGTGGATGGGCAGCGCGCGCACGTCCTGGCTGACCTCGCTGACGGTGGCCGCGATGTACCGGGCCGCTGAGCCGAAGCCGGGGGCGTGGTCGGTGACGGCGATGTCGTTGTCGATGGTTTTGGGAATCCCCACCACCCGCACGTCGGTCAGGCCCAGGGCCTGGCAGGCCTTATATACCTTGCCGCAGGCGTCCATGCTGCCGTTGCCGCCGTTGAAGAACACATACTTGATGTCATGCTTCTGGATGACCCGGGCGATGGCCTCGTAGTCCTCCGGTTCCAGATGGTCGCGGCTGGTGCCGATGGCAGAGGCGGGGGTGGAGAGCAGCAGCTCCAGCCTCTCGTCGCTGACCGTCTTCATATCCAGAAACTGCTCCCGGATGACCGCGCCGCTGCCGCCGATGGCGGCGTAGATGTGGTCCACTTCGGCGTATTTCTTCGCCTCGGTGACCGCCCCGTACAGGGACGCGTTGATCACCGCGGTGGGCGCGCCGCCGTGCACCAGCAGAACGTTGCCTTTCATGGGTGTACCTCCTTGTTGATTCGAGTGGCGGGACGGCCCGGACGGCGCGTCCCTGTTCTTACTTTTATTATACGGACGCGCCGCGGCCGGGAACAGCCCCGGTTAACGCAAACGTTTGGCAGGCCTGCCGGCTCAGCCGGCGGAATAGACCTGGCGGCCCTCCACAAAGGTGGCGGACACGGCGCCCTCGTCGGTGATGAGGGTCAGGTCGGCGTCGTAGCCGGGCAGGATACGGCCCTTGCGGCCGCCCAGGCCCAGCAGGTCGGCGGGGTTGGCGCTGAGCAGCTTGGCCAGTTCAAAGGCGGGCAGGCCGGTGAACCGGCGCAGGTTGGCAAAGGCGCGGCTCATGGTCAGGGTGCTGCCGGCACGGCTGCCGCCGTCGGCCAGGATCGCGTCGCCGTTCTTTACGATCACGTCGTTGACCCCCAGCTTGAACCGGCCGTCGCCCAGGCCGGCGGCCATGATGCTGTCGGTGATGGCGATGACCCGGTCCAGCCCCTTGGCCTTGAGCAGGATGCGCACGGTGCCCGGATGCAGATGGATGCCGTCGCAGATGGCCTCGGCGTAGATGTCGCTTTCCAGCACCGCGCCGCTGATGGCGGGGAAGTGCTGGTGCAGCAGCTTCATGGCGTTGAAGGTATGGGTGGCGCAGGCGGCGCCGCTGCGGATGGCTTCCCAGGCGGTGTCGTAGTCCGCGCCGGAATGGCCGATGGAGATGGACACGCCCTCCGCCACGGCCTTGGGGATGAAGTGGGACACGCCCTCCACCTCGGGGCTGACGGTCATGCGGCGGATGCGGCCGCCGCTGGCTTTCTGGTACTGCATGAACTTGGAGAAGTCCGGGGTCTGCAGCAGGTGTTCGGGCATGGCCCCCTTGTACTCGGCGCACAGGTAGGGGCCCTCCATGTGGATGCCCAGCACCGCCGCGCCGTCGGTGATCTCGGGGGCGGCCATGCCGATGGTATGTACGTACTGCAGCAGGGCTTCGTGGCTGTCGGTGAGCAGGGTGGGCAGGAAACCGGTGACGCCCTGGCTGGCAAAGAAAGCGCTGACCTTGGCAAGGCCCTCCTTGTCGGCGCCGTTCATGTCCACGCCTACCGCGCCGTGGGTATGGATGTCGATAAAGCCGGGCATGACCAGCAGGCCGGTGGCGTCCACCTCCTGCGCGCCGGGGGCGGTCAGCCCCTCGCCCACCGCGGTGATGCAGCCGTTGTCCACCAGCAGGTCGGCCTGCTGCATGCCATCGGGCGTGCAGACGGTGCCGCCCCGGATCAACCATGTATTGTTCATTTTAGTCGCCGCCTTTCTGAAAACAAGCAGGACAGCCGGGCCGCCTATGGACCGGCCGCCCAAAATTTTCGGTGTTCTGTATAATAGTATGATGCATTTTGGCCAAAACCGCAATGCGAAATCCTCCAAAAATCCCGCAAACGTTTCCCCTATTTGCACAAAGGGGACGGCGCGGGAAATTTTACACACTCTCTTTGCACAAGCGGCTTCGGCTATGGTATAATGAACTTTGTATCGAATCGTCACGAATCCCGGGCAGAACGCCCGGCGGGATAGAGAGGAGCGGCATATGGACGAGATCCGGCTGATCGCCTGCGACGTGGACGGCACCCTGCTGCAACAGGGGGAGACCGAGCTGCGGCCGCAGCTGTTTGATCTGATCCGGCGGCTGGCAGCGCAGGGGGTGGAATTCTGCGTGGCCAGCGGGCGGGCCTATTCGTCGGTGCGGGAGCTGTTCGGCCCGGTGGCCGGGCAGATCAGTTTTGTGTGTGAGAACGGCGGCGTGGTCTACCGGGACGGGCTGCTGGTGGCGCGCAATCCGGTGCCGGAGGATCTGGGCCGGGAGGTGGCCACGGCGATCTGGCAGCGGGAGGACTGCGAGCTGCTGGCGGCGGACGGGGAGACCTGCTGGATGATCCCGCGCATTCCGGAGCGGGCCGAGCAGATGAAGCCCTACATGGGCGACCGGATCGGGGTGGCAAGCCATCCCGACGAGCTGCCCGCCCAGCTGGTGAAGGTGACGGCTTTCCGGGAGGAGGGCGCGGCCGCCCTGCTGCCGGAATTTACCGCCCGCTGGGGCGCCAAGCTGCATGTGGCGCTGGCCGGGCGGCGCTGGCTGGATGTGAACGCCTGCACCAAGGCCACCGGCCTGGCCGCCCTGTGCGGGCTGGTGGGGATCCAGCCCCGGGAAGTGATGGCGTTCGGGGATAACTTCAACGACCAGCCCATGCTGGACTGGGTGGGGCGGCCCTACGTGATGCGCGGCGCCGACCCGGCGCTGCGGGCACTGTATCCCGCCGCCGACCGGCCCGAACCGGTGATCGAGGCGCTGCTGAACGCGCTGGAATAAAAGACGTACAAAAAAAGGCCCGCGCTGAACCGGCAATGGTTCGGCGCGGGCTTTCTGTATGTCTGTTTTGGCGGGGGCGGGGTTCCGGTTATTCCTCGCCGGCCTGCTGCTCGCGGCGGGCAGCCAGGCGGGCTTCCAGATCCAGGGCTTTTTCCAGGGGTTTATAGATGATCAGGGTAGCGATCAGCACGATGGGCCAGAATCCCATAAAGGGCACCAGGATCGCGGAGACCGGCATGAACAGCAAAAACAGTACCCACCAGGCGATCTGCAGCAGCGACGCGGCAAGCACGCGGGGGGCAAACCCCACCGTACAGAACAGCGCGTTCTTGAACAGGGTAAGCATGGGCACGTCCATCACCACCATCTGGGGGAACAGGCAGGTGGCCACCATGGCGGTGACCATCACGTTCAGGCCCACACCCGCCAGGAACGCCAGGCTTTCCTGCATGGCGCCCAGCAGCATGGCCCAGCCCGCAAAGACCTGTGCGCCCACCAGCAGGTTGAGCACCACACCGGCGATCATGGCCTGTTTCCAGTTGGCTTTCATGGCGCGTTTGTAGGTGTGCCACCAGTAGCCCGGCTCGTCCCGCAGCGCCCGCATGACGGTGTCGTACAGGCCCGCCAGCAGCGGCCCGGTGAGCAGACCGCCCACTCCGGCGGCCAGCAGGGTTACCGGCATGCTCAGGCTGAACAGGCCAAAGCCCACAAAGATCCCCACCGGGATATAGGCCAGACCCACCAGCAGGCCCGCCTTGAACAGGCTGCCCGCATCCCGGCCCAGGATCTCAAAAAAACGGGCGGCGCCCTTTTTGCGGGGTGCGTCCTTGGCTACGCCCGGCCCCGGCCGGTCAAAATTCTGTCGGAAGATGCCCATAGTTCTGTTTGTCCCTTCCGCGGGCGGCGCCCGCTTTCGATAGATTTCTTACCGTATATCATAGCCCGAACCGGGCCGTTTGGCAAGAACGGGGCCGGCAACCGGGCAATTGTTTTCCCTTTTTTCATAATTATCGTGTATAATAGGGATATTCTGCAACAGCGAGGAGCGAATCTTCTATGCGGACCATCATCTGGTTCATCTATTTCTGGGCCTACCTGCTGTGGGCAAACGGCAAGCTGCGCCGGGGCCTGCGGGACCTGGCAGCCGGCAACGATCAGGCGGTGGACGAACTCACCGCCCGCTGGGTGCCCCACTGGGCGGGCAGCCTGCTGCGCCTGGCCGGGGTAACGGTGACCGTTACCGGCAAGGAGAACATCCCCGCCGGGCGGCCCTGCGTGTTCGTGGCCAATCACCGCAGCTATTATGACATCCCCCTGATGCTGACCCAGCTGGACGGGCCCCATGGCTTGGTAAGCAAGGCGGAGGTGGACCGCATCCCCCTGGTGCGGGGCTGGATGCGGCTGCTGCGCTGCGTGTTTGTGGACCGGGCCGACACCCACAGTTCCCTGGAGGCTTTGCGCCGCGCCACCGAAAACGTGAGCCGGGGCTATTCCATGATCCTGTTCCCGGAGGGCACCCGCAACAAGGGCCCCGAAGGTTCGGTGCTGGAATTCAAGGGCGGGGCGTTCCGCATCGCCACCAAAAACGGCGCGCCGGTGGTGCCGGTGGCCATTCAGAACAGCCGGGACATCATGGAGAACAACGGCGGCTGGATGCATCCCGCCCACGTGACCATCACCATTCTGCCCCCGGTGGAGACCGCCGGGATGGACCGACAGGCGGTACGGGCACTGCCCGAAGAGATCCGCGGCCGGATCGAGGCCGCTTTACACCAGAAGGAGGACTGACCCATGGCCAGCGCACGATACACCCTGAACATCAAGCCCGAGGACCTGATCCCGGACGAACCCCTGCCCCAGACCCGCAAACAGAAAATCCAGAACTGGCTGCACTACCATAAATGGTGGTTCATCGGCGGCGCGCTGGTGCTGCTGATCCTGGGGATGATCGTGCGGGACATGGTAACTGCCCCGGAATACGATTACACGATCGGCATTGTAACCGCCCAGATGCTGCCGGACCAGATTCTGGACGAGCTGAGCGACGCCTTTGCCACCCTGGCCGACGACCGGGACGGCAACGGCGAGGTGGCGGTGCAGGTGCAGCAGTACAACCTGCAGTTCACCGAAGAGACCGGCGAGAGCGGGGATTCTTCTTCGGCGGCGGGTTCCTCCGATCCGGCCGCTTCCGGGTACGAGGACACCTCCGGCGTACAGGCTGCGGGCAACCTGACCAACGCCTATGAGCGGATCGCCGCCATGACCCGGCTGACCGGGGATCTGTCCAGCGCCACCAGCTTTATCTACCTGACCGACGACCCGGCCGGGCTGCAGAACAACGCGCTGCTGTTCTGCTACACCGACGGCACCACCCCCGCCGAGGGCGCAACCGACGTGGAGAACATGACGGTGGCCTGGGCCGACACCCCCGCCGCCGATCTGGAACTGGAACCGCTGACCATGGCGGACGGCAGCCAGATGGATCTGCAGGAATGGATGAGCCAGTATTATTTTGGGTTTGTGGCCAACGCGGACAGCCGCACCTACCAGAAAGAGGATGTGCAGGCCTACCGGGCGGACAGCGGGCGGCTGTGGGAGGCCCTGACCGGGCTGCCCAATCCCGCCGGGGCGGCACAATGAGGCTGCCGGCGGCGCTGCGGCGGCTTCTGAGACGCGGCGAGTCCCCCCGGCCCGGCACACCGGCCCCGCCGGCCCGGGATAACCCCTACAGCCGGTATTTCACCGCCGACCCCACCCCGGACCAGATCGCCCGGCGGCTGCGCGGGCAGGAGCCGGACGACAAACCGGGCCGCTGAAAAACACAGGCAAAACAAAAACGGACGCTTTCCGCGGAAAGCGTCCGTTTTTTTGCGGGATGGATCAGCCGATGGGCATGACCTCCACGATCTTCAGGATGGTGTAGGCGTCGGTGATGTTCTCGTTGTTGGCTTTCAGCTCGGCCAGAACTTCCTCGTCCTCTTCCAGCTCTACCTTGAGAACCGCGCCCTGATGACGGCCTTCCTTGGTCTCGGCGGCGGGGTTGGTGATGTCGTAGCTGATCTCGGCAACCTTGTCGCGCAGCAGGTTGGCCTTGGTGGAGTTATCGGCAAAGCCGAACATGATGTGGCTGTCGTCCGCCACGCCGGGCACAAAGATGGCGATGTTGGGGGTGCCGTCGGCGTTGACGGTGGCCACATTGCACAGGCCGCTGTAGGCGCGCATGGCGTCCAGCACGGCGGCCTGGTCCAGGTTGGTGTACAGGTTGGTGTAGGTGCTGGCGGTGGCGGCAGCGTCGGCCTGCTGGCTGTTGCTGCTGCCGGAAGCGGCGTTGCCGCAGCCGGCCAGGGCCAGAACCAGGGCCAGGGCCAGCACGCAGATGATGGTACGTTTCATATTCAGAACTCCTCCTTCTATTCCTCCGGCCGGAAAGGTCTGCCGGAACGACCGGCCCGGACCGTGCCGGGCTTGTTTTCAGTTTAACATAGTCTGCCCTGTAAATCGAGTGCCGGGGCATGCCATAACTTTGCAAAATCAGAACTAACTGCCGGACAACGGGCGCCGCTCTTTCCAATTTGGGCGATTTGTTGTATAATAGACCCAATACAATCCACGTTTGAGAGAGAGGGACGCCCTTTATGGCCGAGTATGTAATTTTTACCGACTCCACCACCGATCTGACGCCGGAACTGGTAGCAGAGATGGATGTGCAGGTGCTGCCCATGCGGTTTATGCTGGACGGCAAGGAATACCGCAACTATCCCGATAACCGGGAACTTTCGCCCAAGGAATTTTACGACAAGCTGCGTGCCGGCAGCATGAGCACCACCAGCCAGATCAACAGCGTTGCCTTTATCGAGGCGTTCACCCCGGTGCTGGAGGCGGGCAAGGATATTCTGTATGTGGCGTTTTCCAGCGGGTTGTCCGGCACCTATCAGTCCGCCTGTCTGGCGGCGGAGGATCTGCGGGAGCAGTTCCCGGAGCGCACGATTGAATGCGTGGACACCCTGCAGGCCAGCATGGGCGAGGGGCTGGTGGCCTACGCCGCCGCGATGCTGAAAAAGGACGGTATGTCTCTGGCTGAGCTGGCCGCCTGGCTGCGGGAGAACGTACAGCGGTTCTGCGCCTGGTTCACGGTGGATGACCTGATGTTCCTGAAACGGGGCGGACGGCTTTCCGGCGTGGCCGCGGTGGCCGGGACCCTGCTGGGCATCAAGCCGGTGCTGCACGTGGATCCGGACGGGCACCTGATCGCCATGGAAAAGGTGCGCGGACGCAAGGCAAGCCTGGACGGGCTGGTGCGGCATTTTGAGACCAGCGCCGAAAATCACGCGGACCAGACCGTGTTCATCAGCCACGGCGACTGCCTGGAGGATTGCCAGTATGTGGCCGACAAGATCAAGGCCTTCGGCGTGAAGCGGATCTGCATCGGCACCATCGGCCCCGTGATCGGCGCCCACAGCGGCCCCGGCACCGTGGCGCTGTTCTTTACCGGAAGCCCGCGGTAAATTGGCTGAATCTGGGGGGACAACGTCCCCCGGCGCTGCGGGCGCAACAACGATGCGCCCGCCCGGCTGCGCCGACCGCGCTGCCGGTCCAAGGCCGCACCGCGGCCTTGGCTGCTTCGCAGACCCGGCACCCTCGGAAATCAGGGCCGGAATACTCCGTCCCGCACGAATAGTAAACAGGAAGGCCCGCGCTGAACCAAAAGGTTTGGCGCGGGCCTTCTATTGTATTTTTCCCTATGGCCGGAGTATTCCGGCCATGTGTTCCGGGGGGTATGGGGGGAGATGTTATCTCCCCCCATATTGGCCCAAATCTTCCCGGTACTCCTCCAGGCAGATACCCTGTTCGGTGATGCGGGCGGCGGCGGTACGGCCCACGTAGCGGTAATGCCAGCTCATGGGCGCCATACCGGTTTCCTGTTCGCACTCCTCCGTATACCGCTGGATAAACCCGTACTCGGCGGCGTGGGTTTCCAGCCAGGCCAGGGCTTCGGCGTTCATGCCGTCGGCGGGCAGCAGGTCGGCCCCCAGCCCCAGGTTATGCTCGCTGCATCCGCCGGGCGGCGTCCAGCGGGCCGCCTCGTCCGCCGCCCGGGCCGGCGCCATACCCGCCGCCGCCAGCTGGCGTTTTTTCTGTTCATATAAATTCTGCTGTCGATCGTTGTCCCGGTACCCGCACACCAGCCGCAGTTCGCAGCCCGCCGCCTTCGCGTCGGCCAGCATCCGTTCCAGCTCCCCGGCCGCCCGGGCGTCAAACTGCCCGCCCGCCACATCCGCCAGCTCCACCGCGAAATCCTCCGGCAGGGGACAGTCCGGCTTCACCAGCCGCAGCATCCAGCCCTCCGGCGTTTCGTCCACCGGGTCCGGCGTGGGCGTGGGGGAGGGGGCAGGCGTGGGCGTGGCCGTGGCCGCCGGCACCGGCTGCTGGGGCGGCGCCTGTACCGGCGCGGGCCGGGGTGTGGCGGTGGGGGCCGCGGTGGCCGCCGGGCGGCTCTCACTTTCGGTCACCGAGGGCGGGGCTGCCCACAGATCCAGCCCGGTGCGCAGGGTCCAGGCCGCCGCCACCGCCAGTACCGCCATCACCACGCTGCCGATCGCCCGGGAATTCCGCTTCATATGCCCCGCCCCCTGTCCGTGCCTTGTACGGGACAGTATGGCCCGGCGGCGGGCCGGTTATACGCAGAAACGCCCGGCCAATGGCCGGGCGTCCGGTTTTGACTTATTCCAGCTGGCCCCACAGGCACATGCAGGCGGCAAGGCCCGCCAGCGGGGCGGTTTCGCACCGCAGGATGCGGGGGCCCAGCCCCACCGGGACGGCCCCGGCGGCGATGAGCGCCTCGGCTTCCTCGGGGGAGAATCCGCCCTCCGCGCCGGTGATCAGGGCCGCGCGGCCCCCGGCGGGCGGGGCGGGCAGGGCCGCCTGCCGCAGCGGCTGGCCGCCCTTTTCGTAAAAGAACAGCACCCTGTCGAACTGGGGCACCAGGCGGCAGAGTTCCGGCACCGTGACCGGCATCGATACTTCGGGCAGGATGCCCCGGCCGCACTGTTTGGCGGCTTCGGCGGCGATGCGGGCGTAGCGCACATTCTTTTTATCCTCGTTTTTCGGGGCGGCCACGCAGAACCGGCTGAAAAACGGGGTGATGCGGGCCGCGCCCAGCTCCACCGATTTCTGGATGATGGTTTCCAGCTTGTCCTGCTTGGGGTACCCGGCAAAGACCGTGACCGCAAAGGGCGGTTCGGCGGCGCAGGGGCGGCGGGCGGTGATGCGCAGCTGCACGGTGTCCGGGTCGGCGGATTCCACCACCGCGTCGCAGTCGGTGCCCGCGCCGTCGCAGAGGATCACCTCATCCCCGGGCCGGGCCCGCAGCACCCGGGCCAGATGGTTCGCGTCCGCCCCTTCCAGAAAGGCGGTGTCGCCCTCGATGCGGGCGGCAAAATACCGGTGCGCCATGGCTCAGGCCTCGGGCAGGGTGCAGAGGAAGCACTCCCAGCCGTTCTTTTCCCGCACCTCGTACACCCGCAGCCCGGCGGCGGCCAGGCCCGCGGCCACCTCGTCCTTGCGGGTATCGATCACGCCGCTGGCCATGAAATGCCCGCCCGGGGCCAGCAGGCCCGGGATGGCCGGGGCCAGGCTCAAAATGGCGTTGGCCACGATGTTGGCGCAGATGATGTCATACTTGCCGCTGGCCTTGTCGCTCAGGCCGCCCACCAGCACGGTGAATTTATCCTGCACGCCGTTGAGGGCGGCGTTTTCCCCGGCGGTGCGCACGCACATGGGGTCGATGTCCACGCCCTCGGCGGTGCCGGCGCCCAGTTTCAGCGCGGCGATGGCCAGGATGCCGCTGCCGGTGCCGATGTCCAGCACCCGCTCGCCGCCCTGCACCAGCTGGTCCAGGGCTTCCAGGCAGAGGGAGGTGGTTTCATGGGTGCCGGTGCCGAAGGCCATGCCCGGGTCCAGGCGCAGCACGGCCCGGTCGGTGTCCATGGTTTCCCAGCTGGGCACCACGGCCAGGCGGTTGCCGATGGTCATGGCGTGGTAGAAGGCTTTCCAGCCGTTTTCCCAGTCTTCCTGTTCCACGCCGGCGGTGTCCAGGGTATAGTCGGCGCCGGCGGCGGCCAGACGGTCATGCAGCAGCTGCAATACCTGGGCGGGGTTTTCGTCGGGGGAGAGGTACATGTGCACGATGACCTTGTCCCGGTCCCGGGCCAGCAGCTCGGGCTCGATCAGGTCCACGTGGGCGATGGCCATGACCTGCTGTTCCAGGTCGGCGTAGTCTTCAATGTAGATGCCGCCGCCGGAAATGCCGGTGGCGATGGCTTCGGCGGTGTCGGCCCAGCGGCGGGGCACGGTGACGCGGATGTCGGTCCATTCCATAGGATTCGGGCTCCTTATTTCAAAGATGGGCGGCGAGGCCGCCGGATTGACACCAGTATACACCGGCTTTACAATAAAGGCAAACGAAAAGGAGGCACAAACCATGACCGCCCATCGTCTGACCCCGCGCCAGCTGGCCGCCGTATACCGCTGTCTGCGGCGGGATTTTCCCCTTGCGGAGCGCAAACCGCTCTGGATGATGCTGATCAGCCAGCGGCACGGTCGGTATGAACCCTATGTGTTCTGGGAGAAAGGGAGGCCGGTGGCCTATGGATTTCTGGCCACGGCGCCGGGATGCCGGTGGGCGCTGCTGGATTATCTGGCGGTGCAGCCCGCGGCCCGGCGGCGGATCGGGTTTTACCGGCGGGCGGGGGCGGTACCGCTGGGCCGGGACAGCCTGGTGTACGGGGTGCGGTACCGGCTGCTGGCGCTGCCCGCCCGGGGCGGAAAGGCGCCCGGCGGCGACGAGACGGTGCGGGCCATCCGCACGCTGTACCGGGCCATGCGCCCCGCCGGCGTGCCCTGCCTGCCGCTGCGGTTTTTTGAGACGGAAGAAAGCTGAACAGAACAAGGCCCGCGCCGAACCATACGGTTTTGCGCGGGCCTTGCCCATTTATTCAAATCCCCAGGGCCGGAGTATTCCGGCCCTTATTTCCGGGGTCTGGGGGGACGTTGTCCCCCCAGATCGGCTATTTCGGCCCTGCGGGCGCGGCGGAGCCGTTTTTTATACTGGCGGTCCAGCGCCCAGGTATACACGATCGAGGGCAGGGACACCAGCACCATCACAACACACTGGCCGCCCCAGGGCATGGCGCTGTTCCGCACCAGTACCCCGGCCAGCAGCCAGGGAATCCCCAGCAGAATCCAGGACAGCCCCAGCTGCCGGGTATACCGGGCCGTCCAGCGATGGCCCCGGTACCGGGCAGGCAGCCGCTGCCAGCCCGCCAGCCCCAGCAGGCCGTAGACCGTCCAGAACGCGCCCAGTATCAACAATACATCCATGCTTTTCCTTTCCGGGCTGTGCCGTCAATATCCCATCAGCACAAAATACACCACATACACCCAGCCCAGCAGACCGTGGAAGATGGCCCAGGGCACCGAATGCCAGGTGCAGAAACTCAGCACCATGGCCAGGGCGCTGCCGAAGCTGAGCCCCGTTTTGACCGTTTTCTGCACCACCGTGGTGCGGGGCGGCTGTTCATACATGGCGGGTTCCTCCTTTTATTCCGCTTCTTCCTGGGCGCCCACGTCCAGGCTTACCAGCTTCCAGTTTCCGTCGGTGCGCACCACCGCCATATGATACTGGCTGGGGTACTTGCGGTCCTCCAGGCCGGGCTTGGTGACCACAAAGGTAAAGGACACGTCCCCGGTCCAGGCGTCGGGGCCCGCGGCCACCACGTTCTGGATCTTCAGATCATCAAACCGCACGCCGGTATGGTTCACGTACCAGCCCACATAATACCCTTTCAGCCCCTTGTACAGGCTGGTATCCGGGTACAGGATGCGGGCCAGCTGGGTAAAGCTCACGTCCTCCGAAATGAACTGGGCGTACTGCTTGGCCGCCGTCTCCAAAAACTGCGAGGCTTCGGCCTGGCCCGCTTCGTCCACCGGCAGGCCCGCCGTGACCGTGTGCTTTTCGTCATCCCGCACCACCGGGCAATCGGCGCCGTTGTTGGTGGCCGTGACCTGGGGCGCGGCGTACAGGCCGCTCACCGTCCAGCGCATCACGCGGGGGGCCGCGTTACCCATATCCTCAAATCCGGCGGCAGGGGAATCCTCCCCGCCGGTGAGAGGCGTGCCGTTCACCGACACCTCCACCCCCGCCGGGGCGGTCACGGTGTAGTCCGGCAGGGTTTCCAGCGCGGGGGCCGCCCGCCAGCCGCTGCCCTCCGGGGTCAGGGTGAACCGGGCGGTCACCTTGCCGTCCACCGCCAGGGCATACTTCACCGCGTCCCCCTGCTTGTCGCCCTTTACAAAGGCCAGCCGGTCCCGGTCCTGGGGGATCTCCGCCAGGGCGTCCCGGGCCGCGCCCGCCCAGCTTTCCAGCGTGGCGGCGCCCTGGGGCGTATAGCCCGCCGCCTGGGCCAGGGCCTCGTCGCTGCCGGTGCGGGCGGTCTCCAGCAGGGTCAGGATCGCGTGTTCCGGGGTGGACAGCTCATATTTTTCCAGCGCGCCCCAGAGCAGCGCCAGCAGCAGCCCGCCCAGCAGCGCCAGGAACAGCGCCCAGCCCGCCAGCATCCGGCCAAAGGGCACGGATCGTTTTTTTGTTTTTGCCATGGGGAATGTTCTCCTTTACATCACGATAAAGGCGGTGGGCAGCCGCCGGGGGCCGTAGAGCGAAGCGCACACGTTGATGGTTTCGCCCTGATACACCATCTGGGTGCTGGAACCGCCGTCCAGGTTGGCGGCGTTGATGGCCCCGTAGTCCAGCATGACCTGGATACAGTCCTCATAGCTGGCGCCCAGGCTCTGGGGCTGGCGGCCGTCGATGGTCAGCAGCAGCACCGCGCCGTCCGCCCGCTGGCCAATGACGGTGCGGGGGTTCAGGCCGCCGCCGCTGCCGGTGACCTCCGCCGGCTCGCCGTTTACGATGAACACCGGACCGAAGCTCAGCGCGTCCCGGATGCCCCGGTCCAGCGCCTCCTGGCCGGTCATGGTGCCCACCACCAGGTGGTTCTCGTTGTCAAAGCCGATCACCGAGGTGGCGCTGTTCAGCCCGCCGGCCAGCAGCTTGCCGTCCCGGATGACCAGCCCCAGCGGCATACCGCCGTTGCCCACGCCGTTCAGGTCCTGGAACCCGCCGCCGTTGATGCCGGCCACCGCGCCGGCCTCCTCCACGTATTCCAGCAGCCGTTTGCCGGACACATCCGGCGAGAAGCTGTCCAAACTGGCCACCTTGACCCGGGAGGGATCATGCACGATCATCATTTTGCCCTTGAAAGAGGGACCGCTCACGTCCTCGATCTCGATGGTATCCAGGGGAAGCGCGTCCTCCGACTGGGTGAAGTCCACCGAGGTATCGGTGACCGCCCCGGAATCCAGCACGCCGTTCTTGGCCCGGATGGCCTCGATGCGGCTTTCCTCAAAAAAGATGCGGGGGATGAACTTGAGGGCGCTGGTTTCCATGCAGGTGTTGACAAACAGGTCCCGGGCGCTGGGGCTGGGACCCAGGCAGATCACCGCGCTGGCACCCAGGCAGAACACCAGCAGCATCCCCAGGGTGACCCCCAGGCCCGCCAGGGCACGCAGCACCGGGTTGGCCTTGCGCCGGGGCCGGGAAGCCTGCCGGGCGGAAGCCGTCTGCGGTGCAGTGGCCGTCTGCCGGGCGGTGGCCGCCTGCCGGGCAGGAGACGTCTGCCGGGGCGAAGCCGTTTGCCCGGTTTGCCCTGCCTGCGAAGCCCCCGCCGGGGCGCGGCGGATGTGCCGCGGGTTGGAGGCGGTGGTGCGCTGCACCCGCTGGGGTGCGCGGTATACGTGACGTTCGGTATCCTTGTTCATGGGGGATTCTCCTTATCGGTTGCGGTACTTGCGGCGGGCCCGGCGGCGGCGCACAGCCCGGCGGCGGGCCGCGATGGCCAGAACCAGCAGCACCAGGGCCAGCACGCCCAGCACCGCCGCGGCGATCCAGACCAGGCCGCCCGAGGGGGCGGCGGGTTCGGGCCGGGGCTCGGCGGTAGGG
>NZ_NFLN01000015.1 GCF_002160955.1 Gemmiger sp. An120
GCAAGTACTGCGTGGTCAACAACACCTACGAGCCGCAGCACACCACCGTCTACAAGGGCGACGGCTCCAGCTTCGATCTGGACATGGAAGCCAACGAGATCCGCTGGTACGAGATCTGATAGCCAGAAAGCCTACTTGGCGTTTTCAGAATGGCCAATAAAACTGCATAAAAACTCCCGCCTGATTCCTGCCAGGAGCCGGGCGGGAATTTTTATTTGAAGAAATATGCGAAGCCAATCAACCATTTCTCCGGCTTTGAATGGCAGCGATCGGCCAAATAATCCCGCATCCCGGCACAATCTGCTGCCTGCCTTTTTTGCTGTTTCTGTGAATGCTATAATGAAGCAAAACTGGAGGCCGCATTTGCCCATATAAGGACAATACGGACAGGAGGGAACATCATGCCCTGCACAGACCAGCAACTGCTTGCGCTGCTGGACACCGAACCGGAAAATGCAATGGCAGTTTTGATTGAAACATACAGCGGACTTTTATGGAAGATCTGTCGGGAGTATGTCAGCAATGAGGAAGATGTCAAGGATTGTGTTAACGAGACATTTTCTGAGTTTTATCTGCACAGGGAACGATTTGACCCTCAAAAGGGCACCATAAAGGGATATCTGGCCGCTATTGCCCGGAGAACCGCCATCCATTGCTACCAGAAAGAGCAGCGGCAGTCCGCTTGCAGGACCGCCCTGTCCGATCCGGATATACCGGACCCGGCCGAGGACTTTCTGGACCGTGAAGAACTTTTGACGGCCATGGCACAGCTGGATCCTGTGGATGCGCAGATCCTGCAGCTGAAATATTTCCAGGGCATGACGGCCATGCAGATTGCGCAATCCTTGGGATTGCCCTATGAAACGGTAAAAAAACGGCACCAGCGCAGTCTGGTAAAACTGCGCAAATACCTTACCATTGGTCTGGTTATTGCGGCGCTGGCGGCTCTGCTGGCAGCCTGCGGGTACCTGGTTCTGCGCTATTTCGGCTTGGTTCCCGGGTATGGTGTCAACTTTAATGCCGATGCGGCCACCTATCTTTTGGACGAGCCGCAGATGGGGCAGGGCGACCGCTACGAGATTCAACTGGAAGATGCGTACTGGCAGAACGATCTGCTGGTAGTTGACCTGAAAGTTTACGGCGGGGATTTGTTTACCGTACAGAATGGAGAACTGGAATTCACCCTGGAGGGGCTGACAGAAGCGCCGGCCATCAGCTATCATATCCGTGAAAAAACAGCGGAATACCAGTCCATCCGGCTGACGGCACAAACTGCGCTGCCGGATGAAGCAGGGGAAAGCTGGAACCTTGTTCTGCACTGCGACGGTACAGAAATCCCGCTGCTGCTGCAGCAGACTCCCGAAGAAACAGAACTGGGGAACGACGGGTTTTATGCACTGACCGAACAGGATGGCGGGCTTTTGGCCATTCCACGCCTGGAAAACGGGGAACTGGTGGTTTCTGTCTACCCGTTGAACAGCGGTGATTTCCATACCTGTTTCTTCCTGAATGAAGGCGTGTGGAAAGAATACGGCGGTGAGCAGATCCCCATTACCGCAACGTATGAAGACGGAACCGTGCTGACCGGAGAACCCGCTGAGTATTCTCCTTTCAGCGGGGATTCATATTTGGACTGGTACTTCGGTCCGGCTCAGCCGGGCAGCTATACGCTGGAGATTCCCTATGTGTACCAGTATCCCGTCTCCCATGGGCAGTTTTCACTGGAAATTCCCCTTACAGGCAGTAAAGAACAGGCAATCGCGCTTCCGGGCGGCCGTTTAACACTGCGGGAAATGGCGCCGGTTGCAGATACTGCGGCTCTGTTGACCGACGGTATCCTGTTCCCGGCGGAACTATATTCCGGCTACTCCTGGTGGAAGATGGATGTGGCCTGGCAGGGGGATGACCCGGAACGCCTGCTGGCGGCAGCTCCGGTTTCGGTAAAAGCGATAGAAGCAAACGATACCGCCGGGACCATCCTGCGCACAGAACAAACAGATACAAAAACAGGAGACGCCTATAGTCTGTTCTCCGGCGTTTTATTTGGCACCAGCAAGAAAACCGATCAGCTGACGCTGGAATTTTCGGAAAACGGGCTTTGCTACCGCTGGAACCATCCGTTTTCTATCCCTATGGAGGTGGAGCCGGAACCGGAGCACCCTTCTTTCTCCCAAACCGGGAGTTTCGGCGGCATAGAGGCAACGCCGCGGCGGGTAAACGACCGGATCGTCCTGGCGCTGAAGCCACTGAACACCCATTCGGACGCGCAGATTTCTCCCGACATCACCCGCACGGCGTTGCCGGTAGACGCGGTGGAAGAACCGATCATCCTGACGGCCCCGGACGGCACAGAATATCCGGGCAGTTACCGTCCCTCCCGAACCAGCGATGCCAGCGACTGGGATTTTGGCGATCTTCCGGCAGGGGAATACACGCTGCACATCCCCTATCTGTACCTTACCGCCGCACAGGACGCCCGGCTGTCGGTGACGCTGCCCCAGACAGCAGGCGAACTTCTTTCGGAAAACGCCCAGGCGAGGACCGCTCTTGGCAGCATAATCTGTCTGGATTCCGCCGCAGGGCTTGAACAAATGACAGAGTTCCCTGTTACCGGAATGGATGAAACCGGCCAGCCGATGTACGATACCCGCGTACTGGCGATTGCCTGGGAAGACGGCGGCCTGGAACAGCGGGAGGAACTTCCCCAGCAGGCTCAGTTCGCCCTGTCGTTCCAGAATCCCGATGCGGAACTTACGCTGCTGCATACAAACCTCCAGCTGGGAAACGCGCTTTTCAACGACGCGTTTTCTTTCCAATATGATTTTGGCACAGCCGGTATGCAGCAAACCGGCCTGACCCTGCGATATTTTACCGGTCTCCAACGTACAGAACTGCGATTTACCGAGCAGTTCTACCGCTGGAACCACCCGATGGAGATCCCCGTAACGATCCCTGAATGATGCAAACCCGGCTTCCTGACCTTTCGGGAAGCCGGGCTTTTTTGTTTTTTGAAAAATTTTAAAACTTTTTTGAAGGCTGTCTCCTTTTTCGAAAAAAGGCGCAATTAGTAAATGTACCAATATCAGTATGTGTCTGTGCGGACCAATCCCGGGAAAGGAGCGCTTGTTGAATTGGGACGGTACCGGGCGGGATGCGCAGCCGCCTGTAAACACATAAAGAAGGAAGGATAAATATGAAACTCAAAATTTTATCACTAATTCTGGCCGTTTCTTTTGTGGCGGCAGCTCTGGCAGGGTGCGGAGATGCTGAAAAAACTGCTTCTTCCGCGGGAAATTCGTCCGATGGCAGCAGCTCTGTTTCAGAAGCCGCAGACTCCTCGGCGACATCTGACAAAGAGGAAGACAAGGCTACCTCCAATGTCTCCGCTAGCGCAGACAACGGGCTGGGAAACCTCACCAACAGTGGTGGTTATGCGGTCACAGACGGGGAATGGATCTATTTCCGGAGCAATATAGGCGGCCCCACCGGAAAAGGTTATGATTTGATGAAACGTTCTGTAAACGGAGACAAGCTGGAACTGGTCAAATCAGAGATGAACCCGTGGTGGCTCAACCTTTATGACGGCTACTTCTATTTTTGCAACTACGAGTCTAAGTTGAGTAGGATACCGGTGGATGGTTCTGAGGTGGAAGTTTTAAGCGAGCGCTATTGTAACTACTCCATTGTCGATGATGGATGGATCTATTTTGCAGCACGTGCCACCAAAAATGACCCGGGTGGAATTTATAAAATCAAAACAGACGGTACTTCGGAAACATATCTGGCGGAAGAAGGACATCATTTGCTTCTGGATGGAGATTGGCTTTATTACATCCGGAACCGCTCTCTTTGGCGTGTCAGCACGGATGGGGCACAGAACGAAGCAGTGGCTGTGGGCGAGGAAATGGAGAGTTATGAGTATGTGATTCATGATGACTGGCTGTATACATCCTCGCACCGATACAAGTTGAACGGTTCCGAATCTACAGAAATGACTGATAAGTACGGTTTTGCTCTTCTGGATGACAAACTCTATTATGCAGTATACCAAGAAGGCTTATACCGATCGAATTTGGATGGCACCGGGGAAGAAGAGATTATACCTGGAACCTTTTCCCACGTTCATGCTTTGGGAGATAAAATTTATATGCTGAACCCTGACAACAAACTCTGGTATTGGATCAACACAGATGGCAGCAACTTTGAAGAAGTTACGTCCATGGGAAAATTGGGGAAATAACAGCGCTTGCCTGAAAGCGCAGGAAAATTGAATCAAAAGGAAGTGTCATAAAAATGGGTTATGAAGTTGGAATGGTTTTATTTGTTGTTCTTGTAATAGGTTTGCTGATTTCGTTCAGAAAGCTGGCGCGCAAGAATAAGTTCTTCCGTCGGTTTTGGAATGACAACATGAAGTTTAGCTCCCATCTGCCGTTCGGGAGTTTGTTTGCTCGCCTCATCATTGCAGACAGTGATGAGGAAAAAGCGGAAAAGGAAATGTATCTGAAAATCGGCGAACAGACGGATGCGTTTATTGGCGGAGCGCTGGATAACTTGGCGGAAAAGGAACGTGCGCAGCGGGCTCGGGAGGAAGCGATTCGCACAAAACTGGCCCAACAAGGACTGACAGCTGTTTCCATCAATGGGGATGGTACATTTGCAACTGCGAAGGACAGGCAGGGCAATCAATACAACGTTCATATCAGCGAAGAATAATGTGAGAAAAAGAAGCGTTTTATCATGGATTTAGTTGTTGGAATCGTATGTACGTTTATCTTGGTGCTGTGCCTTGCGGGCACCATTGGTTACAAAGATTTGCGGCGCAAATGGGCAGGAATTATCGGTGTGGGCGGCTCATATATCGTTTTGATCGGGGTTGTGCAGTTGGTTGTGCTGGTAGCGGGCCTGATCAAGGGGCTTGTGGGACACGAAGCAAGTCTTTCTTTCGGAGACATCGCCGGTTCGTTGTTCTTTGCGGTTATCTGCCTGTTGTACACCGCACTGATCATCTTCAGCCGATGCGAAACCACGGTTCAACGGGTGACCTTGCCTTTTGCAGCCTGTATGATCGCATGCGGATTCGCTTGGCGTCTGGTTTTTTCAATTATCACACATGCGCCTATGGACAGCGGCGAAACCGTGAGTTCGTCCCTGGAATCCATGCCCGACACCATTTATGACACCAACAACGGGCGGGCTACCTGGCGCAAACAGGGCGTTTACGGTGATCATGTGGATTATTATGGACCTAACGGTGAGACAGTAACATTCTACGCATCAGATGTCGAAGGCGAAAACTACAAGGGCTTTTCCCTTTATTGAGTTCATCCATTTCGAATGTCAGTGAAGGTGAATTAAGAAGCTGCGTATTGATTCATTCGAAACAGCCCGGAACATAAAAG
The DNA here is from genome assembly GCF_002160955.1 of Gemmiger sp. An120. GTDB lineage: Bacteria > Bacillota > Clostridia > Oscillospirales > Ruminococcaceae > Gemmiger_A > Gemmiger_A avium. The sequence goes on from NZ_NFLN01000015.1 coordinate 5,400, forward strand.
GAGACAGGCTACCTTTTCGGAAAGCCTGTCTCTTTTACATTCTTACAGGAAAAGAACCAACATCAGCAAAAAAGCGATTGTTTAGGATATAAAAGAACTGTTGCGTTGAAATGCTGGATATGCTGGGCGTCTACTGGTATCAGAACGGGCAGCCGGAAAAAGCGAAGGCAGCCCTCAAAAAAGCCATTGACCTGCTGACCAACAAGAAGGAATACAAGCCATCCGAAGCGGAAGTAACCATCGTGTATGCGGAGTGCTATTTGTATATGGCACTGATTGCATCCGAAGAGGGGAATACATCGGAAGCGGAATTCTATGGCGCGCAATCGGCCTGTCTTGCCGCGGATATGGCAAAACGCACGCAAAGCAATCCTGCCTGGCAGATCGAGATTTCGGCCTGTGTCTTTGTAAGTGAACTTTATCTGGCCATGAGAAGAACAAACCCAAAGCAGCGGAATACGCCGAAATGGGGCTGGCTGCCTGTGCCATGCTGGCGAAAACGGATCCCCACAATGACCTTCTGGAGATGAGAAGTGTGCTGGAAAAGTTCAGAAAGAAAGCGCTGCGTCGTTTCTTTTAAAATGAAAAATGCGCCTTTTGGGCGCATAAGGAGAGAGAACGATGTGTACAGAAAACCTGACCGATCAAACCGGCTGTCCGTTTCGTATACAAATGACGGAACCCTTCCGCATGGATCTGCCGCTGCAATATCTAAGGAATGCCCACCTCACGTTTGTATCCTGGGAGCGGGATACCGCCGGCAGCACAACCGGCATGAAGGTGCTGTGCGATCTGGGCCACGGATATGGTTTTGATAACGGAGAGAAAGCGGTTGTTCTGCGGGTGGGGAAGAGTATTCCTTTATTCACGAATACACCGATACCGGCGAAGGTGGTTCCGATTGGGAAGACGGTTCTTTTCGGGTTACCGTTCGCCTGCTTCCGGCAAGCGAAACATAAAAAGAAACGGGCGGCTACTGTGACCTTGTCACGGTGCCGCCCGTTTCTTTTATAGTATTATAGTGCCATTCTGACCAGGGAGGTATCTTATGAATACGGAAAAAAGACGGCGTAAGGCCGTGGTGGACCGCCCGGCCTGCATTGCCTGCGGATGCTGCGTAAAGGTGTGCCCGCTGCAGGCGATTGAGGTTGTCCGGGGCGTGACGGCCCGGGTAAACGAAAGCAAGTGCGTGGGCTGTGGGCGGTGCGCCCGGGAATGCCCGGCCAGCGTGATTGAAATCCGGGAGGTGCAGGCATGAAAAAACGGTGGTACGATTATCTGTGGATCGTTTCGGCCCTGTATCTGGTACTGGGCTTCTTCAATATCCTGTTTGCCTGGCTGGGATTGCTGTGCTTCTTCATCCCGCTGATCATCGCTGTGGCTGGCGGCAATAAGGGCTACTGCAACCGCTACTGCGGTCGCGGCCAGCTGTTCGGGATGCTGGGCGGACGCTTTGGCCTTTCCCGCAAAAAGGATATCCCCGGCTGGATGAAAAGCAAGGCATTCCGGTATGGATTCCTGGCCTTTTTCTTCGCCATGTTCTTTTTGATGCTCTGGAACACCTGGCTGGTGTTCGCCGGGGCGCAGGATCTCCGCCAGGTGGTCACCCTGCTGTGGACCTTCAAACTGCCCTGGAACTGGGCCTACCACGGCACTCTGTTCCATCCGGGCGTGGCGCAGTTTGCCTTTGGCTTTTACAGCGTCATGCTCACATCCACCGTGCTGGGTCTGATCACCATGGTTCTGTTCAAGCCCCGCAGCTGGTGCGTCTACTGCCCCATGGGCACCATGACTCAGCTGATCTGCAAAGCAAAAAACAACTCCTGACCTGATTTCCAGGCTGCATATAAAAGGAAAGCCCCCATCAACCGGAAGCGATCGGTTCGATGGGGGCTTTGCTATGCCGAAAACCATGCAGAAGAATATAGCATGGTGAATCGGCTTAATTGTGCGGCTGTACAGCTTCTGCCGGCTGTTCTTTACGGGTTACCAAAGCGCTTTCTACCTGATGATTGCGGATTTCGGTAATCCGGATCCGCAGTCCGGCGGTTTCCACTTCTGCGGTAGAACCATCCCGGGGAATTGTGGGTAAAGCGCTGAATACAAGGCCGTTGAAGGTGTCAAACTCGTCGCAGGGAAGTGATATGCCCAGCGTTCGGGCGACTTCTTCCAGTGAAGCATCTCCCCGAATCCGCCAGGCGCCGCCCCCTTCGGCTTCAACCGACGGAACAGGGCAGGTTCCGCTGCGTTCTTCGCCCAGATCGCCTACCAGCTGTTCTACAAGATCGTTGATCGTTACGATGCCGGTCATGCCGCCGTGCTCATCCAGTACCACCGCCAGAGGATGACTGCCGTTTCGCATGTTGCGGAACAACACATCCGCACGAACACTGTCCGGTACAAAATAAGCAGGTTTTACGGCCTGTTTCATTACCATTTCCCGGCTTTTTTCGGGCAGGCGGAAATAATCTTTGGCATTGAGAATGCCCACTACATCGTCAGCCGATTCACCACACACCGGATAGTGGGTGAACCGACTGTTATGTATGGTAGCAGCCCATTCGTCCATACTTTCGTCCGTCCACAGAATGGTAAGCTCAGTGCGATGGGTAGCGATCTGTCCGGCTGTCCGATCATCGAATTCAAACACGTTTTGGATGAACTGTTTTTCTTCCCGGTCGATGGTGCCTTTTTGTGATCCTACATCCACCATCATGCGGATTTCTTCCTCGCTGACCGCCTCGTCTTCCGCATCAGGATCAATACCCAGCAAGCGCAGAACTGTGTTGGTGGAGGCGGTCAGAAACCAAACGACAGGGGCAAACAGTCCGGCAATGGCGGAGATCAGGCCAGAGATTCCAAGGGCCAGAACTTCGGCTTTACGCATGGCTACCCGCTTGGGCACAAGTTCTCCGAAAATCAGGGTAAAGTAAGACAAAATCAGGGTGATGATCACTACCGCAACAGCGTCCAGCGTAGCAGCAGGTATCTGTACGCCCAGGCCTAACAGCCAGTCCACCAAACCGTCTGAAAAGTTTTCGGCCGCAAAAGCGCTTCCCAGAAAACCGGATAGAGTAATGGCAACCTGGATTGTGGCCAGAAAGCGGGCAGGCTGGCTGGTTAAGCGCGCCAACCGTATAGCACGTTTGTCGCCGGCAGCGGCCATCTTTGCCAGTTTGGCATCGTTGATAGAGATTACCGCAATCTCGGCACTGGCAAAAACCGCATTAAGCAGAATCAGAAAAACCTGCAGCAGGATCATGAAAATAAGTGAATCGTTCAAGGGTAATTCCTCCTTATTACTTGCCGGACACCGGCTGAAAAACACAAAAAGACACAGCCTGTCACGCTACTCACGTAAACGCAGGCTATGTCTTGTCTGTTTTTTCTTCAGTTTGTACCGGCAAGAGAAAGAATTGGCGGGGGCGTTACTGTCACCGTCGTCCATAAGTTGCAAACAGTCTCCTTTCATCTTGTTGGATACTATCTTAGCAGAGAAATGCGTTGCCGTCAACAGTGATAAAAGCGGTACAGCGCAAAATGCAGCCGGGGCCTGAAGATGCCCCGGCTGCATACGAAAAAACAGAGTATGAGGAAAATGTCAGAAAAACATACCGTCTGTGTACGCCTGCAGGAACAGCGGGCTGGAGGTCAAATCCACCGTCTTGCCCTGCAGCGTCTGTTCCTCGCAGGCGGCCACCAGCGTTTGATCCAGCAGCAGCATCGCCGCACCCTGCAGCGCCGCGTTGCCCAGCACCCGCACCCGCGGCACCAGCTTTTCGGGGATCAGCCCGATGCGGCCCGCGCTGTTCACGTCCAGATAGCTGCCAAAACCACCGGCCACCGCCAGTTCTTCCACCTGTTCCGGCTTTTTGCCGGCGGTTTCCAGCAGGGTGGTAATTCCGGCCGCCACAGCGCTCTTGGCCAGCTGAACCGCCCGCACATCCTTCTGGGCCAGCGTTACCTTGCCGCAGATCACCGCCGGTTCCGGATCCAGGAAACCGGTCTCATCCATCTGCTCGGTTTCCAGCAGACAGGCCAGCGCATCCACAACACCGCTGCCGCAGATGCCTGCCGCCTCGCCGCCGCCCAGCACATGGGCTTTCAGCTCGCCGTTTTCTACGGTAACGTGGTCTACAGCGCCGTCCCGTCCGGCCATGCCCATGGTCAGGCCCGCACCCTCAAAGGCGGGGCCCGCCGCTGTGGAACAGCAAAGCAGCGTTCCCTGATCCCACAGCACGATTTCACCGTTGGTGCCGATGTCCGCCATTACCCGTGTGCCGGTTCCGTGGGTAATACCGCTGGCCAGCAGGGCTGTGGCGGTGTCCGCACCCACAAAGGCGGAGAAGCAGCGGGGCAGATACACCGCCGCGTTGGCGCAGCGCAGCCCCAGCTGCTCACCGCGCAGGGTTTCGCCAAACAGCCGGTCGGCCTCAAACGGCGCATGGGACAGGCAGTCCGGATTTGTTCCGGTCAGCAGATACAGCATGGCTGTATTGCCGGTAATCACCACGGCGTCGATTTGTTCAGCGGGAATCCCGGCCTTTTGCGCCATCTCTCCCAGCAGTTCGTCCAGCTTGCCGCGGATGCTCTGGGCCAGTGCCTCGGATTCTCCGTTCAGCGCTGCGCCAACGCGGGTGATGACGTCCGCGCCCCAGCGGGACTGCGGATTCATACAGCCTGCCTGTGCCAGCAGCGTGCCGTTCTTGTCGTACAGGCAGGTGGCCAGGGTGGTGGTGCCGATATCAATGGCCGCCCCCCAGTGAGAGAACAGGGGAGCGCGGGCGGTCAGTGCCTGCTCGCTGCCCAGCACATGGGCCTGGGCCTCGTTTCCGGCGGTAACCTGGCAATCCCCCAGTACACGGGTGCAGCAGGCAAGACGCACACCCTGCGCCAGCTCATCGGCGGTAAGAAGTTTGGTTTCTTCCGCGGAAGGCTCACTCAGTTCGCCATGAGCCACCACACGGCATTTGCCGCACCGGCCCAGCCGCCCGCAGGGGGTCTCCAGGTGGATGTGCGGGCTTACCACATCGCTCAGAAGCGTTCCCGGCTCTGCGTTGCAGGGGGCCCTGTTGATCGTCACAACTGCCATGGATATTCCTCACTTTCAGCGGCCGAACAGCACCGCGCCAAAATAGGTCACGGTGTCCTGCCCGTTGATGTACTTCATGCCGGCCAACTCGGCCAGGCGGGAGACGTTCATGCCATAGGCTTCCAGCGACGCCAGCGCCTTGTCAGGGAAGCGGCAGGGCTTGTCCTCCCGCTTGGCGCAGACCGGGCACAGGCGGCAGCCGCCTGCCCCCAGATGCAGCGCATCCGGCCCGAATTCGTCCGCCAGTTCCGCGCGCACCCGCTGGGTCAGTTCGTTCATCCGCTGTCCGGCAGCCATCATGCCTTCAAAATCATAGCTGTCTTCCAGATTGTCCACCGTCTGGTATACAAGCGCCCAGCGATAGCCTTTTGCCCGGGCAATCAGCTCGTCCACCGGGCCCACGCAGGGCGGGCACATCCAGCTTTTGCCGTACATCCCGCAAGCGTTGGACTCGCACATTTTACGGAATTCCGGCTCAAATTCAATATTTGCCACCGGGACAACACCCGCCCGATAGGCGCCCCAATCCAACAGGGTCTGTACCAATTCCGTTTCGCTTTTCATGCTTTCAGCTCCATTCTGCCTTTCGCAGCATTGCACGGGCATCCTCCACGGAGAATCCGCGGCCCTTGCTCGTTTCGGCTTCGGTATCACGGGGATTGGCCCCGCATTCCGCATACAGCTGATTGGCCCCCGCCATCAGGCACAGCTCATCCGGCTCATGCACGCACATGGCCCGCTTCGGACGCATGGCCAGGGTAGCGGCAGCGCAGATCTGGGCCAGACGTGCCGCGCTGATCTCGCCACGCGGCGCCAGCGGTGTGCCGGGCACAGCGGTGCGCTTCATCACGGCCATAACCCCTACCGGGTACTGGCGGGGCCGCAGCATTTCGTCCGCCAGCTGCTCGTCGGTGTGCTCAGGGCCGATAGGCTCCACGCAATAGTAGAGTTCCAGCCCGGCCGCCTTGACCGCGTCCAGGGTACGCACCCGCGTCTCCACCGATGCGCCGGTATCCACCCCTTCGCCCAGACGGCAGATGTGGTATACACCGGTAAAGCCCGCATCCCGCAGCCGGAGGGCGTAAGCCTCATCAAAGTCGCCCACATTGGCTACCAGACGCACATCGTCCGGCAGAACCGCCCGCACGGCGCGCCCGTAGTCCAGATAACGCTCCTGGGAGAACTCCGCCGTGGTCATCAGGAATACATCCCGCACGCCGGCGTCAGCCAGCTGCTTCGCCAGCTGCACCGTGTCGTCCAGATCGCGGATAAAAGGCGTGCAGCCTTTCAGAAAATCCGCCGCCAGGCTGCAGAACTTGCAGTTGATGCGGCAGGGCTGGATATCCAGCCCGATCTGCCCGAACAGCAGGCCTTTTCCCTCGAACGCCTTGCGGGAGTAGCCGTTGGCCTCGGCCAGAAGATTGTAGTAGTCGCGGCTGCCCACCGGCACGCGCAGCAGCGTGCACAGATCTTCTTTTGTCAGATCTTCGCCCTGGGCAAAGCGCTCTAAAATGGATTCGATCATTCCCAAACCTCCCGGATCAGGCCCGGGTACCACTGGATCGCCTGCTTGACTGCGCGGCGCAGCGGCATACCCGGCCCGGCCAGCAGCACCAGCCGGTTTTCCTGTTCCGTCTCAATATTTGTGTCACTAATACGTACAGCCGGGCCCACACAATCCACCAGCAGGCAGCGGCCTTCCAGCCGGGCAAACCCTTTGATGCGCCAGCTGTCCTCGACAATCAGGCGCAGCGCGCCGGTCAGCTGTTCCACCGTCATGACAGGATCCAGTTCAATCAGCTGCTTCTGCAGCTGAATGTCCGGCTGCCCGGTCATATCGGTGCCGCCCAGCGGGTGGATGTTCCGCATCCAGGCGGGATCAAACGCGCCAAACTGCGTGGTGCGCACCACCGCTTCGGGATTGCGCTCCCGCACGGCTGCCGCGGCCGCGTGAACCTGTTCTTCACTGGCCAGGTCGGTCTTGTTCAGCAATACCAGACTGCTCACCATCAGCTGTTTCGGACATACCCGGGCGGTATGCAGCACCCGCTCCAGCCGGGGCGTGTCCACCAGGCACACGCTGCCCCGGTACTGAATGGCGGAAAACTCCTCCCGCCCCAGCACGGTCTGCACGCTGGTGGGATCCGAAAGCCCGGAGGCCTCCACAATCACCACATCCGGCGCGTCGGCAATGCAGCGGTGCAGTTCTTCCTCAAACTTGTCCAGGCGGCAGGCGCAGAAGATCGAGCCGTTGGTGATCTCGGCCATCACGGCGTTCACATCCCGAAGCAGCGCTCCGTCCACACCGGCCTTGCCGAATTCATTGATGATGAGCCGCAGGCGCTTGCCCGCAAACTGGCGGACAAATTCCCGCAGAAAGGTGGTTTTACCCGCACCCAAAAATCCGGTGATCAGATACAGTTCCATGGCGGACCCTTTCAGAAAGTGCCGCGAGAAATCCTCGCGGCACAAGTTGATTTACAGTACTTCCTGAATGGCTTTCTCCAGCTCTTCCTTGCTGGGAATGATGGAGGCGAACTTCAGTTTGCCGTTGATGTAGATGCTGGGCAGGTTCTTGACACCCATCTTTTTGCAGCGGGCAATGTTCTCTTTTTCGGTGAACTTGTACTCCACCATATCGATGGCATCACCAAAATGCTCCTTGGCCACCACAGCAGCGCCCAGCATGTAGGTGCAGGCGGCGCAGGTGGCGCTGTCCAGAGTAAAGACCTCCATCAGCGGGCGGGGCAGATGCTCGTAATCCGGCAGCTCCACGTCAATATCAAAGGAAGCGGACACATAATTTTCCACCATCTTGCGCACGCTCTCGGTCTCCAGGGCAGCCTGAGCCGCACCGATGGCGTTCTCCACCGGCACCGCGTAGGGCATGTCGCAGCCGGGGGCTACGATGAAGTTGCGATACTCCGGCAGCTGAGCCAGCAGATCCACCACATACTTCATGTTGTCCTGCTGGGTGCCATGCAGCATAACGGAGGTCAGGGGGATGTTGCCGCCGATGACCACGTTGTACTTGTCGGTGATGGCTTTGGCCGCGATGATGTCCACGTTCTCGTCCACCGAGATGGAGTCCGGGCCGGTCTGGCACATCACTTCGATGTTGCGGGTCGCGTCGCCGCAGACAAAGAAGGAGGAGAACACGCCCTTGCTGCGGATGTGATCGAACAACTCGGTGTAAGGCCCGGAGAGGAAGTCCTCAAAATGGGTGCTGGAGATCTGGGAAACCAGCGGGTCTACCACAGCGATCACGTCCATGCCGGCTTCGATGAACAGATCGCTCATGCGCTTGCCGCAGTCGGTGCAGAACGCCAGCAGCTGCTGCACATACTCCTCATCGTCGTACATGTCCATGAACAGGTCATTGCCGCGCAGGTGAGAAGCCAGGGTGAAGGGGCCGCAGATCAGGCCGTACAGGGCGGTGGTGTCGCCCACTTCCTTCTTCATGCGGCGCATGGCGTTCAGCACCATGGGCAGACGGCCCTTTTCGGCGGTGGGCAGGGTGCAGCGGCAGGGAACGGTCATGGTGTCGGCCAGGGGATGGCTGGCCACGCTGGGCGGGCCGTCCTTAGCCCACACCAGATCACAGCCCAGGATTTCGGCCTCCAGCTGCAGGTCAAACACAACCGGCTGACCATCGGGCTTGTACAGACGGTTCACCGCCAGAAGCGCTTCCACCAGCGCATCCTCATCGGTCAGAACCTTGGTGGCATCGGCGCCGGTCAGAAAACCGGAGTGAACGCCGGAGAAGGGAACCCACGGGGCGCGGGGGGTGGCTTCATGGCGCAGGGTAGCAAACAGAAGTTCCTTCGGAGTCATGGTAAAAACCTCCACTATTTAATCGTATGCGGGGCCGCTTGACAAGGCCGCCCGCAGAGAATATACTCAAATTTGTAATAAGCTTTGTTCTCAGCCGTACATCTTTTGCACAGGCGTCGGCGAGAGCGGAGCTTTTTTATTGCAGGTTACTTACGCGGTCTGGCACATCGACACAGCAGCATCGGCAGCAGAAGCGGCGTCAGGGGTGTAGCAGTCAGCGCCGATCTGGTCGCAGAAGGTCTGGGTAACGGGGGCGCCGCCCACCATGATCTTGACCTTGTCGCGGATACCGGCCTCGCCGGCCTTCTTCACAACCTCTTCCATCATGCCCATGGTGGTGGTCAGCAGGGCAGAGCAGCAGATGATCTGGCAGCCCTGATCGATGGCGGTCTGTACGTAGGTCTCGGGGGCCACGTCGGTGCCCAGGTCGATAACTTCCAGGCCCTTGCCCTCCATCATCATCTTGACCAGGTTCTTGCCGATGTCATGCAGGTCGCCCTTGACGGTGCCGATGCACACCTTGCCGGCCGCTTCCACACCGGCCTCAGCCATCAGGGGCTTCAGCAGGGCGGCGCCCATGTTCATGGCGCGGGCCGCAACCAGAACTTCCGGCACAAAGACCTCGTTGTTCTTGAACTTCTCACCGATCACGCTCATGCCGGCCAGAAGACCCTCGTCCAGGATCTGCTGTACAGGGATACCCTGATCAATGGCCTGCTGAACCAGTTCCTTGACAACCTTGGCTTTGCCGCGCTGCAGATTTTCGGAAATTTCGGTCAGTACGTTCATAGTTCCATTCTCCTTACATATTTGCTGTTTTGTAAATGCCCAACCGTCGCGTCACGGTCTTTCTATATTGCTAGAATAGCACATCCCTGTGGAAAAGGCTTGTATTTCTTTGCCTGTTTTGGTATTATTTTGCTCAAAAGAATGCTTGTCCAAAAGGGGCTGCATAGGAATATGAAAAAGGAAGATTTCAATCTGACCCTTGCCAAGGAGTGTGCCCAGGCCTTTGCAGGAGCTACCGATCTGGGATGCATTGTATCCGACAAAGAAGGCAATCAGCTGGCGGATTACGGGTACAGCTGTGCGGGCTGCCGCATCTGCCGCCTGGCCAATCAGTCTCACGCCCAATGTGTGGACGCGCAGAACTACAGCATGGCGGAAGCGGAACGGTTCGGCGGCAAGTACATCTATTACTGCCCCATGGGGCTGACCTGCTTTATTTCCCCGATTGTAGGGGACGTGGGCAGCTGTGCCCGGATCACGGCGGGCCCGTTCCTGATGGTGGAAAAGGACGATTATGCGGACTGTGAGCTGGTTGCCTTTCCGCCGGAGATCCGGGAAAAAATCACCGATGAACTGCGCTGGGTGCCGGTACTGACCACCAGCAAGGTGAACCATCTGTCCACCCTGCTGTTCATGGCGGTGGGATTCATGAACAAGGTATCTGCCTCCAACCGCCTGCTGGAGACCCAGTCCGCCGACGCGATCCAGGGGCAGATTTCCAGCTATATCCTGCAGCTGAAACAGGAGGTGCTGCCTCCGCCGTATCCCCTTGCCACCGAAAAGCTTTTCCTGAAAAGTATTCTTCAGTCGGACAAGGCCGCCGCGCAGAAACTGCTGAACGAACTGCTGGGGCATATTCTGTTCTCCTCCGGCCGGGATCTGGAACAGGTCAAATCCCGCGTGTGTGAATTGCTGTCCCTGACCGGCCGCGCCGCCATTGACGCGGGCGCCGACGCAGGGGCTACTCTGCAGCTGTGCCACCAGAACCGCATCCAGATCAGCACCGCACGGAGCATTGACGAAATGTGCCTGTTTTTGACCGAGAGCGTCAACCATCTGATGGACAGCATCTTCCAGTATTCCGACGTGCGGCATGCCCATGCCCTGCACCTGTGTATGCAGTACATCGAGGTGCACTATTATGAAAAGGTCACGCTGAATCAGCTGGCGGAGATGGTGTATCTGTCGCCGTCCTACCTGAGCCGGATTTTTACCAGGGAAACCGGAAACAGCTTCAACGATTATCTCAACGCGGTGCGCATCAACAAGGCCAAAAGCCTGCTGAAATACAACGACCTGCGGGTGGCCGACGTGGCCAACGCGGTGGGCTTTGACGACCAGAGCTATTTTACCAAAGTGTTTCGCCGGATTACCGGCGTGACCCCGGTCAAATACCGCCTGCTGGCCCATGCGGACACACCATACAGCACCTGAAAACAGAAAATCCCTGCCCCGGGTTCAGCCGAACCAAGGGCAGGGATTTTATTTGTCAGTGCATTACCGGTACAGCGGGCCGTAATGTTTGCAGGCAGCAAAGTCGGCGGCTTCGGTGTCCTGGGTGCCGAATGCCGCCCAGGCGTGAGGCCGGTAGACCTTGTCCTCCGGCAGGTTGTGCAGCGCCACGGGGATGCGCAGCATGGAGGCCAGGGTCACCAGATCGGCACCCACATGGCCGTATACCGTCACGCCGTGGTTGGCGCCCCAGTTGGCCATCACGCTGTATACATCCTTGAACGCGCCCTTGCCGGTCAGGCGGGGCACAAACCAGGTGGTGGGCCAGGTGGGATCGGTGCGCTTGTCGATGGGGGTGTGTACCTCGTCGGGCAGGTGGGCGGTCCAGCCCTCGGCCAGCTGCAGCACAGGGCCCACACCCTCCACGATGTTCACCCGCAGCATGGTAACCGGCATCTCGGCGGCACAGCGGAAGTGGCTGGAGAATCCGCCGCCCCGGAAATATTCGTAGTTGGCACGGCACCAGTCAGTGGCGGCCAGGCAGGCATTCACGTCCTTGTCGGTCATCTCCCAGAAGGGCTTCATCACGTGTTCGCCCTGGTCGTTGGTGGCAGCGCCGCTGCCGTCCAGCGCGGTGGCGCCGGAGTTGATCAGGTGGATAAAGCCATCCTTTGCCACGCCGGTGGGCTTGTGGCCGGTCACCCGCTCGCAGGCCTCCGGGCTCCAGTAGGTGCGCACATCATGGAAGCAGGGCGCGGTGCCGGATACCAGAGTGCCCAGCATCATGGCCACGCCGTTGAGGGTGTCGTTCTCGGTGGCAAAGGGGGTGGGGCGCTTCGGGCCGTTCCAGTCAAAGGTGCTGGCCATGATGGCTTCGGTAAAGTCCGCGTTGGGCAGCCAGTCGGTCCAGTTGCGCTGCCCCTGGAAACCGCCGGCCACCGCGTTTTTGCCCAGCGCCTCCTCGTGCCAGCCCATCTCGTCCAGCTTCGGGTTGCCGTACAGGATATCCCGCATGACCATGGTCATCTTGGTGATGAACTCCCAGTCCTTGTCGGCGGGCACCACCTTGGATTTGGTGATGACCTCGGGCAGGTTCTTGCCGGCGTTGCAGTCAAAGCCCTCCTTGCAGTTGGCCTTGACCCAGGCCAGAGCCCGGTCGTATTCTTCGTGGTCGTAGATCTCCAGGGTGATGCGGCGGATGATCTCGGTCATATCCACCCACTCGGGCCGGATGCCAAAGTATTTCTGGAACATGGCCGCGTCGCAGTAGCTGCCCGCGATGCCCATGGCCACGCCGCCCAGATTCACATAGGCCTTGTTCTTCATCCAGCCAACTGCCACGGCGCAGCGGGCAAACCGCAGAATCTTCTCGGCCGCGTCGGCAGGCACGCTGGTGTCAGCGGCCTCCTGCACATCATGGCCGTAGATGGAGAAAGCGGGCAGACCTTTCTGGGCGTGGGCGGCCAGAACAGCGGCCAGATACACCGCGCCCGGGCGCTCGGTGCCGTTGAATCCCCATACCGCCTTGATGGTGCGGGGGTCCATGTCAAAGGTCTCGCTGCCGTAGCACCAGCAGCGGGTAACGGTCAGGGTGGCCACCACGTTCTCAGTGGTGAACTTGTCAGCGCAGGCAGCGGCCTCCGCACCGCCGCCGATGGTGGTGTCTGCGATGACGCACTGCACCGGGGTGCCGTCGGGATAGCGCAGGTTTTCCTCAATCAGGGCCTTGGCGTTGCGGGCCATAGCCATGGTCTGCTCCTCCAGGCTCTCCCGCACGCCGCCCCAACGGCCGTCGATGGTGGGCCGGATACCAATTTTCGGGCACAGCATCTTGGTTCCCTCCTTATTCGGATAAGATGGTGGTATAGGTTTCATAAGCCTTGTCCCAATCGTTGCGATCACCGGGAGCAAAGCGCTTTACAGGTTCTGTGGCGGCGATAAGGGCGCGGCCGGCGGCGATGTCCGGCAATTCGCCCAGCGCCACCAGCTGGATGAGAATATTGCCCAGCGCGGTGGCTTCCACCGGCCCGGCAATCACCGGGATACCGGCACAGTCAGCCGTCATGCGGCAGAGCAGCCCGTCCTTGGCGCCGCCGCCCAGCACGTGCAGAACGGAAAATTGTTTTCCGGTGGCCCGGCTCAGCTGTTCCAGCGCGAAGCGGTATTTCAGCGCCAGGCTTTCGCAGATGCAGCGCATCACCTGGCCCACGGTTTCCGGCACCGGCTGGCCGGTACGGCGGCAGAATTCCCGCACCCGGCCGGGAATATCCCCCGGCGGGGTGAACAGCGGGTCGTCCGGATCGATGAAGCTGCGCAGAGGTTCGGCGGCCAGGGCCAGCTGCTCCAGCTGGGCGTAGGAGTATTCCTGCCCCTCCCGCCGCCACTGGCGGCGGCTCTCCTGAATCAGCCACAGACCCACGATGTTTTTCAGATAGTTGATCTTACCATTGGCTCCTTGCTCATTGGACAATGCGTCCAGCCGACTGCGCTGTGTCAGGATCGGATTGTCCAACTCGCATCCCAGCAAACTCCAGGTACCGCAGGACAGGAACGCGGCGTTCGCATCCGGTGCCGGCATGGCGGCTACCGCGCATTGGGTGTCGTGCCCGGCCACCGCGATCACCTTGGCGCCCTGGTATTCACCCACCGCCGTGCCGCTGTTCACCCGGGGGGCAAACAGGTGCTCCGGAATCGCAAAGGACTGCAGCACATCCCGGTTCCAGGCGCCGGTGCGGGCATCCAGCATCTGGCTGGTGGAGGCAATGGTGGTTTCGCACACATCCGCCCCGCACAGGGCGTGAGCGAACAGATCCGGCATAAACAGCAGGCGGCGGGCTTTTTCCCAGGTTTCTGCGTCCTGCTCCTGCACCGCCAGCAGCTGGAACAGGGTGTTGATGGCCATAATCTGGCTGCCGGTGGCGGCATACAGGGCATCCGCATCCATCCGGGCCATCGCTTTTTCCACCATGCCCTCGGTGCGGCTGTCCCGGTAGTGCACCGGGTCGCCCAGCAGCTTGCCGTCCTCGTCCAGCAGGCCAAAGTCCACGCCCCAGGTATCAAACCCGATGCTGTCAAACGCACCCGCTTTTTCAATTCCCTGATGCACATTGGCCATCAGGTCGGCAAAATCCCAGCGGAAATGCCCGTCCCGCTCCCGGGGGCAGTTCTCAAAGCGGTGAACTTCTTTATAGGTAAGGTGTCCGTTCTCATATTCCGCCAGGATGGCCCGGCCGCTGGACGCGCCGAAGTCAAAGGCCAGTACCCGCTTCATTCCACCACCCCTTTTTTCAGCAGGATGTTCGCGTAGATGGCGGTTTCTCCGGTGGCCACAATGGCATAGGCCTTTTTTGCGCGCTCATAAAAGGCAAAGCGCTCCATCATTTCAACGTTTTGGGGATCCTCGCCGTTTTTGTTCAGCAAGGTGCGGTAGGTGTCCCAGATCCCTGGTACGCAAGAGTCGCCGGGAACCACCTGCATCAGGGCGGCGGGCTGCTCCACATACTGATCCAGCGGAATCATCCGCAGCACCGCGTCCAGAATTTCCGGTACACCGTGGCCGTCGGCGCGGATAACAATGGCATCTTTGCCCATGTTTTCAGCCGGAAAATTGCCGTCGGCAATCACGATCTCGTCGCCGTGGCCCATCTCGCACAGTACCTTGAGCAGAGCGGGGGACAGGATAGCGGGAACTCCTTTCAGCATGATGATTACCTCAATCCGTTATCAAACTTCTTGTAGCCGGGGTGCCGGCCGGTGACCCGGTAGAAGCCCCGCAGATCAATCAGTTTCTGGATGTTTTCCTGGCTGATGTCGATGCTGCCGCCCAGAATCACCGCATTGATGGTGATCTTGGCCCACAGTTCCAGGCTCTCCATCCGGTAAAACGCCGTGATCACGTCGCTGCCCACCGCCAGTGCGCCGTGGTTTTCCAGCAGCATCACATCGTGCTCTTCCAGATAGGGCTCAATGGCGTCGGGCACTTCGCTGGTGCTGGGGGTGCCGTAGGGGGTCAGGGGCACGCTGCCGATCACCGCCACATCCTCGATCATGTTGTACATATCCATTGCCTTGTGGGCTACGGCAAACCCGGTAGCACCGGGGGGATGAGCATGGATGACGCTCCACACGTCGGGGCGCTTGGCGTAGCAGCGCAGATGCATCTTGATCTCGCTGGAGGGGCGCAGACCCTCGGCGCCTTCCAGAACCTCCCCCTTGTCGTTGATGCGCAGCAGCTTTTCCGGGGTGATGAAGCTCTTGCTCATGCCGGTGGGGGTGCACAGGAAGGTGCCGTCTTCCAGCCGGGCGGATACGTTGCCGTCGTTGGCCGCTACCCAGCCCAGCTGCCAGGTTTTGTGGCAGACGTCGCAGATCTGCTCTTTAATCAGATTGATGTCCATCAGGGGGACACTCCTTTCGTTGCTATCTGATTAGAAGTATATCTGCTTGTACAGTCGGTTGTCTTGATGTATAATCAGATTAAATTGAAGGATATTCACTTTTTGAGGAAACGAGTATGCGTTATCTTGCCAGCCATGAACGGGCCGTGCGCGGCACCTTTGACTTTCCCATTGAACTTTATTATGTAGATCCCACCCATCCCCGCTATGAGATGCCCTTTCATTGGCATATGGAGCATGAGCTGATCCTGGTGCTGCACGGGCAGCTGCATTTGTCGGTGGACGGGCAGCCGTGCGATCTGGGGCCGGGGGACTGCGCCCTGATTGCAGACGGATCAATCCACGGCGGTACCCCGGAGGACTGTATATATGAATGCGTCGTATTCGATCTGGAACGCTTTTTGCCGGGGGCCAGCGTCTGCGGGCAGCGGCTGACCCGTCTGCGGGAAACCGGCGCGCGCCTGGAAGGACATTTCCCGGCCGGAACACAGGCTGCCGAACTGATCAGCGCGCTATTTGAAGCAATGGAAACCGAAAAAGCCGGCTACGAATTCACCACGACCGGCTTGCTGTGGCAGTTTCTGGGGGAGATGCTGGCCCGGCACCTCTACCGCCCGGCAGAGGCGGAATCCCCGCGGGATATCAAGCGCACGCAGGGGATAAAGAATGCCCTGCGGCTGATTCACACCCAGTATTCGGAACCCCTCACGCTGGAGGACCTGTCCCGGCAGGCAGGCCTGTCGCCCAAATATTTCTGCCGTGTTTTCCGCCAGCTGACCGGCCGCACCCCCATTGACTATCTGCTCTATTACCGGGTGGAGTGCGCGGCCGAAATGCTCTGCGCTTCGCAGGACAGCATCACCGATGTAGCGTTGGCCTGCGGCTTTGGGGATGCAGGCTACTTTGACCGGATGTTCCGCCGGTTTAAAGGAAAAACGCCCGGCGAGTTCCGCCGGGCATACGGGACATAAAAATAAGTTACATGCAAAATCCGGAAGCCCCGGCAGGTGCCTCGCCTGTCCGCTTCCGGATTTTTGTTTTAAAAACAGAACAACCTGAGAAATGTGCTCAAAAAGCGTAGAGTAAACTTGCACATATACTTTCTTCAAATCATGGTAAAATCAGAGAAAACACCCAAAAACTATTGCGAAATCCTGTGAACAGGGATACTATGAAGTTGCTTAATTCGGAGTCCGAAATAACGGGTTCGGAGTTCGAAATAAGCCGCCAAGAGAGAAGAAACGAGAGGTTTAACCATATGATTCGTAAACGGGGCTTGCAGGATGTGAAGCGGCGCAACCGCCAGGTCATCATCCAGACAATCCTGGAAAACGATGGCCTGTCCCGGGTGGAGATCGCACAGCGTACAGAACTGTCGCCCAGCACAGTGTCCACCCTGGTGGCGGAACTGATCGGGGAGGGGATCCTCACCGAAAGCGGCAGCCACACCACCACCGCCGGGCGCAGCCGCACCGGCCTGACCATCAACGCGGGATTCGGCGCTGTGGCCGTGGTGGAAATCGGCCGTAAAGAGAGCAGCATGACCATTTTTGATATGGCGCTGCGCCCCCTGGTCACCAGCGTCTTGGCACAGGAATATCTGGCGGGCAATGAACTGTTTGAAACTATTGTGGAGGCCATTCATACCAGCTGCGCCGGCAAACTGCCGCTGGCGGGCATCGGCCTGCTGTTTCAGGAGGATATGCGGGAAAGCGACTTCCACGTAATGTACTCCACCGGCATCGCCTCTGCCAACATCACCCTGAAAGAGGCGCTGACCTCTCAGCTGCGGGTACCGGTGGTGGAAGAGTTTTCTCAAAGCTATACCGTAAAACAGGCCCTGGCGGAACGTCCCGACCCCGCGAAGCGCAACAGCGCCCACGTAAGCGTAGGCTCCAGCGTGGTGGTAAGCGTCACGGTAGAGGGGCGTGCGGTTCCTCTGCGGAAGGATTTTTACAAAGATGCGGTCAAACTGCTGGGGACGCCCCTGTATACCCCCGAGCCGCAGGAGAAAGAGCGCCCGTGGGCCGATCTTCCCGCCCACGCCTGCAATGTCATTGCACTGCTGTGCATGATGTTTTCCCTTAACACCGTTTTTCTCTCCGGATTGGAAGAGGCGGATGCAGTCCGCCGGCTGGAGACCCGGCTGGGAGAAATTCTGGCGAAAGATAGAATGCCCCATATCCAGCTGCTGCGTACAAAGCAGCCGCAGCACTGGAAAGGAGTGTTCGCCCAACGGATCCGAGCGGAGATACTGGCCGCCCAATAAAAAAGGAGGATACTATGGAGTTCAAGAACCTGATCGAAACGAACAAATTCACCCTTGTGGTGAGCCTTCCCTCCAATAATCTGGAGATGGCAAAAGCCGCGCTGGAAGGCGGTGCGCAGGCGGTCAAGGTGCACTGCAACGTATGGCACCGCGCCAGCGGCCATACCTTCGGCACCTACGCGGAAAACCGGGAATTCCTGCGGCAGCTGATCCAGATGGCAGGGGATGTAC
This sequence comes from Gemmiger sp. An120, assembly GCF_002160955.1. Classification (GTDB taxonomy): domain Bacteria; phylum Bacillota; class Clostridia; order Oscillospirales; family Ruminococcaceae; genus Gemmiger_A; species Gemmiger_A avium. The sequence goes on from NZ_NFLN01000015.1 coordinate 23,464, forward strand.
CGGTAGGTCTGGTGCCCGGCGGTGAGGATGCCTTCATCACCAACGAAGAGCGGCTGGAACTGGAAGAGATGGGCCTGAAATTCTTCAGCTCCTACAGCCATCACCTGCCCTGCTTCATGATGGAAAGCAAGAAGCTGACCAAGATGGTGGCCATTGATTACACCTACAACCAGAATACGCTGGACGCGGTGCGCCATTCGGCCATGGACGTGCTGGAGTGCTCGGTCCAGCCGGGCGAAAACTACGGCACCCCGCTGTGCTACGCAGATATCCTGCGGTACAGCGACATTGCCGACAAGACCGGCAAACCCTGCCTGATCCCCACCCAGCGCAAGATCAAGACCTCTGAAGTGCGGCATCTGTACGAGGCCGGCTGCAAGGCCGTTATGATTGGTGCGATCGTTATGGGCAAAGAGCCCACCGCCGACCAGGTCCGCGCTGCCACCGCCGCTTTCCGTGAAGCCGTGGAGGCCATTTAATCCGGAGCATCCGTGTGAACGGTTGTGAATAAAGGGCGAAAGCCTGAAAGAAGGAGTAGACATTATGTTGCAAGGTTCCCTGATCATTGTGGCCTTTGTCATTATTGCGGCGCTTATGATGACAAAGAAGATCCCCACCCTGCTGGCCCTTCCGCTGATGGCGGTGGTCATCTGTATCATTGCCGGCGTTCCCGCTGTGGGTGTGGACGCGGAAGGCAACAGCATTGGCTGGCTGCAGACTGTGGTGGAAAACGGTACTGTCCGTATGGGCAGCGCTATCATGGCGGTTATCTTCGGCGCCTGGCTGGGGCAGCTGATGAACAAGACCGGCGTCACCGAGAACATCATCAAAAAGAGCGCAGAGCTGGGCGGCGACCGTCCCCTGATCGTGACCCTGATCATGGTTGTGGCCTGTGCTGTGCTGTTCACCACCCTGAGCGGCCTGGGCTCCATCATCATGGTGGGCTCCATCGTGCTGCCCATCCTCATCTCGGTAGGTGTGCCGGCCATGAGCGCCGCCTGCATCTTCCTGATGGCCTTTACCTGCGGCCTGACCTTCAACATCGCCAACTGGAAGACCTTCTCCAGCCTGTTCAGCCTGGATATTGAACAGATCAAGGGCTTCGAGATCTACATGCTGGCTGCCACCGCGGTTGCCACCCTGATCCTGGTGTTCGTTGAGTTCAAGCGCAACGGCGTCAAGTTCGCCTTCTCCGCCCCGGTTTCCGAGCCCACCCCCACCAAGCAGCTGACCGGTGTGCGCGGCGCCCTGGCTATGGTTACCCCGCTGATCCCCATCATCCTGGTGGCTGCGTTCAAGGCCCCTGTCTGCCCCGCCTTCATGGCCGGCATCATCTGGATCCTGGTGTTTACCTCCAAGAGCTTCTCCAAGGCCATGAACACCCTGGTCAAGACCTGCTACGACGGTATCACCGACGGCGGCCCCGCCATCATCCTGATGATCGGCATCGGTATCCTGTACCTGGCTGTGACCCACAGCATGGTCAAGGAAGTGCTCAATCCCTTCCTGCTGGCGGTTGTGCCCTCCAGCCGGATCGGCTACATCATCTTCTTCTCCCTGCTGGCTCCTCTGTCCCTGTACCGTGGTCCCATGAACCTGTTCGGCCTGGGCTCCGGCATTGCGGCGCTGGTCATCGGGCTGGGCACCCTGAGCCCGCTGGCTGTCATGGGCGCCTTCCTCGCGGCCGAGCGTATCCAGGGCTGCGGCGACCCCACCAACACCCAGAACGTCTGGACCGCCAACTTTGTAGAGGTTGACGTGAACGGCATCACCAAGAAGCTGCTGCCTTACCTGTGGGCGGTTGCGGTGATCGGCGTTGTGGTCAGCGCGTTCATCTACTTCTGATTTTTAAAACCGGAACTATTGCCAAGCCGGGATGCCTCTGCGGGGACATCCCGGTCTGGTCCCGGGCTTGAGCCGAAAAGCAGCCTTTTCGGTTGAACCTCAGGACCAGAAAAAGAAAAACGTGGAGGTCATCTTATGAAAGTTCGCATTGGCATTGACGTGGGCGGCACCTTTACCGATGCCGTCGCCATTGACAACGACACCTATGAGGTGATCGGCGTCGTAAAAACTCCCACCACCCACGACGCAAAGGAAGGCGTTGCGGCCGGTATCATTCAGGTGCTGCACAAGGTTATGGAGCAGTGCCACATCGCGCCGGAGGACGTGGTTTTCATCGCCCACGGCACCACCCAGGCCACCAACGCGCTGCTGGAAGGCGACGTGGCCAAGGTGGGCGTGATCACCCTGGGCCAGGGCCTGCAGGGCGCCAAGAGCAAAGGCGATACCACCATCGGTGATATCGAGCTGGCCCCCGGTAAGTTCCTGCGCTCGGAGAACAGCTATGTGGATACCTCCGCTGCGGACCTGGACGGTGCCATCCGCCAGGCGCTGGAAGAGCTGAAAAACCGCGGCTGCACCAGCTTTGTGGCGGCCGAAGCGTTCAGCGTGGATGATCCCGCCAAGGAAAACCGCACGGTGGAACTGTGCCGGGAAGCCTCGCTGCCCGGTACCGCCACCAACGATATCTCCAAACTGTACGGCCTCAAGATCCGTACCCGCACGGCGGTGGTCAACGCCAGCATCATGCCCAAGATGCTGGAAGCGGCTACCATGACCGACGAGAGCATCAAGGCCGCCAACATCGAAAGCCCGCTGATGGTTATGCGGTGCGACGGCGGCGTTATGACGGTGGACGAGGTGCGCAACCGCCCGATCCTGACCATTCTGTCCGGCCCCGCGGCGGGCGTGGCAGGCGCGCTGATGTATGAAAAACTCACCGACGGCATCTTCTTTGAGGTGGGCGGCACCTCCACCGATATCTCCTGCGTAAAGGACGGCAAGGTCATGATCCGGTACGCCGAAGTAGGCGGCCACAAGACCTATCTGAACAGCCTGGATGTGCGCACCGTAGGCATCGGCGGCGGCAGTATGGTGGAGATCAAGAACGGCAAAGCCGTGAACACCGGCCCCCGCAGCGCCCACATCGCCGGTCTGGACTACGAAGTCTACACCCCGGCGGAGAAGATCGTGGAGCCGAAACTGGTTTCCGTCCGTCCGATGGAGGGCGACCCGGAGTATGCCTGCATCGAGTGTGCCGGCGGTGTCCGGGTAGCGCTGACCATGGCGGGCGCGGCCAACCTGGCGGGCTTTGTCCGCCCGGAGGACTACGCCTACGGCAATGTGGAGGCCGCCCGCAAGGCCTGGCAGCCCCTGGCGGACAATATGGGCTGCACCGTGGAGGAAGCCGCCCGGAAGGTGCTGGACTACGCGGCCGCCAAAAACAGCAAGGTTGCCGCCCAACTGCTCAAGGACTATGACATGGATCCGCGGCATACCGTCTTTGTGGGCGGCGGCGGCGGTGCGGCCACCGTGGTGCCTCACCTGGCACAGACCATGGGCCATAAATCCTACATCGCCAAAAACGCGCCGGTCATCTCCACCATCGGCGTGGCGCTGGCCATGGTGCGGGACATGGTGGAACGCAGCGTGACCAACCCCACCGAGGACGACATCATCAGCGTCCGGCGTGAAGCGGAACTCAAAGCCATCCAGAACGGCGCGGCCCCCGGCACTGTGGAGGTCAGCGTAGAGGTGGATACCCAGCGCAACATTGTGCGGGCCATCGCCGTGGGCGCCACCGAGATGCGCAGCAAGGACCGGATGAACCAGAAACTGGACCAGGAAAAGCTGCTGGAGATTGTAGCCGAGAATCTGGACGCTCCGAAGTCGGAACTGAAGGTGGCCGCCCAGAACGGCGTGATGTATGCGGTGCAGTATACCAAGGTGGAAAAGAAGCTGTTCGGTCTTGTGAAGAAGAGCAGCAACCAGCTTCGTCTGATCGACGAGGAGGGCGTAATCCGCCTGCAGAAAAACAACGCCTGGGTGCGCCAGACCACGGTGGCCCAGTGGGAAAAGGACCTGGCCTGGATCCTGGAAGAGCTGACCGAATACAACGACGGCGGCACCAACCTGCCCAACGTGTATGTGGTGCTGGGCAAGCGGATTATTGACCTGTCCGGCCTGCAGAGCCCGGAGCAGATTGCCAGCCTGGGCAATGTGGAACTGGCGGGCTGCCGGCAGGAAGAGCCCCTGATTCTGGCGGCCACCAAGCGGGTGGACGCGTAATGCCGGAGGATGCGATGGAAGAATTCCGCTTTCCCTTTCCCGGCCGGGAACTGGCCGACAAGGAACTGACCTATGATCCCTGCTATGCCCGCGTTCCGGAGCAGGACCGCGCCGCCATTGTGGAAAAAGCCTGGCAGAAAGGCAGCGCGGCCGCGCGGGAGGTGTTCCGGCGGCAGAACGGGTCGGGGGATTTCCGGGCCATTGTGCAGAACAGCGGGCTGCAGCTGAACGAAAAGGACAGCGACTTCGTGGCGGGCGGTCAGCGCTATTTCAGCGATTATATCTCCGGCCAGAAGTGCGTCAACCTGTATCGCAAAGCCATTGAACTGTGGGCACAGCAGAATGCCCTGGACTATGAAACCGCGGTGAATCTGATCCTCAGCCATGAGTATTTCCACTTCCTCGAGGTCACCGAACTGGGCCTTACCAGCCGGGACTATACCGTCCCTATGGTACAGATTGGCCCGGTTCGGCTGGGGAAGACCGGGCTGCGCGCCCTTTCGGAGATCGGCGCGCATGCCTTTGCCCGTACCTATCACGACCTGCTGCGGCAGAAGGAGGCGCAAGAAGATGGAACTGAACTATGAAGTGGTCATTATCGGCGGCGGTCCGGCCGGTGTTACGGCGGCGATCGCTGCTGCCCGGCGGGGTGCCAGGGTGCTGCTGGTGGAACAGAGCGGCTACCTGGGCGGTTCGCTCACCGGCGCGGGAGTAGGCCCTCAGATGACCTTCCATGCCGGCGATACCCAGGTGGTGCGCGGCATTCCGGACGAAATTGTGGAACGCATGAAAGCCAAAGGCTTTTCACCCGGCCATATGGAGGACTTTGTGGGGTATGCCAGCAGCATCACCCCCTTTGATGCCGAGGGCCTTAAACTGGTGCTGGAGGAGATGGCACTGGAAGCCGGTGTGCAGCTGCTTTACCACACGGTATATACCGGCTGCCAGGTGCAGGATGGGCGGATCACTTCCGTTACCCTCTATGCAAAGAACGGATTCTTTACCGTAACCGCCGATGTTTTCCTGGATTGCAGCGCCGACGCCGACCTGGCCACCCATGCGGGTGTTTCCAGCGTCTACGGCCGCGACAAGGACAACCTGGCCCAGCCCATGACCATGAACATCAAGGTCGGCGGTGTGGACCGGGAAAAGGTCATGGAGTACGTGCGCACCCATCCGGACGACATGCTGGCTACCATTCCCTTTGATCATCTGGACAAGATCCCCCGCACCGGTATCCAGGGTGCCTATTCGGTGATCCGCGCGGCCAAGGAAGCCGGCGAATTCAACGTGGACCGGGATATGGTGCTCTGCTTTGAAACCAATACCCCCGGTGAGTTCATCCTGAACATGTCCCGCATCGTGCAGCATTCGGCGGTAGACCCGTTCCAGCTTACCGATGCGGAGATCGAGGGCCGCCGTCAGGCCCATCAGATCGCAGCGTTTATGCGCCATCACATTCCCGGCTTCGAAAACTGCCGCATCCTTTCCACCGGGCCCAACATCGGCATCCGGGAAAGCCGCAAGATCAACGGCTGCTACAAGCTGACCGCCCAGGATCTGCTGAGCAACCGGATGTTCCCGGACGCGGTCGCCATGGGCGGCTACCCCATCGACATCCATTCGCCGGACGGCGCCACCATGAAACACGAATACCTGAAACCGGGCAGCTGGTACTCGGTGCCCTATGGCTGTCTGGTCGTCCATGAGGTGGAAAACTTGATCGTGGCGGGCCGCTGCATCAGCACTACCCACGAAGCCTGTGCCGCTATCCGGGTAACCCCCATTGTGATGGCGGTTGGCCAGGCAGCGGGTACCGCCGCCGCCCAGAGCGTGCAGACCGGCCAGCCCGCCAATCAGCTGGATACCGACCGGCTGCGGGAAACCCTGCGGCAGGACGGCGCATTCCTGGATGAATATGCGGGGTGAGAGACGTGCCGGTATACGATGAGGAGGGCGGCCCTTCCCGGGCTGCCGCCAAAGGGGAAAACCTGGTTTTTCTGATCGGGGATTCCATACGGATGGGGTTTCAGCCCTATCTGCAGCGTGCTCTGGAAGGGCAGGCCACGTTGGTGGCCCCGGAGGAAAACTGCCGCTATACCCAGTACACCTACACCAGCCTGGCGGGCTGGAAAGAACTCGTGGCCGATCCCGCGGCCGTGCGGCTGGTATACTGGAACAATGGCCACTGGGATGTCGCCCATTGGGACGGCGATCCGCAGCCGCTGAACACCGAGCCGGAATACGCCGCTATGCTGGTGCGCATTTGCGGGCGCTTGCAGCGGTATTTCCCCAACGCAAAAATCCTGTTTGCCACGACCACACCGCCCAACCCGAACGGCACCATGGGTCCGAACCCCCGCAGCCGGGCGGAGATTGCCCGCTATAACCAGGCGGCCAAAGCGGCACTGCTGCCGCTGGGGGTAGAGGTGGACGACCTGTACGTATTCCTGCAGGACTGGGGCGAAGCAGAATACGCGGATTACGTTCATCTGACGGAGCGCGGGTTTGAGCGCCTGGGCCGCCATGTGGCGGAAACGATCCGGAACGCTCTGAACCGATAAAAGCAGCCGTTTCCGCAAGCAACCGAATTGACGATTGAGAAGAGAGGCTATTTCATGAAACGTTCCGAAATCAATAAAGCCCTCCGGGAACTGGAGGCAATGTGCCAGAAATACTGCTGTTACCTGCCGCCTTTCTGCCATTTCACCCCGGAGCAGTGGCAGACCCTGGGCCACGAGTACGACGAAGTGCGGGACTGTATGCTGGGCTGGGACATCACCGACTACGGTATGGGCGATTTTGACCGGGTGGGCTTTTCCCTCATTACCCTGCGCAACGGCAACCGGGCCATGGCGGACAAGTATCCCAAGGTCTACGCGGAAAAGCTGCTGTATCTGAAAGAGGGCCAGTATGCCCCGAACCATTTCCACTGGTTCAAAACCGAAGACATCATCAACCGGGGCGGCGGCAATGTGCTGATCCGGGTATACAACAGCCTGCCGGACGAGTCCATTGACTACGAATCGGATGTGACCGTCCACACCGATGGCCGCACCTATACGGTACCGGCCGGCACCCAGATCCGGCTGACACCGGGGGAGAGCATCCATGTACAGCAGTATCTGTACCACGACTTCACGGTAGAAGAGGGCACCGGCCCGGTGCTGCTGGGTGAGGTCAGCCAGTGCAACGATGACAACACCGACAATCGCTTTGAGCCGCCGGTAGGCCGTTTCCCCACCATCGAAGAGGATGAGCCGCCCTACCGCCTTCTGTGCAACGAGTATCCGGCAGCAAAGTGAGGTGGCGGCATGACTGACGTAGTGGCATTGGGCGAACTCCTCATCGATTTTACCTGTATCGGCTCGGATGCGGACGGGTACCCCACCATGGCGGCCCATCCCGGCGGGGCTCCCGCCAATTATCTGGCCGCGCTGGCCCGGTTCGGCGCGCATACCGCTCTGCTGGGCAAGGTAGGGGAGGATACGTTCGGCCGTCTGCTCATCGGTACGCTGCGCAAGGCCGGGGTGGAAACCCGGGGCATTGCAGCGGATGCAGCGACCTTTACCACCCTCGCGTTCGTTACGCTGGACAGCACCGGCAACCGGGAATTTTCCTTTGCCCGCAAACCCGGCGCGGATACCTGCCTGTCTTTTGAAGAACTGGATCTGTCCTTGCTGGACGAGGCCAAGGTCCTTCACTTCGGCACCCTGTCCCTTACAAACGAACCGGCCCGATCGGCTACCCGCAAAGCGGTGGAGTACGCAAAAGCAAAGGGCAAGCTGATCAGCTATGACCCCAACCTGCGCAAACCCCTCTGGTCCAGCCTGGAGGAAGCCCGTACCCAGCTGCTCTGGGGCCTTTCTCAGGCGGACGTGGTAAAAATCAGTGACGAAGAGGTGGAGTTCCTCTTTGGCCTTGGCCCGGAGGAAGGCGCCCGGCATATCCTCAGCCAGTACGGGGTAAAGCTGGTCTTTGTAACCTGCGGCGGTGAAGGCTGCGTGTTCAAAAATCAGAACGCCGAGGGCCGGGTCCCGGCGCTCAGCGGCATCACGGTGGTGGATACCACCGGCGCAGGGGATATCTTCGGCGGCAGCGCAATGTGGAAACTGCTGTCGCTGGGCAAATCTCCCGAGACCCTGAACGCCGACGAACTGCGCCAGGTGGTCCGCTTCGCCTGCACCAGTGCGGGCCTTTCCACCACCCGCCCCGGCGGCATCTCCAGCGTCCCGGCATACAGCGAGGTTATCCGCCGCCTGGAAGAAGAATAAAAAAATAACCCCACCGCCTTACGAGCCGAAACGCTCGCCGGGCGGTGGGGTTGCTTTTTATGGTTTACAGCGCCAGCCCGAATCCCACATACAGAACCGTGGACAGGGCGGCTACCACCAGCGCGTAGGGCAGCTGGGTCTTAACATGAGAGAACAGGTCCGTGCCCACCGACATGGAGGACAGGATGGTGGTGTCCGAAATGGGGGAACAGTGGTCGCCAAAGATGCCGCCGGAGATCACGGCGCCAATGGTCAGCAGCATGTTGGCATCCATGGCCGCCGCCATGGGGATAGCAATGGGCATCATGATGGAGAAGGTGCCCCAGCTGGTGCCGGTGGCGAACGCCATCACCGCGCCCAGCACGAAAATGATCGCGGGGCAGAACGCGCCGCTGATCTGGTCGCCAATCAGGCTGGCCAGGAACAGGCCGGTCTCCAGCTGCTTGACCACCGCACCGATGGCAAAGGCCAGAACCAGCAGGCAGACCAGATTGATCATGTTGCTGACACCTTTCAGCAGATAGTCGCTGAACTGCTTGCCGGTCATGATCTTCTGCCGGGTGTACAGCACGGCCATGAACAGCAGGGTAACGATCACCGAGTACAGAATCGCCGTGGTACCGCTGCCGTTGATGATGCTGCCGCCGCCGGTGACAAACAGCCCGATAAAGGTGCCGCCGATCAGCACGATCAGGGGCAGAATCATGTTCCATTTGTTCCCCTGGCCGGCAGGCACCAGACGCTCGATGCCGTCCCGGTCGTTCAGCAGGGGAGTGACCCCCTCGTCGTATAAAGCGCCAGTGGTTTGCACCCGCTGCTCGGCCCGCTTCATGGGCCCCCAGTCCTTGCCGGTCAGAATGTAGAACAGCACAAACACCAAAGACAGAATGCTGTAGAACTGGAAGGGCAGGCTCTCAACCAGCAGGGTCATCGGATCGCCGGAGATGAACCCGGCGGTGATCTCCGCCGCAATCAGTCCCATAAGCATCGCGCCCCAGGAGTTCAGCGGAATGATCGCGTTTACCGGGGCAGAGGTCGCGTCGCAGATGTAGGCCAGCTTTTCCCGGGATACCTTGTATTTGTCGATCAGCGGGCGGGTCACAACGCCGGTGAACATAATGCTCAGCAGTCCGTCAATAAAGATCAGGATACCGATGCCGTAGGCAATCAGCATGGCGGCCCGCTTGCTTTTTACCTTCCGGCTCTGCACCGTCAGGTAGTTTACAAACCCATCCACACCGCCGGACACTTCCACCATAATAACAAAAGCGCCCATCAAAGCGGTAAACAGAAAGGTTTTCAGGTTGCCGGTATCGCTGCATACGTTCAGAATCTCATTGACGGTGGCGTCCAGGGCCAGAAACGGGTTCCAGCCAAACAGGATCATTTCACCGGAAAAGATACCGATCAGCAGCGCCAGCGCCACCTTCCGGAAAGCAACCGCCGCCACAATCGCGATAATCGGCGGTAGCAGGGTCAAAAATCCATATTCCATAACGATTCCTCCTGATTTTCTTACTCCTCGTATTGACTGAACAGGGAACCAAATCCGCCGGTATGCAGATAGCATACCGCGCCGGTGGCTTTTCCCGTCCGCACCCAGTCTTCCATACCCACCAGCACCTTGCTGGTGTATACGTTTTCAATAAAGATACCTTCCATCCGGGCAAAGGCTGCCACCATTTCAGCGCTGTCCGGGGTGTTGATTCCCCAGCCGCCGCCCCGGTACTGGTCGGTAATGGTGCACAGCTGGTGCACCGGCGCGGGACAAGGCAGTCCGGTAATGGCTTCCGCCTGCCGGATCACCGTTTCCATATGGGCCTCCAGCACGGGGGCTTCATCCTCCACGCTTACCACCACAATCCGGAAAGGACCGCCCAGCAGCGCGTTGCCGTAAACCAGCCCGGCGGCCACGCCGCCGTTGCCTCCCGGGGCAAACAACGTCAGGGACGAAATCCCCATCTCCCGGCACTGTTTCTGCAACTCCACGGCGGCGGCCGCGTATCCCAGTGCCCCGCAGCCGGTGGATGCGCCGTTGCGCACAACAAAAGGCCGGCGTCCCTGCTGGCGGTATTGTTCGCTCAGTTTCTCCATCCAGACGTTGCGCTCCTCCCCGGAGACAGGCCCGAGAAAATGAGAGCGTACCCCCAGCAGGCGATTCAGCAGCAGATTGCCCCGGGCCTGTTCGGGGCGGTCACTGTTGTGCACCAGCTCGCAGGCCAGCCCCAGCCGGGCGCAGACAGCGGCCGTCAGGGTGCAGAGATTGGACTGTTCCGGTCCGGCTGCCAGCACGCAGTCACAGCCTTCCGCCATCGCCTGGCCAAGCAAAAATTCCAGACTGCGGATCTTGTTTCCACCCGGCCCGATGCCGGTCATGTCATCCCGCTTGATCAGCGGCTGCACACCGGGCTGTACACAAAAACGGGCCATGGGATGCAGCGGTGTAGGGCCGGGCAGCAGCTGTGCGCGGGGTACCTTTGCCAGAAATTCCTCCAGCGGTTCCATCGATCTGATTTCCTTTCAAATATAATGCATTAGCATTATAGCAAGATGAAGTAGTAAAGTCAAAGGGAATTGCAGCGGCCTTGACATTCGATGGCGTGACGGGTAAACTGAAGATAAATTTATATGAATAAAATGGGAGGGAAACGAATGGGTGAGATCAAAATCTTTGATTCAGAACTGCTGGTAATGGAGTATCTGTGGGAGAACGGCCCCTGCCTGGCCGCGGATCTGGCTGAGGAATTTTTGAAGCGATATAACTGGAAAAAAAGCACTACCTATATCGTTCTCAAGCGCCTGGAGGGTAAAGGCGCCATCTCCCGGGAGTACCCCAAATACAATGTTACCGCCATTGTGTCCCGCCAGCAGGTGCAGAGTGCCGAAACCAATACGCTGGTGGACCGGATGTTTGGCGGCAGTTTTGCCAGTCTGTTTGCAAACTTTTTGAATTCGGGGCAGCTCTCGGATAAAACGCTGGATGAGCTGCAGGCCCTGATTGACGAAAAACGAACCAAAAACTGAGAGGCAGGGCGTCACAACAACCATGGAACTGTTTGTTTCCATCCTGAATATGAGCATTGCCTCAAGCGTGTTGTTTTTGCTCGTGCTGCTGCTGCGCAGATTGCTGCGTGGTCTTGGCAGCGCGGGCTTTTTGTATCTTCTCTGGCTGCCGCTTTTGTTCCGTATGCTGGTGCCCTATTCGCTGCCCAGCCCGGCCAGCCTGTTCAATCTGTTTGGGAAATCCCTGTCCACGCCCGGCGGCGTCCTGCTTTCGGTAACGTATTTTGATCCTCAGCAGCCGGTACTGCAAAGCGTGGCAGGCGGTGAGCATCTGGTTACAAAAGAACTGCTGGGATTTGCCGCCGGTCTGTGGGCTGCTGTGGCGGTGATACAGGCGGTATGGGTGCTGGCGCGGTATTTCCTGCTGCGCAAAAAGCTGGCCCATGGCCGCAGCGCCGACCTCACGGCCATGGAGTCCCTGTTTGCCCGTGCAACAGGGGGAAAACGGGTTCCGGTAATCTACACCACGGCGGTAGCGGCGCCCCTGGTATTTGGCTTTCTTCACCCGAAGATCGCACTGCCTGTCAAGATGCAGGGGCAGACGGAGGGCACCGAGTATATTCTGCTGCATGAACTGACCCATGTGCGCCGCCGGGATTACATGGTTCTGCAGCTGTTTACAGCGGCGGCGATCCTCCATTGGTTCAATCCGCTGGCCTGGCTGGCCCGGCGGCTTATGATCCAGGATATGGAGGCCGCCTGCGATGAGCGTGTACTGGGGCTTCTGAACTCGGACCGGCGGGTGGAGTATGCCCAGACCCTGCTGAACTGGGCGGATACCCGCCGGCATTCTCTGCAGTACGCGAATTTTGGCCGAAGTGCGGCCAAACAGCGGATCCTGCGGGCGCTGAACTGGCAGCAGCTGCCGCCGTGGGCAGAAATGGTGCTGGCGGTGGTGGTCTGCGGGGTGTTTACCTGTGCCCTGACCAATCCCGTGCTGGCGGATGGCCATTACCTGCCGGTATCCTCGCCCTTTGTGAGGGAGCAGCAGCGGGAGATGTTCCGTTCTGCCGCCCGGCAGCTGGTTACGGCGCTGGAAACCGGTGACGCCGCGCAGTTGGCGCAGCTTGCCAGCATGGATCCGGCCTATTACGAGCCGGTGTATGCGCCGCTTGGCGGTGTGCATCTGCGTGTGGAGGATGCGCGGCTTTACTGCAACAGCAACCATTCGGCGGAGGTGTACCTGACGGTGGAGGTGCTGGAGGGCGGCGGTGTGTACAGCGAGGGCGAAGGCGTGCTGGTGGCCCGCCTGTCCCAAACCGGGTATCGGGATGAGCCGTTTGTCACCTGCCTGATGCCCCAGAAAAAGTACGAGGATATCCGCCTGCTGGAGGACACAAACGAAGCGGTGCGTCTGGCAGTACGCCTGGCCGGCAGCCTGGACGGGGGCGGAGAGGACAAAAGCTTTACCGCCGGTGGACTTTCGCCCGTGACGGTGGCAAAGGTGTGCATGCAGAGCGCTATAGCCGACAAAGGGGAAACTTCCCCATTTACCCGGGAACGCATGGCGCAGCTGGCAAACGAGTATTTTGCCATTGATGGCTTTTTCTGTGATGACCCGGCGGTATACGACGCGGCCGCCGATTGCTATTACCTTTCTGAATTAGAGAGGGAAGCCTGCTACCCGGTGGAGTTTGCCCAGGCTGAAAATGGGCATACCACCGTTACAGTGGAAAGCTACCGGGATCCCATGAGCGTATTTCCCGAAACAAAGCTGGAATGCCAGCTGACCAAAGTAGCCTGATTTTTTGCAGTACAAAAAGGTAAAAAACCTATTGCTTTTTCTGCGGGAATGATGTATCCTTTCATCAGCGGATGGTTATATCAAGATAAAATATTTTATCGCGATATAATAATATTGTGCACCTGATCGCCCGCCCGGGCGAACAGGGGAAAGTGAGGAACGTGATGAAGCAGAAAAAACGAAGCCTTGTCCGGCGGATTGCGGCCCTGGGGCTCTGCCTTGCGTTGACAGCCAGTGCACTGTCGCCGCTGGCGTTCGCCCAGGACGGCGTGACGGTGGAAGCCATACCTGACGCAAGCCAGATGCAGCCAGCGGAGAGCGCGGCACAGGATGAGCCTGAAACCCAGCCGGCGGAGGAGGTTGTCCCCGCGGTGTCCAATGAAAGCAAAGTACCCGAAGAAGCGCCGGACGCAGAGCCCCTCGCGGAAGGCCGCGGCCTGTGCGTGGGCAATTGGGGTGCAGATGGCTATGAATATATTTTTGACGGCGGGACGCTGCCGATGGGGAATACCAGTTATTACCTGCATATAAAGAACGGCAGTCAGGTTGATCCGGTGTCCAAATCCAAGGTGACGGTTCAATATCTCACCATGGGGGACGAGCCCATTTCTGACGACGTGATGCGGGCGCAGCTTCAAAGCGATTTTTACGGCGCTATGCTGATCAACACGTTCCTGGACACCGAGGCGTGCCGTCAGTTCTGGACGGCGCACAAGGACGATACAGCGTACAAGATCCGCATCACCTATGCCCCCGACGGGCAGGAAGCCCAGACCATCACCTTAACCAAGCAGCTGAAAAAGTCCTCGGGCGTAAACACCGGGAGCCTTTCTAACCCGGCTGTTATCACCTATGAGGGCGATGGGTTGTTTCGGTTCAGCAGCCCGTGGTGGGACGAGGATGAGGTTCAGCCTGTATCGGGAGAAAGCGCCTTCCCGCTGGCATCGGACGTTTCCATTACCGGCGGCCTGGAAACCTATTTTACCTTGGTGGATGAGCCTTGGCTCCGTTTCGGCGGAGAGACGGTCCACCTCAAGGCCACCGCAGCTCTGGACAGTCTGGAAATCGGCGCACAGCTGACCGGTGAGCTTTCCTTCACAGATGAGGTTACCGGGGAAACGCACAGCCAGCAGCTTACCTACACCCATCAGAAGCTGCAGACCCCGGCTGTCTGGTACATGGTGGAAAATGGCGCACTGAGCGTGAACACCAGCCCGACGGTTTTCGCCGGCAGTTCCGTTACCGTGCAGCTGCGCCTGTATAAGTACAGCTCGATGGGTTTCCCCATCGATACGGAAACCTATCCTGTCACCATGGAAGATCTGGATATCTCCCAGTTGGCAGAAGGGGTGACTGCCACTGTGCTGGAGGACGGCCGGACGGTGGAACTGCGCTATGAATCCACGGGCCGGGATGATGAGTGGGTTTCCAAACTGGGTCTGGCCGCTGATGGCCGTTATACGGCAGCCAATGAATGGAGCGGCGTATTTACCCTGACCATGAAGCCCAATTATTATCGATATGAGCGCAGTGGGACCGGTTCTTTTACCCGCGCCTTTGCTGGTTCCTACCGGATCATCCCTGTGATGCAGGACGGTACCCTGGCTGACAGCAAAGAAGATCTGGCCAACAGCGGCCTCACCTTTACCTGCAGCGGCCTGAAAGACGGAGAGAGCTTTGACGACGTGTTCTATACCCTGGAAGCGCCGACTACGTATTACGATAACGGCACTACCCGTCAGGTATGGGCCTATGTGCTGTTCCCGCTGCGCGCCATCGGGGAGGGCAATTCGGTCAAACTGAATATGCTGTGCGAAGGCAAGACGGTGGGCAGCGAGCCGGTCAACGCAGGTACCCATTATGAGGACTTCCTGACGATTCTCTATAACGGCACGGTGATCGAGCGGGGCGTGGAAAAGCTGCCTTCCTTCGAGCAGAACAGCAGCTTCTTCCTGGGCGGCCAGAATATGGACGAACAGGGCGGTAACGATCCCAGTATCCCGGTAATCACCGGCGAAGTCACGGTCACCGGTGACGCGGCCCAGAATATCCATGTGCTTTGGGCCGAGAACGAATCCTGCATCGGTATCGTCTACAAGGAAAACCAGGTGCCGGGCCAGGCGGTCATCTCCATTCCCACCGGCCCGAAGCCGGGCAGCGGCACCGCCCCGGAAAAGAATATTCAGATCCTCGTCAACTTCGGCAACGCGGCCGCTTTCGGCCAGTATATACTCAGCGGCGGAACGGGTATCGTGAAATTCAAACTGATGGACGACCTGGAGTACGCCTACACCAACGGCAGCTTCAACTTTGAAGCGCTGGATGTGGCCCGTGCCCGCTTTGTGGAAAACGGCCCCTTCGAACTGTTTTTCTATGGCCGCTACGAGTCGTACGACGGTTCCGAACGGCTGGGCTGCACTTTTGGCAGCGAGCTGGTGGAGAAGGTGGAGTTTGAAAGCTCCGATCCCACCATCCTCAAGATCACCAAGAACCTGAACAAAGCGGATCTCAAGGACGAGAAAAACAACTCGGATGCGGCTTTCGGTGTCCAAATCACCCCCATGGGCAAGACCGGCAGCTGCAATATCACCGCTACCATCACCTTCAAGACCCCGGATGTGGCCGGCACCAAAACCGCCACCATCGGCTATACCTTCAAGGTCGTCAGCAACGCCGCGGTGGAGACCAAGTCCGCAACGCCCGAGACTCTCCAGAGCATTCTGGACAGCCTGCCCACCTCCGACATCCCCACCGTTATCGAGCTGGCGGGCGGTGAGTATGCCATGGATCTGGTCATCGAGCAGAAAAACGTCATCCTCCGCAGCAAAGACCCCAAGAACCCGGCCATCTTCACCGGTACCCCCGGTGCCGGTACGTCCGATTCGCTGGCAAAAGCGAATATGAAGCAGGAATCTTTTATCGTGCGCATCAATCCCTACAATGCTTCGCTGGTGCTGGAGAATATTGTCATCGACGGCAAAGGGGTGCGCAGCGGCGCGACCCATACCTGTGACATGCACTCCATGATCCGGGTACCCGCTCCGTATACCCTGAAAAACTGCACCATCCGCAACTGTGTGATCGGCGTGGAGGGCATCCACGAAAACAGCATCTATCTGCGGGGCTGCACGGTGCAGAACTGTCAGGTGGGCGCTGAGTGGGTAAGCTGCTTCAACACCCTCTTTACCGATAATATTATCGCCCGCCTGTATTATGGCGTTACCCGCTTCTGCGATTTCAGCGGAAACGACTATGACGTTGCGGGCCAGTATTCGGCGTACGGCGATGTGATCATCCAGCAGTCCATGACCCAGAACTTCTGGGGTATGGTGGACGGCGAAGTAAAGACCGGCCCGTCGGTTGCCATGATCGCAATGGGCGATTATGTCATCAGAACGGGGGATACCATCAAGGCAAATCTGGACGGCGAACAGGATGTCACCGTTTATTCGTCGCCCTACTACCTGGATCAGGCCCACAGCAAATTGAATGTGGATCTGACTACCACCGAAGTGCAGGATGGCACCGCCGTGCTGCCCCTGCAGCAGCCGGAAAGCGGCGAGACCGACTCCCTGCTGCTCACCGCCGAGGCCTTTGCCGCTCTGCAGAAAGATGGGCTGGCGGTCAGCGCCCCCATCCAGAACAACGAGGGCAAGAAATTTGCCTCCTGGGCTTTCCCGGAGATTACCAACGCCGGTATTGAAACAAACCTGAACCTGTCCGATGAGCTGTCCGATAAGGGCCAGAGCACCGTGGACAAGCTGCCGCAAGAGGATCAGGACAAGATCCGGCAGGAGGTCAACCTGAGCCATAACGGTGAACTGCCCGGCCGTGCTACCATCCGCATCAAGGCTACCGATGTGCCCGACGGTGACGTGAACAACCTGTTCCTCTATTGGGTCAAGCCGGACGGCACCATCGTACCCGCCGAAGTGGTGGAAGTGAAATACGACGCGCAAACCAATGAGTACATTATCACGGTGGATCACTGCTCGGAGTATGTCATCACCAGCGGTGAACTGACCAGCATTTCCGAGCCCGTTCCTACCCCCACCCCGGACGGCGGTTCTTCGGGCGGCTCCACGGGCGGTGGTTCCAGTGAGACCCCGGCCCCCAGCGCGGCGCCCACTGCAACCCCGGCACCCGGTCAGACCGGCAATACCCAGAAGCCGGACGATCCGTCCAGCGACAATACCCAGGACAACCTGTACAGCGCCCAGCAGGTAATGGACGCCTTCAAGGCCCAGCCGGGTGACGTGGTTCTGCGGCTGAACGACCGCACCGAGATCAGCCAGACGGCGTTTGCGCTGCTCATGGAACGCACCGAGGGTGTCCTGCGTCTGGAGAGCAGCGATTGCGCCTGGGTCTTTGACCGGGCGGATCTGGTCAGCAGCGAGCTGCCCGGCGGCGTCTTTGACGTGTCGGTAAACCGCCAGCTGGATCAGGCAACGCTGGACCGAATCCGCAGCTATACCGGCGATGCCCCCATGACAGCACTGGATACCGCGTTCTCCGGTGCGCTGCCCGGCAAGGCCATTTTGGAAATCACCGTGGATCCCGCCATCTTTGCCAATACCCGCTGCGGCCTGTTCTACCTGCCCGCCGCGGGTGACCCCGAGCGGATCGCCACCGTGGAGGTGGATGCCAACGGCCTGGCAAAGCTGCCGCTGGAGCACTGCTCGGTCTACTATCTGGCGGTGGAGGAAACTCTGCCTGCCGGGTCCGGCAGCGAGTCTGCGGAATCCGCACCGGATTCCTCCGCCCCGGCCGAGTCCTCTCCCGAGGCATCGGAAGAAACAGCGTCCAACCAGGGCGGTTCTCTGGCGGCGCCTCTGATTCTGGCGGGCCTGGCACTGGCAGCGGTGGCTGCGGCTGTGTTCTTCCTCACCCGCCGCCGCGGAGAATAATCTGTCTGCAGTCTGACAGTAACCCAATGCCCCCGTCCGGCGCAAGCCGGGCGAGGGCATTTATGTTGGATTACCGGCCCCAGAGTTCCACGATTACGCTGCCCCGGGTATCCGGTTCGATTGTGATGACAAAGTCGGCCTGCCCGGCGCTGCCGGCAGAAAGGGAAAGGCTTTCCGCACAAGGTTCCTCCGGACTGACGGTGTAGGCCCATTCTTCTCCCGCACAGCTTGCCGATACAGCAAGGGTTCCGCTTTCGCAGCTGGCCTGAATCTTCACCTGATATTCCGTTCCATCCTCCAGCACAAGGGCCTTTTCCACCCGGGAATACGCTTCCTCATACTCTTCCGGGTAAAAGTGGTACTCAAAATTCTGCCGCAGCTCGTAGTCCGGCTGGCTGCCGCAGGCAACCAGAGCAGCCGCCAGAAGTGCTGCCATCAAACATTTACACCATTTCATCCTGGATAATCCTCCCGTCCTGGATTGTGATCTGCCGCTTTGCATAGGCGGCAACCTGCCGGTCGTGGGTAATCAGCACAACCGTGCCGCCCCGGGCATGAAACCGGGCAAACAGATCCATGATTTCCTTGCCGGTCTGGCTGTCCAGCGCACCGGTGGGCTCGTCCGCCAGCAATACCTCCGCACCGCAGGCAATGGCCCGGGCAATCGCAGCCCGCTGTTTCTGCCCGCCGGAAAGCTCGCCGGGCCTCTTTTGTGCCAGTCCGGCAATCCCCACAGCGGTCAGCGCCGCCATGGCGCGCGTTTTCCGTTCTGCCCGGGGCAGGGCTTGCCGCAGCAGGGGAACCTCCACGTTTTCCCGCACAGTGTACCGGTCCAGCAGGGCGAAATTCTGGAATACAAAGGCGATCCGGCGGCCGCGGATCTGGGCCAGCTGGTTTTCTCCGGCGCGGCTCATGTCCACCCCGTCAAACCGATAGATGCCGGAGGTGGGAAGATCCATGCAGCCGATCAGATTCAGCAGGATGGTTTTGCCGGAACCGGATGCCCCCATGATCGCCGCAAATTCCCCGGTCCTGATCGAAAGGCTTACACCTCGCAGCGCCGGGTATGCGGTGCCGCCGCTATGGTAGACCTTGGTTACATTCTCCAGTTCAATCAGCGCCATTGGCTTCTCCTCCTGTCAATTGAGATGGCTGACACCGCAAAATCATGGCCGCCGGTATCGCTGCTGCTGCGATGGTCAGCAGCAGGGCGGCTGCCAGGCATAAAGGCAGGGAAACCCGCCAGTGGGCCGCCAGCAGAATATCCCGGAACAGATCGTCGCTTCCGGCAAACTCCCGCAGCTTGTACAGCCAGGCCGCCAGAGCGGCCGGCGCCGCAACCAGCAGAAGCTCCAGCCCCATACAGAGCGCCAGATCCCGCCGGGTAAAGCCGCAGGCCAGCAGAACGCCGTATTCCCGGCGCTTGAGCAGGATGCCGGTTGCCGAAACCGAGAGCAGCGAAGCCGCTGCCATCCCCGCTACAAACGCCGCCAGTGCCGTCTGCCGCCGGGTGAATACGCCGGTTTCCCGGCAGTAGGCGTGGAATTCTTCTGCAAGAAGCGCCGCCTTTGCCGCAAACCCATGCTGCGCCGGATAGGTCTGTATCGCCTGCGTCACCGCGTTCAGGTCTACATCGGTATCCAGCCGCACATAGGTGTTGTGCAGGCAGGACAGCTGGGTCATCAGATCCCCGTCCGCGGATGGGGCAAAGGGGGCAATGAACCACCCGTCCAAAGAAACCATCGGGAACCGGATCAGATCGTCCTCCTCCACCCAGCGGCTGCCCCGGGGAAAATATTCCATCACCTCGTAAACCTCGCCGGTACGCTCGTCGGTCAGGCGAGTGCCTATCGGCAGAATCCCGGCAAACACCTCGCTGGCGTACAAGGGCAGCGCACCGGAAGCAGACTGCGCGTGTTCCGTAAGATTGCCCTGCACAAAAGGCAGAAGCGCTTCGTCTACGCTGAGAAGTTGGCTGATACCGGGATAATCCTCATACTTCCCGCCCGCCAGAACCCGGCTGTTGACAGCCTGATAGTCTGCCCGGTCTTTCAACTCGGCAAAATACATCCCGGTGGCATCGAACCGCCCCACCGCCTGTACGCCGGGCAGCCCGGCAATATACGCCCGATACTGGCGCAGCGTATGGGGCAGGGAAGGGTTTTCTTCCATATCTCCGTAATCCAGATGCAGGATCGTTTCCAGGGGAAAAGCCAGACTGTCCGCAAAGGTATCCTGCTGCCAGAACGCCGCGGCTGCATTGGTGAGGGCGCTTAAAACGGTGAGCATTGCCGCAAAGCTGACACAAAACAACAGCAGCGTGCGCCGCTTCTGCCGCAGAACCTCCCGAACAGCCCAATAGAACCGTACATTCATCAGCAAACTACCTCCGCAGGCCGGATTTTCAAGATGCGGATACCCGGTACCAGCAGGGCAAGAAACAAGGTCATCATCAGCAGCACCCCTGTACCCAGCAGAAAAAACGGGGTGAGCCGCAGCGAAAACGCCCCGCTGCTCTCCCGGGCCAGAATCGCCAGCAGCAGACCGCTGATTCCCAGGCTGCCGCCCAGCTGTCCGGCCATCTCCCGAATCACCAGTCCGATCAGCTGCCGGTTGGACCAGCCGAACGCTTTTCGTACCGCCATCTCCCGCCGCCGGCTCACAATCCAGTAGTTGGTAACCGCAAACCCGTTCACAACCGAGAACAGATATAAAGAGAGCGCCAGCGAAAGCCCGGTATTCTGCATAGTGGCATAAATGGGGGCCTCGCTGCCGGTCTGCGCCAGTGCGCTCAGTACGGCATCCACCGAACTGATGCCGATCAATACCGCCGTCAGGGAAACAGCAAAACCGCCCATCAGCAAAATTGTTGTTGGCCGGCAGTTCCGCCGCAGAACCTGCCGCATAGGGACCACCTCTTTCTGTATGTTTGCCTGTAAGACCGCGCAGCAGCCGATCCGTTACACACGTCCGGAGAAAAAGAAAAACCGCACCGAAAAATCCCGGTGCGGCTCTTGTATCTGTTTTACTGTTCCCACAAACATACCGACTGCGCCAGAACCTCCTGCAATCCGGCTTCGTCCAGCGTTTCCAGCCCGGTATAATCGCCGGTATAATAGTATACGACATCCACCTGTTCCGCGCCTTTACCGGCGTAGCTTAAGGTGAATTCTGAATAGACCTCATCACTGGTGGTCAGATCATCCCATCGGGTGTCCCACAGGCAGAAGAAAAGGCAGGTTTGCTCCCCGTCCAGAGTAACGGTCTTGATCCGCAGATGATCGTATCGGCTGCCCCGCAGCCGTCCAACCAGATCCACGTCGGTCAGCGAAACCGACAGGTTGTCCCGGTATTCCACCATCTGAACCGACCGCTTCAACAGGCCCACCGTTCCGCCGGCGAGCAAAAGCAGCGCAGCCACCACGGCCGCTGCCACAAGCAGCTGCCGGCGCAGCAGCCGCTTTTTCACCCCTCGGAAAGAAGCTGCTTTCTTCAGTTCCTGCCCGGCAGAGGATTCAGAAATGGCAATGTTTTCAGTTTCCTGTAACTCGGCAAGACAGGCCCGGCAGTCCGGGCATTTCGCCAGATGCGCTTCCACCGCACGGCGGCTTTCCTCACTGCATACCCCGTCCAGATACAGGGGCAGCAGATCCCGGATTACATCGCAAGGATAGTTCATACGATTCCCTCCTTGATTTTCAGTCTGGCTCTGTGGTAGGTGACCTGCGCCCAGCTTTCGGTTTTCCCAAACAGCGCCGCGATTTCCCGAAACGATAACTCACCAAAGGTTCGCATCCAGAACACTTCCCGATACGGCTCCTCCAGCTTGTGCAGTTTTGTGTGAATCTGCAAGGCCGTTTCCTTGTCCAGCAGCTTCTGCTCGAGCGGTTCTTCCTCTGCGGGCAGTTCCGGCACGATCTCCACTTGCCGCTGCCGCCGTTTTGCCATGGTGTAAAAGGTGTTCTTGGCAATCTGACACAGCCAGACCGACAATTTGCACTCCCCGCGGAACGAGCCGATGTGCTTCAGGGCCTTGAAAAAGGCTTCCTGGGTAATTTCCTCCGCCCACTGTTCATCCCCGCACAGGGACACAACATACCGGAACACCATGTCGTAATAGTCCGAATATACCTGTTCAAAATCCTTCACCCGCTCACCCCGCTTTCCGATTACTAAGACGAACGAACTATCAAATCGTTACAGAAAATCATAAATTATTTTTTGAACACCGTAAACAGGCTGTGTGGAGCATCGACTTGTCTGCAAACTGCATACAATATGGATGATTCTTTGCGGGTATACAGCCGGAAGAATGCAATAGTTGACTTTAGGAATGAGTATTACTTATTGACGGTAAGCAAAATCACAACTAATATAAAATTAATGAAAAATATTAATTTTGATATACAACGAAGAGGGGGCTTGCAGCCTGTCAATGCAGTACATGCGGCCAGCTGCCTGCGAGAATAGACAAGAATGGAGGTAACGGATGACAAACGCTCTTGACAGGGATCAAAAGATACAAAAAGTCAAAGAACTAACCAGTTTCTTGTTTCACAAGCACTATTGTGAGAACGATGTAGAAGCGATTATCGGGCTGTTTGATGATAAACTGAGTTGGTTTGGAGCAGGTGAGCACGAGTATAATGTGGGAACCGAAACAATCGCCGGTATTTTCCGGCAATTTGTCAATATGATTCCCAAATGCAACATCTGGGACGAAGAATATGACGTGGTTGATGTTTCGCCGGATGTATATGTCTGCAGCGGCAGAGCCTGGATTGCTACGGATCCCTCTGCAAATATCTATCTGCGCGTGCACCAGCGTATTACGGCTGTTTTCCGTTGGGAAGACCACACATCCCGCTGCTGCCATATTCATATTTCCAATCCGTATTCCGAAATGACACAGCAGGATGTAGGGTTCCCGGCACAGATGGGACAGTATACCTACGAATACCTTCAGAAATGCATTGACGAGTACAAGGCAAAGATCGAAGAGCAGACAAAGCTTTTGGAAAAACTCAGATTTGAGGATTCCCTGACAGGGCTGTTCAACCGGAACAAATTTAACCTTGACCGGCAGGATCTTGAAAAAGCCAATCTTTCCCGGTTGGGGGTGGCAGCTGTCGATTTAAACGGGCTGAAACTTGTCAATGATGGCAGGGGACACCGTGCCGGAGATGGTCTGATTGTCCGAACCGCAAACCATATCGCGGATGCGTTTGCAGGAAAATGCTACCGCATAGGCGGCGATGAATTTGTGGTTGTTGATTCGGAATGGGAGCAGGATGTGTTCTACAAAGCAATCGCGGCCATGAAAGAGAATATGGAAAAGGACGGCATCAGCGTTTCCGTCGGTATATCCTGGAGAAACAGCCATTGTGACATCGAAGAACAGTTTGACGAAGCGGACAGACAGATGTACCAGGAAAAAACGGCATTTTACAGTGCGCGTGAGCATGACCGGCGAAAAAGCCGGCGGCAGTAAATGCTGCCTGCAGAGGGCTTTCCGGACAAATCAAAGAACTGCCGTTCGGTGCGGATTTG
This sequence comes from Gemmiger sp. An120, assembly GCF_002160955.1. Lineage (GTDB taxonomy): Bacteria > Bacillota > Clostridia > Oscillospirales > Ruminococcaceae > Gemmiger_A > Gemmiger_A avium. The sequence goes on from NZ_NFLN01000015.1 coordinate 47,133, forward strand.
CCTTTTGCAGTATGTAAACTGTACTGGTAATAAAAAGCGGACGATTCAATCGAATCGTCCGCTTTTTTATAGCAGAAAGAAAGCATAAAAAACCAGAAAACTGGCAGGCTGAACACCCGATTATTGCGGCTGATCCATCCGGTGCAGTTCATTCAGAAGCTGGCCGGAGAACAGTTCCCGCAGCATCTGAATCGCCGGGGCTGGGTCACTTTTCATGCCGCGATGTCCCCAGCGGCGGATTTCGCTCACAATTCCTGCAGCAATAAACCGGGAAACGGTTTGCATCTGCCGCTCTTGAAGCGCATGCGCACCTTGTTTCAGAAGAAGCGCATAAATCAGGTCCTGATAAAACTGGGTCAGGCATTCGCAAAAGCTGTTTTGCCCCTCGACCTCCAGCATCGGAATGTAGAATTCACGGTTTGCCTGCAGATACAGGCACAGTTCGGAAAGCCCTGCGGTCCAGTTTTCCAGCCGGTCAAACTGCGCTAAAAACGGGCGGATTTCGTCGTAAAAGATCCAGCTGACAACCTCATACTTGTCCCGGAAATGGTAATAAAACGTGTTGCGGCTGATATCACAGCGGCGAATCAACTCGCCCACCGACAGCGAGGAGAACCCCTGCTGCCGTACCATTTCTTTCAGTGTGGTTGCAATATGCCGCTTGGTAATTTCTGAAGCAGACATTCCGTACCCTCCCGTCCTGTCCGTATCTGCTGATGGGGCTGCGCTCTGTTGCCAGTATAACACAGAGCAGGCACGATGAAAACAGAGACAGCACTCGAACTGTGAAGAGCAGCCAATAAACAAGCGGGTTCAAATTGCCCCATTCGCGCTGCAAAAAATAGTACACTTTATCTGAAAGCAAGTTTCTATGCGAAAAAGCACATTGCTTTGCCTCAAAGCAGTTGGAGATAGCCCCGGCCATTTTTTGCGATGCCAGCCCATTCCAGAACGGCAGCCAGAACAAATACCGGGTCAAAGCAGGATTCGCCGGTTTTCTTGCCAAAATATTGGATTGCAATAGCACCGACTACGGTATCGGCTGTGCAGTGTCCACGTCCGACTTTATCTTCCCGGCCATGGGCGTTTCCTTTTGGGGCTCTTCTCTGCGGAGAATTTTGCAGCAGATCTACAATTACATCAAAGACAAAAAGATCATACTTGAACGTATGATGGTTCAATTTATCGCTGGTAAAAGCACGTCCGCTGTCGGTAAGGGTGACTGTGCAGGGCGCACCCTTTTGAAGAAGGCAAACAGCAGTGCCGCCGTTTGCCAGAAGCTTTTCTCGTACGATGTCGGATGCCTTTTGATGGGAAGTAAGCATTTCTGTTTTCCTCCTGTACCAAATGTAGATTGCATGCTCTCCAGTTATATTTCCGGCGCTGCCTCAAATTCGTGAAACAAAAAGTGCATTTTTCCGCTCCGTTTGTTAATATGCCAGTGCCCGCAGTACCAGGCATCGCAGCTGAGACGGTCATCGATGGTATCCAGCCATCGCTCGGTGGAGTCATCCACACCACTTTGGTCGATACCGGGCAAAAAGGCTTCTGTCGGCTCGTATTTGAAAGGGCAGGTATGGCTCAGCACTACAGGAATTTTCCGATCCCGGGCGGACAGTACCTGTTCCACCTTAGCCTTTGTTGCTTCGTCAGGCTGCTCATCCGGCCACCAGTGGAATCCCCACATCAGGCGGTAGTCCTTGTCCACGCTGTAGGCGCCGCCAATTACCAGATGATCCCGCCCGGCCAGCGTGTAAACTTCGCCGTCCACCGCAAACAGGACACGGGGATACTCCGGTTGCACATATACCTGTCCGCCGTTCCAGTCCTGCAGCAGGTAGCCGGGGACGTTGGCGGGCCGGCACTCATGGTTGCCGTGAATGCACAGAACTGTGGGACCACAGGTGTTGAGCTGCTCCTTGATATACATGTCCAGCCCATTCAGATGGTAGTTAGCCCCCACATCGCCTAGAATTACTAAGGTGTCGCTGGGGTTTAGCTGCAAACGCTGGCTGAACTCTACAATCCCTGTAACATCACCGTGCGTGTCACCGGTATAAAACACCATGCTGCACACCAACCCTTTCATTCCCCTTGGCGGGGATTATACAAAAGCCAACGCAGGCAATCGGCGGTAAACTGTTATAGATTCCGCTCATAACATATTTCCATCGTCCCAAACGATGGCTTGATTTTATTCGTAGGCTGGAATCCTTTTGCCTCATAAAAGGCCCTCGCCCGGGCATTCTCCACAAACACCCACAGCATAACCTTCTTAAAGCCGGCCTGTGCAATGTCAGCAAGGAGCCGATCTATCATTTTGCTGCCGAAGCCTTTTCGCCAGTTGTCCGGAAGGCTGTGTATGCAGATGATCTCCGCATAATCCGGCATATCGGCATCTCTTGTACGATCCCAGTATGCAATGCAGTGCGCTTTTCCGTCAACTTCTCCTATGTATCCGTTACCAATTCCTTCGTTCAGCAAGTGCTGGTACATGGCAGTTGCTTTCTCTATATTTGTGAGCCGTTCCAGATCATCATCAGAGAGAATGCCGCGAAAGGCGGCTTTCCAGCTGCTTGTCTGAATCTGTGCAAGGGCAGGGGCATCTCCCTGCTTTACCCGCCGTATCCGGTAGTCCATCGGATTCCCTCCATTCAATGCTGGCTTTCCATGCGATAATTTCAGTATACCGGCAGCAAAGACCCCCTGTCAATTTGGGCATTCTCAGAAACAAAAACCCCGTTTCTCGGAGAGCCGAAAAACGGGGTTCGCTTGTATGGAGCAGGTGATGGGAGTCGAACCCACGTCCTCAGCTTGGAAGGCTGATGTACTAGCCGTTGTACGACACCTGCATTTTCAACTCCCCTATAATAGCACAGAGCGGGGGCATTTGTCCAGCCCTGAGCAGATTTTTTATACGGCTCTTTTCCGGGTGTGCGGACGCGTGGTATAATGCTGGCAAATACAAAATACAGCCGCCTGCAAGGATGCGGGCGGGGAAGGGAAGTCGCATTATGGCAGTTACCATCACACCGTACGGCAAGACCGCCGACGGGCTGGAAGTCCAGCAGGTTGTTCTGGAGAATGGCCCCTACGAGCTGCGGGCTCTGACCTACGGCGCCACCATCACCCACCTGTTTGTCCCCGGCCGGGACGGGCAGAAACTGGACGTGCTGCTGGGCTACAGCCGTCTGCAGGATTATGAAAAGGGCACCGCCTATCTGGGCGCGCTGGTGGGCCGCAATGCCAACCGCATTGCCGACGCCTCCATCACCATCGACGGGACGGTCTGGCCGCTGGTAGCCAACGAGGGCACCAAGCAGCTGCACGGCGGCCCTGGCGGTTTCGCGAGCCGTGTCTTTGAAGCCAAGCCCGAAGGGGACAGCGCTGTCCGCTTCATTCTGGACAGTGCCGACGGCGATCAGGGCTATCCGGGCGCGGTGCATCTGGAGGCAGTTTACTCCCTGTCCGCAGACGGTGCGGTGACCCTGGACTACACGGCCACCACCACCAAGCCCACTCTGGTGAACATCACCAACCACAGCTACTTCAATCTGGCCGGCCACGACGCGGGCGCGGACGCCCTGCTGAACCATACCCTGTGGCTGGACGCTCCCTCCTTTACTCCCTCTGATGCCGCCTCCATCCCCACCGGAGAGATCCGGCCGGTGGCGGGCACCGCCTTTGACTTCACCGCCCCCAAGACCCTGGGCCGGGACATCGAGGCGGACGACCTGCAGCTGCACCAGGCGGGCGGCTACGACCATAACTGGGTGCTGGCGGGCAGCGGCATGCGCACGGTGGCCCGCCTGACCAGCCCGGACAGCGGCGTGTGGATGGAGATGGCCACCACCCAGCCGGGCGTGCAGGTCTACGCTGGCAACTATCTGGCAGGCGGCCCGGATTCCAAGAGCGGCGCCCCCTATGAGAAACGCGGCGGTGTGGCGCTGGAAACCCAGTATTTCCCCGACTGCATCCATCACGAAGGCTTTGGTGATCCGGTACTGCGGCCGGGTCAGACCTATCGGCAGACCACCGTGTACCGTTTCGGCCGGGAGGACTGATTTCACCGCGCTTTGCACAAAAACTGTACAGATGCGCAAAACTGTGCCTTGGTTAATCCGTCAGGTTGTAGTATACTTAACAGCAGTGTGCCTGCCCATCGCGGGCAGGCGACTGCCGCCGGGTATCCGGCAGAAGTGAGGGGAGATACATACCTATGATTCTGACAAAGGAGCAGCAGGCCCTGCTGGACGGTGCGCAGGGCGAAACCATGGCCAAGGTCGTCAAGACCCTGGTCATGTACGGCGAAGCCTTCGGGGCCGAGCGTATGGTGCCGGTCACCAGCAAGTATGGCCACACCGTAATCAGTTTCGGCATCGGGGTAATGAAGCCGGTGTATGAACTGTACGACCAGCTGCTGGCCGCCGGTGCGGTGAGCAAGCAGCCCTTTTCCGCCGATCCCCGCCCGCTGGACAAGAACATTCCCTCGTCCTTTTTGCAGGATGTGGTGTTCAAGTTCATGTACAGCCAGCAGGACCGCTATGAGGATCAACTGCGCAAGTTGGGCCTGATGGACGACAACGCCTATACCTGTGCCTGCTATCTGCCCCAGGCGGGCAACGTGCCCCAGCGGGGTGAGGTGCTTTCCTGGGCCGAGTCCTCTGCGGTGGTCTACGCCAACAGCGTGCTGGGTGCCCGCTGCAACCGCAATTCCGGCATCATCGAGCTGATGGGCTCCATCGCGGGCTTTGTGCCGGAGTTCGGCCTGCTGACCGATGACGGCCGCAAGGCGGACTGGGTGGTGGAACTGCGCACCAGCCGCCTGCCGGACGCGCAGCTGCTGGGCTCCGCCGTGGGCATGAAGGTGCTGGAAAAGGTACCTTACGTGAAGGGCCTGGACAAGTGGCTGGGTACCGAACTGACCGAGGACGCCTGCGCCTATCTGAAAGACTTCGGTGCGGCGGCCGCTTCCAATGGTTCGGTTGGCCTGTACCACATTGACCACCTGACCCCGGAGGCGGTGGACGCGGGCGAGAGCCTGGTGCGGGAAAACGCCCCGGTCTACGTGGTGGACGACGCGGAGCTGGAGCGCATCAAGAACGGCTACCCCTGCATCTGGAAAGACCTGAACGCCACCCCGAAGCTCTGCTTTATGGGCTGCCCCCATATGAACCTGAGCCAGCTGAAAGACTGGACCGTCCGGGTGGAGAAAGCCCTTGCTGCCGCCGGCAACAAGAAGGTCGTGATCCCCACCGTCTTCACCACCGCCCCCGGCGTGGCGAAGGAATTCCGGCAGACCGAATATGCCGCCCGTCTGGAAGCCACCGGCGTGGTGCTCAGCACCATCTGCCCGCTCATGTACATGAACAACCCTCTGTCCAAAAAGATGCCGGTCATCACCTCCTCCAACAAGCTGCGCACCTATACCAGCGCCCGGTTCTATTCCGATGAGGAGATCCTGGCCAAGATCACGAGGGAGGGCAAGTAAGATGAGCAAAACCTTTCAGGGCCGGGTTGTAACCCCCGGCGAAACCACCGCGCCCGCGCTGGTATCCCATGGCGGATTCAACACCCTGGCCAGCTACCAGATGGCACTGATGTTCGGGGACAAGCAGGTCAAATGCGGCGACCAGAACAACCCCGACCTGTACAAAAAGCCGATGATCGGCAAGGCGCTCTGCCTGCCGGAAACCATTGGCTCCACCACCGGCGGCATGGTGCTGTATACCGCCTGCGCCATGGGCAAGCAGCCTGCCTGCCTGCTGTTCTCCAAACCTATCGACTCGCTGGCTGCCTCCGGGGCGATCCTGGCTGCCAACTGGACCGACGCGTCCATGCCGGTGGTGGACAGCCTGGGCGAGGAGTTCCTGCAGTATGTGCAGGACGGCATGACCATTACCGTTGGTCCGGAAGGCCGGGTAACGGTGGAATAAACAGAAAAGGAGCGAATCCATGAAACAGGAGTACGAGGCTCTGTTTACGCCCTGGAAAATCGGCAATGTGGAGATCAAAAACCGCATTGTGCTGTGCTCCATGGGCGGAACCTCCATCTTCGGCTGGATGGAGCCCAACCATTTTGACAAGGAAGCCGCCAACTTCCTGCTGGAGCGGGCCCGCAACAATGTGGGTCTGATCCTGCCGGGCATTGCCCCCATCCGGGATCCGATGGGCGGCCGCTGGCTGTACCAGAACCCGGGCAAGTTCAAGGAACTGAAAGAGTTCATGACCGAGTTCCACAAGACCGGCGCCAAGCTGTTCATCCAGATCACCGCGGGCTTCGGCCGTGCGATGGCGGTCAATGACCTGATGGTCAAGATGACCAAGAACAAGGTGCTGGGCACCCTGGGTAAGCCCATCTTTGATATGGACTTTATTCTGGGCAGCGCTTCCGCCACCCCCAACCGCTGGGCGGACGGGGTCATGTCCCGTCCCTACACCGTGGAGGAGATCCACGAGATCATCGACGCCTTTGCCAAGACCGCCCGCCTGTGCCAGGCTGCCGGTGTGGACGGCATCGAGGTGCACGCGGTTCACGAGGGCTATACCCTGGACCAGTTTGCCACCAAGTATACCAACCAGCGTACCGACGAGTACGGCGGCAGCTTTGAGAACCGCTACCGCTTCGCCGCCGAGATCGTGCAGGCCATCAAAAAGACCTGTGGCAAGGATTTCCCGGTATCGGTGCGGTACTCGGTGGTTTCCAAGACCAAGGGCTTCCGCCAGGGCGCGCTGCCGGAAGAGGTGGACTTTGTGGAGGTCGGCCGGGATATGGCCGAGTCGGAAAAGGCCGCCCGTTTCCTGCAGGAAGCCGGCTATGATATGCTCAACTGCGACAACGGTACCTATGATTCCTGGTACTGGGCGCATCCGCCCGCATACATGCCCCTCAACTGCAATTTGGAGTATGTAAAGCACATCAAGAAGTTTGTGGACATTCCGGTGGTCTGCGCCGGCCGCATGACCCCCGAGGACGGCGCGGCGGCTGTCCAGGCCGGCGAGATCGACGGTGTGGGCGTGGCCCGGCAGTTCCTCACCGATCCGGCCTGGGTCACCAAGCTCATGGAAGACAGGGAAGAGGACATCAAGCCCTGCATCTGCTGCCACAACGCCTGCTTCACCATGGCCCGCTATGAGGGTTCGGCCAACGACCAGGACCTGATGGACGCGATCCATATGGCTCGCTGCGCCCTGACCCCCCAGACCATGCAGAGCAAGAAGTACCGCATCGTCAAGACCGACAAGCCCAAGCACATTGCGGTGATCGGCGGCGGCATCGGCGGTATGGAGAGCGCCCTGCTGCTGGCAGCCCGGGGCCATCAGGTGGACCTGTATGAGAAGACCGACCGTCTGGGCGGCGTGTTCATCGAGGCGGCCGCGCCTTCCTATAAGGAAAAGGACCGCCAGCTGATCGACTGGTACCGCCGTCAGATCGAGCGCAGTGCCGTGACGGTGCACCTGAACACCGAGGTCACCGACCTGAAGTCCCTGAACGCCGACGAGATCGTGGTCGCTACCGGCTCCAAGCCCCGGAAACCGCCCATCCCGGGCATCGAGAACGCCATGGAGGCGATCGAGTACCTGGACGGCAAGGAAACCGGCGAGCGCGTGGTGATCGTGGGCGGCGGCCTGACCGGCTGCGAGATCGCCTACGACCTGCTGCTCAAGGGCAAGCAGCCCGCCATCGTGGAGATGAAGAATGACCTGATCGCTGTGCGCGGCGTCTGCCTGGCCAACTCTTCCTTCCTGCGGGAGACCTTTGCTTTGCACAAGACCCCCGTCTATCTGGAAACCGGCGTGCAGGCCATCCGGCCCGACGGCGTGACCCTGAAGGATAAGACCGGCAAGACCTTTGACGTGCCCTGCGACACGGTAATCCTGTCAGTAGGCTATGAGCCCAAGCCCCTGGCCGCTGCCTCCCGCCATGTCCACATTGTGGGCGATGCGGAAAAGGTGGGCAATCTGCGCACCGTGATCTGGCGCGCCTGGGACGTGTGCATGAAGCTGTGACCGTCTGTTGAGTTCCCCGGCCCGGCGCTTTGGTGCCGGGCCTTTGGTCTGTGAAAACGAGGATTTTCCATGTATACGCTGCTGTTAGCCATTATCTATCTTGTGTTTATCAGCCTGGGCCTGCCGGACTCCCTGCTGGGATCCGCCTGGCCTACCATGCGGGTTGCCTTTGATATGCCGCTTTCCTCCGCCGGTATCATCTCCATGATTATCGCGGGCGGTACCATCTGCTCCAGCCTTGCCTCCGAGCGGCTTATCCGCCGGTTCACCACCCGCTGGGTCACGGTAATAAGCGTGTTTCTCACCGCCATTGCCCTGAGCGGCTTTTCCCTGGCTACCCGCTTCTGGATGCTCTGCCTCTGGGCGATTCCCTACGGGCTGGGGGCTGGCTGCATCGACTCGGCCATGAACAACTATGTGGCCCTGCATTACCGCTCCCGCCATATGAGCTGGCTGCACTGCTTCTGGGGCGTGGGCACCATCATCAGCCCCTATATTATGAGCTGGTGCATCACCCATACCCGCTGGAACGACGGCTACCGGGCCGTATCTTTCCTGCAGTTCGGCATCGCCGCGGTGCTGCTGCTCACCCTGCCGATCTGGAAAATCCACGCCGAGGACGGCAGCGAGAGCAGCGGAGAAGCGCCGCTGGGGGTGCGGGGCGCTTTGAAAATCCAGGGTGCGCCCACCCTGTTCGCGGGCTTCTTTGCCTACTGCGCCGGGGAAGCCACCGCCATGCTCTGGGCCAGCAGCTATCTGGTGGGTACCCGGGGCATGGCCGAGGACCGGGCCGCAGCCTGCGGGGCGCTCTTTTTCATCGGCATCACGGCGGGACGGTTTGCCGCCGGTTTCATCGCTGACCGTCTGGGCGACCGCCGGATGATCCGCCTGGGCGCGGCGGTGGCCGCGGTGGGAATCATCTGCATGGCTCTTCCGGTACAGGCGGAGTTCCCGGCGCTGGCAGGCCTGGTGATCTTCGGTCTGGGCTGCGCCCCTGTCTATCCCAGCATTATCCACGCCACCCCCGCCAACTTCGGGGCCCGCAACTCCCAGGCGATCATCGGTATGCAGATGGCCAGCGCCTATGTGGGTTCCACCTTCATGCCGCCCTTGTTCGGCCTGATCGCCAACCGGGCGGGCCTCGCCTGGATGCCGCTGTTCCTGGCCGTGTTCCTGGTGCTGATGATCACCATGATCGAGCGCACCTTCCGCACGGTGGCCTCCCGCAAGCCTTGAATTGATTCATACCCCAAAGCCATGTATCTGTGCTTACAGGTGCATGGCTTTTATTTGTTTGTATTCCACTACCGTTACACCGGCTTCACCTTCGCCCCCATGAAACTAAAAATGAAATTTTACTTTCATGAAAACTGCATCGGAAATATAACTTTCACTTTACATAAACATGATAGCTGCACGGCCCCGTTTTGCGTAAGATAAACGTGTGGAAACAAATCCCTGTCAAGTGAAACGGAGGAAAGAAAAATGGATGCCTTTCAAAACAAACAGGCTTCTCAATCCCAGAAACTGATGGTCTTTGTGCTGACCATGTCCCTGTACGGTCTTGCCACCCTGTTTACCGAGCTGATCCCCAAATTCCAGGTAGGCATTGTGGAGTTTTCCGTAGAGTACTTCCTGTTCATTCCCCTGGTGCTGGCGATGCTGTTTGATCCCCTGTCCGCCGCGCTGGGCGCTGCTACCGGCGAGCTGGTTTTCAGCGAGATCATGCTGGGCCAGTTTGGCGGCCTGGGCGAACTGGAAAAGTTCCTTACCGTCACCATCGGCGTCTACATCGCCGGCCGTCTGGTGCGCGACCCCCGCAACACCAAAATGGTGGGTGTGGCTGCGTTTGTCGGCACCGGCGCCCAGCTGCTGATGGGCACCATCGTGGATATCTGCAAAGTGCAGTTCGCAGTGGAGGATTTTGAAGCGGTGGCCGGCCTGCCCGAAAGCGTCTACGCCACCGAGGGCTTTGCCTTCCTGAACGACCTGCTTTTCTCCGGCATTCTGTTCTGCCTGCTTCCCACCCTGTTCCTAGTGCCCCGCCTGTACGGCAAGATCGAGCCGCTGCTGGGCATGAACCCCCGCACCAAGGAGACCTCGCTGGGTGTGTTCAGTGTCAAAACGGCAGCGGGCTGCGGCATCGCCTTCCTGTGCGCGGTCTGCGCCGAGATGCTGGCCTCCAGCGGATTTGAGCTGATCGACTGGGAAGCCAGCTGGGCGGAGAGCGGAACCGCCATGGCCGTTGGTATGATTGTGGCCGCCGTGGTCGCCCTTGCGGTACTGATGGTGATGCGCGGCAAAGCCCAGACAGCGAAGGTGAAATAACAATATGGCATCCATCAAGATTGAGAATCTGAGCTACACCTATCCCGGTGCGGACAGGCCTGTGCTGGATCACGTCGATCTTGAAATCATGCCCGGAGATTTTCTCGCAATCGTCGGCAACAACGGTTGCGGGAAATCTACGTTGTGCAAGGTTTTGAACGGACTGATCCCGCATTTCATCTCCGGCGATTTTCAGGGCCGTGTGCTGATCGACGGCCAGGACACCCGCCAGGCCGACGTGGGCGTTCTGGCACGCAAGGTCGGCTATGTGTACCAGGATTTTGAGAACCAGATCGTGCGCCCCACCGTGCTGGACGACGCCTCATATGCCTGCCTGAACTATGGCATGGCGGACTATCAGGCGCGGGGCCGTCAGGCTCTGGCCCAGTGCGGTCTGCAGAACCGGGAAAACGAGTACATCTGGCAGCTTTCCGGCGGGCAGACCCATCTGCTGGCGCTGGCCGGGGCGGTGGCGCTGGGACCGGATATTCTGATTCTGGACGAACCCATTGCCCAGCTGGACCCGGGCCATGCGGACCGCATCTACGGCGTTTTGCGGGAGCTGAATGAAAAATACAACAAAACCATCCTGGTGATCGAGCACCACACCGAGTACATCGCCGATTACTGCAAGCATGTTCTGCTGCTGCGGGACGGGCGCGCGGCCTGGTATCTTCCGGTGCGGCAGGCGCTGAGCCGGGTGGAGGAGCTGCAGGCCAGCAACATCTTCCCGCCGCAGGTCACCCTGGCGGCCCACGCGCTGCAGGCCAAAGGCCTGCTTCCCGCCGGGGGCGAACTGCCCACCACCATCGGGGAAGGAAAGCAGGCGTTCCGGTCAATCCCCCGGCCGGAATACCGCCGCCCCTGCCCGCCGCCCGCCCGGCAGCCGGGCCAGACGGTGGCGGAGTTCCAGAATGTTTCGGTGTCCTACCGCTCGGTCAAGGGCGAACCCCATACCGTGTTCCATAACCTGAACCTGACCCTGCACAAGGGCGAAAACATTGCCCTGATCGGCTCCAACGGGGCGGGCAAATCCACCCTGATGAAGCTGCTGGTGGGTCTGCTGCGCCCCACCGGGGGCGAGATTCGGCTGGGCGGCCAGTCCCTGAAAGAGCAGAAGCCGGAGCAGATCGCCCGCAAAATCTCGCTGGTGTACCAGAACCCGGAAGAGATGTTCATCAAGGACTCCATCCGGGACGACATCGCCTACGCCATGCAGGTGCGGCAGGTGGAAAACTGGCAGACCCGCACCGAGGAACTGCTGGCCCGTTTCCGGCTTACCGATCTGGCTGACCGGGATGGCCGCCTGCTTTCGGGCGGGCAGATGCGCCGGGCCAGCCTGGCGATCGGCATCGCGCTGAACCCGTCGCTCCTGCTGCTGGACGAGCCCACCGCCAACCTGGACATTGCCACCCGCAAGGAGATCCTGCGCACACTGAACGACATGAAAGCCATCACCGAAACGGTCATGATTGCCACCCACGACATGCAGCTGGTCTGCGAATGGGCCGACCGGGTGGTGGTGCTCTGCGGCGGCAGCGTGGTGGGGGACGGCACCCGGGACACTATCTTCGGCGACCGGGCCCTGACCGAACGGGTCGGCATCCGTCCGCCGGAGATTTTCGCCATGGGCCGCGCGGTCTGCGAGGACGCGCTGTGCTACACGGTGCCGGAATTTGTACAGCTTTTCGGGGAGGGAAAGCGCAATGCTGAATAAACTGTCGGAGAGCATTCTGGACAAGTTCTCCATGGATTTTCTGCGCAACCAGGTGCTGAAAAACGCCTATGGCAACGACGATACCCTTATCGCCATGCGGGACCCGCGGGTATTGCTGCTGTGGTACCTGTTCTTTGGCCTGGTGCCCTGGTTTGTCAACGATATGGTTTTTCTGCTGGGCTGCTTTGTGCTGGTGATGATCACCACCCTGCTGGCCCGGGTGGCGGGGCTGGTGCTGTTCCTGTTTGCGCTGGGGGTATTCTCCCAGACCGGCTATCTGCTCATCGTGACCCTGCTGTTCGGCGGGGACGCCTCGGCCATTCTGCCGCTGCTGGTGCTGACCCTCAAGGTCACTACCGTGTCGCTGGCTTCGGTCACCGTCTTTTCCGGCCTGGACCCGGACCGGCTGTCCAACGGCCTGATGTGGTACGGCTGCCCGGAGCGGCTGTCCTTCTCCATCTCCTATGCCTACCGGATGCTGCCCATGCTCATGGAGGAGTTCCAGAACGTGCTGCTGAGCTACCGGCTGCGGGGCAACCCACCCGCCCATGACTCCATCCCGGGCAAGATCCGCTACCTGATCTATCAGATCAAGGTGATTGTTCATTCTTTCTACCCGCTCATGCTGAATACGGCCAAGCGCAGCCGCACCACCGTCGAAGCGCTGGAAATAAAGGGTTACCGCTACGCCGCGTCCAGCAAGAAGGTGCGCCGCATGAAACTGGCCTCTCTGAAGATCAGCTATGACGACCTGATCTTTGCGGCGGTATCCTTTTTGTGGGTGGCCGTGACCATGCTGCTGTCGAGCATTCTGTAAGGAGGCCCTGTCTTGTATCTGGATTTTCACACCCACGGGAAGCTGGCGAAAAAGCTTCCCTTTTCGCCGGAGTACACCCACTGGCTGTTCTCCGAAGCCAAAAACGCTGGTCTGGACGCGCTGTGCCTGACCGAGCATTTCAACACCCTGGGCTTTGCCCAGGTTTACGGCTATATTGCCGACCATGCCGAGCCCGACGGGGATACCCTGCTGTTTGACGGCCTGCGGATCTTTCCCGGCATGGAAACCGATATTGCCGAGGGCGGGCATATCCTGTCCATCGGGCCGCTGGACGCCATCCTGGAACTGAACCGCCGCCTGGAACCCAACAAAGAAAAAGGCCATTTTCTGCCCTTTGCCCAGCTGATGGATCTGTTTGCCGAGTATCCCGTGCTGGTGGGCGCCGGCCATCCCTACCGGGCTGGGGGCCATATTCCGGAACTGCCCGCCCGGCAGCTGGAACGGCTGCATTTCCTGGACATGAACGGCAAGGACATTGCCGAAGACCGTCTGCGTACCGAGCAGCTGACCCGCGCCCTGGGCCAGCAGCTGCACAAGCCGGTGGTGTCGGGCAGCGATACCCACCAGGCGGTGCAGTACGGCTGCATCCGCACCCGCTTTGACCGCACCGTCAACCGGATACCGGAACTGTATGTGGAGATGCAGGCAGGCCGCTACGAAATCTGCGTTTCTCCCGAGGCGGCGTTCCAGGTGAAAACCGCCGCCCTGCTCAAGCGGGCGCTGAAAGAAATCCACGCCCTGGGCGGCGACTATGTGTCGGTGCTGCTGGGCGGAACCCCCAAGTGGAGCGAACTGCACCGGGACGAGGCGGCCGAGTAACATGACCGAACAAGAAATCCTGTTTAAAAAAGCGGTTTCCGCCGTGCAGGCGGCGGGCAGCCTGCTCACCGGGCCGGGCACAGACCTGGCAGTATCGGAAAAAGGCCGGACTGATTTTGTCACCCGTGTGGATACCGCGGTGCAGGCCCGTCTGCAGCAGGAGTTGTCCGCTTTGGCCCCGGATTTTCAATTCATGGGGGAGGAAAAGGACAACCGGGAAATCGACCCGTCCCGCGCATTGTGGATTCTGGACCCGGTGGACGGTACCACCAACCTGATCCACGGCTTTCGTCAGAGCACCATCTCCCTGGCTCTGGCGGACGGCGGGCAGGTGTTCGGTGGAATCGTGTACCAGCCCTTTGCGGGGGAATTGTTTACCGCGTTCCGGGGCAGGGGAGCATTCCTGAACGGAGCACCCCTGCAGGTCAGCCGTGCTGCCTGCCTGCGGGACAGCCTGGTCTCGGTGGGCACCAACCCCGGCCGCCGGGAAAACGCGGATGCAGCCTTTGCCCGGATGCGCCGGATCTACGACCGCTGCCACGATATCCGCCGGGTGGGGGCCGCTTCGCTGGAACTGTGCTGGGTTGCGGCGGGCCGTCTGGACGGATATCTGGAACACGGCCTGAAACCCTGGGACTACGCCGCCGGCGGTCTGATCCTGCAGGAGGCAGGCGGCACGATTACCGATTTTTCCGGCTGTCCGCTGCCCTGCGGCCAGGCGGGGGACGTGGTGGGCACCAACAGCCGCATCCACAAAGAACTGATTACGCTTCTGTAAAGGAGACTCCATGAAACTGCAATTTCCCCAAATGCCGGACAAACTCACCCAGACCGAAAGCCGCATCCTGGACTATGTGGAGGGCCACCGGGAAGAAGTCCTGTTCATGACCATCGGGCAGCTGTCCGCGCAGATCGGGGTATCGGAGGCCACCATCTCCCGGTTTGCCAGGCATGTGGGCTGCCAGGATTACAAGCAGCTGAAAAACCTGATTGTTGAGCAGAACCATCTGGAGGGCCCGGCGGGAAAACTGGCCGGCACCCTGTTTGCAAGCGGCGGCTTCAGCGCCGCCGAATACCTGCGCCGTCAGCAGCTGTGCCTGGAAAAGACCATCCGCCAGCTGGACGACACATCCTTTGCCGGGGCGGTACAGGCGATTGGCAGTGCCCGGCGGGTCTGCATCCACGCCAAAAGCGCCTCCGCCTCGGTGGGAAAACTGCTCTTTTTCCGTCTGCGCCGCCTGGGAATCCCGGTGGTGCTGCTGCCCTCCGGCGGGTCGGAGCTGCTGGAAGGTCTGGCGCAGGTGCAGGCCGATGACCTGGTGATCTTCTTTGCCTTTTCCAAAACCTCCTGGGAGGGTCGCACCATCCTGGGCTGCTGCCGGGAGGTCGGCTGCAAAACCCTCTGTTTTACCAGTCGTCTGGTTGTGTCGGAAGAGGATACGGCTGATATTGATCTGTATGTCTACCGGGGCGAAGCCTCGGAATACCATTCCATGACCGCCGCCGTCGCCCTGGTGGATGCGCTGGCCGTGGCGGTAACCGAACAGCTGGGCGCGGAGGGCGCCATGCGCCTGCAGCGCCTGCACCAGCTGAAAAAAGCCTACGCCGATCCGGCGGGGCTTCGATAAACTATCCTGTCCTGTTCCCAACAGCAAGGCCCCCGGTTCCGAAGAACCGGGGGCCTTGCTGTTGCTTTTTTCAGTTCAGGCTGTCTTTCAGCTTTTGCAGCGCGGCGGCAAAAACAGGATTGTCCCGCAGCGGCCCAAACCGCACGTCCTCATCCACTGCTTTCAGCAGCATCCGGCGCATCTCCCGGGTGCTGGCCAGCTGCCCTTCGGTGCGGGTGTATTCCATCCCCGGGCGGAACAGATCCTCGTCCGGCAGTACGGCCGGGCCGGTGAAGGTGTCCACATACCGGGCAAACTGTTTCGCCGCGCCCTCCCGGTCGTCTGCCCGCAGGCAGAGTTCCATCAGCAGCCCGCTGCTGGTGTCCAGCAGGCCGAACAGCCGGGCAGTCTGCCCCAGTACCTCGCATAAGTCTACACCGAAATGACCGCCCGTTCCGTATATCCGAAAGGTAGGAAATCGGTCTAAAAAACAGGCTGTTTCCACGCTTTCGGAATTGTGGTAAAATAAATTAGCAGATTTGAATATATGGAGGTGTACAAATGAAGCGTGAATTAGGAATTGCAAGATGCGGTCTTGCTTGTTGTTTGTGTTCAGAAAATGTCAAGTGCAACGGTTGTGGCTCGAATGAATGTCCTGATAATGACCGATGTGAAAATAAAAAATGCTCTATTGAAAAAGGTATTTCTCATTGTTATGTGTGCCATGAAGATTGTAAAAAGGGACTATTAAGCAAAATCAAACCATATACTTTTACTTTGTTTATTAAAAAATATGGAGAAGAAAAACTGCTGGATTGTTTAGAAGAAAATGAGAAAAAAGGCATTGTATATCATCGAGAAGGTATAAATGGAGATTATGATGATTTTGACGATGTAGAGCAGCTAATGAAATTTATTTTGACAGGAGTTCGATAGCTTTCTGTTTCAAAATTAACAAGGAGATGTATATGGAACTATCCATACAGGAACGATTAAAAGACCTGCGTGTGGAGCGCGGACTGACGCTGGAACAGCTTGCGGAAAAAACCCATCTCTCCAAGTCCGCTTTAGGCAGTTATGAGGGGGACAACTTCAAGGACATCAGCCACTATGCCCTTATTGAACTGGCAAAGTTCTATGAAGTGACTGTTGATTATCTGCTGGGCCGTTCTCAAACAAGAAATCACCCAAACGCCGATC
Source organism: Gemmiger sp. An120 (assembly GCF_002160955.1). Classification (GTDB taxonomy): domain Bacteria; phylum Bacillota; class Clostridia; order Oscillospirales; family Ruminococcaceae; genus Gemmiger_A; species Gemmiger_A avium. The sequence goes on from NZ_NFLN01000015.1 coordinate 63,652, forward strand.
TTGCAGACCTGCATTTGAGTGATGATATGATTGAGCTATTGAAAAGCGGGCTGGTGGACAATTCTCTTTTGTGTGAGCTGGCGACACACCCGGATTTTCCCCGGCTCATGGCCGACCTTATCCCGGCTTGACTGACCCGCAGCTGCGACAGCTTATCGCCGCCCACATTGACGACGACAGCTTTTGCCGCTATGTGATACAGCAGGACATAAACAAGATAGCCTTCGACCTGCGGGAAGCCCACAAGGACGATTTTTTCAGCGTCCCGGAGGACAATCCTCTGGAAGATTTTTTGCAGACAGCCGAGGAAGCCGCTAAAGAGGACAGCGACCCGGAGCAGGCGGCTATGATGTTTATCTGCAAGCGGCTCAAGCTGAACTATGGGAAGCTGTCAGAGGAAGAAAGAAAGTGGCTGAAAAAGATTGCACAGAAGTCGGATTTGCTGAAAAATCCAAACCCGCAGCGGGGGAGAAAGTAAGAGAGCGACAAATTCTAATTTGTGGAGGAAAAACGTGTTATGAATTTAGAGGATTTAAGAATAGATTGTGCTATCAAGCAAAAGAGAGGTATTCATTTTATTTCAGCTTCTATTGTGATTTGGCTTTTGGTGATGATGGTACAATTCTTAGATTTACCGATTCTTACCAAGAATTTGCTAACATTTTGTTGTACCGCACCACTATTGCCTTTAGCATTTTTGATGTCCAAATTATTAAAGATCCAATTTCAGGACAAAAGCAATCCACTGAATAATCTAGGTATATTATTTTCGATAAATCAAATCTTATATTTATTGATTGCAATGTGGATTTATCCAACAGTACCAGAAAAAATGCTAATGGTTATTGCTATGATTTTTGGGGCGCATTTGTTACCATATAGCTGGTTATATAAATCAAAAACTTACATGATTATGTCAGTTCTTATCCCTATAGCTTCATTGATTGTTGGATGTAATTCTACACGTTTGATATTAGCGTTAATGATGCTTGTTTTTGAAATTATATTTACAGCATTGCTCATAATAGAAAATAGAAAAATATAATGTCTTCCACAACAACTCCCAGTTTATCGGGGAAATAGCAAAGCCACAAAATGGCTTCCCGCCCATTTCAATTTTGGGAAAAGAAACGCTCCAAAATCAAAACGAGAGCGGCCAAACACTTTGCGGGATTGGACGCCTTGTCCACCCATTCAGCGGGGCGGCGGTCAAGGCCGGGTGTAACCCCGTTCATTTCAGCCTTGACGGTTGCCCGCTGTCCTGCTACTTTTCCGGGAGTGTGGCCACAACTTCGGGACACTTTGTCCACAAGTCGGAGCGTAGGACGAGGGACGGGGGCTTTCATATACGCCCAGTCTGCTGTTGAAACCAGACCTGCGCTTGCGGCTCCACGCCACACAAGCACAGCCCTGTTTTCCTGCCGCTTCAAATGCCCTTGCCCTCCCCGGCGGCAACGGCATTTTCACGGCAACGCCGACAGAGCGTATAACACACTACACTTTGCTTCGCAAAGTCGTGTGCCAAATGGGGGCGTTGCCCCCTTTGGAAACCCCCACAAGAAAAG
>NZ_NFLN01000016.1 GCF_002160955.1 Gemmiger sp. An120
GGATGGTCAGGCATGCAGGATAAATGCCCTTACGGGCACCCCCGGCGATGCCGGGGCCCCTGCACGCCTGCCCATCCGTCCGCTGTGTAAGCGGACATCTGCGGATGCGGCAGCCTTTAAGAAAGGCTGCCTTATCTCGCAGCTGTTGCCGCCCGATGATATAACGGTCGTGGTCATGCAGCTGGAGAAAGCGGTGTAAAACAGGCTGTGCGTTTCGGGCCGCTCCCGGATGGTCAGGCATGCAGGATAAATGCCCTTACGGGCACCCCCGGCGATGCCGGGGCCCCTGCACGCCTGCCCATCCGTCCGCTGTGTAAGCGGACATCTGCGGATGCGGCAGCCTTTAGAAAGGCTGCCTTATCTCGCAGCTGTTGCCGCCCGATGATATCACGGTCGTGGTCATGCAGTTGGAGAAAGCGGTGTAAAACAGGCTGTGCGTTTCGGGCCGCTCCCGGATACTACGGGCGTGGGATGAATGGCCTCCGGCCACCCCGGGCGTTGCCCGGGCCCCCACTGCCCTGCGTATCCGTCCGCTGTGTAAGCGGACATCTGCGGATGCGGCAGCCCTCGAAAGGGCTGCCTTATCTCGCAGCTGTTGCCGCCCGATGACATCACGGTCGTGGTCATGCAGTTGGAGAAAGCGGTGTAAACCGCGACAAAACAAAAACCCCGCCGTACCGGCATCCCGGTACGGCGGGGTTTGTTTCGTTTACAGACGAGCGGCTCAGGCCTTGCCTACGCTGCCGAACAGCTCCATCTTCTCCAGCACGGTGGCCTTGATGGCCTCGGCGCCGGGAGCCAGCAGCTTGCGGGGGTCGAAGCCCTTGCCCTGCAGGTCCTTGCCGGCCTCGATGTAGGCGCGGGTGGCGGCGGCGAAGCTCAGCTGGCACTCGGTGTTCACGTTGATCTTGCTCACACCCAGGCTGATGGCCTTCTTGATCATATCCTCGGGGATGCCGGTGCCGCCATGCAGCACCAGGGGGATACCGTCGGTAGCCTTGTGGATGGCGTCCAGAGCCTCAAAGTCCAGGCCCTTCCAGTTGGCGGGGTACTTGCCATGGATGTTGCCGATACCGGCAGCCAGGAAGTCGATGCCCAGATCGGCGATCTTCTTGCACTCGGCGGGGTCGGCCACTTCGCCGGCGCCCACAACGCCGTCTTCCTCGCCGCCGATGCTGCCCACCTCGGCCTCAATGGAGATGCCCTTGGAATGGGCCAGCTCCACCAGCTCGGTGGTCTTGGCGATGTTCTCTTCGATGGGGTAGTGGCTGCCATCGAACATGATGCTGCTGAAACCGGCTTCCACGCAGGCCTTGGCGCCTTCGTAGCTGCCGTGGTCCAGGTGCAGGGCCACCGGCACGGTGATGCCCAGGGTCTCCACCATGGCTTTGACCATGGCGGCCACGGTCTTGTAACCGGTCATATACTTGCCGGCGCCCTCGGACACGCCCAGGATCACCGGGCTGTTGGCCTCCTGCGCGGCCAGCAGAATGGACTTGGTCCACTCCAGGTTGTTGATGTTGAACTGACCCACGGCATAATGACCGTCACGGGCCTTTTTGAGCATTTCGGTTGCGCTAACCAGCATCGTTGCACTCCTCCTGATCATTGATCGGTACCCCCGCTTTGCGCGGGCCTGTCCTTCTCTGCCTAACAGTATAGCCCAAATCCGGCACAAAATCAATCGGCATTTTCGCGCCTTTACGTCCCAATCTGCGCGGCGGGGCCGGGTAAAGCGTTTTCAACGCACAGTTATGTTGAAACCTTGTGCGGGAAACTGTTGAAAACTCGGTTGAAACGGTGGAGAACGAAAAACTTAAACCGATGAAATGGCCACTTTTGAACATTTTCCACAGGGTTTTCAACATGTGGAAAACAGCAACGCCCGATTACCTGTTGTATAACCGGCTTTACAAAACGGGAAAAATTATCCCGCCCCGGAACCATAGCAAAAAAGGTAGAAAAAGCGCCGTGGGAATGGTATACTGAAAGAGGATCGTCCCCGCGCGTATATGGGCGCGTATTCGACAGGGGGACACGGGAGGATACGATGAGCGAACAGCAAAAGCATACGGGCGGCGCGGCAGAAAAGGACGCGGGCCTGGTCTACGGCAAAAATCCGGTCACCGAGCTGCTGAAAAGCGGCGCGGGGGTGGACACTGTCCTGCTGGCCGACGGGCTGGCCCCCCAGGTGGCTTCCTACTATACAGCGCTGGCCAAGCAGGCGGGCGCGGTGGTCAAGCGGGTGCATCCCGCCAAGCTGCGCAGCCTGTGCGGCACCGAAAGCCACCAGGGCGTGGCGGCCTTTGCCAGCATGATCCGGTACGCCACCCTGGACGAGGTGCTGGCGTCGGCGGCCGAAAAAGGGGAGGATCCGCTGCTGGTGCTGGCGGACGGCATCGAAGACCCCCACAATCTGGGGGCGGTGATCCGCACGGCGCTGCTGTGCGGGGCCCACGGGGTGGTGATCCCCAAGCGGGGCGGCGCCCAGCTGACCCCCACCGTAATCAAGAGCAGCGCCGGGGCGGCGACCCGCCTGCCGGTGGCCCGGGTGGCCAACATCGGGGAGACGATCCGCCGCCTGAAAGAGCAGAATGTTTTCGTCTACTGTGCCGACCTGGACGGCCAGCCCCCCCACAAGACCAACCTGACCGGCCCGCTGGCGCTGGTGATGGGGGCCGAGGGCGCGGGGGTCAGCCCGCTGGTGCGCCGCCTGTGCGACGGGGCGGTGCGGCTGGATATGGCGGCCCGCGGCACCGGGGTGGACAGCTTCAATGTGTCGGTAGCGGCCGGCATCATTTTGTATGAGATCATGCGCCAGCGTCAAAACTGATACCGGCGTGCAGAGAGGAGGAACCGATCATGGCCCGTGAACGATCCAATGATCCGGTAGAACAGATCCTGGAAGGGCTGGGGGTGGAAAACGCCTCCAACACCGGGGCCAGCGATGCCGCGGTGGATGATATTCTGGCCGGTCTGGGGCTGCAAAGCGACCCGGTGCCGACGGCCCGTCCGGCACAGAAGCCCGCCCAGCCCCGGCAGCAGGCGGCAAAACCGGCGGCGCAGCCCAAGCCCGCGGCCCAGCCCAAGGCAGCTCCGCAGCCGAAACCGGCCCAGGCCCGGCCGGTAAATGCGCCGAAAGCCCAGCCCCGTCCGGCGGAAAAGCCTGTCCCGGCCCGTCAGGAGCCGGTGCAGGAAGCCACCGGCGAGATCCGGCTGGGGGATGTGTTCGGCGCGGCCCCGGCCCGCCCGGCGGAGAAGCCCGCCCGGCATACGCCCGCCGCAGATACCGCCCCCACCCGGGAAGCGGCAAAGCCGGCGGGCAGACCCTCTCTGGAGGACAGCCTGACCCTGGACGATGAGTTTACCCGCTTTTTCACCGAGAGTGTGGCGGTGGTGCCGGACGAACAGGAAGAGACCGAGCGGGTGAGCCTGTGGCAGCGGCTGCGCAAGGGCCGCGCCGCCAAGCATGACTCCAGCGGCGACACCGTGATGCTGCCGGAGCGGGAGGAGGCCATGGAGGCCACCGGCGAGATCAACCTGCGGGGCGCCGTGGGCGAGATCAAGCTGAAGGTAGCGCCCCAGCGGGTGGAAGCATACTCTGAAGAGGAGGACGCCACCCGCCCCATCGAGCTGGACCGGGACGATCGGGAACCCGACGACCGCACCGGCGGCCGGCCCCGGCTGTTTGGCAGCCGGGAACCGGAGGACGTGGACGAAGAGCCGGTGCAGAGCACCGAGTACGAGACCCTGGAGGACGGCCCCGCCGTTCAGACCAAGCTGGAAAGCGCCGGGGCGAACCTGTCGCTGCGGGTGGCCCTCACCGGCGTGCTGGGCGTGGCGCTGCTGTATCTGGGAATGTCGGCCAGCCTGGCCGGGGTCCCGGCGCCTGCCCCCATCGACCCGGCCATGGCGCCGGGGGCGTTCCTGGCAGTAAATCTGATCCTGCTGCTGGCGGCGCTGGTAGTGAATTTCCCCACCCTGGCCTCCGGCCTGACCGGGCTGGCCAAAAACCCGAATCCGGATACCCTGGCCACCTTTGCGGGGCTGGGCGCGCTGGTGCAGCTGGCCGCCTGCCTGATTGCCGGCAAAGCCTGGGACCCCTCCGCCGTGACCCTGTTTGCGGGGCCTGCGGTGCTGCTGCTGGCCTTTAACGCGGCGGGCCGCCGGATGATGAACGGCGTGATCAGCCGCAACTTCCAGGCGGTTACCTCCGGGCTGGACCGGGAGGCCGCCTATCTGGTGCACAACCGGGAACTGACCGCCCGGCTGGCCGCCGGTACCGGCGAGCCGGACCCGGCGCTGCTGATCAGCCGCCCCACCGAACTGATGCGGGGCTTCATGCGGCAGAGCTTCTCCGCCCGGCCCGGCGACGCGCTGGCCCGCAAACTGGCCTGGGGCCAGCTGGCAGCAGGCGTTGTGGCTCTGATCGGCGGCGCGGTGATCGGCAAATCTGCCCTGACGGCGGTGTCCTCCCTGGCGGGCACCCTCTGCCTGGCAGCTCCGGTCTGCGCCACCCTGGTCAGCGCGGTGCCCAGCCTGATGCTGCAGAAAAGCGCCTCCCGCGTGGGGGCGGTGGTGCCCGGCTGGAGCGCCCAGGAAGAACTGGGCAGCGCCAACATGATCCTGGTGGGGGCGCGGGACCTGTTCCCCGCCGGATGCGTGCGGCTGCACGGCATCAAGACCTTTGAGAAAGAGCGCATCGATCTGGCCATCCTGTACGCCGCTTCGGTGCTGGTCAAGGGCTGCGACACCCTGCGGGATGTGTTCCTGGCCATTATCCAGAACAAGACCGAGATGCTGTTCCCGGTGGAAAACCTGACCAACGAGCCCGGCCTGGGCTTCACCGGCTGGGTGCAGAACAACCGGGTGCTGGTGGGCAACCGGGAACTGATGCGCAAGCACGGGGTGGACACCCCCTCCCGGGACTATGAGAGCCGCTACACCCGCGGCGGCCGGGAACTGGTTTACCTGGCGGTGTCCGGGCGGCTGTTCGGCATGTTCCTGGTCAGCTACAAGGCGAATCCCTCTACCCGCCGGGTGCTGCACCGGCTGCATGGCCGGGGCATCTCGGTGCTGGTCAAGAGCGATGACTTCACCCTGAACAGCACCCTTGTCAGCCAGGTGTACAGCCTGCCCGAGGGCTGCATCAAGGTGCTGGAAGCCTCCGACCTGGCAGCGCTGGCCCCGGCTACCGCCTACCAGCCCGCCTCGGACGGCTGTATGCTGCACATCGGCTCCTTTGCCTCCTTTGTGGGCGGCATGGATGCGGCTGCCGGGGCGGTGGCTGCCGAGAGCAGCGCCAATCTGGTGCAGGCTGTGTCGGTGGGGATCGGCTGCCTGATGGCGGTGCTGCTGGCCTTTACCGGCGGCCTGGTGGGGCTGGCCCTGCCCGCCATGGTGCTGTATCACGCTGCCTGGGCCGCTTTGACCCTGGCCCTGCCCCTGATCCGCAAATATTGAGCGGTTTCGCTTGACTTTTTTGCGCGCACCATGTATACTGAGAGCAGAAAACAAGAATACTTCCTATTTAATACAAAACCTGAGTAAAGAAAGGAGCATTCCCCCATGAAAGACCTGAAAGGCACCCGTACCGAAGCCAACCTGCAGACCGCTTTTGCCGGCGAGAGCATGGCCCGCAACAAGTACACCTACTACGCCAGCCGCGCCAAGAAGGACGGCTACAACCAGATTGCCGCGATCTTTGAGGAGACTGCCGGCAACGAGAAGGAGCATGCCAAGCTGTGGTTCAAGCTGCTGCACGGCGGCGCAGTGCCCGATACTCTGACCAACCTGGCGGACGCCGCTGCCGGTGAGAACTACGAGTGGACCGATATGTACTCCAAGATGGCCGAGGAGGCCCGCGAGGAGGGCTTTGACGAGATCGCCCGTCTGTTTGACGGTGTGGCCGCCATCGAGAAGGAGCATGAGGAGCGCTACCGCAAGCTGGCCGAGAACATCAACAACGGCCAGGTCTTTGCCCGCGAGACCCAGCAGGTGTGGATCTGCACCAACTGCGGTCATGTGCACATCGGCACTCACGCCCCCGAGGTGTGCCCGGTCTGCGCCCATCCCCAGGCCTACTTTGTGATCCGTCCCACCAATTATTGATTGGTTGTTGCCTGATCGGCCCCGTCTGCAGCGGCAGACGGGGCTTTTTGTGGTAAAAACCTTGGCCAGCCGGGAAAACTGTGCTATACTGATACACATTCCGAATTTTATCTAACCCCGGGCCGGATTTTCCGGCGGAAGGAGAGTACCTTTGTTCCTGCATGTATTGGAGCATACGCTGGAGGATACGCTGCGGATGCTGCCGTTCCTCTATCTGGCGTATCTGTTTATTGAATATATCGAGCAGCGGCAGGGCCAGCGCATCGAGCGGGCGCTGGCCGGCGGCGGGCGCTGGGGGGTCATCCCGGGCGCGGTGCTGGGCTGCGTGCCCCAGTGCGGGTTTTCCGCCATGGCGGCCAATCTGTACGGCGGCCGGGTGATCACCCTGGGCACCCTGATGGCGGTGTTCCTGGCCACCAGCGACGAGGCGGTGCCGCTGCTGATGGCCATGCCGGAAAAATGGCCGGCGCTGGCCGGGCTGCTGGCGGTCAAGATCGTCTGGGCGCTGGCGGCGGGTCTTTTGCTGGATACCGTGCTGCGTCCGCTGCTGCCCGCCGGTCTGGTGGGCGGCTACACCGGCCACGCCGACGAGGTAGACTGCCATGAGGAACACGGCGAGCACAGCAATATCTTCCTGGCGGCGCTGCGGCATACCATCTCGATCTACCTGTATATCTTTGCGTTCAGCCTGCTGATCGGGCTGGTGGTGGAGGCGATCGGTGACGAGGCCATCGCTGCTTTCCTGGCCAGCCTGGGCCCGCTGCAGCCGGCGGTGGCGGCGCTGTTCGGCATGATCCCCAACTGCGCTTCCAGTGTGCTGCTTACCCAGCTGTACCTGTCCGGTACGCTGCCTTTCAGCAGCGTGGCGGCGGGGCTGTGCAGCGGCGCGGGCATCGGCCTGCTGGTGCTGTGGGAGACCAACCCCAGCCGCAAGCAGAACCTGTTCATCACCCTGCTGCTGTGGGCACTGGGTACCGCGGCGGGGCTGATTCTGGCGCTGGCCGGGCTGTGAGTGATGACCAAACGCCACAAAATTTGTACAATCGCGCCTTTCGCAGGGGGCGGGCTGTTTTGGCCCGCCCCCTTGTGATACAATAAGGGCAGAGATATGCGCGGGGCAATGGGCCCCGGCCTGATGCAATAGGCGAAAGGATGTGCTTTACTCATGATTCTGCGCAACGGTTCTGTTTTTACTGATCTGGGCCGCTTCATCCCGGCCGACGTGGAGCTGGAGGGCGACCGGATCGTCCGGGTGGCTCCCGCCAATACCCTGGAAGGGGACGAGGTGCTGGACTGCACCGGCAAGTATGTGACCCCTGGTTTTGTGGATATCCATATGCACGGCGCCTTCGGCAGCGACTTCTGCGACGGCACCGCCGAGGACATCTGCACCATCAGCCGCTACGAGGGCAGCGTGGGCGTTACCACCTTCATGGGCACCACCATGGCCTTTGACGAGCCGATCCTGACCGGCATCTTCGAGGCGGCCAACACTCGTTTTGGCAAAGAGGGCGAAGGCGCTGTGCTGCGCGGCGTCAACATGGAAGGCCCCTTCTTCAACAAGTCCAAGAAGGGCGCCCAGGCCGAGAAATACATCGTGGACCCGGATTTCGACATGTTCAAGCGTCTGTATGACCTGACCGGCGGCAACATCCGTCTGGTGGACGTGGCCCCCGAGCTGCCCGGCGCGGTGGAGTTCATCCGCAAGGCCAGCCAGCTGTGCACCGTGTCCATCGCCCACACCAGCGCCACCTATGACGAGGCCAAGGAGGCTTTTGCCAACGGCGCTACCCATACCACCCACCTGTTCAACGCCATGCCTGCTTTTACCCATCGGGCTCCCGGCGTGGTGGGCGCGGCGAGCGATTACGCCGCCCATGTGGAGATGATCAGCGACGGCATCCACCTGCATCCGGCTGTGGTGCGTGCGGTCTTCAGCCTGTTCGGCGCCGACCGTGTCTGCCTGATCAGCGACAGCATGCGGGCTGCCGGTATGCCCAACGGCGAGTACAGCCTGGGCGGCCAGAAGGTCTTTATGACCGACGGCAAGGCCACCCTGGAGGACGGCACCATCGCGGGCAGCGCTACCTGCCTGCCCGAGTGCTTCCGCCGCGCTGTGGGCTTCGGTGTGCCGGTGGAGACCGCTCTGAAGGCTGCCACCATCAACCCGGCCAAGGCCGTGGGCCTGTTCGACGAACTGGGCAGCATCACCGCCGGCAAGCGCGCCGACGTGCTGGTCATGGACAAGGGCACCCTGCAGCCGGAAGTTATCTTCATCGGCGGCAAGCGCCAGTAAGCCACATACAAAACGCCAAAGGGGCGCGTTCCGACAGGAACGCGCTCCCTTTTTTGCTGGATTTTTTGCTGGACACGGGGGGAACAGCGTTCCCCCCATGTCCCCGGAATAGCTTGGCCCGCAGGGATTTTATTCATGCAGCTGCCGTTCCTGGCGTACGGCTTTCAGCTGGCGGTTGAGCCGGGTCAGGCCGTGCACTACCGCGATGGGGATGGACAGATAGATCACCGGATAGACGGCCATGAAGGATTCGCTGCTGCAAACAGCCAGCAGCAGGCTGCCCAGCCAGCCCACCAGTGCCAGAGCCAGCACAAACAGCATCTGGCTGCGGGCCCTCAGCAGCAGGTGTTCCTTGCCGGCCAGGTCGGAATACAGCTCAAATTCTCCCTGATCGGCCCGGCGGCGCAGATAGATCCAGCCGTTTACGCCGCCCACCCATTCCGCGCCGAAGTCGTGCAGCATGGCCAGGTATTCCTGCCCTTCCGGGCTGCTCATCTTGAAGGACGGACGATCCAGCCGGATGATCCAGGCGCCCGGCTCGCAGCGGCTGAAATGGTGTACAAAGCCGTTGGTGCGCTCCAGTGCCCAGCCTTCTGCGGCCATCTTGTTCATCCAGTCCACTTCCTCCTGGTACTGCCAGGCCGTATAGGATCTGAAACAGGTTTTGGTTTCCTTGCCGGTCATTCCGTCCACCTCCCGATGATGGTTTCTCCGTTGTGTGTCAGTTCCTGCAGCCGGGCCAGTTCCGCCCGGGCTGCCGCCCGCCCGGCGGGGGTGATGCGGTAGCTCTTGCGCCGCCCCTCGCCGCCTGCCGGTTCGATCCAGCCCTTTTCCTGCAGGGTGGTCAGTGCCCCGTACAGGGTGCCCGCGGCCAGCTTGACCCGGCCATTGCTCAGTTCCTCTGCCCGCTGCATGATGCCGTACCCGTGCAGCGGCTGACCCAGGGACAGCAGAATGTAAAACACCGCCTCGGTCAGCGCCGATGTCACTTCTGCCATGATGCCGCCTCCTTTATCACTTTCCGTTATATCGGCTCCCGATGTATATAGTATATCGTCTGCCGAGTGTTTTGTCAAGCGAAAATAAAAATGGGCCGGATAATTCCGACCCATAATTTCAGGGAGCGTGTCTATGCGCCGTGCCGCGAGTACAGCACCAGCATATCCCCGGCGCACAGGCGGCTTTCGCCGTCGGGGATGATGTCGTGCCCCTCCCGCTGGATCAGCACCACCAGCGAATCCTTGCGCAGATCCGCCTCCCGCAGGGTTTTGCCCACCAGCGGGCTGTCCGGGTCAATGAGAATTTCGCTCAGTTCAATGCCGTCCTGCCCGGAATATTCCTTGGCGCCGATGATCAGCGCGTCGCCCTCCTCCAGGCAGGTGTCGCCCTTGGGCACAATGGCCTTGCCCTGCCGCAGGATGGCCGCAATCAGGGTGCCGGGAAACACGGTGATATCCCGGATCGGCTTTCCCCGCCAGGGGTGCTGCGCGTCCACATCCACCCGGATGAAGCCTACGCTGGTCTCCTCCGAATAGTCGTTGAAGGTGCGCAGCACGTTGCCGTGCCGGTCGATCATACCGGCTTTCCGCGCCACCTGCGGCAGCAAAGTACCCTGAATCAGGATGCTCAGCAGCACCACGCAGAACACGATCTGAAAGATGCTCTCATCCCCGTAGGCGGGGGAGACGGTGGTCACGATGGCAAACACAATAGAGGCCGCGCCCCGCAGCCCCGCCCAGGACACCACCAGCATCTGATTCAGCGGCGCTCGAAAAGGCCGCAGCAGCAGAAACACCGCCGCCGGGCGGGCAATCAGGGTCATGAACAGCGCGATGCCCACCGCGGGCAGCAGTGCCGCCGGCAGCCGGGAGGGGAACACCAGCAGACCCAGCAGAAAGAAGATCAGGATCTGCATCATGTTGTTGAACACGTCAAAAAAGGCGGCCAGATTCTTTTTCCGGGGAATGTCCTGGTTGCCCAGCAGGATACCGGCCAGATAGGCGCTCAGGTATCCGTTGCCGCCCAGCAGAGTGGGCAGAGCGTAGGCGATCAGGGCCGCCGCAATCAGGAAAATGCCGTCCAGACCGCCGGTCAGCGGCCAGCGGCGAAGCACATACCCCGCCGCCCAGGACACCGCCACCCCGATGGCCACCCCCCATACCACCTGTTCCAGCAGCATCACCGCCACCTGGCCGGCGCTGGCGGTGCCGCCCAGCACGGCCAGCAGGGTCACGGTGAGCATGTAGGCGCAGGGGTCGTTGCTGCCGCTTTCGATCTCCAGCAGGGAAGCGGTGTTGTATTTCAGGTTCAGCCGCTGGCTGCGCAGCACCGAAAACACCGATGCCGCGTCGGTGGAACCCAGTACCGCCCCCACCAGCAGGCCCTCCGCCAGGCCCATGCCCAGCACAAACCGGCAGAACAGCCCGGTCAGCCCGGCGGTGATCACCACCCCCAGGGTGCTCAGCAGCACCGACTGGCGGGCCACCGGCCTGGCGGCGCTCCATTTGGTGCCAAAGCCACCGTAAAACATAATGAAGATCAGCGCGGCGGAACACACCTGCTCGGCCAGGTGGTAGTTTTCAAAGTCGATTTTCAGCAGTCCGTCGGTGCCGAACAGCATACCCAGCGCGATAAAGAAAAACAGGGTGGGGATGCCCAGCCGGCCGGACAGTTTGCTGCCCAGGATGCTGGCCAGCAGCACCACCGCGCAGAGAAGCAAAAGCAGATTCATGAAACGGCCCTCCTTTCCGGGTGAAACGGCACGGCCCGCAGCCGGCGCGCCGGGCTTGGAGCGGGGCGGGTCGTCTGCGGGTCGGTTGATACAGCGTATGCGCGCCGGAACGGCGGAATGCCGCTCAGCGCAGCTCGATGGTGTAGGTGAAACCGTACTCTTCCTTCAGGGCGTCCACCTGGGCCTGGCAATCCTCGATAAAGGTCGGGGTGTATACGCTCTTGCCCTGCTTCTTATAGTCTTCCAGGATCTGGTTCAGCTTGGTCCAGGCTTCCTCGTTGCGCTTCTCGTCGCTGCCTTCGGGGAATGCAATCACAAATTCACGATGTTTGGGGATACGGGCTTTCATGGAATGTCCTCCTGTATTGTGTATGGTCAGGGCAGCCGGAACAGCTGCCGTGCGTTGGCGTCGGTCTGGATGAGCAGTTCCTCCGGGGAAACGCCCCGCACCTCGGCGATAAAAGCCGCCGTGTGGGCGATCATGCCGGAATCGCACCGCTGGCCCCGCAGCGGTTCCGGGGCCATGTAGGGGCAGTCGGTCTCCAGCAGGATGCGGTCGGCGGGCAGGGCCTGCACCGCCTTTACCGCCCGCTTGGCCCCCTTGAAGGTCACCGCGCCGCCGAAACCAAAGTAGAATCCCTGTTCCGCCAGGGCCAGCGCGTCCTCGGCGCTGCCGGAATAGCAGTGCAGCACGCCCCGGGGCCGGTAGCGGCGCAGCAGGGCATAGGTGGGCTCGTGGGCCTGCCGGTCATGCACGATTACCGGCTTGTCCAGCTCCAGCGCCAGGTGGATCTGGGCCTCAAACAAGGCCAGCTGCTCGTCCCGGGGAACCGGCCAGTGATGGTCCAGCCCGATTTCGCCCACCGCCACCACCCGCTCGTCCTCAAACAGGGGGCGCAGCGCGGCCAGCTCGGCCCGCCAGTCCCCGCCAAAACGAACGGTGGTGGAGGAATCTTCTTCAATCAGGCTTTCCGGATGGATGCCGGCCGCCGCCCAGATCCAGGGGCGGCTGTGCGCCAGCGCCCGGCACCGCTCGCTGGTATCCAGGTCGGTGCCGCAGTCGATGATGCCGGCCACGCCCCGGCCGGGCAGACCGTCCAGCAGCGCGTCCCGGTCCGGGTCGAACTGGCGGCTGCCGTAGTGGGCGTGGGTGTCAAAGATGGGCCCCATCAGTGGATGCCGCTGCCCGCGGGCACGTCATCGGGGAAGAAGACCACCGAAGCGCCGCCGTCGGCGGTGTCGGCTGCCATCACCATACCCTCGCTGACGTACTTGCCCTTCATCATCGGACGGGGGGCCAGGTTGGCCACGATGCCCACCTTGCGGCCGATCAGATCTTCGGGCTTGTACCACTTGGCGATGCCGGACAGGATGGTGCGCTCCCGCTCACCGTCGAACAGGGTCATCTTGAGCAGCTTTTTGCTCTCGGGCAGGGTCTCGCAGGTCAGCACCTGGGCCACCCGCATCTCCACCTTGCAGAAATCGTCAAAGGCGATCTCCGGCTGATGCTCGATCGGCTCGGCCGGGGCGGCGGGCTGGGGCGCGGGGGCGGGTTCAGCCGCCTTGGCCGCGGCCTGGGCCGCCGCCTGACGGGCTTCCAGCTCGGCCAGCTCCTTGGCCATATCGATACGCGGGAACAGCGCATCGCCCTTGTGCACGGTGTACTCGGCCTTGCCGCCGAATTTCAGCTCGCCAAAGCGGCGGTCGGCCTCGGTCAGGCCCAGCTGCACCGCCATCTTGTCGGCGGTCTCGGGCAGGAAGGGGGCCAGCATCACGGTGGCGTAGCGCAGGGCCTCGCACAGGTTGTACAGCACCATGGCCAGACGGGGCTTGTTCTCCTCGTTCTTGGCCAGCGCCCAGGGGGCGGTTTCGTCGATGTACTTGTTGGCCCGCTGGATGGCCTTGAAGATCTCCTGGGTGGCCTGGGGAATCAGCAGTTCGTCCATGGCCTTGGTCACACGGTCGGGCATGGCGCTGACCGTGTCGATCAGATCCTGGTCAAATTCGCCGGCCTCCCGCACGGCAGGCACCGTGCCGCCGAAGTACTTCTCCACCATGGCCACGGTGCGGCTGAGCAGGTTGCCCAGGTCGTTGGCCAGGTCAGAGTTGATGCGGTTGATCAGGGCCTCGTTGCTGAAGATGCCGTCGTTGCCGAAGGGGATCTCCCGCAGCAGGAAGTAGCGGATGGCGTCCACGCTGTACCGGTCGGCCAGCACCACCGGGTCCACCACGTTGCCCTTGGATTTGCTCATCTTGCCGCCGTCCAGCAGCAACCAGCCGTGGCCGAACACCCGCTTGGGCAGGGGCAGATCCAGCGCCATCAGCATGGCGGGCCACAGGATGGTGTGGAACCGCAGGATCTCCTTGCCCACCATGTGCAGGTCGGCGGGCCAGAACTTGTCGTAGTCGTTGTAGGCGTGATTGCCGAAGCCCAGGGCGCTGATGTAGTTGCTCAGCGCGTCCACCCACACGTACATGGTGTGCTTCTGATCAAAGGGAACCGGGATGCCCCAGGGCACCGTGGTGCGGGACACGCAGGTGTCCTGCAGGCCCTGGTTGATGAAGCTGATCATCTCGTTCTTGCGGCTTTCCGGCTGGATGAACTGGGGGTTCTCCTCGTACAGCTTCAGCAGACGGTCGGCGTACTTGCTGGTGCGGAAGAAGTAGGCTTCCTCCTCGGCCTCGTATACGTCACGGCCGCAGTCGGGACACTTGCCGTCCTTCAGCTGGCTGGTGGTCCAGAAGCTTTCGCAGGGCTTGCAGTAGTGGCCCTTGTACACGCCCTTGTAGATATCGCCCTGCTCGTACAGCTTGGTGAAGATCTTCTGGCAGCTTTCCATGTGGTACTCGTCGGTGGTGCGGATGAACCGGTCATAGCGGATGTTCAGCAGCTTCCACAGGTCCTTGACGCCTGCCACGATCTCGTCCACATAGGCCTTGGGGGTCACGCCCTTGTCGGCAGCTTTGTCCTGGATCTTCTGGCCGTGCTCGTCGGTGCCGGTCAGGAACATCACGTCGTAGCCCTGCATCCGCTTGTAGCGGGCCAGAGCGTCACAGGCCACGGTGGTATAGCTGTGGCCGATGTGCAGCTTGTCGCTGGGGTAGTAGATGGGGGTTGTGATGTAGAATGTTTTTTTCTCGCTCATCTTGCTTCTGTCCTTTCTTAAACGGCGCCGCGAATGGAACGGCGCCGGAATAACGTCATCAGAAGGAAAAACCTTCGCTGGGCTTGCCGCATACGGCCAGGGTTTCCTTGGCCAGCACTTCGGTGCTGTCCAGGAAGAAGCTGTCCAGCCCTTCGTCCCGCTTGATCAGGGACAGTTCGGTGCAGCCCAGAACAGCCTGCTGGCAGCCGGCGGCCCGCAGCTCGTCGGCAATTTCCATAAAGCGGGCCATGTCCACCCGCTGGCCCTGCTTGATCTGGCAGTAGATGATCTCCATCAAAGCGGACTGCCGGGCCGGGGAGGGAACCGCCCACTGCAGCCCCTCCGCCTCGCAGACGGCCTGGTAGGTGCCGCTGGCCACCGTGCCGGTGGTGGCCAGGATACCCAGTTTGGTGCAGCCCATCTTTTTGGCCTGGCGGGCGGTCAGCTGCACCATGTTCAGCACCGGCACCGGCAAACTGCGGGAAAGCCGGTCGTAGAAATAGTGGGCGGTGTTGCAGGGGATAGCCAGCAGCGTGGCGCCGTATTCCACCAGCATCCGGGCGTCCTGTTCCATCACCGCAAAGGGGTCCTCGTGGCTCTGGCCCAGGATATAGGCGGTGCGGTCGGGGGTGGTGGCCCGGCTGGAGATCACGATGTCCAGATGATCCTGGTCACAGTGGGCCACGGTGTGCTTGGTAAGCATCTCATAAAAGTAGACCGTGCTCATGGGCCCCAGGCCTCCCAGAATGCCCAGCACGGGATGTTTGGGCTGTTGTACAGGCTTCAAAAACAAAAGCCCCCCTTTTCGGGCGGCGCGCAGGAAAGGGCGCGGCGCACAGAATTTTCGGGCCCGGCCGCCGGTTCCGCTGTGGGAAAAACCGGGGCCCATGGCCTGTTTTATCGTACCATATCGCCGCGGGTTTTGCAACCGCCGCCCCCGGCCGCCCGGCGGAAAAAGCGGCCGGGCCGGGATGGAAGAAACCGCGTATTCCTGATTGCGTACAACAAAAAAACGCGAGCGCCGGACACGGCGCTCGCGCGAAATTGTTCAGTACATTGGACTGCCCTCTTAATTCTGTGGTAGTTCGGCCGGATCGTTCATATCCTTACAGGGATCGATCTGCGCGATTGGATGAAACGTTTGATTGTGAATTTACCAGAAATTCCAATCCTATATCTGCTCGAAAAGTTGATTCAAAATCGGGTTATTTTTCCGGATCCTGCCTTGCCAATCGGTTCTACGCGGACATCACTCGTTCTTACTTCCCGTATGCTTTGGAAAAGATCCATGGATTGCCTTTGAAACTGCTGGTTGCTTATGATGCAAGGCAGAGGCGGTATACAGATTTTTCGTTTGCGGTTCGGGGTTTGGGATACGTTTCAACGCGTTTCCATTTGGAAGAAGAATCATTTCGGAAACCCTGTTCCGAATTTTCCGGGCAGCCATCCGGGCGTACACCGCATCCGGATATGCATTTGCCGGCTATACCAGACCCATTCGGGCGGTAATAAAACGGGAGCCATGAACGGTATCCGCGAACGCTATCCGCCTGCTCTCTTATCAGGAAAGTGCGGACCTTGCATTTCGCACAATGGACGGGTTCAGAACCCCCGCTCTTCGCAATAGTACCTGACTATTGTTTTCCTGCCCTTTCTCCTGGGGATCGAGGGCGATCACAACTTAGTACATTGGAGTAAACCTCACAAGCTTTAGCAGCTGTACATCCACATGCCGGCTACCCGACCTGCACGTCCCGCAGTAGACTGGTGTCTGAACTTCGCCATCGCGTTGTTGAGAAACAGCCACGCTTTTGAAAGGTGCGGTTTCGGATTTCCGAAACAGGGGATGCGCGTTACAAATTTACTTGTGCATCGGCGTCAAAGCCTCTTGTTATTGAAAGATGTTCGGTCAGATAAATTTGGTATTTCACTTCGGAAAATCCGAAATGAGAATCTTCTGATCGTTTAGGTGGCCAGTCGATCGGGTTTGCTTCGCAACTCAAAATAATTCTTGAATCTTCGAACGCTCAAACCATGTCGTTTCTTGTACCATCTATATAAAAGGGTTCCTCTTCGGCAGGAACACGGGGTGATCGCTTTTTTTAAGAACTCAGCTCATTTGGTCTTTCCGGGTTACCACCCGCATCTGGTCAAGCGGTTCTTGTTCAGCGCCCCCGTGCCTGCCACTGCTGCACGGGTTCAGTATTGGACATCGGGATCGCTCCTTTCTTTCGATAGTCAGCGTTTCCGGCTCCCTTGAGCCTTTCCCTTTCGCTGTCTGTCTTTCTTTGTCTATATTATATGCGGTGCAGGGGGGAAAATCCATTGACAAACTACATGGAAAAAACGCCCAAAGTTTGTACAAATGTTGTCTTGAAATAGGTATGACTTTTGCGGTACAATGAAAAAGGTGGGTCGCCATATGCGATCCACCTTTTTGTATGCCCGCGCCGGGTTACCGGGGCGGGTTTTGTGTTATTACATCTGCTCGGGCACGGTGATCTTGAACATGGTCAGCACGTTGAAGATGACCTGCTTCACCGCCAGGCACAGGGCGATGCGGGCCTGCCGGGTGGCGGGCTCGGCGTCCAGGATGCGGCAGCTGTTGTAGAACTTGTGGAAGCTGCCGGCCAGGTCGATCACATACCGGGTGATGCGGGCCGGGTCGTAGTTCTTGGCCGCGCCCACGATCTCGGCGGGGAAGGCGCCCACCGCGCGGATCAGATCCCGCTCGGCTTCTTCCGGCCAGGTGTAGCCCGCCCAGGCGTGGATGCCCTCGTACTCGATGCCGGCGGCGGCCAGCTTCTTCAGGATGGAGCAGATACGGGCGTGGGCGTACTGCACATAGTACACCGGGTTGTCGCTGTCCTCCTTGACGGCCAGATCCAGGTCAAACTCCACCTGGCTGCCCGCCTCCCGCATATTGAAGAAGAAGCGGGCGCTGTCGATGGGCACCTCGTCCAGCAGGTCGGTCAGGGTGATGGCCTTGCCGGTGCGCTTGCTCATCCGAACAGGCTGGCCGTCCCGCACCAGCTTGACCAGCTGCATCAGCACCACGTCCAGCTTGGTGCCGTCCAGGCCTACCGCGTCCATGGCGCCCTTCATCCGGGCCACGTGGCCGTGATGGTCCGCGCCCCACACGTCGATGGCCTTGTCAAAGCCACGCACCGCCAGCTTGTTGTAATGGTAGGCGATGTCGGCGGCAAAGTAGGTGGGGATGCCGTTGGCACGCACCAGCACCTCGTCCTTGGCCTCGTCCTCGTCCTTGCGCTTGTTGGCCGCGCCGTACTTCTCGCTGAACTGGGCGCTGCGGTACATGATGGCGCCGTCCTCCGCCTTGTAGCAGGCGCCGCTGGCCAGCAGTTTGTCCACCACGGCCTGCACCGCGCCGCTGTCGTGCAGGGTGCTCTCCCGGAACCACACGTCGTAGGCGATCCGGTATTTGGCCAGATCCCGCTCCAGCCCGGCGATGTTCTTGGGCAGGGCAAAGTCGATCAGGGCCTGCTTGCGGGCCTCTTCGTCGGCGGTCATCCACTTGTCGCCTTCCTGATCCGCAAAAGCCCGGGCCAGAACCTTGATGTCCTCGCCCTGGTAGCAGTCCTCCGGCAGGGGCGCGGCCTCCTCGCCCACAAAGATCTGCTGGTAGCGCACGCTCAGGCTCTTGCCGAACTTCTGGATCTGGTTGCCCGCGTCGTTCACGTAGAACTCACGGGTCACATCGCAGCCGGCCCAGTCCAGCACCGCGGCCAGGCAGTCACCCAGCGCGCCGCCCCGGGCATTGCCCAGGTGCATGGGGCCGGTGGGGTTGGCGGAAACAAACTCCACGTTCACCTTCTGGCCCTTGCCCCAGTCGGTGCGGCCGTACTCTTCGTTCAGGGTAGCGGCGTAGACGGTGCCGGTGTAGGGCCCGGTGCTCAGGTACACGTTCAAAAAGCCGGGGCCGGCGATCTCCACCCGGTCCACGGGGCTGTCCGTCAGGTCGGGCAGATGGGCCAGGATGGTCTCCGCAATCTGGCGGGGGGCCTTCTTGAACACCCGGGCGCCGGCCATGGCCAGGTTGCAGGCCACGTCGCCGTTCTTCGGGTCGGCGGGAATCTCCACGATGAAGTCCGGCAGTTCCACCTGGGGCAGGTCGCCTGCCGCCATGGCGGCCTGGGCGGCCTGGGTCAGCAGGGCCCGGGCCTCGTCCAGGCTGGCCTGGCGGGGGTTGTAGTTCTTGTAGGTCTCTTTCATCTCGGCAATCAGTTCATCGTACTGCTTCTCCACGTTTCATTTCCTCTCTTTATATGATTTGGTATATTCCTGTTCACTGGGGCGGGACCGGCTGCACCGTGATGTGCACCAGGTTCCGGCTCACCAGGCCGTTCAGTTCGGTGTCCAGGGTGTAGCTGAACCGTACCTCGCCGCCGTCCTCGGTCAGATGGCTTTCAATTTCATCGGCGGCCACCCCCAGGCTCATGGCGCCATAGGCGGTTTCATAGTGGCAGATGTGCCGCACGCCCTTTTCTATCACCAGCTGGCTGGAGGTCTTGCCGTACCGCATCATGCTCACCCGCCGCTGGTCCCGGTTTACCCGCACCACGGTAGTGCAGCCTTCGTAGCCGGTGGCCTCTGTTTCTTTATAGGTAATATAGAAGCTGCCCTCCCGGCAGACAAAGCTGCCCCGGGTCATCAGCTCCACGCTGTCCCGGTCGTCGTCCTGTTCCATCACCCCGTGGATCCGGATCAGATACTCCTCGCGCATGCTCGTTCCTTTCTTTTGTCTCTCCTGTGCGTGGGTCAATAGGTCTCAATGGGGATCTGCTCCACCGGCCCGCCGGCGTATTCCCCCAAAAACAGATCCGCCACCTGGCGGAACTGCTCCACCGCGTCGCTCACAAAATAACGGGCGGTGCCGCCTGTGCCGTTCAGCAGTTCCAGCTGTTCCAGCGCGTCCTTTACCGCGTCGGCGGTCTCCCGGCCCGGGTCGATCAGGGCCACGTCCGGGCCCATCACCATTCGGATGGTGCCGGTCAGCAGGGGATAGTGGGTGCAGCCCAGGATCAGGGTATCCACCCCCGCGTCCCGCAATTCGTCCAGATACTGGTGGGCGATGGCCAGCGCAACCGGGTCGCCGGGGGTCACGTAGCCGTTCTCCACCAGCGGCACAAACATGGGGCAGGCCTTGGCCCGCACCTCCAGGCGGCTGTCCAGCTGGGCCAGCACCGCCGCGAAGCTGCCGCTGCGCACGGTGGCCGCGGTGCCGATCACCCCGATCCGGCCGCTGCGGGTGGCCGCTGCCGCCGCCCGGGCGGTGGCCCCCACCACCCCGGTATAGGGCACCGGCAGCTTGGCGGCCTCCTCGGTGGGGTAGACGCTGCTCACGGTGCCGCAGGCGGCCATGATGAACTTCACGTCCTGGGTCAGCAGAAACCGCACATCCTGGCGGGCATACTGCAGAATGGTGTCCCGCCCGCGGGTGCCGTAGGGAACCCGGCCGGTGTCCCCGAAATACACAATGTCCTCCCCGGGCAGGATGCGGCGCAGCTCCCGCACGGCGGTCAGGCCGCCCAGCCCGGAGTCAAATACCCCGATGGGCCGCTTATCCATGGCGGCCCTCCCCCCGCTGCACCGCCAGGGCGATCAGCCGGTCCAGCAGACGGGGCAGCGGAGTGCCCGCCTCCTCCATGAGTTTGGGATACATGCTGATGGCGGTGAAGCCGGGCAGGGTGTTCAGCTCGTTGCAGAGCACCTCGCCGGTGGACCGCTCCACAAAGAAATCCGCCCGGGCCAGACCGGTGCAGCCCAGCACCCGGTAGGCTTTTTCCGCCCAGCCGCGCACCTCCTGCTGTTTGGCCTCGCTCAGGCGGGCCGGGATGGCGGTGCGGCTGGTACCGCTGACATACTTGTCGTCGTAGGTGTAGAACTCGGCGCTGGCCAGGATCTCGCCGGGGGTGGTGGCGCAGACCGTATCGTTGCCGATCACGGCGCATTCCACCTCCTGCCCGTCCACGAACCGCTCGAACACCACCTTGTCGTCCTCGGCCAGGGCGGTGGCTACGGCGGCTTTCAGCTGGGCGGCGTCGGCAGCCTTGCTGATGCCCACGCTGCTGCCCGCGTTGGCCGGCTTTACAAAGATGGGGTAGGGCAGGCGGCCCTCCACCCGGGCGCGCAGGGCTTCAAAGTCGGCGCATTCCACCCGGCCGGCCCAGAGCCATTCGCACCGGGGCACCCCCGCCGCGTCCAGCAGGGTGTTGGCCACCGCCTTGTCCATGCAGACCGCGCTGGACAGCACGCCGCAGCCCACGTAGGGCAGCCCGGCCAGCTCCAGCAGGCCCTGGACGGTGCCGTCCTCGCCGTTCTTGCCGTGCAGCGCCGGGAACACCACGTCCACCGGCAGGGGCTTCACGCCGCCCTGCTCAAACAGCAGGAAACCGCCGTCCGCCCGGCTGGGGCTCAGGGTGCAGGGGATCTTGTCGGGGCTCTGGCGCCAGCGGCCGTCCGCGATCTGGTCGTAGGGCAGCGGGCAATAGAACCAGTCGCCCCCGCGGGTGATGCCGATGGGATAGATCTCGTATTTTTCCTCGTCCAGGCCGTCCAGAATGGTGGCGGCGCTCTTCCAGCTGACCTCGTGCTCGCTGGAAACGCCGCCGAACAGGACGGCGACACGCTGTTTGTTCATAGCTGCAAAACCTGCCTTCTCTTAAGCGGCATACCGCCGCGTGATCCCCGCACCCGGCCGGGCGCGGGAGAACTTTATACATAGGTATCCATATCATAGCACAAAAATACCGGCATTTCTACCTTTGCGGGCAATTTTGCCCCGGGCGAAAAACCGGGAATTTCTGCCCCCGCGCCCCTTGACGCGGCCCGGTACTTGTGGTATTATGGTAGCACCTCTTTTGCGGGTTTATTTTTTTTGTGCCCATTTTTAGGTACAGCCCGCATGTTTGAGGGAGGCTTAATAAACCGTTATAATGGAGGTGCCGAAGACAAATGCGAGTGAAGATCACCCTGGCCTGCACGGAGTGCAAGCAGCGCAACTACAACACCATGAAGAACAAGAAGAACAGCCCTGACCGGCTCGAGATGAAAAAGTATTGCCGCTTCTGCAAAAAGCATACTGTCCATCGCGAGACCAAGTAAGAAAGGCGGAGCGAATTATGGCACAGAACACTGGCAAAAAGCCCGGCTTTTTTGCCCGGGTCAAAGGCTTTTTCAAAGGCATCGCCAAGTTCTTCCGCGACACTGCCAGCGAGATGAAGAAGGTTGTGTGGCCCAGCCGCAAGCAGGTCATCAACAACACCGTCGTCGTAATCGTGGTGGTGGCGGTGTGCACCGTCTGCGTGCTGCTGCTGGACATGCTGTTCCGCGGCGTGCTGGGCGTGCTGATGTGAGCCGTTCGCCCATCTGACTTGCGATTGCGGAGGTGACGTCATGGCAGAACAGGCGATGTGGTATGTAGTGCATACCTATTCCGGTTACGAAAACAAGGTGGCGCAGGACCTTTCCACCATGGTGGAGAACCGCCGCCTGCAGGATTTGATCAGCGAGGTGCGTATCCCCGTGGAGGTCGTGCCCGAGATCAAGGACGGCAAAGAGCGTATGGTGGAGCACAAGCTCTTCCCCGGTTATGTCCTGGTCAAGATGGTCATGACCGATGAGAGCTGGTACATCGTGCGCAACACCCGCGGGGTCACCGGCTTCGTGGGCACGTCCACCAAGCCCATCCCCCTGACTCAGGAGGAAGTGGACCGGCTGGGCGTGGAGAGCGCCAGCGAAATCAGCGTGGACTATGAGCAGGGCGACAATGTGGAGATCACCGCCGGGCCTCTGGAAGGCTTTGTGGGCGTGGTGGAATCCATCGACCTGGAAAAACGCCTGGTCAAGGTAAAGGTTTCCATGTTCGGCCGCGATACCTCGGCAGAGCTGGAACTGAGCCAGGCCAAACCCGTGTGACCGCTAGCCGGCCACAAAACGCAATGGTAAAAACCGCCAGGCGCGGTTTTTATAGGGCGCGGCGGCGAGCCGTGCCCGTGGGAGGGCCGTGACCCGGCCCGCTAACTTACCACAAATTTTGGAGGTGCATTATTATGGCGCAGAAAGTTATTGGCTATATCAAGCTGCAGATCCCCGCCGGCAAGGCGACTCCGGCTCCCCCGGTAGGTCCCGCCCTGGGCCAGCACGGCGTGAACATCATGGCGTTCACCAAGGAGTTCAACGAGCGTACCCAGAAGGATATGGGCTACATCATCCCCGTGGTCATCACCGTCTACGCGGACCATTCCTTCAGCTTCGTCACCAAGACTCCTCCGGCCCCGGTCCTGATCAAGAAGGCCTGCGGCATCGAGAGCGGTTCCGGTGTGCCCAACAAGACCAAGGTTGCCACCATCACCCGCGCTCAGCTGGAAGAGATCGCCAAGACCAAGATGCCCGACCTGAACGCCGGCAGCCTGGAGACCGCGATCAGCATGATCGCCGGCACCTGCCGCAGCATGGGCGTCACCGTAGTGGACTGATTCCCGGCGATCCCGTAAGCGGGCGGGCCGCAGCGCCTGCCCCCATAACGTGGGAGGGCCATACGCCCGATACCACCACATTAGGAGGATAGATAGCCATGAAGAAAGGCAAGCATTATGTCGACAGCGCCAAGCTGGTCGACCGTACCAAACTGTATGACCTGGATGAGGCCCTGAACGTCTGCTGCCAGACCGCCAAGGCCAAGTTCGATGAGACCGTTGAGCTGCATGTCCGTCTGGGCGTTGACAGCCGCCACGCTGACCAGCAGGTCCGCGGCGCCGTCGTGCTGCCCCACGGTACCGGCAAGAACGTGCGCGTCATCGCCATCTGCAAGGGCGACGCCGCCAAGGCCGCTGAGGAAGCCGGCGCCATGCTGGTGGGCGACACCGACCTGATCGCCCGCATCCAGAACGAAGGCTTCGTCGATTTCGACGTGCTGGTCACCACCCCGGACATGATGGGCCAGGTTGGCCGTCTGGGTAAGATCCTGGGCCCCCGCGGCCTGATGCCCAACCCCAAGGCGGGCACCGTGACCCCCGACATCGGCCGTGCTGTTACCGAGGCCAAGGCCGGTAAGATCGAGTACCGTCTGGACAAGCAGAACATCATCCATGTGCCCGTGGGCAAGGCCAGCTTCGGTGCCGAGAAGCTGAGCGACAACGTGAAGGTTGTCATGGAAGCCATCGTGAAGGCCAAGCCCGCCGCTGCCAAGGGTCAGTATATCCGCAGCGCTACCCTGGCCACCACCATGGGCCCCGGCGTGAAGCTGAACGGCGCCAAGTTCGGCGGCTGATTTCTTCAGCAAAACCCTTGACAAACCGCCTTTTGCGCGGTATAATACTCATGCTGTTTTTAAGACAGCAGGTGCAATCCGCATAAAAGGGCCCTGCCCTTGCCTGCCGAGAAACGCGCATCAGGCTTGTTTACAAGTGTGTTATGCCACCTTCTCGCAGTGCGGGAGGGTGGCTTTTATGTTGCCTAGTAAGTGTGAAACGAGGTGAAATCAAATGCCCAGTGCAAAAATCCTGAGCGAGAAGCAGGCCTATGTGGCCGAGCTGAAAGAGAAGCTCGCGGCTTCCGTGGCCGGCGTGGTCGTGGACTACAAAGGCATCACCGTGGCCGACGATACCAAGATGCGTAAGGAGCTGCGCGAGGCTGGCGTTGAGTATGCTGTTGTCAAGAACACCATGCTGCGTCTGGCTCTGGCCGGCACCGAGCTGGAGGGCATGAGCAGCGTGCTGGAAGGCACCACCGCCATCGCCATCTCCAAGGAGGACCGCATCGCCCCCGCCCGTATCCTGTGCAAGTACGCCGATGCCGGCAAGGACAAGTTCAATGTCAAGGTCGGTTACATCGACGGCCAGCTGATGGACAAGGCCGAGGTTGAGGCTATTGCCAAGCTGCCCGGTCTGGAGGGTATGCTCTCCATGTTCGCCGGCGCCCTCACCAGCACCCTCAGCGGTCTGGCTGTGGCCATGCAGGCTTACGTGGACAAGTCCAGCGAGGAACCCGCCGCCTGATCGCCTGATCCGGCTGCACCCCGTCCGCCGCGCCGCCTGAGCGCGCCGGACCCCAAAAACAAAATTTAACTAAATTGGAGGTAAATACAATGGCTTCTGAGAAAATCACCAAGATCATCGACGCCGTCAAAGAGCTGAGCGTTCTGGAGCTGAAAGAGCTGATCGACACCTACTGCGAGGAGTTCGGCGTGTCCGCCGTGGCCGCTGCTGCCGCTCCCGCTGCCGCTGCTGCTCCTGCTGCTGAGGAGAAGACCGAGTTTGACGTTATCCTGGCCGAGGTTGGCGCCAGCAAGATGAACGTCATCAAGATCGTCAAGGAGATCACCGGCCTGGGCCTGAAGGACGCCAAGGACCTGGTTGACAACGCCCCGAAGCCCATCAAGGAGGGCGCTTCCAAGGCCGACGCCGAGGACATCAAGAAGAAGCTGGAAGAGGCTGGCGCCAAGGTCGAGCTGAAGTAAGTTCGTCCCTTGCACTGCCGCGTTTCGCGGCGCACCTGTTTTGCACAGTGTATAAAGAGGCATGGCTCTACGGAGCCATGCCTCTTTTGCGTATCGGGGGTGCAGCGGCAGCTTGCCTGCGGCTGCCCGGAATCGTATAATCGAAGCAAAACCAAAGAAAGAGGGCGCGGCCATGTACTATCACGCATCGCAAACCGGGGATATTCTTTGTTTGCAGCCCCGGCTTTCCCAGCACGGGATTCCGCTGGTGTATCTCTCCTCGAAGCGGGAGAATGTTCTGGTATATCTGAGCAATGCGGTGGAAAAATGCTGCCGGGAAACAGGCTTTGCCCATACCGGCCGTTGGTCAAAATGGGGTCCCTACGGGTTTACCGAACAGGGGCTGTTGCGGCTGGAGGAATATTACCCGCATGCACTGGAGGATACCTATCAGGGCGTATCCGCCTACATCTATTCAACAAATCCTACCCAGGGTGTGGAAAACCTGCCGGGTATCACCGATGCCTATGTGTCCAAAACGCCGGTGCCGGTGCTGGGATGCGAGCGGATTGCCGATGCCTACGCAGAGATTCTGCGCGCGGAGCAGGAAGGGAAAATCGTGATCCACCGCTATGAGGAGATGAGCCCCGCCCAGCTTGCCTGGATCCGGGACACCGCGCTGCAGGAATACGCCGATCCGCAGACAGGACCGGATTACCGGCATTTCCTTCGCTGTAAGTTTCCGTTTGTGCTGGGCCTTAAAGACAATTAGCAGATAAAAATAAACAGTGCTAATATTGTGTTGAGAAATGAGAAATGGCTTGATTTAGCCAAAAATCGGGCGAGTTGTGACGGAAATATTATTTTTCTGTAAACATTAGCATTCTATGCTTGACAGTGCTAAAACTCGGTGGTATAGTATAAGCGTACCAAAGGAACGGAGCCCCAAAGAGAGGCCCGGGCCGGGTACCCGCAACACAAGAAAGCAACATCAAGAATGGAGGAATGACTTATGTTGCCCAGCATTTTTGGTGAGAACCTGTTTGATGAATTCTTTGATGACGCCTTTGACCGCCGGCTGTGGAACGGCAGCAACGCCCTGTACGGCAAGCACGCCCGCAACCTGATGAAGACCGATGTGCAGGAAAATGAGAGCGGCTATACGCTGTCCATTGACCTGCCGGGCTTCAAGAAGGACGAGGTCAACGTGGAACTGAAGGACGGTTATCTGACCGTCAGCGCCCAGAAGGGCCTGGACAAGGACGAGACCGACAAGCAAGGCCGGTATATCCGCCGGGAGCGGTACGCCGGTTCCTGCAGCCGCAGCTTCTATGTGGGCGATCTGAAGCCCGAGGATATCCGCGGCAAGTTTGAGTCCGGCGTGCTCACCCTGAGCATGCCCAAGCAGAGCCCGGCTCTGCCGCAGCAGCCCAACCGGATCGCCATTGAGTAACGGCGCACCGGGATAGCATCACCAAACGCGGCCCCCGGTTTTCCGGCATCCGCCCGGAAGACCGGGGGCCTTTTCGCGTTTCCACCCTCTCCGCCCGGAGAACGGGCCAAACCGCAGGCGGGGCGCACCGTGGGGAAAAGAATCCCCCCACGGCGCGCCCCGCCGTTTTGTTTTGTTCCTGCTCAGCTGCGCCGGGTGCGGCGGAACATCCACACCCAGGGCAGACAGAGCGCAAACCAGAACAGGCTGTACAGCGGGCAGACCTGCCCCCACAGGTTGCCCCATTGCCGGGAATAGTCCCAGACCTGCCAGCCCAGCAGCCGGTTGCACACAAGCCCTGCCGCCAGTTCCAGCAGGGTGATGGCCGCTGCGGCTGCTGCGGCCTGTAGGGCCAGCGGCAGCCGCAGCCCGTCGCTGATGCCCTCGATCAGCAGCAGCGCCAGCCCGCCGGCCAGCAGCATGGTCCAGTGGGTGGAACCCCGCCAGGCCAACTCCACCGCACCATAGCCCAGCGCCCCGGTGCAGAATGTAATTGTCCGTTTCCGCATAGACGAAAAACACCTCCGGAGAAGAGTTTTCCCCGGAGGTGTTCCGTTCATACGGAAAAAATTCAGCGGTTCAGGCCGCGCAGCAGCGCCTGCTGGCAGTCCCACAGCTTCTGGCTCAGGTCCACATAGTAGCGGTGCGGGTTTTCAAAACGGGTCACCTCGTCCCACAGGGTGGCCACCTGGGCCGCGCAGTATTCCTGGATGCGGGGCAGGCTGGGGCTTTCGTATACCCGCTTGCCGCCCTGGTAGATGGGGGTGGTGATGCAGCGGGCGCTGCATCCGGTAAAGGTGCGCTGTTTCCAGGTCTCCACCGGGTCAAACAGGGTGATGCCGTTTTCGGTCTCTACTTCCTCGTCGTACACCGTCACCAGATCGGCCATGGCCTTGCCGGTCTCGTTGTCGTAGATGCGCCAGACCTTTTTCAGGTGGGGAATGGTCATCTTTTCGATGCTCTCACTCACCTTGATCTTGGGAATGTAGCCGCCCTTGTCGTCGCCCACGGCGGCCAGCTTGTACACCCCGCCGAATACCGGGTCGCTCTTGGCGGTGATCATGTTTTCGCCGATGCCGAAGCTGTCCACCTTGGCCCCCTGCAAAATCAGATCCCGCACAATGTACTCGTCCAGGCTGTTGGAGGCGCAGATGGTGCAGTCGGGATAGCCGGCCGCGTCCAGCATCCGCCGGGCCTTCTTGGACAGGTAGGCGATATCGCCCGAGTCGATGCGGATGCCCTTGGGCCGCTTGCCCATGGGTTTCAATACCTCGTCAAACACCTTGATGGCGTTGGGCACGCCGCTCTTGGTCACGCTGTAGGTGTCAACCAACAGTACACAGGCGTCAGGATATAACTCGGCGTATTTTTTGAAAGCCTCATACTCGCTGGGGAACATCTGCACCCAGCTGTGGGCCATGGTGCCGCTGGCCGGAATACCGAAATCCCGGCTGGCCATCACGCAGCTGGTGGAGCCGCAGCCGCCGATGTAGGCGGCCCGGGCGCCGTACACCGCACCGTCGTAGCCCTGGGCCCGGCGGGCGCCGAACTCCATCACCGGCCGCCCCTGGGCCGACCGCACGATCCGGTTGGCCTTGGTGGCGATCAGGCACTGGTGGTTGAAGGTGACCAGCAGCAGCGTTTCAATCAGCTGGCATTCAATGGCCGGGCCCTCCACCGTCACGATCGGCTCCTTGGGGAAGATGGGCATGCCCTCTTCGATGGCCCAGACGTTGCAGTGGAATTGGAAGTTTTCCAGATAGGTCAGAAACCGCTCGTTGAACACGCCGGTACCCCGCAGAAAGCGGATGTCCTCCGGGGTGAAATGCAGGTTGTCGATGGATTCAATGAACTGGGCCAGGCCCGCCATGATGGCGAAACCGCCCCCGTCCGGGATGCGGCGGAAGAACATATCAAACACACTGATCTTGTCTTCGTAGCCCTCTTCCAGATACCCGGCCGACATGGTCAGCTCGTAAAAGTCCATGATGGTGGTGAGGTTGCGCTGTACGTTGAACATCCTGCTCATCCTTTCATTGCGGCCCCGCGGCGCGGAACCGGGGGCGCCGTCAGTACCGGCGGCGGATCTTGTTGCGGTTCTTGCGTTTATCCTGTACGGTGATGGTCACCCAGGCCACGAGGTATCCCACAAAAGCCAGGATGGTCAGCACCAGTACCACCTTGAAATACCGGCTGCCGAAAAATTCGCTTATCTTGGCGGCCACAAACAGCAGTTCGCTGCGCTCCACGTCCGAGCCGGCCAGCAGCTCCACCGTGCCCAGCACCTGCCCGCTCAGGGATACGGTCACCGTGCCGACCACGTCCCCCTGCTTGATCGGGGCGGCCACGCTCTCCGGAAGGTCAAATACCCGCTGGGTCTCGGTGCCGTCCCCGTCCTTGGGCAGCAGGGTCTGCAGGTCATCCGCCGGGTAGAGCAGCAGGGTGTCGGTCTGGGCGCTGTACTTGACCTTGACCTCCTCAATGGGCTGCTGGGTGTCCAGCGCCGCCTGGATGGAGAAGCTGTCAAACACCCAGTCCATCATCATATCAGTCTCATACAAGGCCGGGTTGTACTTGGGGGTGCCGTCGGCATTGGTGTATTTGATGCCGTACTGGTCGCAGCTGTTGGGGCTGTGCAGCACCACGCTGATATAGCTGGCCCCGTCCTGGGTGTGCCAGCCTGCGTAGTTCTTCCAGTCCTCCAGGCTGCCGGTCTTGCCGCCCTGGGAGTAGCTGCGGTAGAACTCCGCGCCCGCGCTGGGCCGGATGGTCAGGTTGGTGGTCAGGATCATATAAGGCGCCGTATGCTTGGCGGCGGCGGGCACGTCCCACTTCTCCAGCCGGATGATCTCCTTGAAGATGTCGTACTCCAGCAGCGCCCGCAGGATCAGGTACATATCCCGGGCGGTGGTCAGGTTGTTCGGGTCCAGACCGCAGGCGTCGGTGAAGGTGGTGCCGGTGCAGCCCAGTTCCTTGGCCCGGGCGTTCATCATATACACAAAGTTGCTCTGGCTGCCGCCGATGGCGTCCGCCACCATCAGGGCCGCCTCGTTGGCGCTGGGCAGCAGCATGCAGTACAGCAGGGTGCGCATGGTGTGAGTTTCGCCCTGGCGGATATCCGCATGGGAAGCGTTCTTGCCGTACAGGTAGTTGGTGTGCTCGTAGGTCAGGGTGGCGGTGGGGGTGTCCAGATCATCCCCGTAGGTTTCCAGCAGCAGCAGCACCGTCATCAGCTTGGTCAGGCTGGCGGCGGAAAGCGGCGTTTCGCTGTTCTTTTCATATACAATGATGTTGGTGTCCAGGTTCACGATATACACCGCTTCGGCGGCGGGGGTGTAGGTGGAGGTGAACCCGACCGCGCCCGCGGGCACGGCCAGCAGCGAACAGCCCAGCAGCAGAACGGCCAGGCAGGCGGCGAGTTTTTTCATATAGACATTTCCTCTGAAAAGCGATAGAATAAAAAACAGGGCCGGCGCGCCGGTATGGCCGAAAAACGGCTTGACGGCGCGGCCCGGGCGCGGATGTTATCCTTTATTATACCAGCACAAATTGGAAGAATAAAGGGTTTTATGGAAAGATTCACAACCCGTCGGCCACAAATTCTGACAAAAAGACGGAGGGTTCCGATGATCTATGTGACCGCCGACACCCACGGCGAGCGGGAACGCTTTGAAGAAAAATCCATCCGCCGGCTGAAAAAGGGGGACACCCTGATCGTGCTGGGGGATTTCGGCTTTTTATGGGACGGCAGCAAGGCCGAAAAGAAAAACCTGGCCTGGCTGGCCCGCCGCCGGTATAAGATCCTGTTTCTGGACGGCTGCCATGACAACTACGACCTGCTGAAAGAATACCCGGTGGAGGATTTCTGCGGCGGCCGTGCCCGGCACATCGGGGGCAACCTGTACCATGTGCTGCGGGGCAGCGTGCTGGAGCTGGAGGGCAAAAAGCTGCTCTGCTTCGGCGGCGGCGAAAGCTTCGATAAGGAAGAGCTGGAGGAAGGCCTGAACTGGTGGCGGGCCGAGATGCCCACCAGCGACGAGCTGGACTGGTGCGACGACAATCTGGCCGCCTGCGGCGATCAGGTGGACTACATACTCACCCACGACGCCCCCGCCCGTCTGCTGGAGTTCAGCCAGATGGCCGAAAAGCCCCAGGTCAACTGGCTGCACGCCTTTTTCGACCGGCTGACCACCCGGGTACAGTATAAGGTGTGGTACTTCGGCCGCTATCACCGGGACCTGCACCTGACCCAGAAAGCCCGCGCGGTTTTCTGCGACGTGATCCCTCTGGAATAAAAAAGCACCGCCGCGCCGGGAGAGCGTTTCTCCGGCGCGGCGGTTTTGTCATACAGAGGTCAGGATGTGCCATACATCACGGCCTGTAAAACCACAGACCCGGTAAAGCTGCTCCGGATTAGTGGGATTGCCGCACCGGCCGGATACGGTGGCGAAATCTGCCCGGCCCTGCATACGCCGCAACAGTTCGCAGACCAGCCAACGGCCCAGCCCACATCCCCGGTATTCCGGCGATACCTGAATCCATTCCAGAATGCCCTTCCGGATCTCCCGGTCCAGATCGGCAATGCCGGTCGCGGCCACCGCGCCGGTCCGGCTGTCTTTTGCCGCAATCCACAGGGTGGGATCGTATACCGTCCGGTTGGTGAATTGCCGCAATTCGGATTCGGTCACGCCGATATCCTGATAGCAGCTGCTGATATGTGAGGCGTACTCCGAAAGGGAAAGAGCGCAGGGGGAAAATCCCTCCGGCAGCTGGGGCGCGGGCACAGCTTTCAAGTTGTGCCGCAGACGGAAATACGGTTCATCCTGACAGTCAGGATAATTCGCCGGGATAAAATCTTCCTCGTGTATGAGCACTGTCCCCGGCGGCGGCACAATCCGGCAGGCTTTCCAGTAAGGGAGTGACGAAGCACGGCAGGGGTCGGCAAGATAAGCCTGTTTGGTAAGCATGAGGGCCGCCTTTCTCCGGTGTAAAAACCGGCTTATTCATATTCCGCCTGCAGTGTGAAGGTTTGGGGCAGGTCAAAAATCTTCTTTTTCAGAAAAATCGGGTAAAAATATTCCTGCTGCAATTGTTCACAGGCCAGCCACTGGAAGGTGTGCTGGTGCTTGCCCTCCGGCAGGGAAAACCGCTCGCCCCGGCGGAGCAGATCGGTATGGGAGACATCCACCAGAAAATACAGGCAGAGTTCGTGATAGTGCAGCCCGTCCACGTCTTCCTGAAAAAAGCCCTGGTTCAGCCAGAGCGGGCGGACGATCCGGGCGGTAATCCGCAGTTCTTCTGCCAGCTCCCGCAAGACAGCCTGTTCGGCTGTCTCGCCCATCTGAACGCGGCCGCCGGGCAGGTAAAAATAGGGGGAGCGCTCATCCCGCATTGCCAGGATCTTTCCCTCATGCAGGATTACAGCGCAGGCCCGGTAGTTGAATTTTGCGTTTCCGTTTTGAAAAGAAATATCCATGTTTTCACCTCGCAGTCAGCAGAAACGGCCTGCAGGGCGGGGCCCCGCGAAAGTTTGCACAGCAAAATTTCGTGGGGAAGTGAGGAGCGACGCAGGGATGAAGAAAGCCTCGGTCAGTAGACCGAGGCTTTTGCACGGACCGAAGTCCGCGACGAACTGGTGCCGGTGGAGCGACACCCACCGTGTTTATAAACTCACGGGCCGCGGTTTTGATATCAGGCGAAAGCTCGGTTGGCGATCCTCCCCCGAACAGGGTATAAACCTCAATATGGTCGGCGAATACATTTACCCGCAAGACTGTGGCCAGCAAGGTGCGCAGGCCGGCGGGTGTGTCGGGGCTGGCGGCTGCCAGCTTTTCAGACGCTTCGGCGATCTGGGCGTCGGAAAGCCCCACCGTCCGGGCGGCTTCTTCCAGAACCCGGAGGGAAGTCTGCAGCTGTGCCCGGCGCTCTTCCAGCTCGGCCAGGCGCGCGGTTATCGCATCGCTTTTCGTCCCGCTGGCAAGCAGGCTCACCAGATTGCCGATCTGTGTTTCCACCGTTTTCAGCTCCGTTGCGAGGGCATCATTTTTCGGCGCGGCGCTTTGCTGGATCTCGTTGCGGTACGTTGTTGCCACCTTGGCAATGCGTGAGGCCGAATCAGAGCCCCCCAGCTGGTCTTTTACGGCCTTGGCCACCATAACCTCCAGGGTACCGACGCCAACGCCCTTGGAGGCGCAGGTGCGCGTCTGTCGCTTGTTGACACAGTTGTAGTACCGGTACTGGCGTCCGTCCTTACTTTGGTTGCAGCCCGTCACCACCATGGCCCCGCCGCATTCCCCACAAAATACCTTTCCGGCAAGCAGATACTCGTTCTTGGCCGAGTAGCGCCCGCCCTCGTTCTGCCGGCTTGCCATACGCGCCTGAACCTCCTCCCAAAGCTGCTGATCTACGATCCGGGGAACAGCGTTCTCGATCACCAGACGCCCCTCGGCGGGGCGGCCGTGGCTGTTCCGCTTTGCGCCGCCATGCGCCCGCGGCACCGCGCCGTATATCAGACGCCCGATGTACTTCTCGTTTTTCAGTATATCGTGCAGACTGTTTTTGCCGAATGGGCGCCCGCTTTTGGTGGTACGGCCTTCGGCAGCCAGTGCCGTGAGGATCTCGCCATAACTGGAGCCGGCGGCGTGCATTGTGAAGATCTTCCGCACTGTTTCGGCTTCCCAGGGATTGATGATATAGCGCCGATCGGCGTCCACATCATAGCCCAGGGGCGGAGTGCCGCCGCAAGCGCGGCCCTGGCCGGCCATGAATCGCATCTTCTCCACGACCTTCTGGCGGGTGACCAGGACGTGCATCTGGTTAAAGAGGGCCATTGCTCCCTCGTTGATGAAGACGGACGGGTCCAGCAGATCGCCGCCCACCAGAGGCTGCGTTACGCTCACCACCCGCGCGCCCAGGGCCTGCAGCTCCCGCCGAAAGGTGAACCACTCCACCATATCGCGGAACATGCGGCTCTGGTCGTAGATCACCACCGTGTCGGCTCCGTTCCCAGTCCGGTACAAGTTCATCATTCGGTCGTACTCCGGGCGATGCTGCTTCATCCCGGATACCGCCTCATCGGAGAAGATGTCCAGGATCGTGAACTGATGCGCCCGGCAGTACTCGGCGCATTTCTTCACCTGTACGGCAGTTGTGTCCGGATTCTGGTTGTCTGTGCTGTATCGTGTGAGGATGAAAGCTGTGAGCATAAAAACACCTTCCTTTGGGCGTGTCGAAGAGAAGTTCCCGACAATCATGACGTGAACATGGATGCACTTTGACAAGCCTACCCGGAAGGTGGTATAATCTCGCTGTTGGGACGGGGTTATACCTTTTCGGGTAGACCTGTTCTGTTGACGCCCTGCCGGTTGCCGCCGGCGGGGCGTTTTTATACTCTTAAACTCTCCAGCGGTGCCCGCAAGACTGACACACACCATAGTTGACGGTTTTCGACTTTCGGCCGCGCAAAAGCATAATCAGCGCGATCCACCCGATCACCGGAATACACAGAAGAACAATGTAGAGAAGAATTTTCAGACAGCCACGTTTCTGAAGTTCTGCAACTGCCTGGATTTGGACATTTTCACTACCGCATTTGGGACATCTCATTGTTGATTCCTCCTGAAAAAGTAGAATGCTTTATGTCATATGATACACCCGCAAGGGTACCATAATCGGGATTTTTGGCGCTCTACCTATGCAGAAAAATCTGATTGCTATTTGGGTAGATTGCCTATTGAAAAACAACCGATGGTTGTTATATGATGGTCTTGCACAATTTTCCAGGAGCGGAGGGATCAGTGTGACCATCACGGAAGAAGAACGCAAGCTGCTGGCAGCAGTGCATGCTGATCCAGAGCTGCGGAAAAAAATTCAGGTCATTTTAGAAGCGCCAGAATCGCCTGCCGCTTCTCCGGCGAAGCCGCCCGAAACGCCTCAATAAGTTCACGATCCTCATCGCTCAGCCCATCGGCCACCAGGCCGGTGGGCTCTTTTTTTGTTTCTGTAGGATCATCGGTTTCGCCCATTAGGTATGCGGGGGAGGTGTGGAGGGCGGCGGCCCAAATAGCCACGATATCAGCGGTTGGTTCACGCCTCTGGCGGCGAAGGTCATTGATATAGTTGTTTGCCCGAGGAATCAAAGAGCAGAGATAAGACGCGCTCCTTTTCTGGGCCTTCGCCAGCGACATGAGCCTTTCAAAACTGAACATATTCCATCCCCCAGAATTGTGCAAACAGTAAAATCTAAAGAAATTCGAGATTATGCATTGAAATCTCGAAAAACTTTAGATATACTACCCTTGTACCCGAAAACAGGTACAAAAACACCAGACCATACAGGAAAAGCCCTGCACAGTATGTGCTTGTTGTTGTTAATTTGTCCTTGCACCTCAAATTTACCACAACAGGCCCGGAAACGCAAGGATTTCCGTAAAAGGGAGGAGGTGAATAGGATGGAAGAGAATCAGAAGAATATCATTCAGCATACGAAAACTCGCGCCGAACATCTGAAAAACATTGCCCTTGAACTGGTGCAACAGCTCAAGGGCAGGCAGCTTGATTTTGAGGACGCCGAAACAGTTTTGCGCTATATGCACGGCCAACTGGAACGGGACAGGAACAGCCGGTTACTTTAACCCCGCGGCCCAGAAGTCAAGGAATTCTTTATCTTTGACTGCAGCCAGCGTGTACATACAGTCCTGGTACCAGCGAAGCAAAGCATACGAAGATTCATCGGCTTCTGTTTCCGGGTTACGCCCAATTTCACCCCGTTCCAAAGCGATGCGCAATTTTGTTTCCGCATACGACAAGGCCAGATCATGTTGGATTTGTTTTCTATCCATTTTTTTGTCACCTCCCTTCCGCCTCATTGTAGCACGGCAGGGGAGACAACCACAAGGAGGTACAAAGTGACCGAAATCCAAACCTACACCAACGCCGCTTTTGGCAGCGTTCGCGTCCTGTACGAGGACGGCAAGCCGCTGTTCTGCGGCGCGGACGCCTGCAAGGCGCTGGGGTACAGCAACCAACGGGACGCTCTGAACCGGCATTGCCGGTACGTCGTGAAACGCGACGTACCGCATCCCCAGTCTGTAAGCAAGACAGTGACAATGAACTTCCTCCCCGAAGGCGACCTGTACCGGCTCATCACCCACAGCAAGCTGCCCAGTGCGGGGAAGTTCGAGCGCTGGGTGTTCGATGAAGTCCTGCCGGCCATCCGCAAAAACGGAATGTACGGAGCAGACCCCGCCGAACTGGAACGCCTGCGCCGGAGCAACCAGGCGCTGCGCGATTGGTTCAGCCTGCTGGCCGACAGCAAGCGCAACCTGGTGAGCCTTCAGAAATCTATGACCAATGTGCGCAAGGCACGGGGCGAAGCGAAGGGCCGGTACATGGCCGCCAAGGCCGATTATGGGAAATGGTGCGACCTGGTGCGGGATTTTGAAGAACTGACCCAGCAGGCGCAGAACGACATCAACTCCTATATCGACCAGATCCAGATCGTGGCAATGGCCACGCCGGTGCTGGATGAAGATTTGAACATTCTTCTGGACGACATGGCACAGAACCTTCTCGTCAGCCACGGAAAGGCAGGTGAAAAAAGTGGCGATTGAACCCAATGTGTTCTATACCGTAGAACAGGCGGCGGAGCGCATGCAGCTCAGCGTTGAAATGGTTAAACAGCTGATCCGCGAAAGACGCCTGCGGGCATCGGTGCTGGGCAAATCCCGGGCGTATCGTATCAGCGGCGCTGACATCCTGGCCTTCTACGACGCCAACGCTACCCGACCCAAGGAGGCAGACCATGGACAAGCCGACAGGTGACTGCATCATCATCGACCGAAAGACCGGTGAGGTTCTTCAGCTGGAGCGCATGACTCCCGAGAGCTGGGACAGAGCCTGCAGGGTGATCGCCAAAGCCTTGGTGGATAACCTCCTGGCCGAGCAGAGAAAGGAAGCTGGGCTGTGAAATTTTACGAGACAGTACTGCTGGCCATGGCCGCGTTCGTTCTGCCCGCGCTGCTTCTTGGCGGCGTGTGGTGGTGGATCCAGGTCGTCAGGCTGGTAATTATCGGAGCATTCTTTTGAGAGGAGGCGAGACCAATGTTGGGAAATAAGAATGCCGCCCCGGTGCTGGAACACCGTGACGGCAAGGGTGATGGTAAGATTGGACGTCCTACCGCCCCCATTGTACACCAGACCGCGGCGGCCTGCAAGACCTACCTGCTGCGCTGTGGCGCTATCCTGGCCGCCTTGGTGTCCGTCTGGTGGCTTTGCGCCATCATCGAGGGCACTGCCGGTGGCGTGACCGGCCCGCTGGTGTTGGCCGGTGTATGTGGCTGGCTGGCCCGGGCTCTGGCCCGGGCGGCGGAAAGGGGGTACATCGATGGCCAAGACTGATTTCACTCCGGAGCAGATCTCCGAGATCCAGGCGGCCTATCGGGATGCCGCCAACCCGAAAAAGCAGATTTCTATTCTTGCAGATTTGTACGCTACGACCAAAGAGGAGATTTGCAAGGTACTCGAGATTGAAATGCCTGCGCCGAAACCGAAAAAAGTGCCGCGCAGTTACGACCAATCGGTAAAGGACAGCGTGGTGAAAGCGGTAATCCTGGACGGCATGACGTACCAGCAGGCAGCAGAGCGTTTTGGCGTTCCATATGGGAATGTCAATGCCTGGGTAAATAAAGCCAGAAAGAAGCAGGCGGAATTTTCCCGGTTTGCCGAAGAAGTCGAGGCGGAGCAGACTGCTGCGCCCGCTGCGGCGCCAGAGAACAAAGTGAAGAAGACAGCGAATTCTGGCTCCTCCAAAAAGCCACCGGCACCCTCCCCTGCTGAGCGAAAGCCTCTATACGAGAGAGTCCTCAGGGAAGTAAACGATGGCGTGGATGGATTTGACACGTTCCTGTCGGGCTTCATTGGGATCGACATATTCAATGAATCCGAGGAAGATATGCTGGACAATCTGTCGGAACGTATACATGGATTCCGGGACGGACTGAAAACCGGCATCGAGCTCATGAAAGAGGAGGCGAAATCCAATGCGCGTGATTCGTAAGGACCCCGGACAACCGCCTGAGCTGGTGGAGATGGAGAACACCCTGGCGGCGCTGCAGCAGGCCGTGGGCGGCTATATCGAGACGGTGACCCTGAGTGTGGACACCGCAATCATCTGCAACGAGGAGGGTCGGCTGCGGGGCCTGCCATACAACTGCGATTTCCTGGGCATCTCCTTTGTCGGCCCGATCCTGGTGGTGGGCATCGACGGGGACGAGATGTGTAGCCTGGATAACGGAGACGCCGCCCTGATCCTGCACATGCTGGGGAGGGCTGCACCATGACCAAGTACATCTGCAAGTGCGGCAGGGTGGTGACAAAGAACACCACCGCCGACAACACCGGCAACCGGGACACCGCCGGCTGCGAGGGCTGCCCGTACCTGCTGCCCTGGGGACCTATGGTCTGGGATGATCAGCAGAAGGGGTACACCCAGGATGTCAAAGGCTATGAGTGCCGGATGTCGCCAACTCTGGAGTACGCCTCTACTTACCATGGACGCGCGGACGATAAATGTTCGCTGCACATCGTAA
The DNA here is from genome assembly GCF_002160955.1 of Gemmiger sp. An120. Classification (GTDB taxonomy): domain Bacteria; phylum Bacillota; class Clostridia; order Oscillospirales; family Ruminococcaceae; genus Gemmiger_A; species Gemmiger_A avium. Next base: position 37,824 of record NZ_NFLN01000016.1, read on the forward strand.
GCCTGGATCTGGACTTTCTGGATGAGGTGCAGGCGTGGATCTACGACCATGCCAACGAGACGCTGCGCGCTGATTTTTCCCGCGGCAGTATGCGGGGCATTGAATTTTACGACAAAGGACGTTACAGCCTGTCAGTCTTATGCGCGCAGAACAAGAAAGGCGTTGCCGCCAAGGCGGCTCTGCTGGCGGAGTTCTTCGGCCCTGACAAGCACCGCCGGGATATGACCCCGGAAGAAGAAAAAGCCCACATCCTGGCCGCCATCGAGGCGGGCAAGACGCGGGCGCAGAGGAAGGAGAACACCATGGTTTATAAAGACCCATCTACCGGGTGGATGTATCGCGTAAGCCCCAAGGCTGGACAGGACGGTTGCTTCTGCATCGAGTACATCGACCCGGTGAGCAGCGCTGAGTGGAAGCCCTGGCCGGCGGAGGCGAAGACCAAAGCCACCATCAGCGAGACCATCGCGGAGGTGCTGGAGGCCAGGGCAAAACAGAACGGCTGGGAGCCGACGGAGGAGAAGGAATGGAACAAGAACGCGAAGAATGCCCAGAGAGTGGGCGCTGCTGTGACCACGGAAACGAGTGCCACTGCGAACGACGTAGCTTCCCCGGCTATTGTTATGCAGACCAGTGCAGAAAAATCTCCGGCCCCCGCCTCCCCTGCGGATGCTGGAGCTGCAACACAAAGCCTGTCCGCTGCAGAACCTGCATCTTTGGAAGCCCGGCCTTTGGATTCCTTGGCCTTTGATTTTGGAGCAGATGCTGAAACAAATGCGGCGCTGCTGGCGGATGCACAGGTGTTTATGGCTGGCAGTATGGCCCGCGTGATGGCGGCCAAACGTGCTCACGACCGAACGGCAAGCAACTATCGCGGCAGCTGGGGAAAGTGGTGTGAGTTGGTTGGAATCAGCCGTGACACCGGGGATAACATGGTGAGAGTTGCCGAACAATTCGGCAACATACAGTATGATGGAAAGAATTTGATAGAAGTCCAGCCTTTGACATTGCTTTATGACGCATCCAGAGCGACAACGCCCCCGGAGATCAAGGCAAAAGTGGAAAGCCTGGACATCACCACCCACAAGCAGTACCGGGAGGCCATGGCCGCGCTCAAGGAGCGGGACGCCAAAATCCAGGAGCTGCTGGAAATGAGTGAAGCCGCAGACCGCCGGGCCGACGAGGCCCAGGCATGGGCGAAAAAGGCGGAATCCGACGCCCGAGAGGCCCAAAAAGAGCGCGACGGCGCCCGGGATGCCTTGCAGGCTGCCAAGCGGAGGGGGGATCAGTGGCAGGAAAAAGCGGAAGCACGGCAGGCCCGGCTCCAGGAGTTGGAGAACCGGCCCATCCAGGCCGCCGCAGTGGATTCCGACGAGGTGGACAGGATGGTGACGCAGCGGTTGGAAGAAGAACTGGCCAAACAAATGCCTCGACAGCAGGAAGAACAGGAGCAGGCTGCTCGGGATGCTTACGACGCTTTTATCCTAACCGCCCGCAGCCTGGACAATCTTTGGCGGACACTTAAACCGCAAATCGCCCGGCTTGCGCCCGATCAGAAAAACGGCGCGAAAAATCTGCTGTTACAGAAACTCATGGAAGTAAAGGAGGAACTTATCCATGCCTGTGAAGATCACCAGCCTTGAGGCTGAAAATGTAAAACGTATCAAAGCGGTACAGATCGAGCCAGCCTCCACCGGCCTGACCGTGATCGGCGGGAATAACGGCCAGGGCAAGACCAGCGTGCTGGACGCCATTGCCTGGGCCCTGGGCGGGGAGAAGTACCGCCCGGCCGCCGCGCAGCGGGAGGGCGCGAACACGCCGCCCCGGCTGCACGTCACCCTGTCCAACGGCCTCGTGGTCGAAAGGAAGGGCAAGAACAGCGCCCTCACTGTTACCGACCCCGCGGGCCACAAGGCTGGTCAGCAGCTGCTCAACGAGTTCGTGGAGCAGCTGGCGCTGGACCTGCCCCGCTTCATGGCGGCCAGCGATAAGGAGAAGGCTGACACGCTTCTGAAGATCATCGGCGTGGGGGACCGTCTGGCCGCTCTGGACCGGGAGATCAAAGCGGTCTTTGACCGGCGCACCGCCATCGGCCAGATCGCCCGGCAGAAGCAGGCCTTTGCGGAGGAAATGCTCGAATACCCGGAGGCGCCGGACGAACCGGTGAGCGCTGCGGAGCTGATCCGCCGCCAACAGGAGATCCTGGCGCGGAACGGCGAAAACCAGCGCAAGCGGGACCGGCAGGCTCAGCTGGAGCAGCAGGTCGCTGCCCTGCAGGCCCGGGTGGACAGCCTGGCCGAGCAGCTGCGCCAGGCCAGTGAGCAGTGCACGGCCGCCATGGCGGACCTGCAAACGGCCAGGCGGTCAGCGCAAGACCTGGTGGACGAGAGCACCGCCGAGCTGGAAGCCAGTATTCGGGATATCGAGGAGGTCAACCGGAAGGTGCGGGCGAATATGGACAAAGCTCGCGCCGCGGACGAGGCGGCCGCCCTGGCAGCAGAATATGAGCAGCTCACAGGGCAGGTGGAGCAGCTTCGCAAGGACCGGCTGGCTCTGCTGGAAGGTGCCGACCTGCCACTGCCTGGTCTCTCTGTGGAGGAGGGCTGCCTGACCTATCAGGGGCGGCGCTGGGGAGATATGTCCGGTTCGGATCAGCTGCGGGTGGCTACCGCCATCGTGCGGCGTATCAACCCCGACTGCGGCTTTGTTCTGCTGGACAAGCTGGAGCAGATGGATCTGGACACCCTACGGCAGTTTGGCGCCTGGCTGGAGGCCGAGGGCCTGCAGGCCATCGCCACCCGGGTGAGCACCGGCGGCGAGTGCCGGATCATCATCGAAGACGGCCGGGTTTCCGGCCAGGATACCGAGAGCCGGATGGCGGCCGCCGCGCCGCGCGCCTGGCAGAAAGGAGCGTTCTGATATGGGAAAATACGCAGTGACCGAGGGCACGATCCCGCAGCCTGTGCGCACGGTGATCTACGGCCCGGAAGGCATCGGCAAGACCACCTTCGCCAGCCGTTTCCCCGACCCGGTCTTTATCGACACCGAGGGCGGCAGCGGTCGGCTGGCGGTGCGCCGCCTGCCGTCACCTACCAGCTGGGCCATGCTGTTGGACGAGGTGGCAGAGGTAGCCCGGGGTGGTGTGCCCTGCGGCACCCTCGTAGTGGATACCGCCGACTGGGCCGAGCGCCTTTGTATCCGTGCCGTTTGCGATAAGGCTCAGGTGAAGGGCATCGAGGACTTTGGCTATGGCAAGGGATACGTTTATGTGAAAGAGGAATTTGGCCGGCTGCTGGATGCTCTGGATGAGGTGCGAAACAGCGGCCGCCATATCGTGGTGACCGCCCATGCCCAGATCACCAAGTTTGAGCAGCCGGATGAAATGGGCGCTTATGACCGTTGGAGCATGAAGACCTCCAAGCAGGTGGCGCCGCTGCTGCGGGAATGGTGTGACATGCTGCTGTTCGCAAACTACAAGACCATCGTGGTGCGGGACGGCGAGGGCAAGAACGCCAAGAGCAAGGCCCAGGGGGGGCGCCGGGTCATGTACACCTGTCACCACCCCTGTTGGGATGCCAAGAACCGTTTCGGCCTGGCATCAGAGTTGCCCTTCGAGTTTGAGAGCATTGCCGCCATTTTCGGCGAGTCAGCCGCTGCCGCATCTGCCGCCCCGGGCAACCCGGCGCCTGTTTCCCGTCCCGCCGTAATGGTGGATGATGTTCCGCCGCCTGTTGTTCAGCCGGAACCTACTCCCATGCAGCAGCTGATGGGGGAGGATTGGAAGGCTAAGACCGATGCTGCACTGGCTACTCTGGGGATCCCTTCCAATCTGCGGCAGCTGCTGGTGGCCAACAATGTAGGACTGGATGAGATCCAGACCGTAGTTGGGGCACGAGGCTATTTCCCGGCGGATATGCCGGTGAAGGACTATCCCCGGGACTTTATCGACGGCTGCCTGGTGGGTGCCTGGCCGCAGGTGTACGAGATGATCCTGAATAACCGTGACGTACCGTTTTAACAGAAGGAGGAAATACAGATGAACGAATATACCGAAGTAAGCCGCGAGATTGGCTGGGACGATGTGATCGAGAAGGATGGCCCGGACTTTGTTCTGCTGCCGGACGGTGAGTATCCCTTCCGGGTAACCAAACTGGAGCGAGCCAGGTTTCAGGGAAGTGCTAAGCTGCCGCCCTGCAATATGGCCATCCTGACCATCACGGTGGATGGCGGTGAAAAGGGGGCGTCGATCGTTACCCATCGGCTGTATCTGCACACCAAAACCGAAGGCCTGCTCTGCTCTTTCTTTGAGAGTATCGGTCAGCGCAAGCACGGGGAACCGCTGCGTCCCCGGTGGGGAGATGTAACCGGCAGCACCGGACACTGCCGGCTGGGCATCCATGAATTCACTAAAAAGGATGGCAGCGCGGGACGAAGCAACGAGATTGTTCGTTTCCTGCCGCCTCCGGAGCCCAAGGCTGCGCCTGCATCGGGCGGCTGGGTACAGGGGAGCTTTTAATGGCGGCCCTGTCTTTGCGGCCCTATCAGCAGAATGCCCGTGATGCGATCCATGCCCAGTGGGATGAGGGCCGGCAGCGCACGCTGCTGGTCCTTCCCACCGGTACTGGCAAAACCATCGTATTTGCCGCGATCGCAGAGGACCAGGTGCGCGCAGGAGACCGCGTCCTGGTCCTCGCTCATCGGGGCGAGCTGCTGGAGCAGGCTGCCGATAAGATTCAGCGTTCCACAGGTTTGGCCTCCGCTGTGGAAAAAGCCGAGAGCAGCTGCCTGGGCAGTTGGTTTCGGGTGGTGGTAGGCAGTGTGCAAAGCATGCAGCGACCTCAGCGGCTGGATACATTCCCAGAGGACTACTTTGGAACCATCATCATTGATGAGGCCCACCACGCGGTCACTGACGGATACCGGCGAGTGCTGGAACATTTCCCTGGCGCCCGTGTGCTGGGGGTCACCGCTACCCCCGACCGGGGAGATCTTCGCAACCTTGGAGAGGTATTTGACAGCCTGGCCTATGAGTACACGCTGCCGCAGGCTATTCGGGAAGGATACCTCTGCCCTATCAAAGCTCAAACTATCCCCCTGCAGCTGGACATCAGCCAGGTGGGGATGAGTGGCGGCGATTTTGCGGTGAACGGCCTTGGCACAGCCCTGGATCCCTACCTGGAACAGATCGCCGGCGAGATGGCGACAGCCTGCGCCGACCGTCGGACGGTGGTATTTCTGCCGCTCATCAAGACCAGTCAGAAGTTCCGGGATATTCTGAATGCCCATGGATTCCGCGCCGCCGAGGTTAACGGTCAGAGTGACGACCGGGCCCAGGTCCTGGCAGACTTTGCCGCCGGCCGGTACAACGTGCTCTGCAACTCCATGTTGCTCACCGAGGGGTGGGACTGCCCGGCAGTAGATTGTGTGGTTGTGCTGCGGCCCACCAAGGTACGCAGCCTGTACAGCCAGATGGTGGGGCGGGGCACCCGCCTTTCGCCCGATACCGGAAAGCAAGACTTGCTGTTGCTGGACTTCCTCTGGCACACGGAACGGCACGAGCTGTGCCGGCCTGCAGACCTGATCTGTGAAAGCCGGGAGGTCGCCGAAAAGATGACCGAGAGCCTGGCGGCCACCGGATGTCCGGAGGATATCATCGAGGCGGAGGAACAGGCTCAGGCAGACGTGGTCGCCCAGCGTGAAGAAGCCCTGGCGAAGCAGCTCGCGGAGATGCGGCGGCGCAAGCGTCGGCTGGTCGACCCGCTGCAGTATGAAATGAGCATCCAGGCGGAGGATCTGTCCGGATATGTGCCTTCTTTTGGCTGGGAGATGGGTCCGCCCAGCAGCAAACAGACCGCTGCTCTGGAGAAGTGGGGTATCCTGCCCGACGCGGTGGACAACGCGGGCAAGGCCACCCTGCTGCTGGATCGGTTGGCGAAGCGCCGGGACGCCGGACTCACGACCCCCAAGCAGATCCGCTGCCTGGAAAACTACGGCTTTCGCCATGTAGGCAGCTGGCCATTTGAGGCTGCAAAGCACATGATCGACCGAATAGCTGCCGGTGGCTGGCGAGGGGCGCCGTCCGGCGTGGATCCGGCGACCTATGCCCCATAAAGGAGATAGCAAATGAACGAAGGGAAAGACCTGCAGGAGGCCCTGGCCTTTCTGCGGCCGGGTATGCTGACCTATGACGAGTGGGTCCGAGTCGGCATGGCTCTGAAGGACGGGGGCTTTTCCTGCGACGTGTGGGACCGGTGGAGCGCCACCGACGCGGACCGGTACCACAAGGGGGAATGCGCCCGCAAGTGGGAGAGCTACAAAGGGGCTGCCCAGCCGGTCACCCTCAAAAGCATCTTTGAACTGGCTTATCAGTACGGATGGTCCGGCCCGGCCGGTCATGAGCTGGATTGGGAGGACACCATCAGCGCGGAAACACTGCCGGAAAAGGCGGAGGGGGTGCTCGTAGACCCCCGCTGGGTGGAGGCTGGCGAACTGGAGATCCCCGAAGACTGGCAGCCGGCCCGCCAGCTGATCGCTTATCTGGAAGCCCTCTTTGAGCCCAGCGAGAATGTGGGCTATGTGACCCAGAGCTGGGAGAAAGATGGCCGCTGGGTGCCGGCCAATGGCGGGGCCTGGGACTTGACCGCAGGCCAGTTGATCGAGCGGCTCTCGGCCTGTGGTGGGGATGTGGGCTCCGTGATCGGAGACAGCCCGCCCCAGGCGGGTGCCTGGATCCGCTTCAACCCGCTGGACGGCTGCGGCTGCAAAAACGACAACGTCACCGAGTTTCGTTTTGCCTTGGTAGAGAGTGATGACCTGGATCTGGGAAAGCAGAACGCCATCATTCGGCAGCTGGAGTTGCCCTGCGCGGCGCTGGTGTACAGCGGCAAAAAGAGCCTTCATGCCATCGTGCGGGTGGACGCGCCGGACTACGCCGAGTACCGCCGCCGGGTGGACTATTTGTATAGCGTCTGCCAGAAGAACGGCTTGCGCCTGGATCAGCAGAACCGAAACCCCAGCCGCCTGTCCCGGATGCCGGGGGTGATGCGGGGGGATCAGAAACAATACCTGTTGGCCACCAACATTGGCAAGAGCAGCTGGGAGGAATGGAAAGACTGGATCGAGGCCGAGACCGATGACTTACCCGACACCGAGGCCCTCTCTAAAGTGTGGGATGACCTTCCGCCCCTGGCGCCGCCGCTGATCGATGGCGTCCTGCGTCAGGGCCACAAGATGCTGCTGGCCGGGCCCAGCAAAGCAGGCAAGAGTTTTGCCCTCATCGAGCTGTGCATCAGCATCGCCGAGGGACGCCCCTGGATGGGTCGCTTCGCCTGTGCCCAGGGTAAGGTGCTGTACATCAACCTGGAGCTGGACCGGGCCAGCTGCCTGCATCGGTTTCGGGACGTATATGAGGCGCTGGGCTGGCCGGCGTCACACCTGCAAAACCTGGATATCTGGAACCTGCGGGGGGCGTCAGTGCCCATGGACAAGTTGGCGCCAAAGCTCATCCGTCGGGCCAAAAAACGGGGATACATCGCGGTGGTGCTGGATCCGATCTATAAGGTCATCACCGGCGATGAGAACAGCGCCGATCAGATGGCCCGTTTCTGCAACCAGTTCGACCTGGTCTGCCGGGAATTGGGATGTGCGGTGATCTACTGCCACCATCACAGCAAAGGCGCCCAGGGCGTAAAACGTAGCATGGACCGGGCGTCCGGATCCGGCGTCTTTGCCCGGGACCCGGACGCTATGCTGGACATGACCGAGCTCATCCCCACCGATGCCATCCGCAAGCAGCTGGAGACCAAGGCGGTCTGCGCGGTGTGTACCGCGCTGCTGGACAAACGGGGCCAGGGGGATGCATACAGCCAGGACGATGCCTGCAGCCGTGTCCAGATGCTGGAGATCTGCGCCGATCACCTGTCTGCCGCTGACCGGCGGATACTGGAGACAGAGATCGACAAGGCAACTGCCCGGGCCCTCGCGCAGACGGCCTGGCGCATTGAAGGTACGCTGCGCGAGTTCGGCCGCTTCGAGCCGGTGAACCTCTGGTTCGACTACCCGGTGCACCGTTTGGACACGGGCCTTTTGGAGGACCTGCAGCCAGAGGCCGACTTCCGGTCCCTTGGTAAGCAGGGAGCTGCCAAACGCTGGGCAGGTAAAGAAAAGTCATCCAAGCGAACCGGCGCATCCCAGTTGTCGCAGGCCTTCAATGCCTGCACGATGGATGGAGAGGTCACCCTTTACGCCATGGCCGAATACCTGGACCTGAAGCCGGCCACCGTCAAGCGCCGGCTTCGGGAGGCGGGTGGCTACTGGATCGACGGCGAACGGGTGGGACGGCTGGAGCCCGGCAGCAGAGGATGATTACAAATTGTATAAATCTATATACAAACCGTACAATTTTTGCACGATGGCCGCTATCCGTGCACGGTGCTATCGTGCAAGATCTTGCATGATAGCCGCTATCCATGCAAAATCCTGCACGGAAAATAGCCCTTATATATTTCATATATACATCACGCAATGTGTGTGGGCGTCCCCAAGTGTGGGGGCATATGCCGCCCCACACTTTGGGGAGACCCCTCCCACACACTGTGGGCTGAGAAGAAAGGAGAAACGGCATGGAATTTTTTCTGCCGATGATCCCACCCACTGTCACCCACCAGGATAAGGACCTTCGGGCCTGGGTGGGAAAGGACGGACGGGTCAGGACGGTGCTTCATGACAGCGAGCGCCTGAAGGACGCCAAGGCCAAGTTCCGGGCGCATCTCGCAAAGTACCGGCCAGAGAAGCCGATCGCTCCCCGTGTGCCGGTGCGCTTGCTGGTCAAGTGGCTGTTCCCTGCAGGGGATAAGCACCGGGACGGCGAGAGGATGACTGACAAGCCGGATACGGAAAATTTGAACAAAGCTCTGGTGGACTGCATGACTGCGCTGGACTTTTGGGCGGATGATGCCCAGGTAGTCAGTGAGATCATCGAGAAGTTCTGGGCGAATACCCCAGGAATCTATATTCGGGTGGACATCTTACAGGAGGAAAAGTAGGATGAGTGGAGTTGAGAGAAAGCCTCTTACGGTGGAGCAGCTGCGGGGGATGGATAAACCTACGCCGGTGTGGATGGAAACAGACAAGAAAACCATTGAAGGATGGGGCGGATATTGGTGCCTTTGCCAGAGAGGGCACATTTTAACACCCGGAATGGTATCTATGTACGCCGACAAGATGGATGGCGCAACGTTTTACGCCTACCCGCCCGCCCGCATTGATCGGGAGAAGTGGGAGCTGTGCATGTGGTGCGTTCCGAACGGACAATTTGGGGTAAATAACTACTGCTCTGCATGCGGCCGCCCTCTCACGGAAGAAGCCTGGGCAGAGCTGGAAAGGAAGCTGATTGTGTGACAGTGCAAGAGTACCGAAATCGGCACCCAAAATGCAAATACTGCGGGCACCTTCGGCGCTTGTGGCTGCCGCCTTTCTGTGTGGGAAGAAATACTTGGTGTCAGGCAAAAGAAAAGTTTGTGAATGAGAATCTTCCAAGGCCGTTTTGCAGGCTGTTTAAGGGAAGGGAGAAATAACGATGGATGATTATATTAAACGGCAGGATGTTCTTGACGCTATTTGGCTGGTAGACCCGGAAAATGATGGGGCTGATGGCGGTACTGTGGTTTTGCAAAACCTGGAACTTACAAGTTCCGATGTGGAATCTATTGTTTCAGAAATCCCCGCCGCCGATGTCCGCCCGGTGGTGCGGGGGCGGTGGGAGCGCATTGACGGCCTGGACGAACTTGACCCGCGCATGAGGTGCTCTGTATGTGGAAGCGTTGAAACGCCTCTGGCAAGGCACAGGTTTTGCCCGGTATGCGCGGCGGATATGAAAGAAGGCGGAACTGATGGTTGACATCGTCGAAATCAAAAGCGCCGTCCGCTCCGGGGAAATCACGGTATACCAGGAGAATGGGCGCTTGTACATGGAAAATCGAGCCGGTGAACGTATCGAGCTGAGAGCGAAAGACAGCATATCCCACAGAGAGGAGGGTAATGCCATTGAACTGGCAAAAGGAAGCCATCAACGACCTGCGTTGCCACGAAAAGCGCAAAGCTGCAATGGAGAGCCTTGCAGATGAGATTCGTGAGCTGCGCAGCCGTACCTATGGATCCAGTGCTCCGGCAGCCGATGCCGTGCCGGTACAGGGGGGCACTAGTACGGCAGAAGGCCGTTGGATCGCTGCCATCGATGAGCTGGAGCGCAAAAAGGAGGCTTACCGCATTACCAAACGGCAGGTGGAGGCGGTGGAGCGGGGTCTCGCCGCGCTGGATGAACAGCAGCGTGAGATCCTGGACAGCTTTTTCATCAACCGCGTGCAGGGTCACGTCTCTGCGCTAGCAGAGAAGTATCATGTGGAACAGAGCCGGGTGTACCAGATGAAAGACCAGGCCGTGAGGAACTTCACCCTGGCTCGATATGGTGTCGCCGAGATCTGAGTCGAGTTCTGGAAAGAGTGGAAAAAGACTGGAAGTTTTTTCGAAAAATCTGTGGTATGATAGTAAAAAGCAGATTTGCAAAGCACCGGTCACCGTATGGTGGCCGGTGCCTTTCTATGCAGGGGTGGGGGGCTTTTTGTACACAACGTCCTGCAAAGGGGGGGATAGGGATGGGGAATCCGCGTTACGCAAATGGTACCCTCCGGCGAAAATATAGGGCCAGGTTCAAAGCGATGGAAGGCACATGCGGAATCTGCAAAGGCAGACTGGGTCCCATACACTACGATGAACCGTCAGATCCGCAGCATCCGCTGTCCTTTGTCATCGACGAGATCAAGCCAGTTTCCCGCTGGCGGGAGTTCGGATACGAATCCCCCCGGGCAGCTGCCGAGGACTGGAACAATCTGCAGCCGGCGCACTACTGCTGCAACGCATTCAAAAGCAACCAGATCGCTGGTAAGGGGCAGGTGCTTGCCCAAAAAATTGTGAAGGACGGCACCTGGTAAAAGCGGGTGGGGAGGGGCCCCCCGGGGCGGGCCTCGGCGACCCCGCGCCGCCAGCGCCGATTTACACACAAGGAAATTTTCAAGGGGAGGCAAAAGGTAGTGAAGCTGAAGAGCGCCACCGCCCGCGGGGACCGCCTCATGCAGTTGAAAACGCTGGCCCGGGTGCTGGCAACCAGCATTGATACATGCGACGATGCCAGGGCGCTGCCGGCCCTGGCCAAGCAGTACCGCGAAACCATGCGGGAAATTTACGAAATTGAGGGGGCGGAGAATCATGGCGACGAAATCGGCGAGATCATCGCGCAGCGTGCAGCTGATGGGAAGCCAGGAGCCGTCCGTAAGGATCGTTCCGCCCTATCAAAGCACGGACGGGATGGATGCGGCCCGGCTGCTGCGTGTGGCCGGGATTTCTCTTGATCCCTGGCAGGCCGACATCCTGGACGACTGGATGGGGCGGGATGCCGGAGGGCGGTGGACGGCACCTTCCGGCGGCGGAAGTGTGCCCCGGCAGAACGGAAAGACGCTGCTGATCCAGGGACGATCCGCCGCCGGCATGATTTTCCTGAATGAGAGTGTGATCTACACCTCTCATTTGCAGAAGACATCGACCGAGACTTTCAGCGAGATGCGGGATATGTTTGAATCCCCCAAACTAAAGCCGTATGTGAAGGACATAAAGAACGCGCTGGGACGTGAGGAGATAATTCTGAAAAGTGGGGCCCGCATCAAATTTTTGGCTCGCACCCGCAACGGCGGCCGGGGCCAGCACGGGGATCTGCTGATCTTCGACGAAGCCCAGGAACTGGACGAGATCGCCCAGGGCTCTTTTCTGCCGGCTATCTCTGCCAGCTTGAACCCGCAGACCCTCTATGTGGGCACGCCCCCGGGGCCGGATGTGACCGGCACGGTGTTCCGTGAACTGCGGCGCCGGGCACTGGACGGAGAATCCAGGCGCGCTGCCTGGTTTGAATTCTCCGTGCCGGAAATCGGTGACATCCAGGATAAAAAACGGTGGGCTGCCACAAACCCGGCGCTGGGCCGGCGCATCCAGCTGTCCACCATTGAGGGTGAGGCTGAGCAGTTGGATCCGGACACCTTCGCACGGGAGCGGCTCGGCTGGTGGAGCCCGGCACATACAGAACGCATCGACTATGCCATCGACAAGGCGGCATGGGACCGGTGCGCCAGCGACGAGGCGAAACCAGAGGGCAAAACCGCTTACGGCGTCAAGTTCGCGGCGGACGGCAGCGCGGTCTGCCTGTGCGGTGCCGTGATCCCCGTGGACGCTCCGGCCCGTATATCCCTTATTGAACTGCAGCCCGCCGGCAGGGGGATCACCTGGCTGGCGGATTGGCTGAACGCCCGGTACAGCAAGGCCAGCTGCGTGGTCATTGACGGGCGGGGCGGCGCGGATGTACTGGTGGACAGGATACATGATACCTGGAAGATGAAGAACTCTGTGATCCGCCCCACGGGGAAGGATGTGGTGGCAGCGGCAGGGCTGCTGATCACCAGCGTGAACGAGGGTGGCCTCACCTGGTACCGCCCCCAGGAACAGCTACGGGAAAGCGCCGTGACGGCCATAAAACGCCCGATCGGCGGAGGTGTCGGTTTCGGTGGAGACAACAGCCTTCCCATCGAGGCCTGCGCGCTGGCGCTGTGGGGGGCGAAAACGAGCAAGCGGGACCCGAATAAGAAAATGCGGATCGGATAAAGGAGAAAGCCATGACGCTAAATTTTGGCATGGTAAAAGGACTGAGCGGCATAGAACGGCGCCAGCTTCAGGAACTGACATCGGTGTTCGAGTATCACCAGAGCAAAAACGCGATCAAGGATAAATATTACGAGGGTCATGTGACCCTGAATGATGTGAACCTCGGTATCGCATTGCCGAATGGACTGCGGAAAATCGAGGTGGGCTGCAATTGGGGGCAGAAGGCGGTGGACGCTCTTGCCAGCCGCTCTATGTTCGATGGCTTTGTGGGAAGCGGCAAAGCGGCGCAGAACGTGGCGGAGCTGGTGGCGGGAAACCGTCTGCTGGCGGAGTACGGAAAAGCCTGCCGGGACGAACTGAAGTATGGATGTGTGTTTGCCACCCTGTCTGCGGACAACGCACTCGGCTGCCGCATTCGGTTCCATTCTCCCGCGGCTGCCTCCGCTCTCTGGAGCGGCGAAAAGGGGCGGATTGACTGTGGGCTGGCCATAATCGACACGGTACCGGATGAAAAATACAAGGGTACCTGGCGGCCTCACATCGTCAACCTGTACACCGACGAGGCGGTGATCGTACTCACCGCGCAGAATGGATATTGGCTGGCGGAGCGGCACCCCCACAAGATGGGGCGTCCCCTGATGGAGCCGCTGATCTGGAACGCCACCACCGGCAAGCCCTTCGGGCGTTCCCGCCTCAAGCGGGCGGTGCGCGCCCTGATCGACGACTACGTCCGGATCGTGGCCAATGCCACCATTGCGCTGGAGTTCGACACCACGCCACAGAAATATTTGCTGGGGCTTACCGACGATCAGTATGATGCCATCGTGTCGGACAAGTTCAAGCAGTATGTGGGCAGCCTTCTGGCATCCACGACCAATCCGGAAACCGGAGAAAACCCCGAGTTTGGCCAGCTGGCCCAGGGCAGCCTGCAGCCCCATGTGGACAAGATGCGCATGACTGCTACCCAGTTTTCGGCGGCCACAGGGCTGACCATCACCGACGTGGGCATCGTCAACGACGCCAATCCCACATCCAGCGATGCGATCCTGGCCCAGAGCCAGACCCTGGTGCTCATGGCCCAGCAGCTGAATGCCGGCAACGGAGAGGCGCTGAAAACCATCATCCAGATGGCGCAGGCCATTGCACGCAAGGTGCCGATGGCGGAGCTGACCGCAGAGGAGCGGGGCGTCATGGCTCACTTCAAAAACCCGGCCATGCCCAGCGTGGCGGTGACGGCGGACGCGGCGATCAAGATTGCTTCCTCCCGTCCGGAGTTTGCCAGTACGGATATTTTCCTGGAGATGGTGGGATTTGACCAGGCGGATATTCAGCGCATCAAAACGCAGGAGCAGCGGGTGCGGGGCCAGAAGCTGCTGGCTGAGGTAGAGAATGAGAATAACGGAGAAAACCTGGGTTGAATACATAGACCGCCTTTCCCGTCTGAATGAGGAGGCGGGGCAGAAGATGGCAGACTATATCACCAGTCACGGCACACAGGATGTGGACAGGCTGATCGCCTATGCCGACGCTTTGGTGCAGAAGTACGGCGAGGGCACGGCGGAGCTGGCCTGCCAGATGTATGATGCCGTGGCCCAGGCGTCCGGCGTTACTGTACCACCGGCGGAACCGGCAGCACCTGCTGACTACGGTGAGACGGCCAAAATGGTAAATGCCACAAAGCAAAGCCCGCCGCAGCTGCAGGGCGGTGTGAGCCGCCTTGTCAAGCGGGCCGGGGCTGACACCACACTGAAAAATGCCATCCGGGACGGCGCGGAATGGGCGTGGGTGCCTCATGGGGATACCTGCCCGTTTTGTCTGACGCTGGCCAGCCGGGGATGGCAGAAAGCCAGCGCAAAAGCCTTGAAGGGCGGCCACGCCGAGCACATCCACGCCCACTGCAACTGCGAGTACGCAATCCGATTTGACAGCAACACCACGGTGGCCGGGTACGACCCGGATAAATACCTGGAGCAGTATAACGCCGCTGGCGGGGACATCAACGCCATGCGCCGGGCGCAGTACGCGGAGAACCGGGATGTGATCAATGCCCAGAAGCGGGCGGCGTATGCGGCGAGGAAAGAACGCAACGGGCCGATGGATGTTCTTGACGAGTATGTGCGCAGCAAGACCCCGGGACAGGGGACCATCACGTTTGATGAGGGTTACAGCCGCGCACACCACGCCGATGAAATAAAAACAGCACAATGGCTGCACGATACTCTCGGCGGCGACATTGTGCTGTTGCAGGAAAATCTCGGAGGAGCAAAAAAGCCGGACTATATCTGGCGGGGAAAGTTCTGGGAACTGAAAAACATCACCAGCGATAAAGCGGCAGACAGTGCGATTCGCGGAGCTCTGAAACAAATTGCCGAAACCCCAGGAGGAGTCATCCTCGATTGTGGGGAAAACGAAATCGAAATTTCTGCCCTACAGGCTGTGATCGATGCGCGCATAAGCAGAAGCGGAAAATTTCCGGTCGACGTTTTGGTTTTGCATCGGAAAGAGCTGCTGGCGGCATTGAGATACAAAAAATAAGGGAGCCGTTGCCCCCCCACCAAAAAGGGCGGAGGAACGGCTCCCTTACAGACGATCCTTCCGGATACATCTTGATTATTTTATACCATGGAAACAGGAAAAAGTCAATCTGACCATGATATCACGCACCGTGGCTCTTTCATGCGCTTTTGCAGTCAACTGCAAGGGCGCTTTTTTGTGCCCATCCTGGCCGCATGAGGCCGGGAAGGGCATTTTTAATATCCAAATTTGCCCGGCATGGCGCAAAACTGCACAGCCCGTGGGAGCTACCCCGTAAAAAGCGCAGGGCGGAAAGGACCAAGCATGAAGCGAGAAGAGGTAAAAGGCATTATCCCTGGCATCACCGACGAACAGCTCACCCAGATCATGGACCTGCACAGTGCTGATATTGAGCGACATAAGCAGCAGGTCACGACCCTGACCACCGAGCGGGACGCCGCCCGGACCCAGTTGGGGGAGGCCAACAAGAAGCTGGAGGGCTACGACCCCGAATGGAAGCAGAAGGCCGAGCAGGCCCGGCAGCAGGCAGAGCGGCAGGTTCTGGACCTGCGTTCCCGCTATGCTGAATCCAACGCGGCAGCGGCCCTCAAATTCTCCAGTGCCAGCGCCCGCAAGGCGTTTTTGGCGGATCTGGCCCAGAAGAAGCTGCCCCTGCAGGAGGACGGCTCTCTGCTGGGCTTTGACGACTACGTCAAATCGTACATGCAGACCGACCCGAATGCCTTTGTCGCCGAAGGATATCCGAATGTGAAGGACGGCGGCGATCCGCACCACAATCCGACCGGTTCCACCCGCGAACAGTTTGCGGAGTGGTTTGACCAGGTCATGAAGTAAAGGAGTGAACTCTATGGCATCCATTAACATCAACCGTACCACCACCATCAGCCTGCCCGGCCAGGTATCTGCGGAGATCCTGCAGAAGACCCAGGGCGCCTCCGCTGTTATGGCGCTGGCCCGTCAGATCCCGCTGCCCGGCCTGGGCACCACCATCCCCGTGATTACCGGCGACCCGGAGGCCGGCTGGGTGGGGGAGACTGAGAAAAAGCCTGTAAGCCGCAGCACTCTGGCTACCAAGATCATGCAGCCCTATACCCTGGCAGTCATCGTGCCCTTCTCCAACCAGTTCCGCCGCGACGTGCCGGCCTTGTACGATCAGCTGGTGCAGCGCCTGCCCGGCGCCCTGGCCAAGAAGTTCGACGCCACCGTATTCGGCGCCGTGGATGCGCCCGGCTCTAATTTCGACACCCTCAAGGACTGCACCGCCCAGAGCATTCTGACCAATGCCTATGGCGGCCTGGTTGCTGCTGACGGTGACATCGCATCGCACGACGGCATCCTGAACGGCTGGGTGCTGGCACCCCAGGGCAAGGCCATCCTGCTGACCGCAGTGGACGGCAACGACCGCCCGCTCTTCATCAACAGCGTGGCGGAAGGTGCCGTTCCCATGATCCTGGGTGCCCAGGTGCGTCAGAGCAAGGGCGCCTATATTGCCAACACTGCGTCCGCGGACGCGGTCGTGGGCTTTGCCGGTGATTGGACACAGGCCGTATACGGTACTGTGGAGGGTGTGCAGATCGCCATCTCTGATCAGGCTACGCTGACCGACGGAGATTCTACCATCAACCTGTTTGAGCAGAATATGTTTGCGGTCCGGGCTGAAATTGAGGTGGGCTTCCGCTGCGATACCACCGTGTTCAATAAGCTCACCGGCGCGGCCAAGACGGGAGGCTGACTATGAAAGAGTTCATCAACAGCCTGACCGGCACCCGGATGTTCGTGGCCGATGGGCGTGAGGAGGAATACAAGAAGGCCGGGCACCGTCCGGCCGACATTCCGGAGCCTGAGCCCCCGGCACCTGACGCCGGATCTGCCCCGGAGGCTTCCGAGACGGATACCGGCGCCGCCCGGGCGGCCGAAGAAGAAAAAACGGAGACAGAGCCTGCCGCGCCCGCGCCGGCCAAGTCCGCCGCCGCGCCCAAGCGCAAAGCGGCTGCTAAAAAATGAGGTGATCCCATGAAGTACGCCTCTGTTTCCGATGTGGAAGCAGGTTTCCGCCAGCTGGATGAGGGCGAAAGCGCACGCTGTGACGCGCTGCTGGAGGAGGCTGCCGTTGTCATCGATGCCTTCAACGAGGCGGCTGCCGAAGAGCGGAAAAAACTGGTGTCCTGCCGTATGGTGCGCCGCCAGCTGGACACGGGCGGCCAGAGCGCGGCCATGTTTCCGATGGGCGCGTCCCAGGGGTCGGCATCGGCGATGGGATATGCCCAGACCTGGACCGTGACCGGCGGCTCGGTGGGAGAGCTGTATCTCTCCAAGCTGGAAAAGCAGCTGCTGGGCGTCGGAAACCGGATCGGCACGGTCAGCCCCCTGGAGGTGATGACCCAATGATACGCGGCATCACGATCCTGCTGTACGAAAAGCGGCAAACGGGCACGGACGCCTTCCATGCGCCCATTTACGAGGAAACCCCGATCGAGGTGCCCAATGTGCTTGTGGGTGAGCCGTCGGCCGAAGACATCGTCAATGAGATGCAGCTCTATGGAAAACGGATCGCCTACACCCTGGCCATTCCCAAGGGCGATACCCACGACTGGAACGATGCGACGGTGGAATTCTTTGGGCAGAAATGGCGCACCTACGGGGGCGTGACCCAGGGCATCGAGGCGATGATTCCGCTTTCCTGGAACAAGAAGGTCAAGGTGGAACGTTATGGCTAAGCTGAAAGTCACTTTGAACCGGGCCGGGGTACGGGAGCTGCTGCGATCCGACGAGATGCTGGCGATTTGCACCGAGCACGCCGGAAAGATACAGGCCCGGCTGGGAGATGGGTACGCGGTTTCTCCCCATCGGGGCAAGAACCGCGTAAACGCTTCGATATTCGCAGAGACGCCCCAGGCCCGCCGTGAAAATGCTGAAAACAACACGATACTGAAGGCGCTGAAATGATCGAAGAAACGATTTTGAACTACCTGAGCGACGCCCTGGAGGTTCCGGTGCGCATGGAAGTGCCGCAGGAACCGCCCGGGCGCTTTGTGGTTTTGGAAAAGACCGGTACGGGAAAGACCAACTGCATTCCGCGGGCGACATTTGCCGTCCAGTCCTATGGCACCAGCCTGCTGGAAGCTGCCCGATTGAACGAGCAGGTAAAGCAGGCCATGGAAAGCCTGGATGAACGGGATGAGATCGCAGCGGTTAAGCTCAACACCGATTACCCGTACCCTGATACCCGTACCAAGCGGTACCGGTATCAGGCAGTCTTTGACATTACCCACTACTGAAAAGGAGGATCAGATGGATGTAAAGAATGTAACGGTGGGCAAGCCCAAGAAAGGGGGCGCCATCTATCGGGCGCCTCTGGGCACCGCGCTGCCTACCGACGCAAAGAGCGAACTGGATCAGGCATTCAAGGCCCTTGGCTACTGCGGGGAGGACGGTCTGGTAAACGCCAACTCCCCCGAAAGCGATAACATCAAAGCCTGGGGCGGGGACACCGTTTATACCTACCAGAGCGAAAAGCCGGACACCTTCTCCTTCAAGCTGATCGAGGCACTGAACGTGGAGGTGCTCAAGGCGGTATACGGCGACGCGAACGTTACCGGCACGCTGGAGGCGGGCATCACCGTCAAGGCCAACAGCGCCGAGCAGGCGGATTGTTGCTGGGTGGTGGATATGATCCTGCGGGGCGGTGTGCTTAAGCGCGTGGTCATTCCCTGTGCCAACGTGTCTGAGGTGGGAGAAATCACCTATACCGACGAGGACGCGGTGGGCTATGAGACCACTATCACCGCCAAGCCGGATACGGATGGCAATACCCACTATGAGTACATCGTGAAAGGAGGCAGCCAGGCATGATCGAGGGGAAAACGAGCACCGGTTTCGCCTTCAGCATTGACGAAAAGGTTCTGGACAACATGGAGCTGCTGGACGCCATCGCGGAGAGCGAAGAAAACCTTACCGGCATTTCCCGGGCCTGCGTGCTTTTGCTCGGCAAGACCGGCCGCCGGCAGCTGTATGATCATCTCCGCGAGGAGGACGGACGGGTACCGGTGAAGGTCGTGAGCCAGGCCCTGGTGGAGATCTTCCAGTCCTGTGGGAACAAAGGAAAAAACTGATCACCCTCGCCGGCATGATCGCCTCCAGCGAAGACGCGCTGATTTGCGATATGGCCGAGACGTATGGAATCCTCGACTACCGGGCGCTGCCGCTTCCGCTGGCGGCCACGCTGGCAGCCGGGCTGAGGGAAACATCCAGAAGCAAGATGCGGTTGTCGGGGGCTCATGCGGCCCCCGACACGCTTTTGCATGCCGCTGCTGTTGATTGGCTGGCCACCTTGGCGTGGATGCAGTCGGAGAACGGACGCAAGAATATAAACCGGCCACGTCCGGTACTGGAAATCTTTACCGGGGATCACAAAGCGGATAATCCGGTAGTTGCGTTTGATTCAGCGGCTGATTTTGAAGCGGAACGCGCCAGGATCCTGGGGGAGGTGAACCGGTATGGCGACTGAGCTGGCAAAAGCATTTGTCCAGATCGTACCCTCGGCGCAGGGAATCAAAGGAAGCATCACACAGGCGCTGGGGAACGAGGCAAACACAGCCGGTACCGGAGCCGGAAAAGCCTTTGGCTCCAAGCTGGTTGGCGCGGTCATGGGCGTGGTGTCGACAGCGGCCATCGGCCAGGCTCTGGCAAGCACCATCACCGAGGGCGCCGCCCTGGAGCAGAGCATCGGCGGCATCGAAACACTGTTCAAGGAAAGCGCCGATGCCGTCAAAGCCAACGCCGCGGAGGCCTACCGCACGGCCGGCATGAGCGCCAACCAGTACATGGAACTAACCACCAGCTTTGCGGCCAGCCTGCTGCAGAGCCTGGGCGGCAATACCGAGGAGGCGGCCAGGATTTCGGACATGGCCATGACGGATATGTCCGACAACGCCAATAAGATGGGCACCGACATGGAGCGCATCACCGACGCCTACCAGGGGTTTGCCAAGCAGAACTACACCATGCTGGACAACCTGAAGCTGGGCTATGGCGGTACCAAAGAGGAGATGCAGCGGCTGCTGGCGGATGCCCAAAAGATCACCGGCGTCGAATACGATATCAGCAGCCTGGCGGACGTGTATGAAGCAATCCACGTTATCCAGGGAGAGCTGGATATTACCGGCACCACGGCAAAGGAGGCTTCCAACACTCTGTCCGGCTCGCTTGCCTCCATGAAAGCCGCCTTCAAGAATGTGCTGGGGCAGCTGACCCTGGGGCAGGATGTGGGCCCGGCGCTGAGTGCCCTGGCTGAGACCACGACCACCTTCCTGGTGAAGAATCTGCTGCCGGCGGTGGGCAACATCCTGAAAGCACTGCCGGGCGCGCTGGCGACTTTTCTGCGGGAAGCTGTGCCCCAGATGTCCGCCGCGCTGCTGGAGCTTTTCCCGCAGCTGCAGACCGGATTTTCCGAGGCGCTGCCGCAGCTGGCCGCCACGGCAAGAGGTCTTATTGTGTCCCTTGCCTGGCAGATTTATGACGCGGCGCCAATGCTGATCAGTCAGGGCGGCGCCCTGATGACCCAGCTGGCGGCAGGATTGTCGCAGGCGCTTCCGGAACTTCTGCTTGCGGCAAGCGTCGCGATCGGAGCACTGCTGCAGGCATTTATCGACAACTATCCGCAGTACCTGAACATGGGGGCTCAGATCCTGGGCACCCTGATCAACGGTATCGGACAGCGAATCCCGGAGATGCTGGTGGTGGCGGCCCGCGTTATTCTGAACCTCGTTTCCGGGCTGATCCAGAACTTGCCCCAGATTATCGCCGCCGGTTTTAACCTTATTACCACCATGATCACGGGCATCGGAAACGCTCTTCCGGGCGTGATCCAGGCGGCGGGTCAGATCGCGTCCATGATTTGGGAAACCGTTCAGGAAGTGGACTGGCTCCAACTGGGCAAGGACATCATCCAGGGCATGATCAACGGTATCGGGGCCATGGCCGGCGCGCTGTGGGATGCGGCAACCAATATTGCCCGTTCCGCGCTGGATGCCATCAAGAGCTTTTTCGGCATTGCATCGCCCTCCCGGCTCATGCGGGACGAGGTGGGCCGGTGGATCCCGGCCGGTGTGGCGGTTGGCATTGAAAGCAACAGCAAGCCGCTGACCAAATCCCTGAAAGCGATGGCAGACAACACCCTGGCACAGCTGCAGGCGACGCTGGGGGCCAATGCCCGCGCCCTGCAGCCGCATGGGCGTGTATCGGCCGAGGAGCAGCCGTCCCGTCAAACCATTCAGAACATCTATTTTGAACAGCCGATGCAGGCCCCGGACGAAATTGCCCGGGCGCTCCGCATCCAGAATACCTATGGATTGGCAGGTGCGAGATGAAGCTGGATACCTATGTAGCGGCTCGCTTTGTCCGCAGTGACGGGGCGGAGCTTGTGGCGGACGGAAGCGACTGGCTGATTACCTCGATTGATGGAGCGGATGCAGCCACCTATGCGCTGTTTTCTGAGGATAATGGCTCCGGCGATGGGGGAACCACCACCGGCAAACGGGTGAGCGCCCGGGATCTTGAACTTGGCGCCACCACCCTGTCGGTGAAGAACAACCCGGCGCTGCGGGACAGGGTGCTCTCCTTTTTCAACCCCAAGCACACGTTTCGCGTCTATCTGACCTATATGGGCCGCACCCGATGGCTGGCGGCAGAGCTCGCCGCCTTCAAGGCGCCCAGCACCAAGGTCAATGTGCCGCAGACCTTTTCCGCCTATTTCAAAGCACTGGAAAATCCATACTGGCAGAGTGTGGACGACTTCGGCCAGGACATTGCGGCCATCACACCGCGGTGGGGGTTCCCGTATATGGATCACCCGGACTTGGGCGTGCTGGTGGATGTGGCAAACTTTGCCCGGAAAGTGACCTTCGATTACGACGGCAATGTGGCTGCCTATCCCATCATCACGATCACCGCCGACGCGCCGGTAACCAATCCGAAGATCATGAACGGATCGGCCTTTGTGCGGCTCATCGACGAATTGGCGGCCGGCGACACCGTGGTCATCACCACGGCGCCTCAGCGCATCCGCATCACAAAGAACGGGCAGAACGTGCTCAACAAGGTGGACCGCGCCAGCAACTTCGCCGGCCTGGCCCTGCAGCCGGGTACCAACGTATACAGCTTTGCCGCCGACTATGGCGACAACAGCCTGCATGTGGTTATCCGGTACAACAAGCAGTATCTGGGGGTGTGATCCATGCAGCTTCTTGCTCTGGACGCCGACTTTCAGCCGGTGGCCTATCTGCCCTTTTTCAACCTCCAGTGGACACGGGAGTATTACCAGATTGGTAATTTCTCCGTACAGATCGCGGCGGCCGACTACCAGCCGACCATGGCCTATCTGTACACTCCCGACCGCCCGGAAACCGGCATCATCCAGAAAGTGGAGCTCACCGAGACGGTCAAGGGAAGGTTCGTGCAGCTCTCCGGATATTTTCTGGAAGCCATCCTTAACGACAAGGTGGTGTATCCTGCATACTACGCCACGGGCACCATCCCGGCGGCGGTAGTGGCCATGCTTCGGCAGTACAAGGACGACATCCCGCTACTGACCGTGGCCGATCCGCCCGCCGTGCAGGCGGACGCCGCGAGCTGGCAGGAAACCGGCGGCCAGTTGGCCGATGTAGCCTATACCAAGCTGCAGACGGTGCAGATGTCGCTGCGCTGCCGGTACGACTACCAGGCGAACACCATCACCGCCGAGGTCTGGCAGGGCCTGGACCGCACCCAGGAGCAGACGGTGAATCCGTTTGTTACCTTCAGCGACGGTTTCGGCAACCTGGTGCAGGTGGACGCCTCGGTTGACCGGTCCAACTACAAAAACTATGCCATTGTGACCGGCCAGGACCAGGCGGAAAACCGGAAAGTAGCCTATGCGGATCTGTCCGGCGGCGGATACAAAAGGGTACTGTATGTGGATGCCCGCAGCGAGCAATGGGACCCGGAAGAACAGACGGAAGCCGAGTACCTGGCCAGTCTGCAGCAAAAAGGCCTGGACGCCCTGCTGAACTACGCGATCATCCGCAATGTGGATATCCAGACGGCAGCTGGCGGTTTTGTTTACCTTGAGGACTGGGATCTGGGCGACCAGGTGGATGCAATCGTGGAAGATATCGGCCTGGCCGTACAGGCCCGTATCGTAACGGTGCGGGAGGTCTTCAAGCAGAACAACCACACAGTCGAGATAGAGCTGGGGGACAAAAAGCTGACACAGCTGCAGAAAGCGAGGATGATTTACTGAATGCAAAGTTATCCGTTTACATCGGACAAGATTACCTACGATGAGCAAGGTCTGCCGAAGTATGACCGCGCGGTGGACAGTGCTTTCCTGCGTAAAGTATTTGCGCAGTATTTTTCGGATGGTGTCTTTTATAAACCGGAAAACGCCCTGCAGGTCGTAGTGGATATCGGCATGCAGGTGGCGGTGGAGCCGGGCTCCTGCCACATCCAGGGCGCCATGGGCATTGAACCGAACCGCCGCACTCTGGTGGTGCAGGCGGCGGAAGAACTGGACCGTATCGATACGGTGGTGGCCCGTCTGGACCTGTCTCGAGCGGTGCGCAGCATAGACCT
>NZ_NFLN01000017.1 GCF_002160955.1 Gemmiger sp. An120
CCCCGTCCCCCTCGCCGGCCCCCGTCCCGCAGCCGCCGGAAAGCACGCCCCAGACCGGGGACGGCGCTTTCCCGGCGGGCTGGCTGCTGGCGGGTTCGCTGGCGGTGCTGGCAGCCCTGCGCCGCCGTGCCCGCCGCCTAGGATAACAAATTAACCTGTCTCCGTCCGGGGGCTCTGTGCATTGCGCACAGGGCCCCCGGTTTTGTCGCTTTTCCCCCAGGGGGGAATCTGGTATAATGAAACTAATGATTGTATAAGGAGGGATCCCATGGGCGCTGTAATCCTGATCGCCGAGGATGACGGGGATATCCGCGGGCTGCTGCGGCTGTATCTGGAGGGGGAGGGCTTTCGGGTGGTGGAGGCCGCCGACGGCCAGGCCGCGCTGGACCTGGCCCGCACCGAAAACCCGGATATGGCCATCCTGGACGTGATGATGCCCCAGCTGAACGGGTACGAGGTCACCCGGGCGCTGCGCCGGTACAGCGATATTCCCATCCTGATCCTGTCTGCCAAAAGCCAGGATAACGACAAGATCCTGGGGCTGAATCTGGGGGCGGACGACTATGTGGCCAAGCCTTTCAACCCGGTGGAGATCGTGGCCCGGGTCAAGGCTCAGCTGCGCCGGGCCGCCCGCACCGGCGGCGAGGTGGTGCGGGTAGGGGATCTGGCGCTGGATCTCACCGCCATGCAGCTGGAAAAGGCGGGCATGCCCATTCCGCTTACCCCGATGGAATACAAGATCCTGGCGATTCTGATGCGCTCGCCCGGGCGCATCTTTACCAAGGTGCAGCTGTACGAGGGGGCCGCCGGGGAGTATTTTGAAGGGGACGACAACACCATAATGGTGCACATCTCCAAACTGCGGGACAAGATTGAGGACGATCCAAAAAATCCCCGCTACATCCGTACAGTAAGGGGGCTCGGGTATCGGTTTGAAAAATAAACGCGCATCCGGCAGTCTGTTCGGCTTGCTGGCCCGGCAGTACCTGCTGTTTTCGGTTACCCTGCTGGCCATTGCGGCGGTGGTGTTTGTACTGTGGGGCCTGGCCATGGCGTGGGTCTGGGCCCCGGCGGACTGGGACTCCCTGCTGGCGGACCCGGCGCTGGAGCAGGGCCAGTATGACCGCCTGCACCACTATCTGAACAAAGAGAGCGGTTTTGCCGTATACGACCCGGCGGGCAGCCTGGTCTACGCCGCCGGGGAAGGCTTTGATACAGTACTGACCGCATCCCAGGCGGCCTGTGTGCCCCTGTGGGAGGCGCCGTCTCTGGTGGACGTGTATCCCCTGAATAACCGGGGGGAGGGCATGCGGTATCTTCTGGTATATCACGACATGCAGGCCCAGGACGGTACCGAGCAGACGCGCGTTGCGGTGCTGGATGAAGAGTACCGGGTGGTGCTGGGCGGCCTGGAGGACGGCAA
This sequence comes from Gemmiger sp. An120, assembly GCF_002160955.1. GTDB lineage: Bacteria > Bacillota > Clostridia > Oscillospirales > Ruminococcaceae > Gemmiger_A > Gemmiger_A avium. Next base: position 1,424 of record NZ_NFLN01000017.1, read on the forward strand.
AACCGTCTACACTCCCGAGGAATACGCCTACCTGACCGGCAGCCGCTTTGCGGACAGCTATCTGTACCGGGCGCAGCTGGCGGACGGACGCACCCTGCTGCTGCGGGAGGGCATCCCCAGCGAAACGGCCTATCAGCAGGCTTTCCGGCGCAGCGGCCGGGTCTGGCTGCTGTTTGTGCCGCTGTATCTGGCGGTGGCCGGCCTGTTTATCTGGCACCTGCGCCGGCGTATCGCCCGCCCGCTGCAGACCCTGAATACGGCCCTGGAGGCGCAGGCCGCCGGGCGGAACGTGCGGGCCGGGGACTGCGGCGGCCCCTGGGAGATCCGCCGCATCGGGGAAAGCCTGGACCGGTACGCCGACCTGCTGGCCGCCAGTGAGGCCGAGCGCCGCCGCCTGGATGAGGGCCGGCAGAAGCTGATCGCCGACATTTCCCACGACATCAAGACACCGGTGACGGTGATCTCCGGCACCATCGACGCCATCTGCGACGGCAAGGTGCCCCCCGAGGAACAGGAGCGGTATCTGCGGATGATCCAGCGCAAGGCGGCATCCCTGGCCGAACTGGCGGGGGCGTTCCACGAGTACAGCAAGGTGGAGCATCCCCGGTTTGTGCTGCATCCGCGGCGGGTGGATCTGTGCGAATTTTTGCGCGCCTTTCTGGCCGCCCGGTATGACGAGATCGATCTGGCGGGCTTTTCGCTGGAGCCGGACATCCCGGAAACCCCTGCCTGGTGCCAGGTGGATGAGCTGCAGCTGAGCCGGGCACTGGACAACCTGCTGGCCAACGCGCTGCGGTACAACCGGCTGGGCACCGCGCTCTATGTGGAGCTGGAAACCGGCCCCAAAGCCGCCACCATCCGGATCGCGGACAACGGAGACGGCATCCCGCCGGAACGCCGCAGCCGCATCTTTGAACCCTTTGTCACCGGCAGCGATTCCCGCACCGGCAGCGGCAGCGGGCTGGGGCTGTCCATCACCCGCCGCATTGTGGAAAAGCACGGCGGCACCATCGCCCTGAATCCCCGCCCGGCCCCCGGCCGCAGCACCGAATTTGTGCTGACCCTGCCGCTGGATAAAGAACCCTGAATACAACAAACACAGACGCGCTTGCCTGGCAGGGCAAGCGCGTCTGTACTGTGTATGCCCGGCGAGGGAACCGGGCGATGTATGTGAAAAGAACCGGCGGGCGGGGGGGAGAGGGAACCGATCCGGGGCGAGAGGAGATGCCCCGGCCGGACAGCCGCCGTGAGGGAGGAGGCGGCAAACGCCCGCGCGGCCCTTTCAGCAAAGGTCAGTCGCTCTTGATGGCTTCCAGAGCGGGGATGCGCACCGCCTTGTCGGCCGGGTAGTAGCCGGAGCCAAGGCCGATGAGCACCGAGAATACAATGGCAAAGAGCAGCAGCCAGGGCGGGGTCACGCAGACCCGGGTGGCCCCCTCGCCGCCCAGTATCGCCAGCCGGAAGTTTTCCGGCGAGGGGCCGCCCATGGCCGCCAGATTGGCCACCAGCGCCGCGATGCAGCTGATCACACAGCTGACCACCCCGCCCATCAGGCCGATCACGCCGGCCTCGGCCAGAAACAGCTGGCGGATATCCCGCACATAGCAGCCCAGGGCCTTCATCACGCCGATCTCCTTGGTGCGTTCCGAAATGGACATGATCATGGTGTTGGTGATGCCGATGGCGGCCACCACCAGCGAGATCGCGCCCAGCCCGCCCAGCATCATCTGCTTCTGCCGGGCTTCCTTTTCCATGGGCTGACGGATGCTTTCCATGGACTCGGTGGCACAGCCCAGCGCCTTGATCTGCTTTTCCAGTTCGGCCACCTGGTTGATGCTGGTGGCCTTGACCAGAATGGACTGGTAGGGGGAGGCCCCCTTCTTTACGGTGTGCAGCTTTTCCGCCAGAGCTTTCAGATCCTTCAGATCCAGCAGGATGCCCTCGCTGGTCTCGCTGCCTTTGGAGTAGTCCTCCTTGGTGATGCCCACCGGGTTCAGCACCAGGGTGGCTTTGTACTCCCCGTTTTCCAGTTCCAGGGTCAGTTTTTCCTTCATCGGGTCAAAATAGGCGGGGGGCGGGTCGGCCAGCTGGCCGTTGTCGTCCCAGCCGCCGCTCCACCGGTCCACCGTGTTGGCCCCCTCGGGGCGCAGGGTGTCACGGAAGTTGTAGGCGGCGTACTGGCCCAGGATCACATCCCCGGAATGGGAGATGTTTTCCCCCTCGGTCAGCCGGAATCCCATCGGTTCCATCGCGGAGGTGTCCAGCCCCGCTATTGGAACCCAGTCGGCCACATACCGCTTGGACGACCCGGCGTACAGCCGTATGGTGTCCACATTCAGGCTCTGGCGGGGCATCACGGCCTCAGCGCCTTTCAGGCCTTTCAGCCGTTTGACCAGCGCGTCGTCCAGCTTCACCTTGCCGCGCCCGCCCTGGGGCGCGGTCACGGTGATGATGGTCAGATCGCCCAGCTGGCTCAGCAGCTTGTCCTGGGCTTCTTTCATGCCGATGCCCAGCGACACCATGATCACGATGGAACAGCCGCCGATCACCACCCCCAGCACCGTGAGAAAGGTGCGGGAACGCTTGCGCAGCAGATTCTGCAGGCACAGGCGGAACAGGTCCTGTTTGCGCATGGATCATTCCTCCCCGCCGGCGCCGGTATCCGGACCATCCGGCTGCCAGTTCCAGCTTTCGCCGCCCAGCGCGGCCGCCTCGGCCTTGCGCTTGCGCAGCCGCAGAAGCAGCACCACTCCGGCCGCGATCGCCGCCAGCGCAATGGGGATCGCGGGCAGCCAGCCAGGCAGACCCGGCTGCTCTTCGGGCAGATCTTCGGAGAAGTCGATCTCGGGGGCGGCTTCCTCCACCTGCAGCGTCAGCGGAAACTCCTTGGTCTGGGCCTGCATGTCGGAATCTTCATAGGTGATTTTTACAGTCAGTTTCAGTTCGCCGGCCTGCTCCGGGGTAAAGGCGAACCCGATGTTGCCGGAAGAACCGGCGGCTACGTTGCCCAGGTACTGCACGCTGGCGGGGGATTCAAAACCCTCGCCCACCAGGCTGGCCTCCAGGTTGCCGATGTCCGCCCGGCCCTTGTTCACATAGGACAGGGTGATCTCGCTTTCGGAACCGGCCTGGGGCATGCCTGCGGATACCGGCGCGTTGATCTGGAACCGGTCCGGCTGGGAAACCGGCACCGACAGGCGGATATCCGCCGTTACCGGGGTGCGCTTGCCGTTGTCCACATATTCGTACTTGAAGTTTACCATGATGCCCTGGGCGCCGCTTTTGCAGGTGGGCACCGCCTGCATGGGCAGCTGCTGGGTCTGGGTTTTGCCGGGTGCCAGGTCCTTGTAATGGGCGGTGTTGGTGCCGCCGCTCACGGTAAAGCACTCGCCGCCGTCCACCGTGGCCACAATGTTTTCCACCCGGGTGCTGCCGGTGTTTTCAAAGGTGAAGGACAGCGGGAAATCCCCGCCCGCCTGTACCGGCTTTCCGCCGTAGTCAAACTTGCTCACCACGATGTTGGGCACCGGCGTGTCCGCCGAGGTGGAGGACGCAGCCGCCTTGGCAGGGATGTTTACCTTATCCCCGGCGCTGCCCGCGGTGGGGGTGCCCGCGCTGGTGTAGGTGAACCGCAGATCCACGCTCAGGCTCTGGGCGGCGGAGGCGATCTCCTTGGCGCCCTGCAGCTGCACCTTGATGGTGCTGGTCTTGCCCGGGGCAATGTCCGGCACCGGGAAGGTGGAACTGGCGTTCAGCAGGCTCAGCCCCTCGGAGGGGGCCACGGTGGCCGCCGCGCCGGTCACCGCCACCGAACCGGTATTTTTAAAGGTGATGTCCAGATCAAACACTTCGTTCGGAGAGATGGGGCTGGAGATGTCCGAGCGGCCGATCAGCACCAGCGGGGCCGAGGCGGCGGGCCGTCCGGCCACCGGGATGGTCAGCCGGTCGTTGGATACGCCGTTCTGGGCAGTGGGGTCTTCGCCGTAGGTGTAGCGCAGTTCCACGCCCAGGGTCTGGGCACCGGAGGCGGTGTCCGCCGCCCGCACCTTTACCTTGACGGTGCCGGTGCCGCTGCCGGGGATATCCTCCAGCAGAAAGCTGGACGCCCCGCCGGACAGGCTGATGCCCTCAGAGGGGCTAAAAGCCGCCACCGGCTTGTGCAGGGTAGCGTCCCCCAGGTTGCGGAAAGAAACCGTGATCTCGGTCTCCTGCCCGGCGGGCAGATCGGACATATCGCTGCGGGAGATCAACACTCCGGGCAGCACCGACGCATCCGCCGCGGCGGGCGGGGGGGATACCGTTGTGGTTTCGCTGTCGGCCAGTGCGGCCATGGGCAGGGCGGTCAGCGCCAGCACTGCCGCCAGAGCGGCCGTTGTACGCCGCAGAGCAGATTGTTTCATGTCAGTTCTCTCCTTTTCGTTGTCTCATCCCGCACGATCTCCCCGTCGATCAGGGTCACGATGCGGTCGGCGTATTGGGCCATCTCCGGGTCGTGGGTGACCAGCACGATGGTCTGATGAAAATCCCGCGCAAAGCCGCAGATCATCTCCATGACCTCCACGGTGGTTTTGGAATCCAGGTTGCCGGTGGGCTCATCCGCGAACACCACATCCGGTCTTGCCAGAAAGGCCCGGGCGATACCCGCCCGCTGCTGCTGGCCGCCGGACATCTGGGCCGGATAGTGGTCCAGCCGGTGGGCCAGCCCCACCCGTTTCAGCATCTCCCGGGCGGCGGCGTCCCGCTGGGCCGGGGGAACGCCCCGGAACAGCAGCGGCATGGCCACGTTTTCGGTGGCGGTCAGCCCCGGCAGCAGGTTGTAGGCCTGGAATACAAAGCCCAGATGCCGCTGCCGGAAGGCGGCCAGCTGTTCCTCGCTCATGCGGGATACCGGCGCGCCGCCGATCCGCACCTCGCCCCGGGTGGGCTTTTCCATCCCGGCCAGCTGGTTGAGCAGGGTGCTTTTGCCGGAACCGGAGGTGCCGAAGATGCAGCAGATCTCCCCCCGCATGATGGTCAGGTTGATGTTTTTGAGGGCCACCACCGTTTCGTCCCCCAGGGGGTATTCCTTGCGCAGACCCCGTACCTCGATAATGGGCCGGGTGCGCGGCGTTGGTTCGGTCATCCCGTCCGCCTCCCTTCTGGCCCTTAGTATACCGGCCCTTTCTTTCGCCTGCCTTTGCGCTTCCTTACGATTTGTTAAGGTTCGCGGAAAGGTACAAAAATGCCCCGGCGGAAATCCCGCCGGGGCATTGCGTGTTTTTAGGATAAGGGGGTCATCCAGGCGCCCAGCATTCCGCCATTCCGGTCCAGGCAGAGCTGCCATACCGGCGCGCCGGTCTCATCGTACCAATAGTAGTAGTACATATACCCGTGGGTCACATACCCTTTTACCCGGGTGATCCGCTGCAGGCCGTCGTAGTACAGGCGGCAGCTGAAAAACCAGGTGCCGAACAGCCGGTCGTTGTGGTAGTAGTCCCGGTACTCCAGCGTGCCGTCCGGCCGGTAGAAATAGTCGTCCGACCGCACCGGCACCCGCTGGCCGTCGTCCTCATAATAGCCGGTGGACTCCCACCGGGTGATCCGGCCCGCCTCGTCCCGGGTGGTGGATTCCGCATAGTCGAGGACGATGCTTTCCGGGTCTTCGGCCAGGGCACAGGCCGGGTCAAAGGGGTCGTCGGGCCAGTAGTCCCGGATATTGCTATAGTAGCAGGGGCCGGTTTCATCAAAGAAGAAGGGCCGCTCCTTGCCGTCGGCGTACAGCGCCCCGCAGCCCACCCCACGCTCCGGGTCGAACCAGAGGGTCAGTTCCGGCTCGCCCTCCGCCGGCCAGCGGGCGTAGGGCTCCGCGCCGGTAAAGCCGTACTCCGCCAGAAGCTCGTCCAGATCCCGAGCGGAGGTGTAGTTCACCGGCGGCAGGCAGCAGCGGCAGCCCCACCGGGCAGAGCAGCCGCACCAGCACCACCCCCCACAGCAGGCAGGTCAGCCAGGCGGGGGCCCGGCGCAGCAGGGGCCGCACCAGGCATACTATCAGAATCGTCAGCGCGCCGGTCAGGCTCATGGCCAGCACCCGGGCAAATACCGCGCCAAGGGTCATACACTCACCCCCTCATTTCGTCAATCAGCGCCTGCAGCTGATCGATCTCCCGATCGGACAGCTTTTTGCGGGTGCTGAACGCCGCCAGAAACGCGGGCAGCGACCCGTCAAAGGTTTCCTCCACAAACTGCTCGCTGCGGGCCGCGTAGAATTCCTCCCGGCTCATCCGGGCGCTTACGGTGCCTTTTTCGTTCTGCAGCAGCCCGCCCTCGCACAGCCGCTTGAGCACGGTGTAGGTGGTGGACTTTTTCCAGCCCAGTTCCTCTTCGGCCAGGGTGGCCAGGCGGCTGGAGGGCAGCGGCCCCTCCCGCCAGACAATGTCCGCAAAGCGGGATTCCACCGCGCCCAGTTTTCCGTCGCGCATACCGGTACCTCCTTGTTCTACAACTTGTAGACCTATTGTAATTCTACATGATGTAGACTGAGACTGTCAAGCCTTTCGTTCGCAAGAGTGAAACGGATTCAACAAAAAAATCCCGGATGCAGCGGCATCCGGGATTTTTGGCACCCCCTGGGGGAATCGAACCCTCAACTAGCCCTTAGGAGGGGCTTGTTATATCCATTTAACTAAGGAGGCAGAACAGTATAGTTTAGTATACGGCAAAACCGGCGCAAAATCAACCCTTGGCCGCCAGGCGGATTTTGGCGTTTTTTTGCGGAACGTGTTATAATAAAAAGAACGGCGTCCCCGCGCGGGGCCGGATTTTACAGAGATTCAGGTGTATGCCTCATGAGCAAAATTTCGATAAAATGTCCGCTGCCCAGCCCAATTTGCCTGACCCGGCGGCTCTGGCGGCGGATCGCCGCCCTCTGCCTGCCGGTGCTGCTGGCGGTGGGGCTGCTGTGGCAGGGGCTGGCTGATCCCGCCCGACTGTTCAGCGTCCCGGAAACGGTGTCGCTGGCTGGCGCGGATTCGGTGGAACTGCCTGCGGATGCGGCGGTCTCGGGGATCGAGCAGCCCTTTACGGCTCAATATTCCTGGCTTGCCTCGGTTACGGTTCGCCCCCGGATCGGGGAGAATGCCGGGGACGACCTGTGGACCGTCACCCTCCAGAAAGAGGACGGCACGGAGGTCTGGCAGGGCCAGGCCAGCCTGACCGGTTCCCACGCTGGAGAGGTGACCATCCCGATGGGCGCCTCGCTGCAGACGGGCGAAACCTACCGGCTGGTCTTTGCCTGTCCGGATGCGGCCCAGAACCTGGAGGCCGCTGTTCCGGCCGAGGGGCAGACCACCCTCTCCCTGGCGGGAGCTGCCCAATCGGCAGCCCTGCGGCTGGATCTTGTCTATGGTGCGGCTGACTGGGTGCTGTTCGGGCTGCTGGCGGTGGGGCTGCTGGTTAGCCTGGCGGGTCTGCTGCTGGAATGGCAGGACTGCCCGGCCGCTTGGCAGGTGCTGCTGCGCCTGGGGCAGGGAATCGTAAGCGGGCTCTGGTTCCTCTGCGCTGCCGAACTGCTCAACGGTGACAGCGCCCTCTGGAAACTGCCCGCCATCGCTGTTCTGGTTGCGTTCCTGCTGTATGCCGGTCTGGCCCTGGTGCTGCGGGCCGTCACCGGCCGCACCGGACTGGCCACGGGGCTTACCGGCGCGGTGCTGTTTGTGGTGGGGGTTGCCAACCATTTTGTGCTGCTGTTCCGGGGCACCCCCTTTACCTTTATTGATATTCTGAGCGCCGGCACCGGTATGCGGGTGGCCGGCGGCTACCGCTTTACCATCCAGCCTGTTCTGCTGCTGGGGGTGGTGTTCCTGCTGTTTGGCCTCTGCACGCCGGCGCTGCGGCTGGAACCCCGTCTGCCCCGCACCCGGCGGAATCGCTGGCTGCTGCGTCTTGGCTGCCTGGCTGCCGGAGCGGCGGTGCTGGCGGGAGTGTGCCGCCGGGATACCTTCCAGGCGGCGGGGATGGCGCCCTCCGGCCGGTCTGCCGTTGACTATGCCGAAGCGGCCGGCGCGGTGACCTCTTTTGCGGGCAGCGGCGTGTTTTCCTTCCCGGCCCAGCCGGACGGTTACAGCCCGGAAGCGCTGGAGGCACTGGCGGAGGCCTATCCTTCCGATGAGGCAACGGCAATATCGGAGGACGCGCCCAATGTCCTGCTGATCCTCAGCGAATCCTTTACCGATTTCGAGGCGCTGGGTGATCTGTGCACCGACCAGACGGTGCTTCCTTTCTGGCAGGAATTCACCCAGAGGGAGGATGTGCACAGCGGCACGCTGGTTATGTCCACCCTGGGCGGCGGCACCGTCTACAGTGAGTTCCAGGTGCTCACCGGCATCACCACCGCCTTTGATTATCCCTCGTCCCCCTATACCCAGTGCCTGGACCGCACGGTGGCTTCGCTGCCCGCTCAGGCGGCACAGCTGGGTTATACCACCGCCGCGGTGCACCCGGCCGAGGGGGCCAACTACAACCGCGTCGGGGCGCTGCCCTGGCTGGGATTTGACACCTGCGTTTTCCGGGAAGATCTGACCCTGGCGCCGGAGGATACCACCCGGGGCTTCATGCGGGATTCGGCCCTGTTCCGCCAGGTGACCGGCATGCTGGAAGAAACCGACGATCCGATGTTCCTGTTCTGCATCACCATGCAGAACCACGGCGGCTATACCAATGCGGACTACGAATCGCCGGTGCAGCTGCTCTGGCCGGAGGGCTGCGATGAAGCCGAACAGTATCTGGGCCTGGTGCACGAGAGCGACGCGGCCCTGGCGGAACTGATCGGGGCACTGGAAGAGCTGGATGAGCCCACCCTGGTGATCTTTTTCGGCGACCACCAGCCGGAACTGGGCAGTGATTTTTCCCAGGCCGTGCTGGATGAAAGCGATCCCTTTGCCCAGTACACCACCCCGTACCTGATCTGGGCAAACTATCCGCTGGAGGAAGACCAGCTGCCGGAAAACGGCTCCCGTATCGGGATCGCCGCCCTGAATCCGCTGGTGGCCCGGGCCGCGGGATTCCCGCTGACCGGCTGGCAGAAGTTCCTGCTGGAGTTCTATACCCAGACCCCGGTCATGGCTCAGATGGGCGGAACCAATGCGGCGGGCGAGTATCTTACCATGGAGCAGCTGAAACAGCAGCCGCTGGCGGACGAATATCAGATCCTGCAGTATGCCATGCTGTTTGCAGAGGAGCAGGAAACCGGCCTTTGGCGGCTGGCGGAAGGTTGAAGATTGCCACCAGCGGTCGACTATGGTATAATTTTGAAGAGCCTGCCAAGGTGGCGGGCATGGGGAACGGGCCGGGCCCGCATACCCGCAGAACGGGAGGTTTAACAATGAGCGAGAGCGTTTTTCGCGGTAAGACTCTTTTGATCACCGGCGGTACCGGCAGCTTCGGCAACACGGTGCTCAAGCATTTCCTCACCACCGACATCGGCGAGATCCGGATCTTCAGCCGTGACGAGAAAAAACAGGACGACATGCGGCATTTCTACCAGCAGAAATACCCCGAGCTGGCGGATAAGATCCGCTTTTATATTGGCGACGTGCGGGAGATCGACGGCGTGCGCAGCGCGGTGCGCGGTGTGGACTACATCTTCCACGCGGCGGCCCTGAAGCAGGTGCCCAGCTGCGAGTTCTTCCCCATGGAAGCAGTGCGCACCAACGTGGAAGGCACCGACAACGTGCTGACCGCCGCCATTGACGCGGGGGTCAAGAAGGTGGTCTGCCTGTCCACCGACAAGGCGGCCTATCCCATCAACGCCATGGGTATCTCCAAGGCCATGATGGAAAAGGTGATCGGGGCCAAGGCCCGCACCGTCAAGGCGGAGGACACCACCATCTGCTGCACCCGTTACGGCAACGTAATGTGCAGCCGGGGCAGCGTGATCCCCCTGTTCATCGACCAGATCCGGGCCGGCAAGCCCATCACCATCACCGACCCGGAGATGACCCGTTTCCTGATGAACCTGGACGAGGCGGTGGATCTGGTCATGTTCGCCTTTGAGCATGCCCGCCCGGGCGATCTGTTCGTTCAGAAGAGCGACGCCTCCACCATCGGCGTGCTGGCCCAGGCGGTGCAGCAGCTGTTCGGGGATACCGGCACCCAGATCATCGGCACCCGCCACGGCGAGAAGCTGTTCGAGACCCTGATGACCCGGGAAGAGCGGCTGCGCAGCGAGGATATGGGCGATTACTTCCGCGTGTCCGCCGACGGGCGCGATCTGAACTACGACAAGTTCTTTATCCACGGTCAGGTGCATACCCAGGCCGACGAGAGCTATACCAGCCACAACACCCGCCTGCTGGATGTGCAGCAGACGGTGGACAAGATCCTGACCACCGACTACGTGCAGCAGGCGCTGGCCGAAAAGGACCGCGCATAAGGAAAGGGGCCGTCACACATGGAGAAAACCAGTCCGATCCTGATCACCGGGGCAGGCGGCTTTGTGGGCCGCAATCTGGTGGAACGGCTGCGCTGCGAGGGGTATACCCAGCTGCTCTGCTTTGAGCGGGACAACACCGACGAGGAGCTGCGCGCCTGGGCGGGCCGGGCTGCGTTTGTCTACCATCTGGCCGGCATCAACCGTCCCAAAGACCCAAAAGAATTCTACGACGGCAACGCCGATCTGACCACCCGCCTGCTGGGATATCTGGAACAGGCCGGCAACACCGCGCCGGTGCTGGTTACCAGCAGCATCCAGGCAGCCCTGGATAACGACTACGGCAAAAGCAAGGCCCAGGCGGAACAGGCGGTGTTCGACCATGAAGCCCGCACCGGTGCACCCGCCTATGTGTACCGGATGCCCGGGCTGTTCGGCAAATGGTGCCGGCCCAACTACAACAGCGTGGTGGCTACCTTCTGCCACAATGTGGCCAACGGCCTGCCCATCCAGGTGCGTGACCCGGACTATGAGCTGCCGCTGGTCTATATCGACGACGTGGTGGACGCCTTTGTGGCGGCGCTGGACGGGCGGGTGGCCCGGGAGCGCTCCATCCCCGGCTACTGTTTCCTGCGCCCGGTGCACACCGTGACCCTGGGCCGTCTGGCCGAACTGGTCAAGGGCTTTGCCCTGGCCCGGGGCGGCGCGGCGGCCGAGGCGCTGGGTGGCGGCATGCCCACCCTGGCGGTGCCGGATCTGGAGGCGGGCAGCTTTGAAAAGAAGCTGTACTCCACCTATCTGTCCTACCTGCCCGAGGACCAGTTCTCCTACCCGCTGAAGATGAACGTGGATGACCGGGGCAGCTTCACCGAATTCCTGCGCAGCCCGGAGCGGGGCCAGGTCAGCGTGAACATCTCCAAGCCCGGCATTGTCAAGGGCAACCACTGGCACAACACCAAGAACGAGAAGTTCCTGGTGGTGCGGGGCCAGGCGGTGATCCGGTTCCGCAAGGTGGGCACCGACAAGGTGATCGAGTACCCGGTCAGCGGCGACAAGCTGGAGGTGGTGGACATCCCCACCGGCTATACGCACAACATCGAAAACGTGGGCCAGGAGGATCTGGTCACCGTCATGTGGGCCAACGAGCCCTTTGATCCGGAACATCCGGATACCTTCTTCCTGAAAGTGTAAAAAGATATAAATTATACGGAATGTATAAAATAATCCAGTAAAGGCGGCGCCGTCATGCGGAAACTGAAACTCATGACCATCGTGGGCACCCGGCCGGAGATCATCCGGCTGGCAGCGGTGATCAAAAAGTGCGACCAATACTTTGACCAGATTCTGGTGCATACCGGCCAGAACTACGACTATACCCTCAACGGCATCTTCTTTGAGGATCTGGAACTGCGTCAGCCGGACGTGTACCTGGACGCGGTGGGGGCCGATCTGGGCGAGACCATCGGCAACATCATCGCCAAGAGCTACAAGCTCATGGTGGAGCGTCAGCCGGACGCGCTGCTGATCCTGGGCGATACCAACAGCTGCCTGTCCGCCATCAGCGCCAAGCGGCTGCACATTCCCATCTTCCACATGGAAGCGGGCAACCGGTGCTTTGACGAGTGCCTGCCCGAGGAGACCAACCGCCGCATCGTGGACCACATCGCCGATGTGAACCTGTGCTATTCCGAGCATGCCCGCCGCTACCTGAACGCGGAGGGCACCGCCAAGGAGCGCACCTACGTCACCGGCAGCCCCATGGCGGAGGTGCTGCGGGCCAACCTGGCCAAGATCGAGGCCAGCGACATCCTGACCCGTCTGGGCCTGGAGCCCCACAAGTATATGCTGCTCTCCGCCCACCGGGAGGAGAACATCGACACCGAGAAGAACTTCCTCGACCTGTTCACCTCCATCAACGCGCTGGCCGAGAAGTACGATATGCCGATTCTGTACTCCTGCCATCCCCGCAGCCGCAAGCGGCTGGAGGCCATGGGCTTTACGCTGGATGAGCGGGTGCGGCTGCATGAGCCTCTGGGCTTCCACGACTACAACCACCTGCAGATGAACGCCTTCTGCGTGGTGAGCGATTCCGGCACCCTGCCGGAGGAGTCCAGCTTCTTCACCAGCGTGGGGCATCCCTTCCCGGCGGTCTGCATCCGCACCTCCACCGAACGGCCGGAGGCGCTGGACAAGGGCTGCTTTATTCTGGCGGGCATCGCCGCCGGCGGGGTGGAGCAGGCGGTGGAAACCGCCGTGGCCATGAACGAAAACGGCGACCTGGGCATTCCGGTGCCCTATTATACCGAGGACGTATCCACCAAGGTGGTCAAGATCATCCAGAGCTACGTGGGCGTGGTCAATAAGATGGTCTGGCGCAAGGGCTGATGGCCCGGCGGCTTCTGGTGGTCACCCAGCACTTCTGGCCGGAGAGCTTCCGGATCAACGACATTGTGCAGGGGATGATCGCCGACGGCATTCAGGTGGATGTGCTCTGCGGCCTGCCCAACTACCCGAAAGGGGAATGGTTTGACGGCTACCGCTACACCGGCCCCCGCCGTGAGGAATGGAACGGCGCCCGGGTGTTCCGGGCCGGCGAGGTGCGCCGCAAGGGCAATACCTCCCTGCGCATCTTTCTCAACTATGTCAGCTGGCCGTTTCTGGCCCTGTTCAATCTGTGGCGGCTGCCCGGCGGTTACGACGGGATTCTCTGCTACAACACCAGCCCGGTGCTCATGAGCTTCCCGGCGCTGGTCTATGGCAAGCTGCACCGGATTCCGGTAACCAACTACGTGCTGGACATCTGGCCGGAAAACCTGTACAGTGTGCTGCCGGTCAAAAGCCGGTTCTGGCAGAAGATCGCCACCGCCGTGAGCGACTGGCACTACCGCGCCGCCGACCGGCTGATCGCCATGAGCGACGGGCTGCGGGACAAGCTGCTGACCCGTACCGGCAAGGCGGAGCAGGACGTGGCGGTGATTCCCCAGTACTGCGAGGATTTCTACGCCGTGCCCGGCCCCTGTGAGGATCTGAAGCAGCGGTTTGCCGGCCGGTTCAACCTGGTGTTTACCGGCAACTTCAGCCCGGCCCAGGCCCTGCCCACCGTGATCCGGGCGGCAGGCCGCGCCCGCGCGCTGGGGGCGGAGCATCTGCATCTGCTGCTGGTGGGGGACGGCATGAGCCGCCCCGAGCTGGAAACCCTTGTGAAAAACGAAGGGCTGGAGGATCTGGTGACCTTCTGGGGCAGTGTGCCCCCCGAGGAGGTGCCCCGGTTCACCGCCCTGGCCGACGGGCTGGTGGCCAGCCTGAACGACAGCCCTGATCTGGGGCTTACCGTGCCTGCCAAGATTGCCAGCTACATGGCGGCGGCAAAGCCGCTGCTGGCCAGTATGGACGGCGAGGGCGCGGCTGCGGTCAGCATGAGCGGCGGCGGTCTGGCCAGCCCGGCCTGCGACGAGACGGCGCTGGCGGAAAGCATGCTGCGCCTGTACCGGATGGAGCCGGCGGCCCGGCAGCGGATGGGCCGGGCGGCCTATGCCTGGTACGAGAGCCACTATACCCGTGCCGCGCTGCTGGCGCAGCTGGAACGATTTATTCTGGAATGAGGGACAATACCGTGAAGACCCTGGTGATCATCCCCTGCTACAACGAAGAAGAAAACATCCTGGCGGTGGTGCGCCGTTTGCAGGACACCTGCCCGGAGGCGGACTATCTGGTGGTGAACGATTGTTCCACCGACCGCAGCCGGGAGATCCTGAGCGCGGCGGGCTGCCGGTATCTGGATCTGCCGGTCAATCTGGGCATTGGCGGCGCGGTGCAGAGCGGCTACCGCTACGCGATGGAGAACGGCTACGACGTGACCGTGCAGATGGACGGGGACGGCCAGCACGACCCGGCCTATCTGGCGGCGGTGGTGGCCCCGGTGGCGGACGGCACACTGGATATGGCCATCGGCAGCCGCTTCATCACCCATGAGGGATTCCAGACCAGCTTTATGCGCCGGCTGGGCATCAACTTTTTGAGCGGGCTGATCCGGCTGCTCACCGGCTGCCGGGTACGGGATGTGACCAGCGGCTACCGGGCCTGCAACAAGGCCATGACCGCCTATTTCGCCCGCCACTATGCGGAGGACTATCCGGAACCGGAGGCCATCATCTGCGCCCTGACCGAGGGCTTCAAGGTGGGCGAGGTGCCGGTGGTCATGCAGGAGCGGCAGGGCGGCGTTTCCAGTATACGGGCGCTGTCCAGCGTGTATTATATGGTCAAGGTGTCCCTGTCGCTGGTGATCTACCGGCTCAGCCGCAGCCGGAAAGGAGGCAAACGATGAGCCTGATTCTGCAGATCGTTTTCCTGCTGGGGGACCTGGTGTTCCTGGGCCTGATCTTCCTGCTCATCAAGCGGGACCGGCTCAGCGTCCGGTTCGGGATGCTGTGGCTGATCTTCGGCGGGGTGTGGCTGATCTTTGCCGCCGTGCCCTGGCTGCTCAAGGTGCTGCGGGGCGTTTTCCGGTTCCAGGTGGTCTCCAACATGGTGTTCACCATGCTGCTGGCCTTTGTGCTGCTGGTGCTGCTGACTCTGTCGGTGGCGGCCAGCCTGGCGGCGCGGCGATTACGCCAGCTGGCCCAGAGCAACGCACTGCTGGAAGAACGGGTGCGCCGTCTGGAACAGCAGCTGAAAACCGGCTGCGGGCCGGATAGCGATGCCTGAACGGGGGCGGCCCCGATCTTGTTTGTGAGGAGCGGCGATTCATGGATTTCAATACCCTGATTTTTGTGGGCTTTTTCGCGGCGGCAACAGCGCTGAACTACCTGTTCCCCCGCGTGGCGCGCCCCTGGTTCCTGCTGCTTGCCAGCTATGTCTTTTACCTGTATAAGCCCGAGAACGCCCGGCTGGTGTTCGTGCTCATCACCCTGACCCTGGTGACCTATCTGTGCGGTCTGGTGATCGAGGCGTCCCGCAAGCCGGCGGTGCGCCGGGCCTTTCTTTTGCTGGGCATTCTGGCGGGCTGCGGCTTTCTGTTTTTCTTCAAATACTTCGAGTTCTTTACCGGCAAGGCGCTGGATCTGATGGCGCCGCTGGGGCTGTCCTACTTCACCTTCCAGAGCATGGGCTACGTGATCGACGTGTACCAGAAGGTCTGCCCCGCCCAGAAGAACCCGGTCAAGTACGCGCTGTTCGTCAGCTTTTTCCCCTGCATCTTCACCGGCCCCATCGAGCGGGCCGGGCACCTGATGCCCCAGTTCGACGCGCCCGCCCGGTTCGACTATGACCGGGTGGCGGGCGGCGTGTTCCGGATGCTCTGGGGCTACTGCAAAAAGATGGTGCTGGCGGATACCATCGGCGGGTTTGTCAAATCGGTCTACTCCCTGCCGGAGGGGATGCCCGGCCCCTATCTGCTGCTGGCCAGCCTGCTGTTCAGCTACCAGATCTATCTGGACTTCTCCGGCTGCTGTGACATCGCCATCGGCGGGGCCCAGGCGCTGGGCTTCACCCTGACCGAAAACTTCAACCGGCCCTTCGGCGCCCACAGCTATACCGAGCTGTGGAACCGCTGGCACATGAGCCTGACCGGCTGGTTCCGGGACTATATCTTTACTCCGCTGTCCTTTGCCAACCGGGGTCTGCCCGGTTTCTGGGGCAAGCTGCAGGGCTGGTTCAATGTGTTTATTATCTTCCCCATCAGCGGTTTGTGGCATGGCGCCAGCTGGGGCTATGTGATCTGGGGTGTGTTCAACGGGCTGTTCATGGTGATCGGCAAGGCCACCGCCCGCAGCCGCCGCAAGCTGAACAAGAAGAATCCTTTGTACAAAAACGCCCTGCTGCGCACGGCGATCCAGCGCACCATCGTATATCTGCTGTTTACCTTCTGCATCGTATTCTTTGCCGCCGACCTGTACGGCGGCAGCGCCGGGGCGGTGCTGGGCGGCATCTTCGGCGGCTGGGGCATGGGCGTTTCCGCTTTCTGGAACGGCCTGGCTGGCAAGGGCCTGGACATTGCTGCCATCGCGGTGCTGGTGATCGGCGGTGTGCTGGTGGCGGCGGTGGAAAGCCGCGGCCTGGTAAGCGACTGGATCCGCCGGCAGCGGTTCTTTGTGCGCTGGCCGCTCTACTGGCTGCTGGCCCTGGCCCTGCTGACCTTTGGCGTGTTCGGCCAGTCCGCTTTCATCTATCAACAGTACTAAGGAGGCCCGGATGAAACAGTTTCTGATTGCGCTTTTGCGGCGTGTGCTGCTGGCGTTCAAGATCCTAAGCCGGGTGGTGCTGTTTGTGCTGCCGGTGCCGCTGCTGATGGTGTACGTGAACTACCATGTGGACTGCAGCGGCCTGTTCCAGGGGGATGTGCTGCTGCGCACCGCCGCGCAGCAGCTGATCGACGGGGAAAACCTGCTGAACTTCTCCCAGATGGACGAGCGTGCGCTGCTGAAACTGGTGGCGCAGAACCTGACCGAGGAGACCGAGCCGGAGGTGCTGGCCATCGGGTCTTCCCGGGTACTGTCCCTGCATGCCGCTACGGCGGGCAGCAGCAGCTTTTACAACGCGGGCATGACCGGCGCCGACAGCCGGGACGTAATGACCAGCTACTACCTGTTTGCGCGGGAGGGCCACGTGCCCGATACGGTGATCTTCTGCGTGGATCCCTGGCTGCTCTATTCCGGGGCGGATTCCTATGACCACCGCAGCGATCCCGAACTGTACGCGGAATTCCTGCAGCAGGCCCTGGGGATGGAGAGCGATTACGAAGCGCCCGACCCGGTGCAGACCTGGAAAGCCCTGATTGACCCGGCTTACTTCCAGGGCAATGTGGCCTACTGGATGCGCAACCGGGGCAGCCAGGTGGCCTATACCGAGGACGGCGAAGCCACCCCCTTCACCCCGGTGGCGGACAGCGCCCTGTACGACCAGAACGTGGTGGTAAAGCTCAGCGACGGCAGCGTGATCTACGATAAGCCCTTCCGGGACACCAGCGTGGAGGATGCCACCATCCTGGCGCTGACCCAGGCCAGCAGCTTTGACAGCGTAAACATGGAGGGCTTTACCGAACTCAGCGACGAGGCCATTACCCTGTTCGGCCGGTTTGTGGCCTATATGCAGCAGCAGGGCAGCCGGGTGGCGCTGCTTATGACCCCGTTCCACCCCACCACCTACGATACGGTATTTTACCAGTACGAGACCGAGGGCCAGCATACCGGCTTTTTCCAGGTGGAGGAGTGGCTGCGCGAGTTTGCCGCGGCCAACAATCTGGAGATCTACGGCAGCTATAACCCCCATACCCTGGAACTGGAACCGGCGGACTTTTTCGACGGTTTCCATGTGCGGGATACCTCCATTGAGAAGTTCTTCCCGGGGGTATAAAGTAAAATGAAAAACGGACGCGCTTGTGTGAAAAAGCGCGTCCGTTTTTTGTTCAGGTTTGCGGGGCGGACCGCCGCAGCCGCCCGGCCAGCCGCACCAGCCCGCCGGCCACCGTCCGCAGCGCCAGTGCGGCGCAGGCGGCAACCAGCAGATACAGCAGGTATACCCCCCACACCCCGGGCAGGCCCAGGGTTCGCCCGGCCAGCCGGGGCACAAACAGAATGGTCAGGGTCACGTGGTGTACCAGATACAGCGGATAACCCAAAGCTGCCAGCTGTTTCAGCCCGGCGCGCACCGGCGCGGCGGTGATCCGGTCCCCCGCCGCCCACAGGGCCAGGCCGAGCCCGACGCCCAGCACCGGCAGGTTCAGCATCCGGGGCCCGGGCAGCGGGACAAACAGCACAATGGCGGCCAGCACTGCCCCCGCCCAGGGCGCCCACCGGGGCATCCGGGGCCGCCAGAGCGCCAGCCCCATGCCCAGGGCAAACTCCAGCACCCGGCTCAGCACGTGGTGCTCAATCTCCAGCCGGCCCGGATACAGCAGCGTCCACAGGATATGGAATATGGTCAGCCCGGCCAGCGTCAGCCCCGGCCGGGCTTTCATGGCCCGGCGCAGCAGTGGAAACAGCAGGTACAGCAGCAGGATGCAGCCCATGAACCACTCGCCAATCTTGTAAAAGTTCGGGGCCAGTGCGTTCAGATAGCCGTCCATCGCCAGCACCGACCAGAGGATCCGCCACAGCGGGATGGAGCGGTCCAGGTTGTGGTGCAGCAGATCGCTGTAGACAAACAGCGCACCCCAGCCGATCCAGTACATGGGAAAGATGGCCGCCGCCCGCCGCAGCAGATAGGGCCGCAGGGGGCAGTCGTCCCGGTAGCGTACCATCAGCGACGCGCCGCTCAGCACAAAAAACAGGCTGACCCCGATATGGCCCAGGCTGCCGTTGGCGTAGGTGACAAAGCCGATGGCCGGCGCGCCGGGGCAGGCGGTCTGGATGTTCTGATTGAAGTGAAAGGTCAGAATACACCACAGAGCCGCCGCGCGGGTCAGATCCAGCCCGGCCAGCCGGACACGCGGGGAAGATGCGAGGGTTTGAGGCATGGGGCGCCGCTCCTCTCTGAGATATTTGTCTTATTATACCGAACTATGGCCCGAATTGCAAAATCCCCCCGGCTGCCCTATAATAAAGGAAAAGCGCCGAAGGTGGGAGGGGAGACGATGAAATCCATCCTGCGTGAGATCCGGGATACCGTGCAGAAATACGCCGAGATCATGGCGGAGGTATCCGGCGTGGACGTGGAGGTGGCGGACGCCACCCTGTTCCGGGTGGCAGGCACCGGCCTGTTTGCCGCCGGGGTGGGGCAGGATATGTCCCGGGAGGGCTATACCTACCGGCAAGTGCTGGCTTCCGGGCGGCTGCAGGTGATCGACCGGCCCGGCCACGAGCCCATCTGCCGGGACTGCCCCCGCTGCAACCACTGCGAGGAGACCATTGAAATCGCCATGCCCATTCTGGCAGGCGGCCAGAGCATCGGGGTCATCGGGCTGGTGGGCTTTACCCAGCAGCAGCGGCAGACCATTCTGAACGCCCGGGAAACCTATCTGGGTCTGGTGGAGCAGATCGCCAGCTTTATGGCCGCCAAGGCCACCGAGCGGATCGAGCGGGCGCAGCAGCAGGCCATGCTCAGCGCGCTGGAGTGCGCCATCGACCAGATGGAACAGGCGGCCCTGGTGCTGGGGGAGGATGGCCGGATCACCATGGCCAACGAGAGCGCCCGCCGTCAGCTGGAACAGCCCCAGTTGGAGGGGATGAAAGCGGAGTTTACCGCTACCGGCGACCGGATGAGCGGCAAGACCGAGTACCGCCTGCAGCTGGGCGGGCGGCAGATTTTTGTGATGGGGCAGCTGCACCATCTGCGGCAGGAAAACTCCCGCTATGCCATTGTGGCCGCCTTTACCTGCACCCGGGAGATGCACCGCAACCTGTATCAGATGATCTCCACGGTGGGCAGCGGTACCCTGGTGGGTTCCAGCGCCCATACCGAGCGGCTGCGCAAGGAGATCGCCAAGATTGCCCGCAGCCCCTCCACCGTGCTGATCCTGGGGGAGAGCGGCACCGGCAAGGAGGTCACGGCCAGCGCCATCTGGCGGGCCAGCGACCGGGCCGACCAGCAGTTTGTGGCCCTGAACTGTGCAGCTATCCCGGAAAGCCTGCTGGAGAGCGAGCTGTTCGGCTATGTGAAAGGCGCCTTTACCGGCGCGGATCCCAACGGCCGGGTGGGTAAGTTCGAGCTGGCCAACAAAGGGGTCATCTTCCTGGACGAGATCGGGGACATGCCCCTCTACCTGCAGGCCAAACTGCTGCGGGTGCTGCAGGAGCGGCGGATCACCCGCATCGGCTCCAACCAGCAGATCCCCATTGATGTGCGGGTCATCGCCGCCACCAACAAGGACCTGAAAGCCATGATGGCCGCGGGCAAGTTCCGGGAGGATTTGTACTACCGGCTCAACGTGATTCCGCTGCCCATCCTGCCGCTGCGCCAGCGTCCCGACGACATCCCGGATCTGGCCCGGTTCTTTGCCCAGCGATACGCCCAGCGGTTCGGGCGGGCCCGCTGGTCGATCCCGGAACAGACCATGGCGGCCCTCAAGGCCCACGCCTGGCCGGGCAATGTGCGGGAACTGGAAAACACCGTGGAGTTCATGGTGAACATGAGCGATGAGGACGGGGTCCTGGGCCCGGATACCCTGCCCCGGGACTTTTTCAGCGCGGCCCTTCCCGCTGCGCCCGCCGCGCCGGCGGCGCCGGCCCCCACCCCGGTGGTCAGCCTGCGCCGGGCCGAACAGGCCGCCATCGAAAATGCCCTGGCTTTTTACGGCGCCACCACCGAGGGCAAGCGCAAGGCCGCCAAAGCGCTGGGCATCGGCCTGGCCACCCTGTACCGCAAGCTGGAACAATTCCAATAATGAGAATTTCAATTCCCGTTTTGAGAAAATTTCTCAAAACGGGAATTTTTCTTTTGCGCTAAAACGGAAATACAAAATCAGAAAACGGGGCCGGAAACGGCCTTTTTTTCGTGAATCTGCCAGAAAACGCCCGGAAATGTTCTGCCAGAATATACAAGATTTTGTGTTTGACGAAAAATAAAACACGTTTTGGCATGTGGATTGCTTTATTTATCAACGAGAGGGCGGCGATCCGAAGCGCTGCCGACAGAGAGAAAGGATGTGTGCAGCAGATGAGCGAGCAATTCAAGATGGTCTCCTTCAGCCGCGGGGAGGGCCGCACCGCCGACCTGAGCCTTTTTACCGAGGAGCAGGCCGCCAAGGTGCAGCGGTTCCACGCCAGTTTCCCGGTTTACAAGCCCACGCCGCTGGCTGACCTGACCCAGACGGCCAAGGCCCTGGGTTTGGGCGCTGCGTATGTAAAAGATGAAAGCTACCGGTTCGGCCTGAACGCCTTCAAGGTGCTGGGCGGCAGCTTTGCCATCGGCAGTTACCTGGCCGGGCGGCTGGGTATGGATATCAGCGAACTGCCCTACGACAAGATGGTTTCTGAAGAGGTGCGCGCCAAGCTGGGCGAGGTCACCTTTGTCACCGCCACCGACGGCAACCACGGCCGCGGCGTGGCCTGGACCGCCCACCAGCTGCGGCAGCACGCGGTGGTGTACATGCCCAAGGGTTCCGCCGCTGAGCGTCTGGCCAACATCCAGGCCGAGGGCGCGGATGCTTCCATCACCGATCTGAACTACGACGACGCGGTGCGTCTGGCCAACAGCCAGGCCGAGGAAAAGGGCTGGGTCATGGTGCAGGACACCGCCTGGGAAGGCTACGAGGACATCCCCGCCTGGATCATGCAGGGCTACGGCACCATGGGCTATGAGGCCCACCAGCAGCTGCCTGAGAAACCCACCCACATCTTCCTGCAGGCGGGCGTGGGCAGCATGGCCGGGGCCATCACCGGGTTCTTCAGTTCCCTGTACGGCGCCGACCGGCCCATCATCACCATTGTGGAGCCCAATAAGGCCGACTGCCTGTACCGTACCGCCGAGGCAGACGACGGCGCACTGCATTTTGTCACCGGCGAGATGAACACCATCATGGCGGGCCTGGCCTGCGGCGAGCCCTGCAGCATCGGCTGGCGCATCCTGCGTGCCAACGCCGACCACTTCATCTCCTGCCCGGACTATGTGGCCGCCAAGGGCATGCGGATCCTGGGCAACCCGATGCCGGGCGATCAGCGGGTCATCTCCGGCGAGAGCGGCGCGGCCACCTTCGGCTGTGTGGCCGAGATCATGACCAACCCGGAACTGGCCGGCATGAAGGCCGAGCTGGGCCTGGACGAGAACAGCCGGGTGCTCTTCTTCAGCACCGAGGGCGACACCGACCGGGAAAACTACCGGGCCGTGGTGTGGGACGGCCGCTACCCCAGCGGAAAGTAACCGAACAGCAACATCGGATCAGGCGCTTGCAGGCGCATTGAGATAAACAGGGAGGTAAGACTTATGTTGAACAAGGAACAGGAACAGACCGTGGTGCGGCTTTGCCAGGAACTGGTCAAGCAGCGCAGCTACTCCGGCGAGGAGCAGGGCGTGGTCAAGGTGCTCAAGGAGAACATGGAGCAGATGGGCTTTGACAGCGTCACGGTCGACAAGTACGGCAACATCATCGGCTGCATCAAGGGCAACCGTCCCGGCCCGAAGATCCTGTTTGACGGGCATATCGACACCGTGCCCGTACAGGACGCCGGCAAGTGGGAGCACGATCCCTTCGCCGCCGAGATCGTGGACGACAAGATCTACGGCCGCGGCACCTCTGACATGAAGGGCGCTGTCGCCGCTATGACCTGCGCCGCCGCCAACTTCGCCGCCGCCACCGGCAAGGACTTCGCCGGCGAGATCTACGTGGCCGGCGTGGTGCACGAGGAATGCTTTGAGGGCGTGGCTGCCCGGGCCATCAGCGCCGCGGTGCATCCCGATTACGTGGTCATCGGCGAGGCCAGCCAGCTGAACCTGAAGATCGGCCAGCGCGGCCGTGCCGAGATCGTGGTGGAAACCTTCGGCAAGCCCTGCCACAGCGCCAACCCGGAAAAGGGCATCAACGCCGTGTACAAGATGGCCAAGGTCATCGAGGCCATCCGCACCCTGGAGCCCACCCATCACCCCGTGCTGGGCGACGGCATCCTGGAACTGACCGATATCAAGTCCGCTCCGTATCCCGGCGCTTCGGTGGTGCCTGAATACTGCCGCGCCACCTACGACCGCCGCCTGCTGGTGGGCGAGACCAAGGAGAGCGTGCTGGCCCCCATCAACGCCCTGCTGGATAAGCTGATGGCCGAGGATCCCCAGCTGAAGGTCAAGGCCAGCTACGCAGTGGGCCGCGAGAAGTGCCACACCGGCAACGAGATCGAGGGTGAGCGCTTCTTCCCCGGCTGGCTCTACGACGAGAAGGACGAGTTCGTCCAGGCCGTCTACGGCGAGCTGAAAGCCATGGGTTACGACCCGTCCATCACCCAGTACAACTTCTGCACCAACGGCAGCCACTACGCGGGCGAGGCCGGCATCAAGACCTTCGGCCTTGGGCCCAGCCGTGAGAACCTGGCCCACACCATCAACGAGTACATCGAGATCGACCAGCTGGTCAAGGTCTGCGACTGCTACGGCGGCGTGATGAAGGCTCTGCTCAAGTAACGGGCTGCGCAGATACGAAGGGAGGAAGAATTCATGTCAAACGTACAGATCACCGCATTGGTTATTATTCTGCTGTACATGGCGGCCACCGTCGCGCTGGGCCTGTTCATCTCGGCCCGCAAGAAGAAAAAACAGGCCATGCAGAGCAACGACGACTTCCTGATGGCCGGCAAGTCCCTGGGACCTGTTGTCCTGGCGGCCACCCTGTTTGCGGCCAACACCGGCGGTGCCAGCACCACCGGTATCGCCACCAACGTGTATACCTACGGCCTGTCCGCCTGCTGGTACGTGATCGCGGCCGGCATCGGCTTTGTGCTGGTGTCCTTCATCGCCCCGTACTTCCGCCGCTCCTCCTCCAGCACCGTGCCGGAAATCATCAGCAAGCGCTATGGTAAGGCCTCCCATATCTTCACCGCCTTTACCTCCATCGCGGCCCTGTTCATGGCTACCGGCGCCCAGATCATCGCTACCGCCTCCATCATCAACGTGGTTACCGGTATCGACTTCAGCACCGCCGCCATCATCACCACCGCTGTGGTTATCGCCTACACCATGGTGGGCGGCTTCACCTCCGTTACCGCGGCCAACATGATGCACGTGATCTTCATCACCGTGGGTATGGCCATCGCCATGCTCATCATGGTCTTCAATCCGCAGGTGGGCGGCTTCGGCGCTCTGTTCGCCAAGGCTGACGCCATGGGTACCGAACTGGATCTGCTCAGCATGACCAAGATCGGTCTGCCCACCATCATCGGCTACATCGCTATGTACTTCATGACCTTCCCCACCGGCCAGGAGATCGTGCAGACCTACTGCTCCGCCAAGGACGGCAAGTCCGCCAAGACCGGTTCCGTGATCGCCGGCCTGCTGAGCGCTGCCTACGCCATTGTTCCCGCCATCATCGGCCTGATCGCCTATGTGTGCATTGACGGCTACGCCGACGGCGGCGCCCAGAAGAACGCCCTGGCTGACGCCACCATCCGCTTTGCTCCCGCCGTGGTCGCGGGCCTGGTTCTGGCCGCCATCGTGGCCGCTACCATGAGCAGCGCCTCCGGCAACATGATCGGCACCGCCACCATGTTCACCAACGACGTCTTCCGCCCCTACATCAACAAGGGCGTTAAGGACGACAAGAAGGAAGTCTGGATCTCCCGCGTCACCATGGTCGTGGTCGGCCTGGTTGGCCTGAGCGTGGCCCTGACCGCCTCCAACATCATCAGCGTCATGATGGGCGCCTTCGCCCTGCGCAGCGCGGGCCCGTTCGCCGCCTTCATCTGCGGCCTGTTCTATAAGAACGTCACCAAGCGCGCCGGCTTCATCTCCATCGTGCTGGGCACCGTGGTGGCCGCTGTCTGGATCTACGCGCTGGATACGCCCTGGGGCCTGAGCGCAATGGTGCCCGGCGGCATCGTGGCCTTCATCGCCATCTTCCTGTTCTCCGCCATCGACCGCAAGATGGGTGTGGAGCCCGCCCCCGAACTGGTGTTCGACAACGACTGATCGCTATCTGACAACATCGCATGAAAGGATGTGGACCATATGAAAAAGCTCATCATCAACGGCACCGTCGTGGACGGCACCGGCAAACCCGGCTACAAGGCCAACGTTCTGGTAGAGGATGACAAGATCGCCGCTATCGGCGATATCCAGCCCGCCGAGGGTATGGAGGTCATCGACGCCGCCGGCCTGGTGGTTGCCCCCGGCTTTATTGATACCCACAGCCACAGCGACCTGAAGATCCTGGAAGAGCCCGAAGTGGCCCCCAAGGTCATGCAGGGCATCACCACCGAGATCCTGGGCCAGGACGGCATCTCCATGGCGCCGCTGCCGGTGGAGTACATCAGCCCCTGGCGCAAGAACCTGGCCGGCCTGGACGGCGACAGCGACAACATCAACTGGGAATTCAAGAACACCGAAGGCTACCTGGCCATGATCGACGCGGTCAAACCCGGCCTGAACGAGTGCTATCTGGTGCCCCACGGCAACATCCGCATGGAGGCCATGGGCCTGGAGAACCGTCAGCCCAACGAGGAAGAGCTGGAAAAGATGCGCCAGATCACCCGCCGTGAGATGGAAGCCGGCGCGGTGGGCCTGTCCACCGGCCTGATCTACATGCCCTGCGCCTACTCGGAGAGCAAAGAGATCATCGAGATGTGCAAGGTGGTGGCCGAGTACGACGGTATCTTCGTGATCCACCAGCGCAGCGAGGCCGACACCATCCTGGACAGCATGGAAGAGGTCATCCGCATCGGCCGCGAGTCCGGCGTCAAGATCCATTACTCCCACTTCAAGGTCTGAGGCAAGAAAAACTGGGACAAGATCGACAAGGTCATCGAGCTGCTGGAAAAGGCCGAGGCCGAGGGCATCCGGGTCAGCTTCGACCAGTACCCCTACGTGGCCGGCAGCACCATGCTGGGCGTCATCCTGCCGCCCTGGGTGCACGACGGCGGCACCAACAAGGTGATCGAGCGCCTGCATGACCCCGAACTGCGCAAAAAGATGGTCTACGACATCGAGCACGGCATCCCCGGCTGGGACAACTTCGTGGAGTTTGCGGGTCTGGACGGCATCTTCGTCACCAGCGTCAAGACCCAGAAGAACCAGGACGCGGTGGGCCTGAGCCTGACCGAGCTGGGCAAGCTGCGGGGCAAGGATCCCTACGAGGCCACCTTCGACCTGCTGATGGAAGAAGAGAACGCCGTGGGTATGGTGGACTTCTACGGCACCGAGGAGCATGTGCAGCTCTTCATGAAGCGGCCCGAGATGAACGCCTGCACCGACGGCCTGCTGGGCGGCAAGCCCCATCCCCGCGTATATGGCGCCTTCCCGCGCATCCTGGGCAAGTACGTCCGCGAGGACAAGGCCCTCACCCTGGAGGAAGCCATCTATAAGATGACCAAGAAACCCGCCACCACCTTCAACATGGAAGGCCGCGGCGAGATCAAGGTGGGCAACTACGCCGACATCACCATCTTCAACCCGGATACGGTCATCGACAAGGGCACCTTCACCGATCCCGTGCAGTTCCCCGAAGGCATCGAGTACGTGCTGGTCAACGGCGGTGTCACCGTGGCGAACGGCAAGCATACCGGCAATCGCAGCGGTGTGGTTCTGCGCCAGAAAGACAAGAAGGTTGTCAAATAAGCCATTATCCGTCCTCTCAACATAAGCGGCAAAGCCGGGAGCAGCAATGCTCCCGGCTTTGCTGTGCGGGGGCTTTGTGCGGCTTTCACAGAATATGCGCGCTGTTTTGTTGCGCCGTGGTGCAGAATGTTGTATAATAATAGAGAATTCAGTCCGGCAATGCCGGGCTTTTTGCAGAGGAGGGCGCGCCGATGGAACTGGTACAGCAACAGGCGCAGAAGCAGGTATTGAGTCAGGGATTACGCTGCTCGCTGGAGGTGCTGCAGCTGCCGCAGACCGAGCTGGAGGGATACCTGCAGGAGGCGGTGCTCTCCAATCCGCTGCTGGAGATGGAACTGCCCCAGGATATGCATCTGCCCGACCCGGAAGGGGAACCCGCCCGTGCCCTGGCCGAACGGGAGGCCGACACCTGGGAAGCCAGCGACAGCGAGAGCGCGGCGGTCTGGGATCTGCCCGCCGACAGCGCCTGGGAGGGCAGCCCCGGGGAGGACTTCACCGTCCGCCTGGCCGATCCCCGCGCCCAGGGGGAAAAACTTACCGATGCGCTGGCGGAACAGCTGCTGCACATGCCCCGCCTCACCGACGGGATGCGCCGCCTGTGCCAGTATCTGATCGAGTGCCTGAACGAGAACGGATTTCTGGAGTTTGACCTGGCCGATCTGGCCCGGGAACAGGGCGTGCCGCTGTTTGATATGGAGCAGGCCCTTTACATCCTGCAGGACCTGCAGCCCGCCGGGGTGGGGGCCCGTTCCCTGACCGAATGCCTGGTGCTGCAGCTGGCCCGCACCGAATGCTTCAACCCCCACACCCTGCGTCTGGTGCAGCCGGACGGGCTGGAACTGCTGGCCAAGGGGGATATGTCCGCCATTGCCCGCCTGCTGGCGTGCAGCCCGGCGGATGCCCGGCAGGCCGCGGCGGCGGTGCGGGCGCTGAACCCCCGTCCCGCCCAGGGCTACGGCACCGGCGGTGAACTGGCCTGCCAGATCCCGGAGGCGGTATTCCGTCTGGAGGACGGCCGGGTGCATATCGAGCTGAACGGCTGCCTGGCCCGGCGCCTGACCCTGGACGAGCAGAACTGCGCCCTGCTGCAGACCGCCGGTTCCGAGCAGGACCGGCAGTATCTGCGGGAAAAGAAAAACGAGGCCCAGCAGCTGATCCGGGCCGTGCAGGAACGGGAAAACACCATGGTGCGTCTGCTGCGCACCCTGGCCGACTGCCAGCAGGGCTATTTTGTGCGCCGTGAACCGCTGCAGCCCATGACCCTGACCCAGCTGGCCGAACGGCTGGGGCTGAGCCTGTCCACCGTAAGCCGGGCCGTGCAGGGCAAAACGATCCAGTTCGAGGGCCGCAGCATTCCGCTGCGCCGGTTCTTCACCTCGGCCATCACCGCGGCGGACGGCGCGTCGGTCTCCAGCGAAAATGTGCGCCGCCATATCGTCCGGTTCATCCAGGCGGAAGATCCCTGCAAGCCCCTCAGCGACGAGGCGCTGCGGGCCGCGCTGGAGGCGGTGCAGCTGCCCGTTTCCCGGCGCACGGTGGCCAAGTACCGGGAGGAACTGGGCATCCCGTCCTCCTCCGCCCGCCGCCGGACCGCCCGCTGACCGGCAAAATGTTTCTTAAGCTTTTTTAAAGGTTGAAGCCTTTCGCCCCTTTCGTTTCGTTTCAGCAATAAGCGACGAAACGAGAGGGGCGATTTTCTATGGATTCCAATACCATTCCGGTGCTGCGGGCTGACCCGGCCCGGGGCCTGACCACAGAACAGGCCCGGCAGCGGCAGGCTGCCGGGCTGCGCAACACCCCGCCGCCCGATCTGACCAAATCCACCGCCCGCATCCTGCGGGACAACCTGCTTACCTTTTATAACCTGCTGTTTCTGGCGCTGGCCGGGTGTCTGGTGGCGGTGGGCGCGGTGCAGGAGACCCTGTTTCTGGGCATCGTGGTCTGCAACGCGGCGGTAGGGGTGGTGCAGGAACTGCGGGTGCGGGCGGCCCTGCGCCGCATCGCCCTGCTGGCCGCCCGGCCGGTGCGCACCGTGCGGGACGGCACCGAGCAATTGCTGGATACTGCCGATCTTGTGCGGGACGATATCGTGCGGCTGCGCCCGGGCGACCAGGTGCCCGCCGACGCCGTACTGGTGGAGGGCCGGGCCGAATGCAACGAGTCCCTGGTCACCGGCGAGGAAGACCCGGTGCTGCACACACCCGGTGAACCGCTGCTTTCCGGCAGTTTTCTTGTGGCCGGCAGCTGCGCGGCCCGGCTGGTCCGGGTGGGGCCGGATTCCTGCGCCGCCCGGATCACCGGCGAAGCCCGCCGGGCCCGCACCCGTCGCAGCCGGATGATGCGCAGCCTGGATGCCTGGCTGCGGTTTGTGGGGGTGCTGATCCTGCCGCTGGGCCTGGCCATGGTCTGGCAGCAGTGGGCCGCCTCCGGGCCCCGGGCGGCGGTCACCGGCACCGTGGCGGCGCTGGTGGGTATGATCCCGGAAGGGCTGTACCTGCTGGTGAGCATTGCCCTGGCGGTGAGTGTGCTGAACCTGGCCCGCCGCCATACCCTGGTGCGGGAACTGACCTGCATCGAAAACCTGGCCCATGTGGACGTGCTCTGCCTGGACAAGACCGGCACCCTCACCGCCGGGCAGATGCAGGCGGAGGAACTGCTGCCCGTTTCCGGCCTGTCGCAGCCGGAACTGGCCGCGCTGCTGGGCGGCTATGTCCACGCCATGCCGGAGACCAACGCCACCGACCGGGCCCTGCGGGAGGCCTTCCCCTCACAGGGCTGGCAGGCACAGGGGCAGGTGCCTTTTTCCTCTGCCCGCAAATGGGGGGCGGCGCTTCTGCCGGACGGGCGCTGCCTGATCCTGGGCGCGCCGGAACTGGTGCTGGGGGCGGACTGCGCTGCCTGGCAGCCGAAGCTGGCCCCCCGGCTGGCTCAGGGCCGCCGGGTGCTGGTACTGGCCCAAAGCAGCTGCCCGCCGGACGGCAGCGCGCCGCTGCCCGCCGGTCTGCGCCCGCTGGGATTTGTGGTGCTGCGGGACAAGCTGCGCCCCGGCACCGCCGAGACCCTGGCCTACTTCCGCTCCCAGGGGGTGACGCTGCGGGTACTCTCCGGCGACAACGCCGCCGCCGTCTCCCGGGTGGCGCTGCAGGCCGGGGTAGAAAACGCCGACCGCTATCTGGATCTGTCCGGGGTGGGGGAGGAGGCCGACTGGGCCGACCTGGCCCGCCGGTACACCGTGTTCGGGCGGGTTTCGCCCCGGCAGAAACAGAAACTGATTGCCGGGATGCAGGCGGCCGGGCATACCGTGGCCATGATCGGGGACGGTGTGAACGATGTACCCGCCCTGGGGCAGGCGGACTGCAGCCTGGCCATGGGCGCGGGCAGCGAAGCGGCCCGGCAGGCCGCCCAGATGGTGCTGCTGGACTCCGATTTTGCCGCTGTGCCCGCCATTCTGCAGGAGGGGCGGCGGGTCATCGGCAATATCAGCCGGTCGGCGGCGCTGTTCCTGTATAAAAACATCTTTTCCTTTCTGGTGTCGGCGGTGCTGCTGTTTGTGGCGCTGCCCTACCCGATGGTGCCCCGGCAGATCAGCCTGATCAGCGGCCTGCTCATCGGGCTGCCCTCCTTTCTGCTGACCTTTGAGCCGGTGCGGGGCCGGGCCCGGGGCGGCTTTATGACCGGCGCGGTGCTCAGCGCCCTGCCCGGCGGCCTTACCGCCACCCTGGGGGTGCTGGCGGCGGGCACGCTGGGGGCCGGCCTTCCCCGGAACGAACTCTCCACCGTCTGCACCCTGCTGGCGGCCCTGGCCGGGATGCTGGTGATTCTGCGGCTCTGCGTGCCCCTCACGCCGCTGCGGGCCGCGGTGCTCACCCTATGCCTGGGCGGCTTTGCCGGGGCCTGCCTGCTGCTGCCCGGCCTGTTTGCCCTGTCGCCCCTCAGCGGCCCGGCGCTGCGTCTGCTGGGTGTGTGCGCGGCGGGTACGGTGCTGTTTTTTGCCCTGCTGCAGGGAGTAAGCGAGTGGCTGCGGCAGCGCCCGTTCCGTGCGGCCCGCCGCCCTGCCACCCTGCCGGTGCGGGGCCGCCGTTCGGACGCAACCTGAAAACAAAACGGCATACCGCTGTCTTGCGGTATGCCGTTTCGTATATTTTAAATATAAAACAACTTATCGTATATAAAGACGCCGCTCAGGCCTTTTTCAGCGCGGCCAGGAATGCCTCCACCGCTTCGGGGCGGGTGGCCCAGCTGGTCACCAGACGGATGGCGGTGTGGTCCGCATCCGGTTTGCCCATCTCTTCCCAGTGGAAATCCCCCCGCAGCTTTGCCAGTACCCGGTCCGGCAGAATGGGAAACTGCTGGTTGGAGGGGCTGTCGCAGGAAAAACCATACCCCAGCGCGGCGATGCCCTCCCGCAGCCGCAAAGCCAGGGCGTTGGCATGGGCGGCCAGTTCCACATACAGGCCGTCCTGCATCAGCTGTTCAAACTGGATGCCCAGCAGCCAGCCCTTGGCCAGCATGCCGCCCCGCTGCTTCATGATGTACCGGAAATCCTTTGCGATGGCGGGATTCTGGATGCACACCGCTTCCCCGAACAGCGCCCCGTTTTTGGTGCCGCCGATGGAGAACACATCGCACAGCGCACCCAACTCGGTCAGGGTAGCGCCGCCCGCCGCCAGGGCGCTGCCCAACCGGGCCCCGTCCAGATACAGCAGCAGGCCCAGTTCGTCGCACACCTTTCGGATAGCGGCCAGTTCCGCGCCGGTGTACACCCCGCCCACCTCGGTGGTGTTGCTGATGTATACCAACTTGGGCTGTACCATGTGCTCATCCGGATGGGCCGTGCAGACCGCCCGGATGGCCTCCGGGGTCAGCTTGCCGTCGGCTGTGCCCGGGGCAGCCACGCACTTGTGGCCGCTGGCCTCGATGGCGCCGGTCTCATGCACGCACACATGGCCGGTGGTGGCGGCGATCACCGCCTGATGAGGCCGCAGCGCGGCACAGATGC
The DNA here is from genome assembly GCF_002160955.1 of Gemmiger sp. An120. Taxonomy (GTDB): domain Bacteria; phylum Bacillota; class Clostridia; order Oscillospirales; family Ruminococcaceae; genus Gemmiger_A; species Gemmiger_A avium. The sequence goes on from NZ_NFLN01000017.1 coordinate 33,013, forward strand.
ACACCGTGTTGGTCTGGGTGCCGCCCACAAGAAAATGCACCGCCGAATCCGGCCGGCCGATGGCATCCCGGATCATCTGCCGGGCGTTTTCGCAGTGGGGATCGGTGGAATAGCCGAAATTCCCCTCGGTGTTGGCGGCCCCCATGGCCTCCAGAATGCGGGGATGGGCCCCCTCGCTGTAGTCATTGGTGAATCGGATCATACAAACGCACCCCTCTCTGGCAGCTGCGCCCCGCAGGGCGCGTATAGTCCCATTTTACCACGTTTTCACAGAAAATCCATGCCTTGGTTTTGCACTGGCGGGCAAAGTATGGTATACTGACTTTGTATCATCGATACCTGTGCGGTTTTTCCGCGCCGCGGCCCTCCCCGAAACGGCGGGCCGGCCCTGTTTGCCGGGGCAGCATCTGACAAAACCATGCGCGCAGCGCAGAGGAGGAACGATATGGATAACGCAGTATTCCGGGAAGAAAACGCCCGCCGCCATCGCCGGCGCCGCCGTCAGGCGCTGGGGCTGGTGCTGGCTGTTCTGATCCTGGTGGGCCTGGGCACCATCGCCACCAGCGTGGCCGGTCTGGTGGGCAGCCTGTTTGACGACACCGATCTGATGAAAGATTTTGAAAACCGCCTGCAGATCATGGTCATGTTTGACCCGCTGCCCTTTGACAGCCTGGAACAGGCCGACCAGATCATGCTGCGCGAGGTTGGCATCTGGGGCGCTTTGTACGGCGAACTGGAGACCAGCGGCAGCCTGGACGCCTACGAGCGCGATCCGGAAACCGATTGCATCATCCTGCCCACCCTGGAGGTGGACGCCACCCTCACCAAGCTGGTGGGCCCCGGTTTCAGCGTGACCCACGAGAGTTTTGAGGACGACGGCATGACCTTCACCTACCTGGAGGACAAGCAGGGTTACCTGATCCCCATCACCGGCCAGCAGGGCCGCTACACCCCCACCGTGGTCAAGCTGACCCGGGGCGGCGGCAAGATGCGGGTGACCGTGGGGTATATCCCGGTCAGCAGCCCGGCGGACGATTTCATGGGCGCCACCACCGCGACCGAGCCGGTCAAGTACATGGACTACATCTTTGAAAAGACCGATTCGGTCTGGTACCTGACCGCTCTGGAAGAGAGCGAGATGCAGCCGGTGAACGCGGCGGCCAGCGATACCGCCGACCAGCCGGATGCAGTGGACTCCTCCATCGCGCCGGAGCAGCAGCTGCAGGGCGCCGCCAATGACGGCGTGGTATCCAGCGTGCCCACGTCCGATGCGTCCGCGCAGACCGACGAGAGCGCCGCCGCCGAGCCTGCCTCGGAGGAAAGCAGCGACGAAGCTGCGTAAGGGGGAACCGGTATGCTGCCTGTGACCTATGAAATGGTACGCCACAGCGAAGAGATCAATACCTACATCCGCCAGGCGGATGCTTCGCTGGTAGCCCTGGGGTATACGGAACACTCCTTTGCCCATGTAACCCGCTGCGCCGAGACGGCCAGCGGCCTGCTGCAGCAGCTGGGCGCGGACGAGCGCCAGGTGGAACTGGCCCGCATTGCCGGGTATATGCACGACATCGGCAACCTGGTCAACCGGGTTGACCACGCCCAGAGCGGTGCGGTGATGGCGTTCCGGATTCTGGACAAGATGGGCATGCCCCCGGAGGACACCGCCCTGGTGGTGACCGCCATCGGTAACCATGACGAAAGTACCGCCTTCCCGGTAAACGGGGTGGCCGCCGCGCTGATCCTGGCCGACAAAACAGATGTGCGCCGCAGCCGGGTGCGCAACCGGGATACCATTCGGTTTGACATCCACGACCGGGTAAACTGGGCGGTGGAGCATTCCCAGCTGGATCTGGACAAGGCCGCCGGCACGGTGACCCTGGTGATTCGTCTGGACACCCAGGTGTGCTCGGTAATGGATTACTTCGAGATCTTCCTGGCCCGCATGCTGCTTTGCCGCAAGGCGGCGGAGTATTTCGGCCTGACCTTCCGGCTGGAGGTCAACGGTCAGCAGCTGGTTTGATCCGCCAACCCATAGTTGAAAAAGCCCCCGCCGGGCAGCTGCCCGGCGGGGGCTTTTTGCATGGGTGCAGAAGATAAAAACAGCGCCCCGCCAACCGGCGGGGCGCTGCAAGCGTTTATAGCTTTGAAAACCAAACCTTAGTTCAGGATGGTCAGCTCGGTCTCCACGTCGAACAGATGCACCTTGTGCGCGTCGAACGCCACGGTCACGGTGCTGCCGTTGCGGGCCTTGCTGGTGGGGGCCACACGGGCGGTCATCTTGTTGCCCTTGTAGTCCAGGTACAGGTAGATCTCGCTGCCCATCAGTTCGCTGACTTCCACGTCGGCGCTCAGCTTGCACTCTTTGTGCTTCTCGATGAACTCGGGATCGTCCTTGATGTCCTCAGGACGGATGCCCATCTTGACAGCCTTGCCCACGTAAGCGTCCAGCTTGCCGTCGGCGGTCTTCTCGGCGGGCAGAACGATCTTGTCGCCGGACAGATCCAGGTAGTAGGTGCTGCCGTCCTTGTTCAGGGTGGCATCCAGGAAGTTCATCTGGGGGCTGCCGATGAAGCCGGCAACGAACATGTTGCAGGGGAAGTCGTACAGGTTCTGCGGGGTGTCAACCTGCTGGATGACGCCGTCCTTCATAACCACGATGCGGTCGCCCATGGTCATAGCTTCGGTCTGGTCATGGGTAACGTAGATGAAGGTGGTAGCCAGCTTCTGGTGCAGCTTGATGATCTCGGTACGCATGCTGGTACGCAGCTTGGCGTCCAGGTTGGACAGAGGCTCGTCCAGCAGGAAGACGGCCGGGTTACGAACCATGGCGCGGCCCAGAGCAACACGCTGACGCTGACCACCGGACAGAGCCTTCGGCTTGCGGTCCAGCAGGTGCTCGATGTCCAGGATCTTGGCGGCCTCACGCACGCGCTTGTCGATCTCGTCCTTCGGGGTCTTGCGCAGCTCCAGACCAAAGGCCATGTTCTTGTACACGGTCATGTGGGGGTACAGAGCGTAGTTCTGGAACACCATCGCGATGTCGCGATCCTTCGGGGGAACGTCGTTGATCAGGCGGTCACCAATGTACATCTCGCCCTTGCTGATCTCTTCCAGACCGGCGATCATACGCAGGGTGGTGGACTTGCCGCAGCCAGACGGGCCGACGAAAATGATGAATTCCTTATCCGCGATCTCCAGGTTGAAGTCCTTAACAGCGGTTACGTTGCCCGGATAGATCTTGTAAATGCCGCGGCAGCTGATACTTGCCATGGGGGAGCCCTCCTTAAATTTGTGAAGTTTGTGTGATAACAGTTTGTTGACACGCGCTTGACCGCGTGTGCTGTCTTTACTATAATAATACCAGGGTTTTCGGGAAAAGAAATAGCATTTTATTGATGTGCAGGGGGCGATTGTTGATGTTTGACTGTCGGGCCTGGTGCGCGGCGGCCCAGGTGTGGGACGCCCAGCTGTCGGGCCGTGCCGTACTGGACGGCGAAGGGGTCTGGGCAGGGGTGCTGTCCAGCGGCCGGTGTGCGCTGGACGGGCCGGACGGCCCGGTAAGCGCCGACGCGGGCAGTCTGCTGATCGGTACCTCCCCTCTGGAACTGGTGCCGGAGGGCGCCTGCCATCTGCTGGCTGTACGGATCACCGGCCGGGTCGCCCAGGACTTTGCCGCGCAGCTCGAGGCACCTTTCTGGGCGGGCGGGGCCAGTGCCCCCATGGCGGCCCAGCTGCTGGCCCGCCTGCGGGAACAGCCCGAAGTCGCCGCGGAAAGCAGCCTGGCCTACCGGCTTCTCTGCGAACTGGCCGGGGCCGATCCGGCCACCCCGGCGCTGCCGCCGCTGGTCAGCCGGGCTATGGCCGCCATGCAGCAGAACTACGCCGGGCTGTACGGGGTGGAGGAGCTCAGCGCGCAGCTGGGGGTAAGCAAAAGCCATCTGATCCGGGTGTTCCGGGCCGCGATGGGGATGCCGCCGGGTCAGTATCTGACCGCTGTTCGGATCGAGGCAGCCAAGCAGCTGCTGACCCATCGGGAGTATCCGCTGGAGGTGGTGGCAAGCCTGTGCGGGTTTTCCGGCGCCAACTATCTGTGCCGGGTGTTCCGCAAGGCCACCGGCATGACCCCCGCCGCCTGGCGGGCGGTGGCCGCCGCGCCCGATGCTCCGGAGGGCCCGCTGCCGCTGGAAAAGGAACTGTATGTGTAAAACGGGCCTTTTGTACAAATAAAATCCCTCTCCGGCCCTATACAAAACCGCCGCCGGACGGTATCATTAAAGGTAAGAGAACGGCCCGCCGAAGGCCGACAAAAATCGCCAAAGGAGCGTGTCAATCGTGATTCAGGTAGTTGTGACCGAGAGCTACGACGCCAGCTGCGCGTACGTGGCCGATATGATCTGCAAGCTCGTGAATGAGAAGCCCGCCTGCAAGCTGGGCCTGGCCACCGGCGGTACTCCGGTGCCCATGTACAAGAAGCTCATCGAAGCCAACAAGGCCGGCAAGGTGGACTTCTCCGCTGTGCACACCGTGAACCTGGATGAGTACTGCGGCATCCCCGGCACCCATGACCAGAGCTATCGCTACTTCATGGATACCAACCTGTTCGACCACATCAACATCGACAAGGCCAACACCTACGTGGCCCAGGGCATGGGCGATGCCGAAGCCAACGCCGCTGAGCTGGAAGCCAAGGTCTACGAGGGCGGCGTGGCCGACCTGCAGCTGCTGGGCATCGGCAATAACGGCCATATCGCTTTCAACGAGGCCAGCGATACCCTGCATGCCACCGCTCATATCGAGAAGCTGACCGAGAGCACCATCAATGCCAACGCCCGCTTCTTTGAGCGCAAGGAAGACGTGCCCACCACCGCCATCACCATGGGCATGGGGGACATCCTGGCTGCCAAGTGTGTGGTTCTGATCGCCACCGGCCTGGCCAAGACCGACGCGATCCGCGGCCTGGTGATGAGCGACGAGATCACCACCCACAACCCCAGCACCATGCTGAAGATGCACCCCAACGCGGTGGTCGTCATCGACAAGGAGCTGGCCGACGCGGTGGGCTACAAGGGCTGAGAAATCTGTCCTTGACACAAGCGAACAGCGTGCTATGATTAGAACCGGTGGGGCCGGGGCAGACAGCCTGCCTTGACCCCGCCGGTTTGTTTTGTATGCCTTGCCAAAAAGGAGGATTATTTGTGAAACTGCTGATCATGATTCTGAGCGATCCGGACGTAATGGACCGGGCGCTGGAGAAGCTGGAGCGCCGGGGTATCCGCGGCGCGACCATTCTGCGCAGCCGTGGTATGGCCATGGAGCTGCAGAACTACATGGGCGGCTCGTTCCTGGGCAGCCTGCGGGCCAGCCTGGAGCCGGACCGGGAAGAAAACTACACCGTGCTGATGGTGCTGCCGGATGAAAAGGTGGCTGAGGCCCTGGAACTGATCGACCAGGTGGCGGATCTGGACCGGCCCGGCAACGGCATTGCGTTTACGGTGCCGGTTGACCTGACCAAGGGCATCGGGAGGCTGTAAGCATGGAACTGGATTTGTTGTTTCAGCTGGCCCTGCTGCTGCTTGCCGGCTTGCTGGGGGCCCGCCTGATCCGCCTGATCCGACTGCCGGATGTGACCGGTTACCTGATCCTGGGCCTGCTGATCGGGCCCTCGGTGCTGGGGCTGTTCACCAGCGAGGGGATCGCGGCCCTGACCGCCATCTCGGACGTGGCCCTGGGCTTCATCGCCTTTACGGTGGGCGGCGAGTTCAAGTTTGAATACTTCCGCCGGGTGGGGGCCACCCCCATTGTGATTGCTTTCTTTGAAAGCATCATGGCGGTGGTGCTGGTGGTGCTGGGGCTGTGGGTCACCGGCAACGGCCTGCCCTTTGCCCTGGTGCTGGGCGCTATCGCCGCCGCCACCGCGCCCGCCGCCACCGTCATGGTCATCAAGCAGTACCGGGCCAAGGGACCGGTTACCGAAACCCTGCTGAGTGTGGTGGCACTGGACGATGCGGTGGCGCTGATTGCGTTTGGCCTGGCGGTGGCCGTGGCCCGCACGCTGGAAAGCGGCGGCCCGGTGAATCTGGTCGAAGCGATCCTGTCGCCCATCTGGGAAGTGGTGCTCAGCGTGGGTGTGGGCCTGCTGCTGGGAATTCTGTTTACCTTCCTGCTGCGCTTTTTCAAGGATGCGGGCAGCCGCCTGAGCCTGTCCATCGCCTTTGTGCTGGGGGCAGTTGCCCTGGCCAATGAGGTGCTGGGGGTATCCAGCCTGCTTATGTGCATGGCGCTGGGCGCAGCCTTCTGCAACCTGTCCAAGAATTCCGCCGACGTATACCGTCAGGTGGATGCCTTCACCCCGCCGCTGTTCATGATGTTCTTTGTGCTCAGCGGTGCGGATCTGCAGCTGAGCGTGCTGCCCACCATCGGTGTGGTAGGCGTGGTATATGTGGTGCTGCGTGTGGTCGGCAAATGGCTGGGTGCCTGGATGGGCGCCAAGATCATGCACGCCTCTCCGGCCATTACCAAGTACCTGGGCCCGGCCCTGCTCCCGCAGGCGGGCGTGGCCATCGGCCTGTCCTTCCTGGCCCAGCAGGTGGTGCCCCAGTATGCGGCCACCATCCGGGCCGTGGTGCTCTGCGCCACCCTGATCTATGAACTGATCGGCCCTGCTGTGAGCAAGAAAACCCTGCAGGCGGCCGGCGAGATCGCCAAGGATGCGTAAAAATAGCGAATCTGGGGGAGATAACATCTCCCCCAGCCCCCCGGAAAACGCGGGCCGAATACTCGGCCCGCACTTTTTATTATGATAGACAGGGGGCTGGGGGACTGGTCCCCCAGATCGGCAAAAGAAAAAGGACGCGGTTTGCACCGCGTCCTTTTTTATGTTGGAATCTTAGCCCTTGTAGCCGTCCGGGTTCATGCTCTGCCACTTCCAGCTGGTGGCGCACATCTCCTCGATGCCGTACTGCGCTTCCCAGCCCAGCTCGGCCTTGGCCTTGGCGGGATCGGCGTAGCACTCAGCGATGTCGCCGGGGCGGCGCGGGTCGATCACGTAGGGCAGCTCCTTGCCGCAGGCCTTGGAGTAAGCCTTGATCACGTCCAGCACGCTGTAGCCGTGGCCGGTGCCCAGGTTGCAGATGAACAGGCCGGGCTTGGTGGCCAGCTTCTTGATGGCAGCCACATGGCCCTTGGCCAGGTCTACCACATGGATGTAGTCGCGCACGCCGGTGCCGTCGTGGGTGGGATAGTCGTTGCCGAACACGTGCACCTTCTCCAGCTTGCCCACAGCCACCTTGGCGATGTAGGGTACCAGGTTGTTGGGGATGCCGTTGGGATCCTCACCGATCAGGCCGCTCTCATGAGCGCCGATGGGGTTGAAGTACCGCAGCAGGGCCACGTTCAGGTCCTTGTCCGCCTTGCAGCAGTCGGTCAGGATCTGCTCGTTCATGGCCTTGGAGGTGCCGTAGGGGTTGGTGGTGCGGTCGCCGCCCACGGGGAAGTCCTCGGTGATGGGCACAGTGGCGGGATCACCGTACACGGTGGCGCTGGAGGAGAACACGATGTTGTGCACACCATGACGGCGCATGGCGTCCAGAATCACCAGGGTGGTGTTCAGGTTGTTGGTGTAGTATTCGATGGGCTTGGACACGCTCTCGCCCACGGCCTTGTAAGCGGCAAACTGGATCACCGAGTCGATGTCCGGATTGGCGGCAAAGATCGCCTCCACCTGGGCAGGATCGGTCAGCTCAGCCTCCACAAAGCGGAAATCCTTGCCGGAAATCTGCTTTACCCGGCGCAGAGCCTCCGGGCAGGAGTTATAGTAGTTGTCCGCCACCACGATGTCGTAACCGGCAGCCAGCAGTTCCACACAGGTGTGGCTGCCGATGTAGCCGGCGCCGCCGCATACCAAAATAGCCATAGCGCAGTTCTCCTTTTAGTTTATAAAATTGTTGCAGCTGAAGCCGAGCGCTTCGTGCTGCTCCCTACCTGAAAGTATAGCCCTATATATAGGAAATATAAATAGACGTTTACGCTTGTTGGATGGACAATTGTATCATCATTCGCCCCGGCCCTGCCGGCTCAGCACCTTGACGCTGCTGGCGTATTCGCTGGGGGTCATCCCGGTAACTTTTTTGAAATGGCGGGAGAAATAATGGATCGAATTGTACCCCAGCATAGCGGCAATCTCGGTGAAATTGTGCTTGCCCTCCCGGATCAGCTCCTTGGCCCGGCGGATCTTCAGATGGCCAAAATACTCCATGGCGCCGCCGCCGGTTTTTTCCCGGAACACCTTCTGCAGATAGCTGCGGCCCACCAGGTTGTCCCGGCAGATATCGCTCAGGGTCAGGCGCTTTTCCAGGTTTTCGTCCAGATACCGGCACACCCGCTCCATCAGATCGTTGCGGCTGTTCTCACGCAGCAGCGAAGAAGGCCGGGACGCCGCCGGCACGCCGCCTTTACGGATCAGTTCCAGCAGCAGCAGTTCCAGCGAAAGCCCGATCAGTTCCTCCGCACCGAAAGGCTGGATCGCCCGCCGCTCCATCATCTGGGACAAGGGATCGTCCAGCGGCGTGGCAAATGCCTCGGCGGCCTGTTCCACGATGCGGGCCATCAGGTTGCGCTCGGCATCTCCGGCGCTGAGCAGCCGGCCGCGGAAAAAGTCCATGGCCGGGCCATCACACTCAAAGGTGATTACGACTACGTTGGGGGCACGGCCTCCGGCAGCTTTCAGGGTATGGAATTCCCCCGGTTCATGAAACAGCATCTGACCTTTTTGCAGCAGATGCTCGGCTTCGCCGGCCTGGGCGATGATCTCGCCTTTGTCCACATAGACAATCTCCCAGAAATCATGGCTTTCTCCGGCGAACGCATAGTCCGGACCATATTCAAAATAGTGCACCGTGATGATCCGCTCGATCCGGATCGGCCGCTGCAGTTCCACCGCTGTATAGGCCACCCGTATTCGCCTCCTTTGCGAAAAACACTTCTTGTACCAATTATACACGATGGTGTCCGATTGTGTAAATACATCGGGGTGGTTTTTCTCTATAATGGGGAATAACTGTCCATAGGAAAGGAGAAGCCGCGTGCGCAAAAAATTCTTTTACTGGGAGCCGGGATTCCTTCCGTCGGTTCTGGCCATCAGCCTGCCTATCGCGCTGCAGAACGTGATCAGCCTGGGGGTCAACCTGATGGATACGATCATGCTGGGGCAGCTCAACGACCTGGCCATCACCGCGGCCAGCCTGGGCGGGCAGCCTTTCAACATCCTGAACATTCTGGGATTCGGGTTTGCCAGCGGGGCCAGCGTGCTGGTCAGCCAGTAGTGGGGCAAACGCCAGACCGAGCCGATCCGCGAACTGTTTGCCATCACCCTGCGCTGCGCGCTGGCGGGGGCGCTTCTGTTCACCGTGGTCTGCGGCTTGTTTCCGGAAACGATCATGGGGCTGTACTCCCGCGATCCCCAGGTGATCCAGGCGTCGGCGGCCTATCTGCAGGTGCTCAGCGCCAGCTTTATCCTGTTCAGCTTCTCCAACTGTTATATCATGTGCCTGCGCGGAGTGGAACAGGTCAACATCAGCATGGTGGTGTACGGCACCATGTGGCTGGTATCGGTGCCCATGGGCCTGCTGGCGGGCTTTGTCTGGAAACTGGACCCGCCGTTTGTTTTTCTTTTGATGCGCTGCGACTATCTGGCGCAGCTGCTGCTAGGAGGGCTTCGCCTGCGCAGCGGCCGCTGGATCCGCGTGATGACCCGATAAAACAACAGCGCCCGAAACGTCTGTTTCGGGCGCTGTTGTTTTTGTCAGTCGGCGTATACCGAGTCGATACCCAGATACTCTTCCAGGCACAGGCCGCTCTCATACACAGCGGCGGCGGTCTCCTTGCCCAGATACCGCACATGCCAGGGTTCGTATTTGTAGCCGGTGATCTCCACCTTGTCGGCAGGATACCGGATGATGAAACCGTATTCATGGGCGTGGGCGGCCAGCCATTCCGCCTCGGGGGTGCCGATGAAAGCGTCGCTGACCTCGTTCAGGTCAAAGGCCAGACCGGTCTGGTGCTCGGAATGGCCCGGCCGGGCCGAGTAGGTATCGGCTTCTTCCTTTCCATCCCGGTCCACATACCGCTGGTACAGTTTTGCCTGGTAGTCATAGGAGCGGAACCCGGACGCAATGTACAGATTGATGCCGTCCTCCGCGGCGCCGGCGGCCATTTCCTCAAAGGCGGACTGGGCCTCTTCCGATACGCCGGGGGCATAGTCGGCGGGCAGGCCGTAGCTTTTGTTGGCAATCAGAATGCCGTTTACGTAGGTGACCCCATCCACCACCTGAATGTCGGGGGTGGGTTCGGGGGTCACTTCAGGGGTAGGTTCCGCCGTGGGTTCGGCGGTGGGGGCCGCTGTGGGCGCTGCCGTGGGGTCGGGCGGCACCGTTTCGGCCGGAGCCGAGCAGGCAGCGGCACAGAGCACCAGCGCCAGCACAGGGACAAATCGGATCAAACGCATGGTAAAAATCTCCTTTTGTTGCGGAATGGCCGCACCCGCCGGGTGAGCCTTGCATTGAATTATACGAGCAAGCCCCCGATTTTATTGCCAAATCTGCCGATAAACAGGACAGGGGCCGGACGGAAATCCGTCCGGCCCCTGCCGCCAAAGGAAGAAAATATGGGAAAAAGTTGATAGCAATTTTAAAACCAGCGCGCAATGCGCGCCGCTGCGCAGCAGGCTCCTGCCGGGCCAAAGCCCGCAGCCCCGCCAAGGTGCGGAGAACTTACTTGCTCTCCGGCAGGCTGGCGGCGGCGGAACTCTGGCCCACACGGCGGGGAGCGGCGCTCCGCAAAGCGGCCCGGTCGGGCCGGTGCGCGGCAAGAGCCGCCCCCTTGCGTGAGGGGCAAGAGGCCGGCGTGCCCGGTACGGCGCGCGGTGCGCGCCGCTGCGCAGCAGGCTCCTGCCGGGCCAAGGCCCGCAGCCCCGCCAAGGTGCGGAAAACTTACTTGCTCTCCGGCAGGCTGGCGGCGGCGCTGGACTGACCCACACGGCGGGTCATCTCGTCCGGCGCTTCGGGACGGAAGGACACCTCGGGGTACTCCTCGTCCATCACGCGGGCCGCGGTGGCCAGGATGATGTCGCCGCCCTTGCCGCTCATGACACGGCCCATCATCTGTACGTGATGGATGTCATAGAACTGGGCGTACAGGCCCATGGTGTGGCCCAGATAGACGCCGATGCTCTCGTAGACCTTAACGGCGCGGGGATCGTCCTCAGCCATCAGGCCCTGCACAACCTTCAGCTTGGCAGCGGGGGCGTCCTCTTCGTTCAGTTCGATACCGGCACGGGGGGCCAGCTTGATCACGCTGTCCTGGCTGAAGTACTTCACGCCGCAGCCGATGTCGCCGCTCCACTCGTCGGCCATGGCATCGGGCTGTGCGTCCACCGGAGCAAACGCCAGCTCGTTCAGCCAGCCGCAGATGTTGCCGTCCGCGTCCACGTAGCCCACAGCTTCGCTGGTGCCCATGGCGATACCCATGATGCCGTTCTCGCCCAGGCCCATGGCACCGGCCAGCGCGCTCACGTCGCCGTCGTTGGCCACAACCACGGGGATCTCGTAGCCCAGCATGCGGCCCAGATCCTCGGCAGCGCGGGTGTAGATGTTCTTGACCTTGGCGTCAAAGTCTTCCTTGCCCACCTTGATGAACAGGCTGGCCACCATGCACTTGTTGTCGATGTACACGCCCGCGCTGGACACGCCGATGCCGTCCACCTTGCGGCCCTTTTCCATGATCTTGGCCGCGGCGGTCTGCATGGCGGCCAGGATGCCCACATAGTGGTAGCTGGGATCGCTGATGGTCTTGGGATACCACACAACCTCTTCGCTGTAGATGGTCTCGCCGTCGATCACAGCGCTGACCTTCCGGTCGGATCCGCCGGCGTCAAAGCCGATGCGGGCGCCGGTGGTGTGACGGCCCACGCTCTCCGCCTTCTGGAACGGAGCAGGACGCTGATCGTAGGGCAGGCTGACCACTTCAAAGGCACGCTCGTACACGTTCTCCATGAAGTCCTTGTCAAAGGCGCGGCTGCCGTCAACGCTGTACGCCTTGCGCACGGTCTCGGCCAGGGCGTCGTCGCCGCAGATGTACACCTTGAAACCGCCCCAGCTCCACAGCAGGAACTTGACCATGCGGTCCACAAAGTACTCGTCGGCTTCCTTCATCTCCGGGGTGCCGTGCACCTTGCACTCCCAGGTGCCGATCTGGCCGCCGCTGCGTTCCACAGCGATGCACAGGGGCTTTTCCGCACCGGTGGCGTAGTGCTTGAAGAACAGGCCCAGAGGCACAAAGCCCTGGTCCAGTTCGGGCAGATTCTTGACGGGGATCTCCACATTCAGAAATTTCATGAGGCAGCTTCCTTTCTTCCTTTTGGGGGGCGGCGCTGAGACCGGCCGCTTGTCGTTACTTCTATTGTAAACGTCCCCGGACCCAGCGTCTTGTCCCGGCAGGCCGACTTTTTTGCATTTTCGTCCATTGCCCCTCTGTGCGGCGGAGACGGAAGGTGCTATAATCAATCTATAGAACAAAACCGGGCCGTCTGCGGCCTGCCAGGGAGGAAACCACAATGTTGTACGACCGTTTGGAAAACATCGAGCAGTATACCGGCCTGTTTGAAAATCTGGACACCGCCATCGCCTATATCGCGGAGCATGACCTGGACGAGCTGCCCGAGGGCCGCACCGACATCGACGGGGACAAGGTGTATGTCAAGGTGACCGAGTCGGACACCGCGCCCTCCGAGGACCGGGAGTTCGAGATGCACGAGAAGTACATCGACATCCAGATCGATTTGTCCGGCGTGGAGCTGTTTGAGGTGGCGCTGGGCGAGCTGGAGGAGAGCGCTCCCTACGACGAAACTACCGACGCAGCGCTGTACAAGGCCCCGCTGAGCTGCGCCGGCGTGCTGGGAGAGGATCGTTTTGTGATCTTCATGACCAACGAGGCCCACAAGGCGCTGGTGCGGGCGGCCGGCTGCGACCGGGTGCGCAAAGCGATCTTCAAGGTGGCGCGGGACTGACCCGCCGCCTTTGGCAGCAACGAAAAACGGGACGTGCCGCACAGCCGGCGCGTCCCGTTTTGCTATTCCTGTACCAACTGCGTGCCCGGATAATACCAGGCCAGAATGTCGGCGCAGCTTTTGCCCTCCAGTGCCATGCCCCGGGCGCCCCATTGGCTCAGGCCTACCCCGTGCCCGTAGCCGTGGGTGGTGACCGAGAAGGTCCGGTCGGCGTACTGCACCGTAAAGGCGGCGCTGCGCAGCCCCAGCGCCCCCCGCAGCTCGATGCCGGAAAGCTCGGCCCCGGCCACCGGCTGGGTGGCTACGTATCCCGCCGCCGTCAGGGTGGGGGCGCCGAACCAGCCCGACGGGTCGCCGGAAAGATCCAGCCCCCGGTCGGCAAAATTCAGCTGCAAAGCGTCGGTCATCTGTTGTACCGTATAGGTAACGGTCACCTCCCAGCCGTCGGCCGCGGTGTCCCAGGGGCTGTCCACCCCCTGCAGATAGGGCAGCGCCTCGGTCCACACGTTCTGGCTGGCCTCGGTGGCCCCGCAGCTGGAGGCATGGTAGCAGCAGGCCGCCGCCGCACCCTCCCACTGTACCACCCGGCCCTCCACCTGATCGGCCAGGGCGGCCAGGCGCTGGTAGTTGGCCTCAAAATCCACGCCCCAGTAGCTTTCCAGCACCTCCCGGGTCATGAAGCCCTGGCGGCGCGCCGGGTTGGCGGACAGGTCGTGGGCTTGTCCGGCGGCGCGGGCGGTCTGCTGCTGGAACAGCGCGTAGCTCCAGGCCGCCACCATCTGGGCCTTGATGGCCTCGTCCGGCCAGTCGGCGGGCAGTTCCGCGGCTGCCGCCCCGATCCGGTAATCCCGGGCGGAGACGGTCAGAATCTCCCCGGAGGCCTCGTCCAGCACCCGCAGCGTATCGGCGGCGGGGGTGGGGGTGGCTGTGGCGGCGGGCGAGGGGCTGACCGGCTCCCCGTTTCCGGACGGCTCGTCCGGCGCGGGGGTAGCGGCGGGCCCGGTCAGCGGGGCGCCGGGTAAGGACGCTTCCGCCAACAGCAGGCCACCCACCGGGATCAGCCAGGTAAGCAAGGCAAAGGTCAGCATGCACAACAGAGTTTTCTTCATCCCATCCTCCGGCGGGCTGCTTGCAATTTGGCCCAAAACCTTGTACACTACATACCATAGAGGGAAACACTTTAGAAAGGGGAAGTATGGTATGTCCACAGAAGTACCGATCCTGGACCCACAGTCCATGACCATCCTATGCAATGAGTATCTGAAAAATAACTACATTGACCCGGAAACCAGCGAACGCCTGGGCGTAAAGCGGGGCCTTCGCAATCCGGACGGCACCGGTGTGCTGGCGGGCCTGACCAACGTCTGTGACGTTATCGGCTACGAAAAAGAGCCGGACGGCACGGTGCGGCCCATTCCGGGCAAGCTGATCTACCGGGGCATTGACATCCGGGAGATCGTGCGGGAGGCGCTGGAGAAGGATCGCTTCGTATTTGAAGAGATCATCTGGCTGCTGCTGTTCGGCAGCCTGCCCCGGCAGGCGGAGCTGGCCCAGTTCTGCCACCTGCTGGAGGAGCACCGGGCCCTGCCCGACGGCTTTGCCGAGGACATGATCATGAAGGCCCCCAGCCCGAACATCATGAACAAGATGGCCCGCAGCGTGCTGGCCCTGTACAGCTATGACCCGGACGCGGAGGATCTGAGCCTGGGCAACATTCTGCAGCAGTCGGTGAACCTGATCGCGGGGCTGCCCACCATCATGGTGAACGCCTACCAGGTCAAGCGCCGGGTCTATGACAAGCAGAGCATGTTCTTCCATCTGCCCCAGATCGGGCAGAGCACCGCGGAGCATATCCTGTCCACCTACCGGGCGGACCAGAAGTTCACCCACGCGGAAGCCAAGCTGCTGGACCTGTGTTTGGCGGTGCACGCCGACCACGGCGGCGGCAACAACTCCACCTTTGCCTGCCGGGTGCTGTCCAGCTCCGGCACCGATACCTATTCGGCCATCGCGGCGGCCATCGGCAGCCTGAAAGGCCCCAAGCACGGCGGCGCCAACCTGAAGGTGATGCAGCAGCTGCGGGTCATCCAGCAGGGGGTGGAGAACCACCGGGACGAGGATGAAGTGCGGGAGTTCCTGCGCCGTATCATCCGCAAAAAGGAAGGGGACGGCAGCGGCCTGATCTACGGTATGGGCCATGCGGTCTACACCATCAGCGACCCGCGTGCGCTGATCCTGCGGGAGAATGCCCGGGAACTGGCCTACGAGAAAGGCTTTGAGGACGAGTTTGACCTGCTGTGCCTGGTGGAGAAGCTGGGCCCGGAGGTGTTTGCCCAGGAGAAGGGCAGCAAGACCGTCTGCGCCAATGTGGACCTGTACAGCGGCCTGATCTACAAGATGCTGGGCATCTCGGAGGATCTGTTCACCCCGCTGTTTGCCATCAGCCGTATTCCGGGCTGGTGCGCCCACCGGATCGAAGAGGTGGTGTTCGCCAACCGGATCATGCGCCCGGCCTACAAGTATCTGGGCGTGCGTCAGAAATACAAAACCATCGAGGAGCGCAAATGAAACGAGCCGTCACCGTCCTGGCGGCGCTGGTGTGCCTGGCTGCCGGCGCGGTGCGTGGACTGGATCTTTCTGCATACAATGACTGGAGCACCGGGTTTGTGACCTGGGGCTCGGTCTGGACCCGATATGGGGTGCTGGCCGGCGTGCTGGTGCTGGCCGGGGTGACCGCGCTGGTGCAGACACCGGGCCCTTACCGGATCACGGCGCCCAGCCGCGGCCTGGGGGTGTTCGGCCTGCTGGCGTCGGTGCTGTTCGCCGCCTATGCGGGCGGCCAGGTCATGCTGCTCTGGCCGGAGCGGGACTGGTTCGGCCTGGTGCAGGCGGTGCTGTTTTTCCTCACCGGCCTGTGGCTGCTGCTGACCGGCCTGGCCCATCTGGGCGAGGAGCTGACCCCGCCCACCCACAGCGCGGTGCTGGGGGTAGGGGCCACGCTGGGCTTCTATCTGCTCACGGTGGGGCGGTTCGGCTTTGCCCCCTCCAGTGTGGAGCGGATCGGCCCCACGGTGGAGGTGTTCAGCGCCCTGCTGGCGCTGCTGCTCTCCACGGCGCTGGTGCGTCTGCTGTATGTGGGGCAGGTGCGGTCGGGCCGGTGGCTGTACTTTTTGGGGTTTGCCGCGTTTTTCCTCTGCACCTGCCTGGAACTGCCCCAGACCTTCCTCTCCTGGCGCAACGGCGCCGACGGGCTGGCGGATCTGGCGCTGAGCCTGTTGCTGGCCCTGATCGGGCTGGCGGGCCTGGGCGCGGCCTGGGCGGTGTCCGGCCAGCAGGAGGATACACTGCCGGACGAGGACGACTGATAATTCTGTATACAGACAAAACAAGGCCCTGCCGCAAAAGCGGCAGGGCCTTGTTCCTTGTGTTTCTCAGAATCCCAGAGGTTCGCCCACAAACAGCACCTTGACCCGGTCCGGATCCCGCTGGAAGGCCGTGATCAGGGCGTTGCAGCAGATGCGGGCGGGGGAGTGGCAGTTCTGGCAGCGCCCGCTCTCGGCGCAGGGGGTGTCGCAGTTCAGCCGGACGGTGTTGGCCGGGGCGGCGATGGTCTGTACCCGGGCCATGGCCTCGTCCAGATCCCGCACGATCTTGTTGCAGCCCACGATCACCAGCACATGGGCCGGGCCGAACGCGATGGCGGCCACCCGGTTGGAGTTGCCGTCCACGTTGTACAGCTTGCCGTCCTCGGTCACGGCGTTGCTGCTGGTCAGGTACCAGTCGGCACTGAAAACCTCCCGGTACAGTTTGCCGATCTCCTCCGGGCCGTTTGCCTTGCTCCGGTCCAGATAGCGGTAATCGCCCTGGGCCAGCAGATCGGTCACGCCGCACTCGCTCAGGGTGGCGGAACCGCCGTGAGATACGCTGCACCCGGCGGGCAGCATCTCCTTGACAAAGGCGGGCACCTGGTCCGCCCGCTCACAATAAAAGGCCTGCATCTGGTTGCGCTGCACCGCGGCCATGGCCCGGCGGATGCGCTTTTCCATCACCGATTGTACTGCTTCGTTCATTGCTTTCTCCTCCCATTCTGTGCGGGTATGCCCGGCGCGCGGCGGGGCACACTGTTCCTGGAGACACCGGTTTGCGGTCAAACCCGGTAAACCTTGTATGATTCCATTATAGCAGATGGGTCAAGATGGTTGACAGAAAGGCGGGAGTGTGTAGAATGAATAAGAGAGTATATTTTTCGGAGGTGCCTTCCGTGCCCAAAAAATTACAGGCGGGGGACCAGATCCCGCGCTTTACCTATGACAGCCCTTACCAGCCTCAGCTGCCTTTTTATGATCTGCTGGATGCGGACACGCCCCTGTTTGTGGTCTTTATGCGCAACTTCGGCCATCCCATCACCCGGCATTATGTGATGGAGTATATCCAGGACAAGGACAAGCTCACCAGCGCCCGGCTGGCCTGTGTGGTGCGCACCGATCCCCATGTGATCGCGGGCGCTATCCCGGAAGAGCAGATGCCCTTCTCCCTGATCTGCGACGCGGAAGGGGTGCTGTATGAGCACTTCTGCGTGCCCAGCACCACCAGCTGGTTCCGCAGCCATTCCCTGACCGCGCTGCGCATCCTGAAAGAGGCCCGCAAGATGGGCTACAAGGCGGTGGAGGGGGAAACCTACCAGCTGCCGCTGACCCTGCTGATCGGCCGGGACGGCACCGTGCTGATGGCCCATTACGGCCAGAGCCTGACCGACCTGCCGGAGAACTGCGCCGCCCTGGAAAAGGTGGCCAAGGCTGTGCTGGACGCCCGGCGCCGGGAGATGGAGAAGCAGAACAAACGTGCTGCCCGCCAGGAAGAGGCGGAGACCGACGAACCGGAAGCGGAGAAATGGACCCCGGAAGAGGACGCGCCCGAAACCGCTGTCCTGCCAAAGGAACAGCCGGCACCGGCGGAGGAGACACCCATCGTGCCGGAAGCCTCAGAGGAAGAACCCGCACCGGAGAGCGACCGGCACAAGGAACTGTCCCAGGCAGCGGCGCTGCTGTTCGGGGATGGCAAGGACGAGTAACTCTGAAACCAGAAATGAAAAACGCCCCGCGGCGCTGCCAATCCGGCTGCCGCGGGGCGTTTTCCATCAAAAGAGGAGATCGTTGTTTTCAGTCGTTCCAGACCACAGGCTGCCCGGACAGGGTGACCGTGGCCACCTGGCTGGTATCCACCGGCGTGCGGAACAGCATCCGGTAGACAATGTTGCCCTGGTCGTCGGTGCTTACCGAGGAGGAGATGAACTCCGGCTGGGTGCCGTCCTGCAGGATGACTACCGGGGTCAGGTCGAGGCTGTCGGCGTACAGTTCGCCGTTGCCCTCAATGGTGATGCCCAGGCTGGACAGGGAGACCTGCTGCAGCTGCCAGCTGCCGGTGTCCAGATTGCAGCTGCCGGTACGGTCGGCGTGGGCGGGTTCCAGTTCAAAGGTGACCTGCCAGCCCGCATTGCTGGCCACGGTGCAGTTCACACCGCTGGCATACAGCTCCCAGTCGGCCGGGTCGGCGTCCTGGGGCAGGGGCAGCACATATTCCCGGGTGCCGCTGCTGAATCCGGCTTCCGGCTCATCCAGTGCCACATCCAGCACGGCCTGGCCGCTCTCTTCGCCATCGGCGTTGGCCAGGCTCAGGTTCACGCTGCAGAACCGGCCCAGATCCTCGTCCTGACGCAGCTGGATGTGCAGCGCATTGTCCACAACGCCTACCGCCTGCACGGTCAGCCAGTCCAGCCCCTCCACAGGATAGGAGAACTGCTGCTTGAGCACCGGCAGACTGCTGCTTTCCACCTGCTGCTCCAGCTTTTGGTCGCCGGGGCCGTTCAGCATGCCCCAGCCATGGTCCAGGGTGGGGTAGGACAAAGCGGGGGTGGGCTGCAGTTCCGCCAGTTCAGCCACCGTCCAGCCGGTGGGGGTGGGCGGGTAATACTCGATGCCGGAGGAGAACGCCTCCACCCGCACCGTAACCTTGTCGCTGGTCACATCCTCGCCGGTCAGGCGGAACATGGCGCTGCCGGTCTCGGGATCGTAATCCACCTGTTCGGCATGGGCAAAGGACGCGCCCTCCAGATGGTAGTTCCACAGCTGGGTGTTTTCCTGAATGCGGCCCTGGCCGGTGGTGTCCCGCAGGGTCAGATAGACGACCGCTGTGTCCTCGCTGCGCATGGAGGCCAGCACCTCCATACGGATGCCGTCGGCCTCGCTGACCTGGTTGACAGGCTGCAGGAAGGACAGGGTCTGCCGCCCCAGCACGGCCAGCTGCTGGGCCAGCCCGGGCGAGGTGGCCAGCACCCCGGCACTGAGTACCAGCGCCACGGCGAACACCGCGGCCACGCTCAGCGCACGCCGGGCGATGCTGCGCCGGTGTACCCGAAGCGGTTCGGGGCGGCACCGGGCCAGGATCGCGGCCTTTTGCCCGGGCGAAAGGGCCACGCCCGAAAGGCCGTCTTCGACAGCCTTTCGGATGGATGTATCAGAGATCATCACGGGGCACCTCCTCCAGTCGTTTTGCCAGTTGTTCGCGGGCGCGCCGCAGCCGCACGCTCACCGTGCTTTGGGGTGCGTGCAGAAGCTGGGCAATCTCGCCCACCGAATACTGGTGATAGTAATGCAGCAGGACGACTTCGCGGTATTTGGGTTTCAGGGCCAGCACCTCGGCCAGCAGGCGGCCGCTCTCGCTGCGCATGGCTTCCGGAGAGGCCAGTTCGGGGTATTGCTCCACCAGATTGACCTTCTTGTGCCAGGCGCTGCGCAGATAGTCTTTGCAGACATTGGCCGTCACCCGCATTACAAAAGCCTTTTCCGAAGCAGGGGAGTCCTCCAGCGGGCGGTAGCTCTTGTAGATCTTCAGGAAAGCATCCTGCACGGCGTCCTGTGCCAGGTGTGCGTCGCCCAGATAGGCACAGCAAACACGCAGCATGGCGTCACCATACTGATCCACAAGGCGTTCCATCTCCTCGGCACGCAGGCCGGCCTTTGCAGCGAACAAGTTTTCACATCCTTAACGCCTTCACCCAAACAACGATTGAGGGGGCAGAAATATTTCAATTTTGTCACCGGTCCGTTACAGTTTGTTTACAAGACGGCATCCGGGCAAAAAAGGCCGCGGAAAGAGCCTTTCCGCAGCCCGTCTCTATGATTATAGCCGATTGTCCGGGTAACTGCAACCGCGGCAAAACAGGAAAAACAAAACGCCGCCGGGCAATTGCCGCGGCGGCGCTGTATTTGGTTTTGGCGGATGGCTTAGTAGGCTTTGCCCCAGTAGACCATCACCTTGGCAGGCTTGCCGCAGCAGGGGCACACATCGCTCAGCTGCTCCTGCTCAAACGGCATGCACCGGCTGGACAGGCCCGCTTCTTCCTTCATCTTCTCCTCGCAGGCCTCGTCGCCGCACCACATGGTCTTGATGTAGCCGGTGTTCTCGGCGGCCAGCTTCTTGACCTCGTCCAGGGTGGTAGCGGCCCAGGTGCGGGCTTCCCGGTTTTCCAGCGCACGCTGGTACAGGTTGGCGGACAGCTCCTCCAGCAGGCGGGGGATCGCGGTCTCCAGCTCATCCAGGGATACGAAGGTCTTTTCGCGGGTATCGCGGCGCACCAGCACACACTGGTTCTTCTCGATATCCTTGGGGCCGATCTCCAGGCGCAGGGGCACGCCCTTCATTTCCCACTGGCTGAACTTCCAGCCGGGGCTGTTGTCGCTGTTGTCCAGCTTGACACGGGCAAACTTGCGCACGCGGGCGGCCAGCTCCTCGGCCTTCTCGGTCACGCCGGGCTTGTGGGCGGCCACCGGCACGATCACCACCTGATAGGGGGCAATGGCCGGGGGCAGGATCAGGCCCTCGTCGTCGCCGTGGGTCATGATGATGGCGCCCACCAGACGGGTGGATACGCCCCAGCTGGTCTGATGGGGGTACTGCAGCTGGTTGTCACGGCCGGTGAACTGCACATCGAACGCGCGGGAGAACCCGTCGCCGAAGTAGTGGCTGGTGCCGCTCTGCAGGGCCTTGCCGTCGTGCATCATGGCCTCGATGGTGTAGGTGGCTTCGGCGCCGGCGAACTTTTCCTTGTCGGTCTTCTTGCCCTTGACCACCGGGATCATCAGGTACTTCTCGCAGAAATCCGCATAGGTGTTCAGCTGCTGCAGGGTCTCCTCCACGGCCTCCTCGGCGGTCTCGTGGATGGTGTGACCCTCCTGCCACCAGAACTCACGGCTGCGCAGGAAGGGACGGGTGGTCTTTTCCCAGCGCACCACGCTGCACCACTGGTTGTACTTCATGGGCAGATCCCGCCAGGAATGCAGCACGTGGGCAAAGTGGTCGCAGAACAGGGTCTCACTGGTGGGCCGCACGCACATGCGCTCTTCCAGCTTCTCCGCGCCGCCGTAGGTAACCCAGGCCACCTCGGGGGCAAAGCCCTCCACGTGGTCCTTTTCCCGCTGCAGCAGGCTTTCCGGGATAAAGATGGGCATGGCCACGTTCTCATGGCCGGTAGCCTTGAACATCCCGTCCAGGATGTGGGTGATGTTCTCCCAGATGGCGTAGCCGTAGGGACGCAGGATCATGCAGCCCTTAACGGTGGAGTAGTCCACCAGCTCCGCCTTGAGGCACACGTCGGTGTACCACTGGGCAAAGTCCTCGTTGATGGGGGTGATGGCCTCCACCAATTTCTTTTTCTGTTCGCTCATCCGATAACTTCCTTCCGGTGCAAATCTCTCGTCAAAAAAGCGGGCCCCGCGCCAAGGCGTGGGGCTCGCCGGGTGTCGATCGGCACAAAAATCAGGTGTGGTCCTCGACGAAACGCACCACGTCGCCCACCGTGTGGAAACTCTCGATGGCGTCGTCCGGCACTTCCACCTCAAACTCGTCCTCCAGCGCCATTACCAGATCCACCAGATCCAGGCTGTCAGCGCCGAAGTCGTCCAGGATGTTGCTGTCCATGGTGATCTCGTCGGGCTCGATATCCAGCTGCTCGGCCAGGCAGGCGCGAATCTTCTCAAACGTATCCATGCTATGAACTCTCCTTAACAAGCTATTCCGGCCGGGATCACGCCGCGCAAAGCCGCGCTCCGGGCCAAATCACTATACTTTTTATAGCTTATCTGCAAGGGGATGTCAAGGTTTATTTTGGGCATCCGGCCACAATTCGCAGAAAATTCGTCCGCGCCCCCATACCAGGGTCCGACGGGGCCGCAGAACCGCCCCTCAGACGGGTGCGGCAAGGCCTTTTTACAGCAGGGTGCGGCGCAGGGTCTCGCCGTCTTCCGGGCGCAGCAGGGCCGGGGCCACGTCAAACACGGTGGCCGCGCCGGTATGGCCGGCGGCGTTCATCCGGGCGGCAGCCCGGGCGTAGGCCACCAGCACGCTGGAGGTGAATTCCGGATTGGAGTCCAGCTTCAGGCTGTACTCGATCACATGGGTGTTGGGGGCGGCGGCATCACCGGTGGTGCCGGTGCGGATCACGCAGCCGCCGTGGGGGATGCCCTTGTGATCCCGGTCCAGCTCTTCCTGGCTGATGAAGTGCACGGTGGTGTCATAGTCGGCAAAGTAGTTGGGCATGGTCTTGATCTCATTCTCGATGCGGGCGGTATCCGCGCCGGGCTTGGCCACCACGTAGCACTCCCGGGTGTGCTTCTGCCGGGTGGTCAGTTCCGGCTGGGCGCCGCTGCGCACCGCCTCCAGGGCGGCGGGCACCGGCACGGTGTACTGCCGGGCGTCCTGCACGCCCTCAATGCGTCGGATCGCGTCGGAGTGGCCCTGGCTGACCCCCTTGCCCCAGAAGGTGTAATCCTTGCCGTTGGGCAGGATGGCGCCGGCGTACAGCCGGTTCAGCGAGAACATGCCCGGGTCCCAGCCCACCGAGATCAGGGCGGTGGTGCCCGCCGCCTTGGCCGCCGCGTCCACCGCGGCAAAGTGCTCGGGGATCTTGGCGTGGGTGTCAAAGCTGTCCACCACATTGAACCACCGGGCCATGGCCGGGGTCTGTACGGGCAGATCGGTGGCGCTGCCGCCGCACAGAATCATCACGTCAATTTTGTCCTTCCAGCTTTCCACATCGCTGGCGGCCACTACCGGCACGCCGGGGGTGTGGATGGTCATGGAAGCCGGATCCCGGCGGGTGAACACCGCCGCCAGTTCCATATCGGGGTTTTGCGCCACGGCGTACTCCACGCCGCGGCCCAGATTGCCATATCCCAAAATACCGATTCGAATCGTCATACTCAATTTCCCTCCCTGATTGTTCTGTGCACGGCAAAAGCGCCGTGCCGCATACACTTTATTATAGCACATCACCGCCCGCCGGGGCAATAAAAATGCCCGGGGCAGATGCCCCGGGCACGGAGAGGAGGGCCGGCGGGCAGAAACTCAGGGTTCCTCCAGCCGGGTGATGAACTGACAGTACACATACAGATTCTGCAGCTTGGTGGCCTCGTTGCCGTAGACGGTCTGGATGCTGGGCTGGGTCTCGGAAGGGGTCACATAGAACCGGAACGCGATCGCGTCCTGGCCCGGGGCCAGCTCGCCCACCGGCAGATAGTGGAAATTGCTGATGGCGATACCGGCGTGCTTGTACAGCAGCTGCTCGATCTCCGGATGGGAGAAGCAGCGCAGCACATCTTTCTGGCCGTGCATCTCCACAATCGCGCGGACCTCTTCAAACGAGATTTCCTGGAACCGATAGGTTCCGCTGTGCAGCAGTTCCAGCGCGGACGAGTTGTCCACCAGCAGCAACGCTTTGGATGAATTCATACCTCTCCCTGCCTTTCTGAAATAAAGTGTGCTTCTATATTCAGAATACGGCCTCGACAAAGGATTGTCAATTATTGTTAAATGAATAACGGTTATGTGAAATAAAACCGTCACATGGTACAAAAATATAGCGTCGCTTTCGTGGGATAAAAATGGGCAAACGCCACGGTCTGCCACAAAAAACGGGGGAGAGACACCCGGTCTCTCCCCCGCTGGCATGTGCAGGAAAACAGCTTATTCCACGATGCTCTTGCCGGTCATCTCCTCCGGCTGGGGCAGGCCCATCAGCTTGAGCATGGTGGGGGCGATGTCGGCCAGCACGCCGCCCTCGCGCAGCTTCACATCGCCGGCGCCGGCCACCAGGAAGGGCACCGGGTTGGTGGTGTGGGCAGTAAAGGGCGCGCCGTCCGGCTCGTACATCTGGTCGGCGTTGCCGTGGTCGGCGGTCAGCAGCACCTTGCCGCCGGCGGCCAACACCGCGTCGATCACCTTGCCGGCGCAGGCGTCCACCGCCTCCACCGCCTTGACAGCGGCTTCAAACACGCCGGTGTGACCCACCATGTCGCAGTTGGCAAAGTTCAGGATGATCACGTCGTACTTGCCGCTCTCGATCCGCTTCACGCACTCGTCGGCCACCAGGTAGGCGCTCATCTCGGGCTGCAGGTCGTAGGTGGCAACCTTGGGGCTGGGGATCAGCGCCCGGTCTTCGCCCTCGAACGGGGCCTCCACGCCGCCGTTGAAGAAGAAGGTCACATGGGCGTACTTCTCGGTCTCCGCGATGCGCAGCTGGGTCTTGCCGCACTTGGCCAGGTATTCGCCCATCACGTTGTGCAGGCTCTGGGGCTTGAAGGCTACCTCCACGTTGGGCATGGTGGCGTCGTACTGGGTGAAGCAGACGTAGTTCACCGCAAAGCGGCCGTTGCGGCGCTCGAAGCCGTTGAACTCGTCGTCCACAAAGGTGCGGGTGATCTCACGGGCGCGGTCGGGGCGGAAGTTGAAGAAGATCACGCTGTCCCCCTCGGACACGCGGCCGCCCTCGCAGGTCACGGCCGGAACCACGAACTCGTCGGTCACACCGGCGGCGTAGCTCTTGGCGATCACTTCGGCGGGGGTGCCCTTCTCGCCCTCGCCGTACACGAAGGCGGCGTAGGCCTTTTCCACACGATCCCAGCGGTTGTCACGATCCATGGCGTAGTAGCGGCCGGTCACCGAAGCGATCTTGCCCACGCCCAGTTCGTCCAGCTTGGCCTGCAGCTCTTCCAGGTAGCCCTTGCCGCTGTCGGGCGGCACGTCGCGGCCGTCCATGATGGCATGTACGTAGATTTCCTTTGCGCCCATGTCCTTGGCCATGTCCAGCAGGCCGAACAGGTGCTGGATGTGGCTGTGCACGCCGCCGGCGCTCAGCAGGCCCATCATGTGGATGGCCTTGCCGTTCTCAATGGCGGCCTTCATGGCATTCACGATGGCCTCGTTCTGGCGGATGGTGCCGTCCTGAATGGCCTTGGTGATGCGGGTCAGTTCCTGGTACACAATGCGGCCCGCACCGATGTTGGTGTGGCCCACCTCGCTGTTGCCCATCTGGCCGTCGGGCAGGCCCACGTCCATGCCGGAAGCGCCGATGGTGGTGTAGGGGCAGCTGGCGAACAGCTTGTCCAGGTTGGGGGTATTGGCGGCCACGATGGCGTTGCCGTAGGCTTTGCCAGGCACCCAGCCGAAGCCGTCCAGAATGCAGAGCATCAGGGGTTGTTTAGCCATAAGAGAAGATCCTCCTTAAAACAGGTGTGGCGCGGGCTGTGCAGCCCGCAAAATGCGAACAGGCGCCGCCCGCCCGCAGGGCAGACGGCGCCTGAACAAACAAAGGAAAAAGGGCGCTTACTTGCTGGCAGCCTTCACGATGGCGGCAAAAGCGTCCGCCTTCAGGGAGGCGCCGCCGATCAGGCCGCCGTCCACGTCGGGCTTGGCAACCAGCTCGTCGGCGTTGCCGGCGTTCATGCTGCCGCCGTACTGGATGGTGGTAGCCTTGGCCACGGCCTCGCCGTACACTTCGCCCAGCACCTTGCGGATAGCCGCGCAGACTTCCTGGGCCTGGTCGCTGGTAGCGGTCTTGCCGGTGCCGATGGCCCAAACGGGCTCGTAGGCGATCACGATGTTCTTCATTTCCTCGGCGGTCACGTCACGCAGCGCGATCTTGGTCTGCATGCGAACCAGTTCCTCGGTAACGCCCTGCTCACGCTGGGTCAGGTTCTCGCCCACGCAGACGATGACCTTCAGGCCGGCGGCCAGAGCAGCGCGGGTGCGCTTGTTCACGGTCTCGTCGGTCTCGGCGAAGTACTGGCGGCGCTCGGAATGGCCGGTGATGACGTATTCCACGCCCAGATCCACCAGCATGTCGGCGCTGATTTCGCCGGTGAACGCGCCGCTCTTCTCAAAGTGCACGTTTTCCGCGCCCACATGGATGTTGGTGCCGCGGGTCTTCTCCACGGCGGTTACCAGGCTGGTGAAGGGGGTGCAGATGACCACTTCGCAGTCAGCGTCCTTCACGGCGGGGATCAGCTCGTCGATCAGGGCAGCGGCCTCGGTGGCGGTCTTGTTCATCTTCCAGTTGCCGGCGATAATGGCCTTGCGATTGGCTTTATCCATGATGCAGTCCTCATTTCTTTATAATGTATAGGGCATGTTACGCCAAAATGCAGCGACCCGGAACCGGGCCGCTGCCGGAATGATATATCAGGCGTTCTGGATGCAGGCGATGCCGGGCAGCTCCTTGCCCTCCAGGTACTCCAGGCTGGCGCCGCCGCCGGTGGAGATATGGGTCATCTTGTCGCCAAAGCCCAGCTGCATAACGGCAGCCGCGCTGTCGCCGCCGCCGATCACGGTGGTGGCGTCGGCCTCGGCCATCGCCTCGGCAACAGCCAGGGTGCCGGCGGCCAGGGTCGGGTTCTCAAACACGCCCATGGGTCCGTTCCACACAACGGTCTTGCTGGCCTTAACAGCGTCCGCAAACAGCTTGCGGGTCTCGGGGCCCACGTCCAGACCCATCATGTCGGCGGGAATCGCGTCGGAAGGCACAACCTTGGTGTCCACCGGCCCGTCGATGGGATCGGGGAACGCAGCGGCCACAACGGTGTCCACAGGCAGCAGCAGCTTGACGCCCTTGGCCTCGGCCTTGGCCATCATTTCCTTGCAGTAGTCAACCTTCTCCAGGTCAACCAGGCTAGTGCCCACTTCGTAGCCCTTGGCCACCAGGAAGGTGTAGGCCATGCCGCCGCCGATGATCAGGGTGTCCACCTTCTCCAGCAGGTTGCTGATCACGTTCAGCTTGTCCGCAACCTTGGCGCCGCCCAGGATGGCGGTGAAGGGACGGACAGGATCGTTCACGGCGTTGCCCAGGTAGCGGATCTCCTTCTCCATCAGGTAACCCACAGCGGTGTCCTTGATGTAGTCGGTCACGCCGGCGGTGGAGCAGTGAGCGCGGTGAGCGCTGCCGAAAGCGTCGTTTACGTAGGCGTCGGCCAGGCTGGCCAGATCCTTGCTGAACTCGGGCAGGTTCTTGGTTTCTTCCTTGCGGAAGCGGGTGTTCTGCAGCAGCACCACGTCGCCGTCCTGCATGGCGGCCACGGCGGCCTTGGCGTTGGCGCCCACGACCTCGTCGTCATTGGCGAACACAACCGGCTTGCCCAGCAGCTCGCTCAGGCGCACAGCAACAGGGGCCAGGCTGAACTTCTCCTCGGGGCCGTTCTTGGGCTTGCCCAGATGGCTGCACAGGATCACCTTCGCGCCGTTGTCGATCAGCTTCTGGATGGTGGGCAGGGCGGCCACGATACGGTTGTCATTGGTGATGACGCCCTCCTTCATCGGTACGTTGAAATCGCAACGAACCAGAACGCGCTTGCCCTTTACGGCCAGCTCCTCAACAGTCTTTTTACCTAAACCCATGTTACATTCTCCTCTCAGCTCATAATAGGTCTGAAACCGGCCTCGGGGGCCGGCATGGGATACCTGCACTTATTATAATCAATCAGGCCGGGATGTGCAAGGTCTTTCGGGTGAAATCCTTAACAAGCAGGGGTTGACAAGTATCTTCCACAAGCGTAGAATTAAATTGCAACCACAAGTGTGGAAGGAGGTGTACCGCATGGCGGAACTGAAACGCCTGCCGGACGCGGAGCTGGCGGTGATGCAGGCGCTGTGGCAGGCCGGCCGGCCCCTGACCCGGCCGGAACTGGAAACAATGCTGGCCCCGGCCCATGCCTGGGCCCCCACCACAGTGCTGAACCTGGTGGCCCGGCTGGAGGGCAAGGGATTTGTAACCCGGCACAAGGCTGGCCGGGGGCATTTGATTGAACCGCTGGTCACCCGTCAGGAGTATCTGGCGGTGGAAAGCCGCAGCGCCCTGGAGCGGATGTTCGGCGGCAGCGCCCGCAATCTGGTGGCGGCGCTGCATCAGTGCCACGCCCTGTCGAAAAACGAGATCCGGGAATTATCCGACTATCTGGACGAGTTGTCTAAGGAGGAAACGGAGGGCTGATTTATGCAGACCTGGCTGCTTTCCCTGTTGAGTATCGGGCTGGGCGGTTCGGCGGCGGCGGTTGCTGCGCTGGCGCTGCGGCCCTGGCTGATGTGCCGGTATACCGCCCGCTGGCGGTGCCGGCTGTGGGGTGTGCTGGCGGCGGTGCTGCTGGCCGGGCCGGTGCTGCTGGCGCTGCCGCTGCCCCAACTGCCCGCGGCCCCCGGCTGGCGGGTGACCCTGCCCGCCCCGGAAACTGCCCCGACAGACCGGGTGTCGGCG
>NZ_NFLN01000018.1 GCF_002160955.1 Gemmiger sp. An120
GGTTGGGGGTGGGGGTGGGGCCATCCTCCGGCATCAGGTCGTCCAGATCCGGCACCTCGCCCAGGCTGTCCAGAATCGCGTCCAGCTGCACATCCTCTTCGGGCATGCCGGCCTCGATCTGCAGGTCGGAGTTGGTCTGGTTGCGGCCGCCGAACCAGTTCACCCAGCTCTGCATCAGCTCCAGCATATCCGGCATGGACGCGCCGCTGGCGCTGTACATGGCAGCGGTGAGCAGCGGGTCGGTGGTGGGGGCGATGTTGGCGGTATCCACCGAGCGGGTCTCCTGCTCGCGGACCTTGCGGCCCACCACCACCAGTTTGGTGCCGTCCGGCTCGGCCGCGTCGGCCACCAGGCTGACAAAGCTGTCGCCCTCCTCAAAATCCACCGGCATGTCAAACAGGCTGCGGGCCTTGATGCCCACCACGAAATCCATAAAGGTATTGGCGTCGCTCAGGTCGGTGAAGGAGACCAGGTCAAAGGCGCCCTCCCCTTCCTCGGCGGGGTCCCAGTAAAATACAGCCGCCACCTTATAACGGTAGGCGGCGGCTTCGGAATTGCCGGTATACAGGGTAAAGGCGCTGTTGCTCTGGACGGCATCCAGCTGATCCAGACCGCCCAGCTCCCGCAGGGCCTGCGCGGGGCAGAGCACCAGGCTGTGGGAGGTGGTCTGCGCCGGGTCGGCCCCCGGGGCGTAGCAGACCCGCTGGGGGCCGGTATCCTCCGCGGCCAGCGCCGCCCCGGCGGGGGCGTCGTCGCGGGGATCGCCGTCGGTATAGATCAGGCTGCCGGTCATGCCGGGCAGCGCCAGATAGCCGGCCACCTGATCGTCCTTTTCCTGTGCCCGCTCCAGATAGGAAATGGCGTTGGCGTCGAACCCGGCGGTGCCGTAGCTGCGCCAGGCCGGGGCCTCGCCCAGGCTGTTCCAATAGTACAGGCCGGCAGCGGCGGCCACCGCCACCACCAGCAAAAAGAACACCGCCGCCAGGATGCGGCCCCAGTAACTGCCCTGCTTTTTGGGGGCGGGGGGCTCGGTGTCCGGCACAGCGCTCTCGTCCACCAGGCCGTACATGGCCTGGGCCGCCTTTTCCAGCCGGGCGTTGCGGCCCACCGGTTCCAGCCGCACCACGCCGGTGGGCTCGGAGGGTTTGGGCGGCGCGGAAACCGCCTGTCGGGTAGGCTGGGAGACCGCCACGCGGGTGGGCTGCGGGTCGGGATCCGGGGCCAGCCGCAGCGGCGGTACCCGGCCGGTATCGCCGGACACCGCGGGGGCGGGGGCGGCCGCCGGGGCCGCGGGCCGGGCCGGACGGTTTTCCTCCGGGTCGGCCACCAGGGCCGGGGCCTCCTGCCCCAGCCGGAACATCTGCACGCCCTCCGCCTGGGGCTGACCCTGGGCGGCCCGGCGGGCCATATCCAGCAGCCACAGCCCAGCCTGGGCAGGCTCCGCCTGGGTGCGGTTCAGCGCCTTGACCCAGGCGCTGCGCTCATCCGCCAGCAGCACAAAAGCCGGATACCGGCCCTGGGCGGGCTGGAACACCAGCGCAA
Source organism: Gemmiger sp. An120 (assembly GCF_002160955.1). Classification (GTDB taxonomy): domain Bacteria; phylum Bacillota; class Clostridia; order Oscillospirales; family Ruminococcaceae; genus Gemmiger_A; species Gemmiger_A avium. The sequence goes on from NZ_NFLN01000018.1 coordinate 1,543, forward strand.
AATCCGCCTCCGACACCTTGAGGGCGGCGGCGGCCCGGCCGGCAGCGGGCTGTACCGGGCAGGCAGGCCAGCGGCGCAGCCAGCCGGCAGGGGGCTCGATGCGGCCCGCCTTGCGGGGGTGGGCCCAGCTTTCCTTGCCGAAATCGTAGGCGCCGTCCGCCCGGGGCAGATCCCGCAGCAGAGGCTCCAGCAGCGCACCGGTGGCTTCATCGGCGCTGCAGAACAGAAATTCTTCTTTCAGGAATGCGTCCAGCGCGGCCTGGGGCAGGTCGGTGGCGTCGGTGGAGAACACCGCCGGGCCAAACCGTTCCTGCAGTTTTTTCTCCCAGCCCTCGCAGACCGACGCGGCATCCGGGCCGGACGCGGCCAGCCGGACCGCCAGTTCCCCGTTGCGGCCCATCAGGCGCAGGCCGGGGCAGCCCTCGGCGGCGGCCTGCCGCAGCACGGCGGAGGCCCGGGCGGTGGATACGCCGAACAGCCGCAGGGTACGGCCGTGGGTAGTGGGTTGTGCCATGGTGTTCACCTCATTTCCTCGGCCAGCCGGGCGGCGGGCACGGTCTGTGTGTCATCGGGCAGGGGCAGGCCCAACGCCAGGCGGCGGGCCAGATCCAGCGCGTTCTGGGAAGAGCGCAGCCGCACAACCTCCCGGCTGCGGCCGCCCAGGCCCAGTTTGCGGATATAAATGGTGTCCTGATAGGCGGCGGCCAGGTATACCAGCCCCACCGGCTTGTCCGGGGTGCCGCCGCCCGGGCCGGCCAGGCCGGTCAGCGCCAGGGAAATATCCGCGCCGGACGCCCGGCGGGCACCCTGGGCCATCCAGGCGGCCGTCTGGGGGGACACCGCCCCGTGGGCGGCGAGCACCTCACCGGGTACACCCAGCAGTTTTTCCTTGGCCTCGTTGGCGTAGGTCACAAACCCGAAGCCGAACACCTCGCTGGCGCCGGGCACATCGGTGATGCGGCGGCTTACCAGCCCGCCGGTGCAGCTCTCGGCGGTGGCCAGGGTCAGATGGTGCTTTTGCAGGGCGGCCACCGCGGCGGATTCCAGGGTGGCGTCGTCCTCGCCGTAGATGCAGTCGCCCAGAATGTCATAGAATTCCTGCGCCTTGGCCCGGCACATGGCCGCGGCCTCGGCGGGGGTGGCGGCCTTGGCGGTGATGCGGATGTGGCATTCGCAGGTTTTGGCGTAGATGGCGGCGGTGGGGTTGGCGCTGCGGAACAGATGGCCCACCGTTTCCTCCAAGTGGCTCTCCCCCGGGCCGGTGACCTTCAGGGTCAGGCTGTGCAGCACCCCGCTGCACAGCGGCTGCAAAAGGGGCAGCACCTGCTCGTTCCACAGGGGGATCAGCTCATGGGGCGGGCCGGGCAGCAGCACCGCGTACCGGCCCTCGTCCTCAAACCAGACGCCGGGGGCGGTGCCGTTGCGGTTGGGCAGCTTTTTGCCCCGGGTGGGCACCATGGCCTGTTTTTCGTTGTTGTCGGGGGTGGTGCGGCCGCTTTTGGCAAAGAAAGAGGTGATCTTGTCCATCTCTTCCCGGTCAAAATGCAGGGTGTCGTGGTAGCAGCGGGCCACCGTCTCCTTGGTCAGGTCATCCGCCGTGGGGCCCAGCCCCCCGCTGAACACCAGCAGGTCGCTGCGGGCCTTGGCGGTGCGCACAAGTTCTTCCAGGCGGGCGGCGTTGTCCCCCACCACGTGCTGGTGCAGCACGGTGATGCCCAGATCCGCCAGCTGCCGGGCCAGAAATTGCGCGTTTGTATTCAGGATATCTCCCAGCAGCAGCTCGGTGCCTACCGCGATGATCTCCGCTTCCATTGTCTTTCCCCCCTCGGGCGGTCAGGGCCGCCGGTTACTCCAGATATTCCACTTCATCCTGCCAGTCGATGCGGATGCGCTCCACCTCGGCCGCGGCCTTTTTCTCCAGTTCGGCCAGGCCGGGCATGGCCTCCTCCGCCGCCCGGATCTCCTCCAGGGTGGGACGGGTCTTGGGATGGGGCGGGGTGAAGATGGTGCAGCAATCCTCATAGGGCAGGATGCTGGTTTCAAAGGCGCCGATCGCCCGGCTGGTTGCCACGATCTCGCTCTTGTCCATGCCGATCAGCGGGCGCAGCACCGGCAGGGGCTGCACCTCGTCGGTGCAGGCCAGGGCCCGCAGGGTCTGGCTGGCCACCTGGGCCAGGCTTTCGCCGGTCACGATGGCCTGGCAGTCGATGCTCTCGGCGATCTGGTGGGCAATGCGCAGCATGCTGCGGCGCATGAGCACGGTGAACAGCGGCGCGGGGCCGTGATCCCGGATGTACTCCTGGGGCTCGGTATAGGGCACCACATACAGCACGCAGCTGCCGGTCCACTCGCTGACGATCTGGGCCAGCGCCTTGACCTTCAGCTTGGCGCGCTCGCTGGTGTAGGGCGGGCTGGCAAAGTGGATGTGGTGCAGCGCCAGGCCGCGGCGGGCCATCCGCCAGGCGGCCACCGGGCTGTCGATGCCGCCGCTGAGCATGTTCAGCGCCCGGCCGCTGGTACCCACCGGCAGGCCGCCCGCGCCGGGCACCTTATCCCCGTGCACATAGGCGGCAAAGTCCCGCACCTCCACCATGACGGTCAGGTCCGGGTTGTGCACGTCCACCTTCAGATGGGGGAACCGGCTCAGCAGATACCCGCCCAGTTCCCGGCTGATCTCGGGGCTCTTCATGGGGAAACGCTTGTCCGAGCGCTTGGCCTCCACCTTGAAGGTACGGGCCCGGCGCAGGGAATCCGCCAGATACTCCCCGGCGGCGGCGCAGATGGCGTCAAAGTCCTTTTCGCAGACGGCGGCCCGGCTCATGGCGGCGATGCCGAATACCCGGCTCACCCGGCGGAAAGCCTCGTCCATATCCGCGTCCTCGGTTTCGGGCTCAATGTACAGGGTGCTCTGGGCCTTGTAGACCTTGAATTCCCCCAGATCCCGCAAACGGAATCGCACCGCTTTGGCCAGGGATGCTTCAAAGGTGGCCTTGTTCAGACCTTTCAGGGCCATCTCGCCCTGGTAGCACAGGATGATCTGTTTCATGTTGTTCCTCTCGTCTTCCTTTTTAGGATACGCGCCCGGGCGGGCGTATTCTGTCGGTTTTCAGCGCAGCCGGGCCAGCTTTGCCAGCCCGTCCGAAAGGCCGGTGAGCAGCTCGTCGATGTCCTGTTCGGTGTTGTCGCCGCACAGGCTGATGCGCAGGGCGGTATCGATGGCCCGGGCGGACAGCCCCATGGCCGCCAGCGTATGGCTGGCCGCGCCCTTGCTGCAGGCAGACCCGCTGGACACATACACCCGCCGCTGTTCCAGGAAATGCAGCATGGTCTCGCTGCGGATCACGTTCAGGCTGATGTTCAAAATCTCGGGCACCGCGTCGTCAGGGCTGTTCACGGTGACCTCCGGCAGTGCCGTCACCCCCTGCCGCAGCCGGGCGTTCAGCGCCGCCACCCGGGCCTTGCGTTCCCGGCTGTTCGCGGCCATGAGCCGGGCGGCCTCGCCCAGGCCCACCGCGTAGGGCACGTTCTCGGTGCCGGGGCGGATACCCTTTTCCTGCCCGCCGCCCAGGTACGGCGGCTCGATGTGGTAGCCCTTGCGCAGATAGAGCGCGCCGATGCCCTTGGGGGCGTGCACCTTGTGGCCGGACACGGTAAAGCTGTCCACCCCGGCCAGCGCCGCGGGCACCCGCAGCCAGGCCTGCACCCCGTCCACATGGACGGCGGTGCGGGGGTTGCGTTCCTTGGTAAGGCGGGCCAGGGTCTCCACATCGGCCACCGCACCGGTTTCGTTGTTCACCTGCATGCAGGTCACCAGGCAGGTGCCCTTGTCCACCCGGTCGGCCATGGCGGCCACGTCGATGCGGCCGTCCGGCCCGGGCGGCACAAAGTCCACCTCAAAGCCCTCCTTGCCCAGCTGTTCCACCGGCAAAGCGGCGCTGGGGTGCTCGTACCCGCTGCACAGGATCTTTCGGCCCCAACCTCTGCGGGCCACCGCCGCGCCCCGCAGCGCCAGGTTGTTGCTCTCGCTGCCGCAGGCGGTGAAGTACACCTCCCCCGGTGTGCAGCCCAGGGTTTTGGCCACCTGGGCCCGGGCTTTGCCCAGCGCCTGCTGGGCCTGCAGGCCCGGCGTGTACAGCGCCGAAGGATTGGCCCACAGATCGGTCATGGCGGCGCGGATGGCGTCGGCCACCGCCGGGTCCACCCGGGTGGTGGCGGCGTTGTCCAGATAATGCAGCGTTTCGTCGTGGAGCATGAAGGACCCTCTTTTTCGCAAAAATCACAGATGGGCAAATGCGCCCATAAAAATACAGAATATAGTATACAACAAAACCGGGCCGGGCACAAGTTCCAAGGGCGATACCGCATACTTCCAGGTGGCGGAGCACGCCGGAAAATTTTTTGTGAGATGAACCCGAAAGCGCAGCCAGTCCTTGGTGGATTGGCGAGCATTTTGGGAAAATATCACGGAAAATTTGGGCGGGATACGCCGCCTGAGGCTTTTGCCGTGAAGTATGCGGTGTTGCCCAAGCATTGTCACCGCCGCCGGAAGGTGGTACAATGAACGGGAACAAGACTGCGCGCCGCGCAAAACTGACGGGGAGGATGCTGCATGAAGACTGATATTCAGATCGCACAGGAAGCCACCATGAAACCCATCCGGGAGGTGGCCGCCGGCCTGGGCCTGACCGAGGACCAGATCGTACCCTACGGCAAGTACAAGGCCAAGATCGACCACCGGCTGCTCAAACAGCCCCACAAGGAGGGCAAACTGATCCTGGTGACCGCCATCAGCCCCACCCCGGCGGGCGAGGGCAAGACCACCACCAGCGTGGGCCTGGCGGACGCCATGTGTGCCATGGGCAAAAAGGCCATGCTCTGCCTGCGGGAGCCCAGCCTGGGGCCGGTGTTCGGCATCAAGGGCGGCGCGGCCGGCGGCGGCTATGCCCAGGTGGTGCCCATGGAGGACATCAACCTGCATTTCACCGGTGACCTGCACGCCATCGGCGCGGCCAACAACCTGCTGGCGGCCATGGTGGACAACAGCATCTACCAGGGCAACCCCCACAACATCGACCCCCGCCGGGTGACCTGGAAGCGCTGCGTGGACATGAACGACCGGCAACTGCGGTATGTGACCGACGGCCTGGGCGGCAAGGTGAACGGCACCCCCCGGGAGGACGGTTTTGACATCACGGTGGCCAGTGAGGTCATGGCGATCTTCTGCCTGGCCACCGACCTGGCCGACCTGAAAGCCCGGCTGGGCCGGATCGTGGTGGGCTACACCTACGCGGGCGAACCGGTAACCGCCGGCCAGATCGGCGCGGCGGGCGCCATGGCTGCCCTGCTGAAGGACGCCATCGATCCGAACCTGGTGCAGACGCTGGAGAACAACCCGGCCATCATCCACGGCGGGCCCTTTGCCAACATCGCCCACGGCTGCAACAGCGTGATGGCCACCCGGCTGAGCCTGGCGCTGGCGGATTACGTGGTCACCGAGGCGGGCTTCGGCGCGGATCTGGGCGCGGAGAAGTTCCTGGACATCAAGTGCCGCAAGGCGGGGCTGAACCCGTCGGCGGTGGTGCTGGTGGCCACGGTACGGGCGCTGAAACATCACGGCGGCTGCCCCAAGGACCAGCTGGGCGTTCCCAGTGTGGAGTACCTGGCTGCGGGCGTGCCCAACCTGCTGCGCCATCTGGACAACATGAAGAATCAGTTCGGCCTGCCGGTCTGTGTGGCGATCAACGCTTTCCCCACCGACAGCGCCGAGGAGCACGAGTACCTGCGCAAGGTCTGTGCCGAACAGGGCGTGCCCTGCGCGCTGAGCGAGGTGTTCGCCAAGGGCGGCGAGGGCGGCAAGGAGCTGGCCCAGGCGGTGCTGGATATCCTGGACGACAATGCCCGCATCCGCTTCACCTACCCGGACGAGGCCCCGCTGGCCGACAAGGTCAAGGCGGTCTGCCAGAAGATCTACCGGGCCAAGGACGTGACCTGGACCCCGGCTGCCCGCAAGGCGCTGGACGAGATCACCGCCCAGGGCTACGGCAATCTGCCGGTGTGCATTGCCAAGACCCAGTACAGCTTCTCGGACAATGCGGCGCTGCTGGCCGCGCCGGAAGATTTTGTGATGAACGTGCGGGACGTGCGGCTGAGCGCCGGCGCCGGCTTTGTGGTGGTGATCATGGGCAATATCATGACCATGCCCGGCCTGCCCAAGAAGCCCGCTGCCGAGAGCATCGACGTGGACGAGAACGGCCGCATCACCGGGCTGTTCTGATACCGTTGCAGACAGGGGGCGGGCCGGTCGGCGCCGCCCCCTGTTTTTATTTCAGTACAAGGGATGGGAATGGATATGGAGTTGTTTGAGGGCCGCCCGGCGGACTGCAGCGGGCGGCAGGAACGGGAAGTGCGGGTCTACGACCTGCTGGACAGGCTGGGCATCGCCTACCAGCGCACCGACCATGTGCCCGCCGGCACCATGGAGGACTGCGACCGGATCGACGCGGTGCTGGAGGTGACCATCTGCAAGAACCTGTTTCTCTGCAACCGGCAGAAGACCGCGTTCTATCTGCTGATGATGCCGGGGAACAAAGCGTTCCGCACCAAGGATCTGGCGGCCCAGCTGGGGGTTGCCCGGCTGAGCTTCGGCACCCCGGAGGACATGCTGCGTCTGCTGGATGTAACCCCCGGCAGCGTGAGCGTGATGGGGCTTATGAACGACCGGGATAACCAGGTGCAGCTGGTGATTGACCGGGATGTGCTGAAAGGTGAGCGGATCGGCTGCCATCCCTGCCTGAATACCAGCAGCCTGCGGTTTGCCACCTCCGACCTGCTGGAAAAGGTTTTGCCCGCTATGGGCCACAGCCCGATTCTGGTGAATCTTTAACCAGGCAGCTGCATTTACATTGGCCAAATATTACACAATCTTTGCCTTTTTTGACATTCCATCTTGTATGCGCCCTGTATTTTTGGGATGATAATTATTACTGTAAAGTGTTTCCGGCCGCCGGAACACGCCTTGCAGAACATCGCGCCAGGCAGGGAGGCAGGGGGCCTTTTTGTCTGTTTTGGTTATCAGAGGGGGCATCGGTTATGTATGAGATCGCTGTGGTGGAGGACGACGCAGTCGATTGTGAACGTCTGGTGGGGCTTTTGCGGCAGCAATGCGGTGCGGCCGCGCATATCACCGTGGCAGACCCGGGCTTTGAACCGGAGACCTGTCCGTTCACGCCGGATATTCTGTTTCTGGACGTGCTGCTGGGTACCCAGAGCGGCATCCGCCTGGCGGAGGTCGCCAACCGGCTGTGGCCCCGCTGTCAGGTGATTTTCGTGACCGGGCGGCTGGAGTATGCCCCGGATCTGTATCAGGCCCGGCATCTGTGCCTGCTGAGCAAGGCCCGTCTGGAAGAACTGCTGCCCGGCGCGCTGCAGCGCGCGTTTACGGCGCTGGACGCGGACGACACGCCCCTGCTGGCGGTGGCCCAGAAAAACGGCGAGGTCATCATCCCGCAAAAGGATATCCTGTATGTGGAGCGCCGGCTGCGTATCTCCTACATTCATTCCACGCTGCGCACCGTAACCACCGGCCGCCGCCTGGATGAGCTGGCCGGTGATCTGCAGCCGGGCCGGTTCGCGCTGTGTCACAACAGCTTTCTGGTCAATCTGGCCCAGGTGCGCCGTTTGCAGCGCAATCAGGTTCTGCTGACCGGCGGGGTGGTGCTGCCGGTGTCCCGTTCCCAGTTCGGGCCTTTCCGGGAAGCGCTGGGCCGCCACATCGGCATCGATCTGGCCCATCACAGCGCCGCCATGCTGGCGCCCGATGATCCCCTGAACTGAGCCGGGCGTTTCGCCGCGGACCATATGCCAATAGTTTCAGCCGGCGCTGTACCAGCCGCCGGCTGTTTTGTTTTTCCGACTTTTTCCGTTTTATACGAAAGGAGCCGCTTATGACTGTCTTGGGCACGGTATGCCGTTTCGCAACCATTGCCATCATTCAGTGCATCGTGCTGCTCAGCCTGCGCCGCTGTGTGCCGGCGGGCCGGCTGTTCTGGCCCTGTGCCGGGCTGATGATTTTGCTGTCCGCTCTGGGGGTTTGCCTGCCAGCCTCCCTCTCTCCGCTTGTGTCCGCCCTGGCGCTGGTGCTGGAGCCCTTCTGCCTTACCCTGCCCTTCCGCCCCCGCGCCCGGGAGTCGGTAATCTGCTTCTTTTTGATTTTTTATCCCTTTGTTCTGTTCATGATCCTGTACGAACTGGCACTGACACTGGCCGGGTTTGATGTGCTGTTCGTACCGCTTACCCTGAATCAAGTCCCCGGTACCATTCTGCGGTTTCTTCCCGTCCTGGCCGGGCTCTGGGTGTTCTGCCGCCTGCCGGCCTGGTCTTCTGCCTGGCGGCGGCTGCCGGCCTGGGTGCCCATCGGCCTGATGGCGGCAGACCGCCTGGGCGGGCTGTTCTCCCTGGGTATGGAAGCCCGGGGCCTGATTCCCAGCAGCGGCCTTTCGCTGGACTCGCTGCTGTTGTTGGGGTGCTTTTCCTCGGTGGTTCTGGTGCTGGGCGGGGCCGCGGCGCTGCTGGTCTGGCAGGACCAGCGCAGCACCCGGCTGTACATTGAACAGCTGGAACGGCAGCGGCGGCTGGAACTGGACTACTACCGCAGCCTGTCGGACACGCTGCAGGAGTTCCGGCTGCTGCGGCACGACCTGCGCCATTATCTGAATCTGCTGGGGGATGCCCCGGCCCAGCTGCGCCAGGATCTGCAGTCCACCCTGGATCACGCCGGGCAGGTGGAGCTGTGCGGCGACCCTTACCTGAACGCGGTGCTGTTCGGCAAAATGCGGCTGGCCCGGGAAAAGCAGGTACACCTGGAAGCCCGGGCTGCCCTGGACGGCCCCGCCCCTGTGTCCGGTTCCGCGCTGATCTGCGCTGCCTCCAATCTGCTGGAAAACGCGCTGGAAGCCGCCCGGCCCGGCGAAACGGTGGAACTGACCGCCATCTGCCAGGCCGGAATGCTGGTAATGGAGATCACCAATCCGCTGCACGAGGGGGATCAGTTTCCGCCTCGGCAGGGATTCAGCCGCAAGGGCAGCACGCTGCACGGGCTGGGGCTTACCAGTGTGCGCCGTGTACTGGCCGAGGCGGACGGCACCCTGACGCTGGAGGCACGGGAAGGCTGGGCGGTGGCCCGGGTGCTGCTGCCCTGCCTGGCCCCGGGCGAGCGCACAGACATGGCCCGCCCTTCCCCGCTGAACGAGCTTTAACCGGAACAAAACAGCCGGGCGCCCCCGCGTAAACGGGAGCGCCCGGCTGTTTGCTTGCGGGCAGGGCCCGCCCGGCGGTTGCTGGTCCACCGGACGGGCTCTATAGGGGGCACGGACAGCTATACGCCGCCCGCACTCTGCCCGGTGAGCCCGTCATGCCGAGCGAAGCGCCGGACGACAGGTTTTATGGGAAGCGGCGGAGCAAAAGGGTGCGGACACCGTTTTTGTCTCAGCCGGCCGGGCAGCTTGCTGGTGCAGCCGCACAACACGGGCCGCCGCCGCGCGGCGCTGTGTTCTGCGGGCCAGATACGAAGCACGGCGGGCCGCCAGGCCCAGCAATACAAGGATGGCTAGCGCCGCGGGCACAGGCAGGGTGCCCTCGATCAGCGCGCCCGCCGCCGGGAACAGGCCCAGCACGGCCAGTATGGCAGCACATTGCAGCAGATAGCGTTTCATCGCGATGACCTCCTCATTTTGGGTGACATTGCTTCGTTGGGTTTATCATAATACAACTCATAGTTGTTGTCAAGCGTATTTTGACAACTTTTTTTAGTTTAATTTTGGAATTCCCCTTTACACACACTACGATTAGTTGTATAATACAACCATGCAAAGGAGGGAGTAGTATGTTCAGTGAACGCCTGAAAGCTCTCCGCAAAGAACGAAAGCTCAGCCAGGCCGCCCTCTCCGCCCAGCTGGGGGTAACGCAGCAGGCCGTGGGCAAATGGGAGACCGGCCGTTCCACGCCGGACCCGGCTACTGTGGCCCGCCTGGCCGCGCTGCTGGGCACCACCACCGACGTGCTGCTGGGGGTATCCCCCGCGCCGCAGGATTTCGGCGGCCCGGTGGGCGCCTATATGGAGAGCCCGGTGCCGGTGGTAGGCAGCGTGCGCGCCGGGTACGGGGCGCTGGCCTTTGAAGAGGATTACGGCACCGAACCCGCCCCGGTGAAAGACCCGGAGAATTACTTCTACCTGGTGGTCAAGGGCGACAGCATGGAGCCCCGCATCCACGACGGGGATTACGCGCTGGTGCGCCGTCAGCCCACCCTGAACAACGGGGATCTGGGCGTGATGGTCTTTGACGAGGGCGAGGGTACCCTGAAGCGGTACATCCGCCGGGGCAATGCGGTGATCCTGCAGCCTTTCAACCCGGACTATCCGGAAAAGGTCATCCGGGGCGCGGATCTGGAGCGGCTGTACATCGCCGGCAAGGTGGTCGAGACCAAGACCAAGTGGTAAGGCGCCGGTCGGGGCGTTTTACCTTTCCGGCCTGTCTGTATTCTAGCACGCGGGCAGGGTGATAAATCGGACTTTCAAAAGGGCCGCGGCGGGATTTTTCCGCGGCGGCCCGGGCTTTCCGCTTTTTCAAAGGAAAGGGCGGAGGGCCAGGTTTTTTGCGGCCTTTTTGCAAAAAGGCCGCGCGCCGGGCGCGGAGAATGGGAAGCCCGCGCACGGCGCACCGCACGGCAAACCGGCAGCGGTCAGGGGGCCCGCCGCCTTTGTTCCGGCATACCGGCCGGAACGGAGAGGGACGGGCCTTTCTCTATGGATTTGATGGAAAAACTTTCCATTCTGGCGGACAGCGCCAAATACGACGTTGCCTGCACCAGCAGCGGTGTGGACCGGGGCGGCGCGCCGGGCGCGCTGGGCAGCTGCCATGCGCCCGGCATCTGCCACACCTTTACCGCCGACGGCCGCTGCGTAAGCCTTTTGAAGGTTCTGATGACCAACATCTGCGCCTACGACTGCCGCTACTGCACCAACCGCCGCTCGGAGGACCGGCCCCGCGCGGCCTTTACCCCGGAGGAACTGGCGGAACTGACCATCCAGTTTTACCGGCGCAATTATATCGAGGGGCTGTTTTTATCCAGCGCCGTGCTGGTAAGCCCGGACTACACCATGGAGCGGATGATCCGGGTGCTGGAACTGCTGCGGGGGCCGCACCGGTTCCGGGGCTATATCCACGCCAAGACCATCCCGGGGGCGGACCCGGCGCTGGTGCACCGGATGGGTCTGCTGGCCGACCGGCTGAGCGTGAACATCGAACTGCCCAGCGAGGCCAGCCTGAAACTGCTGGCCCCGGACAAGCAGAAAACCGGCATCCTGCGGCCGATGGGTCTGATCGCCCGCACCGCCGCCGAGAGCCGCCGGGAACTGACCGTTTACCGGCACGCCCCCGCCTTTGCCCCCGCCGGGCAGAGCACCCAGATGATCGTGGGGGCCAGCCCGGAGAGCGATTACCAGATTCTGCGGCTCACCGAAGGGCTGTATCAGAAATACAGCCTGAAGCGGGTGTTTTTCTCCGCCTATGTGCCGGTCTGCCGGGACGAGCGGCTGCCCGCGCTGGACACAAAGCCGCCGCTTCTGCGGGAGCACCGGCTGTACCAGGCGGACTGGCTGCTGCGGTATTATCAGTTTTCCGCCGGGGAGATTTTGAGCCCGGAGACCCCCAACTTCGACCCCTGGCTGGACCCGAAATGCAACTGGGCGCTGCACCATCTGGACCAGTTTCCGGTGGATGTGGAGCGCTGCGACTACGAGATGCTGCTGCGGGTGCCGGGTATCGGGCCCAAGAGCGCCCGCCGCATCCGCACCGCCCGGCGGCACGGCCGTCTGCGGCTGGAGGATCTGCGCCGCATCGGGGTGGTGCTGCGGCGGGCCCGGTATTTCATTGTATGCAGCGGGTACGCGGGCCCCGGCCGGCTGAGCCGGGTGACGGTGGCCCAGGCGCTGCTGGACCCGGGGGTGTTTGAGGGCGGCGCCCGGCAGCTGAGTTTGTTCGATGACCCGGCCGGGCGGCTGAGTGCACCGGACCATCCCGCCCTGCCCATGGCGGCGGCACGAGAGGAGGCGGCGGCATGGCTTTCCAGGCGGATGTAGTGTATCGGTACGACGGCAGCTTTGAGGGCTTTTTAAGCTGCGTGTTTGAAAGTTTTCTGCGCAAGGAGATTCCCTTTGCGATCTATCCCGACCGGGCGGCCTGGCCCACCCTGTTCCCCATCCGGCGGGTGCCCACCGATCCGGCGCGGGCCGCCCGGGTGTTCGACAGCTTTGAAAAAAAGCTGGGCACCCGCACCCGGGATCTGGTGACCCGGGCCTTTCTGAACGACAGCCCGGACAAGGAACTGACCCTGCTGCGGTTTTTGCACTTTGCCTACGGGCAGGGCCCCCGGGCCCCCTGGATGCAGGGGCACGAGCGGGTGGCCCCGGTGCTGGCGCTGGAAAAGGCGGTGAACGGGGAGGCCCATCTGCTGACCGGGTTTGTGCGGTTTGAGCAGCGGGGCGGTGCGCTGGGGGCGGTGATCCAGCCCCGGCATTTTGTGCTGCCCTTGCTGCGGCAGCATTTCTGCAACCGGTATCCGGGGGAGGATTTTGTGATCTGGGACAAGACCCACCGGGCGGTACTGGCGGTACAGGCGGGCCGGGCGGAGTATCTGGAACTGGCCACCGATCCGGACCTGCCGCCCCCCGACGAGGAGGAGGCCCGGTTCCAGGCCATGTGGCGGGCCTTTTACGATGCGCTGGCCATCCCGGCCCGGTCCAATCCAAACCTGCGGCGCAGCCACTGCCCCAAGCGATACTGGGCCTGCATGACCGAACTGCGGGACCAGTTGTGACCCCTTGCGGGGCGCGCGGCGCGTGTTATAATGGAGGTATCGACACACACCGGCGCACCGCGCCCTGATCGCCCTGGGAGGGGCAGTTTTCTGTTATGTTTGTTACGGTAAACGGCATTCAGTTGTATTACGAGGTAGCCGGTCAGGGGCCGGCCATGCTGCTGCTGCACGGCAACGGCGAGGACCACACCACCTTTGACGTGCTGGCCAAGCGGCTGGAAAGCCGGTACACCCTGTATATGCCGGACAGCCGGGGCCACGGCCAGAGCAGCCCGGTGCCCCACCTGACCTACGACGAGATGGCGATGGATATGGCCGCCTTTATCCGGCAGCTGGGGCTGGAGAAACCGGTGGTGCTGGGATTTTCCGACGGAGGCATCGTGGCGTTGCTGCTGGCCTGCCGCTGCCCGGATCTGGTGGGCAAGCTGGTGGTGTGCGGGGCCAACCGCACCCCCAAGGGATTGCGCGCCGGTACCCGCCGGGCGATCCGGCTGGCCAACCTGCTGCACCACAGCGACAAGCTGGATCTGATGCTGCAGCAGCCCCACATCACCGACAAGATGCTGGGCGCCATCACCGCCCCCACCCTGGTGCTGGCCGGCGAGAAGGACATGATCCTGCCCCAGGAGACCCGCGCCATCGCCCGGGCCATCCCCGGCGCCCGGCTGCTGGTGCTGCCCGGCGAGGATCATGGCAGCTATGTGGAGCATTCCGACACCGTCTGGCTGGCAATGAAGCCGTTTCTGACCGGGAGGTAAAATTATGAATTGTCCCTTCTGCGGCGCGTCCATGGAGCCAGGCCGTCTGGAGACCAATGCGGTGCTGCATTTTGGCTTACACTGGCCGGCCAGCCTGCATTTTCTTCCCGACGACGCCTTTGCCAAGCGACGGGTGTCCACCCCACTGGCCCGCCGGGAGGGCTGGTACTGCGCCGCCTGCGGCAGGATCGTGGGCATATTTGACGCAAAATAAAGCAGGGCCCGCGCCAATCAAACGGCGCGGGCCTTGTTCTGTTTTTATTCCTGGCCAAAAGGCACCGCCGGGTCGTCGTTGGGGTAGAACTGCAGCGCGTCCTGCACCAGGGCAAAGGCGCTGTTCAGGCCGGTGTTGCTGGTCTGGTAGGCCTCCAGAGCCGAGCAGACCGGATACTGGAAAGCGCTGGTCTGGTGGACATAGTTCATCCAGCTGTCCACAATCCAGCCATCGTTGACCTCCTGTACGGTATAGGTCAGGTAGCCGCGCCGGTTTTCGGCGCTGCGGGGCAGCGAGAAAGAGGCAAACACATCCCGCCGCTGTTCCTCGCCCCAGAATATACTGGTTGCGGTGTAGCTCTGCTCACCCAGATACGCATAGGGGGCGGTCATCGTCTGTCCGTTCTGCTCGCAGAGCAGCCGGCCGGTGACCGGTTCGGCCTCGGCCCAGCCCTCCGGCAGCAGTTCGTAGACCGGCCAGAGCTGGATGCACTCGGTGCCCCACCAGAGGGCCGGTTCTACCCACTGGAAATGCTGGAACAGCTTCCACTGCTCCCGCTCGCCGGGCAGTTCCACGGCCACGCCGGTGCTGCGCAAAGCGCCCTGCCGGCCCTGAATGCCGAAATCGGTCAGCGGCAGATCCCGCTCTGACACCACCACCCGCCTGGCGCCCCGGCAGGCCAGCACTTCATCGTCGGTCAGGTCGGCCAGCACCGTTTTCGGGAAGCCCATCGCCGCCAGCTCCTGCCGCACGGCGGCCGCCTGCGGGTCGGCGGAAGACTGTGCGGGCTGCCAGTCCATGGGGATGCGGCCGCCGAAGCCATACCCCGCCGCCAGGCCCAGCACCAGCACCACCGCCAGCAGCACCGTGAGTGCCCGGTCGGACAGGCGGGACGGGGCGGGATGCAGCCCGTAGCCGGTTGTTTCCATCTCCCGGCTGAGCCGGTACAGGCGGTAGAGTATCAGCAGATAGGCCCCGATCATGGCCAGCGGGATCAGCAGCCCGTTATACCGCACCAGGGCCAGGGCATACAGGCCCGCGTACCAGACCACCAGCCAGCCCGCGCCGGTGCCCTGGACCCAGCCCGCGCCGGTGCCCTGGACCCGGCCCGCGGCCCGGCGCACCTGATCCAGGCCCTGCCACAGGCAGACCAGCTGCCCCAGCTGGGCCAGCTGGCCCGCACCGGTCAGAACCGTCATGACCGTCTGCCCGGCGGGGGTCTGCCGCCAGAGAAAGGCGTTCAGAATCAGTATCCCCCATACTGCTCCTGTGCGCACCGCCGACACCATCCAGCCCGCCCGCAGCCAGGGGTTCTCCCGCCGCAGCGCCCGGAAAGCCATCAGGCAGAGCAGCGTACCCAGGGCGGGCAGCCAATACTGCAGCCCCCCTACCTGCAGGGTGATGCCGGTGAGCGCCAGGCCCCACACCAGCTGCTCCATCACCCGCCGCCAGGGGGTGACCGCCCGGGCCACCTCGTCCGGGGGCGAATCGGGCAGGCTGGAGGCCAGCAGCTGGTCAAACTCCGCGTCGTCGGGGGCGTTCCAAAGCCGCTTATCCATCCCGCTCACCTCCCAGACTGTCCCGCAGCCGCATCCGCAGCCGGTAGAGCCGCCCCTCCACCGCCCGCTCGGTCAATCCGGTCTCCCGGGCGATCTGGGCGGTGGACTGGCGGTAGTAATATTTCCGGTAGAACAGTACCTGTTCCGCCTTCGGCAGGACGGCCACCGCCCGGCGCAGGGCGGCCTGACGCTCGCTCTGCAGCACCGACTCCTCCGGCGAGGGACCGGGGGCGGGGGCATCCTCCGGCAAAGCGTCCGCGCCGCTGCGCCCGGCCTTGCGGGCCAGGTTCAGCGCCGTGTTGCGGGTGACGGCGGTGACCCAGGCCACCCAGCCGCCCCGGGACGGGTCGTAGCGGTCGATGCCGTTCCACACCCGCATGGCCGCCTCGGAGACGCACTCCTCCGCGTCCCGCCCGTCGGGCAGGATGGGCGCGGCCACATACCGCATCAGCGGGCCATACTCCGCCAGCAGCGCGCGCATCCCCTGCTCGTCCTTTTCGCGCAGCAGGGCGATCAGTTTCTCCTGGCGCATGGAGCCGCCTCCTTTCCCGGGAAATTTCTTTTCTATCCCATTATACACACCAAAACGGGAAAACCCACGGCCCCGCCGGAAAAAGCGTGCAAAAAAGCGGGGCGCTGTGCTTTGCGGCACACACCCCGCCTGTTCGGCGATCCTTCAGTTTTCGCTGCGGCCCGTTTCCACCGCCAGGGCCAGCGGCAGCATGGCCAGGCAGACCAGGGCCGTGCGCGCCGGGTGTTCCAGCCCCCGGAACACCACCAGCCATCCGGCCAGCTGCATGGGCAGACGGAAAACCGGCAGCGCGGGCAGGACGTTCAGATAAGCCAGCACCCCCGCCAGGTAACTCAGCACCAGCAGCACGCTCACCGCCCCCAACACTGCCCGAAGCCACCGGGGCCGCAGGGTCAGCCCGGTCAGGTGGACGGCCAGCGCCCACAGCACATAGGCGGTAAGGCCCAGCGCCAGCGGGTAGGCCAGCGACACGGCCGGGTTGCCGGCGTGCAGCGCCCAGCTCTCCCCGCGCTCCCAGGCGGCTGCCAGCCAGGGACAGGCTATCAGCGAGGCCGCGGCCAGCATTTGCAGGATCAGCAGCCGAAGCTGCCAGGCTTTGCGGTTCATAATCGTCCTCCTCTCTTTGGTACGGAAACCATTTTCGATTTGGATACACTTGCCGGTTATTCCACACGCCCTGTCTTTGATTCCATTATAACAAACAAGGCTTCAACGCGCAAACCGTTGAAGCCTTGTCGGATTTTCTGTTATCGTCCCGCCTGGGCCACCCGTTCCTGGGCGGCGCGGCGCAGACGGGCCAGGGCCTTGGCCTTCTGGGCCTTCCACTGGGCCAGCTGGGCCTCGTTGGGGGTCTCGGTCACCCGGGCGACGCTCCAGTGCAGGCCGTCCCGGCGGGCCAGCTTGAACCGCACCATAAAGCCCCCGTGGGCGGCGCACTCGTACAGGCTGTAATAGCCGGTGTTGCCCCGGCGCAGCCACACGTCGTGGGGGTCGGGCTTCATGGCCGCGCCGCACACCGGGCAGGCGGCGTTTTTCAGCGTCTCCTGCTCCCGGAAATCCTCCCGCTGGATGTGGCCGGGGCTGTAGACAAAGTCCGCAAACTCACCCTCGCCGCCGCAGAGGGTGGCGCGCAGAGCGTCCTCCTCCGAGGGATAGGCAGCCAGACCGGCGGCCAGATCCAGCTGCTGGCAGACCCGGGCGGTGTATTTCGCGTCGCTGAGGGCGTCGTGGAAAGGCTCGTCCTTTTCGATGCCCAGCCGGTCCACCACGCTTTCCAGGGTCATGCCCTCGCCCTCCGCCCGGCCGCGCTGGGCCAGAAAGACCTGCTGCAGGTCGTACCAGCGGTGGGGCCAGCTCTCATCCAGCCCGTTCAGGAACAGGTTCTGCTTGAGCACCGGCACGTCGTCCATGCCCCATTCGCCGAACGCCGCGTCCGGGCCGCACCAGTCCATAAACCGGCGCAGGCCCTCCTTGATGGGTACGCCCGCGTCCAGCTGGCTCTGGGTCATGCCGGTGACCTTGGCGATGTGGTGGTGCAGCTTGCGGAACAGCCGGGGCCGCAGGTTCAGCTGCAGGCTGTCCAGCATGCGGCCGGCTTCGTCCACCTTTACCGCACCGATCTGGATCAGCTCGCCCCGCAGGGTCTGCTCCGCGCCGTGGTAGTCGAACAGATAGGGCTTGTAGCCCATGTTCCATTCCAGGTCAAAGATGATGAGCTGCATGGTTCCTCCTTATACAGGGGCAGCGCTGCTGATCTGGGGCGCCTGCCCGTAGAACGGATTTTCCTCGTGAGGGACGGCCGCGCCGCCCGATTCCAGCCGCTCCCGGCCCACCGCCAGCATCAGCTTGATGCGGTTTTCCTGGTTGACGCGGGTGGCGCTGGGGTCGTAGTCGATGGGGGTGATGTTGGCCTGGGGATACAGCGCCCGGATCTTGCCCACCATGCCCTTGCCGCAGATATGGTTGGGCAGGCAGCCGAAAGGCTGGGCGCAGACGATGTTCTCATAGCCGCTCTGCACCAGCTCGATCATCTCGGCGGTAAGCAGCCAGCCCTCGCCCATCTTGTTGCCCATGCCGATGATGCCGTCGGGCAGGGTGCGCAGCACGCTGAACGGGGCCGGGGCGTGGTAGCCCGCGTCCTTCAGCGCGCCGCAGAGGGCTTTTTCCAGCCCGTCCAGCCAGCGCAGCAGCAGTTCGGGGGCCAGCTCCTCCAGCTTGCTGCCGCCGTACAGCCGCACGGTCTCGCTCATGTTGAAGCAGCAGTACTGCACGAAGCCCAGCAGGCCCGGCAGGTTGACCTCGCAGTCCTGGGAGGCCAGGAACTCTTCCAGATTGTTGTTGCCCAGGGGGGAGTACTTCACGTAGATCTCCCCCACCACCCCGACCTTGACCTTGGGGGTATGGGTCTTGGGGATGGCGGCGAACTCCTTGGCGATCACCGGGAAGGTACGCTTCATCTCCGGGGCGGAGTAGCCCTTGCCCGCGTGGAACTGCCTGGACAGCGCGGCGATCCACTTGTCGGTGAGGGCCGCGGCGGCGCCTTTTTCGTTCTCATAGGGGGCGGTCTGGTTGCGCAGCGCCATGAGCAGATCGCCGTAGAGCACGGCGGCAATGAGCATCCGGGCCAGGGGCAGGGTCATCTGGAACCCGCTGTCCTTTTCCAGGCCCGAGAAGTTCAAACTGGCCACCGGCACCTGCTTGTAGCCGGCCTTGTACAGGGCTTTGCGCAGCAGGTGGATGTAGTTGGAGGCCCGGCAGCCGCCGCCGGTCTGGGTGATCAGCAGGGCGGTGTGGTCCAGGTCGTACCGGCCGCTGTTCAGCGCGTCCAGGAACTGGCCGATGACCAGCAGGGCCGGGTAACAGGTATCGTTGTGGACATATTTCAGCCCCAGCTGGGCCACCTGCTCGCCGCAGTTGCCCAGCAGTTCCACCCGGTAGCCCTCCCGTTCCATGGCCGCTTTCATCAGCTTGAACTGCAGCGGGGCCATGTTGGGCACCAGAATGGTATGGGTGCGCTTCATGTCCTTGGTAAATTTTGCGGTGGTGTATTCCATGGTTTCACCTCACTGTTTGCCAGGGTGGTTGCGCTGCTTTTCGTCCAGCGCCGCGAACAGGCTGCGCAGCCGGATGTTGACAGCGCCCAGGTTGGTGATCTCGTCGATCTTCAGCTGGGTGTACAGCTTGCCGCCGTCGTGCAAAATCTCTCTCGTCTCGTCGGTGGTGATGGCGTCCAGGCCGCAGCCGAAGCTCACCAGCTGCACCAGCTCCATGTCGGGCTGGGTGGTGCAATACTTGGCGGCGGCGTACAGGCGGCTGTGGTAGGTCCACTGGTTGAGCACGGTGGTGGCAAATTTCTCCTGCAGCCAGCTCACGCTGTCCTCGGTGACAACGGCGGCCCCGTGGCGGCAGATCAGCTTGTCGATGCCGTGGTTGACCTCCGGGTCCACATGGTAGGGGCGGCCCGCCAGCACCACGATCCGCTTGCCCTCGGCACGGGCCTGTTTGATGATCTCGGCGCCCTTGGCCCGCACCTGGGCCATGTGCCGCTCGTACTCGGCCCAGGCCGCGTCGGTGGCGGCGGCCACCTCCGCCTTGGAGATGCCCGCGAAATATTTGGCCAGGATAGCGGTCATGTGCGCCACAAAGTCCTTGCGCCGGTGGATGCCCACATAGTCGTAGATGAACTTGGTGCCCTCCAGCTCGGGGCAGTTGCCGGCAATGACCTCCGGGTAGTAGGCCACCACCGGGCAGTTGTAGTGGTTCTGGCCCAGGCCCTCGTCCACGTTGTAGGTCATGCAGGGGTAGAAGATGGCGTCCAGCCCCATCTGGGACAAAGCATGGATATGGCCGTGGGCCATCTTGGCGGGGAAGCAGGCGGTGTCGCTGGGGATGGTGCCCTGGCCGGACTGGTACAGTTCCCGGCTGGAGACCGGGCTGGTGACCACCGCAAAGCCCAGGCTGGTGAAGAAGGCGTGCCAGAAGGGCAGCAGCTCGTACATGTTCAGCGCCATGGGGATGCCGATGCGGCCCCGGGTGCCGTTGCCCGGCTTATAGGAGGCCAGCAGCTGCTGCTTGTACTCGTACAGGTTCAGGCTGTCCCCCGCGGCCCGGCCGGTGACCGGGCGCTCGCAGCGGTTGCCGCTGATCAGCTTTTTGCCGCCGGAGAACAGGTTGACGGTCAGCTGGCAGTGGTTGCCGCACAGGCCGCACTGCACGTTCTTGACCTGCTGGGTGAAGTTTTCCAGTTCGGCAGGCCCCAGCAGGGTGCTGGCATGGCCCGCGGCCACCAGGCCCTTGCCGTAGAGGGCCGCGCCGAAAGCGCCCATCAGGCCGGCGATGTCCGGGCGGATGACCTCCACCCCCATCTCCTGCTCAAAGGCGCGCAGCACCGCCTCGTTGTAGAAGGTGCCGCCCTGTACCACGATGTTGCGGCCCAGCTCCTCCGGGCGGGAGGCGCGGATAACCTTGTACAGGGCGTTCTTGACCACGCTGATGGACAGGCCCGCGGAGATGTTCTCCACGCTGGCGCCGTCCTTCTGGGCCTGCTTGACGCTGGAGTTCATGAAGACGGTGCAGCGGCTGCCCAGGTCCACCGGACGGTCGGCAAACAGGCCCAGGGCGGCGAACTCCTTTACATCATAGCCCAGCGCCTGGGCAAAGGTCTGCAGAAAGCTGCCGCAGCCGGAAGAGCAGGCCTCGTTCAGGAAGATGTCGCTGATGGCGCCGTCGGCGATCTTGAAGCATTTCATGTCCTGACCGCCGATGTCGATGATAAAGTCCACATCCGGCATGAAGTGGCGGGCGGCGGTGAAGTGGGCCACCGTTTCCACCACGCCGAAGTCGGCTCCGAAAGCCTGCTTGACCAGTTCCTCGCCGTAGCCGGTGGCGGTGGCGCTGGCCACCTGCAGACCGGGATGGGCGGCGTAGAGTTTCTGCAGCACCTCCCGGATCAGGGGCACCGGGTTGCCCAGGTTGGGCTGGTAGCTGGTAAAGAGCAGGTTGGCCTCGTCGTCGATCACCACCAGCTTGACGGTGGTGCTGCCGGAGTCGATGCCGATATGTACCGGCCCCACATCCGGGCCGAAAGGCCGGTGGGGCACGCTGGCTTTCAGGTGGCGGGCATGGAACCCGTCGTATTCCTGCTTGTTCTTGAACAGCGGCGGCTGGCTGGCGTAGTCCGCCTGGGCGCTGTACTGTTCCAGCCGGTCGGCCAACTGGGGCAGGTTGAACTCCTGGTCGGCATAGAAGGCTGCGCCCATGGCCACAAACAGCAGGCTGTTCTCCGGGCAGGTGCCGGTGACGCCCAGGGTGCGGTCAAAGCTCTGGCGCAGCACGGTGCTGAAGGTGAGCGGCCCGCCCAGATACAGCACCTTGCCCTTGATGGGCCGGCCCTGGGCCAGGCCCGCGATGGTCTGGTTGACCACCGCCTGGTAGATGCTGGCGGCGATGTCCTCGGCGCGGGCGCCCTGGTTGATCAGGGGCTGGATGTCGCTCTTGGCAAACACACCGCAGCGGCTGGCGATGGTGTAGGTTTTTTCCGCTTTCTGTGCGGCGGCGTCCATCTCGTCCGCCCCCATCTTCAGCAGGGTGGCCATCTGGTCGATAAACGCGCCGGTGCCGCCGGCGCAGCTGCCGTTCATCCGCACCTCGGTGCCGCCGGAAAGGAACAGGATCTTGGCATCCTCGCCGCCCAGTTCGATGATCACGTCGGTGTCCGGGCACAGGCGGGTGGCGGCCACGCGGGTGGAGAATACCTCCTGCACAAAAGGCACCCCGCAGCTTTGCGCCAGGCCCATGCCGGCGCTGCCGGAAATCGCCAGCTTGGCGGTGCCGGCGGGAATGGCCTCCCGCACCACCCGCAGCAGCAGTTCCCGGGCTTTTTCCACGATGTGGCTGTAATGGCGTTCGTAGGTATGGAACACCAGGTTGTCTTGGTCGTCCAGCACGGCGCACTTGATGGTGGTGCTGCCGATGTCCAGGCCAACTCTCATACCGTTACCTCCCTATCACAGGCGCCGTCCCCCGACGGCGCAAAACAAAAAAAGAACGAATCAACCGCGCGGCCCGGCCGGGCCGTACAGGCCCGCGGACACGCGCGGCAGGTTTGGATGCACTGTCCGAACCGCCGCGGCGGGCCCGTCCGGCCGGGAACCTCCTGCCCGGGCAAACGGCCTCGCAGCGCGCTTTTGCGGGCCGTGCGGCAATAATTTAGTACACGTTACATATTAAAACACTCTACTCGACAAAATGTCAAGTGGTTTGCCCCTGACAGCTGCCCAAAGGCAGATTTTGCCGCAGAAACCCGGGCAGCGGGTGCAGAATTTCCTCTTGCATGGCCGGGCAAGGTGTGGTATAGTGGGGCCATCGGACGGGAACAATGGTACCGTCCTACCTATTAAAAAGGAGAATGATTACAATGAAACGTTCTGCAATTCGTATTGCCGTTCTGGTTCTGGTTCTGGCCCTGGCTGCCGGCATGCTGACCGCCTGCGGCGGCAGCGACAAGGCTGCTTACACTGCCGGCACCTACACCGGTACCGCTCAGGGTTACGGCGGCGAGGTCACCGTGACCATCACCGTGGACGCCAGCAGCATCACCGACGTGAAGGTCGAGGGCGCTGACGAGACCCCCGAGGTGGGCGGCGCGGCTCTGGATACCCTGGCCGAGTCCATCAAGACTGCCGGCAGCGCCGAGATCGACGGCGTGGCGGGCGCCACCATCACCAGCGACGCGGTGAAGACCGCCGCCGCTGACGCTCTGGCTCAGGCGCAGGGCTGATCGGTTTCCCAGGCAAAAACTCCGGAGAGCAGCCGCTCTCCGGAGTTTTTTAGTTCATGCCCTCCCGGATAACCCGGGCGGCGTTGTCAAAGAAGATCTGCCCGATCTGATCCTCCGAAAATCCCGCCTTGTGCAGGGCATCGGCCAGCAGCGCCATGTCCTGAGGGCCGCCGATCTCAAATTCGCCGGTAATCCCGTCGAAATCGGTGCCCAGGGCCACGCAGTCGATGCCGCCCTTGTCCGCCATGTGGCGGGCGTGCCGTGCGATGGCAGCGGCGGTGCTGCGCCGGTCTTCCGGGTCGGCATTCAGGAATTGCGGGCCGAAGTTCAGGCCCGCCACACCGCCTTTCTCCCCCAGCGTGCGCAGCATCTCGTCGGTCAGGTTGCGGGGGTGGGGGCACAGGGCCCGGCAATTGGAGTGCGAGGCCAGGAACGGCCGTTTTGCCAGCCGGGCCACCTCCCAGAAGCCGCCGTCGGACAGGTGGCTCACATCCACCAGCATCCCCAGCCGCTGCATCTCCTCCACCGCGTCCCGGCCGAAGGGGGTCAGCCCCCGTGCCATGGTTTCCGCATCCCGGGAGTTGGGCCAGCCCAGACAGTTGGGCTCGTTCCAGGTCAGGGAGATCAGCCGGACCCCCATCTCCCGGAAGCGGGCCAGGTTTTCCAGCTTTCCGTCCACCGGGCGGCCGTCTTCCAGCGTCAGGAAAGCGGCGATTTTGCCCTCCCGGCGGCAGCGTTCCAGATCCGCCGCGCCCGCCGCCGGTGCCAGCCGGTCGGGACGGGCCTCCACGGTGTTCTGCAGGATTCCCCGCAGCAGGCGGATATAGGTTTCATCATCGGGAATGGCATCCCCATAGCGGGCCCGGTAGGCCATCGGCGGCATGAAGATGGCAAAGAACTGGGCCGCACAGCCGCCCGTTTCCAGCCGTTCCAGGTCGGCCATGGCCTTTTCCAGCCGGACGGCGTTTTTCTGTCCGGCCAGAAAGGCCTGCATCAGGGTATCACAGTGCAGATCAATGTATCCCATAGCCGTCACCTCTTGAGCCGGGCGATAAAGACCACCAGCAGCGAACCGTACACACTGGGCAGCGCATAGGCCAGCGCATCCACCACCGCCTGGGGCAGCACCGAAATAAGGAAGTTGCCGAACAGCACCACCGCGATCAGCACCACAAAGTTGACCACCACCGAAGCCACAATGCCCGCCACGCCGGCAAACTCGCTGCGTCGGGTGCCCATGCGGGCGCCCACGGCGGTCTGGGCGGCGGTGGCTGCCGGGATGCGCATGTTGGTGATGTTGCCGGCCACAAAGCTGATATAAGAGCCGGTAATGCCGATCATGGGGAAGTACAGGGTGGGTTCCAGAATCCAGGTAAAGATCTCGATGCCCACCATGGTAGCCGCCGCCTGCCCGATGGCCGTCCAGCCGGGATGAAAGCCCTGCACAAAGGAAAAGTAGAGCGCAGGCAGGAAGCTCAGCACCAGGACCAGCAGCATGGTAAAGGTGCCGAACCGGTGCACGGCGGGGATATATTCCTTTTCATACAACTCGTCCTGGGCCTGTTCAGTCAGAACGGGGGTCTGTTCCTTGTTCATCCTGTGTCACCTTCCTTTCCTTTACAGCAGCGCGCCGGTGAGCGCGCCGGCCAGAATACCGCAGAGCACGCTCAGGGCCATGGCCCACTCCTTGAGCCATTTCCGGTTCAGTTTTCCGGCGGCCAGATTCAGCGCCAGCATGGCTACAGCCGCCGCCAGCAGCGACACCGCGTGGGCCGCGCTCTTGGAGGCCTGCCCCCAGCTCAAAGCCAGAAAGATGATCAGCGGCAGCAGCGCGCTGAGCCCCCAGGCCAGCCAAGACTGTTTTTTGCCCTCCTGCGGGATGACCACCCGGTTCAGGGCCTTGCCCACCCCCCGGGTGACCAGCGGCACAAAGATCAGGTAGCCGGCGCTCATCACCGCACAGCACCAGAGCGCGGCGGTAAAGGCCTGGCCGGTAAGAGTATCCATGCCCAGAGAAACCCCGGCGGCTTCGGCGCCGATGCTGGCAGCGGTAAGCTCGGTACTGGCCGAGCCGATCATGCCCACCCGCATCAGGGTAAAGGGCGCGCCCAGCATCGAGATCATGGACAGGGCCACCACAAACACCGAGATGGCCGGACCGATGGCTACTGTGCCGCCCGCTTTCATGCAGACCCGCATCTCCTCTTCGGTCAGTACGCCGGTGCGGCGCACATAGCGTTTTGCCATGCGGTAGAGCACCGCCGACTGAAAGATCGCGGCCGCCACATTCAGGCCGCTGAACAGCCACATCACCGGGCTGCCGGTAAGCTGTGTTACATCGTTCATCCGGGATTCCCCCTTTCCGGTATCAAAGGCGGGGTGGTTTACAACCCCTCAAACTGACGGGCGATCCGCTGGAACGCCTCCTGTACCAGCGCCCGCCGGGTGGACAGGCAGATCCGCTCAAAGCCGTCGCCCCCGTCCGGATCAAACATCCGGCCGCTTTCCAGCACCACGTTGGCGTCCTGATAGATTTTGCGGCGGATCTTCCAGCCATGCCGCCGTTCAAACCATCCCCGCACCGCGTCGTAGTAGGCGCTGCCCAAAGCCGGGTGCAGCAGGGTGTAACCGTACAGATTGTGCTGCGCTACCTTGAGAATCTCCTCCCGCACCGAATCCGGGCAGCGAAAATCCATATCCGCGGTGAACAGCGGCAGGGTATCCCCGTCCCCCCGCTCGGACAGCCCCATAGCCGGAAACATCGGCACCCCGTCCCATTTGGCACTGTAGGTACCCCGGCGTTCCACCGGCTGATCAAAGTCATAGACCATGCGCTTCACATCCTCTCAAAAAGTTTAAGTATTAAACCTTTATGCATTCATGGTAGCACAGGCCACAGGCGGGCGCAAGGGGCACGGGACGCTTTTCGGCACAATCGCGGCAAAAGGCCCATCCCGCTTGTGCACAACGCCATATCCGGGCCACTGGCGCGCCGGGAGCGGGTATGGTATACTGAAATCAGACTGCTGTGCGCCGAAAGGAGACCGCCATGACCGCCGAGAAGGAAATTGCGCATCTCATCAACCAACTGTACACCGTAGAGACCCTGATGAAGGTCTTTCACCGGGACCCGCACAGCTACTGCGGCGTGACCCTGTACGACTGCGAAGCCCACACCCTGGAAAAGATTGCGGAAAATGAGGGGCTGAGCCAGGCGCAGCTGACCCGCATGACCTTCCGCACCAAGGGGGCCACCTCGGTGATGGTGGACAAGCTGATCCAGAAAGGGCTGGTATACCGGGACCGGCCGGAGAAAGACCGCCGGCAATGCCTGCTGCGGCTGACCGAAAAGGGCCGTGAGGTTGACCGTCAGCACCAGGAACGGGATCTGCGCCATGCCCGCCTGGTGGCGGAGCAGGCAGGCCTGACCGGTGAGGAACTGGCCCAGGCCAACCAGGTTTTGGACCGGCTGGTGGAGTTTTACTCCACCCTGGAACCCTCCGAGTAAATTCCGGCAAATCGATACAGAAAAGCCCCGGTCTCCGGACGCATTTGCGCCGGAGACCGGGGCTTTATTCTGTCGTTTACTGCAGGTCGGGGTGGTACTCTTTACAGGTGCACTTTTTCCACTTTAAGCCGCTGCCACACGCAGTTTTTCCCGGCAAAGCCGAGCCGCAGGCGACGGCTGCGCCGCTGAAAAAACGCGGTTGCCTGCGCAGGAAGGCTCCGGACCGGGGGCCGGCCGGCCCGCAGGGACGGCCGCTTTGCCCGGCAAAGAGCATCGCAGCCCCCGGCCGGATGCCGCCCGGAGCGGGCAGCCCGTTTACTGCAGGTCGGGGTGGTACTCTTTACAGGTGCACTTTTTCCACTTCAGACCGCTGCCGCACGGACAGGGGTCGTTGCGCCCTACCTTGACGGCGCGGCGCACCGGGCCGGTGGCGGCGGTGGCCTGCCGGGTGCCGCGGGCGGGCACGGCGGCGTCGCCGGTGGGCTTGGCCACCTGCTCACGCTGGGGGGCCTGCTGGGTGCGGACCTCGATGGTCAGCAGCATATGCACCGCATCCTCCCGGATGCTCTCGATCATGGCGTCGAACATCTCGAAGCCTTCCAGACGGTATTCCACCACCGGGTCACGCTGGCCGTAGCTGCGCAGGTAGATACCCTGGCGCAGCTGATCCATGGCGTCGATGTGGTCCATCCACTTGATGTCCACGTTGCGCAGCAGGCAGATGCGCTCCAGTTCCC
The DNA here is from genome assembly GCF_002160955.1 of Gemmiger sp. An120. Lineage (GTDB taxonomy): Bacteria > Bacillota > Clostridia > Oscillospirales > Ruminococcaceae > Gemmiger_A > Gemmiger_A avium. Next base: position 28,502 of record NZ_NFLN01000018.1, read on the forward strand.
GCATCAGCTCACTGCCGTACTTCTTTTCCTTGGCGTCCAGGATGGCTTCGCCCCGCTTGATGAGGAACTCCGCCACCTGATCCCGGGTCAGATCGTTCAGCTGCTCGGTGGTGTAGTGGAAGTCCTCTTTGGTGCACAGCCAGCCCAGATAATGGCGGCGCAGGGCGGCAAAATCCCACTCGTCGGCCACATCGCCGGCCAGGAAGGTATCCACACTGGCCTTGACGCTCTCTTTGAGCATGGTGCGCAGCTGGGCGCTGATGTCCTCCCCGTCCAGAACCTTGCGGCGCTGGCCGTAGATGATCTCGCGCTGCTGGTTCATCACGTCGTCAAACTGCAGCACGTTTTTGCGGATGCCGAAGTTGCGGGCTTCCAGCTTTTTCTGCGCGCCCTCGATGGTGCTGGTGATCATCTTGTTCTCGATGGGCACGTCCTCTTCCAGGCCCAGGGTGTTCATCAGGTTCTGCACCCGCTCGCCGCCGAAGATCCGCATCAGGTCGTCTTCCAGGCTCAGGAAGAACCGGCTGGCGCCCGGGTCGCCCTGACGGCCGGCACGGCCGCGCAGCTGGTTGTCGATACGGCGGCTCTCGTGCCGCTCGGTGCCGATGATGAACAGGCCGCCGGCCTCCTTGACCGCCTGGGCTTCCCGGTCGGTCTCCTGCCGGTACTGGGCGGTGAGCTCCGCAAACCGGGCCCGGGCCGCCAGGATGGCCTCGTCGGCGGTATCGCCGTGGCCGTCCGCCTCCGCGATGACCTCTTCGGGCACCTCTTCCTTGCGCAGCTGGGCCTTGGCCATGAACTCCGCGTTGCCGCCCAGCATGATATCGGTACCACGGCCGGCCATGTTGGTGGCGATGGTCACCGCCCCCTGCTTGCCGGCCTGGGCCACGATCTCGGCCTCACGCTCGTGGTTCTTGGCGTTCAGCACGTTGTGCTTGACCCCGCGGCGGGACAGCATCTTGCTGAGGATCTCGCTCTTTTCAATGCTCACGGTACCCACCAGGACCGGCTGGCCCTTGGCGTGGCATTCCAGCACCTGCTCGATCACCGCGTTGTACTTGCCGTTCACCGTCTTGTAGACGCTGTCCGGCATATCCTGGCGGGCGCAGGGCTTGTTGGTGGGCACGGTGACGATGTTGAGCCCGTAGATCTCGTTGAACTCTGCGGACTCGGTGCTGGCGGTACCGGTCATACCGGACAGCTTGTCGTACATGCGGAAGTAGTTCTGGAAGGTGATGGTGGCCAGGGTCTTGCTCTCGGCGGCTACCTTGACCCCTTCCTTGGCCTCGATGGCCTGGTGCAGGCCCTCGTTGTAGCGGCGGCCGATCATCAGACGGCCGGTGAACTCGTCCACGATGATGACCTCGCCGTCCCGCACCACGTAGTCGATATCCCGCTGCATCACGCCCCGGGCCTTGATGGCCTGGTTGATATGGTGGGCCAGGGTCATGTTTTCCGCGTCGGCCAGGTTGTCCACATGGAACCAGGCCTCCGCCTTCTTCACGCCGGAGGCGGTGAGGGTGGCGCTCTTGTGCTTCTCATCCACCACGTAGTCGCCGTCCACCTGGTCGTCCTGCTGTTCCTTGGTGTCCAGCTCCACCACCTTGGCCATCTTCAGGGTGCGGGCGAAGGCGTCGGCCTGCTGGTACAGGTCGCTGGAATCGTCCCCCTTGCCGCTGATGATCAGCGGGGTACGGGCCTCGTCAATCAGGATGCTGTCCACCTCGTCCACGATGGCGAAGTTGTGGCCCCGCTGCACCATGTTCTTTTTATAGGTGACCATGTTGTCCCGCAGGTAGTCGAAGCCGAACTCGTTGTTGGTGCCGTAGGTCACGTCGGCGGCGTAGGCAGCCTGCCGGGCGGTAAAGTCGATGCCGGGCACGATCAGGCCCACGCTCAGGCCCAGGAAGCGGTACACCTTGCCCATCCATTCGCTGTCGCGGCGGGCCAGGTAATCGTTGACGGTAACCACATGCACGCCCTTGCCGGAAAGCGCGTTCAGGTAGGCGGGCAGGGTGGCCACCAGGGTTTTGCCTTCACCGGTCTGCATCTCGGCGATGCAGCCCCGGTGCAGGGCGATACCGCCGATGATCTGCACCGGGAAGTGCTTCATGCCCAGCACACGCCAGCTGGCCTCGCGGCAGACAGCAAACGCTTCGGGCAGCAGATCATCCAGGCTGGCGCCGTCGGCCAGACGCTGGCGCAGCGCCGGGGTCTGGGCCTGCAGCTCGGCGTCGGACATGGCCTGGTAGGTGGGCTCCAGCGCCAGCACCTTATCCGCCAGCGGGCGGATCTTTTTTAACTCTTTATCCGAAAAAGAGCCGAAGATCTTGTCGATCAGGGACATGGTAATTTCCCCCTCTTGAATTCTCTTACAATCTGGCCGCGCCCCGGCTTTTTGCCTTGCCAAAGGGCATACGGCTGACCCTATCATATTACTACGAATGTACAAAGCCTGTCAAATCGGGCCTGTGACAAAACTGTTAATTTTCGCCGGTTTTCTTGACTTCGGCGCATAACCGCAGTATCATGAACGCATGATATAGTATTTAAAACTATATAACGCGTTTTCAAAGGGAGGTCTTGGCGATGAGCCGGTATTTTTCACACGCACGGGAACCGATGAACAGCTACACCCATTTCTGGGGGGCGGTGCTGAGCGGTGTGGGCATTCTGGCGCTGCTGGGCCGGGGCCTGGCCCGGGACGCGGCGGGGCCGGTGCTGGCCGGGGCGCTGCTGTTCGGCATCTCGCTGGTGGCGCTGTATTCCGCCAGCAGCGTGTATCACTATGCTCTCTGCGCGGGGCGGCGGCTGCTGCGGCTGCGTAAGCTGGACCATGCCATGATCTATGTGCTGATCGCGGGCAGCTATACCCCCCTGTGCGCCAAATACCTGGCCCCGGGCAAGCGGGAGATCTTTCTGGCCTGCATCTGGGCCGCGGCCGCGGCGGGCATTCTGCTCAAGCTGCTGTGGCTGGACGCGCCCCGCTGGGTCTGCACCGGGCTGTACCTGGCGCTGGGCTGGTCGATCATGGTGGACCTGCCCGCCTTTGCCGCCATGCCCGCCGGATGCCTGGCGCTGGTGGCCGCGGGCGGTGTGTGCTACTCGGCGGGTGCGGTGATCTACTGGCTGAAAAAGCCCAACCTGAGCGCCCGGTGGGGGTTCCATGAGCTGTTCCATCTGTTCATCCTGGCGGGCAGCGCCTGCCATTTTGCGGCGGTGTTTTTCTTTGTGCTGTAAGGCGGCAACAGCAGGGGCCGGGTCTTTTGGACCCGGCCCCTGCTGTGGATTTCAGATTATAACAATCCCGGCAGACCGGCCAGGGTGTCGATAACCGGCACGCCGGCGGTTTCCAGGGTGGCGCGGGGCTGGTGCCCGGCGGCGCAGAGCACGCAGCGCGCGCCCAGCTCCCGGGCTACCTCCGCGTCGTGGAGGGTATCCCCCACCAGCACGGCGCGGGCGGGATCGATGCCGCTGCGGGCCATCCAGTCCCGGCCCAGCTGCACCTTGCTGCGGGCGTAGATGTCGGACAGACCCAGCAGCTGGTCAAACCAGCCGGTAACCTGCAGGTTTTCGGCCTGGCGGCGCAGGGTGGTCAGGGGCGAAGCGGACAGGATCACCTGCCGGCAGCCCGCATCCCGCACGGCGGCCAGCACCGCGGGGGCATCGGCGGCCAGCGGACAGGCCATGCTGTGAGGGATATAGAACTGCATATACCGCTCGGCCAGGTCAGCAAAGGAATCTTTGGAAAAATCAAAGCCCGCCCGGCGGTAGTAGTCCTCGATGGGAAAGCCGAAGATCCCCTGATACTGCGCCCTGTCGTACCGCTGGGGATACCCAAACTGCGCCAGCAGCCAGTTCAGGGCCTCCACGCACAGGTCCACATCATCCAGCAGGGTACCGTTCCAGTCCCAGATCACACACTCGGTCACAGGGGGCCTCCTTTTCTCGGCAAAGGGTCAGTGGAAGAATTCCCGCAGCGCGGGGTTGGTTTCGATCAGTTTTACCAGGCCCACGCCCAGAACGCTGCAGCAGATGATCTCGCCCAGGCCCACGGTCAGGGCGTTGAAGGCGGCGGCGGGCAGGGTGGCGGCGGCGTCCGGCACGAAGAAGGTCAGTTCCAGCGCGCCCACGATCACCGCATTGACCAGCACCGGAGGCAGGCTGGCCGGGATGACCAGGCCGCGGATGCGCACATTCCGCAGCAGCCAGGTGCCGGCGGCGGCCACCAGGGTGGCGGCGGTGCCAAAGATCACGTCGATGGGGGTGCTGCCCAGCAGGTTGGCCAAAAAACAGCCCAGCACCGAAGAGACGATGTACTCCGGCCCGAACACCGGCAGCATGACCAGGGATTCGGCGATGCGGAACTGCACCGGCCCAAAGGAGGCGTAGCCCAGCACCAGGCAGAGCACCGTGTAGACGGCGGCCAGCAGGGCGCAGCGGACGAGACGACGGGTACGATTGGTTTTCTGCATAACAATACGCTCCGGCGGAAAGATTTTGCCCGCCGCGGCACCGCCAGGTCCGCGGGGGTGGTCCGCGCCATATGCGCGGCGGGCCTAAAATCCTAAGTTGCCCGGCGCGGCCGGAGAGGCCGCACGAATGGTATTATACCGCGCTTTTGCGCCCTGTGCAAGGAAAAAACGAACCGGGGGAGACAACGTCTCCCCCGGGCTCCTGGAAAAAGGGGGCCGGAATACTCCGGCCCCCGGTTTTGTATGGGATGGGTGGTTGGCTCAGCGCCGGGCCTCGCCCAGATACACGATGGCGATGGCGTCCGGGCCGGTGTTGCTGGAGACAGCGGCGCCCAGGTGGAACACCTGTACCGGCGGATGGCCGAACTCCTTTTTGCACTGGCGCACCAGGTCGTCCACGCAGGCCACGTCGGTATAGCCGATCATGTAGTCCTCGTTTTTGATGTCGGTGGCACGGGCGGCGGCCAGCTTTACCATGGCGGGCAGCACCGCGGCGTCGCCGCGCACCTTATTCTGCACCACGCTGACCCCGTCGATCAGGCTGATCACCGGGCGCAGGCCCAGCAGCTCGCCGGCAAAGGCGGCCGCGGCGCTGATGCGGCCGCTCTTTTTCATCTGCTTCAGGCTGAAAGCCGCCAGGATCGCTTCGCTGCGGGCGTAGATGTGCTCCAGCTCGGCAACGGCCATCCGCACCTCGCCCCCGTTGCGGATCTTGCGGGCGGCTTCGCAGAGGGGCCAGCCCTGCACCATGGAATAGGTGTGGCTGTCCACCAGGTGGATCTTGAGGTTGTGGCCGGGGCGCTCCTCTTCCAGCATGTCCATCGCCATGCGGGCGGCGTCGTAGGTGGCGCTGCCGGTGGAGTTCAGGGTCACATGCAGCACCTCGGTGTACTCCTCGTCCACATACTTGCAGTACTGCTCACAGAACCGGATGGCGGTGATGTGGGCGGTGCTGGGCACGCCCTTGGCGTTGCGCAGCATGTCGTAATACTGTTCCATGGTAAAGTCCTGCCGCTCGGTATAGCTCACGCCGTCCAGCGTGATGGTAAAGGGCAGGATGTCGATGCCGTACCGGGCTTCCAGCTCAGCGGGGATGTCGCAGGCGGAGTCGGTGAGGATGGCGATCTTGCTCATCGGTAAAACCTCGCTTCCAAAAAGTTCAGTCCCAGTCGTATTCCCGCAGGCGGCCGGCGTTCTGCAGCGCGGGGAAATCCCACTGGCGCAGCGCCTCATACACCCCCACGGCCACGGTATTGGACAGATTCAGGCTGCGGGCCTCGCCCCGCATGGGCAGCCGTACACAGCTGGCGGGATTCTTCACCAGCAGGGATTCCGGCAGACCGGCGTCCTCCCGGCCAAAGACCAGGTACGCGCCATCGGGGTAGACCACGTCGGTATAACGGTTTTTCGCTTTTGTGGTGAAATAGTAGAACGGGCCGGAATTCCGGGCAAAAAAGTCGTCCAGCCCCTCGTAATATGTTATATCCAACAGGTGCCAATAGTCAAGCCCCGCCCGCTTAAGTTTTCGGTCATCCACCGTAAAGCCCATCGGCCCTACCAGATGCAGGCGGGCGCCGGTGGCGGCGCAGGTGCGGGCAATGTTTCCGGTGTTCTGGGGAATCTGGGGCTCCACCAGCACGATGTTCAGCTGCGGCATGGCTCAGCCCTCCCGCACCGGGGCCAGGCGGCCCAGCAGCGGCTCATACCAGACGCCCAGCCGGGTATCGGCGGCGGGGCCGGTGTGGCTGATGGCCTGCCAGACAAACTCCGCGGCCATATCGGCGGCGGCGCTCAGGGCGTTGCCCCGCATCAGCGAACCCGCCAGCACCGCGGCAAACAGGTCGCCGGTGCCGGGGAAGCTGCGGGCCAGCCGGGGTTTCTGCACCAGGAAGGCGGTGCGCCCGGCGGCGCAGACCCCGATGTTCTTGCCCATGGGCAGCCCGGTGACCACCACCCCGGTGTTCAGGCTTTCCCGCAGGCGGTCGGCCAGGGCGCAGGCCCAGTCCGGGGTGACGGGGCCTTCCGGCACCGGCTCGTTCAGCAGCAGACAGGCTTCGGTCAGGTTTGGCAGCACCAGATCCGCCCGGGCAGCCAGCTGCCGGACGGGTTCCACCGCATCTTCCATGCCCTGGTACAACTTTCCATTGTCGGCCATGGCCGGGTCCAGCAGCTTGAGGGCCGCGGGCCACTGCTCAAATGCCCGGGCGGCGGCGGCCCGGGCGGCATCGTCCGGCAGGTAGCCGGCAAACACACAGCTGACCTCCAGCCCCAGATCCTTGTACCCGTTCAGGGCCTGTGCCGCAAAGCCCGCGGCATTCATCCGCGCCGGTTCGCCCAGACCGCCGGTATGGCTGGATAACACCGCCGTGGGCACCGGTACCGGCTGAAAGCCCATGGTAGCCAGAACCGGCGCCACGGCCCCCATCCCCGCCCGGCCCAGGCAGGCCAGATCATGTACGCACAAAACAACAGGTGGCGCGATCGTTTTCACAGTTCTCCCTCTTTTCCGCAAAGCGGCATTCCCACAGCCCGAACCGGTCCACACAACACCGGGGCTTGTTCCGCTTTTCTTCCTTTACAGCCCGCCGGCGCGCAGAGATTCCCTGCGCGCCGGCGGGCCTTTGGCCCTTATTATAGCACACCGGCAAAACAAAAAACAGCAGTTTCTGCCGCCTGTGCAGGAATCGCCGGGTAAACGACAGCTTTGGCATCCCGGGTATGAACCGGCTTTGCCGGGGCACACTAGCTGTGTACCGCCCCAGAGCGGAACCGCAAAGGAGGATACAAGCAATGGATAAAAACACGTCTGCCATGATGAGCGCCGCCGCCCCGGCCATGCTGGGGATCGCGGCGGTGGCCGCCGTAGGCGCGGCGGGTGCCGCCATGGTCCGCAGCAAACGCAAACCCGCCAAACGCATGGCCCGCAAGGTTGCCAAGGGCGCCGAAAAGGCCGTGATGCAGATGGACCGGATGCTGCGCCAGTTCTGACGCCTTGCCCCGGCAGAACGATACCCCGGGCCGCGGCCCGGGGTATCGTTATACGTAAAGGATATTTTCTGTATTTTATACAGATCAGGCGGTGGCCCGGGCGTTCTCGCAGCTCTTGGTCAGGGCGGTGAGGATATCGCCGTGGGCGTCCCGCAGGCTCATGGTGGCGCCGGCGGTCAGGTCGGCCAGCACGGTCTGCTCGTCCTCGGTCAGGGCGTCAAACTTGGCCTTGTCCTCCTCGCTGGACTTGTCGGTGATCTTCAGCGGGCGGCCGTTGCCGTCGGAGCAGCTGGCCGCAAACCAGTCTTCGATCTCGTCGATGGTCTTACCGGCGAAGAAAGCCTCAAAGGCGTCCATCTCCTCGGTCCAGGTGCCGCTGCCCAGCTGGTAGCCGTCGCCGCGCTGGCGCTTGGTCTGCCAGGAGGCAACCTCTTCCAGGAAGCTCTCGTCGGTGGGCTCGATGGTGCCGTCCACCACGGCGTCATGGTTCTCGTCGTAGTTGTAGGCGTCCTGGCCGGGCCAGCCGGAGAAGTGGGGCATGCCGTCGCCGTCGTAGTTGGGGGTGGCAACCTCCACCTGATCCACATACACGTCCAGCAGCTTGCCGTCCGCATCCAGCAGGGTGGCCGCAAACACGGTGTTGAAGCTGTAGACCGGCACTTCCTGGTCGTCGGAGCCGGGGCCCTGGCGGCCGTTGCTCACCACGCCCAGGCCCATGCCGGCGATCTGGTCGGCGGCCACATCAATCCCCTTGCGGGCATCGTAGGCGGCGCGGATGGCGGACAGGATATCGCCGTGGCCGTCCCGCAGGCTCATGGTGGCGCTGGCGGTCAGGTCGGCCAGAGCGGCCTGCTCGTCCTCGCTCAGGGCGTCGAACTTGGCCTTGTCCTCCTCGCTGGACTTGTCGGTGATCTTCAGCGGGCGGCCGTTGGAATCGGAGCAGTTGGCGGCAAACCAGGCCTCCACCTCGTCCACGGTCATGCCCACAAAGAACTGCTCAAAGGCGTTCATCTCGTCGGTCCAGGTGCCGCTGCCCAGCTGGTAGCCGTCGCCGCGTTCCCGCTTGGTCTGCCAGGAGGCGATCTCCTCCAGGAAGCTCTCGTCGGTGGGCTCCAGCACGCTGTCCACCACCGCGTCGTGGTTCTCGTCGTAGTTGTAGCCGCCCTTGCCGGGATAGCCGGTGAAATGGGGCATGCCGTCGCCGTCGTAGTTGGGGGTGGCAACCTCCACCTGGTCCACGTTCAGCGCCACGATCTTGCCCTCGCCGTCAAACAGCGCCTGCACCGCCACGGTGTTGAAGCTGTAGACCGGCACTTCCTGATCGTCGGAGCCGGGGCCCTGACGGCCGGTGCTCACGATGCCCAGACCGTGGTACAGGTCAGCGCCCTCCAGGGTCTTGGAGTCGTCCTTCTCCGCGGGCTCCTCATAGGGATAGGCCTCCGGATCCAGCGCATTGTTCACCGCGGCCACGGCGGCGTTGCTGGTGACGGTGGCCCCCGCCACCAGGTCAACCTCCACGCTGCCCGCCTCGGTCATGGCAGCGGCCAGGGTCTCCAGCGCCTTGCCGCCCAGATCGGGGGTCTCGTTGGGGCCGTCAAAGCTGACGGCGGTGATCTTGCCGCCCTCGGTGGTGACGGTGGCGGTGATCACGCCGCCGAAACCGTTGGCCTTGCCGGTCAGGGTTGCGCTCTCGCCGCCGGACTGGGTCTGGCCGCAGGCGGCCAGGCTCAGGACCATCGCCGCGCAGAGCAGCCATGCGATCCATCGTTTCATAGATTCCTGTTCTCCTCTCTTTTTTTGCCGGTTACGGGGGATTCCCCCAGGGTTGTTTTTTATTCTACAGGGCGATTTTGTCAGAACCTTGTCAGAAAAATAAACCGTTGTTATAATGAAGAAAGAAATTTGGCAACACGGAGGGATCCCGATGGCAACACTGCTGTTGGTGGACGACAACGAACAGATCCTGCAGGTGCTGGACCGGTATGCCCGGGCCCAGGGCCACGAAACCGTGCTGGCCCGCACCGGCGACGAGGCGCTGGCGGCCTTTGCCGCCCGGGAGCCGGACCTGGTGCTGCTGGACGTAATGCTGCCCGGGCCGGACGGGTTTGCGGTCTGCCGGGCCATCCGCCAGCAAAGCCTGACCCCGATGATCATGATCACCGCCCGCAGCGAGGACGAGGACCGGATCCTGGGGCTGGACATCGGGGCAGACGACTATGTGGTAAAGCCCTTTTCCCCCAGCGAGGTGATGGCCCGGGTGCGGGCGGTGCTGCGGCGGGTCCCCCCCGCCCGGCAGCCGGAGGTGTTCCGCACCGGGGCGCTGGCCATCGACCTGCAGACCTTTACGGTGCAGGTGGCGGGGCAGCCGGTGGCGCTGACCCGCCGGGCCGCCGAGATCCTGTGGACACTGGCCCGGCGGCCCCGGCAGGTATTCACCCGGGAAATGCTGCTGGAGATGCTGTGGGGCCCGGACTATCTGGGGGACGTACGGGCGGTGGACAGCCAGATCAAGCGGATGCGCAGCGTGCTGGCGGACGTTCCCGGCCGGGATTTTGAGATCCGCACCGTATGGGGAGTGGGGTATCAGTTTGAAAAAGCGTGACAAGGGCCTGGCCCGGCAGATTGCGTTCCAGGCCGGCCTGCGGATGGGAGCCCTGAGCCTGGCCCTGTTCCTGACCTTTGGGGTGGTGCATCTGGTGCAGGGGGTGCGGCAGCAGCTGCTGAACCCGCTGGACACCGCCACCGCCCGGCTGGAGCGCAAGCTGAGCGACGGGGAGCTGCTGCTGGCCGCCCCGCCCGCCGAAGGGCTGCCCACCGAACTGCGGTTTCTGCAGACGCTGGAGCAGAACGGGGTGGATCTGGTCATCCTGCTGGAGGATGGCCGGGCGGTGTGGTACGACGAGGCGGCGGGCCAGATGACCGAGGGGCCGCTGCCCGACCCCTTTTCGCCGGAACAGGCCGCCAAGGGCATCCAGCTGAGGCTGGATCCGGAACACGGCTGGATGGCAACAGCCGGCGCGCGGGTGGAGGACCCGGCGGGCGGCAGCGCCCTGGTGCTGGCGGCCCTGCCGCTGGGCGCCCTGGCCCGGGAGCTGCTGCCGGTGCTGGCCATGCTGACCCTGAGCACCCTGGCCGCCGTGCGGATGGCGGTCTGGCTGAGCCGGCAGCTGACCCGGCGGCTGATCCAGCCCCTGGGCGCGATGAAGCAGGCGCTGGCCGCCTGGCGGGGCGACCGGTATGATCCGCCCCCCGCCCTGCCCGGGCAGGACGAACTGGGCGAGCTGCGGGACGCCATGGAGCAGACCGCCCGCCAGCTGGAACAGGCCCGGGACCGCCGCCAGCAGGAGGACGAGACCCGGCGGCAGTTTTTTGCGGATATCAGCCACGAGCTGAAAACCCCGCTGGCGGTGCTGCGGGCCCGGGCGGAGCTGATGCGGGACGGCATGGTGGACCCGGAGGAGGTGCCCGTCCAGGCGGAGGGGATGCTGACCGAGCTGGAACAGCTGCAGACGGTGGTGCAGGATCTTTTGACCCTGGCCCGGATGCAGGCCCCCGGCTATACGGTGGAACGGCAGGTATGCAGCCTGAGCGAGATTCTGCGGGACGCGGGCCGTTCGCTGGCCCAGCTGGCCCGCAAACAGGGGGTGGAGTTTGCCCTGGAACTGCCGGAATGCGATCCGGCCCGGGACCGGGTGCTGACCCACTACGACCGGATGCGCCAGCTGGTGATGATCCTGGGGGAAAACGGCATCAAGTACACAAAGCCGGGCGGCCGGGCCGGGATGCGGCTGGAATACCGCCCGGAGGGCCCGGTGGTGCTGGTGTGGGACCAGGGCATCGGCATCCCGCCGGAGGAACAGGGCCGGGTATTCGACCGGTTCTACCGGGGTGTAAACCGCGCCGCCAGCCCGGGCGAGGGGCTGGGGCTGGCCATTGCCCGCCAGCTGAGCGAACTTCTGGAGGCCCCGGTGCAGCTGGAGAGCACCGGGCCGGAGGGCAGCCTGTTCAGCCTGCGGCCCCCGGCAGCGAAATAACAAACAAACCGGCGCGGACCGCGGGGCACGCGCCGGTTTTCTTTGTATTATTCCGCCTGTGCCAGGGCGTTGGGGTTGCGGGTAGCGGGGCTTTTCAGGGTATCCACCAGGGCCTGGCACTGGCTGGGAGACAAGGCCATCGGCTCACAGTCATAATAGTGCCGGGCCGCCGCCCGCAGGCCGGTGCAGCCCTCCCCGAACCAGACCACGTTGATGTACAGTTCCAATATCTCGTCCTTGGTAAGCATCCGCTCCAGCCGCCAGGCGGCAAACACCTCCGCTACCTTGCGCTCGAACCGCTTTTCAAAGCTGAACCACAGATTCTTGGCCAGCTGCTGGGTGATGGTGCTGCCGCCCTGGGCCAGGCGGCCCTGTCGCAGGTTTTCCGCCGCCGCCCGCAGGATGGCCAGCGGGTCCACCCCGCCGTGGGTGTAGAAGCGGTGATCCTCCGAGGTGAGCAGCATCTGCCGGAAGGCGGTGGGCACCTGGTCCAGCGGCAAAAAATCCTCCCGCTCCCGCACCCGGGCAATCGCCGTTTCGGGCGGATCGGCGGCCATGGCCTGCCGGTACATCTCATGGCCCGCCCGCAGCAGCAGCCCCGTGACCACCGCCCCGGCCAGAATCGCCAGCACCAGCAGCCCGGCCAGCACCCGCAGCAGCGCCCGGCCCGCCCAGCGCAGGCCGGTGCGGGATGTCTGTTTGCTTTGTTCCATTCGGATCCCCTCCCTCTGGGATCATCCTACCACCGGCAGGGCCCGCCCGCCATCGAACAACCTTACGGGCAGCGAACAGTTTTGTCACAAACGCAAAAAGCCCGCTGCTCCCGGGGGAGCAGCGGGCCGAAACCGCGATTTTTATTCCTTTTCGCCCATGAGCAGGGTGACCCAGGCGCCCGCGGCGCCCAGCACGATGCCCACCACCAGCTCGATCCAGTTGAGGCCGCCGGCCAGCGCGCCGGAGGCATACAGGATGGCAAAGGGCGAGGAGACCACCAGGCCGATGATGGCGGAGTAGGTCTGGCTGGGGAACCGGTCAAACAGCCAGTCGATCAGCTTGGCGATCAGCAGAATGCCCAGCAGCACGCCGATGCCGAAAGGCACCAGCAGCAGCAGGCCGTTGAACACGCCGGCAAAGTCCAGCGCTTTCAGGGCGGAGATGGTGCCGGTGACCGCGTTGATCACGCCGTAGTAGTAGCCCAGGATCATCAGCACCATGCTGCCGGACACGCCCGGGATCACCATGGTGACGCTGGCAATCACGCCCAGGATCAGCAGCAGCACAGCCATGCCCACACCGGGGGTCAGGGTCTGCACACCGTCGCCGCCGCCCTGCAGCAGGGGCATGCCCACGCCCACCGCCAGCAGAACCAGGAATGCCAGCACCTCCGGCGCACCGGCCTTGCCGCCGGGCTTTTTGGCGATGCTCTTTTTCAAAGAGGGCCACAGCACCGGCAGGCCGCCCAGGATCAGGCCCACAAAGGTCAGGCAGGTGGCCAGGGTGTGCTGGGCCAGCAGATACTCAACCAGGTAGCTGAAGCCCACCACGCCGATGGCCATACCCACCAGCAGCGGGGCCAGGATGCGCACACTGCGCATGAAGTTTTTGGTCAGGCCGTTGATGGCGCCGATGAGCTTGTCGTAGATGCCCATGGAGACCGCCATCGTGCCGCCGGATACGCCGGGGATCACGTTGGCAATGCCGATCACGATGCCCCGCACAATGTCCAGGATGGTTTTCATATCGTATATACTCCTTTTATCGTTTTCCTAGCAAAACATGCGCCGAAAGGCACACTGCCTATACTATATACGAATCGGGCGCGGGATGCAATACATTCCGCGCCCGATTTGTTGATTTTACAATTCCAGCTCCAGCAGCACCGGGCAGTGGTCGCTGCCCATCACCTGGGGCAGGATCTCCGCCCGGGTGATCCGGTCGGCCAGCCGCCGGGACACCACAAAGTAGTCGATGCGCCACCCCGCGTTGTTCTTGCGGGCGTTGAACCGGTAACTCCACCAGCTGTAGGCCCCGGTGGCGTCCGGGTGCAGATGGCGGAAGCTGTCCACAAAGCCCGCTGCCAGCAGCTCGGTCATCTTGGCCCGCTCCTGATCCGAAAAGCCCGCGCTGCCCCGGTTGGGGCCGGGGTTTTTCAGGTCGATCTCGTTGTGGGCCACGTTCAGATCGCCGCAGAGCACCACCGGCTTGTGCTTGTCCAGCTCCAACAAATAGGCGCGCAGATCGTCCTCCCACTGCATGCGGTAGTCGATCCGGGCCAGCCCCTCCTGGGAATTGGGGGTATACACGTTGACCAGGTAGAATTTTTCAAATTCTAGGGTGATGGCCCGGCCCTCATGGCTGTGGATCTCCGGCCCGATGCCGTACCGCACCGACAGCGGCGCCACCCGCGTCCAGCAGGCAGTGCCGGAATACCCCTTCTTCTCGGCGCTGCTCAGGTATTCGGTGTAGCCTTCCGGGGCAAAATCCGCCTGCCCCGGCTGCATCTTGGTCTCCTGCACGCTGAACACGTCCGCGTCCAGGGTTGCAAAGGTCTCGGCAAAGCCCTTGCCCAGGCAGGCCCGAAGGCCGTTTACATTCCAGCTGATCAGCTTCATACGGTCTCCTTTTCTTTATAGAAGTGTTCCCAGCGGCCGCTCTTCCAGCGGCCCACAAAGCAGATGGTGCGGCAGACCCAGTCCACCACCATGGCGATCCAGACGCCCACCGCGCCCCACTCCATCCGCACGGCCAGCAGATAGCTGAAGCCCAGCCGCCAGATCACCATGGACAGGATGCTCACCCACATGGGGAATTTCACGTCGTTGGCGGCACGCAGCGCACAGGGCAGCACAAAGCTGGCCGGCCAGATCAGCATGCCCACCGTCAGGTGGATCACCACCAGCAGCCAGGCCAGCTGCCAGGTGGCGTCGGAGATTTCATACAGGCCCAGCAGCAGCGGCAGACCCGCCAGCATCACCAGGCTGACCGCGGCCAGGCTCAGATAGCTGCCCTTCATCAGGCGGCCGGTATAGTACCGGGCCTGGCGCATATCCCGGGCGCCGATGCACCGGCCCACCACCGCGATCATGGCCAGCTCGTAGGCCTGGCCGGGGATGATGGCCAGACCGTCCAGGTTGTTGGCCACCGCATTGGCGGCGATCTGCACCGTGCCGAACAGCGAGATCATGCTGATCACCACGATCCGCCCCAGCTGGAACACGCTGTTTTCCATAGCGCTGGGGATGCCGATGCCCAGGATGCTGCGCGCCATATCCCCCCGAAGCCGGGCGGTAAAGGCCACCGGCAGGGGCATGTCCGGGCTGCGCAGCAGCCAGAGCATGAGCGCCGCGCCCACGATGTAGCTGATCAGGCTGGGAATGGCCACGCCGGCCACCCCCATGCCCAGGCCGAACACACAGATGGCGTTGCCGATCACGTTGAGCACGTTGACCAGCACGCTGACCTGCATGGACACCTTGCTGTTGCCCATGCTGCGGAACAGCGCCGCCCCCGCATTGTACAGCGCCAGGAACGGATAGCTCAGGGCCACGATCCGCAGATACAAAAGGCCCGCGGCCATCACGTCGTCGGTGATCTGGCCAAAGAACAGCCGCATCATCGGATGGGCCAGCGCCAGTGTGAACAGCATGATGCCGGTGCCCGCCAGGGCGCTGAGCAGCACCAGCTGCCCGGCGGAATCCGACGCCTTGTGCCGGGCCCGGGCCCCCAGGAACTGGCTGGTGACCACCGCGCCGCCGGTGGCCAGCGCCGCCAGCAGCTGAAAGATCAGCTTGTTGATCATATCCACCAGGCTTACGCCGGAGATGGCGGCCTCCCCCGCCCGGGAGACCATCATGGTATCGGCCATACCCACGGCGGCGGCCAGGAACTGTTCGATCACCAGCGGCACCATCAGGGCCATCAGTGCCTCGTTGGAAAACAAGTACCCCTCGGGCACGGGTTTACGTGCGGGCAAATGCAGCATCACGTACTGTGCCTCCTCTTTTACATTGATTTTACAATTTTTTATAATAGACCACCGGCGCATGAATTGCAAGCACACAGCACGAAAGGACGCGCCCGCCGAAGCAGACGCGTCCTTTCGCAAAGAAAAGAAAAGAAAAGAAGAAAAGGAGCCGACACCGCGCGCCGGCGCCGAAACCAGCCGGCGCACAGGTCGAATCGGAAATATCATTCGTAGCGCAGCGCCTCGATGGGGTCCATTTTGGCGGCCTTGCCCGCCGGATAGTACCCGAAAAAGACGCCGATGGCCATGGAGAAGCCCACCGCCAGCAGAATGGAGGAGACTGTGGGCCGGGCCGCGTAGCCCAGCAGATTGGCGCCCGCGGCGCCCAGGCCGATGCCCAGCGCCACACCCAGCACGCCGCCCACCAGGCAGATCACCACCGCCTCGGTGACGAACTGCAGCCGGATGGCGCTGCTGCGGGCGCCCAGCGCCTTGCGGGTGCCGATCTCCCGGGTGCGCTCGGTGATGCTGACCAGCATGATGTTCATGACCCCGATGCCGCCCACCAGCAGGCTGATGGCGGCAATGGCGCTGATGGCCAGGGTCACGGTGCCCAGCATGCCGGTCATCTCCTCCAGCATGCTCTCCATGCTGGAAGCCCCCACCGTGTAGCTTTCATTCCGGGTGTAGTAGCTGGCAAAGAATTCCTCGGTCTGCTCCATGAGGGTGCTGGTGTCGGTGCCGTCGGCGGCGGCCACCGTGAACTGCTGGCAGCCCTCGTCCGCCCCGGCCAGCCGCCTGGCCACTGCCAGCGGCATATACAGGTCGGTGACCGGGTCGCTGCCGGTCAGGCTGGCCACCGCGTCCTCGCCGTACTCATACACGCCCGCCACATAGAACCGCTGGGTGACGCCGTTCAGGGTGATGGTGAAGCTCTGCCCCAGCACCGAGTCGTCGGCCGCGCCGAACACGCTCTCGCAGAACAGATCGCTCACCACCGCCAGCGCCCGGTCCCCGTCGGTATCCAGGATGAACCGGCCCGCCAGCATCTCCACATCGTTGACGGCGGTGTAGTCCGCGTTGACGCCGCTGGCGCTCACCGTCACGCTGGTTTCACCCTGGGTGACGGTGCCGCTGCCCACCGACTGGGTGCAGGCCACCCCCGCCACCCGGTCGCCGAAGGCTTCCTTGTATTCGGCGATCATCCCGTCGGTGAGCAGGTCCTCTTCCGACGGGGCGCTGGGGCCGAACATCAGCCCGCCCCCGCCGCTTATCATGGCGGCGCCCCGGCCCATGGAGATCACGGAATATCCGCTGTCTTCATCCTTCTGTTCCAGGCTGACGGTGATGTTGTTGATGCCGAAGCCGGACAAACTGCTGGTGATGCTGCCGGTGAGGGAATTGCCCACCGTGACAATGGCGATCACCGCGCCGATGCCGATGATGATGCCCAGCATGGTCAGCAGCGCCCGCAGCTTGCCGGCCCACAGGCTGGCAAAGGCCAGCCGGATGTTATCCCACAAGGCCATGGGGCCGCCCCCCTTTCCGCTCGGACACAAAGCGCCCGTCCTTCAGGGTCAGGATGCGCTGGCACTCGGCGGCCAGCTCCTGGCTGTGGGTGATCAGCACGATGGTCTTGCCCTGCTCCTCGTGCAGGCGGTGAAAGATGTCCATGACCATCCGGCTGGTGGCGGAATCCAGCGCGCCGGTGGGCTCGTCGGCCAGCAGGATGGCCGGGTCGTTGGCCAGGGCGCGGGCGATGGCCACCCGCTGTTTCTGGCCGCCGCTCAGCTCGTTGGGCTGGTGGCGGGCACGCTCGCTCATGCCCATCTCGGCCAGCAGTTCGGCGGCGCGGCGGGCCCGTTTGCGGGCCGGCAGCCCCGCGTAGAGCATGGGCAGTTCCACGTTTTTCTGGGCGCTGGTACGCCCGATCAGGTTGAAGGTCTGGAACACAAACCCGATCTTGCGGTTGCGGATATCGGACAGGGCGCTGTCCCGCGCGCTTGTCACGTCCACCCCGTCCAGGATATACTCCCCGGCGGTGGGCACGTCCAGCGCGCCGATGATGTTCATGAGGGTACTTTTGCCGCTGCCGCTCTCGCCCACGATGGCCACGAACTCGCCGCTTTCCACCGTCAGGTCGATGCCGTGCAGGATCTCCAGTTCATTGGGGCGGCCCTCAAAATAGCGTTTTACGATGCCGTGCATCTGAATGATCGGGGCCATGGCTCAGCCTCCCATAACGGGGGCCGCGGCCATACCGCCGCCCATGTCGCCGCCGGCCATGCCGCCTACCTGCACGCTCATGGAGGGCCCGCCGGTCATCTCCCCGCTCATCTCCTCATCGGTGGGCAGGGTGATCTGGCTGACGGCCTGGGCCGGGTCGGCGGCGGCGCGCACCACCGCGCCCTCGGTCAGATCCTCGCCGCTGACCTCGGCGTAGTAATCGTTGGTGGCCCCCACCGTCACAGGAACCGGCTCAAAGGTGGGGTCGCCCGCCTCATCGGTGCCGGTCTGCAGGTAGACCACGTCCTGGCCGCTCTCATCCTGGCCGATGGCGTCCAGCGGCACGGTGAACACATCCTCGGTGGAGGACAGGATGATCTCCACCGACGCGTTGGTGCCGATGCGCAGCGCCTCGGGGCTGCCGTCCACCAGCACCTCCGCCGCGAACTGGCTGGAGGAGGACCCGCCGCCGGTGGCGGTGGGCGAGATCTGGCTGACGGTGCCGGTAAAGGTCTCGTCGGTCACGTCGGTGGTGATCCGCACCGGCAGGCCCACCGATACGCTCTCGATGTCATATTCCGGGATGCTGATGCTGATCTTCAGGCTGCCGGTATCCTGGATGGTGGCCACGGTGGTTCCGGGCAGGCTGCCCACGATGGCGTCCAGGCTGGTCACCTTGCCGGCGGTCTTGGCCCGCAGGGTGCAGTTCTCCACCTGCTCGTACAGCTGCTCCAGCTCATCGCTCTCGCCGCCGTCCGCCAGGTTTTCCGCGGCGGTGTTCACCGCGTCCTGGGCACTGTCGTAGGTTTTCTGGGCCTGGCTGTAGGCGGTGTTGGCGCTGTTCAGGCTCTGTTCCGCACTGGTGTAGGCCTGCTGCGCCGCGGTGTAGCCCAGGCCGGATTTCATGGTGTTCAGCTCCGCCTCGGCGGCATCCAGCTTCGCCTTGGCCGCGCTGATCTTGTCGGCCAGGCTCTCCTCCTGGGTCACTGCCGTGCCGTCCTGGGGCTGGCTGGCCGCCGGGTCGGAAGACGCCGACGGCAGCTGGCCCGGTTCGCTCTCTTTCAGCAGGGCCTGGTACTCCGCCAGGGCCGTGTCGTAGGCGCTCTGGTAGGCGGCAATTTCATTTACAATGCTGTCGTAGGCACTCTTGGCGCTGTTGTAGCTGCTCTGGGCCCGGCTCTGGCTGGTGTAGGCCTCATCCAGGGCATACTTGGCCTCGTCCCGGCTGGCCACCGCCTGGTCGTACTGCTTCTGCAGCTGGGCGGTCTGGTCGGCCAGGCTCTCCTTGAGCTTTTCGATCTGGTTTTCCAGTTCGGAGGTATCCAGCTTGCAGATCACGTCCCCCTCCTGCACCGAGTCGCCCACCGCTACCAGCACTTCCTGGACGGTGTATTTCAGTTCGGTGGTCACGGTGGACACGTCCGCGCTCTCCACCGTGCCGGTGGCGCTGACCACGTCGTCCAGGCTGCCCCGGCTCAGGGTCACGGTGCGCACGTATTCGACGGTCTGGCCGGCGGCGGCAGGCCGGGCCCGCAGCTTCCAGACGGCCAGACCCCCCGCCAGCACCACCAGGATCGCCAGCGCGATCAACAGCTTTTTATGACGGCCCGCCCAGCCGCCCAGACGGCTCAGCCCGGCTTTTACGGTCTGCATGATGAATCCCCCCTCAATTTCCCTCTTTTTTTCTGTAACGCGTATTTGACGGTGTTACTATACGCCGTAATTGTGAAATCCGGCGGGCAGAGATGTGAAGTTTCTGTGCAAAGTTGGGATTGTTCCCCACCGGCAGCAGTTGCGGGATCTGCGGAAAGGTGCTAGTATAACGGTGTGCCATGCTTTATTATGCAAAAGGGAGGGAACAGCGTTGCTGCAGGCGGTGGAACTGTGCAAACGGTATGGGACGCGCACCGTGCTGGCCGGTGTCAGCTTTGCTGTGCCGCCCGGGGAATGTCTGGGGCTGTGCGGGCCCAACGGTTCGGGCAAGAGCACCCTGCTGCGGCTGCTGGCCCAGACCGAAGCCCCCGACAGCGGGCAGGTGCTCTGGCAGGGAAAAAACGTGCGGGGTGACCGGGATTTCCTGCGCCGGAAGCTGGGCTATGTGCCCCAGCAGGACGCGCTGCCCCCCGACGCCACCACCGACGAGGTGCTGCGGCTGTGGCGTGGGCTGTGCGGGCTGCGCGGCCCGATGGATGCCCAGCTGCGGCAGCTGCTGGCGCTGGATGAGCTGCGGGGGCTGCGCTGCGGCGCTTTGAGCGGCGGGATGAGCCGCCGGGTAAGCCTGGCCATGGCCCTGTGCGCCCGGCCCGCCTGCCTGCTGCTGGACGAGAGTTTTGCCCCGCTGGACGCGGACACCCGCGCCCGGCTGACCGCCTGGCTGCGGCAGGTCTACCTGCCCGGCGGCGGGTGCCTGGTGCTGTGCAGCCACGACGAGGCCGATCTGGCCGGGCTGTGCGGCGCGCGGCTGCGGCTGGAGAACGGCCGCCCGGTATAAAGACAACCGGCGCGGATGCGCCCGGCTGCCATAGAGAAAAGAAGAAAAGACGCAAAAGGAGGATTTTGGTATGATCTGCAAACGATGCGGCACCCCGCTGGAAGAGGGCCAGCGGTTCTGCACAAAGTGCGGTACGCCGGTCACCGCTCCGGCGGCGGAACCGGTCTCTGCCGGACCGGCGGACACGGTGCTGATGCCCGGCGTGCGGGGCGCGGACCCGGAAACCGGGGCGGTAGCTACCCCGGCAGCCCCGGCCACACCGCCCCGCAAACGGCGCACCGGCCTGTGGGTGGGGCTTGCGGCGGCGGCCGTGGTGGTGATCCTGCTGCTGGCGCTGGGGGTGCCCGCCCTGCTGCGGGCGATGAACCCGGCGGTGTACCTGTTTGACAGCCTGGTGAACACCGGCACGACACTGGCACAGGAGCAGGAGACCCTGCAGAAAAACCTGGGGCTGAACCGGGCCATCGAGCAGTCGGTCATCACCCAGTCGGTGCGGCTGGAAGAGCTGCCCGTGGACGGGCCGGAGGCCGACATGCTGAAAGGGCTGCAGTTTACGGTCCGGAGCCAGAGCGATCTGGAAGCCCGGCGGTCTTGGTTCACCTATACCCTGGATATGGGGGATTTCACGGTGCTGCTGATGGATGTGTGGCTGGATGACGAGATGATCGCCTTTGCCTCGCCCCAGCTGACCACAGGCCGATGGTACGGCACCCTCAACGAGGGCTTTGGCGCCCAGATCAACCGGCTGCTGGGCAGCGAAGCCCTGGACCCGGAGATGGATCTGGCCCCCTATGCCGACAGCTACAACTGGCTGGAAACCGGCAAGCCGCTGGACCCTGCCACCACCGACGCAATGTGGGAAGCCACCCGCACCCTGCTGGACGAGGTGGAGATCGACCGGGAAAAGGGCATGACGGTGAACGCCCAGGGCCAGGACCGGAAGCTGGATCAGGTGACGGTGTCCGCCCCCCGGGAGGCGTTGACCGTATGGGCAAACGCCTGCGCCGACGCCCTGCTGGCCGACCCCAATGTGGCTGAAGTTCTGAAATCCCTGATGATGAGCGATCCCTCGCTGACGATGGACAGCCTGCGCCAGTCGCTGGACAGCCTGCTGGCCGATCTGCCCGAAACGCTGAATATGGAGTTTCTGATCCGGGACAAGCAGGTTGTGCGGGTGACCGTGGATCAGGACGGCGGCGTGCTGCAGCTGGAGCTGGGCATGGACGGCACCCTGCTGGACGTGCTGGCGCTGCGGGCGCTGGCCGACGACGGCACGGAGGTGACGGTTCTTGAGATGAACGGCGCCCACACCGCCCCGGACGGGCATCTGACCACCAGCGGCCGGATAACCCTGTACGGGGAGACCCCGGTTACCTTTACCCTGGATCTGGACAGCAAGAAGGCGGACGAAAACCTGAGCGCTGAAATGCTGATCGACGACGGCTGGGGCGGCACGATCCGCCTGGCGGCCGCGGGCAGCTGGCTGGCCGATCCGGACGCCCAGACCCTGACGGTGGATCTGAGCGATCTGTCCATGGAAGCAAACGGCATGGCCCTGCGGCTGAGCACCAGCCTGTCCATCGCCCCCGGTGAGCCTCTGGACGAACTGTCGTACACCCCCACCCTGCTCAACGACATGAGCGACATCGAAGTGCAGGAATTTTTGTTCAGTCTGCTGGGTGAGTACAACTCCATGGTCTACGCGCCGCTGACCGGCAGCAACATGTGGTGAGGACGCTATGCGCGGATTTCTGGCACTGACAGGCTGGATGGTCAAACGGCAGCGCCGCCTGGGGGCGGCGCTGTTTGTGTTGTGCCTGCTGGCCTGGGGTCTGGCCGCGGGTGCCGGGGCCGCGCTGGCAAGCCGGGACGCAGACGCGCCGGTGCTGACGGTGCTGCTGACCGGCGAGAGCGAAGAAGCCCAGGCCGAAGCGGAAACCCTGGCCGGGCTGCTGGGCCGGATGGGCGAACTGGCCAGCTGGTGCCGGTTTTCCGCCGCCGGCCCGGACGAGGCCCGGCGTGCCCTGGCGGCGGGGGAAGCGGCCGGGGTGGTATGGCTGCCGGAGGATTTTCTGGCCAGCATCCTGAACGGGGAGAACCGCTCCCCCACGCTGGAAACCGCCCCGGGCCTGCCGCTGGAAGGGGCGCTGACCGCCTGGATGGGCCAGACGGCCGCCGCCCTGCTTACCGACAGCCAGGCGGGCATCTACGCGGCGCTGGAAACCTATGATCAAATTCCCGACCCGCCCCTGACCCGGGACCAGGCGGTGGCCGGGGTGAACCTGGCCTTTGCCCGGGCGGTGCTGGAGCGGGGGCGGATGTTCCGCACCGAAACGCTGGCCGCCGCCGCGCTGCCCCCGGCGGAGCACTACGCCCTGGGCACGCTGGCCTGCCTGCTGCTGCTCTGCGCGCCGCTGTTCTGGCCCTGCCTGGGCGGCGGAGAGCAGGCGGCGTTGTGGCAGCGGGCCCGGGCGGTGGGGCTGTCTCCCCTGGCCCCGGCGGGGGCCGGGCTGGTCTGTGCCTTCGGGCTGTATGTTGTGTTGTTCTTTCTGCCGCTGGCGGTATACAGCCGGGCCCCGCTGGCCTGTCTGGCTCCGGCGGCGCTGGCCGCGCTGACGGCGGCGGGGTTTGCCGGGCTGTGCTGCGGCCCGGCTGCCAGCCGAAGCCGGGCCGGGGCGCTGGCCCTGGGGCTGGCCGGGGCTTCGGCCCTGGCGGCGGGCTGCGTGCTGCCGCCGGTGCTGCTGCCCGGCTGGCTGTGGGCGGTGGGCCGCTGGACGCCGCCCGCGCTGCTGCGCACGGTGCTGGCCGTGCCGCTGGGTCACCGGGCCCCGACGGCGGAATGGGCCGCGCTGGCCGTATGGGGGCTGGTCCTGTGTGCCGCGGCGCTGGCGCTGGGCGCCCGCCGCGCGGGAAGGAGGACCGCCCCATGCTGACCGGCTATATTCTCCCCGCGCTGGGGCGGCGGCTGCGCCGATGGCTGCGGCCGGGGGCACTGGCCGGGCTGCTGGCGGTGCCGCTGGCGTTGTGGGCGCTGGGATTTGTTCCCGGCGCGGCGGGCGGCGACCCGGTGGTGGGCCTGTGCCTGCCCGCGGACACCGGGTTCGGGCAGGCAGTCTGGGCGCAGCTGGAGACCGCCCCGGTGGAATACCGCCCCTGCACCGAACAGGAGGCCCGGCGGCAGGTGGCGGCCGGGCTGTGGGACTGTGCCTTTGTGCTGACCGGCACACCGGACGACCCGCAGTTTTTGCAGCTGACCCACCCGGGCAGCCTGCTGGCCGCCCCCGCCCGGGAACAGCTGGCGGCGGCGGTGCTGGGGCAGCGGTCCGGCGCGCTGGCCGCGGCCTGGCTGGCGGAGGCCAGGCTGATCCCCGCAGACGAGGAATCCCGCTGGGCCGGGCGCCTGACCGGGCAGCTGGCCAACCGCTCCCCCATGATCCTGACGGTGGAGGGAGGCGGCAGCCTGGCCAGCCTGGGGGCCGCGGGCTGGGCCGGGGCGCTGGCCCGGCTGGCGCTGGGGATTCTGGTGACCGCCCGGGCGCTGCTGACCGGCGGCAGCCTGAAAAGCCTGCGGCAGAGCGGCTGGTACCGCCGGGCCCGTCCCCTGGCCGGGAGGGCGGCGCTGGAAGCCCCGCTGCTGGCGGAAAGCACCCTGTATACCCTGGCCCTCTGCCTGCTGGGGACACTGGCCGCGGCACGGCTGCCCGGCTTTGGCCCGGTGGGGCGGCAGCTTGCCGGGCTGGGGCCGCTCTGTCTGGCGGTTCCGGCGCTGGCGCTGCTCTGGGCGGCGCTGCCCGCCGGGCCGGACATGGGGGCACTGGCGCTGCCCTGGCTGGCGGTGGGCTGTGTGCTGCTCTGCCCGGCGCTGCTGGACGTGACCCGCTATGCCCCGGCGCTGACACCGCTCAGCCGGGCGCTGCCGCCCAGCTGGTACCTGCTTTGGGCGGACGGCACCATGCCGGCGCTGCTGCCGCTGGGGGCAGGGCTGCTCTGGGCCGCGGCCCTGGCGGCGCAAAGGCTGGCAAAACGATAAAAAAACGGGGCGCATCCTGTGATGGGATGCGCCCCGTTTTGCTGTATTGTTATTGGGCAAACGCCTTGCGGCCGGCCAGCGTACCGGCCAGGCAGGCCGCGCCGATCAGCAGCATCAGGCCTTCGGCGGGCACAGCGCCCACCGTCAGGTTGACCGCCACCACCAGGAAGTTGCCGGCGGTGTGCACGGCCAGCGCCGCCAGGTAGAACAGCGGCTGGCGCTGCCGCACCGCCCGGAACACCAGCACCGTGTTGAACACGTGCAGGCTCACCGCGCCCAGCCGTTCCACCAGGGACAGCAGGATGGTCAGCGGGCTTACCGCCGCCAGCTGGCTGATCACCAGGTCAAACTGCGCGCCCAGCGCCTGCTGCATCATCTCGGGGGCAAAGGCTATTGCCAGGGTGGTGGCCATGCTGCTGATCTGGCTGAGCCCCACCAGCAGGATCACCTCGCACAGGCCGTGGCCCAAACCGAAGCTGATCACATCTTTGTAGGTAAAACCTTTCCGGTTCAGCAGGCAGGCGCCGCCCAGCCGGGCGGTCTCCTCAAACAGGCCCGCGCTCAAACCGCCCACCAGCAGCAGCTGCAGCCACATGTGGGCGGTGGCCCAGTCCACGTAGGGCTGCCACAGGCTCAATACGCTGAGCAGCGGAATGCGCAGCACCAGCTGGCTGACGCCAAAGGCCGCAAAGCCCAGCGCCAGCGGTTTGCTGCTGACCATCCGGCGCACCAGCAGCACCACCAGCAGCACGATGGGCACCAGAAAGGTGAACACAGCGCCCACACCCAGCCAGAAGGCCGATCCCAAAAGCGATACACTATCCATGATCCGGTCCCCCTTTGGTTACTTGTCGGTAAAGCGCACGGCGGTGCCGTAGGAAATCACCTCGGCCGCGCCCTGCATCACGCTGGAGGAGGCATACCGCAGGCAGACGATGGCGTCCGCCCCCAGTTCCTCCGCCTGGGTGACCATCCGGCCCATGGCGATCTGCCGGGCCTCCTGCAGCAGTTCGGTGTAGGCCACGATCTCGCCGCCCACCAGGGTTTTCATGGCGCTCATGAAGTCCTTGCCGAAGTTCTTGCTCTGCACCACGCTGCCCCGCACCAGGCCCAGCACTTCATAGCGGCGGCC
Source organism: Gemmiger sp. An120 (assembly GCF_002160955.1). GTDB lineage: Bacteria > Bacillota > Clostridia > Oscillospirales > Ruminococcaceae > Gemmiger_A > Gemmiger_A avium. Next base: position 53,842 of record NZ_NFLN01000018.1, read on the forward strand.
GGGGATATTCTCAGTATTCACGATAAGCATCAATCTCGCTCCTTTCAATCTCGCGCAGACGCTGGCGCAGCGCCAGCAGCGCGCCCACAACAAACACGGGCGGTATGCCCAGAACCAGCAGCGCAATGGGCAGCGGCGCCGGTTCGGTGTACAGGGCCCAGGCCATCAGCGCTTCCAGCAGCGCCATCAGCCCCAGAAAGGTGCCCGCCGCCAGCAGCGCGCCCCGGGTGCGCTGCTTTTTGTCCTGCTTCTTCACATTCACAAACCGCACTCCCTTTCGTTCCAGCGCGGCCATCTCGCTCAGATAGGCGCCGGCATCCAGGCCTTCCAGCAGGCCGGGCTCCTGCACCAGGCGCTCGCTCAGCGCCCGGGCGGTAGCCAGGTTGTCCTGCCGGTGCTCCAGGGTCACCAGATGCCGCCGCATCCCCTGAGCCAGGGTCAGGCGCCCGTCCAGCATGGCCGCGATCTCCTCCAGCGGCACGTCCAGTTTCCGAAGCAGCTTGATCCGCTCCAGCCGCGCCACTTCCTCCTCGGTATAGTCCCGGTATCCGTTGCCCGCCTGCCGCCGGGGGGCCAGCAGCCCCTCCTTTTCATAAAAGCGGATATTCTTGCGGGTGACGCCCACCCGGGCTTCCACCTCTTTGATCTGCAATCCGGTCCCCCCTTCGCTGGTCGTTGGGGTCATTGTACACCTTCCACCCGGGGGAAGGTCAAGAGATTTGTGAAAAATCTCCCGGCAACAAAAATGAGCCGATCCGGGGGACCAGTCCCCCAGACCCCCAACAAGCGGGCCGGCCATCGCCGCCCCGCAGAAAACAGGCAAAAACAAGGCGGGCCCGATTCTTCCGGCCCGCGTTTTCCAGGGGGCCGGGGGAGGCGTTGTCTCCCCCGGTTTATCGGTTAAAAATACTGTTTGATCTGGAACTTATCCTGGGTGGAACGTTCCTCTTCGATGAGTTTTTCGTGGGCCTCGTCAAAGTGCACCGGAATGGCCAGGTCGGCGTTGCGGGTCAGGCGCAGCATCTCCTCCACCCGGCGCTTCTCCTCGGCCACATACAGCAGGTAGGACACGCCGCTGCGCTTGGCCCGGCCGGTGCGGCCGATGCGGTGGGTGTAGTACTCAATGGAGGGCGGCACATCGTAGTTGATGACTGCGTCCACGTCATCCACATCGATGCCCCGGGCGGCCACGTCGGTGGCTACCAGCACGTTTATCTTGCCCTCCCGGAAAGCGCTCATGATCTTGTTGCGCTCGGCCTGGCTCAGATCCCCGTGCAGGCAGTCCGCCACAAAGTTCAGCCGGGCCAGCTGGTTGGTCAGGATCGCGGTGGTGAACTTGGTATTGCAGAACACCATCACCCGCTTGTGGTCCTGGCCGATGATGATCTGGGCCAGATCCGCCAGCTTGTTGCGGCCGGTGGTGAGCAGGGTGTACTGGGTGATCTTGGGCTGGCTTTCCTCGGCGGGACGCACGGTGATTTCCACCGGGTCTTTCTGGTACAGCCAGCCGATGTCCATGACTTCCCGGCTGATGGTGGCGCTGAACATGCACAGCATCTTGCGGGCTTTCATGGAATCGATGATCCGCCGCACATCCTTGTAGAACCCCATATCCAGCATCTCGTCCGCCTCGTCCAGCACCACGGTGGTGACGGCGCTTACATCAATGCTGCGGTGCTTCATGTGGTCCATCAGGCGGCCCGGGGTGGCCACCACGATCTGGCAGCCCTTTTTCAGCTGGTCCACCTGGCCCTGCATGTTGGCCCCGCCGTACACGCAGGCCACCCGCACGCTGGGCAGAAAATGGGTCAGATCCCGCAGATCGTCCGCAATCTGGCGGGCCAGTTCCCGGGTGGGGGCCAGCACCACCGCCTGGGGCACGGCCTTTTCCTTATCCAGCCGCTCGATCAGCGGAATACCGAACGCACAGGTCTTGCCGGTGCCGGTGGGGGCTTTGGCGGTGATATCGTGGCCGGCCATCATCTCCGGAATGGCTTTTTCCTGCACCTCGGTCATCTCGGTGAAGCCCATCCGCTCCACCGCTTGCAGAATCTCCGGGCTGGCCTGCAAATCGCGGTATAACATAGTGATTTCCTACCTCCTGCCCGCGCCCAGGCGGCACGGGGATATTTTTCAAGCGGACAATGCCGCAAACTCTCACAATTAGCATTATACCAAAGCCCCCGGTAAATGAAAAGAGGGCCTGCCCGCCGCGCCTTTTTGGTTAATATTTCACACCAGTTATATTGCTTCTTTATATTTGTTAATATCATGCAAAATCAGTACCAAGGATGAATCAAAATGTACAGTTTCTTTACAGAACTGTATATTGTCACGCCGGAAACTGGTGATAGAATAGAGCACGGCGCCCGCGCGCGGGCGCGCTAAAGTAGAAAAGAGGAGGAATTTACAGGATGCGCAAAGCAAAACAGATGCTGGCCGGCCTGCTGGCGACCCTGCTGATGATGCAGGCTCTGCCCGTGACCGCGCTGGCGGACGATGCCGCTGCCCCGGCCCAGCCGGAAGCGGTGCAGACGCAGGACGAAGCCCCCGTTGCGGAGGAGGGCCCGGATGCGGAGCTGACAGACGGCATGGCGATTATCCCGGCCGATGCCGACGAGGCGACCGTGAAACAGGCCCTGTTCGATGCCCTGGTGGTGAACAAGGAGGGGCTTAACCCGCAGAGCCTGGAGTGGGAGTATTACTGCACCGGCAAAAACGGGCTGCTCACCAATGACGCCTGGGGCTCAATCAACGGTTTTACCAGTGAGAAAAATGTGGTGTTCGTCCCCACGACTTTCACCCATCCCGCCCTGGCTGACAATGGTGACGGCAACTATCAGATCCGACTGGCCGGAACTACCGCCGAGGTCACCCTGACCAAAGCTGCTAAGCTGTCCTCGTCCATCACCCTGAACGAGAGCATGGAGGTGGCGCTGCCCTACACGGCGGACGCAACGGTGGATTTTGACGCCCTGCGCGCCAGCATTTTCAACCAGGTAGTGGCTTCCACCACCCCGGAACTAGCCGTGGGGGATGTGACCATTGAGTACTATGCAACCGCGATCACCGGCGCGGTGGGTGACCTGGGCAAGGCTTGGATGCCTCTGGAGGGCGGTAAGGATACCCTGACCTACCCCGCCATCTCCGCAGGTGAACAGAAGATCCGCATCTCCTATGCCGGTACCGAAACGGTCAAGGGGGCTTCCGCCGAAACCACCATCACCGTGACCGAGCGGCCCGAAGCCTCCTACACCCTCAAGGAGACCCCCGATGCGGTGACCCTGGCGGTGGACGAGGCGCTGAATGTGGATTACGCGGCGCTGCGCACCGCTATCTTCAACGCGGTGGTGGCTTCTTCCGATGTGCTCACCGCCGACAATGTGACCATTGAATACTACTACAAAGGCATTACCGAGCTGGATTCCAAGTGGCTGCCTCTTGAGGGTCAGGCTGTTGTGGGCGGTCTTGGCTACCCCGCCATCTCCGCCGGCCAGCAGAAGGTGCGCATCAGCTGGCCCGGCAACAAGGACTATGCCCCCACGACGATCGAGGCTACCCTGACCGTGAACGATCGTCCCGCCGTGGAGTTTGTGCTGAACGATAGCCCCTATGAAGTGGGCATGGTGTTCACCGACGACCAGGGCTACGACTACGACGCTACCGCCGCCGCCATCTACGAGGCTGTGGTGGCTTCCACCACCCCGGCGCTGACCGCCGCGGACGTGACGGTGGAGTACAACGTGGACAGAATTGGCGGCACCGACAGCTTCAAGCCCCTGAACGAAACCGATCTGACCGGGCTGATCAAGTTCGGCACCGGCAATTGGGAGATCCGGATCTCCTGGCCCGGCAGCCGGGAATACCGGGGCGGCGAGGTGGTTGTGGATGTAACCACCACCGACAGCCGCCTTGTCAGCGCCGTGGTGCTGAAGGACGGGGTTTTCTTCACCTACAACATGGACCCGGCCGTGATGGAACAGGCCATCTTTGACAACCTGATCGACTGGGAGAACTCCACCCTGCCCGCCCGGGAAACCCTGACCCTGGACGATTTTACAATCGAATACAAGGCCAAGCTGACCGATCTGGAAAGCGGCACGGATTTGGGCCTGGGCGATATGATCGACAGCGATCTGCTGACCAAGTGGGTACCCATCGAGGGCGAAACCTATGAACTGGGCGGCACCGTGCTGGGCCGGTATCCCTCCATGGGCGCCGGCGAAGCCCAGGCGGTACGGGTTGAGTACAAGGGCAGTGCCGAATACCGTCCCAGCGGGTACACCGAGGGAACGGTGACCGTGAACAAGGCCACCGTGAAGGTGACCGTGCACTCCACCAACATCTTTGCCGACGAGGCGCTTCCCGAGGATTTTGTTACCACCGATCCCGCCGACAAGTTTGATCTGTACACCGTGTACGCCGGCGTGACCAGCAGCGTGAGCGGCGGGCTGTATCTGGATCTGCCCGAACGGTATACCAGTTCGCTGTTTTTGAAAGTGCTGGATCCGATCGTGGAAAAGCTGTACGGCAAGAGCTTTACCCAGATGCTCAACGACGGCGTGACCGTGGGCGAGCTGCGGGAACTGTTCAGCACCCAGGAACTGCTGGATCTGCTGGACAAGCTGAACATCGACACCGGCACCTTTGGCCAGATCCTGAGCATCATCAACCAGCTGCCCTCGGTGGCGGACAGCCTGCGGATCTCCTTTGGTACCCCCAACCGGGCGGGCCTGTACACCGTGGCTGCGGTGACCGACAGCAAGAACTACGAGACCGGCGTAGGCGTGGGCTTTGTGCTGGTGAAGATGCGCACCAGCGGCAGCCGGCTGACCTGGAACCAGTCCATCAGCAACGGCAAGCTGACCGCCGAGCAGGCCAAGACCTTTGACTTTGGCGCTACCCTGAGCTACAACGGCGACGTGACCGTGGATCAGAGCAGCGTGCACTATCTGTACTCCGGCTTTACCAGCAAGTGGCGGATCTACTCCAGCACCACCACCCCGCCCACCGAGCCGGGCCGGTATGTGGTGACCGTCTGCATCCTGGGCGGCAACCATCTGGCTGCCCCCCTGACCCGCAGCTTCCAGATCACCAAGTGATCGTTTTTCCCTGAAACACAGAAAGGCCCGCGC